>NZ_LT574838.1:1065616-1762570 GCF_900086725.1 Bariatricus massiliensis | reverse complement strand
TGAATACGCTGATTGAAAAAATCCTTGTCCATGAAGCGGTCAAAAGTGAGGACGGAAGCCGGGAACAGGAAGTGGAAATCTTCTACCGCTTTATCGGCAAAATCGAATGACACATCTTGAGATACCCAACAATATCTTTAACTAAGGGAAACGGGGAAAGGTTATCCCAATATTGATTCATTAAGGGCTATATCAAAATTTTTTTTAGTCTCATTGGATGACTTACTTTCGAGTGAAGAAATACTAGATGCTGCTGAAACGGAACTTAAGAGTAAGGTTCATAAATTAAAAGATATTGTTTTTGGCACATTGGATTGCAGCTTGATCATGTTTTTCTTTTTTCCCTTTTTTGGTCAGAAAAGGGATGGCATAATCGATCAAGTGTCTCTGATAAACTTTACAGAGTGCGAAACTTATATTAAAGTTCCTTATATAATAGGATTGATTGCTATTGTACTTTTGGGATTTCTTACATTGGCATTGCAGAATTACAATAATCGTATTTGGCTGCAAAATAAGTCAAAGATATCCCTTTTACTTAGTGCTATGCTTACTATGTTTTTTATAATGAGCACAGAACCATATGCCGCTGGATTTACATTCTTATTTTTGATTATTAAGTCAATAATGCTCATAAAATGGGCATGACACGAAGCGTATCGTTGATGTGACAATCCAATTCTTTAATATTTTCATGGATTTCGTTAGGATGTTTTCAGGCAGACAGCCAAATATCAAAACGAAAAGAGGAAGTATTAAGATGAATAAGTACAAGAAAACAAATTTGTGTATCACATTGACGTTGTTAATTGCGTTTTTATTATGGACCCTTGCAGTCACTAAGATTGACCTGCAGGCTATCGGTCCACAAAAATCTTTAGTAGGATTTGCAGCATTGAACAAAGCCTTTCATGATTTAACCGGTGTTCATATGTGGCTTTATGATGTTACAGATTGGCTGGGACTTGTTCCGGTCATATTTGTATTAGGTTTTGGTTTACTCGGATTGGTTCAGCTTGTGAAGCGAAGAAGTCTCATTAAAGTGGATTCTGACATTCTCATTTTAGGTGTGTTTTATATTCTTGTTATGGCGTGTTATATTTTATTTGAAGTGTTTGTAATCAACTATAGACCTATTCTTATTGAGGGAAAATTAGAGGCTTCTTATCCTTCGTCAACAACATTACTCGTGTTATGCGTGATGCCGACGGCCATTATGCAGTTGAGAAAACGAATTAACAAACCTGTAGTGAAAACCATAGTAACTGTCATTATATCATTATTTACAATATTTATGGTGATAGGAAGACTGGTGTCAGGTGTACATTGGTTGACAGATATTGTAGGAGGTATACTATTAAGCACATTTATGGTTATGTTGTATAATTCTGTGACGGAAGTGTTAAAAAGCTGATATTTATTTGAAGAGGGGGGAATTTGTGGGAACAGGAATAATTGTATGTGGCCTAAACGGGACTGGAAAGAGTACGTTGGGAAAAGTTTTGGCAGAGAGATTAAATTTTCATTTTATTGATAGCGAAAGCCTGTATTTTCCTATGTCGGACCCTCTTTATATTTATGCTTATCCGCGTACCCACGAAGAAGCGGCAAAGCTCCTTTTCAATGAAATTAAAATATATGAAAATTTTGTTCTTACTTCCGTGAAAGGCGATTACGGAGAATGGCTTTATCCTTATTTACAGTATGCCGTTTTGGTTGATGTTCCGAGAGATACTCGGATACAACGCGTAAAAAACCGTTCTTTTCAGAAATTTGGTAATAGAATATTGCCAGATGGAGATTTATACGAGCAGGAAAAAAACTTCTTTAATCTTGTTCAATCCAGAGCTGAAGACATTGTTGAGGAATGGCTGCAATCTTTAAACTGTCCTATTATACAAGTGGATGGAACAAAGTCCATAGTAGAAAATGCAAAACTTATTATAGAGCAAATTTAGGGGCATATGCTGTATAATAGGATTGTCAGCAGGCCGGACAAGGGCTTGCTGATTTTATAAAGAGATTATTGAGAGTTATGACCTTGAAGTAGTGGGAAATGAAATATATATAACTGAACAGGCTAATAATATTTTATTTTGCAGACAATAAATTTGAATTTAATGAGGTTAATAAAATGAAAATTATCGAAGTGACTGATAGGAATATGCTGATAGAGCAGCTATTAAAAGTGTGGGAAAGTTCCGTAAAGGCAACGCATCTATTTCTATCAGTTAGTGAAATAGAAGAGATTAAGAAGTATGTACCACAAGCGCTCAATGAGATACCACATTTAATTATTGTTGAAAATGACAATCAAGTTCCAGTTGGTTTTATGGGGATAGTAGAACAACATCTTGAAATGCTTTTTATTTCTCACGAGGAAAGAGGAAAAGGATTTGGTAAAGAACTTCTTAAATATGGAATAGATAAATATTCGGTTAATGATCTAGCCGTTAATGAGCAAAATCCTCTTGCTAAAGGTTTCTATGAATACATGGGATTTGAAGTTTATAAAAGAACAGAGTGTGATGAACAAGGTAATCCGTATCCGCTTTTATATATGAAGTTGGCTTGATATAATTAAAAAGATAACTTAGAATTTGAATTTGATAAGGAGTGAAAAAAATGTGTGAAGAATGTTACTCTGATGAAAATAGAATTACGCCATTACTAAATCCTTTAGATTGCTTAGAAAACCACACTCAATACATTTGTGGAACTTGTGGGCGCTGCATTTGCATTGAACATGATCCAAACAGAGGATTGCAGAGATGGAATTTCCCTTTTAAGTCAATGGAAATTGCAAAACTTTATTTGCGCACAGCCGACTATACAACAAAAAAATCATGTGGGATTTATGAGATAGAGAACAGTAACGGCAGACTATCTTACAAAATATTCGAGGGGGAAGATGAGTTGCATCTATTTTTGAAAAAGAACAAAGACAAGAAATGCAAACAAATGGCACCTGTGTTTACTGTTGGAGAGTATAAAGAATATCCATATACAGAAGTTCGAAAATTAACTTCCGATGAAATAAAACAATATATGAGGGAACGTTAAATTCTAGTTTGCCAAAATAAAAGATTAGAATTTGTTGAAGAAGAAAGGAGATAGCTTATGACAATTTTAATATGTTTTGCAATTGCGATGGTGTTTATATATGTTATAAGATTATTTACTGGTGGATTCAACATTACAGAACTACTATCATTTTTGTTGATGATAATATTACTTGGTTCACATGTATATTTATCTACACGGAGAAAAGCAATCTATGGGATTGTGATTCCAATATTTATTATTGCGTCGTTTTATCCTGTATATAAAATAATGAACCCTGTAGGCATAACATTTTTTGTGCTTATTGTGTTGTATATGATAGCTTTAGGCAGTTGTATTTATATTTGGTATAAGGCAAGGAAAAGCAATAACTAAATTTGTATTTGTAAAGAAGGTGCTGTGATTGAGCGATAATATTTCTGCATTTGATTCAAAAGAATATGATATGCAAATCAGACGGACACTTCCATACTATGATGAACTTTATCAGCAAGTAATCGAATTAGTTAAGGCCTGCAATCACAATACGTTAAAATGGCTTGATGTAGGCTGTGGGACTGGTAAAATGGCCGAAGTAGTTTTTAAAAATATGGAAGTCGAGAAATTTACTTTTTGTGATTGTTCATCTAAAATGCTTGCAGTTGCAAAAGAAAGATTTCCCTATTCAAATACAGATTTTATCTTATGTGATATCCAAGAAATATCATATTCTAATGAATATGATGTCATAACTGCAATACAAGTAAATCACTATCTTCAGAAAGAAGAACGTAAGAAAGCTGTTCAGAGCTGTTACCAGTCATTAAAAGAAAATGGTATATTTATAAGTTTTGAAAATTTTGCTCCATTTAGCGATTTTGGGAAAAAGATATATTTAAACAAATGGAAAGAATACCAAATGAAACAGGGAAAAACTTCTTTAGAAAGCAATAACCATATAAATCGCTATAATCGAGATTATTTTCCTATTACTATAACCGAACATTTGGAATTGTTTCATAATTGTGGTTTTAGGGCAGCAGAAATATTGTGGGTTTCTAATATGCAAGTTGGCATTTGGGGAATAAAATAAATTTTGTCTTGTTGGTGTGTGGTACAATTGAAACACCAATTTGTAATTTATGGAGAG
This sequence comes from Bariatricus massiliensis, assembly GCF_900086725.1. Lineage (GTDB taxonomy): Bacteria > Bacillota > Clostridia > Lachnospirales > Lachnospiraceae > Allocoprococcus > Allocoprococcus massiliensis. The sequence goes on along the minus strand of NZ_LT574838.1, from coordinate 1,758,378 downwards.
AGACTATGAAAAAAATATTAGTAGTTATTGGTGGTGGAAGACCAAATGGAAATACAAATCAATTAGCGGATGCATTTATTAAAGGGGCTGTTGAGGCTGGTCTTGAAGTGGAAAAGGTATCTTTGAACAAGGTGGAAGTTAAAGGGTGTATTGGATGTAATGCCTGTCGCTATGGCAAACCATGTGTACAAAAAGATGCATTTAACGATTTGATACCTAAAATTACGTCAGCTGACTGTATTGCATTTGCTTCTCCGCTTCTTTTTTGGACGATATCTTCAAAGTTGAAAGCATTTATTGAACGTTTTTATTGTATTGCGGAAAAAGATGACAATCCACTGTATGGGCGATATGAGAAATACCCAATAAAGGATGCAGCGTTACTAATGACATCGGCTGATAATTACTTTTGGACATACGAACAGGCGGTATCTTACTATAAGTTTACAATTATAAACTATATTGGTTTCAGGGATAAAGGAATGGTATTGGCTGGTGGTTGCGGAGATACAAACGGTAAGCCACAGATAGACAAAACAGAGCATTTAAAAAAGGCTTATGAGTTCGGAAAATCTATTTATTAGCCGATTCGTTTAGCTGCCGTCGGTTTTAATTTTAATATATTATGGTAGAAAAAGGGCAAACAGTGCTTTTAAAGATACGGGATTGCTCCTGCAAATACAAACAGTACGATTGATAATGCATAATGACAGCCGAAAATTCTTGTAGATATTATAATGAGTTCATGTGGAATGGAAGATACGCAGAGTGTATTTCGTTTGAGAAAACTTTAGAGCTGATGAATAGATAAATTCCAGCCTGCCACTGAGCAAATATGAAATGAAAGTTCACAGGAGACAATAATAATGGATGATAATGTAAAATGGAAGAAATATTTATGGCTCAGTTTGTTTTTGTTCCTTGCCTTTTTCTTAGAATACTTTTCTATATTTGTAATTGAGATGTTGATTCTACATATGGATATATGGAATTATACTGCTGATCAAAGAAGCATTCATCATCTAATCATGGTGTCTATATGGATAGTGTATCTTAGTTTTATAGTATTTTATAGCCGCGAACATTATGACTTTCCTTCCAAAAAAGAGAGGACAAGTATTTCAGCCAAAAATTGGTTTGTGACTGTAGGATGTCTCGCTGCTTGTAAAGTAATGACATTTATAGACTGGCATACGCTTAAGGTTGTCGGGGAGTTACAGGGTAAGAGCATTTTTCAATTTATCGCACAATATATGTACTATGTCGTAGAAGTGGGAATTGTCTTATTGATTATCATATTTGGACAAAGGGCATTTGATGTACGAATGAAAAAAGAAAGCGCCTTTCCATTTGGCGGAATTGTATTAGCGGTTACATGGGGCATATTCCATTTTGTGTCAAGAGGAGTTGGCATTGAGGTATGGAATGGGATTTCATGCATGATTTTTTCAATTTTGAACGGTATTATGTATTTAGAACTTGATAAAAATTTTGTATATAGTTATATTTTTATAGCTATAGGATATCTATTATAGTCAGCCTGCAGTCAGGCAGGATTTGTTTAGAAAGATTCCGACACATTCAGATTAAAGTAGGGAAATAAAATGATAAGAAAAGCGACCAAAAATGACCTCAAGATTATTATGGATATTTGGCTGAGTGCCAATGTGAGTGCACACAATTTTATATCAGAAGAGTATTGGAACAACCACTTCGAAGAGGTACGGACTGCCATATCCTCCTCTGAAATATATGTGTTTGAAGACAGTGTAATCAAAGGGTTTGTAGGGTTAAAAGGAAATTATATTGCAGGTATTTTTATAAAAGAGGAGTTTCAGTCAAAGGGTATTGGTGGAAAGCTGATCAGCTTTTTGAAGACTTTCAAGCCAGAACTGATTTTGAATGTATATGAACAAAATAAAAATGCAGTTGAATTTTATGAAAAGCATGGTTTTCAAATATCCCAAAAGAACGTGGAAGAAGAAACGGGCCACATAGAATACCAAATGATATGGAGAGTATGATTATTATTCGACTGTGGAGGGAGTATGGATAAATTAAAGATTGCGATGGTACAGCAAAAAGCAGTGCCCAATGACAAACATGCTAATTTGCAGTTGGCGGTCCAGTATGTTTTAGAAGCCTCGCGTATGGGAGCGGACCTTGTTTTATTTCCAGAAATGTGGTCGAATGGATATGCACCGCCGTTTGATGGTGCTTTTGACAATCCACTGTGTACTGGTTTTGATAAAGAGCGTGCAATATGGTTAGAAGATGCCGTAGAAATTGACAGTGAATATGTTCTGGAGCTGAAAAAGATTGCAAGGGAACTTCATATCGGTATCTGCGCCACATATCTGTCAAAAACTACATCCAAGCCGCAGAATACAGCCATTATCATTGACAGAGATGGCGAAGTCATTTTAGAGTATGCCAAGGTGCATACTTGTGATTTTTCATTGGAAAAATTACTTCAAAATGGAGATGAATTCAAAGTATGTGAATTTGACGGTGTGCAGATTGGCACAATGATTTGCTATGATAGAGAATTCCCAGAAAGCGCGAGGATACTTATGCTGAAAGGTGCGGAGATTATTCTCGTCCCCAATGCCTGCGACATAAATCCAGCCAGAAAAAATCAACTCAGTTCGAGAGCTTTTGAAAATATGGTGGGCATTGCCATGGCAAATTATCCTGCGGAAAATTGGGGGCAGTCCTGCGCTTTTTCGCCGATTGTATTTGATAAAGAGGGTAAATATCTTGATAATACAATCATCGAAGCAGCCGATGTTTTGGAACAAATTTTAATCGCTGAGTTTGATTTGGATGAAATAAGAGATTATAGGAAATCTGAAACCTGGGGAAATGCTTATCGCAAGCCACAGGCATATATGGATTTAGTGAGCAGTGAAGTAAAAGAACCATTTGTGCGTACCGAGTAGAGTGGGATGTGGGTTTGAAGGAGGATACTAATGGCAAGAGAAATTCAACCGAAAGAAACAACAAGAACTCAGGCATATGAGCTTTGGATGAAGGCCCCCAATCCAATGGTAACTTTTTTCAAGACTTTAGACGTAACAAATCTGATTAAAATCAGTAAGAGAAAGCATATGAAGTTCAATATGCTTCTGGATTATTGCATCGGCAAAGCGGCTGTAAGTGTAAAAGAGTTTTACATACTACCTGTTGGCGATAAACTTATACAGTATGACTCTATTGCAGTCAATACCATTGTGAAGAATAAGAATGGGGAAGTAAGCTCTTGTGATATTTTATATGTGGAAGATTTGGATGTATATAATAAGCAGTATTTAAAATATACTTCTCAGGTGGCGGAAAACTGTGAGGATAGAGACTTATCAAATGAAAGTATGGTAATAGGCACATCAGCAATTATAGACACGGAAATTGATGGTGCTGTGGGTATGAACAGTGGTATTTTCAACAACCCGTTTATCATTTGGGGCAGATACAAAAAGAAATGGTTTAAGTACTATCTAGCACTTTCTTTTCAATTTCATCATACGCAGATGGACGGCGCTCATGCGGGTAGATTTTTGGCAAATTTACAAAAGGAGATTAATAGTTTATGATTACAAAAGTCTTAATCAATGGGAAGCAATTTACACAGCGGGATATGTATATTTGGAAAAAGAAAAGAGTAATAAAAGCGTATAAAGATTTGCATATAAAAATCCCCAAGAACGCAGCGTTAACAGAGATGAGCCGTAAATTAACGGAACAGAAAGCTCAACTTTCAGATGATGAGATTCGGACAATTCTGAGAAAGAAACTATTTTTAAGTAGATATGTGATGAAAATCGCAAGTATACTATCTGGAAAAAGACGGCGGGCAGCCAGAACAACGATAGTGGCAAAGGGAATAACTGTTGAGAAATTTAGTCAAATGTTAGATTCGTTGATGGTGGACGCTACAATGGAAAACCGGAAAGTGAATTTATCAGTCTATCCGGAGCATTATGTATTAACTCCTGATAAAAACGGGACTTTGGAGGTTATTGAAACAACCGGAAATGCCCCCGTACCAGTACAATTCTTTATAACATTTGGTGATGAAAATGGACTTACAACACCTCGAAACCCTAAATTTACACATCAATCAGCAGGAGTTGCAAAATTAGAAGATGGAACAATCATGGGCGGCGTAAGACATCAATTTCGAAATACGCCGATCGGAATAGAGTGCAGGCTGGCAGTTGAATTTCCAGTGTTGTGTCCTAAGATGATAGTCAATGCCCACCAAAAACATTTAGCCGTCGAATTTACAAATTGGCTCATTTGGATTATCAAAAACCAAAATAAATGAAATAAGTAGTTTTCATAAAAATGTTTATAATCAGCCGATTGGCCTAACAGCCAGTCGGTTTTTTGTGTTCTTGAAAATTAGTTTAAAAAACCAAATATACTATACTTTTGGCTAGTTCACTTTTGAAGTTGTAAATGATAAAATCAAAATGAAAAATGGGGGGTGATGATGATTAGTCAGCAGGATGAAAATTACAGGTTCCCGGAAAATGCAGAAAATAAGCTGAGGAATGCAAAAAAGACAAAGACGCCGGTTTATCTATACGGTGTGACAGGGATTGGTAAGACGTCACTGATCCAACAGTTTTTTATACATAGAAAATATCTTTATCATAAGGCTGTGGAGCTGGTCTGCGAGGAAAATTACATCTATATTCCAGAGGATGAAAAGCCCCATATCGTTGTAGTGGATGATATTCAGGAGATAGTAAATCAGGAGGAGCGCAGGTGTTTTACCGAACAGTCCGGAGCTCTTCTGGAGCAAAGAAATGTTTGGTTGATTCTAATATCCAGAGCCCCGGTACCCGGATGGCTTATGGATACATATATCCGGTATTCGTTTCTGACCATTGGGGAGGAAGACTTTTATTTTACCAAAGAGCAGCAGGACGCCTATCTGGAAGAAAAACTGGGCGTCCTGTCAAGTGCGGAAAAAGAGAAGATGTGGAAATGCACTCAGGGAGTTCCTATTGCAATCCGGCTTCTGGTACTCCACGGCGGGGATACGGAGGAGACCAGCGAGGATCTCTTAAATTATTTGGAAAGCCATGTGTATGACCAGTGGGACTTGGAGCTGGAAGAATTTATGATGGAAACTTCCATTGTGGAGCAGTTTACAAAAGAGCTGGCAGAGATGATAACCGGCAGCAGCCGTGTAGACACCTTGCTGGCCCGGGCGGTGGAGCTTGGGAACTTTTTCGCTGTCAGCGGCAGGGACGGGGTCTGGCAGTACAGGTGGCAGATGCTGTTATCTATGCGCCGCCGGCTGCAGAGAAAATACTGCAGGGAGAAAATCCGGCAATTATATCACCATGCAGGACTGTATTATGAGCTGCATGACCAGATTCCGGAGGCCTTGTCTATGTATGAGCGGTATGGGGATACGGAGAGTATTTCCCGCATACTGGTATCCAATGTGCGAAAAAATCCGGCTACCGGTCATTACTATGAGCTGAAAAATTATTATCTGAATCTGCCGGAAGAAGTAGTATTAGAAAATCCTATATTGATAGCCGGGATGAGTATGCTGCAGTCGATACTGATGAATGAAGAGGAGAGTGAACGCTGGTACCATGAACTGGAGATTTACGCCAAAACCCACACAGGCAGCGAACGGAGGGAGGCCAAAAGCCGCCTGCTGTATTTAGATATTGGACTGCCCCACAGGGGAAGCGTGAATCTGGCGGAGATATTAAAACATACCGGGACGCTGCTCCGGGAACGTGGGAACTGTCTGCCGGAATTTTCCGTGACCAGTAATCTTCCCTCGATGATGAACGGGGGAAAGGATTTCTGTGAATGGAGCCGGCATGATAGAGAGCTGGCGGTGTCCATTGGAAAACCTGTGGAGTTTGTCCTCGGGAAATATGGAAAAGGTCTGGTCCCACTGGCTCTGGCGGAGAGTTTTCTGGAAAAAGGTCAGGACAGTTATGAAGTCATGAGTCTGGCCCAGAAGGGAAAGCTGGCGATAGAGAGCGGAGGCAAAATAGAACAAGGCTTTGTGGCGGCGGGAATTTTATCATGGCTGTCCATCTTGGATGGGAATGAGCAATACGCGATGGAGCAGCTGGAGGCATTTGCCGGACGGGCTGAAAAAGAGGCGCCAAAGTTAATGAAGAATCTGGATGCTTTCCGCTGCCGGATATCCCTTTATCTGAACGATTATGCGCAGGCGGAAGCATGGATGAAGGAAGCTCCGGATGAGCTGGCCGAGTTTGCCACCATGGAGCGGTTCCGCTATCTGACCAAGGTGAGGGTCTACCTCCAGCAGGGGAAATATGAGCGGGCATGTACTTTGGCAGAGCAGCTTATTCATTATGCTGAAAAAATGCAGCGCACCTATATCCGGATGGAAGCCCGCCTGCTTCTGAGTACCGCCCTTTACTGCCTTCACCAGAAAAGATGGGTTGAAATAATGCAGCAATGTATCAGTGAGGCTGAAAGTTATCATTTTGTGCGGCTGCTTTCCCGTGAAGGGACGGTGACTGACAAAATGTTAAAAGAAAAAAAGTTTGTATTTCAGGATGCAGGATTTGAAGAACAGGTCAGGGCAGAATGCAGACAAATGTCGGAATATTACCCAAGATATCTTGATGCGGGAAGCTTTGGGGAGATTAAACTGCCTGAAAATGCGCTGAATATACTCCGGCTGCAGGCAGAAGGCTTCTCCGTCCGGCAGATAGCCGGTAAACTGGGCCTTACCATAGCCAATGTGAAATATCATATTAGTGAGAATTACCGGAAATTGGGCGTGAGGAGCCAGACGGCAGCAATTAATGAAGCGAGAAATAGAAATATTCTATAGAAATAGAAGGAAATGAATTAGATGAAAAATGTAGGACTGATATTGGAAGGCGGCGCAAACCGAGGGATATTTACAGCCGGGGTACTGGATTGCCTGCAGGAACATGAGATATATCTGCCCTATGTGGCAGCAGTTTCTGCGGGATCTTTCAATGCCATGGATTATGCTTCCAGACAGAAGGGGCGGTCCCGTGCATGTATGATTCCAAATGGAAGAAACCGTCCGCCTATTCATTGGAGCCACTTTTTGAGAAGAAAAGGGATGATTGATTTTGATTTGTGTTTTGATGAATATCCAAACCGTATTCTTCCCTTTGATTATAAAGCATATGAAACATCAGAGACAGACTGCGAATATGTAGCGACTGACTGCCGTACCGGAAAAGCGGTCTATCTGTCAGAACGGCATGATGGGAAACGTCTGATGCAGATTGCCAGAGCGAGCTGCAGCGTACCATATGTGTGTCCCATGACAAAACTGGATGAGAGCCTGTATCTGGATGGCGGCATATCAGATTCGATTCCCATAAGCCATGTCATAGAGCGCGGCTATGAAAAAAACATTGTTATACTTACAAGAGAAAAAGGATACCAAAAACCTGTGACAAGAAAGCCACAGAGATTGAACCGCATGTTATATAAAAACTATCCGGAACTAGTGAAGCAACTGGAAAGCAGGAACCAACGCTACAACGAAACAATAAAGTATCTGGAAAAACTGGAGCAAGAGCAGAAGGTACTGTTGATCCGCCCTCATAAGGTATTGGTCAGCCGGGCAGATAACAACACAAAGCGGATGGAAGCTTTTTACCGGCAGGGATATGCGATAGCAGATAAAAAGCTGAGTCAAATCCGGGATTTTATTTGTTCCGGCAAAGAGTAAAGTATGCGGAAAAGGAGAGTAATATGCAGAAAGAAGACAGTATAAAAGGCGGAAAAAAATTTCAAATCTCAATAACAGGAAGGCAGCATAATACTTGGCAGGGAGATATTATAGAAAGAGAACGGACAATCCCATTTTCCAGTGAATTGGAATTGATTTTTTTGATAGAAGGGCTGCTGGAACAGAGCAGCAAACAAAAGGATGTTATATAAAAGGATATATTGTATTATTAAGAGGGATAAATATAAGTGGAAAAACAGTGTCTTTCTCAGAGGAGAAAGGCACTGTTTTTTATCGTGAATTCAAAATCGTAAGACACTGATTTCTTTTCATTGCTTTAAAGTCATCTTTTGAAAATTGAAGCTCTTCTTCCAGCACATCTTTATTAGTAATTTCGATACTGGATATTATCGTCTTAAATGTAACCGGAAACATGGTGTAATTGGAAAGACCGGAGATAAGTCCCAGCTGCTGGTATGGATTTACCAAATTATCGACACAGGAAATTAAAACATATTCCAACTCTGCTATCTGGTTATGCAGGATATAAGTCTCAATGAATCCTTTTTTTGTACAGTCTCCCGTGTAAAGCCCTCCACAGTTTCCCGGATTCTTTGTGTCGTGCACATCGTTGAACAGATTGACTTTGTAAGCATGATTCTGCTCTACAGAAGGATAACGCTCAATAATGCTTTGAACAATGCACTTTTTAGGGCTGTCGTAGGTGTACATATATAATACTTCTGCAGACTGTACATATGTATTGTTAATATCGGGAAGCTCATCAGCAGACTGCAGCAGCATAGCCGGGGAGACTTGGAAGATGCGGGCTATCTCCGCGAAAGTGGGCATATCAAGAGAAATGGTGCCTTTCTCATATTTGGAAACTGTGGAAATACTTTTATGGATTCTCTCGGCCAATTCTTTCAGTGTCATATTATATGCCGTTCTGTATTTCCTTATATTACCGCCAATACATTCATCGATTTTCATAGTGTATTCACTTTCTTTAGAATCAATGTTACCGTTAATTAGCTATGTGAAAAAATAAGTTTCATAAAAAATCGTAAATATAATTACTACATTATACTTAAAATATAATACCACATGGATTTTTTTCGTGTCAAGAAAATCAAGGTCATTTGATTGAATCTATAAAAACCCATAAAATGGATATCATATTGATTATATAAGGAGGAAAGACTATGAAAGTCGAGGAGAGGCTGTTAAGTTATGTCAAGATTAAGACACCTTGTAATGAAAATGCCGAGACAGTGCCGACGACGCAGTGCCAGTTCGATTTGGCGGATGTCCTTGTTCAAGAGCTGAAGGAACTGGGGGCGAGGGCAGAGCTTGACGATAAGTGCTTTGTCTATGGGATTATCCCTGCGACAGAGGGATATGAGGAAAAGAAGAAGATTGGTTTCATCGCACATATGGATACAGTTGCCGAATTTTGTGACGGCGAAATCAACCCTGTCTGTACCCCAGATTATAATGGAGAGGATTTTCCGCTTGGTACAAGTGGACGAGTACTCAGCACAAAGGATTTTCCACATTTGAAAAAATGTAAAGGGAGAACACTGATTACATCGGACGGAAATACAATTCTTGGCGTGGACGATAAGGCCGGAATTGCTGAAATCATGCAGATGATAGAGATTCTTCGTGACAAGAATATCCCCCATGGCCAAATTAGCGTTGCTTTTACTCCCGATGAAGAATGTGGAAGCGGAGCGGCTCATTTTGATTTTGACAAATTTGACGCCGATGTGGCTTATACGCTGGACGGCGACGGGGAAGGGGAAATTCAGTATCAGAACTTTAATGCCTGTGAGGCAAAGTTTGTAATTCAGGGGAAAAATGTACATCCGGGCTCCGCAAAGGATATTATGATCAACGCTGTATTGATAGCGGCGGACATTAACCATATGCTGCCTAGATATGAGACTCCCCGCCACACGGAGGCATATGAAGGCTTTTATCATTTGTTGAGCATTCATGGAGACGAGGGACATGCGACAGCCGAATATATCGTCCGTGACCATGATGAGCATAGCTTTCAGGCAAGGAAAAATACACTCCGCCATATTGAAAAGAGCTTAAATGAAATATGGGGCCAAGGAACAGTAGTTCTTGAGTTAAAGGATGAGTATCAAAATATGGAGTGTATTATTCGTGACCATATGTATCTTATTGAACATGCAGAAAAAGCCTGTGAGGCTGCCGGTGTGCAGAAGGACATCTCGCCGATTCGGGGCGGCACAGATGGATGTAAGCTTTCTTTTAAAGGACTGCCCTGCCCAAATCTTGGCACCGGAGGACATGGATATCACGGCCCTATGGAGCATGTGACAGTGGAGGGAATGGAAGACGCTGTCAATATTATCGTGGAGCTGGTCAAAATATTTGCAAATGAATAATAAAAACAGGTAGGATGGAAAAATGGAAAATAAAAAGAAAAAGTTATCGTTCCCAACGGCGCTTACCGTGCTGTTTATTGTTTTGATTTTTGCCGCGGTGCTGACAGCGGTTGTACCTGCGGGGTTATATTCTAAGTTGATTTACAATCCAAAGAGCGACATGTTTGAGATTACGACGCCGGACGGAGAAATCGAGGAGATGGAGCCGACCCAAGAATCTCTTGATGAACTCGGTGTTACTGGTAACCTTGACAAATTTCTGGACGGGAGTATCAGTAAGCCGGTGGCAGTTCCCGGTACTTATGAAAAGGTAGAACAACAGCCTCAAGGCATACTGAAGATTTTGCTTGCGCCCATATCGGGTGTATATGATACAATCGATATTATTTTGTTTATCTTTATACTGGGCGGGTGCATAGGCGTTTTGAACTATATGGGCGCCTTTAACGCGGGAATTGCCGTCTTGTCAAAAGTGACAAAGGGTAAAGAATATATTTTGATTATTTTGATTACCGTTATCATAGCAGCGGGAGGAACCACGTTCGGTCTTGCAGAAGAAACAATCGCCCTGTATCCAATTTTAGTTCCCGTATTTTTGGCGGCCGGGTATGACGTAATGGTGTGCATCGCGGCGATTTACATGGGCTCTTCTATCGGAACAATGTTCCCCACCATCAACCCATTTTCGGTTGGAAATGCATCAAATGCCGCAGGAATCAGTCTTGCGGAAGGCATGGGAATCCGTGCCGTTGCCTTGGTTCTGGGCGTAGCGATTACGTTAATCTATATCCTACGTTATGCTAAGAAGGTTAAAGCAGACCCGACAAAGTCCATTTGTTATGACCAGTATGAGCATCATATGAAGAAATTCGGCCATCAGGGTGAGGTTCCTGAGTTTACCGGAAAAATGAAGCTGTCCCTGACGGTATTTGGTATTTCTTTCTGTGTTCTTGTCTGGGGGCTTGTCTCCCAAGGCTGGTGGTTCGACAATATGACGGCCTTGTTCCTCGCCTGCGCGATTCTCTTGGCCTTCACGTCGGGAATCGGTGAAAAGAATTTTATGGATCAGTTTATCGGAGGAGCCGCAGATTTGATGAGCGTCGCACTTGTCGTAGGTGTTGCCCGCGGAATCAACATTATTTTGGAAAACGGCATGGTCTCTGACACGATATTGGAATTCTTCTCCGGAGCAATCGGCGGCATGAATCCGATTGTATTTATCATCTTAATGATGCTTGTATTCATCGTACTTGGATTCTTCATCTCATCCTCGTCCGGGCTTGCGGTTCTCTCTGTCCCGATTATGGCGCCGCTTGCCGACACCGTAGGAGTCTCAAGGGCAGCAATTGTATCCGCCTACGCTTACGGTCTGGGATTGATTTCCTTTATCACACCGACAGGGCTTGTTCTGGCTTCCCTTGCGATGGTGGATGTTACCTATGACAAATGGCTGAAATTCATTATGCCGCTGATGGGAATTACGGCAGGTTTCAGTGCGATTATGCTTGTCATTCAGTTATTCTTATAATAAATAGAACGGAGTGTCACTATGGATTTTGAAACAAAGATAGCAGAAGATAAAGAAAGCCTGATAGCGGATATCAAGAGGCTGGTATCGGTCAACAGCGTAGAATCTGAAGCAGTGGAAGGCATGCCCTTTGGAAAAGGGGCGGCCGACGCGCTGCAGTGCTTCTTGAATATGGCGGAGGAGATGGGATTTGAGACAGAGAACTTCGATAATTATGCGGGCCATGTAGAGTATGGGGACGGCGAGGAAGTGCTGGGCATCCTTGGCCATGTGGATGTTGTTCCATGCGGAGACGGCTGGATATGCGATCCATTCCAGCCGGAAGTCATTGATGGCAAGCTGTACGGACGGGGCGTTCTCGATAATAAAGGTCCCATGACGGTCTGCCTCCACGCGCTCAAGATTTTAAAAGACATGCAAGTTCCTTTGAAGAAAAAAGTACGCTTGATCGTGGGCGCAAATGAAGAGACAGATTGGAAATGTGTAGATTACTATTTTAATAAGAAGAAAATAGCTCCGCCGCAGATATCCTTTACGCCGGATGCAGAGTTTCCTCTGAAACATGCAGAGAAGGGTGTATTTCAGTACCAGCTCGTGACGGAGTTGAAGGAAGACCTTGTTTTGGAGGGCGGAAATGCCTACAATTCCGTGGCCGAATATGCCTATGTCCTGCTTTCTGCGGATAAAAAAACAGAGATTGAGGATTGTCTAAAACAATGGGAAGCTTACACAGGATGCCGCTATGCCTGCAGCGAGGAAAAAAGTCAGTTAAAGCTGGAGGCCTTTGGATTTGCGGCCCACGCTGCCAATCCCTCCAAGGGTACCAATGCAATTACTGGAATTATGAAGGCCGTCGACGACCTTCACATGAAAAATGAACTGGGCAGCATCGCTCATTTCTATATGGAAAAAATAGGAACAGATCTCTATGGGGAAAATATGGGAGTAGGACTTGAGGACGAAGTGTCCGGCCGCCTCAGCTTCAATGTGGGTAAAGTCGAAACTACAGACGGGAAACTCATCTTTTCCATAGACAACCGCGTACCGGTCACTTACCGGTGCGAAGACGCGCAGAAACGTATAGAAGAAACATTAAAAAACACAAGATTTAAGTTTGAGAACCCTCAAATTACAGAATCCATATACGTTCCCAAAGATAGCTTCCTCGTACAAACACTCATGGACGTTTACAGAGACGTTACCGGGGATGTAGATGCCCAGCCACAAGTAGACGGGGCATGCTCCTACGCAAGAGCACTGGATAACTGCGTCGCATTCGGCGCAATCCTCCCAGACCAGCCAGACTTGATGCACCAAAAAAACGAATATCTCGAGTTAGATAAACTACCAATCTGGATGAAAATATATTTAGAAGCAATTTACAGGTTGGCCCAGTAGGGAGATTTTCGTGAATAGGGGACGAAAAGATAGAGCCGATTTGCGCCAGCGTAAGCAGGGGAGCATGGGAAAGTTTCTTACCACGGCACGTTCTCAATCTGCTTAGTTCAAGACAGAAATCTTTGGAAATTGTATGTTTCCAATTTTTCTGTCTTTTTCTGACGAAAATTTTCCCATATAATCACTTCCATATGGTATTTAAAGGAATTTGAATAATAACCTTTGCTCCATGAGTTTCAACAGAATTATCGAGCAATAACTGCCCGTTATGTTGTTTGATAATCGTATTTGTAATATACAGCCCCATTCCATAATGTGTACCAGAAGTACGGCTGTTATCACCCATATAAAATTGCTCCTTTGCACGTTTTAATGACTCTGGAGAAAATCCCGTTCCCGTATCAGAGATAGCAATGTTGAAATACTGAATATCTTCATAAACATCAAACAAAATATTACCGTTATCTGGTGTATAATCAACAGCATTTGAAGCGATATTCAAAATGGCTCTTAATAATTGTTCTTTATCTGCAAGAATATAAATAGTGTTATAATCTTCATTCCATTTTAAAGTAATATTTTTTACAGCGCATAAGCCTTTCACGTTTATTTTCGCTTCCTTTAGGATTTCAGCAATTTTCATTTGCTCTAATGAAAAAGAAAGAGGGATTTTCGATTTTGTGACATCAATTAAAATTTGCACATAATTATACATTTGTTCATAACTATTCATAATATAATCAGCACATTCTTTTTGCTTATCCATAAGTTCTGTATCATACAATAATTCTGCATTTCCCCGTAGAATGGTTAAAGGTGTTTTTAAATCATGTGCGAGTGCGGATATTTGTTCTTGTTGTATTTTATCTGCTTTCCATTGAGCCATAAGTGATTTCTTTAATTCATTTTTCATGTGTTCCAATGCTTTTAGAGCTTCATTGATTTCAAAAATACCACTATCATTTACTGTGAAATCTAAATCATGTTCCTCTATTTTTTGAGTTACAACAAGTAATTGCCGAATTTTTCCACCTGTATATTTGCCGAACAAGTGTGACACAAAAATCAATAAAGCAATCATTTCAATGAAAGCTATGATTAAGACAGGTATATCTGCAACAGGAAAGAAATTTCTTAACATATCATTTTTAAACTGTGACGCAATGCGATAACGCAAAATCAGTATTTCATTGCCGCGATCAATCGTTTTATAACGATATGGGCGTTCACTGTCTTTGTGATTGAGGATATTTATACTCCAAAATGATTTAGCCTTTTTCGTTTCAAGAGAACTGTTTTCTAAATTTCCATCTTCTGAAAAAAGGGAGTATTCACAAAAAAATGGAATATCATTGAAATCCAATTCGTTGGAAGTTTTTAACTTTTCGCTGGCATTACTGATTTCTTCATCAATTTTTACGGTTGGGACTATAACATTTGTATTCACACAAAACATATATGCTCCAATATTGATAGCGCCTATTAAAATAATTCCACAGGCAACTAATAAAATATATCTCATAAAAATAGTGCGTAGTTTTTTTACAGCCATTTATAACCGCACCCCCAAACCGTTTCTATCGGGGATATATCAACTTCCGATAATTTATTACGAATATTTTTAATATGGGTGGCAATTACCGTGTCGTCACTTTCTCCGTCAAACCCGAATATTGCTTCATAAATTTGTTCTCTTGAAAATACCTGTCCTCTATTTAACGCTAAATATTCACAAATTTCATATTCACTTTTTGTAAGTGGCACTTTTGTTGAATCTACCCTAATTTCTTTTGCGTTCAGTAAAAAGGTCACTCCCGATATTGATACAGAATACTTTTTTTCTCTAGTATCTCTGCGTAAATGTGCGCTAATACGAGCCTGTAATTCACTTGCACTAAAGGGTTTAGTAATATAATCATCTCCACCTATGCCCAATCCCTTAATAATATCTATCTCTTGTGTCTTTGCTGTCAGAAAAATAATTGGACAATCAACATAAAAGCGAATCTTTTCACAGACCTCAAACCCGTTTATTTCTGGCATCATAATATCTAATAAAATCAAATCAAATTTTCTAAAGTCTAAGTCTAAAACATCTTTGGCATTTTCACATAGAGTTATATTGTGCTTATCCTTTTCAAGTATTCTTTCTATAAGATGTAACATTGCTGTTTCATCATCTACAACTAAAATATTTGCCATATAAACACCCCATTTTCTGTTTCGGATTTTTATTCCACTGTATGTTTACCGCTATATTTTCCAAACCAAATCATTAAGATAATTATCAATAAAACTGTTAATGTAAAACAAATCACTATAGCGGTGGTTACTTCTGAATTTTGTATAGATTCTATACGTAATAAATAATTTAAAGCATAATTACTTAGACGAATACTGATTCCGTATGGTATGACAAACCAAATCCCTGTCCCTAATCCCGTTTGCAATAACGCTACCAATAGACTGCCAATAGCACCCAATCCTATACAAGCATTTTTACCAAACCTAAAAGCTATCATGAAATGGACTACATAAAATATAATATTGGTAGACCATAAGACAAAGGCAGGAAATAGAAACAATTCAATAGAAAGTGCCGTAGTATCTCTAAAAATAGGGAGCAATATATAGAAAAGAGTAGCACTCCCAATCATTGCTAAAAGACCAAAGGTTATAAGAATAAGAAATTTTGATAAAACAGAAAATCCCCTATGAGGAAGTGTAAGCAAATTTTGAAAATATCCTGCACCCATTTCCTGTTCTTCAACAATAGTACAAACAATGGCAATGACAAAAGGATAACATATTGCAAAAATTTGAAAGAATGATGATACTATATTTAATTCACTTATTGATGAAAACGCTGTATATAAAAGAAGTAAACAAACTCCGCAGATTGGCAAAGCGAGGTGTATGAAATAAAAGCTGGAATATTTTAGTTTGTATAAATCACTTTTTGTATATCTAATAAATTCAACCATTTTATTTAACCTCATTTGACAATAATTTAGAGGAAAGTATTGTTAATAAAACCGCTGTCATTAAACTAATGAACAAAGCTGGAAGAACAATTCCTTTATTCAATAAGTAAGAGCCTGTTTCTATAGCCAGTCCATTAGGATGAATGCCTAAAAAAGGACAAACTATTCTTACGGGTATCGCATATAAGTTGATAAGAAAGTAGCTTTTCTCGGCACCCCAAAGTGATATGATAACATTCCCACCAATAGAAAGTAATATTGAGGACAGATAGCTGCCAAATTTGCATAGTATCATAATAAATGGTATTTGCCATAAATATGTTACTGTCAAGAGTATGCAACTAATAAAACCATTAAGTATTGAAATCTTTGTTTCTGCAACAGTCCCTAATATAGTACATCCAAGCCACATTATCAAGTTTGAAAGTAATAGTAAAATAGCGATTGCTATCATTTTACTTAACCATACTTTGTTTCGACTGCTGGATAAGCATAATACATTTTGATAATGTGTTTTCTTTTCACGAATGATTGTATTTGCACACAAAATTGATAGCGTAATAGGAAGCAGTATCTCGTACCACCAATTATAAGAAGCAGGCTGAACAGATGTTCCACTTAAAACCAATCCTAACAAAATAGTGAAAACGGGAGAAATAACAACTAACTTTAATGGGAAAGTATGTTTCATTTTTAGGATTTCAGAACGAATCAAGGTACTCATTTCATATTTCTCCTTTCAGATTTCATAACAACATTCATAAAAACATCTTCTAAATTTGTACTATTATCAATTTGATTTTCATATCCTAATTTTCCATTTGCAATAATACCAATTTCATCAGCAATTTGTTCAACCTCTGATAAAATATGGCTGGATAAGATTACTGTTATGCCTTTAGATGGCAAAGAACGGATAAACTCACGTAATTCTTGAATGCCTATCGGGTCTAACCCATTTGTCGGTTCATCTAAAATTAAAATTTGGGGATTTGGCAAGAGGGCAAGTGCTATTCCAAGACGTTGCTTCATCCCTAACGAGAATTGCTTTGCTTTTTTTCTACCTGTATCAGTCAAATTTACAATATCAAGAACCTCTAAAATTCTTGTATCTGGCAATCCCAACGCTAATGTACGAACCTTTAGGTTCTCATATGCGGTCAAATTTTCATACAATGGGGGCATTTCTATTAAAGCACCAATATTTCTTAAATCATTACGGCGCCAGTCATGCTCGTTGATTTGAATTTTTCCAGAAGTAGGTTTTAATATGCCCACAATCATTTTTAGGATTGTTGATTTTCCTGCACCATTCGGTCCTAGCAATCCATATATTGAGTTCTCATGAATACTTAGCGACACATTGTCTACTGCCTTTTGATTTTTAAAAGACTTACAGAGTTTTATTGTTTTCAAAATTGTTCTCATAATCTTTCATATCCTTTCTTTATCTCTAATTCATTATAAGGACTAATTTTGAAGATTTCATAGAGATTTACAAATATTATAAAATGACCTATAAGGGTAGAGCTTGAAAAAGGTTCCCAGAAATGCCGTTCCGTCTGCGTCCACACGGACAGCTACGGTATAGGTAGCAGTAAATTCGACTGGAAATAGAAAAGGAACGCCGATTTTATGCGTTCCGTTGCCTATATGCTTTATTCAATTTTGATGTTCAATACTGATGTGTTGTACCATATCTTTGCAAATCCCAGAATATTTAGTGTATCAAGGCTCATTCGTAAGTAATAAATAAAAAACTTTCATATACAGAAAAGCGTACAACACACAACAACACAGATTTCTGTCTTGAGTAAAGTAAAAAGCCAGAAGGGGATATACTGAGAACGTGCCGTGGTAAGAAACTTTCCGCCCCGCCTCTCTCTTCCCAGTATATCCTCTTCTGGCCACCCTCCCCTTTACCTCAATGAACCCCCATCTTCTTTTTCACCATCTCAGGGTTTGATGCGTATGCGATTGTTGTCTCGGCGGTGATGTGTCCTTCTTGGTAGAGTTTAAGTAGGTTGGTGTCCATGGCAATCATGTCTTCTCTGTTGGAGGAATATACGATTCCGTCAATCTGGGGGATTTTGTTGTCTCTTATCATGTTGCGTATTGCGGGTGTTACGGTCATAATCTCGAAAACGGGAATGACGTTTCCGTTTTTGTCCGGGACGAGCTGCTGGGAGATAACGGCCTGTAATACCATGGAGAGCTGGACGGCTATCTGCCGCTGCTGGTTGGCCGGGAACACATCTATAATTCTGTCGATAGTGTTGGCGGCTCCGATTGTGTGCAGGGTCGATATAATGAGGTGGCCTGTCTCGGCCGCGGTCATTGCTACATCGATGGTCTCATAGTCCCGCATCTCTCCGAGAAGGATAATGTCCGGGCTCTGGCGCAGTGAGGCCCGCAGGGCTGTGACATAACTATCGGTGTCCACGTTGATTTCGCGCTGGCTCACGATACTTTTCTTATGGCTGTGAAGATACTCAATAGGGTCTTCCAGAGTAATGATATGTTTTTCACGGGTCTGGTTTATATGATCCACAAGGCAGGCCAGTGTCGTTGATTTGCCGCTTCCTGCCGGCCCGGTGACTAGGACGAGGCCCTTGGAGAGCTGCCCGAATTCTATGATTTTGGGAGGAATCCCTATTTCTTCGGGGCTTGGAAGCTGGAATGTGATTACACGTACTACCGCGGAAAGAGTTCCACGCTGTTTATACGCGCTTACCCGAAAACGGGAAAGTCCTTTGACGGCAAATGAAAAATCATCGTCCCCGTTTTGAAGGAGATCGGTCATATCTCTGTCGTCCGCCAGATGATAGATTTGATTCAAAAGTTCCCGGGTCTCGGGCGGCATCAGCCGTTCTTCGCTCTCCCGTACAATGACTCCGTTTGTGCGGCATGAGGCGGGAAGCCCGGCAACGATAAAGATATCAGAGGCCCGGTCGGCAACTGCTTTTTCCAGTAAATTTATAACATCCATGATTTTACCTCCTAGTCACTTCCTATGACTGGAAGTGTTGTTGAATTGTTCCACTCCTGAGAGGATATTTCCTTCCACTGTACAATCCGGTATAGACGGTCACCAGATGTATCAGGGGTGTTTAAAGCCAGCGTCACTTGCAGTGACTGGCGTTCGTTGACTGGTACGTTGTAAGTTATCTGTGGATTTGAAGAATCCTCGTCCGTTAGTGTATCAAACAACTTCTCGTCCTGCAGTCTGTCCAGAACCTGTTCCATATAAGAGGACGGGGCGCCGGATGCCGGGTTTGCCTGAGCCGTCTCTTTTAGTATTGTGTCAATCTCCGCCAGCCTGCAGCCAGCCGCCGCGTCTGCCTTATAATAATCTGAAGTTTTATCCGCGGCCTTTTTACTATATTCATAATCTCTTATGGCACTTGACAAGGAAAGCGTAGCGAAGGCTGTAAGGCATAAAATCATAAATACAACAAGCATCAACGAGGTGCCAAACTGGACGGCGGGATAACTTTTTTGTCTTCTCTTCATCAATTCCAGCCCTCCTCTTGGATATATTTCTGGGCTTCTAGATTATAGATTTCTTTATTACCCTTTATTTCCTCGACGACAAAACTACCGGAAGAGATGTGCCCGTCCGTCGTCTGCTCAATAGTGAGACTAAAGACTGCGTCTGCTACCGGGCATAGTTCCCAGTTTTTGTCATAATAAATTGTGTATGTAGTTTTATCCGGCGATAGCTTACCGGCGGAATACTCTTTCTCCAGCAAGGGAAATAGGTCGTCGCCGCTGCGGAAAAGTTCTGCAAAGGTAGAGGCCTGATTGACAGCCATGTCCAGATTTTTTGTGTCCTGACTTATGGTATGTGATTTGACAAAAAAGCGCACGCACACTGCAGAAGCCAGACTGAAAAAGAAGATGGCGGCAATTAATTCTAATAGGAACAGACTGGAACGTCTGGAGCTTTGCTTACTCATAAGGCGCCTCCTTCTCACTTCTTGTGGAGACAACGGCTGACGAGGTCTCTCCACTGTCCGTGGTACAAGTAAAGTAAAAGCGGTTATCCGAAAGCTGCTCCATAGAAAAGTTGTGGACGGGCATAATTTCCCTGCCGCTATCCGCAGAGGCAGCTACACCGTCCTGTATAAATAATTCTCTCAGAATACCGTTATCTTCATATATATATGTGACATAAGTCTGATCGTTGTCATAGGTAAGTTCAATGACTAATGACGGAAGGCCGTCGAAAGTACCGATAGACACTGCCTGATTCTGATCGCTTTGATGAATCTTCTCTGTTACATAAGAAAGAACCGTTCTGGTATTAAAGCCAGATTCTGAGGCTTTGGTCGTACTGCTGTAAATATTGGCAGATAAGATAATGACAACCAGAGAGGAGGCTGCAAACACAAAAAATAATGCAATTGGAAACATAAAGTCTATTACGTGTTTTTTTTCATTTGAAAAACGCATGTCTGTCCTCCTGCCCATTTATTTTTCAATAATTGTTACATCCGGCATTATATTTGCGCCGGCAATCTGATAATCTACAAAAAAATCATTACTGTCATATTGAATCCCATACTCTTTTTTCAAATAGGTCAGGCTTTCAGGATATCTTCCTTCTACGGCAAAGCAGTGGGTGATCCCTCTCTGAATAGCTGCCTCAAGACTCTTTTTTTGCTCTTCTTTTGTACGGGAAGAAACCGAATCCACTCCAACATAAAAGCAGGCGGCAATACTGCAGAACAACAATGTTGAAAGGACAAGGCGGCGAAAATGGTGTTCTTTTTTGCCATGGTAAAAACGTGCCATCGAATACCTCCTTTATTTGCTATAATCCCGCCATAATTCCCATAAGTGGAAGCATGACAGAAAATAGGATAATACCTACGATTATAGAAAGGATAATTACCAGAGTAGGCTCTAAAACTGAGATAAATGAGTTGATTTTCTCATCAACCTCCTCTTCGTACTGTGCGGCAATCGTCTCCATGATTTCATCCATAATTCCGGCTTTTCCAGCCAGAGAAGTCATGCGCGAATAGATGCCGGTAAATATTTTTGTTTCATGAAGTGCTTCAGGTAAATCTTTTCCTTCACTTAATAATTCTTGGCAAGAAACAATTTTGTTTAAAAAATAAGGATTATCAATTAAATTTTTAGAAAATTCCAGAGCGTGCTCTGGAGTAGCGCCACTTTTTAAGGTTAGAGACATCCCATCGGCAAAACGGCATGCAGCCATTTTTTCGTAGAGCTCTCTGGAAAAACGAAAATGATATCCCAATTTCAGTAATCTGCTCCGTCCCGATGCCGTTTTTGTAAAATATATAAAAAGAAGAATCAATGCAATCAGTAAAGCAATAAATACGGAAGCATATCGTGACAGGACGCCTCCTAAAGCTAAAATTCCCCCTGAAAATCCTGTCATCTCACGGCCGAGCTGGATAAATACTTGATTGAATATAGGCATTACTTTTGTGATGAGGACAATAACGACCAGCAGCATCATTCCTATCATAATCAAAGGATATGTCAGTGCGCTCCGTATGCTTTTTGCTATCGCTTCTTCCCGCTTATAGTGGGAGGAAAGCGATTCCATGACCTCATCCAAAGTGCCCGTCTCTTCGCCAATCTGAACCATCTGCAGCATGTAGCTGGGGAAGACCGCTGTTTTTTTCAATGAATCATATAACTTTCCACTCTCAAGCATCTCCTCATTCATCGTGCCGAGAAGCACTTTTTCTGCCTCGCTTTGAGCGTCCTCAAGCATGATAGAAAGCCCCTCCATTGAGGAAATACCTGACTTTAATATCATTGCCATCTGTTCGGAGAAAGCGGCGATTTCCATGTTTGAAAGTGATTTTTGCTGTACCTGTGCGGCCATAGGCGACTCCTTTCCTTTTCCGTATTAAAACTCTAATTCTAATAGGTGTATTTTACAACATATTTACTGCCGTCACCGATGTACTTTTTGACATCGGAGCTTTTATTGTTGGCGGCCAGAGTAGGATCCATCAGGGACCAGTTCTTGCCGTCGAATTCAATAATATTATCGACCCAGCCAATCTCGTCTACATAGCAGCTGATCCATGCGTGATAGATATCGCCGACATATCCTACTTCAAGCTTAGTAGGAATCTTCTGGGTGCGCAGCATACAGGACATTACGGCTGCGTAGTCGAAGCAGATTCCCTTTTTTGTGGAAAGTGTCTCGTCCACATCCGGCGTGTATCCGTAAGGAACCTTCTCTGCTTTAGGGGTATCGTATTTAATGGTCTTGATAACATAATTATATATTTTTGTCACCACATCTAAATCCGAATAGCAGTCTTTGGCAAGTGATTTTCCCTTTTTGACCGCGTTCGTGCCTTCGTTAAAGTCAACATATTTGTTCGGATACAAAAAAGGGGTGAATTCATTGGTAATGGCCACATCTACATCTTGGGTAAAAGAAATGGCATACAAGTCATCTTCGATGGAAGCCGACTCAAGAAGCGTTAAAGTATATGCGCCGCTGCCCCCCGGCAGAGGATAGACTTCGTACTCTCCATATTGTGTGACGAGGTAAGTATAGTCTTTACCGTCTGGCGTCTTTACTTGGAATTTGACCTTTTCATTACTGCCGTTGTACTGGACCATTACATAGCCCTCTGCCGTATTGGAGGCGTCTATCGACACCACATCCCCGGTGTATACAGTACTTCCCGATGCCTGAGGTATCAGTACCTGCGGTGTATTATCCCGGGGCGCTTCTTTTTTTGTGCCTTTAGAACTGGAGGACTTTTTAGAAGAGCTATTTTTTGCCTCACTCTTGGAAGAACAGGCCGTACAGGCAATAGAAAAAGAGAGAATTAAACAGCATATGACTAAGAGACAGCCTTTGCGAACAACAGCGTGACCTTGCATATACGAACCTCCTCTCCTTCCGAAAAATATATATTTTAGTATAGCATAAGAGTTACAATTTTGGTAACTTTTCAGAAAATACGTTGTCATAAATTTTGTGATTGGCTATAATAGTTATAGTGCGAGTCAAATTTCAATGTAGAAAGCATTATAGGAGCGAATTATGAGTGAGAATTTACCTAAGTTAAGTGTACATGTTTTAGGAGGCTTTTCTATTACATATGGTGATAAACCGGTATCATTCGGCCGCAACAACGCGACTAAAGCAATGAAGCTGCTTCAGATTCTGATATACAGGGGCGAGCAGGGGATTGCCAGAGAAAAGCTTTTGGAAGAATTATACGGGCGGGAGGAACTTGCGGATGTGGCCAACAATCTGCGGGTCACCGTACATAGATTAAAGAAAATGCTGGCGGATGCGGGACTTCCCCCGTATGATTATGTAAATATTAAAAAGGGCATTTACCGGTGGGATGCGCCGATGGAGACCGAGGTGGACGCAAGAAGATTCTCACAGCTCATCAAGGAAGCCGAAGAGGCGGAAGACCTGAAAGAGAAGATAATGCTGTTGAAAAAGGCGTGTATGATATATACCGGTGATTTTCTGCCGGATTTGTCCGGTGATGACTGGGCGCTTGTGGAAGGTATACAGTATAAGAACCAATATACAGAGGCGTTAAAGCAGTTATGTAATTATTTAATGGACAGCGGTGACTATGAGGAGGTGCTTAAGCTCTGCGCCCCGGCCTGTGAGATGTATCCGTTCGATGAGTGGCAGGCCGTGCGGATAGATTGTTACATCGCCTTGAATCAATATAAAGAAGCTTTAAAAGAGTATGAAAACACAGCTAAAATGTTCTTTGAAGAGCTGGGAATCAGTCCTTCGGAGAAGATGCTGACACAATTTGAAATGATGAGCAGCAAGGTGAACTATAATCCACAGGCGCTCAAGGATATAGAGAAACGGCTGAAGGAGCAGGAAGAGGAAGAGGGCGGCGCCTATTACTGTAATCTGCCCAGTTTCCGTGATAATTACCGCCTTATCTCCCGTATGATAGAAAGGAATGGACAGTCGGTCTACATGATGCTGTGCAGCATTACCAACGGTAAAGGTCAGCCTATGGAGAACGGCAGCAAGCTTGAGGCGATGACAGAAGAGCTCTATGTTTCCATTAAATACTGCCTGCGCAGGGGAGACTGTTTTACCAAATACAGCCCATCCCAGTTCTTGATTTTGTTAGTAGGCGCGAATAAAGAAAATTGCGCCATGATATTTGAACGGATAAAAAAGTATTATGCAAGAGAGCATAAGTCATGGGGACAGTATCTTGAATATTTCATATCATCCGTGGCCGACGTGGATCAGGGAGATTCCCCGATTCGTTTTGATAAGGATGACACAATGTGGAAATAATTTATACAGGTATCGGACAAGAGATGGAAAGGGATAGTATGAGTCAGAAGAAAATTACGCATGTACCTTTGCATGCGCCAAACATCATGAACGTCTGTATAGATAAGAATACCGAAGGCGAGATGACAGGACGAATCTACCACTGTTATGATCAATCCCCGTGGCCATTCGCGAATGTGATGAGATTGATGGAGGCGATGGAGGATTTCTTTGATAGAATATCCTTCCCTCAGGCTTCTACACAGGCACGTACATTTACCAATGTGGAACACTATAAAAAAGGGACATTGAAGAAGGTCGTGGACGCCCAAGATGTGGCTAAGTACAGAGGAATCAGGGGAACCTTCCTGATTTGTGTAAAATACCGCCAAAATGCTACCTGGCAGGGTGAGGTAGAATGGGTGGAAGGGGAAAATGTCCAGCAGTTTGTCAGTGTGCTGGAGCTGCTGAAGATTTTAAGCAATGCGTTGGAAATGGACTAAATATAATATAAAGAGACTCCGGAGAGTTTATGGGATTCCCATAGATTTCTCCGGAGTTTTTTATAACATAGGAAACCATGTCCCCTATTCATAAAAACCCTCCGGGAGGAGGCACACTCGCGTGAAGACGTAGTATGTCGCAAGCGACCACGCTCGGCGCAAGACTGTGCCAAGGCGCATTCTTTATATCGCTAAGACAAAATCATTACACAAAGCCTATAAAATCTAAAAAAAAGTAAAAAAGTTAATAGAAACATCTTTTGGTAATGGTTTGTGTAATAGTTGGTGCGGTAAAATAGCATCAAGATACGAAATATGCGGAGAATTCCAGAAGGGAAGATGAAGATACTTGTATGGGCGCGAAGAAAGAAAAAACAGGGACATTTATATTGAAAATAATAGATTGTCAAAATGCTACCTGGCAGGGAAGCGTTACATGGGTCGAAGGGCAGCAGGAACAGTACTTCAGAAGCGCTTTGGAATTGTTGAAGCTGATAGATGGAGCATTAGAAGGAAACAAAGAGATAGAAGGAGGACGCCATGAAAAGTAATTTGAAAAAAAGAATATTAGCGTTTATGCTTTGCATGGTAATGGTGCTTAGCAGCGCGACATCCGTTCTGGCAGATGACGCAGACGCAGGAAATACCAGAAGCGTGGAAGCGAATCAAGAAGTGAATAGCGAGCCGGCGGCAGTTTCAGAAGAGGCGGACTCCACAGCGGAGACACAGGGCCAACCTGATGTGGAAGAAGAATCTAAAGATGTTGAGACTGAGCAGCCGACAGTAGATACATCAACAGGCAATCCAGAAGGAAGTGGAGAGCAGCAAGTAGAATCTACAGGGCAAGAAACTGCGAACGATATTTCTGTTTCAACTATAATTGATGGAACAACTATTACAATGAGCGGTTCGAGTACATCCTTTCCCCAAGGAAGTTCTTATGAGATTTCTGCATCTAAATTATCAGAAGATAAAATAAAAGATGTGGAAATTGCATTAAAGAAAAAAGAATTAGAAGAGAATACTAATATTGCACGTTATCAGGCATATGATATTAAGCTCCTCGTGGACGGAACCGAAGCACAGCCTACTGGCAATGTAAATGTAACATTTGAAGGTGGAGAAGTGCAAGAGAAGGTTGCAGGCGCAGAAAATGTTGAAGTATATCATATTAATGAAGAACAGCAGATAGCTAGTAATATAGAAAAAACCGTAGAAAACAATACAGTTGAAATGACGACAAATCATTTTTCTACATATGTAATCACGACAACTACTTCTAAAAAGATAGAAGTAAATATCCAACACTTTATTGATGGAAGTAAAGACAAAATATTTGCAGACAGCACGTTGTATTTAGATAATACAGGTTCCATTGATTTAGGAGTAAAAGGCGGAAATTATGAGGTTACTAAAATTGTAAAAGTTACGATTGATAAGTATGGAAAAGAAGTGGAAACCGAAATAGGCGATGACCGTGTAATTACTGAAGATACCAATTACCGAGTTTATTATACGGCTACAAAAGAAA
Source organism: Bariatricus massiliensis (assembly GCF_900086725.1). GTDB lineage: Bacteria > Bacillota > Clostridia > Lachnospirales > Lachnospiraceae > Allocoprococcus > Allocoprococcus massiliensis. The sequence goes on along the minus strand of NZ_LT574838.1, from coordinate 1,731,995 downwards.
AAAATGTTGAGGGTGGAGTAACATTTTATGACTATCAGATAAATCCCAAATCAGGCAAAAGTATCAATGACAGTAGTAATTACCCTAAAGGGGCGGCAGACAATACTAAATTAGCAATTGGGAATGAACAATACAGGAAACAAGGCGAAAAATATGTCACCAAAAAAAGTTATGGAGGAGTAAGCTATAAAGACAAAAATGGAAAGACTAATACATTTAGTGCCGCAACGGTAAACATTAATAATTGGTCTCAGACATATGACGATTATATTTACAAAGATATTATAACGGGTGTTGACATTGATACAGGCGCTTTACTAATGGGAACAAATAGCAATGGCGCAACGTTAACAGAACCAGGATTATTTACAGATGAAGAGTTTGAAGGAAAGCAGGTCTACAAGAATTATAAGCTAAATTTAGACCGGGATGGAAATACTTATAGGTTAAGTAAAGTAACAAAGAACGGTGTAAATAAAGCTACTGATATGAGTAAGTTTTTCCCATTAGACGATTATAAGGGAAAGGAAGCAAGTAAAGAAGCATATTCGGATAGTAACCATAATTATTATTTTGGTATGCGTTACGACATTGAATTCTCATTAGAAGACTATATTGGTGAATTAAATTATAGTTTTTCAGGAGATGATGACTTATGGGTAGTTTTGGATGGAACAAAAGTTGTTGTTGACGTAGGCGGAATTCATGACGCTATGCCACAAGAAGTCGATTTGTGGACTGTATTACTTAATAAGCAAAGCTATTCCGAAGAAGATAAAACGCAGTACGTAAAAGAAAATGGCGCCGAGAAACATCGGTTAACAGTTCTTTATTTGGAACGAGGAGCCAACCTTTCAAACTGTAATATGTATTATACATTACCAAACAGCAGTATTATCGAAGTCAATGAAATTGGAACGACTAGTTTATCATTTACAAAAGTTGATTCTAAAACAGGAGCAAAACTTGCAGGTGCTGGTTTCACACTTTATAAAGATGCAGAATTAACACAGCCTGTTAACACATACAAAAATGAGGATGGTGAGACAGTAGCAAAAGAAGAGCTTACATCTGAAAACGGAACCATTACACTTGAAAATTTAAAATTAGGAGATGTGTATTATCTTAAAGAGACGACTGCTCCTGACGGATATATTCCTAGTGATAAGATTTATAAGATTACCGTCGCATACGAGGACGGTAAAGCTGTTGCCAAACTATTTGCTATAGATGATGAAGACGAAACAGCTATCACTGAAATTCCAAACCAGTTAATTGAGGAGTTCATAAACGAACAGCTTGTCTATGATAAAACAGCTCAACTTATTGATTGGGATAAACGAACTTATCAAATTAAGCTAAACGCGTCGTCGATTAAAACTATAACCACAGAAGGCGGTACTAAAGAAGTAGATGTTGCTCTGGTCCTTGATAGGTCAAACAGCATGAACTATTATGGCGGGGTAGATATAAGTAAACCAGTTTCTGGTGCGCCTTCTCCAAACGGAACATACTATTATTATGAAGCTGATGGAAATTTATATCGGTTGCAGTATAGTAATAACAGATGGCGACGATGGACTTACTATGTAGAAGACTCTGCAGATGCACCGGACAATGAAAATCATGGATGGAAGAGCCAAACAAATGTAACTCTTGATACTTCATTAAAATATTACACCGGATATTCTACACGATTGGCAATTATGAAGCGGGCAACATGCGAATTTATTGACTCATTGGCAGAGATTTCTCCTAACAGTAATATTTCAATAACTGCTTTTGCAGGGAGCGCGTCGGTAGGAAGAACCATGCAGAATATCGGCGAAAATAAAGATTCTTTGAAATCATACATTAATGGATTGTCAACTACATCATCTACGAATACGTATGATGGGCTTGTTAAAGCAAATGGAACATTTAGCGCTGATAGCAAAAATGAAAAATTTACAATTTTATTATCAGACGGTGTTCCTACCACTAATAAAACGAGTGCTGAAAATTTTGCCGCCACTATGGGACAAAAAGGTATAACAATTCATACGATAGGCTTTTTCGTAGATACAGAAGGAGAGAATCATTTAACAAAAATTGCTAATAACGGCAATGGTAAATTTCTCTTTGCCAGTGGTGCTGCTAGCTTGGTTGACTCATTTGATTTAATTTTGGAATCAGTTATAACTGGTATACCAATCCAAAATGCAACAGTGAAAGACTATATTGATTCACGTTTTGAAGTGACTGATATAAACGGAGTTCCTTTGCCTGAAAATTCAGAGATTTCAGATAATCTTGGAAACAAAGGACTACTTAAAAAAGATGGCTCTGGAAACTGGTATGTTGTGTGGTCAGAAATAACAATTCCACCTAAAAATAGTCAGACAGGTAACTCTGGCTGGTCAGCAAATATTTATATTAAAGCAAGAGACAATTATATTGGTGGTAATGCTGTTACAACGAACCAATCCAATTCCTCTATAGTTTTTGAAAATGGCGTTGGAGCAAAACTTCCACAGCCAACAGTTAATGTAAAAGCTGAATTGGATGTAAGCAATCAGATAGTAACTATTTATAAAGGCGATGTTGTACCTACAGAAGAAGCAATATTAAACTCTCTCTTTGATACAAAATATATTGGACACTATGGAGTGGAGGCTAACGATTTTAATCTATCTTGGTACACAAATGAAGCGTGTACAGAAGGGATTACTGCCGAAGAACTAACAAATAGAATACCGGATAGTGATACTACATTTTACTTAAAGGTTACCTATGACGCTGGAATCCCTACAGATCAGAGTAATACTAATACTACTATAGATAATAAAGTTTATATTTCTGGTGATGAGGATCATATCGTAGAAGCTTTAAATGATGGCAAAGTTTCTGGTAAAGAGTCGCCGGATTTCAAAGATGTAATTGATAAGCCTTATGGTATATACAAAGTAAAAGTAATCTCTGGTGAAATCCAGCTTACGAAAAATTTAGAAAAAGCATCTGAAAAAAAGCAAGTTTTTAAATTTAATATCAAGAAGGATGGTAAAGAGTTTAAAGAAGTTTCTATTGTTATACCGGCAGGCGAGACATCAGTATCATTAACTTCAGCGGAGCTTAAGGATTTACCAAGAGGAAGTTATGAAATTACAGAAGTTCCTGTGGCTGGATACGATTTACAAAATCTTTTAGTAGATAATGCCATAACAAATTGTGAAAATTATACAGATATTAAGGGTGAATCTGCAACTTTTGTTTTAGGAAACAATACCGACAAAGAAAATGTCATTAAGAACTACAGTTATAATATGAAAGATGGTGGAACTGTCGGGAAAGTAGAATTTACCAATGCAGTTGTATTTACAAACTGGGATATTATCAAAAGGAGTACCAGTGGAGAGAATATCGTTTTGGGCGGTGCGGAGTTTAAGCTAAGACCAAGTAATGCCATAGAGGCCCTAAGTAAGCCAACATATTATGGACGGTCCAGTAACGATGGAATAATAGAATGGTATAGCGATAAGGATTTTACAACTAAAATAACAACAGACAATCTTGAACATGGTTCCTATATTCTGACAGAGGAAAAAGCGCCAACAGGCTATTCTATTAACGAAGAAAACTGGACTATAGAAATTGGGAAAGGCGGACTGAAATCTATTACATCATCAGAAAAAGAGCCTGCACATCAAAGTGAAATAATAGAGGGTAAAACTATCATACATTTTTACTTTGAGAATACTCCAGTATATGACCTGCCCAGTGCAGGAGGTTACGGAATCTATTGGTATTCGATTGGTGGCATGCTGTTAATGATAGCTGCGGCACTAATCTTATATAAAAATAAGTGTAGGGAGGTGCTGAAGAGTTAGCGTATGAAAAAGGCTTTTCAGCGGTCCCGGCACCGCAAAATACAGTAATCAGGAACTAAGAGTAAAATGAGAAATTTGGGCAGGGCCCACAAAAAGAGAAGGAGAACGATTATGAGTAAAATCAAAAAAATCTTTGCCGTGTTATTGACATTGGCTATGGTGCTCGGAATGAGCATGACAACATTTGCAGCTGACAAAACAGCTACTATTACAATTAATAACGCAGGTTCAACAGCTAAGTTTCAATATGTGCAGGTAATTGAGCCTGACACAACGACAGTAACAGGTTGGAAGTTTTCCAATGCCGCTATTGAAGCTTCCTATCTAACAGCATATGATGCTACAGACGCACAGACGGTTATCGCTGCTTTAATTAAGGGTGGAGACGCAGCTAAGACTCAGGCAGCTTTAGACGCTGTCCTTTCCACTCAGACATTAAGCGCAGTAACAGCGAGTCCGATTACAGTTACAAAGGCCGGTGTTTATGCTATTAAAGGTGAAGAAACAGGTTATGCATATAGTTCAATGGCAGCATATATTTCATTTGAAAATTACAACGCTTCAACAGGCGTGCCGCAGACATTAAAGAGTACTACAATAGAAGCAAAAAGAGTACCGACTACTGTTATTAAAACAAATGATGATGAAGATAAAGTAGTTGAAATCGGCCGTGAAGTTACATACAATGTTGAGACAACGGTTCCGTATATTGCGGCAAATGTTTCAAATCCGAAGTATATCATTACAGATACCATTTCTGGTGCGAAGTATGCTTTAAATGCAGATGGCGATCTTGAGGTTAGTGTAAAAATAGGCGCAAATGCAGCTACAACTTACAAAGTAACGCCTACTGTAAATACAGAAGGCAAAGAAACCTTTACGCTTGATTTAAGCCAAATATTAACCGGAAACAAAGATGCAAATAACAAATTAGTTCTTACTTATAAGGCAATCGTAACAGATACACTTATTGGAAATACTGTAAAAGCGGGGGACGGAGAAAACGACACAAAATACGGTACAGATTACGATAAGCTTGTTACAGGAGAAATCACGCTGACAAAGACAGGTGAGAATAAAGCATTACTTGCAGGCGCTAAGTTTGTAGTATACAAAGAAGTTGAAGGAACAAAGAACTACGCGAAATTCGACGCTAACAATAAATTTGTTGCTTGGACAACGAATAAAGCGGAAGCTACTAAAGTAGTTACTGGTGAAGACGGTGCTGTAAAAGTTGAAGGTCTCGATGCAGGCGCAACATATAAGTTTGAAGAAGTTGAAGCACCGGAAGGATATAGCATCAATGCTACAGACTCCGTAGCCACATGGGGAACAGTTGATGAGAAATTAGAAGAAACCGTTAAAGGTACTGCTTCTATGACAGATACCAAGCTTTCCGCTCTTCCGGGAACAGGTGGTATCGGTACAACAATCTTCACAGTTGGCGGATGCCTGATTATGATTGCAGCAGCAGCGTTATTCTTCGCAAGCCGCAAAAAACATACAAAGTAATTCATTTAGATGTTAGATAATCCGGGGCGGTAAACGCCCCGGATTCATAAAAAAGTATACAACAACAAGGAGAGTCCGGATGAAAAAGAAATCAACTACAATTATTGTTTGTCTTATATTTTTAGCTGGTTTGTCCTTACTGCTGTATCCTTTTGTAGCCAACCAATGGAACAATTATAGGCAGAAGCAGTTAATCAGCAACTACGAGAGTGTAGTATCCGAAAAAGAAGCGGCCGGAAAGATAGATTATAAGGCCGAGATGGAGAAGGCGGCGGCGTATAACAATGCACTGCTTCCCAGTATCCTGCCCGATTCCTTCGCAGTGGCAGATGCCACCGAGGAAGAGGATGAAGTATATATGTCTTGTCTCAACATTGCGGAAGATGGTATGATGGGGATGGTGGAGATACCGAAGATTAATATTAAGCTTCCAATCTACCACACAACAGAAGATACGGTTCTTCAAAAAGCAGTGGGGCATTTGGAAGGAAGTTCCCTTCCAGTTGGTGGTGAAAGCACACATTCTGTCATATCGGCGCACAGAGGACTGCCGAGCGCGTCCCTCTTTACAGACTTAGATAAGCTGGAGGAAGGAGATCATTTCTTAATCCACGTATTGAATGAGACTTTATGTTACGAAGTAGATAAGATATCAGTGGTAGAGCCGGAAGAGACGGACAGCCTTGCGGTGGAAGAAGGAGAAGATTTGATGACACTCCTCACCTGCACACCTTACGGTGTGAATACGCAGCGGCTTCTGGTACGAGGACACAGAGTGCCCTATGTAGAAAAGGAAGTTGAGGACGAAGCGTCACCACTTGGAGTGTTCAGTCTGCATACCAATTATCTCCTTTGGGTGATTGTAGGTCTGGCTGTTACCGGTGCAGTAGTTTTCGTATTGTACAGGCGCGAGAAGAAGATTCGCAAAGCGGCTGAAGAGGAACCAAAAAAGGAGTAGATATGAAAAGAAAGATTTCCACAGTCCTGTTTGGCCTGCTGTTTCTGATAGGGTTTGGAATTCTCGTTTATCCGACGGTTGCCAACCAGTGGAACACCTACAGACAGAGTAAATTGATTAGCAATTATGAACAGGTCGTAAATGAGATGGAGCCGGAAGATTTCACCAGAGAGTGGGAAGCTGCGAGAAATTTCAATGACACGATGCAGCAGAATAACTTGTATACGGATGTGTTCGGCGAGTCAAGTGAGGATGTCACAGGAACTGACTACTGGAAGGTTCTTAATATAGCAGAGGATGGTATTATGGGTTATATATCCATCCCCAAGATTAATGTTAAAATCTCTATCTATCACGGGACTGCGGATAAGGTACTTCAGACCGGGGCCGGGCACCTGAACGGCACCAAGCTCCCGATAGGCGGAGAGAGTACACACAGTGTACTTGCGGCTCACAGAGGGCTGCCAAGCGCCAGACTTTTCACAGACGCAGATCAGTTGGAAAAGGGCGACAAATTTTATATACATGTGCTGGACGAGGTGCTTGCCTATAAAGTGGATCAGATACTTGATATGGTCGAAAAAGATGACCATGAGACGCTGGAGGGGGCGCTGCAGATAGAAGAGGGAAAGGACTATGTGACATTATTTACCTGCACTCCCTATGGAGTGAATTCCCACCGTTTACTAGTACGAGGAACAAGAGTACCGTACAACGGAGAAGAAGAGGCGACCGAGACGCTGGCCGATTCCATGCTCCAGTCAGTCCAGAATTACTATATGATATATTTGATATTAGGGTTATCTATAACGATACTTGTGATACTATTAATGAAGTTCCTGTTTAAAAGGAAAGAGAACAGGAAGCATTAGCTAACAAGATTTCTTAAGGAGGATAAGATGCGATGATGAAGAAGAGAGTAAAAGAAGGAAGTGCTGTATTACTGGCTTTAGCTCTTGCGTTTTCCGCACTTAGTCTGCCGGGAGCACGGGCAGCGAACGCGGTAGACACCAATGCCTCCTGTTCTGTTGAATTTTCAATCGGCGGAGATTATGAGGACCTAAAGACGATAGAGGGTGGTGTCCCGATTAATCTTTATAAGGTTGCATCCATCGACGAGACGGGGGCTTATAAAGCGGAGAAAGGGTTCGAAAGTTTGGATTTGAGTTCTGTTGAAAATAATAACAGCTCGGCAGATACATGGCTCAAGAGGGCAGAAGAGGCAAATAAATTAATAAAAGGTACTACCCCGGCCGCTACAACAACCACAGTTGGAGGAAAGGCCCTTGCCAGTAATCTTGCCACCGGGTTATATCTGATAACGGCGGAAGAAGTAAAAGCCGCCAACTATGTATATAATTTCACCCCATACCTCATTTCGCTGCCAAATAATTATTATTACGCAAGTGGAGACGATACATGGGTCTACGATTTAACAGGAGCGAACGCAGTCGGTCTTAAGCCGGAACAGACAGCGCGGTTCGGCTCTCTGGAAATTACAAAAGAGTTGCTCGACCATCATATTACACTTGGAGAGAAAGCCACCTTTGTTTTCCAGATTGATATTACCACGCTGGACGGTAAGACGGAGGCGAGACAGATTGCACTGACCTTCGACGGATACGGAAGTAAATCAGCGGTGATTGATAACATTCCGGCAGGCTCTGATGTTGTAGTGACTGAGATATACAGCGGAGCGGGTTATGAAACAGTGGGCAGTGATTCCGTCAACACGACAATCGTGGCGGATGACACCGTATCAGCAGGATTCCAGAACCAGCATGACGGGCACCTGCAGGGCGGCTATGGTGTCGTGAATAACTTTAAGTTAAATGAAAATAATCAGTATGACTGGAATAAGATGAATGACAATGCGGACGCACAAGAGTAGGGGGTATGAGTGATGAGAATAAAGTTTGATAAAAAGCCTGTTCTTCTGGCAGCAGCGGCGCTGGCCCTCACTGCCACTCTCTCCGTAGGAAGTGCGATGGCTTACTTTACCGCTCATTCCGAAGCGAGCGGGGCTGTGCAGCTCAACATCGGTTTTACCGAGACAGAGGTGGAGGAAACGGTAGACGGAGACGGCAAGCATGTCGTGATTAACAATATTGGAGATTATGACTGTTTTGTGAGAGTGAAGGTATTTTCAGTAATCGATGTGGATTATAAGCCCACCGGCAGCTGGAGAGACGGGGGAGACGGGTACTGGTATTATGATTCCGTACTTCCGGCAGGAGGAAGCACAGAAGAATTGTTAGTAACATTTGAATATCCGAAGAACACAGAAGAAGATAAGAAGGAAGAATTCAACATTATAGTAGTTCAGGAATGTACGCCGGTTGTCTACGATGCAGAGGGCAATGGAATCGCGGACTGGAACAGAGTGATAACTTCCGACAGTACGGACTAACAGGTAGGAGGTAGGTAGAAAATGAAAAAGAATAAAAAGTCATTTCCTTTAAAACCGGTCCTGCTCCTTTCGGCATCAGCGCTTCTGCTGCTTGGAAGTACTATCGGAAGCACAAGAGCGGCGTTAACATATTACAGTGAGAACTATTCGGTTCAAGTAAATATGCCAAGTATCGGCGTAACACTTATGGAGAATGGCAAGGAAATCAGCAGCAAGAATTATACAGACAGCGGAGAATGGGCCGAGACAAAGGGTGAGCTTCTAAGCGATATGCTCGGCAAGGACGGCAAGCTGACGCCGGGTAAGAAATATGAGGAAAAGCTGAGTGTGAAGAACAGCGGCAACATCGATACATTTGTCAGAGTTATCATCACAAAGAGCTGGCAGGATGAGGCAGGAAAAGCGACAGATCTCTCACCGGAGCTTATTGAGCTGAACCTGACAGGCAATGGCTGGGAGCAGGCCAAGGTAGCATCTTCCCCGGAGCGGTTAGTACTTTACTATACACAGGCGCTTCCGGCAGGAGAGACTACACCCGAACTTTCCGACACGATCAGAATCGACAATAAAATTGCCGAGATGGTGACGAAGCAAGTATCACCTGACGGAAAGACGATACAGTATGTATATGACTACAATGGTTACACATTCCATTTGGACGCGGAGGTCAACGCAGTACAGACCAATAATGCGAAGGACGCGATCAAGAGCGCCTGGGGCGTGGATGTCAATGTGTCATCAGACGAAACAAGTATAAGCTTACAATAGGAGGTACAGAACATGAAAAAGAAAATTTTGTGCCTTGCCATGACAATGATTATGGTTGTAGGCGCTTCCATGACAACATATGCAAAGGATCATCAGGGGAAGGACGGCTGGCTTGTCAACTTTGACGGCAAGGAGCTTGACAGTAACTTTGGCTCTTCTAATCTGGCAGATGAGGCGGCCCTTGTTCAGCCCGGTGACAGCATTGAACTGAAGGTTCAGATACAGAATTCAGCCAGTGGAAAGACAGACTGGTATATGGCCAATGAGGTCATCCAGACTTTGGAGGATGCCAATGAGCAGGCTTCCGGTGGTGTGTATGAATACCGCCTGACTTATGTAAACAGCTCTGAGACGAAAGTGCTGTATGACAGCGCGACAGTCGGAGGAGAAGACGCCGGTAAAGGGCAGGAAGGCCTGAAACAGGCATCAGATACGCTGAAAGATTACTTCTATCTTGACCGCCTTGGCAATGGAGAGAAGGGAACCGTTCATCTCTGGGTCAAGGTAGACGGTGAGACTCAGGGTAACGGTTACCAGCAGACACTTGCAAAGCTGCAGATGAATTTTGCGGTTGAGGAGGTAGCCGAAGGTGGAACAACTACAACGAACAAAGTGATTAAACAGGTCGTTAAGACGGGCGATACTTCGAAAATATTATTGCTCTGTGCATTGGCGATGATAAGCGGAATCGTTCTCCTGATTTTAGGCATTGTGACGATGAAGAAGAACCGCAGATACCGCAGAAGGAAAGGGGAGTAGCAGAGATGAAAAGATGGAAAAAGATGCTCGTGTCTATCCTTATAGTCTGCCTGTTCTCCGCTCTTTCTTTTACAAATGCACTGGCAGCCGATGAGTACGGATATACCTTGACCATATCAGCGGGAAATAAGGGTACTATCAATGGAGCAGACAAAGAGGTGCTTACGGATATTCGCAAAGGAAGTGGGATAAACCTTAGTATCGATAACGTGCAGGTGACTGACAGTAAGTATTATGTGAAGGGCTTCAGACGCAGTGGGCGAGACAATGAAGAAGCTTTAGCTGTAGTATCATTTAAAATAACAGAAGACGCGGATTATGTGGTAGCCTATGGTGTCAAGGGGAACATGGTCGCTTATACAGTGAACTATCTTGACGCCGACGGCAATACACTTGCTCCAAGCAGTACATTTTACGGCAATGTGGGTGACAAACCGGTGGTGGCATATCAGTATATTGAAAACTATGTACCGCAGGCATTGGCGCTGACGAAGACATTAAGTGCAAATGAAGCAGAAAATGTTTTTGACTTTATGTATACACCGGGTGAATCAGGAACGGTTATTGAGACTACTACTACGGTGACAACTGTAGTGGGAACTCCTGCCACGACAGGCGGAACTGCAGGTACGGCAGGAGGAACAGGAGCAGCCGGTGAAGCAGGTACCACCGAGGGAACAGGGGAGACGCCTGAGACCGAAGGCGGAGGAACAGTGGAAAATCCAGATGAACAGACGCCACAAGGACTGGTGGACTTAGACGATGAAGACACTCCAACTTCAAATATAGACGCTTCTGAAAAAGAGACTAGCAGGAAAGCACCGATTGCGGCTGGTATCGCGATTATAGTATTATCACTTGCGGCATTGACAGCATTGGTTGTATACTTAAAGAAGCGTGCAAAATAAAACTATATTTCATGTGATAAAAGGGGAAACCAGTTTTGAGCAGAGGGAAAAAGGAAAGGAGCCCAGTGGCTGTTGTTTGCAGTGCACTGGGCACTGTTTTACTAATAATACTTGTACTTGTCTGTCTTCCACTTACTGTACCGCGGGTGTTTGGATTTCATATATATACGGTTATAAGTGGAAGTATGGAACCGGCTATTTCCACAGGCAGTCTTGTATATGTAAAGGGGATACCGCCTGAGGAGGTGGATGAGGAAGATGTCATTGCATTTTATGGGTCAATGGACGGCGCCTCTATTATCACCCATAGGGTCGTGGCTAACAGTGAGATTATGAGTGAGTTTGTTACCAAAGGTGACGCCAATGATAAGAAGGATATGAATCCTGTCCCTTATGACAATTACATAGGGAAAGTGATGCTTACTGTTCCCGGGATGGGAAGAATTGCGCAAGTGTTTACCAGTAATTCTGGTAAATTCGCGGCAGCGGGGCTTATTGGGTTGGCAGTGATACTTCAGATAACAGCGGCGGCTATTGACAAACGGAAGTGATGCTATGAATGAGGAACATAATAAAATAAAGATTCAGATGTTTGGTAATTTCAGCATGACAGCGCAGGGAATTGTGCTTGACGAAGAGAAAATCTGGTCTACGATGCTGACCAGACTTATCTCGTATTTCTTATGCTGCCGGACGAGAGAGATTCCTTCACAGGAACTTATCGATGTACTGTGGGGAGAGACAGAAAGTGAAAATCCCGCGGGAGCACTTAAGAACTTGATATACCGGCTCCGGACTTTACTGAAAAGAACTTGGCCCGAGTATGATTTTATCATCACAGGGCACGGGACATACCGGCTCAATGAGAATCTTCCGCTGGTGCTTGATACCGAAGAGTTTGAAACATGTTGCGGCAGGGCCGCAGATGTAAATGAGCAGGGAGAAAAAATCCGGCTTCTTACGAAGGCAGTTGAATTGTACAAAGGTATGTTTCTCCCTAATATTACGGGAGAGTATTGGGCGCTGTCACTTTCTACGTATTATCACTCTATGTATCTGTCTGCTGTAAAAGAGCTGGCAGGGCTTTTGGAAGAGGCAGAGAGATTTGAAGAGATGAGTAGAGTCTGTAGTTTGTCCCTAAAGCTGGAGCCGCTGGATGAAGATTTGTATTGCCTAAGCGTGCAGGCTTTAGTCCACCAGAATAAGCTCTATCTTGCGAGGGAACAATATCATAAAGCAGTCGATACACTCTATGAAAATTTAGGAATCAGCCCTTCGCAGAATCTGCGGAAGGTTTATGAGAATATTTTAAGGCAGACACATGAAGAGGAATTAAGTCTTCAGGTAATCAAGGAAGAAATGGATGAAGACGATAATGTAGGAGCTTTTTACTGTGAATATGGTGTCTTTAAGAAGCTCTATCAGTTAGAAAAAAGACGCGCGGAACGTTTGGGAATTTCGGAATATCTAGTTCTCGTCACTGTGACTCCCAGACAGGAGATTAAAACGGACTCTCAGGCTTATCTTGATATACTGGGAGAAGCAATGCAGACACTGCGGACGGTGCTTCTCAATTCCCTACGTGCCGGTGATGTAATTACAAAATATAGTGGCTCACAGTATTTGATTCTCCTGCCGACATGTCAGTATGAGACGGCAAAGATAGTTGTCCACAGAATAGAAGCCGGCTTTTTGAATCTTAATAAGAAGCGGGTGGGCCTGCAATTTGGATTAGAAGAAATGGGTTTTTGGGATTTGCCTAAATAGGGAAAGGTTTATGATGGATATGAGTGATACAAAACAAGCAAAATTGCCGGCAAACAGCATCCGCATATGTTTCCGGGAGCGCCGGCCGGAATGCTTCCAAGGATGGATATGTGGAGTTGCCTGTAAGGATGTGGTGGAATTTTATGACGCTGCCGATTTAATTATTAAAATTGACAGTGTATACAATCGAATCGGCCATCCACAGCCGCATCAGATTTTACGCAGTTTTGGAGAAACGGATGAACCTTGTGCTTATTGTGGACAGCCCGAAAGATATCATACAGATGAGGAGATCAAGGCTATGCATGGAGAAGAAGGAACCTTTGAGATGCTCATGCTCACAAGGCACAGTGCAGAGTGGCAGGGTATGCTCACATGTATGGAGAGCGGCAAAAGAGGAAAATTTGCAACTACATTGGAATGTATAAGACTTCTGAATGAGGGTTTAAGGAGCGATTGTCATGGATAAAAAGACTAGGAAAGTAGAACTGTACGGACAGACATTTATTATTGATATAAAAGGGAGTCATAATAACACATGGCAGGGTACCATATTGTGGGTTCAAAAGCAGAAGAAGGAGTCCTTCAGGAGTACATTGGAATTGATACGGCTGCTTGATTCAGCGGTTGAAACCGTAAAAGAAGAAGAGCAGAAAAATTAATAAACATTTAGCTTTATTTACCTACCATATTTTAGATTTAGGGTGTATACTAAATTTGTGCTAAGGTCACAAATGACTCGATAATTTTTTCTAAAATGAACTTCATGTGACCGGAGTATGACTTTCTTTTGATATAGTGATATAAAGTAGTTTTATTCTGATTCTTGGAAAGAAAGGCATATATATAAACTTAGCATTGGAGGGCAGAAGATGAAAAGAAAAGTAGTAATGAGATTATTGTGTGTTTCAATAGCGTCGGTCATGCTCGTGTCCAACACGGCAGTTTTGGTGGCGGGCGAAGAAACGCGCACTGCCATATATAACGGACAGCAAGTGACCGTAACGGTAAATGGTGACAAGGTGATTCTGCCGGATGGCCAGATAATAGCGCTTACTGATTGTGAACTTATTCCGGAACAGGTAACGCCTGAATCAACGGACTCTCAGGCGACGGTGAATCCGGAAGTACCAAGTACAGAAGCGCCAAACGGAGAGACACCGGATATTGAGAATCCTGATGTGGAAACCCCGGATACAGAAGCGCCTGACATAGAGAACCCAGATACAGAAACACCTGACACAGAGAATCCAGATACAGAAGCACCTGATACAGAGAACCCGGATACAGAAGTACCTGACACAGAGAATCCGGATATAGAAACGCCTGACACAGAGAATCCGGATACAGAAGTGCCGGATACAGAGAATCCCGATGCCGGAAATCCTGATATAGAGACGCCAGCTCCGTCAGAACCTTTAGAAAAACCAGCTGAGGGGAATGCTTCCTTGGAAAGTAATGGCCTGCCGGGCGTAGGGAACCCATTTGCCGGCAGTAAGGAAGACGTTCCGTCTCTTAGCATTGCCAGTCCGTCACTTAAGGCGGGTATTGGATTTTATGTAGATGAGTTGAAAGATACATACCGTCTTGAATTCTCTGAGACATTTGCCAATATACTTACAGAGATTGAATCGGAATATAGAGAAGCGTCAGTGAAAAAGGCCATTGAGGCTGCCGCAAAGAAAGCGCAGGCAGAAGCAGAGGCGGCGGAACTTCCGGCGCCGGAGGAACCCGTGTCTAAGGTTCAGGTGGCAGAGGATGTTGTGCTGGAGGAAATCAAGGCAGAAGACTTAAAGATATCCGTCAAGAACTGGCAGGATATAGTGGCAGTCTACCTTTTGGAACAGAGCCGGGCCGGCGTGACAGAATTTAGATTGGATGATTCCTGTAAAGCACGTTTGGCTGAATTACTCAGCGAGATGAATACACCGACCATTACAGCGGAAGAGCTTATATGTGAACCACAGTATATCGACGCTTATATAGAAGCAAATAAAGAGACACTTACAGAGAATGAAATTGCATTTCTCAAAGAATATACATCGTCAAGCTTCTCACTTTTATGTTCTGCGGCAACGGGGGCGGAGGGATTTATCCTTGAGAGCCTCGGCGGGGATGTATCGGCTGAGAGAGCACAGGTTGTAGCGGCGGGCTATAGTCTGGTAGGCAAGATTCCATATTTCTGGGGCGGCAAGTCCTCGGTAGTTGGATGGGACGACAGATGGGGAAATCCGGCTCAGGTGACTGCGGCGGGAACCAGCTCCAGCGGAACGATTCAGAACTACGGGCTTGACTGCAGCGGATTCGTGACATGGGCCTTTGTAAACGGGTATGAGAATTCTGCGGCGGCCTCTTTGATTGGTCACGGTACAGCCACTCAGTGGGCAATGTCCGAGGCAGTTTCGGAGGAAGAAGCGCTTCCGGGCGATCTTGTATTTTTGCAGCAGCCCAACGCGGCAGGCATCAATCATGTAGGTATTGTGGTAGGCCGAAACGACGACGGCTCCTTAATCGCGGTACACTGCAATGCTGGAAAGAACGGCGTCACAGTTGATTCAGCGTATCAGGCAGGATTCAGATATGTGAGAAGGCCCCTGACCTACACCGATGATGAGGCGGAGGCTCTGACCGGGAAACAGGTGAGGCTTCAGGAACTGAAGGAGAAAATCACGCAAGAGAATGAAAAAGTGCTGACAGCTTCTGCTGTAACAAAATAACGATACGGTGCCGGAACGAAAGTTCCGGCATTTTCTTTTGAAATATTTTTATATTATTGGAATTCTCATTTTCATATGCTAGAATATCATTAGTATTTTTGAGAGGAGAGCAGCCTTATGAGCCGGATGATTAGACAAGCATTGCTTTTACTTTCCCTTTTCATAGGGGTGTTTTTTTTACTACAAACGGATACCACCTTAGACTCAGCAAGTATTCACAGTACAGATATCAGTGTACAATCTGTTGATCTGGTATTTCGTCCAGTTCAAGTGAAGACGGCAGGCAGGGTTTTGATAAAGGTTGTATCAATACCGGCTGCCTATCTACCTCTACTTTTTCTTTTTCAGTGTCGTGCAGATTATTTTCTGCGCGGTCTGATAGCCGGTATCTGGCTGATTTCGTTTACGATATATACACTCCACATTATTTACAGGGAGGATGGCAAGAAGAGGCCTCAGTCTGCCCAGCTATATAAACTTTGTAAATAACACAGATGGAGAGGAATATACATGGAGATAAAAGATTTGCTGGCATTGCCCGGAGGCCTTGCCTTATTTTTGTATGGAATGCAGATGATGAGCAGTGGTCTGGAGACTGCTGCCGGTAACAAGATGAAGCAGATTCTGGAGCGGCTTACATCCAACCGCTTCAAAGGCGTTCTGGTGGGGGCGGCTATCACGGCGGTGATTCAGTCCTCCTCCGCCACTACGGTCATGGTGGTGGGATTTGTGAATTCCGGATTGATGACATTGAATCAGGCAGTTTGGGTGATTATGGGCGCCAATATAGGTACGACCATAACAGGGCAGCTGATTGCGCTGGATATCGGTGCAGTCGCCCCATTAATTGCTTTTTTAGGTGTGGCGGCAATTATGTTTATAAAGAGCGAGAAGGTGCGGCATATCAGCGAGATATTTGCCGGGCTCGGCGTTCTTTTTATCGGGATGGACATGATGAGCAGCGCGATGGCTCCGCTGCAGAACTCGGAAAGTTTCATTCATTTTATGACGACCTTCCGCAATCCGGTGGTGGGTATCTTGATCGGCGCGGTATTTACGGCGGTAATCCAGTCCTCCTCCGCATCGGTTGGTATTCTGCAGGCTCTGGCGGCCACGGGGATGATTCCCCTTTCCAGTGCGGTATTCATTTTGTTCGGCCAGAATATTGGTACGTGTATCACGGCGGTCCTTGCGTCCATAGGGACGAAAGTAAATGCCAAAAGAACCACGTTGATCCACTTGATGTTCAATATTATCGGCACCGTGATTTTTACTTTCATTTGTGTGCTCACACCCTTTGCCCAATTTATGGAAGGCTTGACTCCGCACAATCCGGTAGCGCAGATTGCCAATGTGCACACCGTCTTTAATATTGTGACTACACTGCTTTTGCTGCCCTTTGGCAATTTCATGGCAAAAGCGGCCCAGAAGATTCTTCCCGATGGGAAAGAACCCAAAGAAGAGAAGATGGAGCTTAAATTCATCCGTCCTTTTGAGAGCAGCTATATAGTGGGGCATGGCGCACTTGTCCTGACTCAGATCGAGCAGGAAGTAGAGCGCATGCGGGCAATGGTGCTGCACACAGTGGCAGGCAGCTTTGACGCTGTAATTAAGAGCGATTTGTCAGAGAAGAAAGCGTTGCTTGAGAAGGAGGAATATGTGGACTATCTGAACGCTGAGATTTCCAGATATATTGTATCTGTGATGCCTTCGGAGATGGCGGTGCAGGATTCCGTGAAGCTGACCGGTTTTTATAAGATATTGAGCAATCTGGAGCGGGTGAGCGACCATGCTATGAATATTCTTGGATATGCGGAGGATATTGTTGTGAGACAGGCTGATTTTTCCGAAGAGGCAAGGCAGGAAATCTCGGATATGAAGTCAGTTTGTCTGGAGATTTTAGATGCAATTACAATCCAAGGCTGGCCGGACGCGAAGAACGTGCTGGAGAGGACGGCGAAGCGTGAGCAGAAGATAGACGATATGCGTGAGAAATACCAAAGACAGCAGATGAAGAGAATGATAAAGGGAACCTGTAAAGCGGATGCGAGTATCCTCTACTCTGAAATGCTCACAGATTTTGAGCGTATTGGCGATCATGCGCTGAATGTGGCTGAGCAGTATTATGAGATGGTGTAAACAGTTCATTTTAACTTGCTAAAGTACAGTCAGTTTGATAAAATGATGTCAGGGTCAAAAAGTTATACAATGCTTAAGTGTTTTTAAAACTGAATTCAGGGAGGAAGGATAGTAATGGCAAAAGTAACGTTTGATTATTCTAAAGCAGGAACATTCATAAGAGAACATGAAGTAGAGTACATGAGCAAACTGGCGGCGGACGCGAAGGAGACGCTTGTTTCAAAAAGTGGGGCAGGCAATGATTTTCTTGGATGGATTGACCTGCCTGTAGATTATGATAAAGAAGAGTTCGCACGGATTCAGAAAGCGGCCGAGAAGATTAAAAGTGACTCGGAGGTTTTGATCGTAATCGGCATCGGAGGCTCTTATCTGGGGGCCAGAGCGGCCATTGAGTTCTTGCGCCATGGCTTCTATAACATGGTTTCCCAGGAAGTGAGAAAGACTCCGGAGATTTATTTTGCCGGGAACAGTATCAGCAGTACATATCTGCGTGATTTGATTGAGGTGATCGGGGACAGAGATTTCTCTGTAAACATCATCTCCAAATCTGGGACGACCACTGAGCCGGCTATTGCCTTCCGTATTTTTAAAGATATGCTAGAGAAAAAGTATGGCAAAGAGGAGGCTGCGAAGAGAATTTATGCCACCACTGACAAGGCCAGAGGTGCGCTTAAGAATCTCGCCACAGAAGAAGGCTATGAGTCATTTGTAGTACCGGACGACGTGGGCGGGCGTTTCTCTGTACTGACCGCGGTCGGCCTTCTTCCGATTGCTGCCAGCGGCGCGGATATCGTGAAGCTGATGGAGGGCGCGCAGGATGCCAGAAAGGACGCTTTAGAGCAGCCCTTCGAGGAGAACGCGGCGCTTCAGTATGCGGCGGTGCGCAACATTTTACTGCGCAAGGGTAAGACTGTGGAGGTGCTTGCCAACTATGAGCCTTGCCTCCATTTTGTAAATGAATGGTGGAAGCAGCTCTATGGAGAGAGTGAAGGCAAGGACGGAAAAGGCATTTTCCCGGCTGCCGTGGATTTGACAACGGATCTGCATTCTATGGGGCAGTTTATTCAGGACGGGAACCGTATCCTGTTTGAGACAGTTATGGAGATTGCACAGTCAAGTGCAGAGATTGTAATCAATGAAGAAACGGTGGATTTGGACGGGCTTAACTATCTGGCCGGACAGACTGTGGATTTTGTTAATAAGAGTGCGATGAACGGGACGATTCTGGCTCATACGGACGGGGATGTACCGAACTTGAAAGTGACCATTCCTGCTCAGGATGAATATAGTCTTGGACAATTATTCTATTTCTTTGAATTCGCATGTGGTGTGAGCGGTTATCTGCTTGGGGTGAATCCGTTCAACCAGCCCGGTGTAGAGAGTTACAAGAAGAATATGTTCGCCCTTCTCGGCAAACCTGGATTTGAGAAGGAGCGGGAAGAGCTGTTAAAGAGATTATAAGGCGGGGTATGGGGCTGTTTGATGAAACCAGCCCCTTTTTCCTTACATTGCACAAGACTTAGAGGGAGTAGGTGATAATTTGTTATCCAATCAGATATTACAGAGAACGATACATGAGATAGGGGAAATCACCGGGTGCGTCTGCGCCATATGGAGTATGGCGGGAAGCTGCGTCGCGTCTGCCGGTGTGCAGGGACGTGAGGCGTTAGAGGAGACGGGGCGTTTTATCCGGAGTGTCCGTGAGGAAGGGAATCTTTCCGAGAAGGTGGAAGCAGAATATGCGATGTTTCTTATCTGTGAGGAGCTGGAGCCGGTCTATGTGCTGACTCTTGAGCGGGGACAGACAGCCGCCGATCTTGGCATCTGCGGAAGGCTGGGGGTAAGCCAGTTGGAAAGCCTGCTTCGTGTATGCCGTGAGCGCATGGATAAGAATCGGTTCATGCAGAATCTTATTCTGGACAACCTGCTTCTAGTCGATATCTATAATCAGGCAAAGAAGCTGGGGATTCAGGTAGAGAAGCGGCGCATCGTCTTTTTGCTGGAGCCGAAGAGTCCTGAGGATACGATTGTTTTAGATATGGTAAAGGGAATCTATGCCACGGGCACAGGGGATTTTGTCACGGCGGTGGATGAAGGGCACGTCATATTGATCAAGGCGCTGGAGGAGACCGAAGACTACCGTGAGGCGGTGCATATTGCCGAGATGCTGGTGGATGTCATAAATACAGAGGCTATGGTGAATGTCCGCGTATCTTACGGTACTATTATCAACGAGCTCAAAGATGTCTCCCAGTCCTACAAGGAGGCGGGGATGGCGCTGGATGTGGGGCGTATCTTTTATGCGGAAAAGAACATACTTGCCTATAAAGAGCTAGGTATCGGGAGATTGATACATCAGCTTCCAATAACGCTGTGTGAGATGTTCTTGGAAGAAGTCTTTTCTGGTAAAGCGGTGAGCCAGTTTGACGAGGAGACGCTTGCCACGGTAGACAAGTTTTTTGAAAATAATCTGAATATCTCGGAGACAGCCAGAAAGCTTTTTGTCCACCGTAATACATTAGTGTACCGTCTGGAGAAGATACAGAAGCAGACAGGGCTGGATGTCCGGGTATTTGAAGACGCGCTTACATTTAAAATCGCATTGATGGTGGCGGACCATATGAAGTTTGTCCGTTCTGAGGAATAACGCAACTAATTAATTTGACAGAAAAGGAGTAGTAGAACGATGGTGAAATTGTATGACGGCGGAGCCTTTCTTGTGAATGGCATAGAAATCATCGCTGACGCGCAGGACGCGTGTGCGGCGGTAAAGAGTAAAACTGGTCTGGACGTGACGAAGAAAGAAGCGGCCGAACAGACGATGGCTTACGGCATTTTGAAATCTCATAATACATCCGGCAATATGGAGCGGCTTCAGATTAAGTTCGATAAGCTGACCTCTCATGATATTACATTTGTGGGTATTATCCAGACAGCCAGAGCGTCGGGGCTTGAAAAGTTCCCGATTCCTTACGTTCTGACTAACTGCCATAACAGTCTCTGTGCGGTAGGTGGAACAATCAATGAAGATGATCACATGTTTGGACTGACCTGCGCTAAAAAGTACGGCGGCGTCTATGTACCGCCCCATCAGGCGGTCATCCACCAGTTCGCGCGGGAGATGCTTGCAGGCGGCGGAAAGATGATTCTCGGCTCGGACAGCCATACCCGTTATGGCGCCCTTGGTACGATGGCCATGGGCGAGGGCGGCCCGGAGCTTGTCAAACAGCTGTTGAATAAGACTTATGATATTAAGATGCCCGGCGTGGTGGGAATCTATCTGGACGGTGAACCTGCAAAGGGAGTAGGCCCGCAGGATGTGGCGCTTGCCATTATCGGCGCTACCTTTGGGAATGGCTATGTCAATAACAAAGTCATGGAATTCGTCGGCCCGGGTGTAGATAAGCTGAGTGCGGATTTCCGTATCGGCATCGATGTTATGACGACGGAGACGACCTGTCTTTCTTCTATCTGGAAGACTGACGATAAGATTAAAGAATTTTATGATATTCATGGAAGAAGTGAAGAGTATCAGGAATTGAATCCGGGGGCAGCGGCATACTATGACGGAATGGTCTATGTGAATTTAAGTGAGATTAAGCCGATGATTGCCATGCCGTTCCATCCGAGCAATGTGTATACCATCGAGGAAGTGAATGCCAATCTAAAAGACGTGCTCCACGATGTGGAACAGAGGGCACTTGTGTCCTTGGACGGTGCGGTAGATTATTCACTGCAGAGTAAGATAGTGGATGGCAGGCTGTACGTCGATCAGGGAATTATTGCGGGATGCGCAGGAGGCGGATTTGAAAATATCTGTGCGGCAGCCGATATCATCAAAGGCAAATATATCGGTTCTGATGAATTTACTTTTAGCGTGTACCCTGCAAGTACACCAATCTATATGGAGCTGGTGAAAAACGGCGCGGTGGCCAGTCTCATGGAAGCTGGTACTATTGTGAAGACGGCGTTCTGCGGCCCTTGCTTTGGCGCGGGAGATACGCCAGCCAACAACGCATTTTCCATCCGGCATTCCACCAGAAACTTCCCGAACCGCGAAGGCTCGAAGCTTCAGAACGGACAAATCTCTTCCGTGGCGCTTATGGACGCCCGCTCTATTGCGGCGACAGCGGCGAATAAGGGCTTTTTGACCGCGGCCACGGACATGGATGTGGAATATACGAATCCTACGTATCATTTTGATAAAAATATCTATGCGAACCGCGTGTTCGACAGCAAGGGTGCTGCCGATCCGAATGTGGAGATTAAGTTTGGCCCCAATATCAAAGACTGGCCGGAAATGAGCGCGCTGCCTCAGAATCTGGTATTAAAAGTGGTATCTGAGATTCATGATCCGGTCACAACTACAGATGAGCTGATTCCATCCGGCGAGACTTCCTCTTACCGCTCCAATCCGCTTGGGCTGGCCGAATTTACTTTGTCAAGAAAAGACCCTGCTTATGTGGCAAGGGCCAAGGAAGTACAGAAAGCCCAGAAGGCTATCGAGGCAGGGCAGTGCCCGCTGAACGTTCTGGAAGAGCTGAAACCTGTGATGGAGAAGATTCAACAGATTTGTCCGCAGGCCGGAGAAGGAAATATTGGTGTAGGAAGCACCATTTTTGCGGTAAAACCAGGCGACGGCTCTGCCCGGGAACAGGCGGCATCCTGCCAGAAGGTATTGGGCGGCTGGGCAAATATTGCCAATGAGTATGCGACGAAGCGTTACCGCTCTAATTTAATCAACTGGGGCATGCTTCCTTTCATCACGGAAGAAGCGCACACGACACTTTCTTTTAAGAACGGTGACTATATCTTTGTGCCTGATATACGCAGGGCGGTGGAAGAAAAGAGTCCTGTGGTGAAGGCGTATGTAGTGGCCGGTTCCATAAAAGAAATAGAGTTAAAGCTGGGCGACCTTACTGACGCCGAGCGTGAAATTATCTTGAAGGGGTGCCTCATTAATTATTATAGAGGATAAGATAAGTTATGGGGATGCATTGCGTGGTGCATCCCCATATGTTTTTTGAAAATAATTTAAAGTTTATGCAACAGAAGGACTTTTTTTTTACTCTTATATATATCAGACGCCATATCAAAAAAGCTGAATGAGGGAGGAGGGAATGCCGTGATAGATGCAAAAGCATTTACGGAGCTGTACCGCAGTGTTTATAAAGAATTGTACCGGTTCGCACTTTGTATGATGAAGCATCCTCAGGATGCAGAAGACGCAGTTAGTGAGGCTGTGATATCGGCATATGAGAATATACATAAGCTGAAGAAGGATGAGGCATTTAAGTCTTGGATATTCACCATACTTTCCAATGTGTGCAGGAAAAAGCTAAAGGCAAAGGAGCGGACGGAATCGGAGCTGAAACCGGAACATATTGCAGGGGGAGGCGACGCCGACAGCGGATTAAGGGAGGACGTACAAAATGCCTTTTTTATTTTAAGCGAAGAGGAACGTCTGGTAGTATCCCTTTCTGTTTTTGGCGGATATAACAGTAAAGAGATTGGGGCGATACTCGATCTGAATGCCAATACGGTACGCTCTAAAAGGAGCAGAGCCTTGGAAAAAATGAGTTTGATATTAAAAGAGTAAAAAAGGAGGTATCAGGATGACGGATAAGGAAAAAAAGATTCTGGAAGCTTTGGATACCGCGGCCTCTGATGTGAAGATACCAGAAAGCCTTGAGCCGGATAAGATGAAAGAGAAGCTTGAGGGAGTGAAACAAAAAGTATGGAAGCGCAGCTACAGTTACTGGCTGGCTGCGGCATGTCTTGCCGTGGTAATCGGAGGCGCCGCCATATACCAACAGATGGGCGGGGCTGATGGACTTTTGATGAGGAACAGTTCTTCCGGCAGAGGGGGAACAGACGAGGAGGTATCGGTAGGCAGCACCATTGCAAGTGCGAAGGATTACGATGAAGTATTCCAGTATTTTGAGCGTTATGAGGAGGCAATTTCTAGATCGTCCGGTGGCAGCGGCTTTTTGGGTGATACAGTCAATGAAAATGCGTCGGCTGGCAGGGAGGAAGCAAAGATGGAGAGTTCGTCTGCGGATAGGGCGGACACAGGGGCGGCGCCTCAGGCTTATGGGGGCTCAGAAGGCTCCTACTCTGATACAAACGTAAGGACGGAAGGTGTCGGGGAGGCGGATATTGTCAAGACTGACGGCAATTATTTGTACGCCTTGAAAGAAAGCGCCGCAGAGATCGCGATTGTGGATCCTTCGGGGGATGACATGAAAAAGATAGGCTCTATCAGTCCGGAGAGAGGGGCGCAGATATCGGAATTCTATGTTGCAGGCGACCAGTTATTCGTACTTTGTAATATTCCCAAGACCAATCTGGACGAGAATGAAGTATATTTTTATTATGGAGAGGACGCCACACTGCTGACTTACGATATCTCTGACAGGGAGAATCCCAAACTGACCGCCAAGCTAAGTCAGAGCGGCCGGTATCTTACCTCACGCTTCGTGGACGGATACCTGTATCTATTCAGTAGCTTTACCGTTGAGGGAGACTGCAGATCAGAAGATATAGATTCCTATATTCCAATGGTAAATGGTAAATCAATTGCAGGTACCGATATTTTTCTGCCGCCTATGAATACGGCAAATCAATATACTGTGGTGACTTCCGTAAAGGCAGATAAACCGGATGAGATAGTAGATCAAAAAGCGGTGCTGGCTGAAAATGGACAATGCTATGTCAGTGGCAGCAACATTTATATTTATGAGAGCATCTGGAGGAACGCGCGGTTCCAGTCCCTTACGTCAGGAGGTACAACGGCGGTACGCCGAATCTCATATGCAGACGGCATGCTCAAGGGCGAAGCGCAGGGGAAGGTAAAGGGTTATATCAACGACTCTTTCAGTATTGATGAATATGACGGATATCTTCGTATCGTCACGACAATCAATGCGGCCACAAATACAACTACGAATACAACCAATGCTGTCTATGTTCTTGACGAGGATTTGAAGACCGTGGGCAAGATTACTGATCTTGCGAAGGATGAACGTGTATATTCTGCCCGCCTGTTAGGCAAGACTGGCTATTTTGTGACATACCGCCAGACAGACCCGCTATTTTCCGTAGATTTTTCGGATCCCAAGAATCCGCAAATCATAGGCGAGCTCAAGATTCCCGGCTTCTCTCAATATCTCCACCTTTACGATGACGGACTATTGCTGGGAATCGGAATGGATACCGAGGAAGAGTCTGGTGTGACGAACGGAGTAAAGCTGTCCATGTTCGATATCTCCGACCCCGCTGACGTCAAGGAGGTTCAGAAATATACGATAAAAGGAGCTTACTCTTCGGATGTATTCAGTGACTATCGTGCAGTGCTCATCGATAAAGAACGGAATATGATAGGATTCTCCACATATGGAAACAGCGAGATGTATTATATATTCAGCTATGACCGTACGAACGGATTTCATCAGGAGATGGAAGAAGAAGTAAACGGTATGTCCTATATGGGAACAAGAGGAGTTTATATCAAAGATAAGCTCTATGTGGTGAAAGGAAACGCGATTGAAAGCTACCGTATCGGCGATTATGCGAAGGTGGATGATATATTACTGTAAGAGACAAAAGGGACAGTCACATTCGCATTTAGATAATCTACGCATAAACAAATAGCAGACAGGGTGTAAAAACTCTGTCTGTTTTTGTGCGAAAAGTAAATTTTTTTCCTGATTGACTTTTGGGAATTTGAATGTTATTATAACTATGACCGAATTGGTATTTTTAGTCATATAAAGGAGGCTGAATTATGGCAAGGAGCTTTTCTGAAAGAGAAAAAGAAAATATTAGAAAAAGTTTGAGTGACATTTGCAAGCAGAACTGGACTCAGTATGGCTATAAAAAAACAAGTGTTGATGAAATATGTAAACAGGCTGGCATATCAAAAGGAGCATTTTATCTTTTTTTTGAGTCGAAAGAAGCTCTTTTTTGTGAGGTATTATGCTCTGTACAGCGTGAAATTTGTGAAATGGCTGCGGCGGCAATGAAAGAAGAAAAAGGAAAATCAGGTGTGGTAAAAGCCTTGAAGCTTATCTATCGAGCTTATGATAAGAATTCTTTTTTGTACGGTTCGGATACTACCGACTATACAATTTTAATGAACAAACTATCAGAGGAACAGGCAAAAGAAATGGAACAAGCAGGAGAATTAAGCAGACAACTTTTTTCCAGTCACCCTGCTTTGAAACTTAAAGGTGATGTCAATATGGCTATTTCCGTTATCTATTCGCTGATTATGAATATCAAAAACAAAGATATTTTGCCAAAAAATCATTTGGAAGTTTTTGATTTTATGGCTGACCACTTGATTGATACTTTATACGAATAACAGGAGACCCCCATGAACAACACCAAAAATGCCAGACGAACTATTAAATATTAGAATTGATGGAGATAAAAATGAAAACAGAAGTTGTAAAAAAGAATAATGTATCTGTTGCTGTTATCTATAGCGACGAACACTTAATTACGGATATTCAGACAGCGCTTAATCTAATTATGAGTGTAAAGTTTGAAACCGGATGTGAAAATATTGCGGTAAATAAAGAAGCGATTGTAGATGATTTCTTTATTTTGAGTACCTGTATGGCAGGAGAGATCCTTCAAAAGTTTATAAATTATGGAGTGAAATTTGCTATATACGGTGATTTCTCCCATTATACAAGCAAGCCGTTAAGAGATTTTATGTACGAGAGCAATAGAGGAAAAGATATTTATTTTCAGTCAAATGCTTCTCTTGCCGTGGATAAACTCTGTGGATATTCCAAATTAGAAAAGAAAGAGAATTATGAGCGATAATGGAGAAGCGCCGATTTTTATTCAAAATGTAAGCAAAAGAAAATGGTGCAACCCCATTTCTGAGGTTACACCGTGTCCCTTTTGTCATTTTTATTCTACTCCGTTAAAACAGTAGGTGCAGAGCTTGCAGGAGTCAATGCCGATTGCCTCGATCAAGTCGTCCAGACGGTGATAGCGCAGTGAAGTGAAATTCTGCTGACGGCGGATTTCGTCCAACAGCTTTTGATAACGGTCGCTGTTAGGGTCTGCGTACTCGGACAGATATTTCTCATCATTGTCCCCTTCCCATTCTTTGATAATCCTTCTTGTAATTAAATCCAATTCGGATTTAGAACGGGAGAAATTGAGGTATTTGCAGCCGTACAACAGTGGCGGACATGCCGGACGGACATGAACTTCTTTGGCTCCGCTGTGATATAGGAATTCGGTGGTCTCACGCAGCTGCGTTCCACGTACGATGGAATCATCGATTAGAAGAAGTCTGCGGTCTTCAATCAGCGACTGAACGGGAATCAGTTTCATACGTGCGATGAGATTCCTTTGGTTCTGGCTGGTCGGCATGAAAGAACGAGGCCAAGTCGGGGTATACTTGATGAATGGCCGGGCGTAGGGAATACCGGATTCATTGGCATACCCAATGGCGTGGGCGATTCCAGAGTCGGGCACACCGGCGATACAGTCAGGCTCGACAGTCCCTTCATCGCGCTTGGCAAGAAGACTTCCACAATTGTAACGCATCTGCTCTACATTGACACCTTCATAAGAAGAGGTGGGGTACCCGTAGTATACCCAGAGGAAAGAGCATATACGCATCTTTTCACAGGGAGCGCTGACCGTCTCCACACTCTCGGGAGTAATATATACAATCTCACCGGGGCCTAATTCCTTATAATTTGTGTAACCCAGATTGATATAGGCAAAGCTCTCAAAAGAAACACAGTAGGCATCTTTTTTCTTGCCTATGGCCACAGGAGTACGGCCGAAACGGTCTCTTGCGGCATAGATGCCTTCTTCCGTCAAAAGGAGAAGTGTCATGGAACCATCGACAAGCGACTGCACATAACGGATACCTTCGGTAAAAGAATCCTTTTTACTAATAAGCGCGGCGATGAGCTCCGTAGCGTTCACCTGACCGTTGCTCATCTCCTGAAAATGTGAATGGCCGTTTTCATATACAATTTTCAGTAGCTTGTCCATATTGTTGATTTTTCCAACGGTAGTGATAGCGAAGCTTCCAATGTGTGATTGGATTAAGAGGGGCTGCGGCTCAAAGTCTGAAATACAGCCGATTCCTAAGTTCCCCTTCAGTTCTTCTACATCCCGTTCAAATTTCGTACGAAATGGTGAATTTTCAATATTGTGAATCGCACGGTTAAATCCATCCTGTCCGTGCGTAGCCATCCCGCCTCTTCTAGTTCCGAGGTGAGAATGATAATCTACTCCATAAAACAAATCAAGAGTGCAGTCATTTTTTGAAGCAACTCCAAAAAAACCTCCCATTTTAAATCTCCTTTCGCGGTTACATTACTTTTAGTTTAGCACAAATGGTGGAAAAGAAGAAAGGGGATTTTTTGCATATTATAAATTTAATGGATATTGCACAATCTTTTCCTTAATATCGGCCCAAGAACCAATGCAATGACGATTTTTATAATGTCTACAGGAAGGTAAGGAAGGACTCCGACCGCTAAACCCTGTGCGAAGGTCAGGTTCATCTGTGCGGCAAGCCAAAATGTTCCAAAGACATACATGACTGCCGTGCCAAGAAGCAGGCCTAGTGTATAGAAGAGATACCGATATTTTCCCGATGATTTTTGTATTACGAATCCAGACAAAATAGTTAGAAAAATAAAACCGGCCAGATAACCGCCTGTAGGGCCAGCCACTTTGGCAAGCCCCCCTGCAAACCCGGAAAACACTGGAAGCCCGGCAATGCCGAGCAGCAGATATACTGCGTAACTCAGTGTGGCCTGTTTCCATGACAAAATAAAGACGCTGATATAGAGGACAAGATTAGTCAAGGATATGGGAACAGGGCTTATGGGAATAGGTATGGAGAAAGGGGCCAGAATACAGGTGACTGCGGTCATGAGAGCAATAAGAACCATTTGTCTGGTGTTCATACTGGCTTGAAAGTTTGCTGAGGTTTTGTGCATAGTGGTTACGCTCCTTTTTCGTTTTAGTGATAAGACATAAGTAAAAGCCTTATTTTGAACTCTGAAGACATAATAATATAAGTGATAACTATTGTCAACCAAAAATATAATAGAGTTAACAAACAATCCCTACCGACTGAATATTCAGATAATTAAGTTTATGATAATCAATAATAAAAAAACTTAAAAAATAATCAAAAATAGTATTGACAAAAGAAAGGCGCAGTGATATTATAAAGTCAATCCAAAAGAAAAGAAACTCCTGACGAGAAAGGGAATTTCAAAAAAGTAGCTTCATAATTTTTAACTATCGTTTCTATTTTAAAATAATTATTAAAGCTCTAATGGTTTTAATAATTTAAGAATTAAAGTAATTTAACTTAGAAATGCAATTAAAAAGTAATTGTTATTTGAAGATTAGAAAGTTTTAAAAGGGCGCGTTATATGTTTGGTTTATGAGTGTTTCGTAGATGAGATTTATAACATATCAAACTTTTATAACTGATAATCCATAATAGCAACAAAGTTTTTTAATTCCAAGTTTCTATAATTAGATATTTTAAATTAAAAAATAGGACAATAATTAAAAATTAAAGTTTAACTTTTAAAAGAATTTTGGAAATAAGTGGAAATGGAGGCTTTGACCGTTGGACAATTTCGAATTTACAACTCAATATGTTAGTGGTATGGCAAATGAAAGTTCTTGTGAGATGAGCCTTTACCATAGATAATAATCGGCACCAGAAAAAAATGATTAAGAAATCGGAGATGTAGATTAAGCCGATAAAGATTATTACTAAGATTCATAATTTGCAGACATATTGAGATAAATACCACAGTAATTCAAAGCATTAGAAGATGTGTGAAGAAACATTAACTAATAATATCAGATTTATATGAGAACAATTATATAAATATCAGTTATAGACGGAATAGCTTATTAGAATTATTATTAAATGATAAGGGCGCTGATAATAGTTTGAAGGGTTATAGATAGGAATAACTAAGTAAGATATTTATATGAAGATTGAGGGAATATAAATAAGATATCCAGATAGATTGATATAGAAATATAAAAATTAAATCTGAACTTTGAATTATATTAAATATAAAATTTTATATAGCTCACAAGGACGGGAATCAATTTGATTCCTCCGATTAAAAATAAATAAAATAAAACTAAATAGAGAACAGCCATTATAATTCATATTATAATGGCTGTTTCATTGTGTGTGCGTTTCCAAAAGTTATAATTTCTGTAACATTTTCTTAATATTTTTGCGGAAATTACTGCTATTTTTTTGACTTTGACTAAACGTTATGATACACTTATGTAGTAAAAATGTATTTAGTATGAGGTGAGAGACGTTGGATAAATATGAATATCGCGTAAAAACAGAACAGATGCTTGAATACGTGGAGAATAAGTCTTATAGGAAAGCGATGGAAATTGCAGATACGATTGACTGGAGGAAGGTCAAGAATACGTCTATGCTTTCGACTGTAAGTGAGATATATGAGAATACCGGTGAGTTCCAGAAGGCTCGTGATATCTTATTTATCGCTTATGACAAAGCTCCCACAAGCCGAAAGATTGTGTACCGTTTAGGCCTTCTGGCATTGAAGACAAATGAGCTGGAAGAGGCAATGGATTGTTACGAGGAATATGTGAAGATTGCGCCGAAGGATCCGAATCAGCATATTCTCCGATATAAAATATTAAAAGCACAGAATGCACCGCTGGCGCAGCAGATTGAAGCGCTGGAAGAATTTAAGCGGGCAGAGTATGTAGAAAAATGGGCCTTTGAGCTGGCCAAGCTGTATCATGAAGCAGGGATGACAGCAGAGTGTTTGGAAGAGTGTGATGATTTGATACTCTGGTTCAGCGAGGGCAAATATGTCTATCAGGCTATGGAGCTTAAGATGAAATATAAGCCTTTGACTCCGCTGCAGCAAGAAAAGTATGATCAGCGGAATGCGGGCAAGGCAGCGCCTGTCAAAAAGAAACCGATGTTTAAAAAGCCGAAAGAGCGTCCGGCGCCGGATCCGAGAATATCCCAGAAGATCAGAGAGAATGTGCATGTTACCGGAAGTATAGATCTGCCTGATCTGCCGGAACCGATGGCAGAGATTATCGAACCTGATTTGGAGAGTCTTCCTGATGAAAGACCGCAGCCTCCAAGGCCGAGAACTAAGATTGAGAATACGTCTGAGATTGTGACTACAATCACAGGCGCAAGTCTTGCGGATGTCTTGAAGACTGGTGTGGCTGTAGCCAGCGGCGTCGATGTGGCTGCCAAAGAAGAAGAGGATGATCCTCAGATTACGGGACAGATGAAGATAGAAGAGATTCTGTCCAATTGGGAAGAAACACAGAAGGAAAACGCAAAGATAATTGAAAAGAATAAAAAAGAAATAGAAAAGAAAAAAGCAAAGAAGGTTGAACAGGAAAGCGATGAGAGCGCTGTGCCACAAGATACAAAGACTATTTTATCTGAAGATATCAGAAAATTGATGGAAGAGTTGGAAAATGGTACAGAGCCTGAGCCGATGGACGAAGAGGATTCGGAATTCCTTACTGCCGTAGAATATGAGGACGAGCCTGAAGAAGAGGAAGAAGTAGAGAATATGGGCAACGTTGTAGAACTTCTCCACCTTGATGAAGATGAAGAGGAGTCCGACGACGAGGAAGAATACGAAGACGAAGAAGAAGAGTACGAAGACGACGAAGAAGAGTACGAAGACGAAGAAGAGTACGAAGACGACGAGGAAGAGTACGAAGACGAAGAAGAGTACGAAGACGAAGAAGAGTACGAAGACGACGAAGAAGAGTACGAAGACGACGAAGAGTACGAGGACGAAGAAGTAGAGTACGAGGACGACGAAGAAGAGTACGAAGACGACGAAGTAGAGTACGAGGACGACGAAGAGTACGAGGACGACGAAGAAGAGTACGAAGACGACGAAGAAGAGTACGAAGACGAGGACGAGGAAGAGTACGAAGACGACGAAGAGTACGAAGACGAAGAAGTAGAGTACGAGGACGACGAAGAGTACGAGGACGACGAAGAGTACGAAGACGACGAAGAGTATGAAGGCGAGGAAGAATACTACGACGAGGACGACGAATATGAGGACGACGACGAGTATGAACCGGAGCCAATTCCGGAGCCCGAGCCGGTTCGCAGGCCGCGCAGGAAAGCTTCTGCGGCAGCCGCTTCTGAGACGAGAGTACTGCCTGACATAAAGCCTCAGCCGAAGAAAAAAGAAGCGGTTCTTGAAATTGAGGAACCTTCCGAGGAAGAAATCACGGCCCGTATGAATAAGTTCGACACGGGATTTGTTGTTCAGGGACGCTATGACTTGAGCGCCACCAGTGAAATCGGTTTAAAGGTAGGATTGACGGAGGAACAGAAAAAGCTATTTTCTTATTTTGTGCCTATCCGCGGAGTTAGTGAGCAGATTGTTGAAGTGCTGGAAAATGACAAGAGATGTAAGAATCGATATGGAACTTCCCGCACAGGTAATATTCTGGTTATTGGCCGGAAAGGCTCAGGTAAGACAGTACTTGCCGTTGATATTGTAAAAGCGATTCAGAAACAACGTAAACTAAAACAGGGTAAAGTTGCTATAGTAACCGGCGACTCACTCAATAAAAAGGAAATCAGCACTATCATAGATAAGCTTAACGGAGGCGCAATTATTATTGAAAAAGCGGCAAAAATGAATGCCCGCACCGTACGTGAGTTAAATGAGTTGATGGAAGAACAGACAAATGAGCTTCTGTTCGTGCTGGAAGAGCAGAGAAAGCCATTGGAGAAACTGTTTGCGGCTAATCCTGAATTCAAGAAAAAGTTTACTTCTAGATTGGAACTGCCGATTTTCATTAATGATGAGCTTGTGACTTTTGGCCAGACTTATGCCAAGGAGAACGGATACCGCATCGATGAAATGGGAATTTTGGCTCTCTACAGCAGAATTGATATGATGCAGAGGGAAGACCACGCAGTAACTGTCGCCGAAGTAAAAGAGATAATGGATGAAGCTATTGAACATTCCCAGAAAGCTAATGTGAAGCATCTGGTGAAACGGGTATTCGGAAAGAGTACTGATGAAGCAGACCGCATCATTTTGAAGGAAGAAGACTTCAAATCATAAATAATAACGAAAGAGAAGGGTTTTGGTATGTGTATTTTGACCAAAACTCTTTCTTTTTTTAACATATTCTAGTATAATATTTCTAACTATATGAACTGATAGAGGGTGATGGTATGGCAGTAAAGAAAACAGCAAAGGGAACACAGAAAAAGATGGAGAGACCGAAAAAGGCCTATGAAATCGGTGAGCTGGACCAGTATTTGTTTGGTCAAGGGAACCATTATGAGATTTATAAGAAGTTGGGAGCTCACGTGGTGAAGGACGGCAGGAGAGAAGGCGTCTATTTTGCGGTGTGGGCACCCCATGCAGAGAACGTTTCTGTTGTCGGGGATTTCAATGGCTGGGACGTCAAAGCAAATCCGATGGAGCGCAACGAACCGCTTGGCATCTATACTGCATTTGTCCCGGGAGTACAGACAGGTTCTTTGTACAAATTCTGCATAGAGACGTACAAGGGGGAACTTATCTACAAAGCTGATCCATACGCTAACAGTGCAGAGATGAGACCGGGAACCGCTTCTAGAATAGCGGATATCCTGAATCTCAAGTGGAGCGACGCAAAGTGGATGGAAAAGCGTGCGGAGTGGGATCACCATACACAGCCTATATCTATTTATGAGGTACATATAGGTTCATGGAAAAGGCATCCTGAACCCGACAAAGAAGGATTTTATTCATACCGTGAAATGGCCCATGCTCTTACGGACTATGTAAAGGAGATGGGATATACACATGTAGAACTGATGGGGATAGCGGAATATCCCTTTGACGGTTCCTGGGGGTATCAGGTGACCGGATATTTTGCCCCGACTTCTCGCTATGGTTCTCCACAGGATTTTGCGTATATGGTCAACTATCTGCATAAGAACAAGATAGGAGTTATTTTGGACTGGGTACCGGCGCATTTTCCAAGAGATGCCCATGGTCTGGCGGATTTTGACGGCACGCCTACCTACGAGTATGCCGATCCGAGAAAAGGGGAACATCCCGACTGGGGAACCAAGATATTTGATTATAGCAAGAATGAAGTTAAGAACTTTTTGATTGCCAATGCCTTGTTCTGGATTGAGCATTATCATGTTGACGGCCTGCGTGTAGACGCGGTGGCATCGATGCTTTACCTTGATTATGGCAAGCAGGACGGACAGTGGGCTCCCAATAAATATGGAGGCAATGAGAACCTTGAGGCTATTGAGTTCTTTAAACATTTGAATTCTGTAATTCTTGGGCGGAATCCGGGGGCGCTTATGATTGCGGAGGAGTCAACCGCGTGGCCGAAAGTCACCGGCAGGCCGGAGGATGACGGACTGGGCTTCAGCTTAAAGTGGAATATGGGCTGGATGCATGATTTCACCGAATATATGAAGCTGGACCCTTATTTCCGCAAGGGACATCATAACCAGATGACCTTTGCCATGACTTACGCTTACAGTGAAAATTATGTATTAGTACTCTCCCACGATGAGGTGGTGCATCTGAAGTGTTCGATGCTGAATAAGATGCCGGGAGTCGGTTTTGATAAATTTGCCAATTTGAAGGTAGGTTATGCCTTTATGATGGGGCATCCCGGTAAAAAGCTGTTGTTTATGGGACAAGAGTTCGCACAGCTGAGAGAGTGGAGCGAAGCCCGGGAATTGGACTGGTTCCTGCTTGCTGAGAAGGAGCATGTGGCTGTACAAGAATTCTATAAGGATTTGCTGCACCTTTATAAGAGAAATAAGGCAATGTACGAATTGGATACGTCCTACGAGGGCTTTGAGTGGGTGAACGCAGATGATGGCTACCGGAGCATTTACAGCTTTATCCGTCATTCTAAGGACAATAAGAAGAACCTTTTGTTCGTCTGCAATTTTACTCCCATTGAGCGGGAAGATTACCGGGTGGGGGTTCCGAGGAGGAAGCAATATAAGCTCGTGTTTAACAGCGATGAGGTGAAGTATGGAGGGACAGGCGAGGAGCGTCCGCTTGTATATAGGGCCGTGAAAAAGGAATGTGACGGCCGCCCCTATTCCTTTGGATATAAGCTGCCGCCTTATGGTGTTGCGGTCTTTGAATTTTAGATGAATCGTTATCAAGTGACTGACTGGTGCCACGGCTTTATCAAAGAGCACGTTGAGCCGGGAGATATCTGTATTGACGCTACCGCCGGAAATGGAAATGATACGGCATATCTCTGCGGATTGCTGAAGGGCACCGGAAAGGTATACGCTTTTGATATTCAGGAGCAAGCCGTCATCCGCACAAGAGAGCGGATCAAGGATGCCGCATGTGAGACAGAAGTAATTTTGTCGGGGCATGAAAATATGGCGCGCTATATAAAAGAAGCTGGGGAGGTGTCCTGCATAGTCTTTAATTTTGGCTATCTGCCGGGAGGGGACCATGCAATGGCGACCAAGGGGGAGACCAGCATTGCGGCTATGGAAGCAGGGCTTGCACTGTTGAAGGCAGGCGGTATTATGAGTCTCTGTATCTATAGCGGCGGCGACAGTGGGTTTGAGGAGAAGGATGCTGTGCTTGCGTGGCTGAGAACGCTGGACTCCAAGAGATTTCTGGTCATTGTAAGCGAATATTATAACCGCCCAAATCATCCACCTATTCCGGCATTTGTCGTAAAATTGGGCAATAGTTAAAAAAACATTAATCCTGTTAATTATATAACTTTCACAAAAGGTATTGACGTTTCAAAAACAGCACTGTATAATATGCATAATTTAAGTCGATTGAAGAATTTGTGAGAGACCATTCTCCGAATGGCGCCGAAGGTGCAGTGCAAAAACTCTCAGGCAAAAGTAACAAATTTGGACGACACTCTGGAGAACATACATATGTACCGAAGAAGTAACCATGTTGCTCATATGCGGCGATGGAAATCTTTCAGGTTAAAGGACAGAGGCAGATAAAAGAACACTTCCAATTCGGAGATTTCTTTTATCTGCTTTTTTGCATTCTCGTTTAGGAAATAACAGGAATGTGAAAAAGCGAACAATAATTCCATTTGACTCGAAAGGAGAAAAAAGCTATGAACAGAATTAACGATGTGATGGATTACATCAAAGGTCAAGATCCCGAGGTGGGAGAAGCGCTGCAGAAGGAAGCAGCTCGTCAGAGGAGGAATCTGGAGCTGATTGCCTCAGAGAATATTGTAAGTCCGGCGGTGATGCTGGCTATGGGAACTATGCCGACGAACAAATATGCGGAAGGCTACCCGGGCAAGCGTTATTACGGAGGATGTGAGGAAGTAGATGTGCTGGAGAATCTGGCCATTGAGCGTGCCAAAAAGCTATTTGGCTGTGAGCATGCATGTGTGCAGCCGCACTCAGGAGCAAATGCTAACAATGCAGTATATCAGGCATTTTTAAAACCCGGAGATACAGTGATGGGACTGAATCTTGCACACGGTGGACACCTGACTCACGGTTCACCGGTAAATATGTCCGGTATTCTTTATCATTTCGTTGCCTATGATATCAACGAAGAAGGGTATCTGGATTATGACGCAATCAGAGCTCTCGCAAAGGAATGTAAGCCCAAAATGATAGTTGCAGGCGCTTCCGCTTACCCGAGAGAGATCCGTTTCGATATTTTTGCCGACATTGCACAGGAAGTAGGCGCATTGTTGTTTGTAGATATGGCGCATATCGCCGGTCTGGTAGCGGCAGGACTGCATCAGAGCCCGGTTCCGTATGCGGATGTAGTGACCACCACGACACACAAGACACTGAGAGGCCCCCGGGGCGGAATTATCATGTGCAAGGAAGTACATGCCAAGGCAATCAACAAAGCGATTTTCCCCGGAACACAGGGAGGCCCGCTGATGCACATTATCGGGGCAAAGGCAGTGTGCTTTGGGGAAGCGCTGAAGCCAGAGTTCAAGGAATACCAGAAGCAGGTGCTGGCCAATGCAAAGGCGCTGGCAGAGGCATTGACCGAAGAAGGATTCAATCTGGTCAGCGGCGGTACAGACAACCACCTTATGCTTGTAGATTTGCAGAATATGAACATTACCGGCAAAGAGTTACAGAGAAGACTGGATGAAGTCTATATCACTGTCAATAAAAATGCAGTGCCAAACGACCCGGCCAGCCCGTTCGTCACAAGCGGTATCCGAATTGGAACCCCGGCTGTGACTACGAGAGGCTTAGTGGAAGAGGATATGAAGCAAATTGCGAAACTGATTAAACTGACGGTTACAGATTTTGAAACAAAAGCGGATGAGATACGTCAGACAGTCAATGAAATCTGTGCAAAGTATCCGTTGTATGAATAGGAGGGATTGAAGATGGAATTGAAAACACCACTTTATGACACACATGTAAAATATGGCGGAAAGATGGTTCCCTTTGCAGGGTATCTCCTGCCGGTACAGTATCAGGGAGTTATCGAGGAGCACATGGCAGTCCGCACACAGGCAGGACTTTTCGATGTGTCCCATATGGGTGAGGTGCTCGTGAAAGGCAAGGATGCTCTGGCGAATCTGAACGAGATTATGACCAATGATTTCACCAACATGGTGGAAGGTCAGGCAAGATACAGCCCGATGTGTAATGAAAAGGGCGGTACGGTCGATGACTTAATTGTCTATAAATATAACGACGAGTGTTATTTAATTGTAGTGAACGCTGCCAACAGGGAAAAGGATTTCCAGTGGATGAAGAGCCATGAGACGGGCGAGGCTGTGTTTGAGGACATTTCAGACGAGGTGGCCCAGATTGCGCTCCAAGGCCCAAAATCTCTTGAAATTCTTCAGAAGATTGCAGGCGCCGAAGACATTCCGGAAAAATATTATCACGCTGTATTCCACGCCAAAGCGGCGGGAATCCCATGTTTGATTTCCCAGACAGGCTATACCGGTGAGGATGGATTTGAGATTTATCTCGCTTCGAAGGACGCCCCTGCTATGTGGGAGGCGCTGATGGAGGCCGGAAGAGAAGAAGGATTGATTCCGTGTGGGCTTGGAGCAAGAGACACACTGAGACTCGAGGCGGCGATGCCCCTTTATGGACACGAAATGGATGAGAACGTCAACCCCATTGAAGCAGGACTCGGATTTGCTGTCAAGAGAAAGAAAGAGAGCTTTATCGGCAAGGAATTCCTTCCCACAAAGGATGAGCTTACAAGAAAGCGCGTAGGACTTAAGGTGACAGGACGGGGGATTATCCGTGAAGAAGCGGAGATCTATGACGGGGATAAAAAAATCGGATTCTCTACATCAGGAACCCATTGCCCGTATCTGGGATACCCGATTGCCATGGCGTTTTTGGACATTGATTATACAGAAGCAGGAACAAAAGTAACAGCAATCGTCAGAGGGCGCAAGGTGGAGGCGGAAGTTGTGCCGACTCCTTTCTATAAGAAACCAGAAAAAAATTAATATTGGCGGAAGCCGGAAAATCAGGAGGAAGAAAAGATGAGCAATGTAGTAGAAGGATTATTTTATACCAAATCACATGAATGGGTAAAATTTGAGGATGATACGACGGCAGTGATCGGACTTACCGATTACGCGCAGGGTGAGCTTGGGAGCCTTGTATTCGTAAATCTTCCCGAAGAAGAGGATGAAGTGACCGTAGGCGAGGCATTCGCCGACGTAGAATCAGTGAAGGCAGTCTCTGACGTGTACTCACCGGTTACCGGTATTGTCGCTGAAGTGAATGAAGATTTGATGGATGAGCCGGAAAAAATCAATTCCGAGCCTTACGATGCTTGGTTTGTCAAAGTCAAGGATATCACAGACAAAGAAGAATTCTTAAGCGCAGAAGAGTATACGGCATTTGTAGAGAGCGAGCAGGCGTAGGCGGATCGGTAGTATCCGCTTCACATATACTTTGGAAGGAGGAATACATATGGGTTCCTATGTTCCGGTTACGGAAAAAGACCGGGAGGAAATGCTCCAAAGAATCGGCATTGACAGTATGGACGATTTATTCAGCATGATTCCCGATGATGTTAAGATTAAAGGAGGGTTAGACCTGCCCGGCGGCATGTCTGAGCTTCAGGTACGCAGGGCCATGGAAAAAATGGCGGCAAAGAATAAGGTGTTTCCTGTGATGTTCCGTGGAGCAGGGGCTTACCGCCACTTTATTCCCTCTATTGTTAAAAGTGTAATTTCCAATGAAACGTTTTTAACGGCATATACACCTTATCAGGCGGAAATCAGTCAGGGAGTATTGCAGTCTATATTTGAATACCAGACTATGATTTGCGAATTGACGGGGATGGATGTATCGAACGCATCCGTGTATGATGGGGCAACGGCTGCCGCAGAGGCTGTGGCCATGTGCCGCGACCGCAAGAAAAAGAAAGCATTCGTCTCCATGACCGCCCACCCGCAGGTAGTCGATACGGTGAAGACCTATTGCTTCGGTAATGAGATGGAGCTGGTGCTGATTCCGGAAAAGGACGGGGTCACAGACCTTGACTTCTTGAAAGAGAATCTGGATAAAGAAACAGCCTGCGTCTACATTCAGCATCCCAACTATTATGGGAATCTGGAAGACGCCTCTGCAGTAGGGGAGCTGGCACACGAATGTAAAGCGAAGTTTATTATGGGCGTGAACCCAATTTCTCTTGGACTTTTGAAGACACCCCGTGAATATGGGGCGGACGTAGCAGTGGGAGATGGGCAGCCGCTTGGACTTCCCCTTGCTTTTGGAGGCCCGTACCTCGGATTTATGTCCTGTACCAGTGAAATGATGAGAAAGCTTCCCGGGCGTATCGTGGGAGAGACGAAGGACCGGGATGGCAGGACCGGGTATGTGCTGACGCTTCAGGCGAGAGAGCAGCATATCAGACGGGAAAAAGCATCTAGCAATATTTGTTCCAATCAGGCACTGTGCGCGCTGGCAGTTGGAGTGTATTTAAGCGCGATGGGCGCGGAGGGACTTCGTGACGCTGCGTGCCAGTGTACCTCAAAGGCACACTATCTGGCCGAGGGGCTGAGCCGGATTGGATTTACAGTAGAGAACAAGGGCGAATTTTTCCATGAGTTCGTGACATCTTCTGACAGGTCTTCCAGTGAAGTGCTGAAAGTGTTGGAGGAGTCTGACATTTTGGGCGGATATCCTCTGGATGAGAGCCGCATACTGTGGTGCTGCACGGAGATGAACACAAAAGAAGAGATGGACACGGTTGTCCGGATTCTGGAAGGAGGTGCAGAGTCATGTTAATATTCGAGAAAAGCAAAAAAGGAAGACATCTGTCACTGCTTCCGCCTCTTGACGTCCCGGCTGTAGAGCTTACCGGCGGTAATCAAAGAGAGCAGGAACTACACCTTCCCGAGGTATCGGAAAATGAGCTGAGCCGTCATTATTCTGAACTGGCTAAAAAGACCCACGGGGTAAACGACGGATTCTATCCGCTGGGTTCATGTACCATGAAATATAATCCGAAGATTAATGATGAGATGGCTGGGCTGTCAGGTTTTACGGAGGTGCATCCTCTTCAGCCTCTTCACACGGTGCAGGGCTGTCTGGAAGTGCTTCAGACGGCAGAGCGGTATCTGTCAGAGATTACCGGTATGGATAGGATGACATTCCAGCCGGCTGCCGGGGCGCATGGAGAATTTACCGGACTTTTACTGATGAAGGCTTATCACCACGCAAGGAATGAGCAGAACCGTACGAAAATTATTGTGCCGGACTCTGCCCATGGTACGAACCCGGCCAGTGCGGCGATGGCCGGATATTCTGTAGTCAGCATCCCTTCCAGAGAGGATGGGTGTGTAGACTTGGAGAAACTGCGTGAGGCAGTGGGAGAGGACACAGCAGGACTGATGCTGACCAATCCTAATACGGTAGGCCTGTTTGACAAAAATATTCTGGAGATTACCCGGATTGTCCATGAGGCAGGCGGCCTCTGTTATTATGACGGGGCCAATTTGAACGCGGTCATGGGGACGGTAAGGCCGGGAGATATGGGCTTTGACGTGATTCATCTGAATCTCCATAAGACTTTCTCTACTCCGCACGGCGGTGGAGGCCCGGGAAGCGGGGCAGTTGGATGTAAGAATCTTCTGGCAGAATTTCTTCCTGTCGATTTGACAGAAGGAAAGGGTGCATATTATTTTGTGGATCCGGAGCACAGTATCGGAAGAGTAAAAAGCTTCTATGGAAACTTTTTGGTTGTCGTAAGAGCGCTTACATATCTTTTGACACTTGGAAAAGAGGGAATTCCGGAGGCGAGTACCCATGCGGTATTAAACGCTAACTACATGATGGCGTGCCTGAAAGATAAATATACGATGGCTTACGATGAGATCTGCATGCACGAGTTTGTAATGAGCCTGAAGGATTTGAAGAAGGATACCGGAGTATCCGCTCTGGATATTTCTAAGGGACTCTTAGATAATGGAATCCATCCGCCGACCATGTACTTCCCGCTGATCGTGGAAGAGGCGTTGATGGTGGAGCCGACAGAGACTGAGACAAAGGAGACTTTGGATGAGGCCGTGGAGGTATTTTTACAGTTATATGAAACAGCGCATAAGGATGCCGAGAGCCTTCATCTGGCGCCCCTTCATACACCGATCACCAGATTAGACGAGGTTGAGGCGGCCAGACATCCAAAGTTAAGGTATGAAATAATATGATATATGAGCTTACTTATATAGAGAGTGACGGGACAGTTCCCTACCGTAATCTGGCAATAGAAGAATACCTCCTCCGGCATGTGAAACCGGAGGAGTGTATCCTCTATCTCTGGCAGAACCAGCATACGGTCGTGGTCGGGTATAACCAGAATGCGTGGAAGGAATGTCTTGTCGGAAAACTAAAAGAAGACAATGGCTGCGTGGTACGCCGTTTATCCGGAGGAGGGGCTGTATTCCATGATTTGGGGAATCTTAACTTTACCTTTCTTGTGCAGGAAGAAAACTATAATCTGGAAAAGCAGCTCGAGGTTATCTTAAAAGCCGTAAATAAGCTGGGCATCCATGCGGTCAAATCCGGCAGAAATGATATCACGGTGGAAGGAAGAAAGTTCTCGGGAAATGCATTTTTGAACTTGGACAGACACTGTTATCATCACGGTACTTTGATGGTAAATGTCAATGTAGAGGATTTGTCCAAATATTTGAATGTTTCACAAGAAAAGCTGCGCTCGAAAGGCGTGGATTCCGTGAAGTCACGGGTGGCGAACCTCACTGAATTCTGCCCTGAACTGACGATTTCATTGTTGAAAGAGAAGCTTTTAGAAGCATTTGAGGAGGTATACGGATTATCCGCAAAAAAGATAACTCCGGATATGTTAGAAAAAAAAGAGCTGGATCAGGCGGAAGAAAAGTTCTCGTCATGGGAATGGATATTTGGCCGGCGGATGGAATTCCAGTATGAAATCGATACACGGTTCCCATGGGGCGGGGTTACGATGCAGCTTCAGGTGAATAAAGGAATTATCACAGATATGCAGATTTATTCTGACGCCATGGAGCAAGGATTCATCAGCCGGATTCCTGAGTATCTGAAGGGCTGCCGGTACGGCAAAGAAGACCTCTGCGTGGGAATGTACCGGGTTCCGGCGCTAAATGACGGGGAACGGATGATGATGCAGGATATCCAAAGGTTCATACTTGAGGATGGCATGACGCCGGCGGCCGGAAGCGAAGGCCAGAGGAGGTTATATGGAAACATTTGATTTGATAGTGATCGGCGCAG
This sequence comes from Bariatricus massiliensis, assembly GCF_900086725.1. Taxonomy (GTDB): domain Bacteria; phylum Bacillota; class Clostridia; order Lachnospirales; family Lachnospiraceae; genus Allocoprococcus; species Allocoprococcus massiliensis. The sequence continues at coordinate 1,689,392 of NZ_LT574838.1, read as the reverse complement.
GCCCGGGAGGTTACCCAGCCGCAATCAAAGCGGCAAAGCTGGGCCTTAAGACTGCGATTATAGAGAGCCGTGAGGCTGGGGGAACCTGTCTGAACAGAGGGTGTATTCCCACAAAGGCAATGATACATGCGGCAGAGGTGCTGGAGAGTGCGAAGACGGGGGAACGCTTCGGCATTCTGGCAGACAATGTGCGCTACGATTATGGAAAGATTCTTGATTATAAAAACGAAGTTTCTGCGGGATTGCGTCAGGGCGTGGAGCAGCTTTTGGCTGCCAATGGAGTGACGGTGATCAAGGGGCTTGCGTCTATCGAGAAGGACAAGACGGTGACGGTGGCGTCCGGCGAGGAGCGCACCTGTTATGGCGCAGAGAAGATTCTGATTGCCACCGGCTCTAAGCCGCTGGTGCTTCCGATAGAAGGAATGGATCTGCCGGGCGTTATGACAAGCGACGATGTGTTCCAGATGCAGGATGTGCCGGAGAGCATGATTATCATCGGAGGCGGGGTCATCAGCGTGGAATTCGCGACCGTATTTCAGGCGCTGGGCGCAAAGGTTACCATTGTGGAGGCTTTGCCGAGAATCCTGCCGGGTATGGACAAAGAGATTTCTCAGAATTTGAAGATGATTTTGAAAAAGCGCGGTGTGGAGATATACACCGGAGCGTTTGTACAGAAGGTGGAGAGAGAGGGCGACGGCTTTGCCTGTATTTTCACCGAAAAGGAGAAAGAACATAGAATCAGCGCGGACGCTCTGTTGTCCGCTGTGGGAAGAGCCGCGAATACGGACGGCCTACTTGGAGAGGGAACCACACTTAATATAGAAAGAGGACGAATTCTAGTCGATGAGGAATTCCGTACCAGTATGGATGGAGTCTATGCGATCGGAGACGTGATTCCGGGAATCCAGCTGGCCCACAGCGCAAGCGCACAGGGAATCTATGTGGCGGAACGCCTTGCAGGAAAAGAACCGGAGGTCAATCTGTCTATAATTCCGGGATGTGTGTATACCAGTCCGGAGATAGCGGGCGTGGGCATAACCGAGGAGGAAGCGAAGGAGAAGGGAATTTCCGTAGAGATTGGCAAGGTGATGATGAGCGCCAACGGAAAATCTCTGATTTCAAAAGAAGAGCGAGGATTTATCAAAATACTGGCAGACGCGGAGACAAAGGAAATTATTGGCGCGCAGATGATGTGTGCCAGAGCGACGGATATGATCGGAGAATTCGTGACAGCCATGGCCAATCATATGACGGCAGAGGATATGAGAAAAGGCATGCGGGCCCACCCTACTTACAATGAAGCAATCGGGGAAGCTCTGGAAGAGATGGCGGGCGGCGCGATTCATGTGATGCCGAAAAAGAAAAGATGACGTTATCATAATATCTTTATTATCTAACCATAGAAGACGGACGGCAGGTTGTGAGGACCTGCCGTCCGTCGCTCTTAATTTCCAAACAAATATGAGTGTTTACACAGTTATCTCAGCATATCCGCAATTCGCTCTTCCAGTATTTTTTCAGAGATTACACCGGTAGTATACCCCATGATTTCTCCGTGCCGATATATGACAAAGGTGGGGACGGTCTCGACCCCGAGGTCCTCAGCAATTTTTTCGCAGATATCAATGTCCACTTTTTTAAAAATGTAAATTCCACGGCAGCGTCTGGCAAGGCGCTCTACCACGTCTTTCATCATCTGGCATTTCGGGCACCACTCAGCGTAGAATTCAACTACGACAGGGAGACGTTCATTGGTAACTTCTGCTGTATAATCATGGGTAATTGGCTTGATTGACATATATATCCCCCGTTTACGCCTAAAGCTTAAGGCATGCACTTCGGATTCAGGATATGATATACTTCCCAGAAGGACTTACGCAGGCAGATCAGCCGCTTATTAAGCTTCTGGTTATCGTAGCAGAAACAACGCATGGTGTTGTGGATTTTTCGTTTATGTTTCATGATGTGCACATGCCTCGCTCTTATGTGTTCTCTGTTTATTATATGCGGAGGAATGAAGGATGTTACTTGAGAGAATAAAAAGTATTTAGAAAATTATCTAAATAGGTATTGACACCAATGCAGTACCATGATATAAAGTATTTAGAAGGATATCTAAATAGTTCCTTTAAAGGAGATGATAAGCAATGAGCTTTGCCGAGACGTTTAAAGCACTTTCCGACCCGGTGCGGAGAGAGATACTGGTACTCCTTAAGGGCGGCCGAATGTCCGCTGGAGAGATAGGAAGTCATTTTGACATGACAGGGGCAACTATATCATATCACTTGAGTGTCTTGAAAAAGGCAGATCTTGTCTGGGAGACGAAGGAGAAGAATTTTGTTTATTATGAGTTGAATACTTCCGTGGTGGAAGAGATAATGGTGTGGCTGTCAGAATTAAGAGGAGGGCATGGAAATGATGAAGTATAAAAAAACAATTATTTTGACTAGCATTATTGTAGTACTGCCTATGATTGCGGGACTGATTCTGTGGAAACAACTGCCTGATACTATGGCGGTCCATTTTGGAACAGACAATTCGCCCAATGGGTGGAGTAGCAAACCTTTTGCGGTAATTGGGCTTCCTGTGCTTATGCTGGCGGTACACTTGATATGTGTGGGGATAACATTGAATGACCCCAAGAGAAAGAATATTAGTGAAAAGATGAAAGGGCTTATATTTTGGATTGTTCCGGTTGTGTCACTTATCTGTAATATCAGCATCTATATGGCGGCATTGGGGAAAAAAATCAATATAGGCATGATTACCGGATGTGCAGTAGGATTCGTATTTGTGCTGGTTGGCAATTATATGCCTAAGTTAAAACAAAATTATACAGTTGGAATTAAGCTGCCATGGACGCTCTCCAGTGAAGAGAATTGGAACAAGACCCATCGTCTGGCCGGATGGCTCTGGATACTGGCCGGAACAGCGCTTATGGCGGCAGGGATACTTGATGTCGGAAATGCGGTGATAGTTATTATTTTGGCGATAATGCTTATACCGGCAGCATATTCTTTTATACTGTATAAGAAGGGAATCTAACTCAATATTGGAATATAAAAAGAAGGTGCTTCCTGTCGGTTGATGGAAGCACCTTTTTGTTATTGTCTCATCGCTATCAGCTTGTGGATAGGATGTCCCAGCCCGGAGAACTTCTCTTCATACTCCGTCATGACGTTCCCTCTGCTGAGTGTTGGGTCGTTGTGCAAGTCAAAAGTCTTGGCCAGCAGTATCCAGCCTGCCAGATCTACCTGCTCCAAAGAGAATTCGAACAATTCTTTGTTGTCCGTCTTGAATTCTACAACGCCGTCAAAGGCGAGTATCTTATCATACCGCTCAAAGTATTCACGGGATGTAAGCCTTCTCTTGGCATGACGCGCCTTCGGCCACGGGTCGGAAAAGTTCAAGTAGATTTTATCCAGCTCTCCGACGGCAAAAACGTTGGGGAGCTCTTTGGCATCCATGCAGATAAAACGGATATTGGTCAAATCCTTATATTCTTCGTCGTTGTCCAAATGCTCTAAAGCGCGGACAAGAACGCTGGAGTAGCGCTCAATGCCGATGTAGTTGATATTCGGATTTTCTTTTGCCAGTGTGAGAATGAACTTTCCTTTTCCCATACCGATTTCAATATGGATGGGATTCTCTGAGTGTTCAAAGGTCTCCTTCCAGCTTCCGCGGTATCTGGTTTCATTTTTTATGACAAGGGGGTGGGCGGTGAGATAAGCGTCCGCTCCCGGTACATTTCGTAGCCGCATATTGTATCCTCATTTCTCTTTCCATAGATAAAAATACACTTCTTTTTAGAATAAAGGTGCATCATTTATTTTACACTATAGGCAGGAGATTGGAAACATGGAAAATGAAATTGGTTAAAATTCATAATTTTCAACAAAAATACAGAAAATTTTTGAGGAAAATGTAGTATTTATTTAGTGGAAAACGTAAATCAATAGGAGTAGAATAAGGTTATGTTTGGAGAATATGGAAGGAGCCCTTATTATGGATACAATCGTGAAAAAACTTTCTGAGATTGAACACGCTGCGGAAGCAGTTGTCTCCCATGCTGAAGAGCAGAAAGCAGAGCTTGAGAAGGAGATACAGGCAGAACGCGATGCTTACGATGAGGAGCTGGAGCGGAAGACGCAGGGGCAGCTTCAGGCGATACGGAGCGGTCTGGAAAGGCAGATGGAAGAGGTCCTGAAAAAGCAGGAAGAGAAAAACCAGTCTGCCATCGAGCAGATTAGACGTGACTTTGAGGAGAAGCATACTATTTATGCGACGGAAATCGTAAAGCATATTATCGAGGGATAGCATATGGGAAATTTATTGGCATACAGTGGACTTGTAACCAAAGTCCGTGCAATGCAGGCAAAGCTGCTGACAGAGGAAGATTTCCAAAATATCGCCAATTTAAAGACTGTGACAGAAATTGTCTCGTATCTGAAAGGCAAGCCGGCTTATGAGCCGCATCTGAAAGATATTGACGAGGATAAGCTTCACAGGGGAGATATTGAAAAGATATTGATACAATCCCTTTACAGTGATTATATCAGGCTCTACCGTTTTTCAGGGATGACCCAGAAAAGATTTTTGGAGCTTTATTTAAAACGGTATGAAGTCAACTTGATCAACTACTGTCTTAGAATTGTATTTAACCACTATGAGCAGCCTTTTGACCTGAATTATAAAAAGTCATTTTTTGATCAGTATTCAAGCCTTACAATCGACAGGCTCATCACTTCGAAAAATGTACATGAGCTTGTAGAGAATCTTCAGGGGACGGAATACTACAGCGCCCTAAAGAAGTTGGAAGACGCAAAGGAAACAACTCTTTTCGACTATGATTTAGCGCTGAATCTCTACTATTTCACAACGATGTGGAAGACGCGGAAAAAGATACTCAAAAAAAGAGAATTAGATATCTATACGCGGGATTGTGGAACGAAAATCGATCTTCTGAATCTTCAGTGGATTTACCGTGCGAAGAAATACTATCATATGCTTCCGCCCGATATTTACTCTCTCTTGATACCGATTCATTATCGAATTCACATAGATTTGCTGAAGGAGCTGGTCGAGACTCCCTCTCTGGATGAATTCATGAAATCGGCTGAGAAGACGGCTTATGCCCGCAAGTTCAATTTGACAAAGAACCTGACTATAGAGAAAATGTACAAAGATTGTCTGTATAAGCTCTACCTTGCGGACAGAAGAAGCAATCCTTATTCGATTGCGGCTGTGAATACCTATCTCTTCCTCAAAGAGGAGGAGCTGGAAAAGTTAACAACGGCTCTTGAGTGTGTCCGCTATGGACTGCCCGCCCGGGAGACGCTTAATTACATTGGAGGTGTGGCGAAATGATAGTAAAGATGAAGTTCTTAAGTATTACCGGGCCGAGAACGGACATCGACAGAGTAACGAACTTATATCTTTCAAAATATGAGATGCAGTTGGAAAATGCACTGACTGAACTGAAGACGGTGGATAATCTGCTTCCGTTCCTGGAGGTGAACCCCTATAAGGATCCGCTGGCCAAGGTGAAGCAGTTTCTTTCTTATCTTCCTGAGCTGGAGACGGAGCCTTCTTTTACGCTGGAAGAGCATGAGATGATGGAGATGATACGCTCCGTGAACCATGATTATATGGAATTTCAGGAGAGCAAAGAGGGATTGAAGAAAAAGAGGGAAGAGCTGGCCGAGCGGATGAGAGCGGTGGAGCCCTTTGCACCTCTGGATTTCGAACTGCATGATATTCTGCAGTTCAAATACATCAAGTTCAGATTTGGCAGAATCAGCGTAGACTATTATCACCGGCTGGAGCGCTCGCTTCTCGGAGACATCGACGCAGTATTTGTGGAGGGCGCCAGAGATGAGAACTATGTATACGGCATCTACTTTGTGTCGGACGCGGAGTCCGGGAAAATTGATTCCATGATGAAATCCCTCCACTTTGAGAGAATCAGTTTGACAGAAGATTTTGGAGGCACGCCGCTCGAGGCTTACCGGAAGCTGGAAAAGGATGTGTCGGATATCAATGATGACATTAATAAGATAAAGCAGAAGCGGCAGCAGATGTTCCGCGAACATGCATCAGATCTTCTCGGCGCACAGATTACATTGGAGCGTTTGTCAAAGAACTTCGATATCCGGAAATATGCGGCCAGAACCGAGGAGGAGAAAGAAGACTATTATATCCTCTGCGGCTGGATGGCCGAGGACGACGTGAGGGCCTTTATCGAAGAGGCGAAGAATGATCCGAGAATCTATATCGTGGTGGAAGAGGATAAAGAGCAGTTCTTCGGAGAACCGCCCACGAAGCTGAAAAACCCGAAGCTGTTCAAGCCTTTCGAGATGTTTACAAAGATGTATGGGCTGCCAAAGAGCGGCGAGATGGATCCCACCGTATTTGTGGGCCTAACCTATACCTTTATTTTTGGCGCGATGTTCGGCGACGTGGGTCAGGGACTTTTACTTTTCATCGGAGGAGGCCTTATCTATTTGAAGAAAAAGGCGAATCTGGCAGGTATTATCTCTCTGGCCGGTGTATTTTCTACTTTCTTCGGATTTATGTTCGGCAGCATTTTTGGATTCGAAGATATTATTGAGGCAAGGTGGATACGGCCGATTGAACATATGACTAACCTTCCGTTTATCGGGAAGCTGAATACTGTATTTATCGTATCTATCGGCTTCGGTATGCTGATTATAATTATTTCCATGATTCTGCATATTGTAAATGCTTTGCGGGCCCATGATACAGAAAATGTTTGGTTCGACGCCAATGGTCTGGCGGGACTCATTTTCTACAGTGCAGTCGTAGCAGTCGTGGCATTGTTCATGACGGGGCACGCGATGCCAGGCGGAATTGTGATGTTGATTATGTTTGGTGTTCCTCTGCTTTTGATTGCGCTGAAGGAACCGCTGACAAGAAAGATAACGAAAAGTGCTAAGAAGATGGAAGAAAGCAAGGCAATGTTCGTCACGCAGGCATTCTTTGAACTGTTCGAGACACTGCTGAGTTATTTTTCTAACACGCTATCTTTCATCCGTATCGGCGCTTTTGCAGTGAGCCATGCATCGATTATGCAGGTGGTGCTCATGCTCGCCGGGGCGGAGACCGGAAAGATTAACTGGGCCGTGATGATTCTGGGAAATATATTTGTTTGTGGATTCGAAGGACTGATTGTTGGTATTCAGGTACTTCGTCTTGAGTATTATGAGATGTTCAGCCGATTCTATAAAGGCAGTGGACGGGAATTTAAGAAAACAATTTAAAGCAGGAGGTAATTATTATGAATTTAGCAACAAAGTTAGTATTGGTGGCCGCATTGGTTTTGAGTATCTTTATTCCATTTGGATATTATCTTATCGGAGAGCGCAATAAAGGCCGCTATAAGACTGCGCTGGGCGTGAATGTGTTCTTCTATTTTGGTACATTTTTAGTTGCTGCAATCATGTTGTTCGGCGGGGTGAGCGTCCATGCTGCAGACGGGGCAGGCAGCGGTTCTTTGGCAGTAGGATTAGGCTATATCGCAGCCGCATTGGTTACCGGTTTATCCTGTATCGGCGGTGGTATTGCTGTGGCAAGTGCGGCGAGCGCGGCGCTTGGAGCTATCAGTGAAGACTCCAGTGTCCTTGGTAAGTCGCTCATTTTCGTAGGTCTTGCAGAAGGTGTCTGCCTGTATGGTCTGATTATCTCCTTCATGATCTTGAGCAAGCTGGGTTAATTAAGATGAAAATGTATTTAATCAGTGATAATGTAGATACCTATACTGGGATGCGCCTTGCCGGGGTGGACGGCGTGGTCGTGCACGAGCGTGAGGAACTAAGGCAGGCTCTGGAGACTGCTATGAGCGACAGCTCAATCGGGATTGTACTTTTGACTGAAAAGTTCGGAAGAGAGTTTCCGGATATGATCGATGAAATCAAGCTGAAAAGAAAGATGCCTCTGCTGATAGAAATCCCAGACAGGCACGGAACCGGACGTAAAAAGGACTTTATCACATCCTATGTAAATGAAGCAATTGGACTGAAATTGTAACAAGAAAGTAAAGAAGGTGATTCAATTGACTCTGGACGAAAAGATTACGCATCTTCAAGAAACCGTGATGACAGAAGCACGGGCGGAGGGGAATGCGATTATTGAAAATCATAGAAAGACGCTGGAATCTTTATTCGAAAAGCATAAAGAGGAAGCGGAGCGGCAGTCGGAAATCAGAATTCAATCAGAGACGACCAATGCAAGACGACAGCTCAATCAGGCGGCGGCGAAGGCACAGACAGAGCTGAAGCGCGCCATGGGAAAATGTCAGAGCGAGTTGAAGGTTAAGCTGTTTGAGGAGGTCAAAGAGCTTCTTATAGATTACACAAAGACAGAAGAATATCTGGATTATCTGTCTAAGCTGATAACTCAGGCCGCTGTTTTTGCGGAGGGAAAGGGGCTTACTCTGTATATTACCCCTTCTGATGAGGATAAAATCGAGGAGCTGGAAGACCGCACAGGCATGCATCTGACGGTCAGTGGATATGATTTTATGGGAGGGCTCAGGGCAGTCATTCAGGACAGGAACGTCCTCATTGACCATTCTTTCCAGACCGCTCTGGAATCAGAATATCAGAAGTTCCGTTTTGGAGCAGGAGGTGTAGGCATTGCATAAGACAGGAAGTATATATGGGATTAACGGGCCGGTCATCTACCTAAAAGGCAACACGGGCTTTATGATGTCTGAGATGGTGTATGTTGGGGAAGAAAAGCTGGTGGGGGAAGTCATTTCTTTGGATAAGGATATGACTACCATTCAGGTATATGAAGAGACTTCGGGACTGCGTCCGGGAGAAATCGTGGAGGCCTCAGGAAGCCCGGTATCGGTAACGCTTGCACCGGGAATTATTGACAATATTTTTGATGGAATCGAGCGCCCGCTGGAACGGATAGCAGATACCGGCGGAGCGTTTATCACACGGGGCGTGAGCGTGGATTCGCTTGACCGTGATAAATTGTGGGATACACATATGACGGTGTCTGTGGGAAGTGAGCTGCACGGCGGCGACATTATTGCAGAGGTGCCGGAGACGAGGGCTATCGTCCATAAATGTATGGTTCCTCCGGGAATGTGCGGTACGGTGACCGATGTGGTTCCGGACGGCCAGTATACCATTGACGAAGTTCTGCTGACGCTTAAGACACCGGAAGGCGAGACAAAGAAACTGACAATGACGCAGAAGTGGCCCATCCGGACTGCCCGTCCTACAAGCCACCGCTTTCCGGCCAGCGTGCCTCTTGTTACCGGCCAGAGAATACTGGATACGATGTTTCCCATTGCCAAGGGCGGCACTGCGGCGATTCCGGGTGGATTCGGTACGGGAAAGACTATGACACAGCATCAGATTGCCAAGTGGTCCGACGCAGATATCATTATCTATATCGGCTGTGGCGAGCGTGGAAATGAGATGACACAAGTTCTGGAAGAATTTTCACAGCTGGTGGACCCGAAGAGCGGCAATCCGCTGATGGACAGGACCACACTGATCGCGAATACATCCAACATGCCTGTGGCGGCCCGTGAAGCTAGTATTTACACTGGTCTTACACTGGCGGAGTACTACCGGGACATGGGGTATGACGTGGCAATCATGGCGGACTCTACCTCACGGTGGGCGGAGGCTCTGCGAGAATTGTCCGGCCGTCTGGAGGAGATGCCGGCGGAAGAAGGATTCCCGGCCTATCTGGCCAGCAGGCTGTCCGCGTTCTATGAGCGCGCAGGGATGATGCACAATCTGAACGGTACAGACGGCTCTGTGACAATTATCGGCGCGGTATCCCCGCAGGGCGGAGACTTTTCAGAACCGGTCACACAGAACACCAAGCGTTTTGTACGTTGTTTCTGGGGACTGGATAAGAGTCTTGCCTATTCCAGACATTTTCCGGCCATTCACTGGCTTACGAGCTACAGTGAGTATCTGACGGATCTGGCCGCATGGTATCACGACAATGTGTCTCCGAAGTTTGTAGACTACCGAAACCGTCTGATGGCCCTGCTGAATCAGGAGAGCAGCCTGATGGAGATTGTAAAGCTGATAGGAAGCGATGTGCTGCCGGACGACCAGAAGCTGGTGCTTGAAATTGCGAGAGTTATCCGGCTTGGTTTTCTTCAGCAGAATGCGTTCCACAAGGATGACACCTGTGTTTCCTTGCAGAAGCAGTATAAAATGATGGAAATTATTTTATATCTATATAAACGATGCAGAGAATTAATAGCTATGAATATGCCGATGTCCGTGCTGAAGGAGGAGAACATCTTTGAGCGTGTCATCGCCATTAAATATGACGTTCCCAATGACAATATGCAGCTGTTGGATCAGTATATGGTGGATATAGATAATTTTCATAACACGATAATGGAAAAGAACGCGTAAGGAGGAAGCGTAGATGTCAATAGAATATTTGGGATTAAGCAGCATAAACGGTCCTCTGATTGCACTGGAAGGTGTGCAGGACGCTTTTTTTGACGAGATTGTAGAATTTGTTGTAGATAAAAATGAACATAAAATGGGGCGTATTGTTGAGGTTTACGAGGATAAAGCGGTGATACAGGTATTTGAGGGGACGGAAAAGATGTCCCTGATCAATACCCATACAAGGCTTACCGGGCATCCGATGGAGATTGCGCTTTCACCCGAAATGCTTGGCCGTACTTTTAACGGTATCGGGGAGCCCATCGACGATCTGGGGCCGATTAACGCTGATAAGATTCGGGATGTGAATGGACTGCCGCTGAATCCGGTGCGCAGAGAATATCCGAGAAACTATATCCGTACCGGTATTTCCGCTATTGATGGGCTGACAACACTGATTCGAGGACAGAAGCTTCCTATCTTTTCGGGAAACGGACTTCCACACGACCAGCTGGCCGCCCAGATTGTGAAACAAGCTTCTCTGGGCGATAATTCGGATGAGGAGTTCGCGATTGTATTTGCCGCTATGGGCGTAAAGCATGACGTGGCAGATTTCTTCCGGCGTACCTTTGAGGAGAGCGGTGTGGCAGACCATGTGGCTATGTTTCTGAACATGGCAAACGACCCGGTGGTGGAGCGTCTGATTACCCCTAAGGTGGCACTGACACTTGCAGAATATCTGGCATTTGAGAAAAACATGCACATTCTTGTTATTCTTACAGACATGACATCCTTTGCAGAAGCCATGCGTGAAGTGTCCTCCTCCAAGGGAGAGATTCCAAGCCGTAAAGGATTCCCGGGATATCTGTACAGTGAACTTGCGACCATCTATGAGCGTGCAGGCATCGTGCAGGGCGTAAACGGCTCCGTGACACAGCTGCCCATACTCACCATGCCCAATGACGATATCACACACCCTATCCCGGATCTGACCGGATATATTACAGAGGGACAGATTGTACTGGACCGCAATCTTCACGGACAGTCCATCTACCCGCCAATCAGTATCCTGCCGTCCCTTTCCCGTCTCATGAAAGACGGCATAGGAGCAGGGTATACAAGAGACGATCATCAAGATTTGGCCAACCAGCTCTTCTCCGCATACGCCAAAGTAGGCGAGGCCAGAAATCTTGCCTCCGTTATCGGAGAAGACGAACTCTCAGATTTAGATAAAAAATATCTAGAATTCGGCAAAGAATTCGAAAAACGCTACATCGGCCAAGGCCCCAACGAAAACCGCAGCATACAAGAAACACTAGACCTAGGCTGGGATCTCCTAAGAATCCTACCCAAAGAAGAACTAGACCGAGTAGACACAAAAATACTAGAACAATACTATTCGCGATAAGCAGACTGAACCAGAAGCAGGAACAGAAGACGACGTGCTGGCACGTCAGTCGTCTGAGAGTGCTTCTGCCGAAGGAGCAACGCGACTGAGGGAAACCGGAGGTTTCGCGAGGTTCAGTCGTCTCAAGAACCAGAAGCAGGAACAGAAGACGACGTGCTGGCACGTCAGTCGTCTGAGAGTGCTTCTGCCGAAGGAGCAACGCGACTGAGGGAAACCGGAGGTTTCGCGAGGTTCAGTCGTCTCAAGAACCAGAAGCAGGAACAGAAGACGACGTGCTGGCACGTCAGTCGTCTGAGAGTGCTTCTGCCGAAGGAGCAACGCGACTGAGAGAAACCGAAGGTTTCGCGAGGTTCAGTCGTCTCAAGAACCAGAAGCAAGAGTAGAATACGACGTGCTGGCACGTCGGTCGTCTGAGAGTGCTTCTGCCGAAGGAGCAACGCGACTGAGAGAAACCGAAGGTTTCGCGAGGTTCAGTCGTCTCAAGAACCAGAAGCAAGAGCAGAATACGACGTGCTGGCACGTCAGTCGTCTGAGAGTGCTTCTGCCGAAGGAGCAACGCGACTGAGAGAAACCGGAGGTTTCGCGAGGTTCAGTCGTCTCAAGGACCAGAAGCAAGAGCAGAATACGACGTGCTGGCACGTCAGTCGTCTGAGAGTGCTTCTGCCGAAGGAAAGGAGGTAGTTTATGGATCCACGTACATTTCCTACAAAGGGTAATTTAATACTTGCGAAAAATTCTCTTGTGCTTGCGCGTCAGGGTTATGAACTGATGGATAAGAAGCGGAATATCTTAATAAGAGAGCTTATGGATTTGATCGATGAGGCCAAGGATATTCAGGAGGAAATAGACAGTACCTTCACCTATGCTTATCAATGTCTGCAGCGGGCTAATATTGAGCACGGTATCAGTACGGTTGCTGAGCTGGCCTATACGGTTCCTATCGAGGATTCTATCAAGATTCAGACCCGCAGTATTATGGGAACGGAGATTCCGCTGGTAAAATACAAAGATGAAGTGAACCGGCCAACGTATGCTTTCAGCACATCCCGTGAGTCGATCGATGTGGCGCGGGAGGCTTTCCGGCAGGTGAAGGATTTGACGGTGAAGCTGTCGCAGGTGGAGAATTCGGCATACCGCCTTGCGACTAACATTAAGAAGACGCAGAAGAGGGCAAATGCGCTGAAGAATATAACTATCCCGACTTATGAGGGATTGGTGTACAGTATTACCAACGCGCTGGAAGAGAAGGAAAGAGAAGAATTTACCCGTCTTAAAGTTATTAAAAGGATGAAAAGTAAATCTTAAAGTAATATAAAGTTCGGAAAACATATTGACATAACCTCCAATTGTTATATAATAAATAGAACAAAAGACAAAACATATAGTTAGTCAGGGGGTGAGCGTATGACTTTTTGGAAGATTACAGATACCCGTATGAACTGCCTGATATCACATCAAGAGATTCAGGCGTTAGGGTATGATTTGGCAGAATTGACTCAGAACCAAGAACGTACACAGGAATTCTTGGATATACTTGTGAAAAAGGGGAAAGAAGTTCTAGGGATTAATATCGACAACGGTGTACAGAGCTTTTATGGTACGTTTCTTCCGGATAAAAGTCTGCTGCTGTCCATATCCTGTGGAGATATAGAGGAAGAGCTTGATGAAGAAGAGACTGCGGATTTACAGCGGGAATACCGCCTGCCACTGCTTCCCTTGGAGGAGGGAGACTACGAAGGCGATCTAATATCTTATCAGATTTTATTCCCGTCGTTAGACTATGTCATACAGTTTTGTCAAGTATTCGGCACAGGAAAGGCAGCGCAGAGCCGTCTTTATGAACATGACGATATATACTATCTGTTGATGGAGTTTGAGAATACCGAAGCCGGACGGAACTCGGCAAATAAAATCATTTCCGCAGAGGAGTTCGGAGGCTTGGTAGAGAAAGAAGCGATTTCTGAGTTGTTTTTGAAGGAACATGAGAGTTGTATTATAGAGGAAGGCGCGGTGGAAGCACTGTGCAACACCTTTGGAAAGACTCTGTAGGATAATATGGACTGGGCAGCCAATTATGGCTGCCCTTTTCTTTATACCATAATAAACATCTAAGCTTCTTCTTTGGTGGCGTCCCAAAATTCTTCTAAAAGTGCCTTGCGGATTGTTTCCAGAAGTTCGGCCTGTCTGCCGCCGACTGGACGGCCGTCTATCTCGCAGGCGTGAAGACATAGATTGCTGGAGCTTGTTACAATCACTTCTTCGGCGTTATATAAATCTTCCAATGTATAAGGAGTCTCGTTTACCGGGATACCCAGTTCTTTGCATTTGCGGATTAAATGTGCCCTTGCAATGCCCGGAAGAATCAGATTATCGGCCGGCGCGGTCACAAGCGTGCCGTTCCTGATGATATGGCAGTTGCTGTGCGCGCACTCAGTGACCCTTCCGCCGGGGCGGTAAAAGACTGCTTCCTGACATCCTGCCTGACGGGCTTTCTCGGATGCTACGCAGGAAGGAATCAGGTTCAACGTTTTAATATTGCAGTGAAGAAAGCGGGTATCTTCCGTGGTGATTAATTTGATTGGCTTTATTCCGTCGCTGATTTCTGCCGGTTTAAGCATCACCCATAGATTTCCGGTTCCTTCCGGGTACACATGATTGCGGATTCCGGTTCCTCTTGTCACCTGATAGTAGACAAACAGATTGCCGGTATCCATTTTTGCCACCAAATCCTCCAGAAGTTCTTTTAACTCCTGTTTTGTTACTGGAATTTTCATATCCAGAAGTCCTGCATTTCTATAAAAGCGGTCTATATGCTCATCAATTGCAAAAATCTTATAATTCCGGCAGGGCCCAGCGTCATACACTCCGTCACCGAACCAGCAGACGCGGTCATTCATGGGGATGGTCATCTCGTCCAACTCACCGTATTTACCATTATAATATCCCAAGGTCTTCATAAAATAATCCTCACTTTAGTTCTTTATTCCTCTTCTGCCGAAGGCAGAGAAGAGTAGATATTTTTAATATTCCGCAGCACGATATGCGTCTTTGTTGAGCGTACGCCCTCCTGATCTTTGATCCATTTATGGATTTGCTCTAAATGCTCGGAGGAACGGCAGCTTATCTTGATCATGAAATCAAAATCTCCGGTCAGATAGTAACAGGATATAATATTGGGATGCTCCATTATTTTTGTCGAAAAAGATTCATTGTATCTGGGATGGTCGAGGCTGATTTCCATGAGAGCCGTCAAATCATTGCCGACCTTGTGCTCGTTTGTTATGATAGTATAAGCTTCTATCACACCGGAGCTTTCCATTTTGCGGATACGCTCGATTACAGTTGAGACGGACAGATGAATCTCTTTACTTATATCGGACGCTTTTTTGCGGGCGTTTTTTTTCAATATATTAAGTATTTCATAATCCAGTGAATCCATGCTGTACTCCCTTCAGTACATCGAAATATTCTTGTCCGAATATTTGGATATATTCATCGATGGCTTTCTGCACAGCTTCTTCTCCTATATCGCCGAGACATTCTTTTAGTTTATTTCCAACCGTATGAAGAAGGTGGGCTGTATGGAAGTTGAAATCTTTCGTGCAGGAAGTCCCGATTTCGGCCTTCCGTTTTTCCAGATTGCGGACATCTTCAAGTGTCAGGGGATGGCCCCAGTCAAATTCGCACCGTGTTCCTCCAAAGCTTAGAGTATCTTTGAGAATGTGACATGAAAAATCAGGGCGGAATCCTTGATATACGGCATTGTCTACGTTGACGCAATAATACTTTCCATATGCAAGCAGTCCATGCTTTTTCCATGCTTCACACCAGGCACATTTCGTGACATAGGTCTGGAATGTAGGTTCTGTCTGGAGCCAGCCACATTCCATCTGGCCTTCATAATCGGGCAGCCATTCTCCGTAGACTTGACTCGTCATTGTTGTCAGTTCATCACCATGGGCGGCAGCGTTGGCTGCCATTCGTGCGCCACGTTCTCTGCCGTATGCAATCATTCCTGCCTGAATGGCATCCTTCCCCTCATCTCCGGCCAAGGTCATGGCATATTTAGATAAAAGAGCAAAAAGCACTGCGTGGTGTTCAATTTTACAAGAAATCGTTTCTGATGACATGGTTCTCCTCCTTTGTAAAGCTAATACTTATATTATACGCCACTTTTTATAAGCATGGAAGAAGATTTGTATTACTCTTGCGAGAAAATGAATTCCTATGATACACTGAACAGACAAGGAAAAAGTTTTTGACATGGAGGAAGGCGTATGAAATTTTATGATGTCACGCAGGAGGTATTCTCTTCTTGCGTATACCCCGGAGATCCTTCACCAGAGTGTGAGAGAATTCAGGACTTGGGTAAGGGCGATGATTGTAATTTGACATATTTGAAGATGTGTACCCATAATGGTACACACATGGACGCTCCTTGTCATTTTATAAAAGAAGGAAGAGATATCGGTGAGATTGCTCCGGAGCAGTTTATGGGCAGTTGTCATGTTCTGGCTTTTGAAGGAGTGCTTGACGGGCAGACGGCCCGCCGTTTCATGAGCAAGCATGGGAAAAAGCTGCTTTTTAAAGGGAACACGGAAATTACAGAAGAGGCCGCCTCCGTTTTTGCCGATGCCCGCTTGGAGCTTTTGGGGGTGGAAGGGCAGACGGTGGGTACGATGCAAAGTACCCAAAAGGTACACAAAATACTGCTGGCGGCAGATATGGTCATCGTGGAGGGACTGGTTCTGAATGGTGTTGAGCCGGGAGAATATTTTTTGTGTGCCATGCCTCTGAAACTGGCGGGAAGCGACGGCGCTCCATGCCGTGTAGTGCTGATAAGTGAGGAGCTCTGACAGCAGGGAAAAATTTATGTAAAAAAATTTAAAAAATATCGGAAAACCCCTTGCATTTTGTAATTTTATATTATATAATATCACTTGCGTTACAAAAGAATATGCGCCTTTAGCTCAGTTGGTAGAGCAGTAGACTCTTAATCTATTTGTCCAGGGTTCGAGTCCCTGAAGGCGCACTAGAACACTGTTTTTACAGCAAATGCGCTGTGGGAGCGGTGTTTTCTTTTTCTATAAACATATTTTTATCAGTCAAATCGTAGACACAATCTAAATGTGAAATCCCCATAATAACTTAGACAAGGATACTTGTGTGTGATAGTATATATATATGAATGAGAACAATAGGAGGAAGGGTGGATGAGGTTTAAAGAATTTATGAAACGTTCTGCGGCTTTGGGACTTGCGGCGGCGCTTGTTGTTTCTGGTTCGCTTCTGCACGTATCGGCTGCGCCGGAGAGCGGGAACGGCGGCGGAACAGTGTGGGAGGAGGCAGAACTGTTTTCAGCCGGTGAAAAACAGGCAGCGGGCGGCATTACCCCTACCGCTTATGAGCAGGCATACAGGAATGATTCAAAGGTTAAGTTCCGCAGCAGGGGAACATTGCCGACAACTTATGATTTGAGGCAGTGCGCCGGATCAACTACTGTAAAGGATCAGGCGCCATGGGGTTCCTGCTGGGCGTTCGGGTCGTTATCCTCGCTGGAGAGCAGTATGCTCGATAAGACGGGAGCAGGCGGAACTCAGGAAGCGACAGCCCCGGATTATTCCGAATTGCAGCTGGCATGGTTTGCCTATGATACGCAGAATGAGGAAAGCCTGACAGACAGCCCGGCAGGCGCCGGGCAGGTGGGGGAAGGAACTTCGTCTGCGTCAACCGGCTCCGAGCGTCTGAATGATGGCGGAAATATGCCTCAGGCTGTTGCGCTTCTGTCAACATGGCAGGGTGCGGCGAATGAGACGGATGTCCCGTATGTGAATCAGGCTGGTACAATAGATGCGAGCGGAGACTGGACGGTGGACCCTTCTAATAGAAATAACTCTGCCGTACATCTGCAGAATGCAGATTTTCTCCCCACACCGGTAACGGCGTCTGCTTATGACGGACGCTATCCGTCAGCGGGTGCAGCCTATACGTTAGATACAAATGCTGTTGCGGCGATTAAGCAGGCAATTATGACGAATGGAGCAGTTGCCATTGCATACTACGCAGACCAGTCCATGCCGGAGGGAAGTCAGGACGGGACTTACTTTAATTATACCAACTGGTGCCAGTATGTAGACAAATATACTGTGGAAACCGTGCAGAATCACTCCGTCAGTATTGTAGGCTGGGATGATAATTTTTCCAAATTTAATTTTAATGCCGATAAACAGCCTGAGGGTGATGGTGCATGGCTTGTAAAGAACAGCTGGGGAAGCAACGTAAGCTGGGGGATTGATGGAACCGGTTATTTCTGGCTCTCTTACTATGACAGGACTATCGATCAGGTGACAAGCTTTCAGGGAAGCAAGACGGATAATTATGACAACAACTATCAGTATGATTATCTCGGTCTGGCAAGCGACTATAGTATGAATTCTCAGGACGCTCAGGTTTCCGTGGCAAATGTGTTTACCGCTAATGGTGTGAATGGCATAGAAGAACTTCAAGCTATATCCGCAGTGACAATGGCGCCGAACTCAGCGGTGAAAGTGGAAGTATACAAGATACCTGAGGGTGGGCAGGGACCGGTTCCCGCCGGTACGAATCCTGTAGCAGAGCAGACGTTTGATCTTCCGTACAGTGGGTATCATACTCTTACATTGAATAAGCCGGTAACGCTGATAAAAGGAGAACAGTTCTCTATCGTGGAGACGATTCAGGACAGTAGCAGCCAATGCTATGTCCCCATGGAACTGGCAAGTGCAGAAGGACATCAGAGTGCAGTCTGCAATCCGGGTGAGAGCTATGTGATAGAAAATGATACAGTTACAGATACCTCGGATATGTCAGATTCAAATCAGGACGTCGGCTTCGGAAATGTAATGATTAAGGCATTTACAAAGAACGGTGAGGCGGAAGAGGCGCCGGCCGTGTCTTCCTTGACTTATACAGCTTATGACAACAACGATACACCGATTGGCGATGCACGTAAGATTGATACCGATAGTCGGACGAGCTTTGTCGACCAGCTTCCAGCTGGAACGTCCTATGTTATCATTGCGGCAGACGGAGTGGAGTTGACTTCCGGTAATAAGGAGCAGGTGGAAATAAAAGTGAACGGCAGTGAGTACACGCCGGGAGATAAGATTCAGAAGTCGGATATTGCCAAGGGAGAGGATATGTCTACTTTGACGGTTACCACAAAGTCCGTTCCGGTTGGAATCGATACAAAGACTTATGAGTTTGCATTTACAAGCGTTGCTTTGGTATTGAAGGCAGATAATGACGCAGTTGTTGTGACAGATACGAATGAATGTCTTCCTGCCGCCAGCGCTGCGCTGACAGCGGATAAGGTTACCGAAGGCGCGGATTATGACGGGATTCGGACAGCGCTGGAGCCATATGGCGGGGCAGATACATTCTATGTATATAATCTGACGTTAAATCCTGCATTACAGGAAGGGCAGACTGTGAATCTGAGCATCCAGCCGGACAGTTCCTATCCGGCCGGTGAGAAGACTGTGCTGTATCAGGCGTCCGGAGGCGGGGATGGCATGAGCCTGACGGAAGTGGCAAATAATGCAGACGGGACGCTGACGGCAGATGTATCTTCCATGGGATATTATGTCATTGCATGGGTAAAGGATGCACCAGAGGTACCACAGCTTGGCGAAATTACATACAGTAAGAACAATAAACTGGAAAATGTGGTCTTTCCGCCTACAGACGGCGGAAGCTGGAGCTGGGATGAACCGGACACGGTTCCGGATGTGAAGACGGGCGCATATGCGGCAACCTTTACGCCGGAGGAGGGCAGTCCATACTTTACCTACAAAGCCGATGTAGCTCTGAAGGTAAATAGGGCGAAACCGGTTATCATGAATACACAAACCGGCGCCCTTACTTATGGAGACACTTTAAGTAAGGTAACGCCGAAGGCTCAGGCTCAAGAGAAGGGAAGTTCGGTCTCGGTAGAAGGAACCGGCAGCTGGAAGGACGGTACAATCTGTCCGCAGGTCAGCGACAGTATGAATACAAGATATGTATATACCTTTGAGCCGACGGACAGTGATAATTATGAAAGCGTCGAAAATGGGGCAGTAGTTATTGTGAATCCCAAATCCATTGAGGTGACGGTAAAGGATGCTAAAAAAGTATACGGCGATGAAAATCCACAGTTTGCGATAGAGACGCCGGCTGGCGGTGTGCTGGCAGGCACGGATACGGCGGAAGGTCTGGAGATGGAATTTCACTGTGACGCAGATACCGCTACCGATGTTGGGGATATAAGTATTACCGGAACAGGGAAAAATAAAAACTATAAAGTTACAGCTATCCCGGGGATTTTAACAATCACCGAACGTCCGGTTGACTTTCAGGTAAAGGATGCCGTTATCAAATACAGCGGAAATCTTCCCGAATCCTATGATTTTGAAGTGTCCGGTCTGGTAAATGAGGCCACAGCAGATTCTATCGGAGCGACCGTCGAAATTGAGCCGCAGGATGTGCCGTCCGGCAATCCGTATGGAGTCTATACGTTGAAGATAAAGAGCGCAGAACTGACAGACAAGAACTATAAAGTCGGCAGTTTTGCAGACGGGCAGCTGACGATTGAACCCGTGAAGGCGGGGACAGTCAAGAATAATTCTGAACTTCCGGATTCTCTGACAGCTCATTTTACAATGA
Organism: Bariatricus massiliensis; assembly: GCF_900086725.1. Classification (GTDB taxonomy): domain Bacteria; phylum Bacillota; class Clostridia; order Lachnospirales; family Lachnospiraceae; genus Allocoprococcus; species Allocoprococcus massiliensis. The sequence continues at coordinate 1,668,899 of NZ_LT574838.1, read as the reverse complement.
CAGGCAACCTGACAGGCGACGAAGTGCTGCATATTGATAATGTGGATGACAAAGCCGTTCTTAACGCATTTAAGGCAATGCTGAAGAAGGGGCAGAAGCTTCTGAATGTATTCGATTTGCGGGCAAAAACAGCAGGCGGCGGCAAGGCAGATATAACAGGCGCCCTGAGACTGATCATACCGGTCGGTGACGCATACAAAGACAAGCAGATTTCCGTGTATCATTATGTGAAAAAAGGTGACTTGAATGCAGCAGGGGAACCTGTGGCACAGGATACTGTGGATGTATACGAGAATCTGACTGTGGCGGACGGCGCCGTTCAAATAACCGTATATTCTCTGTCGCCGTTTGCGACGGTGGGGGCAGAGGATATGCAGGAGCCCGTGCCGGGAAGTCCGGAAACGAAAAATCCGGTTGTGAACAGCCACGCGGTTAACGGGGCACAGACAGGAGACACCTCGCCGGTAATGCTGCTTATGATTGTAATGGCGGCGGCAGTGGTGGTGATTGTGTCATTTACAGTAGCCAGACTCAAAAGACGTAAGAAGTAATAAGAGATGACCAGATAGAAAATGATAAAGGAGATGCCCGGCTGAGAAGGGCATCTCCTTTGTGCGATAATAGAGCATAAATGCCATAGCTTGCCATGACAAATTATTTATTTCTTTTTAACAGGAATCCAGATTTCGGTGTAATAGTTTTCATCTTGGACACCGTTGGGATAAGAAGAAGCGTCGTCGTACAATTCTACACAATAACCGGCAGCAAACTCGTAGTCTTTGCAGTTCGGCAGCCATTCGGAGAAAATTTTTTGATTTACTTCCTGCATGGATTCCGGCATCTTTCCTCTGCATGGAAAAATGGCCCATGTTAACGCGGGGATAGTTTTTGTGACAAAGCCCTTCGGCACTTCTGCACCTTCTCTATACTCATCTGCTATCAGATACTCGAATTCTCCGCCGCTCATACTTTCATCGATATTAATACCGTATACACCACATACCGTACTGCCGCCTCCGGTTCGGTAGTGCTCCGCCCAGAATTTGGGGACATCTTGCTTTGCATTTTCATACGGGAATTTTCTAGATGCTCCTATCACTGTAAATGCTTCTTTTTCCACAATCTTGTAATCCATAGTAAAACCACCTTTCAATGTAAATGAAATTTTAAGAGGAGCGAATGATTTTATAATCGCTCCGTTTTTTCGCACAGTTGTAGGTGTGACGCCATGAAAGCGTGTAAAAGCTTTAGTAAAGCTGTCGGGTGAATCATATCCGTACTTCAGGGCAATATCGATGATTTTTCTGTCTGTGGAGATAAGCTCGCTGCCGGCAAGAGCGAGTCTCCGCAGCCTGATATATTCACTGACGGTATACCCACAGAGCATAGAAAATCCTTTTTGAAAATAGAACGGTGAAATATGGACTTCCTTTGCTATTTGTTCAACACTTAGCTCTTCGGTAAGATTCTCTTCAATATAGTTGATAGCTTCACTGATGCTTTGTATCCATTCCATAGTGTTTTCCTCCTTGACTGTGTATCAATCATAACATTAAAAAATGATGTGCTCCCGATTAAATGTGTTTTGTTTTGTCCGCAAACGCTTGACAATTGATGACCCACTGTCTATAATGACTGCACTTTCAAAGGAACACCCTTCAATTAACCATTCGGTTAATCAAAGAAAGGCAGATAGGAGCGCAACATGATTATAGACACTTATTATGAACAGGACATGGAAATCGTATTTTCATATATGCCGGTATGGGAGATGTTTGCTTCCATGCATGTACTTTCCAGACCGGAGCATCATCAGGAAAGAAGTAATTGGGTGGCAAATGTGGAACAAAGGCATGGGGAACTGGTGCGGGAGCTGCGGGGGTTCCATTATGCGGCCGATGGCTGGAATCTGGTCATAGATTCTGATATCTGGGAGGGCATGCGGCAGATGGAGATACCGGAAGCCATTCACCGCCTGAGCCAGATGAACATAGCGCAGTGGAATCAAATGATTCATTATTATAGGGGCGCTATGACCGTCCGGGAACGAGATTATATTATGGGGGTAATCAAGCGGTATTATGTGGAGCTGTACGAACGGGAAGAAATGATTCTACGGCCATTTTTAATAAAAATTATACGGGAAGAGACGAAGAAGTGCAAGAGTAAAGGTTTCTATCCGTGGTGTGCGGGGCTGCACCCGCGGCTTCTTGTGAACGAGGAGGAGCTTCTTTATATGAAGAACCGGGATTACTCATACAAAAAGAAAGATATCCGCAAGGCATATGCTACGGTGAGTACTTATTTGTCACCTCACTTGTGGATGTACGCCCGGGACGGTGAGTTAGAATTTGTAAAAACGGTGGATGTTGAGAAGAAGGGAGATACCGTACCTCAGGATCTACTTCTCGTCTTGAAGGCACTGGCGGATGAAAACAGAATAAGGATTGTGAGGGAACTTCTTAAGGGAGTCAGCACGACAAAAGAGATGGCCGAAAAAATACAAATTTCTGAAGCGGCAGTCTCCAAGCATCTGAAGATTCTTTTGGAATCCGGTGTTGCGGAAAAGCACAGGAGCGGGCGCTACATACAATATAAGCTGCGGCAGAGTACGATTGATTTTATACCATATCAACTTTATGAGTGGGTTCTGCGCTAGTGCTCAGGAGAAGGAGGAATGCAGGGATGGTACGTGTAATAGGAGCGACTTATAAGAAAAACCGAATAGGGATAATCCGGGCTATGCCGTGGTCATTCATTGTGTCACGGGTGGTGACCGGTGTGACTCAGATTGTCTTTCCCTTTTTTATTTACCATTATTTCTTGGCGGGAAATTTAAACGCGGACTTTGGGGTGTATACAGGCGGGGCCGATTACATCACATATATTGTGTTAGGGGCGGCTCTCAATGTGCTGGCGGTGTCCACACTGATGAATGTAGGGCGGGCGTTGATCACAGAACTACGGGAGGGAACATTGGAGGTGCTTTTGCTGTCCCCCGCATCACGGACCGGATATTTCTTAGGCTGTCTTGGCGAGCAGACGATGCGGGCGCTGCTGGAGTTTGGCACGGTCTTAGCTGTAGGCGGGATTTTCGGGGCGGATTTGAGGCAGACGTTTACCTTGCAGTTCGTGCTTGTGATTCTGCTGGCGATTCTGGGCTTTTTTTGCATGGGGCTGTCCTTGTCCGCGGTCATGCTTGAGGCAAGGGATACCTATATTACTCAGAACACTTTGTTCTTTCTCATGAGCCTGACCTGCGGCATCGCGTTTCCGATTCAGTATCTGCCGCAGTGGGTACAGTCATTTGCGCAGATATTCCCACTGACGCCGGCGGTAGAATTATTCCGGCGTGTGATGATACACGGGCAGGGAATTGGAGAGAACGTAGAACTGCTGGCGCAGCTTCTTATATTGAGCGTAATATACGCGGTAATTGGAATTGTCTGGTTCAGAAGGAAGGAGAGGATTTTAATTGAACGAATATTTGGATAAAATCGTGGCCAAAAACCTGGTGAAAAATTATGAATTAAAGGAGAAGCAGGGATTCTTCCGGCCGAAGAAGCGTAGGACAGTGCACGCGGTCAAGGATATATCGGTGGAGATTCCCAAGGGTAAGATTACAGGCCTGCTTGGAATTAACGGCGCCGGAAAGACGACTACCATCCGTATGCTCTCCTCCATAATAGTCCCCACCTCCGGCACGCTGACCATGGACGGTGTGGACGCAGTGGCAAATCACCTGTGGGTGAAGGAGCGGATCAATGTGATATCCGGCGGAGAGCGGAATCTGTACTGGCGGCTGACCGCGGTGGAGAATCTGCAGTATTTTGGCAGTCTCTATGGTGTCAGCGGGAGTGTGCTTGATGAGCGCATCCGTGGGCTCTTAGAAATCGTAGGACTCACAGAGGCGGCAGACACACCGGTGGAGAGGTATTCCAAGGGAATGAAGCAGAGGCTTCAGATTGCAAGAGGACTTATCAATGACCCGGAGTACATTTTCCTTGATGAGCCTACACTGGGGCTGGATATCGTCATCGCAAAGGAAATCCGTGCCCTCGTGATGGAGCTGGCGGCAAAGCATCACAAAGGTGTACTTCTGACCACACATTATATCAGTGAGGCCGAAGAGTTGTGTGATTATATTTATGTGCTGGACAAAGGCGCTATGATTGCGGAGGGTACGAAAGAGGATTTGAAAGACCTGCTTGGATACGAGCGGAAGGTCGTGAGCCAGATTAAGGAGCCTGATTTGGAAGAGACATTGATGTACCTTATAAATCATTCAAGGGGGGAACACGCATAGTGAAGAATATTTTGCTTGTTATGAAGGCTGAAATTAAGAAGCAGCAGGAGCATAACTATCATTCGTATTTTGTGTACTTCTCGCTCCTTATATGGCCTGTTTTGGGATTTCTAGAAGTCTATTATACATATAAACCATTTTCTCTCACAGGAAACTTTATTGGAATATCCAGCGGGAAGGAACTGCTGGCGTTTCTGGCCACAGGCTATATGGCATACAACTGCTACTGGTCTATGGTACAAAATGCTTGGTCCATGAGCTATCAGGAGCGTACCGGAGGGACGTTGGAAGTCTCCTTTTTGTCCCCTGCCAGCCGGATGGCCATGAATTATGGCAAGGCGCTTGGGGCGCTTTTACAGGAGGTATGGATGTTCTGCTGTTTTTGCCTGTTTATTCTGCTCTATGCAGAAAGTATCCGCTGGGACAATATTTTTCTGCTCCCAGTCATATTTATTCTTTTACTGGGGTCTTCCACAATTTGGGGCGGAATGATGAATGCCATTTTTTTATTTTCAAGGGACGCCGAGATTTTTATGGACTTATTTGATACCCCGATGGTCTTGTTTTCAGGGACACGGATACCTGCCGCATGTTTTCCTGTGTGGGCGAAAGTGATATCTCTTTTATTTCCACTCACATACTGTCTGAATATTATACGGCTCGTCCTCCATATAACCGGCGACGGTGCGGGGATAGGGGCAGATCTACTGCGGCTTGGCATATGCTTGCTGCTCATGGTAGGCATCACGAAGGTACTTTTGAGACGGGCGGAAGCGAACAATCGTAAAAATGGGGAACTGCAGTTTTATTAATCTGCAGTTCCCCTAAATTTATGCAAGAATCTGTCCGCCTATGCTGATGGTAACTACTTGCCACGGAATCATTTTTCCGCTGTTTTGCAGCGCAGTCTTTACCGCTTGTTCTATACCGCCGCAGCAGGGTACTTCCATGCGCACGACCGTGACATCTTTAATATTATTATTGGTAATAATCGCCGTAAGCTTTTCTGAGTAATCCACAGCGTCCAATTTGGGACAGCCTACCAAAGTGATGCGGCCGGCAATAAAATCGCTGTGGAAGGCTGCGTAAGCGTAGGCTGTACAGTCGGCGGCGATTAGAAGCTTGGCGTTGTCAAAATAGGGAGCGTTTACGGGCGCCAGTTTTATCTGTACAGGCCACTGGGACAACTGGCTTTCGGCAGGACGCGGAGCCGCCGCTGCTTTTTTGGCCGCCATGCGTTCCTTTACCGCAGCCTCGTCATATGCCGCGGCCTCCCGTTCCTCAAAGGAAATAGCCCCGGCAGGACAAGCAGGAAGACAATCTCCAAGCCCGTCGCAGTAATCATCTCTCAGCAGTTCTGCCTTTCCCTCTACCATGCCGATTGCCCCTTCGTGGCAGGCATCAGCACATATCCCACATCCATTGCATTTTTTTTTATCGATTTTGATTATTTTTCTTATCATATTTATTCCTCCTGAAATAAGCCTTGTCTGCTGCTACAAGTGGAAGTATACTATAACAAAAATGAAAAATATGTTGTTTTAACAACGAAAGGTTGAAATATGAAAGAAAATCTATTTTCAAAATGCTGGCTTTTTGCGGGGATTGATGAGGAAGAGATCAATGAAATACTTTTGTGTCTGGAGGCAGAAGAGAAAGACTTTGAAAAAGGAAGCTATATATACAGAATTGGAGATAAGGTGCGCTATCTTGGCCTCGTCAAATCAGGTTCTGTGAATATTGTAAAGGACGATATATGGGGAAATACACAGATTTTAGATCATGTGAGGGCGGGACAGATTTTCGCGGAGACGTATGCGTGCCTTGGAGCAGAGCCCATGATGGTAAACGTACAGGCGGCAGAGCAGTCTAAGATTTTGTTTTTGGACATTGGAAGGCTCTTTGAATCCGACGGGAAAAGCAGCTGCCCGTCATCCTGCCCCTATCACAGCCGGCTTACGCAGAACCTTCTGAGAGTACTTGCTAATAAGAATATAAATCTTACAAGAAAGATTGACTTGCTTACGCCAAAGTCCATCAGAGAACGTGTAATGATCTACTTGTCGGGGCAGGCCCTGAGACAGGGGAAAAATGAATTTGATATTCCCTTTAACCGCCAGCAGCTGGCGGATTATCTTTCCGTAGAGCGCAGCGCGTTGTCCAATGAACTATCAAAACTCAAAAAAGAGGGATTAATCGATTTTAAGAAGAATCATTTTTCCGTTTAATCTGTGCCCTTACAAAACAGAGAATAAGATCGATTATCAAGACGAGAAGAATGCAGAGAACGGAACCGATGAATGACATAAGCAAACCTCCCTGACTGTCTTGTTACTATATCATATGATAAGAACAAGCAGCCGTGAGTATAAATAAAATCCTATAAAAAAATCATATGGAAGGAAAACAATATCAATCGTTAGTAATATTTCCGTTTCCATTTACTGGTATAGTATTACCCAATACTTCTGGTTTTGGCTTAATGATAGCGGTGAAAAAATCTTTATCTCTTGCCAGAACTTCCCGGAAATCCCGCCATGCTTGTCCTTTGTAGCACTGAGTGTCTGCGGAGACGCCGTAAGCCTCGATTCCAAGGCTTTTTGCCAGATAAAGGGCACGATACAGATGATATTCTTGAGAAACAATGATAACCTTCTTTGCCTGAAAAATCTCTTTGGCACGGTAGACGCTGTCATAGGTGGAAACTCCGGCGTGATCCATGAAGATATCAGAGGAGGGCACACCGGCATCGATGGCATAATCTTTCATAACCTGCACTTCGTTATAATTGTCCTGCCTGTGGTCACCGCTCATCAACAGCTTTGGCGAAGCACCGGACTGATAGAGGCTTATACCTGAGTCAAGACGTTCTCCTAGCATCAAGGAAGGCGTCTTGTCGCTTTTCACGCCTGCGCCAAGAACAAGGATACAGTCGACATCTTCAAGCTTGGCTGCGCTTTCGGATGAGATGATTCTACTTTTGGTTGTTTTCTCTATATAAAAATTAATACCGAGTAGAAAAATCAGGCCGGTAGATATAAGTAATAGTACTGCTTTGAGTATATTTTTTATAAGTCTTTTCAATGTCGTCACCTCTTTTGTCTATTCTAGCATATTGTGTACTTTTTAGGTGTGTAAATTTCTTAATATTTCCTTATATAATAGAAAGATGACAACAACAATATTTTAATTATATTTGTTTATATTAGGAGGGGCTGTAAAGCCCGTGGTTAAGCCATTTTCGAGGGTATTTCGTGTACTGAAAGGGGGTAGGTTGTTTACTTGAGCGGGTAAAGAAGTGTACATAAGAGGGCTAACTTGTGTAGGCATACGGGTAAAGAAGTGTACCTTTGGGGGAAAGGAATTACCCTAAAAAGTACACGAAAACACAAAAAAATGTTTTTATACTTTACAACAGCCTATATCTTGTATATAATCAATATATGCTTTGTACCTTTTAGGTACACATATTTTAGGGAAAGCCGTACCTTTTTGGTACACGAAATCAAAAACTTTACCCTAAAAGTACACAAAATAATAAACAAATGGTATAGTAACCTAAAAAGTATACGAAATAACGGGCTGAAAGAAGACATGTCTATATTTTAACGGCAGGATTACCTGAAAAGTACACAATATAGACATGCAGGTATGTTGGGGAGATTCTATTTTTTAGGAATATGTGTACCTGAATGGTACACGAATTCCTATCTTTTAGCAGAAAAATTACCTAAAAGGTACACGAAAAAGGATATAATTACCCTTTTTGGTACACAGGTAATTACTTTTTGGGATAGATTTACCGTTTTAGTACACAAAGAGAGCTTGAGAAGGATGAGTACCCTAAAAGGTACACATTTTTTACAAGGGGAGACCCAAAAGGTACACAAGATAAAATCTGGGGGTATAGGGAAGATGACAGAGACAGTCAAAAAGACAAAAGAGAAACACTTGATGGAGCGTGACATGGTCTCACGGTCTAATGTGCTGATTGAGAGCAAATCCAGTACATCTTTGTTTGAGAGGAAACTTTTGAATATCGCGATTGCAAAGGCGTTTGTAGAAGATGGGGAGCTGATTGCAAGAGTGTCCACAAAAGATGTGAAGAATTATCTGCACATCAGTGGAAATTCTATTTATTCAAGACTCAAAGAAGTGTCGAAGGAAACATTGGGCCATGTTGTCAGTATTGAGGATGATGAGAAGGAAAATTTCATTATGTTTAATGTGGTCAACAAATGTGAATATAGGGACGGTGTATTTACCACCCGTTTTACGAAGGAAATGAAACCGCATATTTACAATCTGAAAAAGGACTATACACGGATGAGCCTGGATGTGCTTTGTTCTTTTAAGTCGTTGTTCACCACAAGGATTTATGAAATTCTTCGTACGCACTACTATAGATTTGACAGGGAAGGCACAGAGGTGCTCTCTGTTCCGAGACCGCCAAAGAACCCTTATTCTATTCCGGAGCTGAAATTTACTCTGAATGTAGTGGACGCAAACGCGTCCAAGGCAGTCAAACGTCTTGTGGAGCAGGGGAAGTTTGAGGAGGCACTGGAGGAGATCAAGGATCCGCCGTTCGAGGATTGGAGAAATTTCCGGCGCAAGGTGCTGGAGGTTGCGAAAAAAGAATTGGAAGAATCAGAGTATTCGGAGATCTGCTTTGACTATGAGCCGGTGAAGAGCGGCAAGGGCGGAAAGGTGAATGGCATTCGTTTCTTTGTAAAAAAGAATCCAAATTGTAAACACCATTCGGATATACATAAAATGCAGGCGCCGGCGGAAGAGCTGACGGAAGAAGTGGCCCCCAATGTGCTGGCGGCGAAAAAGCCTGAGGTCAATGAGAAGTTGATTCTAAAGGTGGCGGATATGTTCGGCAGTGAGCCGGTTACCATTCAGGATATAAGGATGCTGCTGCAGATATCCGACAACCGCACGGATGTGATACAGAAAGCAGTCAATATGGCGAGGGAGCAGAGCTATATCAACAATCTGATAGGCTGGCTCAGGAAATGTATAGAGGAAAAATGGTACGAGACAGAGAGCTTCGCTACCTTTAAGGGGCGGACGATAGAGGAGTCCCAGATAACTTTGGATTTGTATCAAGAGTATTTGGATGAGCGAAGGCAGTTTGTCTAGTACAGTTACAGAGTGGACAGAAATATAAAAGGCAAAAGAAAAGTCGAGTTTTCTTTTGCCTTTTTGCTGTCGTGATTAAATTTAGGCGAATATTCGCTCCAGTACCTTTGCAAAGGCAGTGAGCCCTGTCTTATCATCCTCGTCGAACCGCGCCAGATGCGGGCTGTCTATATCCAGCACTCCTACAATTTCTCCCGCTGCATTATGCAGGGGAATTACAATCTCTGAATTGGAGGCGCTGTCACAGGCGATATGTCCGGGAAATTCGTGTACATTTTTTACAAGCATTACGCTATCTTCGGCGACGGCCGTTCCACATACGCCGTTTCCAACCTTAATCTCGATGCAGGCAGGTTTGCCTTGAAATGGCCCCAGCACAAGCGTATCCTTTTCCAGAAGATAAAATCCCACCCAGTTAATCTTGTCCAAAGCTTGATTCAAAAGAGCGGAGGCGTTGGCAAGATTGGCGGTCACATGGTGGACACCGTCTGTCAGTCCCTGCAGTTGTGTCCTCAAAATACGGTACATAGAAGCCTTATCTTCGGGATATTGAAAAGTTTCTAATTTCATAAAATAAATTCTCCATTCATATATACTAGTTCAGTGGTAATGCCATTTCACAGTCCAGCTTCACAAAACCATATCTCTCATAGAGAGGAATTCCGGCCTTTGTCGCCTCCAGCGAAATATAGGCAATGTTCCTTTTTCGCGCTTCCTGCACAAGCAGGTCAAGTGTGTTTAGGGCGATGCCCCGGCGCCGGTATTCGGGAACGGTGTACATATTCATGATGTAAGCTTTTTTGCCGCTGGGATTATGGTATGTAGGCATCACCCGGTAAAAGCTGATTCCTCCGGTTGCCACAAAGGTCTTATCGTCAAAAACCAGATAGGCCACGTGTTCGCTGCCAGAGAGTGAGTCTTTGTAATAAAAGTAAGATTCCTTGGCGACAAGAGACATGTCAACCTCATCGCTCAATTCATTGGCGGCCCGCAGGACTTCGATTCTGGAGTCTGTCAGCAGGTCCAAGTCGCTGAGGCCTGCCTTTTTGTATGTAAGATTCACGGTGTATTTCCCCCTTTTATAGATACTCGGTATTCCTTATTTGTGATTAGTTACATTTTAGCATGGAAAAATGGGAAAGTCACGTATTACCAAAATATATATAGGGCTTGACAGGCAGAAGAGCCGGTGGTAAAGTAGTAGAAAATTAAAGGCGGGATGTAGATATGCTAAGATTTCAGTTTTCCGAACTGAACAGGGACGACGATAGGAAGCGCTTGTAGCTGTGAAGATGACACAGGTACAAGCGCTGATTGTGCTGTGCCTGTGTGGGAGACTTATTGTGATAGATGTACTTAAGTGCATCCGGCATATCAGAATGTAGAAGGACCACATTGGTAAATTGTTGAATTTACTTTGTGGTTCTTTTTTTGTGGCAATGCGCATCCTGCGCGAAAGGAGAAATGTTATGGAGAATAAAAAATGTAATTGTGGAGAGCTAAGGAAAGAGAATGCGGGGCAAAAGGTATGTGTGAATGGGTGGTATGAGAATCTGAGACGAGTGAGTAAAAATCTGGGATTCCTGATTTTAAGGGATTTTTACGGGATAGTACAGATTGTGTTAGAGTCGGAGGAGATGCTGGAAAGGCTGCGGGAGATAAACAGAGAGAGCACGTTGGCCGTGACGGGAACGGTAAGGGTGCGTAGCAGCAAAAATGATGAGATGCCTACCGGAGAGATTGAGGTGGTGCCTGAGCGGATTGAGGTCTTAGGCAGGTGTAAGTATGAGGAACTCCCTTTTGAGATTAGACGCTCGAAGGAGGCCGAAGAGAACATTAGATTGAAATACCGTTATCTGGACTTACGAAATCCTGCGGTGAAGGACAACATAGTTCTCAGAAGCCGAGTCACCGCTGAGCTTAGACGGCGCATGGAAGAACTGGGTTTTCTGGAAATTACCACCCCCATTCTTACGGCATCTTCCCCGGAAGGGGCGAGAGATTATTTGGTGCCCTCGAGGAATTTCCCGGGAAGTTTCTATGCACTGCCGCAGGCTCCCCAGCAATTTAAACAGCTCCTTATGGCCTCCGGTTTTGACCGGTATTTTCAGATCGCGCCCTGCTTCCGGGATGAGGACGCACGGGCGGACCGCTCCCCGGGAGAGTTTTATCAACTGGATATGGAGATGGCATTTGCCGGGCAGGAAGAGGTTTTCGAAGTCATAGAAAAAGTACTTCCGCCGGTATTTGAAAAGTATGGCAAGTATCACCGTGTGCCGTCCGCGCCATTTTGCCGTATTCCTTACAGGGAGGCGCTGGAGCGGTATGGAACAGATAAGCCGGACTTGCGGATAAAGCTGGAGATTCAAGATGTGCCCCCACTGCTGGATAAAACCTACGCAAAGGCGGTCATAGCCCCTCAGTATGAGGGCAGCAGGAAGGAGATTGAGCGCTGCCAAAAGGAGATAGAGGTACTGACCGGAAATACAGTGTATTGGTTCAGAGTCAAGCCAGATGAGAAGGGAGAGCTTGCCTTTATAGGGAGTGTGGCGAAGCACTTACATCCGGTGAGGGAACAGTTCATACAAAATCTTAAGCTGGAAGGTGGAGAGCTGGTATTCCTTGCCCTAGGAGATGAGCTGGGCGAAGTACAGAAGACGGCAGGAGCTATGAGAAAGGTGCTTGGCGGAAGGAATCCCCAGTATATGGATGAAGACTGCTACGCATTCTGCTGGATTGTTGATTTCCCCATGTATGAAATCGGAGAGGAGAGCGGAAAACTGGAGTTCTGCCATAATCCGTTTTCGATGCCGCAGGGAGGAATGAAAGCGCTCATGGAGAAGGAGCCGCTGGACATCTATGCCTACCAGTACGACTTGGTGTGCAACGGGATAGAATTGTCCTCCGGCGCGGTGCGGAACCATGAACCGGATATTATGGTAAAGGCCTTTGAGCTTGTGGGGATGTGTGAGGAAGATGTGAAGAAGAAGTTTCCGGCCATGTATCAGGCATTTTGTTATGGCGCCCCGCCTCATGCAGGCATCGCTCCCGGTCTGGACAGAATGGTCATGCTGCTTGGCGGCGAAGAGAACATACGGGAGGTGATAGCATTTCCTATGAATAAAAGGGCACAGGATGTGATGTGCGGCGCTCCGGGAAAGGTATCCAAGGAGCAGCTAAGAGAAGTGCATATCAGAGTATGTGATGAAATGCAATAAATTTCACGGAGAATCCCGCTGTAATTACAGTTCTCTACATGTTGAACTGTAGGAATCATCTTGTGATTGTATCTGAGAAATGATAAAATAAACGTAACTTATAACTTTCATAAAGAATGATAATTTAATGAGAACGGGGGGAGAAGTATGTCTTTAATTAAGTGTCCATCGTGTGCTAAAGAAGTGAGCGATAAAGCTGAGAATTGCGTTAATTGTGGTTTTAATATAGGAGAGTATAGGCGACGACTAAAAGAGCAAGAAAAAGCTCAGCAAAAGATAGAATGCCCGGAATGTAAGACACTGGTGAGCGGTAATGAGGAGGCGTGCCCTAAGTGTGGCTATCCAATAAAGAGAGATATTGCAATTAAGGATAAAGAGATTCCTGAGATAGCTAAAAAAATGATGTTAAATAAGAAGAAGGTATTGTTGGGGATTTCCGTTCTTATAATTGTGATAGCTATTATAGTTGTTTTCATAAAAATGACAGGAAATAATGAACTTAGTGTGTATTCTGATTATTTAGGGAAATACGCAAAAGATTTACCGTCAGATGTTAAGGAAGAAGAAATTTTCACAGGACTTGTTATTGCAAAGCAGACTAAACAGATACTGGGTTATGAAGGAGAAGTAAGCTATTATTATCAGCACGAAGCGGCTGGTGACTGTGAGCCGGAACAAATTAGTATTGTTGCTTGGCAGGGAAATGATAACAGCTATACAGAGGAGGAAATTAATAAGTTCCTTGATTATTTAACTAAAATATATGGGAAGTTTGATGAATCATATGAATCAGAGAATAAGTTCAGCGATATAGATAATAAGGGGTATGTTTGGAAAAATGAAGACGGTGTACGCGTTGAATTAAGGACAGATGTGGAGTATACCAAACTAAGTATAAATTGGTATCCCAAGGATGCATAACTAGTTATAGGAGGCTATATAATGGCGTTATTTAAGTGTAGCGAGTGTGGAAAAGAAATAAGTGATAAAGCTGAAAGATGTCCTTATTGTGGTTGTCCAATAAAGGAAATTAAAAAAGCTGCATTGCAAGATAAAGTTAGTACTTTAAAAAGTAATAAGAAAAAAGTTTATATTGTTGGTAGCATTGCTATTGCTTTTGCTGTATTCGCTCTTGTACTCTTTTTTTATTTTAAGGATAGGCCGCCAAGTGAAGAAGAATTGTTGATTGGGAAGTGGCAAGGTCAAGGGACAAATCTTAATATTACAGTCGAGCTCAATGTTTATGAAAGTAAAACATTAGATTATTATATCCATACAAAACAAGATACAAGTGATGTTGAGGATAAAAAGTGGATAATTAAAGACGGCTTTTTGTGCATTGCTGAAAAAGATTCGGATAAATATAGACAATGGTTCAAAATATTGAAACTAACGGAACATGAATTCGAGTATAAAGTGAAAAACCTTGATCCTGAGAGCGAGTGGGGACATATACGTGTAACTAGGATATCAGATTAATCAAGTAGCTATTCTAATGGAATAGGGACGACTGTAGAAGAACCGCATTGGTAGATTAATGAATTCGCTAATCTACCAATGCGGTTCTTTTTACTATGTTACAACTGCGCATGGGCTGCGGGAAAAAGCTTTGCTAGCATAAGCATGCCCAGCATCTAGTTTTAAACTTCACAGAGTACTTTGCTGTAATTACGGTTCGTCAAATTCAGCAATGATATAGAATCCTTTTGAGGTCTCTTTGATTTCCTTCACGATTCCCTCTTTGGATTTCAGTCGCTCGGAGGTACGGTAATTGCCGCTCATCGCCACTGCCGGCTCTATTGTGTAGTAGTAAGAGTTGGGCAATACGCCTTCTGTGACGACTGCCTTGTCACCCACTTCTATCAATCCGTTCCGTTCCATTTTAAATTCCATTGTTCTCATTTGAATCACTTCCTTACAAATCTATTTTGCCATTACTTTTTCTGTCTCAAATGCTTTCACCACGATTGCCGTGAGTATGCCGCCTAATGCCAATGTCTCTATGAGCGTCACGACATACTGCATAACTGTGATGTCCTGACTTAGTATTCCTTGGAATGCCAGAGCGTTGTTATAAATCGGAATAAAGAAATTTATGTTATTGGCCTCACCCGTTGTGAACATTGTAATAAGTCCGATAATCAGTACGAGCATGTAAACCGGCATAATGTAGGTGTTTGCTTCCTTCGTGGATTTGGCGAACACGGAGAGCAGAGCAATAATCGTTGAATACAGGAAAGCGATTGCCACCAGCAGTGCGCCCAGCATTACAATCTGGGAAACGGATAGCTGCAGGTTCAAATCGCTGCCGGAGCCCGGGGCCATGGATTTCATCATAAGCGGCATACAGACTACCATGACAATCACGTATACCAGTGAGGAGAGTCCTGATATGGCCATAAGGGAAAATACTTTGCCCAGAACGATGGAACTTCGTTTGATTGGTGACACGAGAAGGCTTGCCATAGTGCCGCGTTCCTTTTCGCCGGCAATCATATCAGAGCCGATACCCATTGCTCCCGCGAACAAAAGAATGGTTATAAAGTAAGGAAGCATCATACCGACGGCTTTCCCGCTGGCTTTTTTGTCGTCCTGAATGATCATATTGTCATTGTCGGAATTGACTTCGAAGACTACGATCTGCTCCAGATTCCCCATTCTTTGTGCCAGCAGCATCTGGCGGTATTCTTCAAGCGTGGTTCCGGATATATTGCGGAAGGCGCTGTTGGAATAGTCCTCGGAAGGGTTATAATATGTTTTAATCTGAGGGATTGTGTCCCCTTCCTCATAGTCGGCCACTTGTGCGTCAAAGCTTTCAGGGAACTCAATGATTAAATCGGCTTTGCCATTTAAAATGTCGTTCTCAGCCTTTTTTCTGTCTTCGGCGGATTCTATGAACTTCAAACTATACTTGGCAGTGGCCTGCCGCTGAAATTCTGCGAAAGATTCCGGTTCATTCTGTATATAGACAATAGAGGTGTGATTTTCGATGTCATCCTCCATGTTGGACGCCAGATTGCCTACAATAGACATGATGACGACCATAATGAGCACGGGAAGCAGAAATACGGAAAATATCATTTTCTTATCCTTAAATACACGGTCCAGTTCTTTCTTAAAAATTTGTTTGATTCCGTTCATCTTATGCTTCCTCCTTTCTATTTCTATATAATTCAAAAAAGGCGTCCTCTAAATCTTCGGCTCCAGTCTCATGAAGAAGCTCGCCCAATGTACCCTCCGCAATTTTCCGTCCATCCACGATAATTCCTATGCGGTCACACAACTTTTCCGCTTCGGACATAATGTGGGTGGATACGATGATTAATTTGCCCTCGTCCTTCAGTTTCTTTAAATAGTCGGTTACGCTTCTGGCGGTAATGATATCAAGGCCGTTGGTGGGCTCATCGAAAATCACGATATCAGGATTGTGAGCAAGACTGACTGCAATCGCTGCCTTTTGCTTCATACCGGTGGATAACTCTTTGATTTGCTTATGGGCAAATTCTTTTATGCCAAAATATGTAAAAAGCTCTTCCTTTCTTCGATTCAGCACATCTTTAGGGACGTTATGGAGGCGGCCGAAGAACTGGAACATATAATCCACATCGAACTGTTCATCCAGCTTAATGTCACTAGTCAGAAAACCGATGCTGGTGCGCACAGCCTCCGGCTCCTTCTGTACTTCATGCCCGTTGACATATATCTCACCCTTTGTAGGCTTGATAATGGTGGCAATACAACGCAGCGTCGTAGTTTTCCCTGCGCCGTTGGGGCCAAGCAGACCGTAGATTTCTCCTTTCTTTGCAGTCAGGCTTAAATCGTCCACGGCTGTCTTCACAGGATCTTTGGTCTTTAGCTCTGCCATCTGCTTTTTGTTAAGTTTGAAAATTTTAGATAAGTTCTTAATCTCAATCATGACTCTCTCCTTTTGATAATATATTTGAATATTGTATTATTGTACTATACGCTTGATACAAATGTACTATATTTATTTGTTTTTGTCAATGTATATATTACCCAGCGAATTTAACAATTTGGTCACCCTGTTGCTGTACAGTAAACTTTACATTTTCAGTATAGTACGTTGGGAAGCGCGTGTCAAGCAAACTTTACACAAAGCGTATAGTTAATTTTGGAAGATGTTTGTTAACAAATTATCTTTGGTTGACGTTTCAGACAATAAACAATTATAATGTAAATATAGGAAAAATAAGAGCGAAAAAAGAAAGGTGAAGTTGCGTATGAGTGAACGAAAAGAATATTTTGATAAAATAGCGGAAAAAGGGCAGTTGATAATTATATCCGGACCGAGTGGAGTTGGTAAGCGTACTGCGATTAAACAGTATCTGGCTGAGCATCCCAATGCAGTAAAATGCGTATCTATGACGACACGCGAGCCTCATGAGGGTGAAGTTGACGGCAAAGACTATTTCTTCGTCTCACATCTGGAATTTGAGCGGGCGGCGCGGTCGAACCAGTTGTTAGAGCATTCTTACTATAATAGAAACGGGTATGGAACCCCGAGAAAAACAATAGAGGATGCGAGGAATGCGGGGAAGAATGTAATATTAGTGGCGGATATTATCGGGGCGATGAAGATACGGGTACTTTGTCCGGACGCAACACTTATCTTCTTGATGCCGCCGTCTTGGGAGGAACTGGAGCGACGGCTCTATGAGAGGCATACCGAGAGCGACGAGGTAATCAAAGAACGCCTTGACTATGCACAGGAGGAGATACTTGGTGCCGCACAGTATGACTATATCCTTGTAGATGATACGGTGGAAAATACGGTCCGGCGTCTTGGACAGATTATCCATGGAAACCGTTACAGCCGGAATAGCATGAAGGCCTTTTTAGAAAGCTATATTGAGAGTGAACTGAAAGCCTACCCGCAGTTGGCGGAAGAGATTTCTTTAGTAACTGAATAGTGTACAGGTATATAAAAACCTCTGCTTTTCTTTTTAAATGGAGAAGCAGAGGTTTTTTTAATTTTGTATATAGTATATAGAAAAAACAAATGACTTTGAAGAATCATTATAATTTTGAATTTTACTTAAACAATCGTGTTTGTTAAACTAAGACAGCAGTTAATTATGAGATACGAGGAGAGGATGCCTTATGGTACAAAAGAATGAAAAATGCTCAGAAGAAAGAGAGACAGGCCATACCGGCAAGCTGACCAGACAGCAGCTGCGTGAATTGGAGGAAAAGAAAAAAACTCGGGGACGGATTATATTAGACTGGGTGATAATGTTTCTTCCAATAATTTGTGGTGTTATCGCTATTTTGGAGTATCTTATTATACCGGACGGAAGTCCTAACGATAATCCGGGTACATATCTGGGAGTAATCATTGCATTTATCTGTGCGTACTGCGTTTACTTTTTGTTCGCCATAGTGAAAAGAATAAGGCGAGATAAGAAAGTCATAGACAAACTTTTATATAAGGCACCATTGTACGCGGTATTGTTTTTATTACTTGCAGGATACGATTATCTGACGTTAAAGACAGGTATTTTGACGCAACCGTTTGTTCCGTGCATGAATTACATTTTAAATATCGCATGGATTGACCGTGCTTATCTAATAGAAAGTACACTGCATACATTGCGGCTGTTGTTCTTAGGATATTTTATAGGTGTGGGCCTTGGGCTTGTCACCGGCATCACTTGTGGATATTCAGAAAGAGCGAGATATTGGGTAAATCCGGTTATCAAATTTCTGGGTCCCATTCCTACATCTACTTGGATACCGATAGTGATGGTCGTAGCTACTTCTCTATTTAAAGGCGCGGTATTTATTATTGCACTGGGATCATGGTTCGCGGTTACTGTCGCATCTATGACAGGTATTTCTAATGTGGATAAAGACTTTTTCGAAGCGGCAAGGACACTGGGAGCAGGTGACAGACAGCTGATATTCAGAGTTGCCATTCCGCATGCTATGCCTTCTATTCTGCAGGGGTGCACACAGGCTATGAGCTCTGCCTGCGTCGCAATTATGATTGCAGAGATGATGGGAGTTAAGGCTGGGCTTGGCTGGTATATGACATGGGCTAAATCCTGGGCAAGTTATGATAAAATGTTTGCTGCATTGTTTGTGATTTGCTTTATTTTTACTGTTGTTACAAAGGGGCTTGACCTGATTAAGCGCCGGGTGTTGAGATGGCAGAATGGAGTTGTAAAATAGATGGCGGAGAAAAATGTTACGTTAAAATTGGAACGGGTATCAAAAAGTTTTGCAAAGGTGGAGAACGATGAAGTGACCCATGCCTTAAATGAGATTGACCTGACACTCAATGGAGGCGAGTTCATCAGTCTGGTAGGACCTTCCGGTTGCGGCAAATCCACAATTCTCCGGCTGGTGGCAGGGCTGATTCACCCGACTACCGGCAGGGTGGCCGTAAATGGGAATGAGGTTCGGGAACCGTCGCCGGAGCGCAGCATGGTGTTCCAGAAGCCTACATTGTTCCCATGGCTGACGGTGGAGAAGAATATTGCGTTTAGCCTAAAGATGCAGGGGAAACTGAAGGGCAATGAAGAGAAAGTAGAGCAGATGCTGAGGGTAATCGGGTTGGANGTGGCAGGGCTGATTCACCCGACTACCGGCAGGGTGGCCGTAAATGGGAATGAGGTTCGGGAACCGTCGCCGGAGCGCAGCATGGTGTTCCAGAAGCCTACATTGTTCCCATGGCTGACGGTGGAGAAGAATATTGCGTTTAGCCTAAAGATGCAGGGGAAACTGAAGGGCAATGAAGAGAAAGTAGAGCAGATGCTGAGGGTAATCGGGTTGGAGTCATTCCGGCGGGATTATCCGGGACAGTTATCAGGAGGGATGGCACAGAGGGTGGCGCTTGTGCGTTCCCTAATCAGTGAACCCGACATTCTCCTTCTGGACGAGCCATTAGGAGCGCTGGATGCCTTTACTCGTATGAATATGCAGGATGAAATCCTCAAAATCTGGCATGAGAATCAGCAGCTTGCTATGATGGTCACGCATGATGTGGATGAAGCCATCTATATGGGAACCCGTGTCATTGTCATGGACGCGAATCCCGGGCGGGTGGTAGCTGATATTAAAATAGAAGAAGAGTATCCCAGAGACCGCTCTTCTGCCGTTTTTGTAGAGTACCGCAATGAAATTCTCAACAGACTCCACTTTGGAGGCAGGAGATAGGGGCATCTACTATGTATCATGTTCCCATGAATCTGAGGAATTGCTGCAGTTCCCATGATTTTATGGATAAATAGCATTATGAAAAGAGAGGTATGTATTATGAAATTAAAACGATTTATGGCAGCGGCGCTAGCTGTAGTCATGACACTGTCACTCGCTGCCTGCGGACAGAAGGAAGAGTCTAAAAAAGAGGATTCTTCCAAAAAAGAAGCGGGAAAAACTTTGGAACGCCCAGAAGCCGTATCAGAGGAAGACTGGGAGGCAATGCAGAAAGAACCTGCATTTGGTACGGAGCTTAATTATCTTTTCAACGGCGGCGCTTGTGTATCCGCAAAATATATGGCTGAGGTTCTCGGTTATTATGAAGAATATGGAATTAACGCTTCCTATGTGGAGGGCAGCTCTGTCGTGGAGACAGTAGGTACAGGGCAGTGCATGTGGGGAACGGATCATATTGCCACCATGCTGGTTCCTATTACGAACAATGTTAATATGACATTTGTGGCAGGTTCCCATATCGGCTGTAAATCAATTTTTGTGCCTGCTGACAGCGATATCCAGACTGCAGAAGATCTGGTTGGCAAGAAAATAGCTATTCATGACGGTATCGGGAATTCCGACCAGAATATCTGTTACCGCTTATTGGATGAATATGGAGTCGATCCTACCAAGGACGTAGAGTTCTTAGATATTAACGATAGCGCGGCGACTGTAGCGGCTATGGAGAGCGGCGAAGTAGACGCTTCTATTTTCTCGGATTATTTTGTACTGGCTAACTACCGTGAAGATATGCGTATGATCTGCTCCATTTCATACAGCAAAGAATTTCAGGACGAGGCCTGCTGTGTGACCGCTATGAACAACGACTTTATTGAAAAGAACCCTGTACATGCAAAGTATGTAGTGAAAGCAATCAAACGTGCCGGAGAGTATAACCGTCTCAATTCTGAAGAGGCAGTCCAGACTATGTTCGATACAAATAAGATGACCGGTGAAAAACAAAACCAGATGGAGTTCTGGGATTCATTGCACTTTGGACTTTCGGATGCATTTACTGAAAATGCGCTTCGTGAGATTGCTGAAGACTATCTGCGCCTTGGAATTATTACAAAGAGCGGCCTTACCGTTGACGATGTAATGGAGATGGCATGGACAACGGTCTGCCCGGACGAGGAGATGGGGGACGACTATACGGTAGGCGATCCTGTTGAACCACAAAATGCTATTGTTCCGATAAAGCAGAAGGAAAATCCTGTTGTGCCTGAGAACTTTGGCTTATCTGAGAAATAGAAAGCTATATGTAAAATAGAAAGACAATCGGTTTCGATTGTCTTTTTTAATTCTCATGCCACGTTAATGCTGATTCCGATGAAAAGAGTCATAAAACCCACCTGCAGTTGGCAGAACAAATTATTTAATAGTGACGAAGAATGTCGAATATGATATAATTTATTTGTACAAATAGACGAAGAAGAGGAGGGGGATTTATGAGTAAGGAGAAGGCAATAAAGTATTTAAAGGTGCTGGCAATCCTATTTATCGTGCTAGGTATTATTATGTTGTCGGTAGGATTTTATAAAAAGAACAGTTATAAAAATCCGGATTCAGAGTTTTCTTATAGTAAAACAAGTATCAATGCCTATGTAGGAGGAGACGCGTATAACTATATCATCAATGGTACGTATTTTACAGCGTATGCCGTAATGGGGACGGGATGCTTTATTATTAGCGCTATTACAGGTACGGCGGCTTTGTTCTTGTCTATAAGGCCAGATGAAGAAAAGATTCCCGAGTTGTAAGCGTATACATCTTGAGAAGGGGGGAGATAAATGGAGCGATATGAAATCCTAAAAAGAACATATAGAGAAGAGTACTTAAAAGATTGCCCTTTATTATTGATAAATTCTGGTCTGACCTACGACAGAGAAAAGAATGAGGTTCTGGCCCAATTTAAGTTTCAGAATCTAGGCCATAAGATTATCAAGGCAGTTTATGTTAAAATTTTTTGCAGCGGGCCGGGAAATGAGCCGTTGGAAAATGCTGCTCAATTTATTTATCTGGATTTAAGCGTTCAGTCATTGGCAATATTTGGAGGGGATATTCCAATAAGCCTTCCTAATAATCGAACCAGAAACGTACTGCTGACCTGTACAAAAATTGTGTTTGTAGATGAAACAGTTTGGTGTAATGAAGAAAATAAAAATTATAATCCATTACCCCCAAAACAGCCGCTACAACGCTGTCTTAACGAAGAACTCTACGAGGAATTGCTCACTGAGCTGAGTGAAGAAAGGGTGGTATGTCAGGATGTTTACTTTCCATGTGAATTAGAAAATATCCGATTTTGTCCGTGTGGAACTTATTATTTAAAGGAGGATACAGTATGTCCATGCTGCCAAAAGGAGTATGAGTGGTGGACTGAAATTACCTTAAAGGAAAAGCTAGAGAAAAATCTTGAAATCCGCAGGGAAAAAGAACAGAAAGCGCAAGAAGAGCAGCAACGGATTAAGGTTGAAAAGGCAGCAGAAAGAAAAGAGCGTATTAAAAAGGGAAGAAAGATAGCGCTGCGTGTTGGAGTGATTATTGGAGTCCTTTGTGTAGTTGTGGCGGTTTACATGTATATCAACAAGGAGATTATACCCTCACGAAATTATGAGCAGGGCATTACTTGCATGGAGCAGGAAGAATATGCTGAAGCCAAAGATTATTTTGCCAAATCGTCAGGCTACAAAGATAGTGATGAACAGTATCAGAAAGCGGAAGAATTCATACAAAGAAAGACCAATTACTTGATGGCGTTTAATAAGTATCAGGAAGGCGAATATTTTGATGCAGCCAGACTTTACGGAAGAATACAAGACTATAAAGACAGTGTGGAATTGTATATAGATTCACTCTATCAAGGTGTTAAACAGGATATTGACAAAGGACAGACGACAGATACCACATTGGAGGCATTGCAAATACTCGAGGATTCCGGTTATGAAGAAGGCATATACTATTTTGGTAAATACTATTTTTTAAATCAGCAGTATAAAGAAGCATATGAAAAATGGTGCAACATTAAAGGAAAGTTCAGATATCAGAACTTGGAAGAGGAGATGAGCGAAGCCAGAAATAAGATGCTTTATCAGGAGGCTTCTGACTTGGCGGCCAACTTGAAAATATCAGAAGCGTATGAAAAACTTATGGATATGGATGCTGAGGTAGAAGACAGCGAGCACATGAAAAGTGAAATTAAGAGGGCGCTGGACAGCGGGTTCTTAGGTAAGTGGATACAAACGGAGTCTTCCGATAAAAAGTCAGATATAGCAGATGATTTTCTTATTATTGAAGCTACTTACCGTGATGGGGAACTTCGATTTTATTATGCAGACGATTACGCTGTCAAAGGAAAGAAACCAGAGAAGCTTAAGGTGAGATTAAGTGCTACAGAAAGTGGTAGAAGATACCATATCTTAGAGGGTGAAACCTTGGTTGAAAAAAATAATTATGAGATTAAAGCTGTTTTTACAAGAGAAGGAACCAGCCTGAAAAAAGAAGTGGGAGCAGATACTTTTGTCTATGAACCGTATGAGTAGTAAGAGAGAATTATGAATTAGTATATTTTTAAATATGAGGGAGGAAAAATTATGGCATTAATAAAGTGTCCAGAGTGTGGAAAAGAGATTAGCGACAAAGCTGACAGTTGCCCGGAATGTGGGTGCCCGATACAAGCAAAAGAGGAATGTTTGATTAGCGAAGAGGTAGAAACGGGGTATGAACAGCCTATTATGAATGGAGCAGCTCCGGAGGAAGGATATAGAAGTGCCAAGGCGGATACAGCTAAGCCGGCAGGTAAATCAAAAAAAGGAGTCATTATCGGCGCGGTTTTGGGGGCGGCAGCCTTGTTATGCATTATTATAGGCATTATAGTATCACAGAGAAATGCAAAAATCCGTGAGCAGCAGGAGGCCGAGGTTCGTAAAATACGAGAGTATAATAGTGCTGTGGATAACTTAAACGCATTATATTCGTCTAGCTATAGCGGCGCCACCGATGCCGAATCTGTCTGTGTATTGACAATTAATGTGTGGGTAGATTCTATTTATAAGAAGTATAATAAAGAGACGAATAAGTACATAACCGGAACAAGTGATTTTAACGGGGCAATTCAAAATGTTTATAATGATGAGGACATCCAGAAGAAGTTGACGCATGTAAAAGATATCCAGAGCAAGCTCAACACTTATATTCAAGAATTACAGAAATGTCCGGAGGAACTTCAAAAATGTTATGATGCGGCGCTGCAAGTACATACTACGTTCAATGCGCTGGCAGAATTAGCGCTGGCCCCATCCGGAAATATTACATCTTACAAGGATTCCGAACAACAAAAGATTGATAATTATTCTTCAGCATTTAATATACTGGGGGCATTGATACCGGCTAAAAAACAAGTACCCTTATATGACGCGAAGGGCAACCCAATAGAGGATGAGTTCGCTTTTGTCAATTATCTCAATCAAAATGTGGATAAGCTTCCTGCTACAGCCGAAAGTTCCATTGATTTGGAGGGCTTTGCATTTTATAAAGATACTGCTAAAATCTGCGGTGCTGAAGGGGAAGTAAGCTATAATGCAATTTCATTGTCAGCAAATGTAATAAGTTATATTAAATGGGGTGTGAAAAATCCCAAAAAGGAACTAGAGAGTCAGGTGCTGGAAAAATTACGAGAAAGATATGGAAAGGAAGGTAAAGGAGATAAAAATTCATATAACTGGTATAACGAAAAAACAAAGGAAAATCTGGTGTTAAACATAAAGGATGATGAGCTTTCAATTTCATGGTTTAATTCCATATAATGATAATCAATAGTTTGAAATAAGAGGTGGTTATGAAAAAATGGGGCGCACTTGTCGTTGCGATCACTTTACTGTGTGGGAGCACAGCCTGCTCCGAAAAGACGGAAACACAGTCACCCGGACAAATATATTTATACGGGGAACAGCACGCAGAAGAAAAAATATTACAGAGGGAATTGGAGATATGGAAGGAGCATTACCACAATGACGGTATGCGTCACTTGTTCGTTGAGTATTCCTATGCCGGCGGCCAACATCTAAATTTGTGGATGGAGTCGGATAATGATGATTTTTTAAATGCTTTATACGGGGATTGGGAAGGAACATTGGGACATAATCCCCTTGTACTGGATTTCTATAAACAGATAAAGAAGGAATGTCCCGATACGATTTTCCATGGGATAGATGTCGGGCATCAGTATGAAACTACGGAAAAGCGGTATCTGGAATATCTGGAGCAGAACGGATTGGAAGATACAGAAGAGTATACGTTGGCAAAAGAAGGGGCTGAACAAGGAAAAGAGTACCGCTCAAAGAGGTCTGAGGTATATCGTGAAAATGTAATGGTAAAAAACTTTATCCGGGAATTCGATTCGCTGGAGGAGGAGAGCATTATGGGTATCTTTGGCGGAGCGCATACAGGGCTTGATGCTATGGAGTCCGAGACGGGTAGGGTTCCCTGTATGGGAAACCAGCTAAAGCAGCATTATGGTGATATCGTTCACTCAGAAGATTTGATTTGGATAATAAAAGATATCGAACCACTGAGAGTAGATACTATGGAAGTAAACGGGAAGAGCTATGAAGCGTTATACTTTGGAAAACATCAGATCTCTGAAGATGAAACGTGGTGCGAATTTTGGCGTTTGGAAGATGCCTATGAAGATTTTAAAGATAACAAAAAGAATGGGGTAATATCAATCTATAGGGCATATCCAATGCTCATTGAAGAGGGACAAGTATTCTATCTTGTGATTACCCAGCCAGACGGCTCTGTTATAAAGGATTATGAGCGTTCTGATGGAAATACGGATGACGGTCAGCCCATAACAGAGGGATTTATCGTCGAGTAGGGGATTGGACTCTGTATTAAAACAACTCCGGCTTGTGAAAGGCCGGAGTTGTTTTTGACTGAGGCAGTGTGAGGTAATATTATATGTATCGTACCAAAGCTAACAAAAGTTATGAAGACCATAAGAAGGTGAAAAGATTCCGACATTAACATTTTATATGTGCTATAATTCACTTAATGGCGATTGCTATTTTGTGAATACAGGGGGGACATAGATTTATGAAAAAGAAAAAATGGGGTGCACTTGTCATCGCGATAACTATGCTGTTTGGGATCACGGCCTGTACGGCAAAACCGGAAACACAGTCACCCGGACAAATTTATTTATACGGAGAACAACACGCAGAAGAAAAAATATTACAAAAGGAATTGGAAATATGGAAGGACTATTACCACAATGACGGTATGCGTCATTTGTTTATCGAATTATCGTATGCCGGCGGCGAATTTTTAAATATATGGATGGAGTCGGATAATGATGATATTTTAGATGCGTTATACGAGGACTGGACAGGAACATTGGCGCAAAACCCTCTTGCAATAGACTTCTATAAACGGATAAAGGAGGAGTGTCCCGATACGGTTTTTCACGGGATAGATGTCGGACATCAGTATGACACTACAGAAAAGCGGTATCTGGAATATCTGGAGCAGAACGGATTGAAAGATACAAAACAATATAAGTTGGCAAAAGAAGGGGCCGGGCAGGGAAAGGAGTATCGTTCGAAGAGGTCCGATGTATACCGTGAAAATACTATGACAGAAAACTTTATCCGGGAATTCGATTCACTGGATGGGGAGAACATTATGGGTATCTTCGGCAAGGCGCACACAGGGCTTGACGATATGGAATATATGACGGGTACGGTTCCCTGTATGGGAAATCAGTTAAAGCAGCATTATGGAGATATCGTCCACTCGGAAGATTTGACTTGGATATCCAAAGATATCGAGCCATTGAAGGTTGATACTCTGGAAGTGAACGGGAAGAGCTATGAAGCGTCATACTTTGGAAAATATCAGATTTCTGAAGATGGAACGTGGTGCGAATTTTGGCGTTTGAAAGATGCCTATGAAGATTTTAAAGATAACAAAAAGAATGGGGTAAAATCACCCTATACGGTATATCCTATGCTCATTGAAGAGGAGCAAGTATTCTATCTTGTGATTACCAAACCAGACGGCTCTGTTATAGAGGCGTATGAGCGTTCCGATGGAAATACGGATGGCGGTCAGCTCGTGACAGAGAGATTTAACGTTGAGTAGGGGACGGTAAATTAGGAAAGATTACTGGGGAGGAAAGCAGTAATGCGCCTATTCAATATGGAATCTATGAATAGAAATTTAGTTTATTTTAAATGGTATAAAATATTGTTCTTAACAATGCTGATTGATCCTATATTTGTTATGTATGCTTATTCAGAAGGGCTGTCGGTAAATCAAATTTTTATTTTAACAAGTATAGAAACGATATTGATAATATTTCTTGAAGTGCCGACGGGGATAATTTCAGATTTATTTGGGTATAAGATCAGTATGGTTTTTGCCGTTTTATGTTACATATTTTCTAATATAATTATTATGATATTCCCGACATTCATAAGTTTCGTGTTATGTGAAGTGTTTATTGCATTGTGTAAGGTGCTTTCTTCAGGGGCGGATGAGACATATTTGTATTTGACTCTGGATAATAAAGATGATTATACCAAGATATCTGGAGCGTTAGATTCTATTAATTTTTTAATAACGGGGATAATTTCGATAAGCATAGGTTATCTTTATACCATGAACAAACACTACCCTTTTATATTAAGTATCACGGTGTGTGGCTTAGCATTGGTTATGGCTTTAAAGCTGGAAAATATAAAAGAGTATCATCTGGAAAATAAATCTTAGAAGGAATTATTTGAAGAATTTTTAAACAACGCCAGAGGCGGTATTAGTCTTATATTTAAAGCAAAAAGGCTTCGGTGGCTTATAATATATTCCTCAGTAATCGGCTTTGCTCTTGTTGCAATTTTGCAAACCTATCAATTATTTTTCTTAAATCGCAAAATACCAATTAAATACTTTGGAATAATATATTTTTTGTTATATATGACATCTTCAATAAGTAGTAAAGTGGCACATCACTTTAAACGGTTTAATGGATATAAGATGTTTATGCTATTTTTGTTTATGCTGTTCCTTACCCCCTTGTTAATGCTGATTCCGGCTAAAATGTTTATTATAATAATTATAGTGCCTAGAATCGTAATTGGTATTTATCCGTCAATTGCTAAAGAATATATAAATAAAGAAATTGAAATAGACCGAGCAACTATTTTTTCTCTGAGAAGCTTGTTTGCCAAAATACCTCAAGTAGTTTTACTACCATATATAGGTTATTTAATTGATAATAAGGGATTAAATTATTCTTTGATTATTGTGGCTGTAATAATATTTATATTAGGCATGATCCTCTTGGCCAGCCAATACTTCATAAAAAAGAGTTAAGCGTAATCAGTCGCCATGATTTCTTATTCTGACGGTACAAAAAATAACGGCAATTAGCGCAATGAGCATTACAATGTGGGTTACCCTAACGCTCCAATCTGGAAGTGCTACAAAGAACATGTTTGTCCCCGCAATTATTAAGGTAATCACTAGAATGACGATACTCGCAATTCGTACTCTTTTCATCACACAAATCCTCCTTCATTCTTGAGTACTTGGACTTATTTCTTAGTCAAAGCTAAATTGAATAATCACATTATACTGCATTAACTCATTTCGGACAATAGTGAGCTGTTTTTCCGCCCAGAAGATTTTAAGTGCTATGTGCTATATATTTTTTCCCATAGGGTTACATTCAGCTCTGTAAGCATGCTGTGCAAAAAATGTGCGAATAAGAGTGAAAAATAAACTGTTTTAAAGATACAGAATTGTTAAAAATAAGAAATAAATAACAAAAGTAAGAAAAACAGCGCTTATAAATTGTATATGAATTTTCTTAAATTGAGGGCCATAAAGTGGCTAATGGTGCCCGAAGAAAGTAATGTATAAGTAACAAAGGAAGCAAGATACTCAAAACGGCAATGCCGCTTCCAGTGATAAAAGTAAGTGTTGCAATATTCTATATGGTTAGAATAGAAAATGTAAGCCGATGTTTAGGGAGAAGTGTTTTCATGTCAGATTCCTTTAGATTAATGGTATTTATAAAATTTTAATTTTAAATTACTTTCATGTTATAATACCATATACCTAACAGAAAAAAGAATACGATCATAAATATTTTACTATATATCATATCTAGTGTAAACAGAAGAAAAGATTGTTTAGGAGGGGGTAAAAATAATATAGAAGAGATTGCTCAAACAGGAGCAATACCCAATGGGGTGGGGCACTTATCTATTTATAACACAATAGTGTAAATAGAGAATATTGGGGAGGATATCAGGTGTTTTCTTTGAGGTTTATATGCTATAATGTGCTTAATTTAATGTTGAGAGATTAGGAGGTGTAGTAGTGGAAATAAATTATAAATTCTGTGCTTTTGTTGATATACTTGGTTTCAAAAATAAAATGAGTAATTTCGACGATGCATTAAACTATTATAAGCAATATTTTAGCGCTTATGAGTCATTCGATAAATCTCATGATAAATTATTGGAAAGTGTTAGAGAGACGTTAGAAGTTTCCACAGGGGATAGTATAGAGGAAAAAGTTGAAAGTGTAGTATTTTCAGATTCTATTATATTAATATCTTCTAATTGGAAAGCTTTTTTATTTCGATTATCTAACATTTCATCATTGTTCATGAGTTATGGTTTTGTTTTTCGTGGTGGAATTGGATTTGGAAAGCATTATTCAGAGTTTGATTCAAATAAAACTTATATTGTAAGTGAGGGGCTGGTTCAAGCGGTTGAAATAGAAAGTAATTTTTCTGTTTATCCTCGAATAGTAATAAGCCAACTAGCATTGGAAGAAGTCTTGAAGTCTGCCAAATCATTATATGATGTAAACAATATGTTTATCCAGAGTGAAGATAATATGTGGTTTATTAATCCATTTTTTTAAAATCAAGATATTGGAGTATTAAGTGAATTTTTAAACAAAAAGATAAAGACGTATAAAAATGAAAAATTTAATCATAAATTATATAGATAAATTTAGATTATCTGCATAAACACTGTATTTATCAGTAATTCAGCAACTAAAAAACAATCATTTTACCACGAATTTACCACAAATGAATGAGCCTTGATATGATGAAATATTTCCAAAATAAAAAGAAGTCCAATCCTTTTTCCAATAAAAAGGGGTTGAACTTCTCTTTTAATTAGGGATATTTTCGTTGGATTTATAGCCGACACCCCAGACGGTAAGTATATATTTTGGATTGGCTGGAAATGGCTCAATCTTCTTTCTTAACTTCCGTATAAATGAGGTTAGATTACTTCCGTCTATTTCATTGTCATAACCCCATACACTTTCGTATAGGTGTTCTTTAGTAAAAATCTGCCCTCTGTGACAAAAGAGAAAATAGAGTAAGTCAAACTCTTTTGTAGTGAGATATACTTTTTCTCCTTTGTCATTGATAAAGATACGGGTAAAGGGGTCTATCTGAAACTCAGCTACTTGTTGTTTCATAAAGACAGGCGTAGTGGAAAGTTTGGAAGGTAACCATTCGACTGTCTGTTGGAATAATTGTTCCTCCTCATCCATAAATGAAACGACTAATATTTTCCCATAAACGCACCTACCTTAATTCCTGATTTTATAGACAATATCAAATTATTTTTCTTCTTCCTTTTTCTTGTTTCTTTTTTTACTCCACCAAGTACCAGCCAATGAACATCCACCACCTAAAATAAGTACAATGATTAAAATATATAGCCATAAGTTATCCATTACATATCCCTCCTCTACTACAAATTATTTTTTACGATGTTACACGACAGTCAATCTACCACTTTTTGAATTTTAATAATATAGTTTATAGACTTTGTAACATTTGCAAAGTATCATCTATATTTTCTCTATGCCAATTTAAAGGTTTAGTGAGCATAGTTCCCATTGCCCCTATATTCAAAAAGCTCTGTCCCGTAGCCAATGTTCCAGAAGAACGAAACTCGCTCAGCTCTTTTTTCTGCGATAATAGATGTATTGTATCCGTATCAGTCATAATTGCAATCGCATAATTCGTTTTTTCCGCTTTTACCTCTACAGAATGAATAGAAGAATAGGATAGCTGCAAGGCTATGTCTTTTTTCAATGTGGTTGACATTGCCCTTACTGGAATTAAAACTAACTCACTTTTACACATCTGCAAAACATAATACTCTGTACTAAAGAAACTTGCTAATTTTTCACTTAACGTATCGCTTGGTGCATATTTCACAATGATTGCTTTGTTTTCGACAGGTTCAAAACCCGCTTCTTTAAGATATTGATGTATTGTTTTTTCTGTTGCCATACGAATGACCTCCTCTAATTGCAGTTTTCTGCATACCAATATAATAAACTATTTCACTCTTGTTGTAAAGTATTTATTACATTCAGAAAGAAAAAAATACAGATATCTTTATATGAAATACCTGTATATATACGTCTTTATCGAATTTTTCTCAATATTAAAATTAAAATATCAATTATCAAAATAATCAATGTAAAGGTTGACTGTATTGCATTACCTATTAACATAACATTTTTAACTAATATATTTAATAAAGCCCCAATAATATTCAAAATAACAAATAAAGCAACAATCCCCCAAAGACATGATGTTCCAATAATCCCACGTCCTCTTTCATCTTTTCCTTCTTTAGAAAAAGCGTACATCAATAAAGCTATGGTTAAAATAGTTCCTATTAAAAGATTTATTCGAGTAAACCATTTACTCATAAAAAGTATTTCAATAAAGTCCATTGTACTCCTCCTTAAAATCAAATATATCCTCAATGTTTACATCAAAGTCCTTATCTAATTTTTTTTAAAATCAAATACATGACAACTGCTGTTAAGAGGACAAAATTATATGCCCACTGTATTCCGTTTGCTAAACGAATTATATTTTCATTAAACCAAGGCAAAAAATACGCATAAATATTTAGAACAATAAAAAGAATAACAAAAGCGCTAAACGAAGCTGTAGCAATCAATCCTCTGCCACGCTCATCTCGTCCTTCTTTTGAAAAATAAAAGTACACAAATAGACCTAAAAGCAGAAAGCCAAATATGGCTGATGTTTGCAAAAATATTTTATTTTCCATTAACATGGTAAATTTTTCTAACATTATTGTTCCTCCGTAAAATCAAACAAATCTTCTATTGTTACATCAAATACTTTCGCAATACTATATGCCAACATCATAGACGGATTGTATCGGTTTCTTTCTAGCTGTATGATAGTCTGTCGTGATACGCCTACAAGGTCAGCAAGTTCTTGTTGGCTCATTCTTTTTGTAGCTCGATAAACATGGATTTTGCTATCAAACGAATATTTATTTTTATTTGCCACTCATACACCGCCTTTACCGTGATATTCCATTTCTGATTATAACATATTTATGACATTTTGATATATATAAATTTATGAAGGAGTAAAAAAGCCATAGTCTGTAAAATCTATTACAGACTATGGTTTACAAATTATCTTACAATCTTCCAATTTCCGTACTTATGAAGCGTCAACTCAAACGGTGAAACTTGTGTCGCCTTTTTGTTGTCAAAGATAGCGTCAGCACTTTGCACCTTTATTCCTCTTGATTACCCATGCACAAGAAATAAAAAGCCTTGTCAAGAACCTGCTACGTTAGTAGTGCGAAGCATTCTTGACTAGGCTTTTTACTTTCTGGTATCTTCTCCAAAGAGGATAAGGTCTTTTACTCAATCCCCTCTAAATCTTCAAATCCTTTTACAGTTGGCATTTTTGACAAAATCTCTCTATCTTCGTCTACGTGTTTATTCAGCATGACTTTTTCTTCCACAAGGGTATCATATGGATTGACATTCCTATGCCCCTCAATCGTTTCTCCAAACAGGTCAAGACTGTAGAAATCATCATACCTGTCGATTAACTTCTGGAATTTTTGGTGCTGTACCAGCTTTTTCAATGGGTACAAATCAGAAGCTATTCTTTCGTCCGAACTGATGTAGTCCACGATATATTCACGTAGCTTCTGCAATTCATACGCTTTCCATTCTTCCTCGCTGTCTAAGTAATTATCATACTCCCCATGTGCCAGCTCCACATTCAACATTTCCTCATGTTCTAAAAACTTCAAGATGTCCTGTTCCATGTGCGCCTTGTTCTTCCAATCCCCAGACAGCAATTCATTGGGTGTTACCCCCAGCGTGGCAGTTATCTTCTCCAGTGTGTCAAAGGTGGGATAGTTGACCCCTCTTTCAATCTTGGAAAGGCTCTGCATATTGATACCGATGGTGTCCGCCAGTTCCTGCTGATTCATTCCACGTAGCTTTCTTGCTCTCTGTATGTTTTCTCCTAAAAGCTGATAATTCATAATGTAATTTCTCCTTTCATTCACTTTATAAGCCTATCATACTTAATTTGTTTCATAAAGTCAAGAAAAAGTTGTTGACAAATAAATGTAATGGCGTTATTATGTGATTGTAGATAGTAATTAAGCACAATAAGGCTAATTACATGCTTGAGTAAGCGATTGAAAAATATATTTTCACTCTAAAAGCGTTAACGCATAGTCTTTTAGCTGAAAATGGTGGTTTCCAAAAGTGACTGGCTGGGCGGGGCACGTCCCCAAGACGTGTTCCGGACAGACAGGTGCTGTTTGGAAAGGAACGCCTTTGGCGTTCCGTCGGCAGGGCGACTATGTAACACCGCCCTGCGTATACAAGTCAAAGTACAGAAAAACCGCATAGATAAAGGGAAAAACACTGATTTTATCCCGCACAAAAAATGCGGACAGAAAGGAGAAATGAATTATAGCAACACATGAAGATTTAACCGTTAAGATTGATTACATCAGCATTGTATTTGACAATGCAAAGGCGGAGGACGTGATACGGCGTGTTCTGGAACTGCCACCCGATATTTTTATCACTTTCCCAGCAAAGGTCAAATTTAAGACTTATCTGACACGCTGGCAGATTGGGGATATTTATGTATCGGGCAATGCACAAAAAACAGAGGATAACCCACAAGGGATTGGCTGTTATCTCGTTATGACAGGCAGAGGGTGTGATGATATGTTCCGCATTCTTGACAGTAGCGAACATACTTTTGGAGATATGTTTGAACGCTGTGTCCGCTGGTTTGGTACAGACTTCCACTTTACCAGATTGGATATTGCCATTGATGATAGAAACGAAGTGCCATTCTTCACACCAAAACAGATACGGAAGAAATGCGAAAAGGACGAGTATGTTTCCACCAGTGAATACTGTCGTTTCAATGACAGCAAGCACCCCAGAGAGGATTTGGCAAGGACAACTTATATCGGTGCTGGAAAATCGAGTATTTCCTATCGCTTTTATGATAAGGACATGGAAGTAAGCACCAAATATAACAAGCCGATTGAGGAAATAGGGAGCTGGAAACGGACAGAAATGCAACTGCGTGATGAAAAGGCTCATGCCTTTGCTCTACTGTTCAAAGACAATCCTCTTGAACTAGGGCAACTGTCATTTAATGTGCTGGCTGGCAACTTACGCTTTGTTGTTCCCGGTAAGAACGAAAGCAATAAAAGCCGATGGAAAACCTGTCGGTTTTGGGAACGGTTTTTAGGTAAGGTAGAGCCTTTGAAACTGCATATCCCACCCTCACAAAATACCCTTGTGGAAACACAGCAATGGCTGACCGAGGGTGGGGTCATCTCTGCGGTCAAGGGCTTCTGCTTCTTAGAACAGTGCAACGCATTAGGGGACTTAGAGCGTGTCGGGGATATGCTTTCCAAAGCCCGATACAGTCCAGCCCTTGCCTGCAAACTGGCAGGGCATTTACAGCGGATAGACAGAGAAGAACTGATACCGTATGTACAATATGATACAAAAAGTGACAAAGGGGGTGTTCTATGAGTAGCCATGATATTCCCGTATGGGAGAAGTACACCCTTAGCATTGAAGAAGCGTCCAGTTATTTCCGCATTGGAGAAAATAAACTGCGCCGACTGGCAGAGGAAAATAAAAATGCAAACTGGCTTATTTTAAATGGCAACCGCATTCAGATTAAACGCCGACAATTTGAACAGGTCATTGACAAATTGGACGCTATTTAATGAAAATGAGCCTTATATGTGTTATTATGGGAACAAGTCATATCAAGGCTCTTTCCACAACGGAGAGGAGCAACCAGCATGAACGAAAAAAGACGGGATAACAAAGGTCGTGTCTTGAAAAATGGAGAGAGCCAGAGAAAAGACGGTAGATACTTATATAAATATGTGGACGCATTTGGAGAAACCCAATATGCCTACTCATGGAAACTTGTAGCAACGGACAACGTACCAAAAGGAAAGCGTGACTGTATCTCGCTTCGGGAAATGGAGCAGGAGATACGCCGTGACAGAGAGGACGGTATCGACACCACAGGCAAGAAAATGACATTGTGCCAGCTATACACTAAACAGAACGAACAGAGAGCCAATGTCAAGAAAGGCACACAGAACCAGCGCAAACAGCTTATGCGGATATTAAAAGAGGATAAGCTGGGTTCTAGGTCGATTGATACCATCAAGCCCTCTGACGCTAAGGAATGGGCGTTACGCATGAAAGAACAGGGCTATGCCTATCAGACTATCAACAATCATAAGCGTACCTTGAAAGCGTCATTCTATATAGCCATACAGGACGATTACATACGGAAGAACCCTTTTGATTTCAAACTGAATGAGGTCATAGAGAACGACACCGAGCCGAAAATCGCATTAACAGAGGAACAGGAAAAAGCCCTGTTATTGTTTGTGAAAACGGACAAGATATATCAGAAGTATTATGATGATGTTTTGATACTGTTAAAGACGGGGCTTCGTATTTCTGAATTATGTGGATTGACGGTTACTGACATTGATTTTATCAATGAGGTTGTGGTTATCGACCACCAGCTATTGAAGAATAAGGAAGTGGGCTATTACATTGAAACGCCAAAAACGAAAAGCGGAATACGACAAGTACCGTTAAGTCAAGAAGCGATACAGGCATTTCAAAGGGTAATGAAGAACCGACCAACGCCACAGCCGATAGTCATAGACGGTTATACGGATTTCCTCTTTCTCAATCAAAAGGGTTATCCCAAAGTTGCGATTGATTACAGTACGTTATTCAGCCGTCTTGTAGAGAAATATAACAAGTGCCATGAAACATCACTGCCACATACCACCCCTCATACGCTACGCCATACATTCTGTACGAAGCTGGCACAAAGGAACATGAACCCCAAAGACTTACAGTACATCATGGGTCATTCCAGTATCAATATCACAATGAACTGGTACGCTCATGCGTCCATTGACAGTGCCAAAACAGAGGTCAAACGTCTGATAGCATAAAAGTATTTACCACGATATTTACCACGTTTGAGAGGTAAAATATAAGAAGATACGCCTAGAAACGTGAACATCATTCAAAAGTGAAAATGCCCGAATAGCTGATAAAACAAGGCTATTCGGACATATGAGAAGATTTAAAAAGATAATCAAAAATCTATATATAATTTGTTAATAAATATGAATGGTTAGGGGCCTTATGCAATTATTTTCAAGAGCAATTTTTTGTACATAATAACCCTTTTGAGTATTACTTTAATGGACTATCTGGTGATCTATCATGTAAATTATTATCTGCTACAAATAAAGATTATATGTTCTTTTATCCTAAAATATATTATCAAGGAATTTTTGGTGCTTTTGATTATACTTTAGACATAAATATTTATAAAAGAACCTTTAAACAGAATATGAAAAATATGATTGAACAACGTGCTACTGAGAAATAAGCTACACTATAGTTTCAAATTTGGTGTGTCAAAGTCAGAAAGATGGAATTTAAAATTTTAGCTATGCTCCTAAATCTGGCATTACATTACTGCCAACTAATAAATATGGGGTCGTCTATGCCAAGTAAAATCTGTCCGGTGTATAGCGTGTTTTTGAATGGTTTTCCACGTATAGGAATTTAGTTTGAGGCGATATAAGCTACGGGGATTATAGAACATTCAATGCTGGTCAAAAAGATCAAGAAATGAATCGTCACAAAACAGGAAATGCAGGATATGATGTCCGTTTTACTGAAATGTGTTTTGAATGAAGAACTTGGGTATTTCTAATATGATTACCGGAAATGTTTTTAAGGTAGCCTTTATGAATGAAATCAACTATCATGTGCGAAACTAGGGAAGAAGTGTATCTATGCTGTACCAACAGAGGAGAGCGCACAATTAGAGCAGATGCTTTCACGCGAAGAGGAAATAGTTAATGCTCCAAAATTCAGAGATCATAAAAAGATAATTGGGCGAATCGCTGTAGCTATTTCAAATATCCAAGACCCATAAAGAGTCTAATTTGTTCGACCAATGCATAGAAGGATTTAGGCTTTAGTAGTGGAAGGTGACCAAGAATAAGACGATTTTCTCATTTGATTTTATAGGTTTTATTGATAAGCAGAAATATAGCGATATAATGCAGATAAGGGTAGATGCCGAAAAACTAATTTTGTTGCCATGTAGCTATCAACATATCTTATATCGGCTTTTTCAAATTACACAAAGCTGGGAGCTAGAAATCTAAAAGCGAATACCAACATTGACTAGTAGTACTGCATCATTTTTGTAAACAAGTACAGAGAGAAATTAATGGTAGCAAAATAAACCCATATATGAAAGGAACAGAACAAACGACATCGGTAAGAAAAGTATGTCATAGTATTGCTTTAACAGATGATCTAGTTTTTTGTTTATTAGATAAAAAAGTGAAGTGAAGCATGTATAAAAGTTGAGGAAAAAATATTTTGTCGTAATAGAAAATATATATTGTCCAATAATACCAGAAGTTATTAAATTTAAAAGAAGAGAGGGGGCGGGAATCATAGCCCCCCTCTCTTCTTTTTACTTAGTCTCTTCGGTAAGCTCTCCAGCAAGCGCCTGTATACGCTCCAACGGTTCCTCCAATATGTCGGCAATCTCCTCCAGAGTATTACCCTTAGCAAGCTTTTTGCAAATTAATTCTTTTAAAGTATGCGCTCGTCCTTCTTCAATCCCCTTTTGACGGCCTTCCTTCCAGCCATCCTCGTGGGCTTCTTCACGCATCATACGCATGACTTTTTCTTCATCATATTCATATATGCTCACCTTTTTCGCCTCCGTTCTGTTCTTGCTCAAAAATTCTGACAGAATCCCCTCTTTAATACATTCCGTAATCGCCTGTTCTACCGCCTCAGACAGGGAAACCTCCTCCGCATACCGCCTGACTCTGGCAGTATATTCAGAGTAATCCCTCAACGTCTTGCAGTTATCCAGCAGCTGTGGATTATGCCCCGGATTAATATTCAGCATAACGGCCCTTAACTCCAGCGACAGATTATCATCCGGTATCTGAAACGAATCAGAAAGCCTTAATTCCTGCACGTCCGGCTGCTCCTCGATGCCATTGTAGAAGATAACAAACTTCGGGGGTGGCAGCAGCACTTTACGGGGGCCGTACAGATTCTCATCCCGCGTCATGCTTGAATACAGATCCGAAATATACATCAGATATCTTAACGGAAGATTGGGACTATAGGTGGACTGATGCTCATAGAGCGTAAGTCTGGAGTCAATCACGAATGAGATATCATTATGCATCGAAAGGTAAATTGCATTTTCCAACGTATTCACTTCCAGCATCTCCGGATTGTCATAATTCGTTCCGTTCGCTGCATTATACAGGCTTAACAGTTCCTTCTTGTCGCTAAATACCATTTCAAATATCCGCGATTTGTAAACACGGTTAACTGCCGTATTTTTCTGATAAGTGTGTTTTTCCATAAAGTGTCCTCCTTATTCAAAAAATGTTGTTCGCAGGAGGTATCCTTTCGTTCACTTATCTAACGGGAACCTCTCTGCTGTTAATAAATGAAATAAAGCATTGAGATTCCTGAATCGTTTATATAGAAATGATAAACAGTATTGGGGTGTGCCCCTTAGAATTTTAGAATAATAATGCTTTCCAATATTTTACCACATTCTCCGCTAATTTTCTATAATAACAGAGTTACCTTCGGAGTTATCTCCATTTAGCCATTTCCACTTTTCAGAGCCTTTTGGTGGTATGAGAATACTGTATTTCTTTCTTTAAAGTGGAGTTTACAAAAAAGTCTAACTTTTAGGGGACACCTCATTTAAGATAATTCGGAACGGCTTTTAAGTTCTACAAAATAAAAAAAGTCCCATTCTATGGGACTAAATCGGGGTGACAAGATTCGAACTTGCGACCTCACGGCCCCCAGCCGTGCGCTCTAACCAAACTGAGCCACACCCCGATACCTTTCCATTATAATATAAGTTTGAAAAAATCTCAATCCTAAAATTGCAAAACTTGACATTCATTTAAAAAACGTGCAGAATATATCGGTGTATTGAATATAAAAGACAAGGGATGAGTGCGATGGAAAATTTGATTTTCAGTCTCAATGCGACGGTGCCGGTATTTTTTATGATGCTTCTAGGACTTTTATTCCATAAGCTAGGCTGGATTGACGATGCTTTTGCGGCGAAGCTTAACAAGTTTGTGTTTTTAGTTCCGCTTCCGGTGCTGGTGTTTGAGGACTTAGCTACAGTGGATTTCAGTGAAGTCTGGGATTTGAGGTTTGTCTTGTTCTGCTTTGGGGCGACGGTGATCAGTATCGCCATAGCGGCAGGGATTTCCTTTCTCTGGAAGGACAAGAGCATTCAAGGGGAGTTTATCCAGTCTTCCTATCGGAGCAGCGCGGCTCTTTTGGGGATTGCATTCATCCAGAACATATATGGGAATGCGGGCATGGCGCCTCTGATGATTATTGGAAGTGTGCCGCTCTACAATATTATGGCAGTGGCGGTGCTGTCCTTC
Source organism: Bariatricus massiliensis (assembly GCF_900086725.1). Lineage (GTDB taxonomy): Bacteria > Bacillota > Clostridia > Lachnospirales > Lachnospiraceae > Allocoprococcus > Allocoprococcus massiliensis. The sequence continues at coordinate 1,629,099 of NZ_LT574838.1, read as the reverse complement.
TTTCAACCCGGACGGAGGGGGAGACTGGACAAACAGGTCATGAAGGAAACGTTTTGGGGTATTGTGTCGAACCCTATTATTATAGGAATCACCGCCGGACTTATCTGGTCGGCGCTTAAGATTCCAATGCCGCGTATATTGGGAAAGACGGTGTCCAGTGTAGGCGGTATGGCTACACCGCTGGGACTTATGGCTATGGGGGCGTCTTTTGACATCCGCAAAGCATTTGCTAAGTTAAAGCCGGCAGCAGTGGCGGCGGCCATTAAGCTGGTGGGATTCTGTGCGGTCTTTCTGCCGATAGCCGTAGCGCTTGGGTTTCGGAAGGAGCAGCTGGTCGCTATTCTTGTCATGCTCGGTTCTGCGACTACGGTCAGCTGCTTTGTTATGGCAAAGAACATGGGGCATGAAGGAACGATGTCGTCCAGTGTTATCATGCTGACTACGATGCTCAGTGCGTTTACGTTGACCGGCTGGCTGTTTCTTATAAAAAGCTTCGGTTTTATATAACAAAAATAAAGGGTGCGGATCACTGTGACGTGAGGCGCACCCTTCGTTCTTATCTTAATACAAAATATTGTTCATACCAGAGAAGGAAGGAATATACAGTATAAATCTGTCTGTGGAAATTTCCCACCTTATTCTTATGGTCTTCCAGCCACTTCATCAGAAGTTCTCTGTTAAAGAACTCGGAGACGAAGTCCTTCTGGAACATTTCTTTTACACGGTTGTAATATTTATCTTCCCGAAGCCATACACGGAAGGGAACGAGGAAGCCGAGTTTCTTTCTCTTTGCCCAGTCCATCGGAATCTTGGAGAGAGCGGAGGTACGGAAGGCTTTTTTCGTCTCCTGACCGTCGATACAGTATTTACTGTCGATGGTGCGTGCCAGATTCCAGACTTCTTTATCCAGATACGGAACACGAAGTTCAAGGGAATGGGACATGGTCATCTTATCTGCTTTGAGAAGGATATCGTGGGGCAGCCACAAATGCATGTCTAAGAACAGCTTCTTGTGGAGGTCATCTTGATCCTTCACCTGATCGAAATAAGGTTTTGTCACATCCTGATAGCGCAGGGAAGAGCGGTACTTTGGCGCCAGCACGGCGTCCGCGTCTTCGTTGTCCATGATAAAGGCCTGTCCGATATAGGATTCTTCAACGGACGTAGCGTTTCGCTTCAAGAAGCCAAGGCCCTTGTGGTTTGGCTTTGAAGCTGCCCAGCTGCCCAGTTTCCTGCGGAGGGAAGCCGGTACAATTTTGCGGTATACATCGCCGGATTTGCTTGGCTTATAAGTGTCATATCCACCGAACATCTCGTCGGCGCCCTCGCCGCTCAATACAACCTTCACATCCTTTGCCGCAAGCTCGGATAAGTAGTAAAGCGGAACGGCGGACAGGTTGGCGTGAGGCTCGTCGGAATGATACTGTACTTCCGGGAGCGCGTCGAAAAATTCATCGGATGAAATTTCTTTCTTTGCGTTGGACATATGAAGGATGTCACACAAATCTTTGGAGTAGGTCGTTTCGTCAAAACCGCCCACCTCAAAGCCTACAGAGTAAGTCTTCATGGGCTTTACGGTAGAAGCGATATAGCTGGAATCTACGCCGCCGGATAAGAAAGAGCCTACTTCTACGTCGGCAATCTGATGATAGTCCACGGATTCCTGAATGGTCTCTCCAATCTTTTTTACAGTCTCTTCAAAGCTTCTGTCTTTTTTCTCGTAGGTCGGGTCGAAATATTTGGTTGTCTTAAAATCTTTGCCGTCATAGGTGAAATAGGTTCCCGGCTCCAGCTTGAATACGCCCTTGAACATGGTTTCAAGAAGCGGAGTGTACTGGAAAATAAGATACATCTTGAGGGCATCTTTGTTGACTTCCTTGTGGAACGCCGGATGTGCCAAGAAGGATTTTATCTCGGAGCCGAATAATAAAGTCCCGTTCATCTGCGCATAGTAGAACGGTTTGATGCCGAAATAGTCTCTTGCCCCGTACATAGTATGGTTTTCCTTGTCGTAGATGACAAATGCAAACATACCCCGCAGCATGGATGCGGTCTTTTCCCCATAATTTTGATATGCCTGTAAAATAACCTCTGTGTCGGAGTTCGTCTGGAACGTACAGCCGTATTTTTCAATCAGGTCTTTGCGGATTTCTTGATAATTGTATATCTCTCCGTTGAAGATAATGACGTGCCTTCCGTCGGCACTGTGGATAGGCTGAGAGCCGCCCTCCAAATCGATGATACTTAAGCGGCGGAAGCCGAGAGCCGCGTAATCGTCAACGAAACTTCCCTTGCTGTCCGGGCCTCGGTGAGCGATGAGCTCCCCCATCTGATCGAGTATTTCTTCTCTATTATAATCTCCTGTTCCATAGTAGCCTGCAAAACCACACATAATTTCACGTCCTTTCTGACATATACCGGCCTGTCCTAAATGCTCCGGCGGGTTAATCTAACGTGAATTATACCATAGTCTATAGCAGGTTGCCAAGCATTAAACGCTGAAATATGGAGTTGTCGAAGAAAAGCGCTTGCTTTTTTCCTCGTTTTTGTATACAACTATAATTAGTAGATGACACGACAGAAGGAGGATTTAACTATGGAGGATTTTAGATTTTATTCGCCTACTTATTTTTGTTTCGGAAGAGAGGCAGAGGCGAATACAGGAGAACTTGTGAAGCGTTTCGGAGGTTCTAAGGTGTTGATTCATTATGGCGGTGGCTCTGTCAAGAAGAATGGTATTTTTGATAAAGTGACGGCGTCTCTTAAGGAGCATGATATTCCTTATGTAGAGCTGGGCGGCGTGAAACCGAACCCCCGCAGCGGACTGGTGTATGAGGGGATTGAGCTCTGCCGGAAGGAGGGCGTTGACTTCGTTCTGGCGGTGGGCGGCGGAAGCACCATTGACTCTGCAAAGGCGATTGCGGCCGGCGTGGTCTATGACGGTGACTTTTGGGATTATTACTCCATGGACAAAACTGTGGATGAGGCGCTTCCGGTGGGAACGGTTCTGACCATCGCCGCGGCGGGAAGTGAGGGGAGCGGTGACTCGGTAATCACCCATGAAGACGGTATGCTTAAGTGGGGGGCGACAGGAGAAGCTATACGTCCCAAATTTTCCATATTGAATCCTCAGAATACTTGTACGCTTTCTGCATATCAGACAGCATGCGGAATCACTGATATCATGGCACATGTATGCGAACGGTATTTTACAAATACAGAAAATGTAGAAATTACGGACAGGCTCTGTGAGGGGATTTTAAAGACAATGATTGAAGAATCCCCTAAGGTTATGGCAGATCTTCAAGATTATGAAGCGAGAGCCAATATCATGTGGGCGGGCATGGTGGCCCACAATAATATCTGCGGCGTAGGCAGGGCGCAGGACTGGGCGAGCCATACGTTAGAGCATGAGCTGTCCGCTCTCTATGATGTGGCGCACGGCGCCGGTCTGGCGGTAGTCATGCCTGCGTGGATGGAATATGTGGCCGAGAACTACAGCGCCGACAGAGCGGTACAGTTTGCGGTAAGAGTGTGGGGTTGCGATATGAATTTTGCAGAGCCTATGCGCACGGCGGAAGAGGGAATCGCCCGTTTCCGTGCATTCTTGAAGTCTATCGGTATGCCCGCTAATTTTGAAGAGCTGGGAGCGAAGGAAGAAGATATTGAGAAGCTTGCGGCTCATCTGGGACTTGGAGAAGAGGATACGATCGGCGGATTTATGAAGCTTGGAGTGAAAGACGCGGAGGCAATCTATCGGATTGCGGCGCGTGCATGAATACTGTCTTAACCTATTGGGCAGAGATTGAACCGCTTCTCAATCCGGAGAATTATCAAAAAATATATGATACGCTTCCTCTGTGGCGCAGAGAAAAAGCCGACCGCATCCGTTTTTCCAGAGACCGTGCGCTGAGCGTCGGTGCGTGGAGGCTGTATACGCTGGCCTTGGAGCAGGCGGAAGCTGCGGAGGAGGCGCCGTTTAACCTTTCCCATTCGGGGGACTATGTCCTAGTCAGTATCGCCCCGGAGAAAGAACAGGTGGGCTGCGATATTGAGGTGATGAAGGACGCCAAGGATTCACTGGCAAAAAGATTCTTTCGACAGCAGGAGTATGAGTGGATGATGGCGCAGGAGGAAAAAGACAGAAAGGAAGCGTTCTACCGGCTCTGGGTGCTGAAAGAAAGCTTTATGAAGGCTACCCGCTATGGAATGAAGCTGGGGCTGGACTCCTTTGAGCTGGAAATACCGGAAGAGGGAGAACCAGCTCTGTGCGTACAGCCGGATTTTGTGAAAGGCAGGTACTTTTTCCGGGAGTACACTGTTCCCAGAAAGGACGCGCGAATAGCAGTATGCTCCACGAGCAGCATGTTTGTCCAGCCTAAGAAAATAGAATTGATATAACCATGTATTACACCCTGCAGAGGGCCTATTCTCTGCAGGGTGTTTCATTATTTTTTCACATTTTTCCCATATTTTCCCCACATTTTACAAGTACAATACCAAATGGAAGGAGATGAAATATATGGGAAATGCCAGTGTATTCCAAAGGGTGGAGAAGAAGTACCAAATGTCGGAAGAACAATATGCCAGATTTCTGCAAAAGACGAAGGAATTAATTCATGAAGACGAGTTTGGCCTGCATACCATTCACAATATCTATTTTGACACACCTAATTATGGGCTTATCCGCAGTTCGCTGGAAAAGCCGAAGTATAAAGAAAAATTCCGTATGCGGGGGTACGGCACGGTCACACAGGACAGCGAGATATTTCTGGAGATAAAGAAGAAATATCAAGGCGTGGTCTACAAGCGGAGAACCTGTGTTTCTTATAAAGAGGCAGAGAGATATGTAAGCGAAGGGGTCTTGCCGGAGGGCAGTGACCAGATTATGCGGGAGATTGACTATTTCTTCCAGTTTTACAAACCGCAGCCGCAGGTGTATCTTGCGTATGATCGGGTGGCTTATGTGGGAAATGAAGACGACCAGCTTCGCATTACAATTGACCGGAACATACGGAGCCGTTACGAGCGTTTGGAGCTGGGGTATACCGGTGGCTGCCGCAGCTTGAATCCGGGGACATATTTGATGGAAATCAAGGTAGCTATGGCGTATCCGGTATGGCTTTCGCGGATTCTGGCTGAGCTGCAGATATATCCCATATCTTTTTCAAAATATGGGAACGTGTATGCCAATTCAGTCCTCAGTGGTGAACTTCACCCATGGCTCAGGGAAGCGGGTGGGCAGCAGATGTCAGAGAACAGAAAAAAACAGAGGGAAAAGGAGAAAGAATCATGTTTACAAGTATACTCAGCAGTGTAGAAGGAACTTTAACTATCCAAAATGCGCTACTGTGCACCATTGTTTCTCTGGTGCTGGGCTTCGTGATTGCGGTGGTCTATATGAGTCAGGGCGGTTACACAAAGAATTTTGTCATGACACTTGTCTTGCTCCCGATGCTTGTACAGCTTGTCATTATGCTCGTGAACGGCAATCTTGGAACGAGCGTGGCAGTTCTGGGTACCTTTGGGCTGGTACGGTTTCGTTCTGTGCCCGGGACATCCAAAGATATTGCCAGTATATTTTTCGCCATGGCGGTGGGTCTGGCGACGGGAACCGGCTATCTGACATTTGCGGCGGTGATGACAGTAATTGTGGGCATAGTGTTCTTGATTCTAGGTAAATCTAATTTTGGAGAGGCCAGACAAAATGAAAAACATTTAAAAATTACCATAGCTGAAAACTTGGATTACACAGAAATTTTTGATGATATTTTTCCAGTATATACGAGCAGATGCAGCCTTCAGAGGGTAAAGACGGTGAATCTAGGCAGCATGTATGAGCTTGACTACCAGATTACATTGAAGGATGCCGGAAAAGAAAAAGAGATGATTGACGCGCTCCGCTGCCGCAACGGGAACCTTACCATAGTGTGCGGCCGGAGAGCGGCGCTTCAGGAAGAATTATAAGGGGTTATCAATATGAAAAAAATAAGGATATTAGTACTTTGTGTCAGCATGGCAGTGCTGGCAGCCGGGTGCAGGAACGGCGCTGCAGACAGCGGCGAGACGGAAACTACCGCCGGAGAAAGCTCCCTTCATGCCTCGAAAAGCACAGTTACTTTGACCGAAGGGAAATACAGCAAAGAGAAGCTGGACGATACATGGGATGAAAAAGAAGCGGTAGAAATATTGTGCGAGGGTAAGACGGCTGTGGCCGAGGGAGAAGGAGTCCGGACAGAGAACGGCATTGTCACCATAAGTCAGGAAGGCACCTATGTATTGACCGGGACGCTGGACGACGGCCAGCTGATAGTTGACGTGGAAAACAAGGGAGATGTCAAATTGATATTTAATGGAATATCTTTGACCAGCACCAGCACTGCGCCTGTATACATAAAGGAGGGCAATGTGGTCATCACGCTTGCGCCAGATACAGAGAATACCGTCACGGACGGAAAGGAATACCTCTATGAAGAAGGGGAGGATGAACCGAAGGCCGCGATTTTTGCCAAGGACGACTTGACGTTTAACGGAACCGGCAGCCTTACGGTCAATGGAAACTACAATAATGGAATTCAATGTAAGGACGATTTGAAATTTGTCACCGGTACCTATCATATCATTGCGGCCAATAATGGTATTGTGGGAAAGGACAGTGTATCGGTAAAAAACGGCAATTTTACCATTGAGGCCGGGAATGACGGGATAAAGTCTACCAATATCGACGAGACAGATAAGGGATATATTCTTATTGAAGGAGGGGCATTTACAATCACGGCTGGTGCGGATGGCATTCAGGCTGAGACCCTTCTTAGAATCAACAATGGAGAGTTCGACATTGTGACGGGAGGCGGAAGCCAAGAGGCGGTACAGCACGCAGAAACACCCGGCGGGGCAGGCGGTGGGAAGATGCCGGCAGGCGGCATGGACGGTATAGGACAGCCTGACGGCAGAGAGCGTACCATGCCTCAGGACGGAGAGGAGAACGGAACACCTCCGGACGTGAATCAAGGGGAGGCACCTGAGAAACCGGAAGGAGAAGACATGTCCCAGATGCCGGAAGGAGAGGACGTGTCCCAGACACCGCAAGACAGAGAGAAAATGCAGACGCCGGAGGATACCGGAGATACTACGGAGACAGCCAGTACAAAGGGGCTGAAATCTTATGTAGACTTAATAATAGCCGGAGGCACCTTTACTTTGGATGTGTGTGACGATGGGGTACACAGTAATCAAGACGTGATTATAGAGGGCGGAACTTTACGCATACAGACTGGGGACGACGGGGTACATGCAGACCAGAAGCTTACGGTAAACGGGGGAGCTGTCGATGTGCAGAAGAGCTATGAGGGTCTGGAAGGTTTTGAGATAGAGATAAATGGCGGGGATATAAAGGTCATCGCCAGTGATGACGGAATAAATGCGGCCGGAGACAGTGATAGTGCCGCTGAGCCGGAACAGATGAGAGGAGGCATGGCGGATGAAGACCAAGGAGCGCTTCTCACTATCAATGGCGGAGATATCTATGTGAATGCCAGCGGAGACGGCTTGGACGCCAACGGCGACATCTATATAAACGGCGGGAATGTTACAGTCCACGGTCCCGTAAGCGGGGGAGACGGTACGTTGGACTTTGCGTCGGAGTGCAAGATTACCGGAGGAACATTTTTGGCAGACGGAAGCCTTGGAATGATTCAGAATCCAAGCGATACCTCCACTCAGCCCGTGATTGTCAGAAGCCTGACGCATGTGGCTGAAGCCGGAACCGAGGTCACTTTGACGGATCAAAACGGAAATGTACTTGCACAGTACACGACGGAAAAGGAAGCACAGTGGTTTGCCATATCGACGGCAGAACTGAAACAAGGGGAGAGTTATGAGTTTCAAGTAGGCGGCGATAGCGCCGAGGTGGCAATAGAGCAGGCCGTTATGCAGGTTAATTAATTAGCGTTATAGGAAAATTAGATATTAGACAGACATTCGAGTGTGAAAGTGAGCCGAATGTCTGTCTTTTTTTAAAATAATGATAGAAATCTATGTTATGATACGAAGTAATAAGTGTAGACGCGTCATTACTGCAGAAAACCCGAAAAACAAAGTGGGTTCGGGTATCCACTTTGAATAACTGCCGGCAGGCTTAAAGGAGACGACAATATGAAAATTAATAAGGACAATTATCTCCGGCAGCTCAGACTCCACGATGAGAAAGCGCTTGTCTGGGTGATTGAGGAATATAATGGTCTTGTGACAGCGATTGTGAGAAAAAAGCTGTATGCGCTGCCGCAATACCACGAGGAATGTATCAGTGATGTATTCCTAGGAGTGTGGAAGAATATCGAATACTATGATGAATATAAAAACTCATTCCAGAACTGGATTGCGGGTATCGCCCGATTCAAGTCTGTAGATTATCTGCGGAAATATTTGCGGGAGCTTCAGACGGAGTCCATTGAGGACGTAACAATTGCCGCTCCGGATGATTCCTACGACCGGATTATGGCAAAAGAGGTCTCAAGGGAGGTAGAACAGATGCTTTCCTGTCTTAGGCCAAAGGATAGGGAGCTCTTCACAAAGCTGTATGTGGAGGATAAAAGTTTCGAGGAAGTGAGTGCAGAAACTGGCATGACAAAGGATGTAATTTATAATCGGGTATCGCGCGGAAAGAAAAAAATTAGAAAATTATTTCCGGTGCGGGAAGGGAGCGGACAATGAGTAATGACAATATTTATAGAATGATGAATGAAATTGAGACGGATATCACAGAGTTTACAGGTGCTTCTTGTTCGGATATTGAGACAAAGAGGACAAAAAAGAAAGTCATGGATAAACTTCACGCCAAAAAACGGGGCAGGCGTTGGGCTGTTGCCGCCTGTGCGGTGCTGGGCGTAGGACTGCTGGCCGCTGGGCCTTTTGGTTCACAGGTAAACGCCGGTGTTAAATTGGCTTCCTATTATATTGGAAGCTGGTTCGGGGCGGAGGTTCAGAATTATGAGGAATGTATCGGCGAGGCCATCACGAAGGATGGCGTGACTGTCCAGCTTAATTCGGTGGTGCTCGACGGTAATGAGCTCACTGTTTCCACTACGATTGATGCGGGTGAGAAGGTGGGCGCGGAGGCTTGGCCTTCCATAGACAGTACCGTTTACATCAACGGGAGAGTCGCCAGCTATGCCGGAGGCGGAGGGGTAAGTCAGGAGGATGACCAGACATTCCTCAGCATTATGACTTATAGTCTGGAGAAGGATATGATTCGTGAGAATGAAAAAATGGATATGGAAATAGTGATGCAGGATATGCAGGGCTTACATTCCCGCACTTGGGCATTCCAATTTACGGCTGACGGCGCAAAGCTGGCCGCGGACACGGTGCACATTCCCGTGGATCAGACGATCAGTCTTCCGGACGGCAATGAAGTTACTTTCACGGAACTTTCAAGAAATGCCATGGGAGATAAACTATTCTTCCGTTTATCCGGCGACAAATTGACCTATCATCTCAAATTAACTGGAACTGATGATATGGGAAGGCCTATCGTGTTTGAACTGAGACAAAGCCATGGAAATGAAGGCTATGTGATTGCAGACCCTAATTATCCTATGGATGAAGGAAAGAATGTCATTGACAATGAGGCCAAGACGTTGACCCTGACACCTTACGCGGCAGAATTTGCTAAGGAAAGCGGACGGGAGAACGATGATTATAAGGAGACAGGAGCGCCATTTACCGTGAATTTAAAGTAGAAACAGCCGTGACAGGATTCGACCTGATATCTTAAATTTTTCATAAACCGGTTGAAACATAGTGTATTCTGACCAAAAATGTGGTAAAGTAAATAACACATAAAACATTGACTCAGAGCTTGATTCAGAAGGGATAAGGATGCACTATGTCACGGAATAGAAGGAAAGAGCTGAGGCGGAGATTGATATGCGGTATCACTGCGGGGGGTGTCTGTCTGGCACTGCTGGCGGCAGGCAGGGGGAATACCGCAAAGGGGAATCAGAAGCAGGTAGAAAGCAGCGCAGAGATTAACACGGCGGCAGCCAGTAAGTCGAATATAGAGAGTAAGATAGGCAAGGTGCTTGCAAGTGATATTTATGGCAGGCAGCTGGGAGCGTTATATAAAAAGCATCCGGAGGTATCGGAGATTATATTGAACAGGGAGAAGTATCCGGATTTTTTGATAGAATATTTTATTGGCCATGAGGAAGCCCTTCAATGGGTGATCGACTATCCGGTGTACATGGAGAAAGGGACGGAAGCTGTCAATAAGACGGCCTTGGAGCCGGTGGATCTGCTTACGTACTATATCCAGAAGGACATACCAATCTATTACCAGTGGGATCAGGCTTGGGGGTATGCCACTTATGGAAATGGATTGGTTGCCATCGATGGATGCGGCCCAACGTCACTGTCTATGGTAGTGACGGCACTCACCGGAGATACTTCCATGACACCGAAGCGGATTGCAGATTTCAGTGCGGCGGAAGGGTACTACACAGAGGAAGTGGGAACATCTTGGGCGCTGATGTCCGAAGGCGCGTCAAAGCTTGGCCTGCGTTCGTATGAACCTGCATGGAGCGAGGCGGCTGTCAGAGCAGAGCTTGCGGCGGGACATCCCGTCATCTGCAGTATGGGGCCGGGGGATTTTACAGACCAAGGACATTTTATCGTATTGGCAGGGATGACTTCGGACGGGTCTATCGTTGTGAATGACCCCAACAGCCAAGTGAATACCCGCAAGCGGTGGGAATTGTCAAAGATTATGGAGCAGATGAAAGCAATGTGGGCATTTTCAACTCCGTAGTTCAGAAAGAAACAGACGGTTGGACTTAGTGGACCGGCATGCAAAAATGTATGCCGGTCTTTTCGTCTCGGTAGCGCGATCACTTTATTCAAAGAAGGAGACTTTATGACACAATATGATATTTTGAAACAGTATTTTGGTTATGACACGTTCCGGGACGGCCAGAACGATTTGATAGAGAGCATATTGAAAGGAAGAGATGTGCTGGGAATCATGCCCACGGGGGCGGGGAAATCCATGGTATATCAGATTCCGGCGTTGATGATGGATGGAATTACACTGGTCATATCGCCGCTGATATCTTTGATGAAGGATCAGGTAGGGAATTTGAATCAGGCGGGAATTCTGGCGGCTTATCTGAACAGTTCATTGACTCCGGGGCAGTACCATAAAGTTCTGGAATATGCGCGGGCAGGCAGATACCCTATTATCTATGTCGCGCCGGAGCGTCTGGTCACAGAGGAATTTCTGAACTTCGCGCTCGATGAGAGGGTGAAGATTTCTATGATAGCGGTGGATGAAGCCCACTGCGTCTCTCAGTGGGGGCAGGACTTCCGCCCCAGTTACCTAAAGATAGTAGATTTTATCCGGCGTCTTCCCAAGCGCCCCGTTGTGAGCGCGTTTACCGCCACGGCGACGGAGACTGTAAGGGATGACATTATGGATATACTGATGCTGCAGAATCCAAATGTTATGACTACTGGATTTGACCGTCCTAATTTATACTTTGCAGTGCAGTCTCCTAAGGACCGATATGCTTCCGCAAAGAATTTTCTTGAGCGTCATCCGGAGGACAGCGGCATTATCTATTGCCTGACTCGAAAGGTAGTGGAGGAGGTCAGTATGAATCTCATACGTGACGGGTTCTCCGTGACAAGATATCACGCAGGGCTTTCTGACACAGAGAGAAGGAATAATCAGGAGGATTTTATCTACGACAGGGCGAGGATAATGGTGGCGACGAATGCCTTTGGAATGGGAATCGATAAGTCGGATGTCCGCTTTGTCATACATTATGGCATGCCGAAAAATATGGAATCCTATTATCAGGAGGCCGGGAGGGCCGGACGTGACGGGGAGGCGGCAGAATGCCTTCTGCTCTACAGCGGTCAGGACGTTATCACCAATCAGTTTTTTATTGACAATAATCAGGATAACGAGGAGCTGGATGAACTCAGCCGCGAAATTGTGGCCCAGCGTGACAGGGAGCGTCTTAAGAAGATGACATACTACTGTTTTACAAATGAGTGTCTCCGGGATTATATTCTGCGCTATTTCGGAGAGTATGGGCCTAATTATTGTGGCAACTGCAGTAATTGTCTCAGCCAATTCGAGACAGTGGATGTTACGGAGGCCGCCCGGGCTATCGTGAAATGTGTGCAGTCCAGCCGGCAGCGTTATGGCGCGGCGGTCATTATAGATACCCTGCATGGGGCGAACACGGCTAAAATCCGGAATTATCATATGGATGAGAATCCATATTACGGGAGCCTTCCGAAAGTTCCTGCATATAAGCTTAGGCAGGTGCTGAACTACCTTCTTCTCCAAGAATATCTGGAGGTGACCAATGATACCTATGCTATTGTCAAGCTGACGTCAAAGTCTGAGGAGCTTTTTGGGGAAGACGTTACGGTGACTATGAAGATGGCGAAAGAGCAGGAGCGCCCGGCAAAGGAAAAGAAAGGAAAAAGACGGGGGAAGAGTATGGAGGCAGGCACAGAATTTACCGAGGAGGATGAGAACCTGTTTGAGCGGCTGCGCGCTCTTAGGAGCGAGATTGCAAGAGAGGAAAAGGTACCTCCGTATATGGTATTTTCGGATAAGACATTGACCCATATGTGTATCCTGAGACCGGCTTCAAGGGAGGAAATGCTCAAAGTGTCCGGTGTGGGAGAATTCAAATACGAGAAATACGGCAGGCGTTTTCTAGACTGCATATGTTCCTAGACGGGCCAATGTGGTATAATAATTGCACATAAGTGCAATTAAGGCAATTGCATTGCCTTTATGCCGCCTAAGCGGCATATTATACCGGCAAGCCACCACTTGAAAAGTAAATGGCGCAAAGCGCCGCTTCCTTTTCTGCGTTTGTGGTATAATCTGTGATATGATAGGAGATAGGGAGGAAAGGAAGATTATGAGAAAGAAAAAAATAGTTACTGTTTTGCTGACTTTTGTTATGAGTATCAGTGTGCTTGTGGGATGTGGGGCTGAAGAGAAGAAGGAAGAGGATAAGTCCTCTGAACCACAGGTAGTCATAAAGCTGGGGGCGTTAAAGGGGCCTACGGCTATGGGAATGGCACAAATACTTGACGATGAAAACTATAATGTTTCTATTGTGGCGTCTCCCGACGAGATTGTGCCTATGATTGTGCAGGGGCAGGTGGATATTGCCGCAGTTCCGGCTAATCTGGCATCTGTGCTTTATAATAAGACACAGAAACAAATCAGTGTTCTTGCCGTCAATACACTGGGTGTACTTTATCTGGTGGAAAATGGTGACGGCATCCAGTCCGTAGAGGACTTGAAGGGCAAGACAATCTATGCCAGTGGGAAAGGAGCCACTCCTGAATACGCGTTAAATTCTGTTCTGGAGGCCAATGGAATCGACCCGGTGTCTGATGTCACGATAGAGTACAAGTCTGAACATGCTGAGGTGGTATCTGCTTTGGCGGCGGACAATACAGCGGTGGGGCTTCTGCCGCAGCCATTTGTCACTACCGCTCTGGCCAAAAATGAACAGCTCAGAGTGGCGCTGGATCTAAACGAATTGTGGGAAACTGGAAAGGATGACGGCAGCAAACTTGTGACTGGGGCGGTAGTCGTCAGAAATGAATTTCTGGAAGCACATAAGGATGAGGTCGCTCACTTTATGGATGCTTATAAAAAGTCTGTGGATTTTGTGAACAATAAGGCAGATGCGGCGGCAGAGATTATCGGCGCCCATGATATCGTGGCGAGTGAGATCGCTGCCAAGGCTATCCCGGAATGTAGTATTGTATTTATCGAGGGCGCCGAGATGAAGACAATGTTGTCCGGATATCTGGAGACACTCAATGCACAAAACCCGGAAACTATCGGAGGGACTATGCCGGATGATGCCTTCTACTACGAACGGTAATTCAAACTACAATCACAAATCAAAAGTAAATATTCCTGCCTGGCTGGCAAAGGCGCCGGCAATCTTGTTTTGGCTTCTGGTATGGCAGGCTGCCAGTATGAAACTGGAACAGGAGATTCTTTTGGCGTCTCCTGTTTCTGTGGTAAAAAAGCTGGGGGAACTTGTCTGTACCGGTGATTTCTGGCGCTCCGCCGCATTTAGCTGCGGCAGGATAGGAGCTGGATTTGTGCTTGCTCTGGCGCTGGGAATTGTGCTGGCCATACTGGCCCACCGTTTCTGGGTGGCGGCGGCCTTGCTGACCCCTCTTATGGCTGTGATTAAATCCACACCTGTCGCTTCTTTCATTATTCTCTGCCTGATATGGATTCCCTCAAAGAATCTGTCGGTATTTATTTCATTTCTCATGGTGCTGCCTGTGGTATATACGAATTTACTTACAGGAATCGGCCAGACTGATAGAAAGCTTTTGGAGATGGCGGATGTATTTTCAGTGCCTCTGCGGAAACGGGCTTTTACTATCTATCTGTCGCAAGTGCTGCCTTATCTGGTGACGGCCTGTACATTGGGACTAGGGCTCTGCTGGAAAGCCGGTGTGGCGGCAGAGGTAATCGGCGTGCCGTCGGGTTCTATCGGGGAGAAGCTGTATCACGCAAAAGTATATTTGAATACGCCGGATTTGTTTGCGTGGACGATTGTCATTATTGCTATCAGCTTTTTATTCGAGAAATGTTTTCTTTGGCTTCTTGGGAGGCTGGAAGAAAGGATTGAGAGGATGTAATAATGGATATAATTGTAGAGCATTTGTCAAAATCATATAATAATCTTCAGGTGCTGAGGGATTTTTCGTTTCGTTTCCCGGAGAAAAAGACTACTTGTATCTTGGGGGAGTCGGGCTGTGGCAAAACGACGCTTCTTCATATTATTCTGGGAATTGAGAAAGCGGATGCAGGGAAAGTATCAGGTGTGCCTTATGGAAGGCTGAGCGCGGTCTTTCAAGAGGACAGACTGTGCGAGAATTTAAGCGCTGAAGCCAACATACGTTTAGTAGGTAAAGGGAGAATCGGCGAGGCGCAGATTCGGGATACCATGGAGGCCGTGCGTTTGTCGGAGGCTTTCCATAAGCCGGTGAGAGAACTGAGCGGAGGGATGAGGCGCAGGGTGGCTGTCGTGAGAGCCCTTCTGGCAGACGCCGAGTGCATCGTTATGGATGAACCGCTGAAGGGGCTGGACGAGGAAACCAAGGCGGCTGTACTTCGGGTAATCAAAGAATATACGGAAGGAAAGACTTTGATTGTAGTGACCCATGACAAAGAAGAACCCCGCTTATTTGGGGCAGCGGCTTTGCTTGAGATGCCATAAGGTAAGTATAGGAAGAGGGAGAAATGATATTTTAGAAAGAAGGTTGTGGGTATGAGAATCTCGCAGATGACGGCGGAGCAGAAGGCGGAATATATGACTACTGCGCCAGTGCTGGGACTTGTAAGCCAAATGGCGGTTCCGACGATAATCAGTATGCTTGTTACATCTTTTTATAATATGGCGGATACCATGTTCGTCGGCAGAATTAATACACAGTCCACTGCTGCGGTGGGAGTCGTATTTTCGGTGATGGCAATGATTCAGGCCATTGGATTTTTCTTTGGCCACGGCTCCGGCAATTATATATCCAGAAAGTTGGGGGCGCAGGAATTTGAGGACGCCAGAAAAATGGCGGCCACCGGTTTCTTTTCGGCGTTTGCCACCGGTATACTATTCGGGGCGCTGGGACTACTCTTTTTAAGGCCACTTTCAATTCTGCTGGGTTCTACCGGCACGATTCTGCCTTACACCATGAGTTATCTGCGGATTATTCTTCTGGGGGCGCCGTTTATGATGTCCTCACTTGTCATCAATAACCAGCTTCGGTTTCAAGGGAGCGCGTCTTTGGCCATGATAGGCATCACCGTAGGGGCGGTATTGAATATTATCCTTGACCCGCTACTGATATTTGTATGTCATATGGGGGTGGCTGGCGCTGCGCTTGCCACAGTAATCAGTCAGGTCGTCAGCTTTTTTATTCTTCTCAGATTAAGTATGAAGGGTGGAAATTTTCGGATTTCATGGAAGAATTTTACGTTCTCCAGATATTATTTTTTTAACATTTTTAAAGGAGGGGTTCCTTCTCTGTGCCGACAGGGTCTGGGGAGCGTGGCCACGGTCTGCCTGAATACGGCGGCCGGTGTGTATGGCGGCCTGTATGCGGACGCGGCCATTGCGGCTATGGGAATCGTCTCCAGAATCACCATGTTCGCTAATTCGGCTATGGTCGGGTTCGGGCAGGGGTTTCAGCCTGTGTGCGGAACCAATTATGGGGCGAAAAAATATGAGCGTGTCAGGGAAGCCTTTTTCTTTTGTGTGAAAGTGTCGTTCGGAGCCCTTCTTGTGATTTCGCTTGCCGGTTTTATCTTTGCGAGGCCGCTGGTTCACTTATTCCGCAATGATGTGGACGTGGTGCGTATAGGAAAACTGGCGCTGCAGCTGCAGTGTGCGGTGTTTCCGTTAAATGCGTGGATAGTCATGTCCAATATGATGCTACAGACAATCGGTAAATCGTTGAAGGCCTCGATTATTGCTGCTGCGAGACAGGGACTTTTCTTTCTTCCGCTGATATTTTTCCTGCCAAAGGTATTTGGCCTTTTAGGGGTGCAGATGTGTCAAACAATATCAGATATATGTACTTTTACGATAGCCATACCGATAAGTGTCAGTGTATTAAAAGAAATGAAGAAAAAAATCTGAAAAATATATCAATATCCATAGAGAAGTAGTATAATAACATAGAAGCATCTGTATTGAGAGGAGGTTTTTCTATGGATAACAAGCTGGCATTACTTACCCTATGTGGATCAATTATTGCCCTGTTGTTTGCCGCGACAAGGGCGCAGAAGGTACTTCGCTTTCCCGAGGGAAACGATACTATGGTAAAAATCGCGGCGTCTATCCGGTCTGGAGCTATGGCTTATCTGAAGCGCCAGTACCGGATTTTACTCATTTTTTTTGCGGGGATGTTTCTTATCCTTACAGTAATGGCAGCGTGTGGATTCTTGACCTGGTTCGTGCCCTTTGCCTTTATCACCGGAGGATTTTTCTCCGGCCTGTCCGGATTCGTGGGTATGAATATAGCGACCCGGGCGAATGCGCGCACTGCGGCGGCCTGCCAAAAGGGGCTGAACAGGGGACTTAAAGTAGCGTTTTCTGCCGGCTCTGTTATGGGATTCACGGTTGTGGGACTGGGACTTCTGGATATTTCTATTTGGTACTTGCTGCTCAGGCTTGTCTTTCATCTGCCCATTGAAGAGATTACGAGCGCCATGCTGACCTTTGGCATGGGGGCATCCTCCATGGCGCTGTTCGCCCGTGTCGGAGGAGGAATATATACGAAGGCAGCAGATGTGGGGGCGGATCTAGTAGGCAAAGTAGAGGCGGGAATCCCTGAGGACGATCCTAGAAACCCTGCGGTCATTGCTGACAATGTAGGAGACAATGTAGGTGATGTGGCTGGCATGGGAGCAGATCTTTATGAGTCCTATGTAGGCTCCGTGCTCTCTGCATGCGCGCTTGGCGTCATCGCCTTTAATAAGATAGAAGCGGTGGACCGGGTCAACGCGGTGGCGTTACCGATGGTATTGGCTGCAGTTGGGGTGCTGGCCTCCATTATCGGGTCTATGCTTGTCAAGACTGGAGAAAATACAGACCAAGGTACTTTGCTCAAAGCGCTGCGCAGAGGAACTAATACCAGCGCTTTATTGATTGCGGTCGTTGCATTTCCGCTGGTGTGGTTTATTTTTGGAAAAGCATTTATTGGATTTTACTTTGCGATTATTGCCGGATTGATTGCCGGTGTACTGATAGGATTTTTTACAGAATTTTTCACCTCGGACAGCTATAAGCCGACAAAAGGGCTGGCGGAGAAGTCTCAGACGGGACCGGCCACAATTGTTATCGGTGGAATCAGCCTTGGAATGCTCTCCACGGCTGTCCCGATTCTCATCATCGCAGTCTGTGTTATGGCGGCCTATACATTTTCAGGCGGATTTACCGAGACGACCAGAGGGTTATATGGCATAGCGCTGGCGGCGGTCGGAATGCTTTCCACGCTTGGAATCACTCTTGCGACTGACGCTTATGGCCCTATCGCTGACAATGCGGGCGGGATTGCCGAGATGTCCGGGCTGGAACCGGAGGTGCGCGGCAGGACAGACGCTCTCGACTCGTTGGGCAATACGACGGCGGCCACCGGAAAAGGATTTGCCATTGGCTCTGCCGCGCTGACGGCGCTGGCATTGATTGCGTCCTATGTAGAAAAAGTACAGCAAGTAGGAGGAGCAGGCGTGGAACTCAATATGAGCGTGATGAATCCTCCGGTACTGGTGGGAATCTTTATCGGGGCGTGTCTGCCATTCGTGTTTGCGGCGCTTACGATGTCGTCCGTAGGACGGGCGGCGCAGAGCATTGTCGTGGAAGTAAGGAGACAGTTCAGAGAAATCAAAGGATTGATGGAAGGAAAGGCTGAGGCTGATTATGAGGCCTGCGTAGACATTTGTACGAAGGCAAGCCTTCATGAGATGGTGCTCCCCACCATTCTGGCAATCGTCACTCCTGTGGTGGTGGGACTTCTGCTGGGATACAACGGAGTGATCGGGATGCTGACAGGCGCCACATCCACCGGTTTCCTGATGGCGGTATTCATGTCCAACTCCGGCGGGGCGTGGGACAACGCGAAGAAATATATTGAAGGGGGCGCGTACGGCGGCAAAGGAAGTGAGGCCCACAAAGCCGCGGTAGTTGGCGACACGGTAGGAGATCCTTTTAAAGATACGTCTGGACCGTCCATCAATATTTTAATCAAATTATTGTCCATGGTATCTATTGTTTTCGCCGGGCTGATTGTGAACTTCCATTTGTTCTGATACTTTTATAAAGATACATGGCAAGGGAAGCGCCAAATATAATAATGTACCCTATGATACTGGTGATTCCCGGAATCTCGTCCCACAGAAGAAAGCTCCAAATGCCTGCGAATATAACAATGGTATAGTCATAGATAGAAATATCGCTTCCCGGTGCGTTGGCATAAGCTGCCGTGATAGCAAACTGTCCCCCGGAGGCAAATAGGCCGGCCAGCAGAAGGTAGAGCAATTGCAGGCCGCTCATGGGCACATAGGCAAAAAGCAGGTAGGGCAGCGTCACGAGGCAGGAAAAGGCAGAGAAGAAGAATACGATAAAAGGATTCTTTTCCCCTCTGAGACTCAAGCCTCGGACGGCTGTGTAAGCGGCGCCTGCGGCAAGTCCTCCGAGGAAGCCGATGACGGCGGGCAGAGCCTCTTGAAACTGGAAGCCGGGCCGGATGATGAACATGCTCCCCACGAAGGCGGCTGTCATCGCGCCTGTCTGAAATAGTGTCACCTTTTCTTTCAGGAAAAAGAAAGAAAACAGAATGACAAAGAAGGGAGACAGCTTATTCAGCATGGAGGCGTCTGCAAGGTTCATGTGGCTGATAGCATAGAAGTTGCAGAGGATGCCCAGCGTTCCGAATGAGGCGCGCACGACAAGAAGACCTAGGTTCCCCTTCTGCCAGCGGAAGGGGGTATGGCTTTTTACGAGGAGAACGGCGGCCGCAACTACAGCGACAGAATTTCTGAAAAAGCTTTTTTGTATAGAAGGCAAGTCTCCCGACAGTTTTACAAACATGTTCATCAGGGAGAAACAAAGTGCAGAAAGTATAATAAAAAGAATCCCTTTTTGCTTTTTAGACATGATCGATCAGCTCCTTTTTTGTAGCAAATGAGGCATTTTAAGTATAATTGCTATTATATGGCGTGAGCTGGGAAAATGCAAATAAAAAAATAGGATGGTACTTGCAGAAATATCTGTAGTACCATCCGTCTTTTATTAGTCGTGCTGTTCCATCCATTCATTGACAAGTTTACAGTATTTGTCATTTTCTTCAACGAAGCACATATGGCGGCAGCCATCGAAGAGTTCCCATTTAGAATTAGGAATCAGGTCGTACATTGTCTTTGCCACAAGCGGTGTGCACAGATCGTTTGTACCGTTAATGATAAGAGCCGGTTCTTTGATATCACCAATCTTATCACGGTATTCCCAGCCTCCGAGGCTTCCTGTAGGATTGTATTCGTTTGGCCCCCAGCCGGCAACGTAAGCTTCTGAACCGGATTTCTTCGGGCGGCGCAGACATTCCGGAGAATCTTCTGTCACCTCGCCGGCGCAGTGGAGAAGCATAAATCTTTCATTTGCGGCAAGATATGCAGGATCGTCAAAGTTTCCTGTAGCTTCAGCCTTGGCGATAGCGTCTTGATCTTCCTGAGACATGAACTTAATCATGCGGTGCTGCTCATGAGCCCACAGCTCTGCAGCCGGTAATGTACTGGAAAGAATAACGGATTTTACACCTTCTGGTTTGTAATCGCAGAGATACTCAATCGCGAGCATTCCGCCCCAGGATTGTCCGAGAAGATGAACTTCGTCGAGTCCAAGGTGCTTTCTAAGTGCGATCAGCTCATTATCCCATGTCTCAGAGCACCACAATTCCGGGTGTCCGTCTACATAAGAATTCCCACAGCCAAGCTGATCGTAAGAGATGATGGCGCGTCCTTCTTCAGCCAGTCTGTCCAACACTTCAAAATAGTTGTGTGTGGAGCCCGGCCCCCCATGAAGAAGCAGAAGCGGCTTCTTGTTACCTGTACATTCGCCTACGATTCGATAGTAAGTCTGATACCCCAAGTATGGCATGTAACCTTCAATGACTTTCATATTATACCTCCTTGCCGTCTGTGCGGCATTTGAAAATTTTTGAAGTTATTCCCGTAACTTCAAAGTTCGTGAATATTATAACATTTCTATGTTTTTTATACAATAGACAACAGGGAAAGGGGTTAAAAAAATAGTTTATAATTTATGTAACTTCCTCTTAAAAATAACCTGTAAATCTTGTATACTGTAAGGTAGGTGTTACTAAAGAATGAAAGAGAGAGGATATATAGATGAAAAGGTCAACGACAATGACGGAAGGAAGCATCTGGAGGCAGATAATCCGTTTTTCGATTCCTTTGATATTGGGGAATTTGTTCCAGCAGCTCTATAATACGGTAGATTCAATCATTGTGGGTAATTATATAGGCAGTGAAGCTTTGGCGGCAGTGGGCTCCAGCGGCTCGCTGATTAACTTGCTGCTTGCGTTTTGTATCGGGGCGTCGGCCGGGGCAGGTGTTATTATCTCCCAGTACTATGGCGCAGGGGACGCAAAGGGCATGAAAACAGCTGTACATACAACGCTGGCCATATCTGTTGTGTCCGGCGCGGTCATGACTGTTGTGGGAATCGCAGTGACTCCGATTGTGCTTCGATGGATGGGCACGCCGCAGGAAGTATTTTCGCAGTCGGTAATCTACATGCGGATTTATTTTGGTGGAATTCTATTTTCTGTCATCTACAATTTTGCGGCCGGTATCTTAAATGCGGTGGGGAACTCTAAGAAGGCCCTGCAGTATCTAGTCATAGCCGCAGGCTCCAATGTAGTACTGGACTGGGTGTTCGTAGTGGTTTTCCATATGGGCGTAGAAGGGGTTGCCCTTGCTACCGATATCGGCCAGTTCCTTTCTTTCATCTTTATCATCCGCTTTATGGTAAAGAGTGAAGATATGTTCCATGTTTATCTCAAAGAAGTCCGAATGGATATGAAAATGGCCGGAAAGATTATAAAAGTAGGGCTTCCCACCGGTATACAAAACATGGTAATCTCTTTTTCCAATGTGGTAATACAGTCCAGCGTCAATAGTTTTGGCTCCACGCTGATGGCGGCATTCGCAGCCTATGTTAAGATTGACGGCTTTAACATCATGCCTGTCATGAGCTTCAGTATGGCGGCCACTACATTTACCGGTCAGAATGTGGGAGCTAAGAAATATGACAGAGTGAAACGTGGGATGTGGGTAGCCATGGGCATGGGTGTTGTATATACATTTATTACAACAGTACTGCTCCTGAGATTTGGCAGCCAGATAATGGGCGTTTTTGTAAACGATGCGGAGGTCATTTCGCTGGGAGTCTATATTCTCCGGTTTTTCTGTCCTTTTTATTTTATCCTTGCAATTATGCATATTCTTGCGGGTACGGTCAGGGGAACAGGCAAGACTTTGCCGCCTATGTTCATAATCATATTTGCACTCTGTGTCTACCGGGTTATCTGGATAAATATTACGGTTCCGATTTTCCGCGAGATGAAGTGGATTTTCATGGCGTATCCAATATCTTGGGCCATCGGTGCTATACTTATGGTATTGTACGCGTGGAAGGCTAAGTGGATGCCCAAACATGAGGAGGCGCCGGAATAGATATGGGAAAGATTAAAAAGAGAAATCGGAAAAAAGCGTTTATATTTGCGGCAGTTTTTTTAATTGTGAACATTTTGGCTATTATAATTGTGAGCAGGAGAGAGACGAGGGCTGTGGATGCCAGTCTGGCGGCCTGTGCGGAGGAGACAAAGGACAGGTTCGAAGAGATTCTGAACGGCTATCGGCATTCATTTCATCTATTCACGGAGATGCTTAGCCAAGAAATCGAACATAATCCGAATCCGGATGATATATGGAATTACTTAAAAGATATGGACACAGCGCTTGCACAGATAGAAGGAAAGACCTTCGACGGCGTGTACATGTATTATAAAGGTCGTTACCTCTACAGCTGGGACACTCCTTATTCTCAATATGAACAAACGGGATATGATGCCACACAGCGTCCGTGGTATAAGGACGCGGCGGCGGGCGGAGGTGAGGTCGTTTTTACGCCGCCCTACAAGAGCTATGCCAACAATTATATTTTGACTACAATATCACAGATGCAGCCGGACGGTGAGACCGTGTTCGCCTACGATATCAGGATGGAAGATATTCAGACGCTGGTGGCCAGACAGAACTTTTATGAGAACCAGCAGATTTTGATTTACGATGAGAATGGCACGGTAATCGGCAGTACAGTTCCTGAGTATCTGGGGGATAATTTGTATGGGACTTTCGCCGGCGAATCAACGGATTCTTCGGAAAAATTCCTACAGTTCAGAGAGCGGCTCGGTGATAGTTTAAAAGAGCTGGAGTCGGCCGAGGGAAAGGCGGAGCGTGTAAGCATTGGCGGAAGGCAATATTATGGCTGTGTTCTTGGAGACGGGGGATTCCGCTTTATGATATTGGCTCCACAGGGGTCTATACTGAAAAAGACGGCGGAAATATGGCTTGTGCCCCTTCTCGTGGTTGAGCTGCTGTTAATCTACGTGCTTGCCAGTATAAGCCGAGGCCAGCACAATAGAGAATTGAGAGAAGCCTATGTAGAGCTTGGACAGACGCAGAAAAGGCTGGAAATAGCATTATCGATGGCACAGAAGGCCGCGGCTGTCGACGACCTTACGGGGATGATGAATGCCAAGTCGTTCCGCAAGGAATTATTACATGTGCTGTCAACTTTGGAGGAAGAGGAGCACGGCATACTTGTCATGCTGGACGGAGACCATTTTAAGCACATAAATGATGAGTATGGGCATAATGTGGGGGATGAAGTCATAAAACTTACGGCGCAGATGATTATAGGACGTATCAGGACTGTGGACTTGGCTTCCCGCCTGCATGGCGATGAGTTTGCCATATTTATTGCGGATACTTGTGATTACGAGGTCGCAAGAAAGATTATGGCGGACATTAATTTTTCCATAGCCAAGGAAGCGCAGAAACGGAACATGCCTGCGCTTACCTTGTCGTCAGGAGCGGTGGTAGCCAGAAACGGAGATGGTTATGCTACGCTTTTCAAGGCGGCGGATGAGGCGCTATATAAAGCAAAAGAAACGCACAATGGTGATTTTTCCTGTGCCGAGACTAGATAGTGAAGCTAGATATGGGAATCCGCAGACATTAATTTTGTCTGCGGATTAAAAAAATTAATTATGATGCTTGACAAATAAAAAACAGTATATTATAATCGTAAGAGTCATGCGGGTGTAGTTCAATGGTAGAACACCAGCCTTCCAAGCTGGATACGTGGGTTCGATTCCCATCACCCGCTTTTTTCATACCCAAAAGAGTCTGGAATATCCGGATTCTTTTTTTATCATATAGGAAAGCCCTTTGAACTTTCCTATATAACAAAAACCCTCCGGGGGGGTGCACACAATGTGCAAAGTGTATTGGTCGTGTTCGGCAGGAGGAATAAGAGATGAGATGGCTGCAAAGGATAAATAAAGCGCTGGCGATGGAGCTCAGGGAACATAAAAGTTCTTTTATTGTCTATTTAGTGCTCAGGGCGCTTGTCATACTCTGTATGGTACTTCAGATATTGAATAAGAATTATGAGAATGTATTTCTATGCATATTGACGCTGATATTGCTGATTATGCCAAGTTTGATTCAGCTTAATCTGAAAATAGAACTTCCCACTACGCTGGAAATCATCATACTCTTGTTTATTTTCTCGGCGGAGATATTGGGCGAGATTCAGGAATACTATATTAAGTTTCAAAATTGGGATACCATTTTACATACATTGAACGGCTTTTTGATGGCGGCCATCGGCTTTTCACTGGTCGATATCTTAAACCGGGAAGAGCGGCTGAAGTTTGAATTGTCGCCTGTTTTTATGTCTATTGTAGCATTTTGTTTTTCCATGACAGTGGGAGTTGTGTGGGAATTTTTTGAATACGGTATGGATACTTTTTTTGGAATGGATATGCAGAAGGATACCATTGTCCACATGGTGAACTCTGTGATGCTGGATCCGGAGGGAAGGAATATTCCTACCGCCATTCACAATATTAATGACGTAATTATAAACGGAAAAAGCCTTGGTCTTGGAGGCTATCTGGATATAGGACTGCATGATACGATGAAAGACTTGCTTGTGAATTTTGTAGGCGCGGTCGTCTTTTCTGTGATTGGATATTTTTATATCAAGCATAAAGGCAAGGGTAAGGTTGCGGGGAGATTCATTCCGCAGCTAAAGAAGAAGGAAGCGGATTTTCTCAGTATTGTGGAGGAAGAAGAGCGGAACGAAAAAAGTGAGAAGGGGGCTGAAGCAGCGTCCAAAGCTGAAACGGCAGATAAATAGTTACAGGCAGCTATCATCTTTAAAGGACGATAGCTGCCTGCTTTTAGTTTGAAACAGCTGTTGTTTTAAAAATCGTGTTTTTGTACTTATGCAGTGCGGCATATAGAATAAGTCCCAATACTCCGCAGGAAAGAATCTCGCCTGCACCGACGGTGAGCATCATAAAAGGAATCGGCAGTCCGATACCATATCCGTATCGAAGCACAAATGGGACGATTAAGATATTGGAAAGTATCGGGGGGATTGGTGCCATAAATTTACCGTGCCCTCTCAAGAGATATGTGAAGCTGGCGCCCAACAGTGTCGCAATACTTCCGAAAATGATATCCGGCAAAATCGCGCCTCCTAAGATATTGCCAATAAGACATCCTATAAATAGTCCCGGAATAGCGGCCGGTGTAAAGACCGGCAAAATGGTCAGGGCTTCGGCCAGACGAATCTGGATTTCCCCGAAAGAAAGGGGTGCAAAGACTACGGTCAGCACCACGTAGATAGCAGCAATCATCGCCGCCTGCGTCATGAATAATACATTTTTGTTCTTCATATGAAATTCGCTCCTTTAGTTTTGTTTTACGTGAGGAAGGTCTCGAACTCACGCTTTATTTTTGCTGAGATGCCCGTGAATGGGGATGTACAGCGATTTGTAGTATAGCACGGTAAGGAGATAAAAGCAAGCTGTACCAACAAGTTACCCACAAGCAAGATAAATTGATAGAGGGCAATATAATTACCTCACTCAAATTAAGTCCTCATATATGCCGGCTTTTACAGAATCGATGAACATATGTATAAATAGCCAAAACAACACAGGAGTTATTTGGTTCATGGGAAAACAATATCGGGAACGAAGGAGAGTTGCTCTTTTAAGTACCAAATTCTAAAATGAAAAACGCCTACCCTGTGCCAGCAGGATAGGCGTTCCCATTAAGGTATAACTTAATCGTTGGTTACTACTTTATACGGCGTCTGCGATAAGTAAGCGTGATAATCAAAGTGAGGGCGCCTAATCCCAGAACGCTGTATACCATGATTGGACTGGAATCACCAGTCTGTGGGTTTTTGTTCTGCTTGTCAGGGGGAACGGGCTTGTTGCTGTCATCGGGTTTGTTACCGCCCGGTTTGTTATCATCGCCGGGATTTTCTTCTTCTTTTACCGGCTGGATAGTATAAGGAGTTAACCCCCTTGACGGTGGAATGCTGTATGTTTCTCCGTTTACAGTAACTTTCTTATAATGGCGTCCTTCATCCATATTTAGCTCTGCAAATGCAAAATAATTGCCCGCTTTAGACGGTGCTGAATCAAGTTTTGTGCCGGGGACTCCGTTGTTATCCTCGTAGTAGGTCATGGTGTAGGAGACGCCGTCTGCCGCAGTCCCGAGTACATAGGTATAGAAGTAGGGGGCCAGATCATAGGCGGTTCCGTCTTCTACAAAAGTCTCGTTATAGGCGCGGCTTAAGACTGGAGCATAATCGGTGCCGTACCAAGTGTAGTACAGGAACTTTAAGAACTCAACCCGCTGAGCCGCTGCCGCTTCATCTGAATCCGCCCGATAGCCAATGGGCTGTCCGGTAAAGTGATTGAAGAGCTCTTTGGCGGCAAAATCCATATCACTTTCACTTGTCCCGGAGAAAACGGTTAAACGACTGTTGGCTACGGCAGCGTTTTCGGATACGTTGTCTTCATTTACAATGACCACTGTAGCCGTATAGTAGGACGTGATTTGATAATAACCTACATAGGATGCGCCGCCGACACTGTCTTTATCCGGGTCTGTTGAAGGAATCAGCTTACCATTCTCATCCAGAGACATACTAAAGTAAGTGTCCTTCGCAGAGGATGGAGTGGAAATACCAGATTCGTTGGACACCGTCTCGACAGTATGGTAATTGAAGTGAATATCGGCTTCCTTATAGGGCTCGGTATTACGGAAGTATTCCACGTATTTTTTAGCGATTGCTTCGAATTCGTCCTGCTGGTCGGCGGTAAAGCCTTCTCCTGCGAATACGAGTGTCTTATTATTGTAATAGGGCATAGCCCCGGGATAATCGTTTGTGTCATGATTATAAATGGTTGATGTCTTGAACTTAATGGCGTAGGATGCCTTTTTGACGCTGACTAATTTGTCACTTTCTTTGTCGTATGCGGTCAGTGTGACCTCATATTTTCCTGGGACGATTGGAGCCTCATCACTGTCATAACTCCGGATAATTTTGGATGAATAGTCAATTTTTCCGGTGTAGTGAGCTTTGGTATAATACTCTTTGTCATAATCGACGGAGAAGTCTAAAGTCACAGGAGTCCCGTCATAGACTTTATCTGCTACACTCAAAGTAATCAAATCGGCCGGTTCAATGGTGAAATTTGTCGTCAGTGATACGCTGTCATAGGAAGCATCTCCACTGTAAGCTGCTGTTACGGTATAATTACCTGCCTCAGTAGGCGCGCCGGGAAGAACATTTCCGATGCTGTCTTTATACTCAAGCGTGAATCCATCCCCGAGCTGGTCGCCGGTTGCTTCGGAGTCTCCTTTTCTGATAATAAAGTATTCCCGGATATCCTTTGGTTCGCCGTCTTCATGAAGTATGTCTGCATACTGCTGATAGAATAGTTTCGTAATCTGAGAATAGCTGCTGAATGCATTCCGCAGGGCTTCTTTACAGACTTCACAGAACGCATATTGCTCACCTAGATAACGCATCTTGCAGCTCTCGTGGGGGCGGTACCAGCCGTTTCCCCCATCGTCGTATTCATAGATGCCGACACCGTTCTTACCAATAAAACGTTTCCATTTGATAGTCTCCGGGTCATTGTTCTTTGTCATGTTCGCGTATTCTCTGGCATAGTCTTTTCCGGCAAAGTATTCGTCCGCCAGATTAGCGATGGTATGGCCCAGTTCGTGCAGCATCATCTCCAGAGATTCGCTGTTTAAGGAGGCAACACAGACTTGCCCGCCGCTTCCGCCGTAAGTTTCGGAATTGACAATGATGACGTTAAAGTCGGCCGCCGGAAGGAATTGATTCTTGAGCCGGTTGGCCTCGGCTGCGCCAGCGCTGCTTACCGTCAAGAGCCGCTGCATGCCTCCGGACCAGAAGGAGGTACCGAAGTAAGTATCTCTCGTGTCGGCGTTGGCCTGCTCTTGATTTGTGGCTTTATCCGCTCTTGCGCCGGACTCATTGGATACGACGCCCATAGCATAGATTTTGAATACATCTTTAAACTCATCGTAGGGAGAAGTATTCATAACGTACTCTGCGGTTGTTTTTGCCTCTGTAAAGAAGTTGCCTTGTTCATTTTCAGTGAAACCATCACCGAAAATAAGCAGGACAAAGGCGTCTTCGTCGGATAGATTTTCATCTCCGTATACAAGCTCTAGTGGATAGGTTTGTTGTGGCGCGGCCTTCTCTTTTGCTGGCTCAGCAGAATTAGAAGGTTGTTCTGCCACGGATTCTTCTGGTGACTCTACCATAGGAATTTGGATGTCAGGCACCATATTTTCTGATGGTGGTATCAAGTCTGAAGATTGGCTATCTTCCCCCTCGGGGACAATCTCGGGAGTTTCTGGATTGTTCCCATTGTTGTCGGTCTCCTCAATCTGCGGAACATCTGCTGCAAATCCTGTGACGGTGCAGACCGGTGAGAATACCATAGAAAATATAAGTCCGATGGCGAGAAGTAAGGGGTACAGTTTGTTGATTCTTTTCTTGAATTTCATACAAGTTCCTCCTATAAACGTTATCGACTCGAATCGACATATATTTTGTTAATATAATAACATACTCTACTGGGGAGCACCATGACGCAATAGCTCGTATGGACTTGCGTTTTGGTAATGTTATACAACGTAAAAGTTTAAAAAGTTAAAATGTATGTTATAAAACGGAAAAACTGGGTATAATTTTCCCAAGAATCTTAAAATATGTGTTATAATAGGCCCATGACGGCATTGACTAGTGTGCCCGGCCGGCACAGTATGAGTATTGCAATCAGTAAGACGATGGAGGAATTTTATCATGGAATTAATAACAGTCAAAGAATTATATAAGAACAAGGAGCAGTATCTGGGCAAGGAAGTCCGTATCGGCGGCTGGGTCCGCAGCATTCGTGATTCCAAGGCTTTTGGATTCATAGTAGTAAATGACGGTTCTTTTTTTGAGCCATTGCAGGTAGTCTATCATGACACCATGGACAATTTTGCGGAGATATCTAAATTAAATGTAGGAGCGGCCATTGTTGTCAGGGGGACTTTAATAGCTACTCCGCAGGCGAAGCAGCCGTTTGAGATTCAGGCGGAAGAGGTGGAAGTGGAAGGTGCGTCCGCTCCGGACTATCCACTCCAGAAGAAGCGCCACAGTTTCGAGTATTTGAGGACTATCGCTCATTTAAGACCACGCACGAATACATTTCAGGCTGTATTTCGTGTGCGCTCTTTGGTTGCCTATGCAATTCACAAGTTCTTTCAGGAGAGAGGGTTTGTCTATGTGCATACTCCGCTGATTACCGGAAGTGACTGTGAGGGGGCAGGCGAGATGTTCCGTGTCACTACCCTCGATTTGGAGAATGTGCCGAAGAATCCGGACGGCACGGTGGACTATACACAGGATTTCTTCAATAAAGAAACAAGCTTGACTGTCAGCGGCCAGCTGAACGGCGAGACATATGCGCAGGCTTTCCGCAATATCTATACTTTTGGCCCGACCTTCCGCGCGGAGAATTCTAATACGACGCGCCATGCTGCAGAGTTCTGGATGATTGAGCCGGAGATCGCTTTTGCGGATTTGGATGACGATATGATGCTGGCTGAGAGTATGCTCAAATATATCATCAGCTATGTGTTAGAGCAGGCGCCGGAGGAGATGAATTTCTTCAATTCATTTGTGGATAAAGGGTTGCTGGAGCGCTTGAACCATGTGGTGAATTCGGATTTTGCGCGTGTCACGTACACGGAGGCTATTGACATTCTTGATAAGAACAACGATAAATTTGAATATAAAGTGTCATGGGGGGCAGACCTGCAGACGGAGCATGAGAGATACCTTACGGAAGAAGTATATAAGCGCCCGGTGTTTGTAACGGATTATCCGAAGGATATCAAGGCATTCTATATGAAGATGAATGAGGACAACAAGACGGTTGCGGCAGTAGATTGTCTGGTGCCGGGAATCGGTGAGATTATCGGGGGAAGCCAGAGGGAAGATGACTACGATAAGCTGGTCGCTAGGATGAAAGAGATGAACCTCAATGAGGCGGATTATGAATTTTATCTGGATTTGAGAAAATATGGCTCTACCAGACATGCCGGATTCGGACTTGGTTTTGAGCGCTGTGTGATGTATCTGACTGGTATGCAGAATATCCGCGACGTTGTGCCGTTCCCGAGAACTGTAAATAACTGTGAGTTATAGGCTGGGAGCCGGTATATAAGACCCGGAGGCGGGTCTGCAGACTGTGAAGAAGGTGAGAGAAGTGGGGGAGCACGACACCTGAAAGGAACAGGAGGCAGAGTATGAATAATATTTTAGTTGTAGATGACGAAAAGGAGATTGCAGATGTTGTAGAGCTTTATCTGCAGAATGAATATCATGTCTTAAAATTTTATACAGGCGGGGAAGCCCTCGCCTGTATAGAGAATACGAAAATAGATCTTGCAATTCTGGATGTGATGCTGCCTGATATTGACGGTTTCACCATTTTAAAGAAGATTCGGGAGAAGTATACATTCCCGGTTATCATGCTGACGGCGAAGACGGAGTATCTAGATAAAATCACAGGTCTTACGATGGGGGCGGATGATTACATACCGAAGCCCTTTAATCCGCTTGAGCTGGTGGCGCGGGTGAAAGCCCAAATGCGCCGTTATACCCAGTACAATGACGGAGCTAAGAATGAGGACGATGAGGTTATCGACTTTGGCGGCCTTGTTCTGAAAAAACAATCCCACGAGTGTACATTTAATGAGCGCCAGTTGATGCTGACGCCTATTGAGTTTGATATTTTGTGGCTTTTATGCGAAAATCGTGGAAAGGTCATAAGTTCAGAACAGCTATTTGAATCAGTATGGAAAGAAAACTACTATAAAAACAGCAACAATACCGTGATGGTACATATCCGGCACCTGCGTGAGAAGATGAGCGGGCCGACTGGCAAATCGGATTTCATCAAGACGGTATGGGGAGTTGGATATAAAGTTGAAGAATAATTATCGAAAGCTAAAGCTCAGTATTTTGCTGCAGACTGTCTTTGTAACGGCTCTGACCGTTCTTGTGGGCGGAGTAATTTTAGAATTCGTGATCGACGGGATATACAATGACAGTTTTGCGAACCTGTTCGTACAGTTTATGAGAGATATGAATGTCAGCGAAGAGACGGCGGTCAGTCTATACTGGCAGCTTATCGGGGATAACAAAGTGTTTTTTATGATACTTGGTTTCCTTGCATTGTTCTCACTGTTTTTTTACATAGCGCTGTCAAAGATGACAAAGTATTTGGATCAGGTGGGGGAGGGGATTGAGAATATTCTCTCGGATTCCGCCGAGCCCATTCATCTTATCACAGAACTGAAGCCACTGGAACTGAAGCTGAATGAAATTAAAAATACGTTAAAGAGACAGGAGCAGGAGGCAGCCCAGATTGAGCAAAAGAAGAATGATTTGGTGCTGTTTTTGGCACATGATCTGAAGACGCCGCTCACCTCGGTGGTGGCATATTTGTCCATGCTAGATTCTCATCCAGAGATGTCGGTGGAGGAGCGGGCGAGATATACACACATTTCTCTGGAAAAAGCAATCAGGCTTGGGGATTTGATCAGTGAATTTTTTGAAATTACGAAATTCAATCTACAGGATATCGTCTTGGAACCTGTGGAGCTGAATTTGACAATGATGCTGGAGCAGATTGCCGATGAGCTATATGGAGTTCTTCAAGAAAAGGGGCTGAGCTGTCAAGTAGAGGCAGAGGAAGAGCTGATTATCTATGGCGATCCGGATAAGCTGGCCAGAGTTTTTGATAATATCTTAAGAAATGCTATTGTTTACTGTAAAGAAAATACTTCATTAGAAATATCGGCGGTACTTTTGGGCGACGCGGTGGGAATCAGCTTTGCCAATGAGGGAGAGAAGATTCCTGAGGAGCAGCTGGAGCGTATATTTGATAAGTTCTACCGGGCCGACCTTGCCCGCTCGAGCAGCACCGGGGGAGCAGGTCTGGGGCTGGCCATTGCCAAGGAGATAGTGGAACTGCACGGCGGGACTATCCGGGCGGAGAGCGATGAGGAAAAAACGAGATTTATTGTGGTACTGCCACTGAAGAAAGAAGGGGAGAAACATGAAGTTCATACACGCAGCGGACGTACATTTAGGTGCAAGTCCGGACGCAGGAAGTTCATACACAGAAAACCGCGGCACTGAATTGTGGGAGAGCTTTGAAAGGCTTCTAAAAGTTTGCGAAGAGGAGAGAGTAGATTTGCTGCTGCTGGCGGGGGATCTCTTCCACCGTCAGCCGCTTTTGCGGGAGTTGAAGGAGGTGGATTATCTCTTCTCAAATCTTTCTGTGACGAAGGTGGCGCTGATAGCCGGCAACCACGATTATATAAAGCCGTCTTCCTATTACCGGACATTTCAGTGGAGCGAGAACGTATATCCCCTATTTGGGGAAAGCATAGATGTGGCAGAGCTGGAAGAACTGGGGGTGTGCATATACGGTTTGAGTTATCACCAGAGGGAGATAACGGAAAGACTTTACGATTATGCGTTTCCGCAGCACAGACAGCCTATAGAAATCTTGTTGGCCCATGGAGGAGATGAGAAGCATATTCCGATAAATAGAAATAAATTAATTGACTTGGGTTATGATTATATTGCTCTGGGACATATTCATAAACCGGCGGCAGTAGAAAAGAATCAGATTTATTACGCAGGGTCTCTGGAGCCTACAGATAAGAACGACACAGGAAAGCATGGATTTATCCGTGGCGAGATAATTGGTGGGGAGACAAGAGCTGAGTTTGTTCCTTTTGCGGGGAGAGAATACATTTTCATGGAAGTGGAAGTGGATGCGAAGATGACGAGCCGTGCAGTGAAGGAAAAGCTTACAAGCATGATTGCGGACAGGGGAACAGAAAATATTTTTAAAATTGTGCTGACAGGTTTTAGGGAGCCTGACATGCTCTATGAAGTAGACAGCATGGATGTATATGGAAATATTCTGGAGATTGTTGACGAGACCGAACCGGCTTATGATTTTGATAAGCTGCAGAGACAGAATTCAGAGAACCTGCTGGGCAAATATATTGAGTGCCTTAGGGAGAGCAAAAAGGGTAGTGTGGAATATCAAGCATTGTTTGAAGGTGTAAAGGCGCTTTTGGAGACGAAAAGGGGTTAATGGATGAAACTGACTGAGATGACTCTCAAAAATTTTGGGAAATTTACAGAAAAGAATATTCGGCTGTCAGAAGGAATTAATTTAGTTTACGGGGAGAATGAGTCGGGAAAGTCTACGGTACATACCTTTCTAAAGGCGATGCTGTTTGGACTGGAGAGAGGGCGCGGAAGAGCGTCTGTCAATGATACCTTTCGAATGTATGAACCTTGGGAACAGCCTAATTATTATGCGGGAATCTTGAGGTTCTCCTGTGGGAACCGGAATTTTAGGTTGGAGCGGAATTTTGATAAGTATTCGAAGAAAGCGATTCTCTTTTGCGAAGATGACGGGGAAGAATTGTCATTGGAGCATGGAGACTTGGAGATGCTTCTGGAAGGTATGGGAGAGGCGGAGTATGAGAATACGGTGGCGGTTGGACAGCTCAAAGCCCCCACAGGGCAGCCTCTGGCCGCTGAACTAAAGAACTATGCGGCTAATTATTATGCGTCCGGGAATGGAGAGATTAATCTGGACGGGGCTGTTTCTTTGCTGAAGAATAAGAAGAAAGAGCTGGAAAAGGAAGTAAAGGAGGCCGGCAGGGAAAAGCAGAAAAAGCGGGATAAGATTGAACTGGAGGCTTCTTATGTCTGGAGAGATCTCCATCAGCTGGAGAAAGAGCTTGCACAGGCACAGGAGAAGGCGGACATCTATCTCTCTAAGAAAAAAGAGAAGGAAGAAGAACAGGCACGCATGCAAGAGCAGGAAGAGCAGGCGGGAACGTTTGACAAGTGGAGAATCCATCCGCTGGAGCTGTTTGGCATGGTTGCCGCTTTTATCTTGTCTTTTGTTTTATTTCACCGGCCATGGAACTTTCTGGTGGCTATCGTGGTAGCGCTGGCAGAAGGGTTGTACGTGTGGAACTGCATGAAAGACGGGAGAAATAAGAAACCCGTCGATTTACAGCAGGAGCAGGAAGAGGAAGAGCAGGTCTTGATAGAATCTAATCTGGAAAAAGCCCTGTGGCGCAGTGAGAAGCTTAGAGAGGATTACAAAGAGAAGCAGATACAGTACGGCAACCTTCAGGAACAGCTGGAGGAACTGGACGAGGTGAGCTTAGTATATAAGGAACAGGAAAAGAAGCGTCTGGCGCTTGAAATGGCAGTGGATACGATTATGAAGCTGTCAAAAGACATGCAGGACAGGCTGGGAGAAATTTTAAATGAAAAAGTATCTTCCATTCTCAATAAAATTACCGGAGGCAAGTATGAGAAGGTGTGGGTAGACGAAGAGCTGCATATCCACCTGCTTTCCGATGGGCGCAAGGTAGCTGTGGAGCAGGTGAGCAGGGGAACTATCGAACAGGTTTATTTTGCGCTTCGAATGGCGTCGTCGGATGTGCTTCACGAGGAGAAGTATCCCGTTATCCTCGACGATACCTTTGCCTATTACGATGATAGGAGACTTGCGCAGACACTGTGTTGGCTGGCGGAGGACGACCGGCAGGTATTGATTTTTACGTGCCAAAAAAGAGAAGAGGATGCCTTGAAAGAAATAGGGGCAGCATATAACAAAATTGAGATTTAAAACGGACTCCGAAGAGTCCGTTTTTTAAGTGATGAATTTGATTAATTGATTTCCTCGCCGTTGCGATACTTTTGAAGAATATTCTGGATACGTTCGCTTGGATCAAGGATATCGCTGATTGAGCCATCGTGGTTCAATGTATCGATGACAAGTGCAATATATTTGCTCATGTCGCAGTCAATATAATAAGGTTTGCTCAGGAGTTCCGGCGTCTGATAAATCAGATTGGTGGTCAGAATCCCGTCCAAAAGTCCATCCTCGTAAGCTTTGTCGAACTTGTCCAAACCATTGGTGAAAAGTCCGAATGTAGCCGCGGCGAAAATTCGTTTTGCCTTGCGGGCTTTCAACTGTTTGGCTACGTCTAGAATACTGTCTCCGGAGGAAATCATGTCATCTAAAATAATCACATCCTTGCCTTCCACGGAGGAGCCCAAAAATTCATGAGCTACTATGGGGTTGCGCCCGTTCACGATACGAGTGTAATCACGGCGTTTGTAGAACATTCCCATGTCCAGACCAAGTACGTTGGCAAGATAAATGGCACGTCCTGTAGCGCCCTCGTCCGGGCTGATAGCCATCATATGGTCGCTGTCTATCTGAAGATCCTTCACATTGCGGAGCAGTCCTTTTACAAACTGGTAAGCTGGACGTATCGTCTCAAAACCGCTGAGGGGAATCGCGTTCTGAACCCGTGGGTCATGGGCGTCAAAGGTAAGTATATTATCTACCCCCATGCGGACAAGCTCCTGAAGAGCAAGCGCACAGTCCAATGATTCTCTGCCGCTGCGTTTGTGTTGGCGGCTTTCATAGAGAAACGGCATAATGACGTTCAAGCGTCTTGCCTTGCCGCCTACTGCGGCAATAATACGTTTGAGATTCTGGAAATGGTCGTCCGGTGACATGTGGTTGATATTTCCCGTAAGCGAGTAGGTCAGGCTGTAATTCAATACATCAATCATCAGATAGATATCCTTTCCTCTCACTGATTCTTCGATGATTCCCTTCGCTTCCCCGGAGCCAAAGCGTGGCACTTTCGCATTGATGAGATAAGTGTCCTTTTCATATCCGGTGTAGACAATATTGTCTTTGTTGGCGTTGGTATCTTCCCTGCGCCATTGCACAAGGTAATCATCTACCATTTTCCCCATCTCCTGACAGCCGTCCAAAGCAATGATGCCAAGGGACCCTACCGGAATATTGTCCAGATTACGTTCTGTTCGGTGTAACATTAGTCTGCCTCCCTGTTCATTAGTTTCTTTTGAATTCGAATATCATCTCCAACTAACCGCAGCATAGTGTAATGGCTGCTGATTCTTGAAAAAATACGTTCTGTATATCTAGATTTTATATCATCCAAAGACAAATTGGTTGACACAATTGTAGATTTTTTTCGCAGTATCCGCTCATTGAAGCAGACAAAAAGCTGGGATACGGTAAACGCGGTGCTTCGCTCAGTTCCCAGATCATCAATTATCAGTAAATCGCAGTCGAGTATGTGCTCATAAGCGCTTTCATTCAAATCCTCCCGGTCCAGCGCCCGGTTCTGGAAGATGTCCAAAAGAGAGGCGGCCGTCAGATACAGGACGGAGTGGGAAGTTTCAATCAATTCCCGGGCAATACAGTGGGTGAGGAAGGTTTTGCCGGTTCCGGTACTGCCATATAACAACAGATTGTGAAAACAGCTGTCAAAATCAGCGACAAAATCTCGACAGACAGTAAGAGCTCTCTTGGCAATATCCAGAGAACTTGCGCCCGTCAGACGGTCAATATAGTTGCAGGAATAAAAATCAAGAGAGAAGGTGTCAAAATTCTCCTGTGATAGAATCTCCTGCAGGTTAGACTGGGTGTAGAAGAGGTCAATAGCCGCTTTCAGAAAACAGTGGCATTTGTTCTTACCAATATATCCGGTATCATGACAGTCAGAGCACTCATAAACCGGCTCCAGATAGTCTTGGGGATAACCTGCGGCTGCAAGCAGCCTGCTGCGCTTATCGGCAAGATTGTGAATCTCCTTCTTTAATTCTTCAAGAGCCGCTGTATCACCTGCCAAAAGCTTTCTGGCCTGATTCACGCTCAGAAAGGAAATCATGTTGTCGACTTCTTTGACAGCGGGAAGCTTCTCGTAGATTTCTTCATAACGCCGGTTAAGGCGGTCACGGCTTTTTAATTGTTTTTGCTCATACATACGCATGAGAGCGTTATGCTGTTCGTTACTTAAAGGCACGGTATACCTCCTTGTCAGTGGCTGTTAAGCAGTTGCTTTTCCAATTCATCCATGTCATAGGAACGCTCGATATAACCACTCTGTGAAGCCTTAGTGGATGCCGGCTTTTTGGCGCTGCTTTTTTTCTGGGCATTCTTTTCCTGCTCGTAGGCAGAATCCAGTATCCTGACATCCGCCAGTGTGCGCACATTATGTGAGCGCCAGTTCTGCAGTATCCGGTCTGTATATTCAAAACTTGGCTGATGGATAGCACTGATTGTACGGTTACAAGCCTCCAGTATGAGTTCTAAATCTGTCCCGTCGGTGTCCGTCCATTTGCGGATGAACTCCAATTCAGCCACAGCGGGTCCCCGCCCTTTTATGCCGAACGCGTTGAGAATGGAATAACAAGTCTTGTTGTACAATGCTGAAGTATTCTTTGCTTGCTCTACACTGGTAATATGCTCGTCCGCCCATGAAAGGGCGACTTTCTGTATATAATGCATACTCTTATGGCCATTCTCCACACAGTATTCGATTAGGTATTCGATTAAATCAGCAGAAAATCCCAGAGAATCATAAAAGTATGTAATTGTATCTACATCCGTTCTTGTCAATGTCTTACCTAAATATTGCTCTGCAATAAATAGAATCTGCTTCAATTCCTTGCGGCTTCTGGAAGCGCTCCGCTTCGGGGCAAGGGGAATATCCGGCTCGGATACCGGAGAAGCAGGGGCCACCGGGAGTACCTGAGAAGTCTGGGAAGGCAGAGTATCAGCGGCTGCCTGTGCTGCCGGGCCGCCGGGATACGCGGGAGAAGCAAACGCTGCTTCAGCCTCAGGACCACTGCGCTTCGGGACACGTCCCACTTCCAAGCCGACCACGCTTCCTGCACGGTCGTATTCTAAAGTGAGAAGCCCTTCCTTTTCCCAATACTTTAGCGCACGGAGTATATCACCTTCTGTATTCTCGAGACAATCGGCCATGTGGGCGATACTCAGGGATACACAAGGGTTATTCAGATGGCGCAGCAGCAGAAGGTATACTTTCACGTACTCTCCGTTGGCTGCCGCCATATAATTGTCGATAAATTCATTTTCCACGAGGGTGGTATTCCCCTGAAAACGGTTACGTAAAATTAATGCGCTCATATTCCCGCCCCCTTCTTATACTTGCTTGATTAGTATAACACTA
Source organism: Bariatricus massiliensis (assembly GCF_900086725.1). GTDB lineage: Bacteria > Bacillota > Clostridia > Lachnospirales > Lachnospiraceae > Allocoprococcus > Allocoprococcus massiliensis. Next base: position 1,590,686 of record NZ_LT574838.1, on the reverse strand, counting down.
ACTGTGAGCGGGAAAAAGCACTTTTTTGTGGATAATTTTGTGTAGAAAATGTGGATAACTACTATTTTAAAAGTTCTTCCCCGATATTCACGACATCTCCGGCTCCCATGGTTATCAACAGGTCTCCGTTTTGGCAGTGCTGGAGTAGATATTGCTCTATATTTTTAAAGCTTGAAAGATAGACGGCGTCACCGCCCTCTGATTTTACGGCCTCGGCAAGCTGTTCTGATGTGATGCCCAGTGTATCGGTCTCTCTTGCCGCATAAATGTCCGCCAGAATCACATGATCTGCATGAGAGAGGGCCGCTGCGAACTCTTGGAACAATGCCTTTGTTCGTGTGTAGGTGTGGGGCTGGAAGACGCACCAAATCTCCCGGTGGGGGTAGTGCTTGGCGGATGTCAAGGTAGCCTCGATCTCTGTCGGATGGTGGGCGTAATCATCAATGATTGTGATGCCGTTCAGTTCGCCCTTGTACTCAAAACGTCTATCCGTGCCATGAAATGCGGAAAGCCCCTTTTGGATAACGGCAAATGGAATGTCAAGAAGACAGGCTGTGGCAACTGCGGACAAAGCATTCCACACATTATGCTCGCCTCCCACGGTGAGCGTGATGCGCCCCAGCGTATGCCCGGATTTGATGACATCAAAAGAAGCATTTCCTTTTTCATCGTAAGAAATGCCAGTTGCGCAGTAATCCATAGAGGTCTCTTTGCCGTAAGTGATAATATTGCATGTAAGGCCCGAGGTAATCATATCAAGTTTATCGATATCGCCGTTTACGATCAATGTCCCGTCTGTGGGAAGTAGCTGGGCAAATTTATGGAAAGAATCACGGATGTCGTCCAGATCTTTGAAAAAATCAAGATGATCGGCGTCAATGTTAAGAATAATCCCTATTTTCGGGAAAAAATGAAGGAAACTGTTCGTGTATTCACAAGCTTCTGTCACAAAAAGCCCGGAGTTCCCTACACGTATATTTCCGCCGATAGCCTTTAATATCCCACCTACAGAGATTGTAGGATCCAGTTCGCCGGCCAGAAATATATGGGAGAGCATGGAAGTGGTAGTCGTCTTGCCATGGGTTCCGGATACTGCAATCGGTGTCTCGTAATTTGTCATCAGCTGGCCGAGAAGTTCTGCCCGTGACAGAAGCGGAAGATTACGGCGCTTTGCCTCGGCAAGTTCTTCATTGTCGTCGTGAATTGCGGCTGTATAGACTACGACATCGATTCCTTCTATTATATTTGAAGATTTTTGTCCATAAAAAATGGAGGCCCCGTTTGCGGTAAGATGATCGGTCAACGGGGATTCTTTGGAGTCGGAGCCGGAAACGGTAAAATGCTCTTCCAGAAGAATCTCTGCAAGGCCGCTCATACTGATACCGCCGATTCCGATGAAATGAACGTGACATGGTTTTTTAAAATTAATTTTATACATAAATCACACTTCCTGTTCTGTTAAACTTATTTTATAAATCATATTTCAGTCATAATTTAAACTTTACTTTTATATTATATACATATATGCAAAAAAAACCAAGCCATTTCTTTTTGTAATATTTTCATAAAAAGTAAACAATATTGTAAAAATTTTTGTAAAAAATGTTCACTAAGTGAACGTGTTATGTTATAATGTAAGAACTAGAATTACTGAGAAGGGGTGAAGACATGATAAAAAAAGAGATGATAGCAATGTTATTAGCAGGAGGACAAGGCAGCAGGCTCGGAGTCTTAACTGCGAAGGTCGCAAAGCCGGCCGTTGCTTTTGGAGGTAAATACAGAATTATTGACTTCCCGCTCAGCAACTGTATCAACTCAGGTATTGATACGGTTGGTGTGCTGACACAATATCAGCCGCTTCGGCTTAATACACATATCGGCATTGGTATTCCTTGGGATTTGGACCGTAACATTGGAGGTGTCGCGATTCTCCCGCCGTATGAAAAGAGTACAAGCAGTGAGTGGTACACCGGTACTGCGAATGCCATTTATCAGAATCTGGACTATATGGAGACGTTCAATCCGGATTATGTATTGATTTTATCTGGCGACCATATCTATAAGATGGACTATGAGGTAATGCTTGATTTCCACAAGGAGAATAATGCGGATGTCACAATAGCAGCCATGCCAGTACCAATCGAGGAGGCAAGCCGTTTCGGTATCGTAATCACGGATGAGGATAACAAAATCACTGAATTTGAAGAAAAACCCGAGAATCCAAGAAGTAATCTGGCTTCCATGGGAATATACATATTCAGCTGGCCGGTATTACGGGATGCGCTGATATCGCTTCAGGATCAGCCAAGCTGTGACTTTGGAAAACATATCATTCCTTACTGCCATGAAAACGCGAAGCGTCTGTTTGCCTATGAATATAATGGCTATTGGAAGGACGTAGGGACACTCAATTCCTATTGGGAAGCCAATATGGAATTAATTGATATTATACCTGAATTTAATTTATATGAAGAGTTCTGGAAGATTTATACCAACAGTGATATTATTCCACCTCAATATATCTCAGAGCAGTCTGTGATTGAGAGAAGTATTATAGGAGACGGAGCGGAGATATGCGGTGAAGTGCATAACTGTGTAATCGGTTCCGGTGTTACGATAGGACAAGGCACCGTTGTCCGTGATTCTATCATTATGAAGGATGTTAATATTGGCGCTAATTGTGTGATAGATAAGGCCATCATTGCAGAGAATGTATTGATTGGTGACAATGTTACGCTGGGAATCGGAAGTGAAGTGCCGAACCAGCTTAGGCCGGATATCTATAATTCCGGACTGGTGACAATAGGAGAGAATTCTGTAATCCCGTCCGGTGTACAGATAGGTAAGAACACTGCTATCAGCGGAACGACAACGAAGGAAGATTATGAAAACGGCGTACTTGAAAGCGGCGAAGCATTAGTAAAGGCGGGTGACAGATAATGAGAGCAGTAGGGATTATTTTAGCAGGCGGAAACAGTAATAAGATGCGTGAGCTCACCCACAGACGTGCGGTGGCTGCTATGCCTATCGCAGGCAGCTATAGATGTATAGACTTTGCCCTCAGTAACATGTCTAACTCCCACGTTCAGAAAGTGGCGGTACTCACACAGTACAATGCACGTTCACTGAATGAGCATTTGAATTCCTCTAAATGGTGGGATTTCGGTAGAAAACAAGGCGGTCTATATGTGTTCACTCCGACCATCACAGTGGATAACGGTTATTGGTACAGAGGAACGGCGGATGCCATTTACCAGAACTTAGATTTTCTGAAGAGATGCCATGAGCCGTATGTTATCATCACATCCGGCGACGCGGTATATAAGCTTGATTACAATAAGGTCTTGGAATATCATATTGCAAAGAAAGCAGATATTACAGTAGTATGCAAGGATTTGGGCCCGAATGAGGATGCCAGCCGCTTCGGCACGGTGAAGATGAACGAGTCTATGCGTATAGAAGAATTCGAAGAGAAGCCGATGATCGCGAATTCCAACACCGTCTCTACCGGTATTTATGTAATCCGGAGAAGACAGTTGATTGACTTGATCGAGCACTGCGCAGAGGAAGAAAGACACGATTTTGTAACAGATATCTTGATTAGGTACAAGAATCTGAAAAAGATATATGGTTATAAAATAAAGGACTACTGGAGCAATATTTCTACAGTAGATGCTTATTACCAGACAAATATGGATTTCCTGAAACCAGAAGTAAGGAATTACTTCTTTAAGCAGCATCCGGACATCTATTCTAAGGTGACAGATTTGCCGCCGGCGAAGTACAATCCGGGGGCGGTTGTAAAGAATAGCCTTGTGGCCAGTGGCTGTATCATCAACGGTACCGTGGAGAATTCTATTTTGTTCAAGAAAGCGTTTGTGGGAAATAATTGTGTTATTAAAAATTCTATCATACTTAATGATGTATATCTGGGAGATAACACATACATCGAGAATTGTATTGTAGAGAGCCGTGACACAATACGGGCAAACACACGTCATGTTGGGGAAAATGGTGTGAAGGTAGTCGTAGAAAAGAACGAACGTTACGCATTGTAGGACGAGAGGTTAGCGCAATGCAATACTGGAGAAAGGGGCTAGAAGGAATGCAGATCACAGATGTACGCGTACGTAAAGTAGCGAAGGAAGGAAAGCTGAAAGCAGTAGTTTCAATTACTATGGATGAGGAGTTTGTAGTACATGATATCAAAGTAATTGAGGGAGAAAAAGGACTTTTCATCGCTATGCCAAGTAAAAAAGCATTAGACGGCGAATATCGAGATATTGCGCATCCAATCAATTCTGGAACAAGAGAACGAATTCAGAAGATTATTCTGGATAAGTATGAAGAAGCGTTACAGGAAGAAGAGACAGCAGTGGCTGAAGCTTAGATTGGAAGTCATTGGGAAAATGAAAAGTATGGGCGGGCAGAATCTTCTGCCCGCTTTTTATAACATAGGGAACTTCGTTCCTTATGTTATAAAAACCCTCTGGGGGGATGCACACAATGTGCAGGGGAAAGCTGCTTCGCAGCCGCACATTGGCGCGCAAAGTGTACAAGTCCCTCATGGGTGAGGGATATAGGGAGTTGAATGGGACTTGTCCACTTTATTCAACACAGGGAACTTTCTTTGTGATTGACATTTATGTTTCTTCAAAGTAAAATGACAACAAGAAAAAAGATAAAAAATGAGGAAAAGGAGCGGCTGCATATGAATAAGAACTATGATGTAATTGCGCTGGGGGAAATGTTGATTGATTTTACACTGAACGGAAAGAGTGGTCAGGGAAACAACCTTTTTGAGGCGAATCCCGGAGGGGCGCCTTGTAATGTGCTTGCCATTCTTAGAAAGCTGGGAAAGAAGACCGCGTTTATCGGAAAAGTGGGAAATGACCAGTTCGGCCGTCTTCTGAAAGAGACAATCGAGGAAGCGGGGATCGATTCTTCCTGCCTGCTTATGGATGAGGAGGTTCATACGACCCTTGCATTTGTACATACCTTTCCGGATGGGGACAGGGAATTCTCATTTTACAGAAATCCGGGAGCGGATATGATGCTTCGGGAGGAAGAAGTGGATGAGGAGGTATTGAAGCAGGCCAGAATTTTCCACTTTGGCACGCTGTCCATGACGCATGACGAGGTGAGAAGCGCTACAATGAAGGCTGTGAAAGCGGCCAAGGATAATGGCCTGATTGTTTCCCTCGACCCGAATCTGCGGCCTCCGCTGTGGAGTTCTATGGAGCTGGCGAAGGAGCAGATGCTGAACGCCATGCAGTATTGTGATATATTGAAGATTTCTGACAATGAGATTCAGTTCGTGACCGGAGTGGAAGACTACGACGAGGGTATTCGAATCATCAGGGAACGGTTCCAGATTCCGCTTGTATGTCTCACCCTTGGAAAGGAAGGAAGCCGGGCATACTATAAAGATATGCGCGTAGAAGTACCGGGCTTTGTGCAGGAGAATGTGGTAGATACGACAGGCGCCGGAGATACTTTCTGTGGCAGTGTGCTCAATTATGTGCTGGAGCATGGACTGGAGGAATTGAGCGAAGAAGATTTAAAGGAGATGCTGACATTTGCCAATGCAGCGGCATCCTTGATTACAACGAAAAAAGGTGCGATTCGCTCCATGCCGGAAAAAGAAGAGATTGAAAAGTTGATAAAATAATATGGAAAATAAGGATGTACCCAGATATCATGTGCAGAACTAATCTGTCGTAATGTCCGGGTACATTTTTTATAGTTTTTTCTCTTTGAATTGTGTAAATAATATTGACGAATAGTGTCGAAAAGCATATAATATGACTTAGATGTAACCGGTTACATAGCGAGGGAGAAAAAGTGAAATGAAGAATGCGACAATTTCAGATATCGCTAAAAGAGCAGAGGTATCTAAGGCAACCGTATCCAGAGTGCTGAATTCTCCGGAAAAAGTGGAACAAGGGACCAGACTAAAGATTGAGCAGATTATGAAAGAACTCAGCTATACGCCGTCGGCTACGGCTAGGAACCTATCCAAACAGGTATCATCGACAGTCGGAGTGATAGTCCCTGAAATCAGCAATAGCTTTTTTGGTGAATTATTTTCAGGAATCGAGGAGATTGTGAATAAAAATGATTTATCACTTCTTTACTGCAGCAATGACGATGATGAGGAAAAGGACATGACGGCATTGGCGTTGATGGATACCCAGAGAGTCAGGGGCGTGCTCTATGTTCCGGCGGTCAATTATGAAGCAGTGGGAAAGCGAAAAGAGATTGAGCGGATGCTGGCAGCGCTGAAATGCCCTGTAATATGCATAGACCGTGACATCGGGCTGCCGTTTGACACGGTACATTTTGATGACAAATCGGCGCTGAGGCAGACGGTAGTGACATTGGCAGAGAAGGGATGCAGCCGCATAGCGATTATTAACGGCAATAACAGGAGTAATGTACTGGCCTCTGAGCGATATGAGGGATATTTGGAGGGACTAAAGGAAGCGGGGCTGCCATTGGATACCAGTCTTGTATTTCACGGTGAATATCATAGGGGATATGCTTATGAGACAACCAAACAGCTGTTGAAAAGAAAAGAGCAGCCTGACGCGGTCATTACCTGCAACAACAGTCTGGGGAGGGGGTACCTGCAGGCCGTTTACGAAATGGGGCGGCAAAATACCTATACACATGTGAGTCTGGACAGAATAGAGATGCTTGATATTTTGGGGATTTCTCATAACTATATTGAGCGCGATTCCTTTGAATTGGGAAGAAGAGCGGCAGAACTGCTAGTTGGCAGAATCGCTTTTCCGGAAAGAGAAACACAGAATATTTTGCTGGAGGCGCCATTAATCAGAGAGACGTTTTAAAAGAGTAGGAGAAAATGAGATGGAGGAGGTATCAGGGTATGGAACATGGGATTTATTATGCGTATTGGGAGCATGAATGGACGGGGGATTATATACAATACATAAAAAAGGCCGCCAGTCTGGGATTTGATATTTTGGAGATTGCGGCGGGGCCTCTTCCCTTATATTCGGACGCCCAGCTTTTGGAATTGCGGGAGTGCGCGAAGGAATATGGGGTGCGTATTACGGTAGGGTACGGGCCGGCTCCGGAAAATAATATTGCATCTTCGGATGCGGGGGTGCGCGAAAATGCGTTAAAGTTCTACACGGATTTATTTAAACGGATGGAAAAGCTTCACGCCACATTGATTGGCGGTGCGCTCTATTCTTGCTGGCCTGTTGACTATACGAAGACGGTGGACAAAAAGGGAGATGTGGAAAGAGGGATTGAAGGCATGGCAAAGCTTGGAAAGATAGCTGCGCAGTGTGGAATTAATACTCTGGGAATGGAGTGCCTGAACCGGTTTGAGAACCATGTACTTAATACGGCAAAGGAAGGCGTGGACTTTGTAAAGGCAGTCCACCAATTAGAAGGGGAAGCGAAAAATGTTAAGGTCATGCTGGACACGTTCCATATGAATATCGAGGAGCAGAGCATCGGTGAAGCCATTCGGACGGCGGGCCCTCTTCTTGGCCATTTTCATACGGGGGAATGTAACAGAATGGTACCCGGAGAGGGACGGATTCCGTGGAGAGAAATACACGATGCGCTGCGGGCCATACAGTACGATGGCCCCATTGTTATGGAGCCCTTTGTCATGCCGGGGGGACAGATTGGGCAGGATATTAAAGTTTGGCGCAATATGATTCCCGACATCAGTGAAAAAGCATTGGATGAGTCGGCCAAAAAAGCACTGTATTTTCAGAGATATATGCTGGATTATCAGTAAGCCTAGTCTCGCATGAACTCATTGATTACGTGAAGGACGCCGTCTTCATCATTCGACTTGGTGATGAAGTCGGCTTTTTCAAGCACGAGGGGCTGGGCGTTCTGCATCGCCACTCCCAATCCCGCACTCTCGATCATGGTTACATCATTGTAGCCGTCTCCACAGCAGATCATCTCGTCAGATGTCAGTCCGATACTGTTCAAAAGGCGTTGAAGAGAGAAAGCCTTGTCAATTTTCTGAGGCATAATCTCTAAAAAGTAAGGCTCTGAGCAATAGATGTTGAGAAGCCCCCGGAACTTGTTGGTGAGCTCCTTCTGCACTCTGGCAATTTCATCTGGTTCCCCGGTCACTAGAAATTTATTGTTTGGGTAGCCGGAGACGTACTCACAGAAATTTTCTGTCCGCCGGATTGGCATGTGATTGATACGGGACTCAGACTCGGTATAGCGGTTGGGGGTAAAGGCGGAAATCAGCTCCGCCGTGTCATAGGATACCATATCTACGGTGTAATTCCGGCAGATATCGTAGAGAGGCGCAGTGATTTCCAACGGCAAGGTTTTGTTGTAGATAAGGGCCCCGGAGCGGCAGTCGATAATGCGCGCGCCATTGAAGGAGAGGATGTAACTTCCATAAGCGGAGAGCCGCAGGCTTTCTGCCAGAGGGACAACACCCTGTGTGGGTCGCCCTGACGCGAGTACCACCTTTTTCCCCTGCTCTTGTATCTCAAGAAGAGCCGCGCGAGTCGGCTCTGTTATCTGCTTGTTGGAGTTGGTCAGCGTGCCATCCAAGTCAAGCACAAGTATCTGATATTTCATGATGGTTCCCCCTGCTAAAATGTCTTCAGTTTTTCTACAATCTCAGGAAAGTTCATACTGTGGGAAGCCTTGACCATGACAGTGTCGCCTTTCTGAATAATCGTGTCTATCTTAGACATAAATTCCTCTTTTGTTTCGAAGTAGTAGGCTGCGTTTTTATTACCTTGAATACGTCTCTGGGCGGATGCCCCCTCCCAAGTGTTGCGGGAGAGCTTTCCGATGCAGCAGATGACGTCGATTCCCTTCCGGGACGCGTATACGCCGGTGTTGTAGTGGAGCTCTTTTTCGTTGGCGCCAAGTTCGAACATGTCACCCATGACGGCGACGGTACGTCCCAGCGCATAGGAAAGAACATCCAAGGCGCCCTGCATGGAAGCCGGACTGGCATTGTAACAGTCATCGATAATCATGAGGGAAGATGTTTCGATTAGATTGGTTCTTCCCGCTATCGTCCGCAGACTTTCGATGCCGGCTTTTATTTCCTGCAGTGTAAGGCCGAGGGCGATTCCCGTGCACGCGCCGGCAAGCGCGTTGTAGAGCATATGTTTTCCGGGAACAGGGATATGTACGCGTACTTTTCCGGTTGGAAGGTGAAGGGTACACATAGTTCCTTTTAGGCCCAGATTTTCTATATCATCTGCGTAGGCGTCCAGATTTTCCGCCAATCCAAAGAAAACAGGCGGCCTGCCCTGAACGGATGAGATTGTCTGAAGTTTATCATCATCTCCATTTAATAGCACAGTGGCATTGGGCTTTAAATGGTCGAACACCTCGGTCTTTGCCTGAAGGATACCGTCACGGCTTCCAAGATTCTCTAAATGTGCCAGACCGATATTCGTGATAATACAGATGTCGGGCTGACTGACTGTGGCCAGACGGTGCATTTCTCCAAAATGATCGATTCCCATCTCCAGAACTGCAATTTCGTGCTCCTCGGTGATGTTGAATATGGTCAGAGGAAGTCCTATTTCGTTGTTATAGTTCCCTTCCGTCTTGAGTACATTGTATTTTTGGGAAAGAACGGAGGCAACGGTCTCCTTTGTACTTGTCTTTCCTACGCTTCCGGTGACACCGACTACTTTGATGTCCAGAGAATTTCGGTAGTATACGGCTAGAGCCATCAAAGCCTGCTCTGAGGAATCTACCTTAATATAGGGATAACCGGCTTCCGGGATGTCCTGCTCAGATAACGTGCAGAGAGCTCCGGCCTCCATGACTTGTGGAATAAAGCTATGGCCGTCTACTTTAGCGCCCTTGATAGGGACAAAGAGGAAGTCCTTTTCAATCTTGCGGCTGTCGATCGCGACACCGGCTATTTCACGCTGTAATAAATCATCACTGCCACAGTAGACCCCGTGGCAGGCAGTTGTAATGTTATGTAAAGTCATATGTTTCATGGCGTATTTCCTTTTTCTGTTCTGAAGGGTTCATGATATCGCCGCTGATATTTAACGATATCTCGCATCTAAAGATTTTTCAACAATTAATTCGCATAAGCTGCCAAATTCGATTCCCGCCGCAGCAGCTTCCTTTGGAAGAAGGCTGGCTGCGGTCATGCCCGGAAGGGTATTGACCTCTAAGCAGTATATATTGCCATTGTCATCAAGCAGGAAGTCTGCTCTGGAATAGACATTGAGTTTTAGGGCACGGTAAGCATGTTCCGTGGATTTCTGCATCTGTCGGGCAATCTCATCCGGTATATTGGCGGGGCAGATTTCTTCCGTACAACCGGCCTGATATTTGTTGGCGTAATCAAAAAATCCAGATTTGGGAATAATCTCTATGACCGGAAGCGCCTTACCGTCGATAATTCCGCAGGCAAATTCACGCCCTTTGATGTACGATTCAATGATAACGCAGTCCTCATGAACAAAAGATTCTTCGACTGCCTTTCTATATTCCTCTTCTGTATGGCAAATATAAACGCCGATGCTTGAACCACCTGAGCAGGGCTTTACGACAACGGGCAGAGAAAGCCCAAATTCTGACAGGGGTTTATCCTTTGACTTTTTATAAAGCCATGTTCCTTCCGGTGTCGGTATGTTATTCATGTTAAAAATCTGCTTCGTGACACTTTTATCCATGGCAAGTACGTTGCCCAGAGAGTCCGGCCCTGTATACCGAATTCCTAAAAGGTCGAATGCCGCCTGCAGGCGGCCGTCTTCACCATAACCACCGTGCAGGCCTAAAAAGGCGATATCGGCCATACGGCATAGTTCAATAACATTTGGGCCGAAGAAACAATCAGATTTATCTTCACGGGAAGCTTTGACGGCTTCAATGTCCGGCTCGGTTGATTTGATTCCATCTGCAATCTCGAGGTTGGCACCCGGAAGATCGAATACCTCTTCCAGATTCTCCGGGGCGTTCGGAAGTCCCAGAAATACATCAAGAAGAATTGCCTGATGTCCACGCCCTCTTAACGCACGGCAGATTTCTGCCCCCGAGGTGAGGGAGACGTCACGCTCGCCGCTTAACCCCCCCGTTAGTACTATAATTTTCATGTCGATGTCCTCCTTATTAATCTGTCACACTCATCTGGTCCAGCAATTCCTTCTTCACTTGATAGAGCTGCTCGGATAAATCCACATACACTTGATGAGGATTGAAGAGACGCTTTGTCTCATCCCACAGAGTCTCTTTTTCCTGCTTACAATAAGATGCAATCTCCATAACGCTTGGAGACTGATATACACATTCCCCTTTGACAAAGACTGGCTCCATCATTTCCCGGACGGTGTAAGTACCACCTTTTAACTTGGTCTTCTTCCAGGTCTCAAGAGGGTCGAAGAGAAGGAGATCCTCTGAAGAATCAATCACTTCGTCTTCAAAGCAAATTAAATCAGCCTTAATTTTTCCGCTGTCTTTTTCGTAGATTCTGAAAATAGTTTTGTTGCCGGGATTTGTTATTTTTTCCGTGTTTTCGGAAAGCTTAATCTTCGGGACGAACTCACCGTTCTCATTTTGTATTGCGGCCAGCTTATAGACGCCCCCGAAGGCCGGGCAGTCTTTGGACGTAATCAGATGTGTGCCGACGCCCCAAGAGTTGATTGCCGCCCCCTGCATTTTTAAATCATGAATCAGATACTCATCCAAATCGTTGGACGCACAGATGCTGGCTTCCGGAAAACCGGCTTCATCTAACATTTTACGGGCCTTCTTAGACAAATATGCCAAATCGCCGCTGTCCAGACGTATTCCGAAACGTTTGGGATCGGCGCCCTTTTCCTTCATCTCCTGAAAGACACGGATAGCATTGGGAACACCGGATTTCAACGTGTCATAGGTGTCCACCAGCAAAGTACAGGCGGCCGGATACAATTCGGCATAAGCCTTGAACGCGGTATACTCATCCGGAAAGCTCATAATCCAGCTGTGGGCGTGAGTACCCATTACCGGCACGTCGAACATCTGCCCCGCAAGAACGTTGGAGGTTCCCACACAGCCGGCTATCATAGCGGCCCGTGCGCCGAAAAGACCTGCATCGGGACCCTGTGCCCGGCGTAGACCGAATTCCATCACGCCTCCTTCTCCGGCGGCAAATACAACACGGGAAGCTTTGGTGGCAATCAGGCATTGATGATTGAGTATGTTCAAAATAGCGGTCTCTACCAGCTGGGCCTCCATAATGGGAGCGATTACCTTCAAAAGCGGCTCTTTAGGAAAGATGACACTTCCCTCAGGAATGGCATAGATGCTTCCTGTAAAGTGATATCCGCTCAAATATTGGAGAAAATCTTCGGAAAACATATGGAGTCCTCTTAGATAATCAACATCTTCATAAGAAAAATTTAGATTTTTGATATATTCAATGACTTGTTCCAGCCCGGCGCATATAGAATAGCCAGAGCTGCAAGGATTACTGCGGAAAAAAACATCAAAAATAACAACTTCATTTTCCTGTTGTTCAAAATACCCCTGCATCATAGTCAGTTCATATAAATCTGTCATCAATGTCAGGTTTCTAGTGTTCATGAGTCTACCTCTTTTCATTAGAATCGGCCGGTCACGAGAATCCGCCGTATTATTACATCAAACCAGTGAGGCATTGCGGTTTATTGTCTCTTGGATAAGCTCCTGACAATGCCGGCCCAGATGCTTTCTGGTTTCTTTGTCGAGTTCCTTTGGATAGATAGGTTTCCCATATTCAATCACGACATGCACTTTTTTTATACGGGGAAACTGATTTTCAAAAATAGCCGCTGTATTATTCAGGCTCATCGGGATAATGGCACAGCCGCTTTTCTCTGCTATTTTTAGGGCGCCGTCTTTAAAGGGAAGCATACTGAGCTCTTCACCTTTGTTACGCGTCCCTTCAGGGAAAATGCAGATGGAAATTCCCTTTTTAACATATTCGATAGCTTGGAGAATCGTCTTCAAGCCTTCTTTCATATTCTCTCTGTCAAGAAACAGGCAGTACAGATACTTCATCCATGTGGAAAGGAGCGGGATATGTTCCATTTCCTTTTTGGCCACATAACCGGTCAGACGTCTGCATCGAGAATAGGTGAGCAGAATGTCAAAAAAACTTCTGTGGTTACCGATAAAAAGCACGGGCTCATCCGGTATGTTCTCTTCTCCGATCACGGTGGCAGATACACCGGTCATCTTCAGAATTACTTTAAATGCCCACTGCACAATCCGAAGGGAGCTCATGTCTCTGGCCTGACGGTTGAATTTGCCGATTATCCATTCTATAAAAAATACAGGAATCGTTAAAATGAGGAAAAGTATCAGAAAAATAACTACGAATATAAAACGTATCATTTGTAGGCCCTCTCTCTCTGAGTAATCGTATAAGTAGCGCTGCTGCCTGTGAGTAATCGTATAAGCAGCTAGGCTGCTAGCCACAACATTTGTTGTGGCTAGATGTGTGTGAAACACACACATCTTTATACGATTATACTATCGTCATGGTAAAAATACAAGGTGGAGAATGTTTGAGTTTATATGGTTTTGGGGTTGGTTGTTTTGCTTTACAATAGAGATGTCAGATGTTCTTATGTACTATAATGATATTGTGTTTTGGAGCTATACGGTTCCTATATAACTTTTGGTTATAAATGGAATCTCTAGAATATCATGTTCGCTGTATTTTGCAAAAATATCTTTCAAACTGTGGATAAAGTCATCATAATTTTTATCATTAAATCTGGGGGCGTAAGAGGTTGATAATTCGTAGCCGATGAAACGCTGTTCATCAAATTTTACGGGATTTTGATATCTTCGTTCTTCGCAGCCGTTTGCAAAAAAGTTAGAAAACTGTTCCGCTCCTTTCGCATTTGTCCCGCCTGAGAATCCGCCAAAGTCAGGGCAGTATTTTTCGAGTATCGCTCTGTTTTCTTTGGAAAAAGCGTTCGTCTCGTCCCGACTGTTCCATACTAAAACGACCTTGCCATCCGTCTTCAAAATGCGTTGGCATTCTTGCTTGAAGGTTCTTGAATCAAACCAGTGAAAAGCCTGTGCTACGGTGATGAAATCAATGCTGTGGCGGGGAAGAGTAGTATGTTCTGCAGCGCTGTTTACGTAGATTACATTAGTAAATCCGTTTAAATAGCATTTGGCGTTTTCCAGCATATCGGTGTTCGGCTCGACCGCATAAACAGTATTTCCTTGTTCTAGCAGATGTTTCGTAAGGATTCCCGTGCCTGCGCCGATGTCGGCCAAAATGCTTTCTTCGGTCATTCCGGCTTCAGTATAAAGATATTTGATAAAGTCTTCTGGGTAACAGGGACGGTATTGTGCATATAATTTACCCTTTTCGTTAAATTTATTTTCGTTCATAAGGTTCTCCTAATTTGTTGTTCATTTCTACTTTATCACATATCTGCACGTCAATCTACAGTAATAAATTCCGAAAAACATAATATGATATTAAGGAGAATATGCAAAAAAGGAATTCTATGAGGCGAATGCTGTGTGTGCTTGTCTGTTTGCTTCCGGCTCTGCTGCTGGCCGGTTGTTCTGTGGAGAAGACAGATAAAACCAAACTGAAGGATCTGGAATATACCATTGTGGAGAAGGATGAAATTCCGGATGAGATGAAGGCGGAGATAGAGAAACGAAAGGCAGAGCCATTCAAAATCACGTATGGCGACGGAGCATCTCTTTACATCGGACAGGGTTACGGAAAAAGGGAGACCAGTGGATACAGCGTGGAAATAAAGGCGTGTTATGAGACATCCAATTCTATTTTTATACATACCAATCTGATTGGACCAGGCAATGATGAAGAAATCAGTGAGAAGGCGACCTATCCGTATGTTGTGGTGAAGATGCCGTGGAGTGAAAAAACAGTCCTATATAAATAAAGAAATTTCAGGAGGGAAAAGAAAGTATGGAGTTAGTAAAAAAGAAAATCAGAACGAACATGTTGGGAAAAACGGTTGTCGATCAGTTTATGATTGACGATGATTATAATGTGCCGGACTCTAAGAATGATGTGGGCCGGGTAGTGTCCGGCGAGGGGACGATTAAAATCGAGGAAATAAAGCGGGTGGAAAACTATTTAAGAGTCACGGGAAAGCTGTATTTTAAAGCGCTGTATGTGACGGACGAGGGTGAGCCCAGACTGTCGTCGCTTGATGGAAAAATGCCCTTTGAAGAAATGATTTATATGGAGGAGGAGACCGAAGGGGAATATGTTGTCCAAGTAGGCCGGGTGGAATTTACGGCATCCGTGATACATTCCCGGAAACTCAGCCTGAAAGCCGTGGTGGAACTTACGGTGCACACGGAGCGAGGCGCCGACGAGGAGACGACAGTGGATGTGGACTCCGGAAAAACCTTGTATAAAAAACAGCGTCCTTTGGAATTATTACAATTACATACAAATAAGAGGGACATTTACCGGATCAAAGAAGAAATCACGATTCCGGGCACAAAGGAAAATATAGGAACCCTGCTCTGGACGGATGTGAGCTCCAGAAAAATGGACACAAAGCTGGGACAGGACGCGCTCTTTATCCGCGGGGAACTGCTGGTGTTCTGTTTTTATGAGTCACAGGATGGAAAGACGGACTGGGTGGAGCAGGTCGTTCCCTATGAGGGGCGTGTGGAGTGTATGGGAGCAGATGAGAGTCTGTATCACCATGTCTATGACCAGCTTGGTGATATCAATGTGGAAGTCCGCATGGATGAAGACGGGGAGATGCGCGCGCTCGGCGTGGAGGCCACCCTTGATTTAAGGATACTCATTTACGAAGAAGAAAATATAGAAATTCTGGAAGACGTCTATGCGCTGGACGAGGAATGTATGCCTCAAAAGCGTCCCACGGTGTATGAAGAGTTGATCATGCAGAACCATTCTAAATGTAAGGTGACAGAGCAGCTGAACCTTCCGGAACTAAAGGAGGAGATTCTGCAGATATGCCATACCGGTGGAAGCCTGCAGGTAGAACATATGGAGGTGGTGCCGGAGGGGATTCAGATAGATGGCGTACTGCATGTGAACTTTCTTTATGTAAAGGCCAATGACGCGGTTCCCTTCGACATGTGGTCTGGTATGATACCCTTTTCGTATTTGCTGGAGAGTGGAAAGACTTGTGACGACATGCGGTATGATATCACCTATGCCGTAGAACAGCTGAGCGTGGGACTGTCAGGGAGCGACGAGGTGGAAATTAAGGCAGTGCTTACATTCAAAAGCTTTCTGCGAAGCCCGGTCAATACGCAGGTCATCACCGATTTAGAATTCCATCCTTTTGATGAAAATGAAATGAGCCAGAGGCCGGGAATCGTAGGATATATTGTGAAGGACGGAGATGATCTATGGAGCCTGGCAAAAAAATATTATACAACAATGGACGGAATAATGGAAATCAATGGATTAACCTCAGAAGATTTAAAAGAAGGTGATAAAATATTGATTTTTAAAGAAAATATGAGTATACTATAAGAAAAAGTACAATGTATACAAGATACAAAAAATGGTGAAAAAAATACAATCCAGATAAAAGAGGTGAACACATATGGAGAAACTGGAGCTGAAAGCACTGGGTAAGATTAATCTGGGACTGGATGTGATTGGACGACGGGACAATGGATACCACGATGTGAGAATGGTGATGCAGACTCTATATCTCTACGACAATGTGGTTCTCGAGAAAAAAACCGAGCCGGGGATAGAAATCGAATCCAATCTATTCTTTCTTCCAAAAGACGATAATAATATAGCTTACAAGGCGGCAAAGCTATTGATAGATGAATTTCAAATACAGGGCGGTATTAAAATTACTCTGGATAAGCATATACCTGTGGCGGCCGGCATGGCGGGCGGAAGCTCCAATGCCGCCGCGGTGCTGTACGGAATGAACCGGATGTTCGGGCTGGGGCTCAGTCAGGAGGAACTTATGGAGCGGGGCGTTGTACTTGGGGCGGATGTCCCCTATTGTATTATGCGGGGAACCGTTCTGGCGGAGGGAATCGGAGAAGTGCTGACGCCTCTGGCGCCTATGCCGAAATGCCAGATACTCATCGCAAAGCCTCCGATCAGCGTTTCGACTAAACTTGTCTATGAAAAGCTTGATTCCAAGGAGATTGAACAGCACCCGGACATAGACGGTATCATTGCGGGGCTGGAAGCCGGTGATTTGAGCGCGGTAGCGTCTTCCATGGGGAATGTGCTGGAAAAGGTGACAGTTGAAGAATATCCTGTGATTGCGCAGATTAAGGAGTGCATGTTGAGGGGAGGAGCGCTGGGCGCGATGATGAGCGGCAGCGGTCCCACCGTATTTGGGATTTTTAAGGACAGGAGAACAGTAAAGCAGGCCAGTGAGCTTGTGAAAGAACAAGGATTGGCACGTCAGGTATATATTGCGAATGTGCACAATGCCAGAAGGAGATAAAGGATGGAGCCTAATTTTGAAGTAAATATGAATGAATATCTGCCGCTCAGAGATGTAGTGTTCAACACACTCCGTCAGGCAATCTTAAGAGGAGAGTTAAAACCGGGAGAGAGGCTCATGGAAATTCAGCTGGCGAATAAGCTGGGAGTAAGCCGTACCCCGATTCGGGAAGCTATCCGTAAACTGGAGCTGGAAGGCCTTGTGCTCATGGTTCCAAGAAAAGGCGCGGAAGTGGCAGAGATTACGGAAAAGAACCTGATGGATGTACTCGAGGTGCGGAAAGCGCTGGAGGAGCTTGCGGTAGAGCTTGCTTGTGACAGAATCTCACAAGGACAGATCGAGGAGATGAAAGTTGCGGCCAAGGAGTTCCAGCAGGTACTGAAAAGTGGAGATGTGACTAAGATCGCGGAGGCGGATGTGAAGTTCCATGATATTATATTTTCTGCCACAGACAATCAGCGGCTTATCTCTCTGCTGAATAATTTGAGAGAGCAGATGTACCGTTTCCGTGTAGAACATTTGAAAAAAAAGGAATGTTATCCCAAGCTGATGGAAGAGCATGAACTGATTATCGAGATGATTGAAAAGCGCCGGAAAAAGGAAGCCTGCGAGATTATAGGTAAACATATTGACAATCAGGTCATTACCGTTTCCGATGTCATCCGTGAGAAAAAGTAGAAGTAGAAAGTGAAAAATAAAAACGTGCGGCGGGCTGAATAAAGCCTGCCGTTTATGTGCATACTCCCATTAAAAGATATGGGAGGTACATAGATGGACAGAGAGCTTTATTTACCGGATGAACATAGAAGACATGGAAACGCTGGAAAAAGAGGGCGGCTTAAGAATAGAATTTGTATTGTCGTGACATTTTTAATGGCAGTTTTATTGACCGGCAGCATTGTCAGAGGGCAGCAGGTGGAGGCGAAGGTAGAAAAAACGCAGCAGGATCTTGCGAAAGAGGTGTTTCGTTTTCACGTGCTGGCCAACAGTGACAGCGAGGAGGATCAGGCACTTAAAATGGAAGTGAAGGAGTCGGTTTTGGATTATATGAAAGAACAGATTCCGGAGTCTGACAGCGCCGAGGAGACGAAGGAGTGGGCGAGAGGCCATTTGGAGCAAATCGAAGGGATTGCAGAAAAGATTGTAAAAGAAAACGGATATACCTATCAAGTAAATGCAGAAGTGACTTTCTGCGATTTCCCGGACAAGACTTATGGGGATGTTACATTTCCGGCAGGGCGTTATGAGGCACTGCGGATAGAAATCGGCAGGGCCGAGGGACATAACTGGTGGTGCGTTCTTTACCCTAATTTATGTTTTCTGGATTCCGTACACGCGGTAGTCCCGGAGGAAGGAAAAGAAGAGCTCCGGCAAGTGCTGACCGACGAGGAATATGAGATGGTGACTGCTACGACATATTTTAAGGTCAAATGGTTCTTTTTTGAGTAATGTGCAGGACACGTCAAATACTTTGACGTGTTTTCCTTGCAATTGCACAGGGAAATGTGTAGAATACAAACCAAGGGGACAAAAGATATGACGGATTTTTTAGTGAAGTTATTTGTAAAAGATAATAAAGATGTAGAAAAGGTGTCTGTGCGCACGGCCTACGGAGTGTTGGCCAGCGGGGTGGGCATCTTTTGTAATGTATTTCTATTTCTGGCTAAGCTGGCAATCGGACTTGTTCTCCACAGTGTCTCGGTTACTGCGGATGCATTTAACAACTTATCCGACGCAGGTTCGTCAGTCATCGGGCTTGTGGGCGTCAAGATGGCGGAAAAGCCGGCAGATGAAGAGCATCCGTTCGGACACGGGAGAATGGAATACATAGCAGCGTTGGTGGTGGCATTTTTAGTAATCGAAGTAGGGTTTACTTTTTTTAAAGATTCAATCGGAAAAATACGCCATCCGGAAATGCTGAAGTTTCAGGCCGTATCGGTGGTTATACTCATATTATCCGTAGGAGTGAAGCTGTGGATGGGGATGTTTAACCGGAAGCTTGGCAGGCGCATTGACTCGCAGGTGATGCTGGCGACGGCCGCGGACTCTCTTGGGGACGTGATTACAACTACAGCGACGATTGTCTCCATTGTATTTTGGAAAATCACAGGCATCAATATTGATGGATTTGTCGGACTGGGGGTCTCTCTGGTCGTTATGTGGGCGGGTATCGGTATAGCCAAAGATACGCTTGAGCCCCTGCTGGGGGAGGCTGTCAGTGCGGAGGAGTATCGCAATGTAAAACATTTTGTAGAGAAGTATGACGGAATTGTGGGAAGCCATGATTTAATCGTACATAATTATGGACCGGGAAGAAGTATGGCAAGCATCCATGCGGAGGTGCCCAATGATGTGCCCATTGAACGTTCCCACGAGGTGATTGACCGCATAGAGCGTGACGCCAGCCGTGAACTGGGGATATTTTTAGTCATCCATATGGATCCCATTGAGACGAAAAATGAACTGGTGCTGAAGGTGAAACGGCAGGCGGAGGAAGTTGTTTCCAGTCTGGACACAAGAAGCAGTATCCATGACTTCCGTATGGTGGACGGTGAGGAACAAATTAATCTGATCTTTGATTTGGTTGTTCCAAGGGAATATTCTGAAAGTCAGGAGAATGCGCTCATGATGTCGATTCTGGAAAGACTTCAGGAGATGGACGCGCGCTACCAGTGCGTCATAACGGTAGAAAAGAGCTATGTAGCAGAAAAGTAAGAGAGGGAAGACATATGTATGCATTTAATAGCCGTGTACGTTATAGTGAAGTAGACCATACAGAACTCATGACACTGCCGGCATTGATAAATTATTTTCAAGACTGCAGTACGTTCCAGTCGGAAGATATCGGCCTTGGTATCGAGGTGCTGAAGGAAAGAGGAAAAGTCTGGGTGCTTTCATCGTGGCAGATTGAAGTGGCGCGATATCCGAAGATGGGAGAGCGCATTACTGTTGAGACTTGGGCCACCGGGTTCGACGGGCTTTATGGCACAAGGAATTTCCGGATGAAGGATGAAGCGGGAAACGTGGCCGCTTATGCGAACTCTATCTGGGTATTCATGGACACGAAAAAGAACCGTCCTATACGTCCTCAGGATGAGGATGTGGAGGCTTATGGTGTGGAAGAGCCGATTGATATGGAGTATGCTCCAAGGAAGATCGCGCTGCCGGAGAAGGCGGAGCGGGGGGAAGAGTTCCCGGTGCTGCGAAGCCAGATCGACACAAATGAACATGTAAATAACTGCCAGTACATACAGATGGCGTTAGAGATTATGCCGGAATGTTCCCGGGCGGGAAGTATCCGTGTAGAATATAAAAAGTCTGCGGTGCTTGGGGACATTATTGTACCGTATACAGCAGTTCTTCCGGAGCGAAAAGTGGTGGAGCTTTGCGGTTTGGATGGGAAACGATTTGCTATAGTAGAGTTTAAGGAGAATTAGGATGAAATTAGGAGAAAAACAAGTACTGACAGTAGTGAAGACCGTAGAATTCGGTGTGTATCTGGGGACTGAGAATGATAAGGTGCTTCTTCCAAAGAAGCAGGTGCCCAAAGATATAGAGCCGGGAGATCCGATCGAGGTGTTTCTATACAAGGATTCCTCGGACAGACTGATTGCCACCACCAACGAACCGAAGCTTACGCTGGGAGAGCTTGCGGTGCTGGAAGTGCTGCAGGTGGGAAAAGTAGGAGCTTTCTTGGACTGGGGACTTGAAAAAGACTTGTTCCTTCCGTTTAAGGAGCAGACTGCCAAGGTGAAGCCGGGGGACAGATGTCTGGTGACACTTTACATTGACAAGAGCCAGAGACTGTGCGCTACAATGAAGGTGTACGAATCGCTGCGCAAGGATTCCCCTTATAAAAAGGATGACCGGGTGAAGGGAATCATCTACGATACCAGTGATAACTTTGGTCTCTTTGTAGCCGTGGATGAGAAGTTCTCTGGATTGATTCCGAAGCGGGAAGTCCCGGCTGGTCTGTCGGTAGGCGATGAAATCGAGGCGCGGGTTACCGAGGTGAAGCCGGACGGTAAACTTAGTTTGAGTGTGCGGGAAAAAGCGTTTATACAGATGGATAAGGATGCGGTAACCGTGCTGAAAAAGCTGGAGGAGAACGGCGGAAGCATTCCCTTCAATGACAAAGCGGATGCCGAGTTGATTAAAAAAGAATTCGGAATGAGTAAAAATGCATTTAAACGAGCAGTAGGACATTTATATAAGGAAAGAAAGATTTTAATCCGCGAGGATGGAATTACATTGAAATAATGCTCATTGGTAATTATTTACAAAAATAGATTGCGTAATTTGTGCACAATTACAAAAGTGCCGAATTTTTACAATTCCCTTGATTTTCGGTAAATTATCGTATATATTGGGGGTGTAAAAGAAAAGATGAGTAGAAAAGAAAAGGAGATGTACAATAATGAAAGTGCAGAATATCACAAATATCGAGAAGTTTTTTGAAGTAGTAGACAGTTGTACAGGAAAAGTTGAGTTAGTAACAGGAGAAGGCGACAGATTAAATCTGAAATCCAAGTTATCACAGTATGTTTCTATGGCTAATATTTTCTCTAACGGAGAGATTCCGGAGTTGGAAATCATTGCTTATGAGAAGGAAGATATTGATAAATTGGTTGCATTTATGATTAATGGCTAATAGATAAAAATTAGATTGTGAATATGTAACTGAGAGATTGTTCTTGCATGAGAATATTATGTAAGAACAATCTTTTTTTATTATATAGGAAAGTCCTTCGAACTTTCCTATATAATAAAACCCTCCGGGGGATGCACACAATGTGCAGAGGAAAGCTGCTTCGCAGCCGCACATTGGCGCACAAAGTGTACAAGTCCCTCATGAGTGAGGGATATAGGGAGTTGAAGTGGACTTGTCCACTTTGTTCTGTAAATAAATACAGACCGATATGTTATTGTGAAAAATGACTAAAACTGATTCCGATAATACGGAAAATAGATACTATATATACAAAAATGAGAGGCTGTGGTAAGATGAAGAAAATAGGAAAAATAAACAGGGTATAAGACTTTTGTTCTTCTTTAGCGAAATGTTATCCGTAGCATTGGTATTTTCTTTCTACGCTATGAAAAGCACTGTGACGGAATGGGCAAATCAAGGCCTAACGGATGTCTACATGTATCTGGCCGTTAGGATAACGGGATATGCGGTGATTGCCGCGGGGATATTCGTCGTTGTCTTTTCTATGAAATACTACATAAAGGTGAGGCTTCGAGATTACAGTCTTTTTCTAATTCTTGGGATGAAAAAGAGGATGCTAAGGCAATTTATAGGAATGGAATATCTTTTGGGATGGATTGTTTCGCTTGGAACAGGTATTTTGCTTGGAAATGGTGTCCAGATTTTATTTAAGTTTGCCGTGAGGAAATATTATGGAGGACAGGCAGTTACGATTTCTGTGCCATTGGAAGTGTATAAATATACATTTATCATCAGTGTAATTATGATTCTGGTTGTGCTGGCCGTGATTGCGGTTCTTCTGGAAGAGCGCGGGATGTCCAATCTCATAACTGCAGAGGTAAAAAAAGAGCGGCGCCCGGTAAATCGACACTGGCTTATTGTAGTGCTGCTGGGAACTCTAGTTTTATGTGTGTCATATGTTTTCATGAACCAGCTGGGATGGAATTATTTCAATGAGAACGGGACATATTCTCTGGCAGGCTGTGTCATCAGCGGAGGCATTCTCATGATGTTTGGAGGAAGCCTGCTATTAGAGCGTGTGCGAAAAAATGAAAAGTACTATTTTAAGAAAACTCACGCCATATCCGGCGGGGAGAAGCAGAGGACTGCGATTTGCCGTGCGCTTGTGAATTCACCGGGACTTCTTCTGGCGGATGAGCCGACCGGGAATCTGGACTCTAAGTCCAGCGAGATAGTGATTCAGGTGTTGGAAGAGATCAACGAGAAGTTCGGCAAGACAATTCTTCTGGTTACCCATGACCCCATTGTCGCAAGTCACTGTAAAAAGGTTCTTTTCCTCAAGGACGGTAATATCGTCAACACGGTGGCGCGAGAGGGGAAACGGGATGACTTCTATAAGGAGATTCTTGTCAATATTGCCAGATTGTAGATGTGAAAAGATAATATGAGTTGCTGAAAGAGGAAAATGATTCTGGTCAAAATCGTTTTAGGATTATCAAAAAATTATCTAAAGTGTATAAGAGTCGGTCAAAACAAATGAAAAAGTAGTGATATATATACAAAAATGTACAAGTGTGGTATGCTGAGATATAGTGAATATCTCCCGTTTGCGAGGTAAGGGATGGAAAGAGAGGAACGGTTATGGCAAAAATTGTGTGGAAAAGTTTTCGGGCGAATATCAAGAACTTTTTGGCATTTTTCGCTAGTGTGATTATGACGGTAAATGTTTTGTTTCTGTTTATGTACGTACAACAGTCGGTGGCGGCAATACAGGTTATGGACAGCTCGAAACTTCTGTTTTCAATAGGGGGAGATTTGCCCCGGCTATTCTGGTCTTTGATACCGGAAGTCTTAGTTGTCTCTATCGTAGTGATTGTATATTCTGTACGTTTTTACATACGGTCAAGAATGAAAGATTATGGGATACTTACTGTTTTGGGGATTCGTGAAAAGGACATGAAGAAACTGATAGTAATGGAATATTCTTTGAGCTGTATTGTATCCTGTGCGGCCGGCCTGCTGATTGGCCGGGTGACTGCTTACTTTATTGGAAAATCATTCCGCAAGTACGTTGGTGCAAGTTTCGTAGAGGCCATTGACATGTCAAAGGTTTATGGGCTGACTGCGTTAATGTGTGTTGTGATGATTGCAGGGGCACTTTTGGCAATCAGTATTATGTTGAACGAGAAAGGCGTCTCCGACTCGCTGCAGAGCGAACGTATAAAGGATAAACGTTTGGCGCCGAAATGGTCGTTGTTCTGTCTGATTATCGGACTTGGACTGGTTATCGGCAGTTTAATCATTGCGGCTAAGACGGGGAATCCGTTTGTGATTAAGGTTGCACTTCTGCTTTTGTGCATTGGGGTGATTGTATCTACTGTCTGGGGAGCCGGATGTGTGCTCGAAAGTTATAGAAGGTCGGAGCGTTATTATAAAAAGATATTTGTATGGAATGACTTTTATCATTACTTTGGCAAGAACAAATACTTAATTGTGATTCAGGCTGTTATTGGCATCGTTTTGATTTATTTTTCATTTTCTATAAGTTCTTCGTTGATTCCTTCTTCAAAGGAACCCAATGATTTTGTATGTACTGTGGAGTCGGGACAAGGATTTTTGCAGGAGTTTCAGGACAAATATGAAGGAACCCAGAAATCTTTCCCCTTTGTTTATGTAAATAATGAAGAAGGCTCCGAGGTGAGGATTGGAATTTCTCTGAGTGATTTCAACCGGGTATTTGAACGGCAGGAGACGCTGGGAGAAGATGAGATAATCAGTTTGAAATCGGGTGAGGATATCGGTTCTCTGGTTAATACGTCTATCGGCGGGCAGATGTCCGACAAGCTGTTCTTGGGGCAGGACGTAGGATATAACAGGCTGGAAGAGCTGGAGGGAAAGAGCTATAAGCTGAAGGAAGAAAAAGTGGAAAATCTTCTTGGCTTCCAGATTGGCGGGCTGGCTGTACTGCCCGATGCTGTGTTTGCGGAAGCGGCAGAGAAAGACCAGTTCTATCAAGATTTCCTTATACTAAATGTGGAAAATTCATTCTTAAGTGAGGCCACAGAGTTTGTAGAAGCAAAGAAGGCAGAAGGGATTCTCGATGAGGCTATCTGCAGAAAGACCATGGAAGAGATGGAATATAGGCAGAACTTTTTCAGCGTTGTCATCATGGGAATTGTAGGTGTGGCGGTTCTGTTCTTTGGTATGTTCGTGGCTTGGCTTAAGATTTTTGCGGAAACCGGCCAGCTGGAAGATAAATACGAATTCCTAAGTATTGAGGGTATGAGGGAAAAGGAAAAGAGACGGACTCTTAAAAAAGAGAGCGGCCTGACAATATGGATTCCCACGCTCGTGGCCGCAGTGACGGCAGGCTTATTCTGCGCGGCGTTTATCTTTAAGGCGTACAACGGGATTTACAGTGGCAGGGCTTATTATTCAATCTTATTGTTGCTGCTTTTTGTATATATAGTTTTGGAAGTAGTATTTTTGTCTGTGGTGCGCATGTGGATGCAGAGAAGAATTTTAGTAGAGCATAAATAGGGGGGAGAAAAAATGGAAATCTTAAAAACAGAAAATTTAGTAAGAAATTATAACAAGGGCAATGGGGAAGAAGTGAAAGTCCTCAAGGATGTTAATTTTAGCATTAAAGAAAAAGAGTTTGTTGGAATCATGGGAAAATCAGGATGCGGCAAGACTACTCTTCTCAAGGTGCTTGGCATGATTGATAAGGCAACGGATGGAAATGTATACTTCAAGGAAAAGAATGTACAGGAGGTGTATGGGGATGAGCTGGCGGATATTCGAAGAACGGAGATTGGCTTCATTTTTCAGGATTTTTATCTGATGGACAGTCTATCCGTAATGGAGAATATTATGCTGCCTATGATCCTTGATAAATCAGAGCCGGCTGTCATGAAGGAGAAAGCAAAGGAATACGCTGATCTATTCGGGATAGATGATTTACTTGAGAAGAATCCCTATGAGTTGTCCGGAGGCGAGAAACAGAGAGCGGCCATCTGCCGTGCGCTGATTAATGATCCGGATTTAATTCTGGCGGATGAACCTACTGGAAATCTAGATTCCAAATCCGGAAAGATCGTGGTCGATACGATGGAGAAGATTAATCAGGAACTGGGCAAGACCATTGTTATGGTGACTCATGACCCCAAAATGGCAAGTCATTGCAGCAGGCTTATTCTTTTGAAGGATGGCGTGGTGCTTGAGGAACTGGAACGGGGAGAGAGTCAGGAGACATTTTATCAGGACATTTTAAAGAAGATGGATGAGCTATAGTAGTGAATGTGAGGGTTTCAGGGAAATAGGAGAGACCCATAATATAAGCCGGAGAAGTTTTGCTGCGTGCAGCGACCTCTCCGGCTTATTTATTTTTCCAAGTGATCTGCTCTCAAAGATTCAAGAAACGGTGAAATCAGCGTCTCACCGTACTGAAGAAGAGAGTGCCTGCGCTGGTTCAGACACCATGCATAGGTGAGTCCAATCTGCATATTGGTAATCATCTCGCAAAGCTGTGCATAAGAATATGGCGAAGAAATCTCGCCATTTTTCAGCCCTCGTTTTAAAATCTCACGTAGTATCTGGTAATAACGTCTGTCGGGATTCAATATGTGCCGGATTCCTCCGGTAGTGACCTGCAGCCCATACAGCGAGGGATAGAGGTCGAGGTAAGGTGACTCTTCCAGATTCTTCATCACGAAAGTGTTAAAAGCAATCAACTGGTCTACGGCAGGCAATGAGGAATCGCATTGTTCCAGCCAAGTATCGTAATCTGCGTCGTATGTATAGGCAATGCTGAAAAGCAGCTCATCCTTTCCGTGAAAATGGTGGTAAAATGTGCTCCGGGAAGTACCCGACTCTTCGATAATCTGAGAGATAGTCGTCTCATCATACCCTTGTGTCTGAAAAAGCTTCCAGGCGGCGGCCATAATCTGGTCTTTGGCCTTTTGTCTGTGAAGTGTGCTCATTAATAAACTCCCTCTTTGTATATATTTGACTCCATTCTAACACATGAATATGGAGACTTCAATAAATTTAGTCAATCAGTTGGCTGAAAAATATTGTCAATATATACAAAAACATTGACTTTGATATGGCGCTTTGGTAAAATGTGTCTAAATAAAGAACGCAGTACGGAACACAGTGTTATATTGGAGGGATGAACATGAAACGACTAAAATTGGAAACGAATCTGGGATGGGAAGACCAAAAACGTGCCGTCGACGCGGCACTTTTATTGGGCTTTCAGTCAGAGGCGGCAGTTTTTCCGGTGATTGGGGTGGACGGAACAATTCCCCTGCCGAAGACGGAAAAAGAGCTGTTGGACTTATGGGAGACTGTTGGGAAACCTGCGTCAGAAGGATATGAACCGGCTTCGGTCCATCAGGGCCCTGTGTTCGATTTGGATTTTCGAAGTGAACGGGGGCTCGAGACGGTATTTACTACAGGGGAATTTTTAAGAGATGAGAACCATGACCTGCTCCCCGATGCGCTGAATGTGAAGTTTGTCCTGCCTGAGCATGTCGATGATTCCATGTTGACTGCGGTCTGCAATGTCGCTTTTCGTCTAGGCATGGAGACGACAGGATATGAGGGCAGTCTTGTGGCAGAGGCTGACTATTCCGGGAATGCAATCGTTTTTGAATATGGGGACACCGCCGAGATGGTATTAGAAGAAGGCACAGAGGCGATGCGTGTACATATAAGCGGCCGTGGAGAAGCGCTCGAAGAATTTACAGCACAGCTGTGCCAGAACTTTCCACAGATTAAAGGACAGCGTACATGGCGTGATCTTTTGATGGATATGACGGATGATTTTGTGTTACGTGGTGCGGACGGACAGCTGGCTTATCTTGAGGCCGGACAGAAAGCACAGCCGGGAAGTTATGAGGTGTACGGCTCACCGGAATGGAGCGGAAAGCAGAAGGAGTATATTTCCGGCACGGAGCTTTATAACTATAAATCCGGACGGCAAGTATATGAGAAGGTGTATGAGTTCCCGTGGGAAGTAGATGTATTCGAGGAGATATTTGAGAAGGACGTCTGCCCGAAAATTACGGTGGGAAGCCATGTAAGAGTGGCGGGAGCTTTGAGCGAAGACAAGAGCGTGCGTGACAAGCTTACCGCAAAGATTCAGAATGTAATAGAAGGAAAAGGGGCAGACTTGGTACAGACGGAAGTAATCTGCGCCTACAAACAAGGATTTTCTTGGATAGACGAGGTTGTTATCCCTGCCGTAAAGCAGGCAAAACCCGACAAAGTAGAGATTTACTTCAAACCGTTTCTGCCGGAGGGACAGACCGAGTGGCTGGACGAGGATGGAGCTACACCGTCCTATCACAACCTCAGCGCCAGCAATCCTGACAAGTGGTACGACCTGCCGATTCGCTATCTGCAGGAGCTTTATCCGATTGAGGATGTATTGGTAAGGGAGCTGGGGATTGACCGTGACGCGGTAGTATTCCTTCCGTATGACGGCAAGGAGGATATCACATATTTGTGCAAAGTGACCGCGCAGGGAGAAAGCTGCTATGAGGCAGCCTACCGCGCGCAGTACAGTGAGCGGCCGTATATGGATGAGTATCCGCAGATGGGAAAAGTCCACCCGGCGACTGGATATATACAGGTATGGATTGACGGGGAAGAGGTTCTGTTTGAAAATATACCTACAGATCTGGAGAGAATCTGGGATGTGTATCAGGCAGAAGTGCTTCCTGACTGCAGAAGGTATATTGAAGAGAAGACGGGCGGACAGATAAGCAAGGAGATGCAGCCGTTCTTCCATGAGCTGCGTTTGGATGTTACGGCAAGTGAGCCGGATTACCGGGTGGGCTGTAGAGAAGATTTGATATCTGCTCTTGATGCCCTGCATGAAGATATGTACTTTGTCGGAAGTGATTATTTTAAGAACTACGGAGTCCATACGGCCGATGTGATGCTGGATGCGCCGGGGCTGATACTTCCGGTTATCCATAACAAGGAGGGGCGTCCGCTATTTAAAGTTACGCTGACCGAGCAGCTGAAAGAAAAAGCGTGCATCCTGCGGGACGGCGCCGTGGTGTGTGAGCAGAGAGACCGCAGCGAGGTGGGACTTAAGGTTAACAGAGTGTCTTATGAGCAGGAGAAGCTGGCCGTGACAGTGCAGGCCGGCGGCGTTGCGGGAGATGTAGTTGAAGCGTATGCAGCGCTTTGGGAGAAGGGCCTTCTAAGGCGGAGCAAGGAACTTGCGGGAGTCAGTATCCTTCGGTTCGCGTGTACCGAGGACGGCAGAAGCTATGAGGCGGCAGTCAGCGAGTGCGCACCTGCAGCCGGCTGCAAGCGTATTGAAGAGATTGATCTGCACGAGCATGAGTTGATTGGATATGAGACCTATCTGGATATTATAGAAGAGCTGAAGGAAGTGCCCGGTATTGAGGTGTTCCGTACAGCGGTTTCTTATACAGGAAGAGAACTGTACGCAATCTGGCTCAAGCCGGAGCGGGAAGGCTATCTGTCTATGACAAAGCGGCTGACCAGATGCCCAAGTGAAGTAATCAATGCAAGACATCACGCCAATGAAGTGTCATCTACCAATGCTTCCTTCATTTTGCTGAAAAAGCTTCTGACGGAAGAAACCTATAAAGAGCTGCCTGAGAAACTGAATCTGGTGCTTGTCCCGATGGAAAATGTGGACGGTGCGGCGATTCACTATGAACTTCAGAAGGAGCATCCGTACTGGAAGTTCCACGTGGCCCGGTTCAATGCGCTGGGCAAGGAGTTCTATCATGAGCATTTCCAGCAGGATACGATACATTCAGAGGCTATGGGACTGACAAGACTGTTTGAAAAATATGTGCCGGACATGATTGTTGACAACCACGGCGTGCCAAGCCATGAGTGGGAGCAGCAGTTCTCCGGTTATACATCACCGTCGTTCAAAGGATTCTGGCTTCCAAGGTCACTGCTTTACGGATATTTCTGGTACGTGACCAATCCAGAGTATAAAGAGAATTATCCGGTGAACAAGCAGATGGAGGATGTTATTGCTGACAAGATGGCTGAGGATGCGGAGATGACAAGGTGGAACAAGGAGTGGAGCGCACAGTTTGAGAAATACGCCCATTCATGGATGCCGAGGCTCTTCCCGGCCAATTACTATAAAAATATGATTAACTACTGGATTCCTTTTGAGTCGGATCCGGGACACCGCTATCCGTCTATCCGTTTCCCATGGATTACGACGGTTGCTTACACAAGCGAGGTGGCGGATGAAACTGCACAGGGTGAATACTTGAACCTGTGTGCGAGGGCACATGTGGCACACGATGAAGCGACGCTTCAGATGCTGATGCAGGCAGAGCATTTCTATGACTGTGGATGCGAGTGCCGTGAAGGACGAATTTTTGCCAGATATGAGAGACTGCGGCCAATGCTGGTCACAGGTCTGGCAGAAAGATAAATACTATTTAACCTAAAAAGGAGGGCATTTTATGGAACTTATCAAATTAGTTGGTATCTTAATTGTAATTGTTGGGTTTGCGCTCAAGCTGGATTCCATTCTGATCATTTTCCTTGCAGCGGTTACGACTGCATTTGTAGGGGGACTTGGAGTCGATGGACTTTTGGAGGCTCTGGGCACGAACTTCGTGGCGAACAGAAGTATGGCGATTTTCATTATGATTCTGGTCATCACAGGTACGTTGGAGAGAAACGGACTGAAGGAAGCAGCGGCAGAGCTGATGAAGAAAGTCAAGAGTGCTACGGCCGGCAAGCTGGTAGCGGCTTACGGTGTACTTAGAGGTATCTTCGGAGCATTCAACGTTGGGTTCGGCGGTGTTGCCGGATTCGTACGTCCAGTACTTCTTCCTATGGCAGAAGGTGCGGTAAAGAATGAAGGACATGAACCAAACGAAGACCATATGGAAGATATCAAGGGTATGTCTTCCGCGAAGGAGAATGTTTCATGGTTTTTCTGCCAAGTACTTTTTGTAGGTGGTTCAGGCGGTATTCTTGTTCAGACAACGCTTGCGTCTCTTGGATATGATGTAGAGCTTATCGATTTGGCGAAGGTAGAGATTCCGATTGCTATCATCGCGATTGTTGTAGCGTCAGTTGTATTTATCTTAAGGGATAAAAAACTGTGCAATAAATATTATGGCGCAGGCTCCGGAACCAAGAAAACCACAGAGAGTAAGAAATAAAGGAGGGAACATAAATGGATGCTATAAGAATTATCAATATTAATCCTGATATTAATGCAAACATATTACTGCCAATCGTGTGGCTTATTGTTGGATTTATCACGATTTACGCAGGTATTAAGAACTTAATGGATAAAGAAAATCCGTCAAGAATTGGCACGGCAGTATTCTGGTGTTCCTTTGGTATCGCTTGTGCGTTTGGTACATGGCTTCCTGCAAAGGTTTCTGGGGCGTTGGTTATCATTATGTGTATTCCGGCGATTTTCAGACGTGTTAAGGTAGGTAAGGTCAATGCTCCTACAAAGGAATATACAAAAACATCGTTTGGGAAAATAGGAATGAAGATTTTCATCCCGGCTTTCGGTGTGGCTATTTGTTCTATCTTATTCTCACTGTTTACCAATATCAACACAATGGTGGGTATTACGATAGGTGTACTTGCCGGTGTAATTATCTTGATGGTCTACAACAAGGACAATAAACCGATGGTATTCTTGAACGACTCAGAGAGATTTCTCTCCATGATGGGGCCTCTCTGTATGCTGCCGCAGCTGCTTGGATGTCTGGGCGGTATCTTTACACAGGCAGGCGTAGGTGAAGTAGTTGCCAGTCTTGTAGAAAAGATTGTTCCAAAGGGAAATGTAAATCTTGGTATTGTTGTATTTGCCATAGGTATGGTATTATTTACTATGATTATGGGAAATGCTTTCGCGGCTATTACTGTTATGACTGTAGGTATCGGCGGGCCTTTCATTTTGGCTTATGGCGCTAATCCGGTGGTAATCGGTATGATAGCTTTGACTTGTGGATACTGCGGTACACTGCTGACACCTATGGCAGCTAACTTCAATATCGTTCCTGTAGCTATCCTCGACATGAAGGATAGGATGGGCGTTATTAAGAACCAGATCATTATCGCAGGTATTATGCTTGTAGTTCAGATTTGCTACATGATTGCTTTCAAATAATCAAATCTGAAATAAAAGGACGATAGATAGATGACGCAGAATATGGAGCGCGGTGCCAGAATTATTATTCAGGACTGGGTGAATGTAAAACCTTGGGATAGACTGTTAATTGTTACGTCGAAGGAGCATCTGCCGGAGGCGCGGCTGCTGAGAAAATACGCGGTGCGCCGGGCGCGCTCTGTCAATTCTCTGATTGTGGAGAATAAGGGCAAACATGTAGGGGTCTTTTTTGACGCGAACGAAGAAGTGTTCGACCCTTACACGGCCGTCATCGCGGCGACAGATTATTCCCTTGTGACGACAAAGGCGGCGAAACGTGCGATTAAAAAGAATAAGAAATTCCTCTCCCTTCCCCTGTCTACCAACGACGGAAGGTCTATGCTGGAATATGATTTTCTGACAATGGATACGAAAAAGAGCCGGCTTATGGCCAAGGTGGTCATGAAATATCTGCGTCAATCTACCAGAATCCGTGTGACGACACCCGCGGGGACGGATTTGAAACTCTATAAAGAGGGCAGGAACCCGGGATTTTTCAACGGGGTGTTAAAGGATGGGAAAGGGTACTCCTCGGCCAGTATCGAGGTGTACGTTCCCATAGAAGAGACAAAGACAGAAGGCGTTATGGTGGTGGACGGTTCGCTGGGCTACATTGGGCGGGCCGAAGAACCGACTAGGATTATATTTAAGAACGGGCGTATCACAGAGATTGAGGAGACGCCCACAGGACAGAAGCTGAAGGCTTATATGGAAGAATACAGAGACCCGAGGATTTACATCGGAGGGGAATTGGGCATCGGCTTGAATTCCTATTCTAAGTGTCTGGGGAATTGTTATATAGAGGATGAGTCTGCTTACGGGACATTCCATATCGGTGTGGGTCGTAATCTGGCGCTTGGCGGCAAGCAGAATGCCAACGGCCATTTTGATTTGGTTTGTCTGGAGCCGGATATTTTTACAGATAACAGACAGATTATGCAGAGAGGTAAGATTATTATTCCGGAACCTGAGGTATATTAAAAGAAAAAGGAGAATTTGCATTATGAAGATTTTAGTGACAGGATTTGACCCATTTGGGGGTGAAAAGGTAAATCCGGCTTATGAAGCAGTAAAATTGCTGCCGGATACAATCGCTGGAGCAGAGATTGTAAAATTGGAGATTCCTACTGTATTTTCTAAGAGCGGCCCTGCTGTTGAGGCAGGCATCAAGGAGCATAACCCGGATGTCGTAATCAATGTAGGACAGGCAGGAGGACGTTCCTGTGTGACTGTTGAAAAGGTAGCAGTAAACCTTGCGGAAGCGAGGATTCCGGACAATGATGGAGAACAGCCGATGGACGAGCCGCTGCAGGCGGACGGGGACACAGGATATTTTGCGACGGTTCCCGTAAAGGCCATGGTACAGAATGTGCGTGAACATGGAATTCCATGCCACATTTCTTATTCTGCGGGTACTTACGTGTGCAACGCTGTCATGTATAATGTGCTCTATATGGTACAGAAAAGATACCCGAATATCCGCGCCGGCTTTATTCATGTGCCATATGCCAGCGAGCAGGTAGTTGATAAGCCCAACGGTATGGCGTCCATGTCTCTTGAGACAATCGCAAAGAGTCTGGAGTACTGCATTGAAGCTGCCGTCAATCATGAAGAGGATATCAAAGAAGTGATGGGGACTACCCATTAATTAAGTCACCAATGGTAATCATAAAAGATTTAGAAAAAAGAACGGTTTTCGGACCGTTCTTTTTTGTGTGAAAATTCAGCTGTTATTCAAAGTATATAAATTGCACAAAAAGTAAACGGTTACATAAAATACAAATGCGAATAAGAAATTAAAAAATATCTTTATATAGTATAAATTACTAAAAAACAATTAAAACAGGTAAGAATATTGACTTTATAGTCATGAATTGATATATTTAAAATGTAATCAATTACATTCCGGAATAAACCACAAGAAAAGGAGGAAAACAAAATGAAAAGAAAGCGGGCCTTATTGGCGGCCGGGCTGGCGGCGGTGTGTCTGTTGACTGCATGTGGACAGAGTTCGAAGACTGATTCGGATAGTTCGGAGAAGAAGCAGGAGGGCATCAGCATCGCTCTTCTCGATGCGTCCAATGGAAATGCATGGCGTGCACAGATGGAGGCTGAGATGCAGGAAGCGGCAGAACAGTATAAGAAAGACGGCATTATAAAGGATTATACGGTATATTCTGCCAATGATGACGCGACAGTCCAGTCTTCCCAGCTGAATCAGATAGTGACGGCGGGAAAGACCGATGTTGTAATCATCAATCCTGTGTCTGCCACCTCATTGAATCCGGCTATTGATAAGGCGACACAGGCAGGAATTAAGGTAATCGGGGTAGATTCGGTGATTGCCCACAAAGAGGTAGTGACGATTGCGACAGATCAGTATAAGTGGGCGGAAATACAGGCAGAATTTCTGGCAGAGAAGCTGGGAGGCAAGGGGGACATCATCATTTTTAATGCGATGGCAGGTGTTCCGGCCAGCGATACGAGGGAAAAAGCGTTTGACGATGTGATCGCTAAATATCCGGATATCAATGTGTTAAAGAAAGTCTATCATGGATGGGATGAGGGAGAAGCAAAACAATTGACCACCACCATGATATCTACTTACCCCAATATAGATGGGATTCTCAACCAAGACTGTTCACCGGGAATTATGCAGGGATTTCAGGAGTCAGGAAAGGATATGCCTAAAGTACTTACCAGTGACGGCTCCATCACTTATCTGAATATGTGGAATGATTATAATCTGGACAATCCAGATAAAGCGTTTGAGAGTATCATTGTAGCAAATCCACCGGGAATGGGAGTGGATGCCATTAAAATTGCCATTAAACTTGTGCAGGGCGGGGAGTTCAAAGAAGACGTACTCACCGAGGCTGATGGAGGCAAGGCGATTCTTCTGGAGCCGGATCCGGTCATTACCAATGAGAATCGGGAAGAATGGGTAGAGAAGACAAAGGCATTGGACGAGTCCTATACATTTTCTTCAGTTCTTACGGACGAAAAGATTGACGCCATGTTCAAATAATAAATGCCGGGAGGAATGGACTGTGCTTCGTATTGAAAATTTACAAAAAAACTTTGGCGCCGTAAAGGCATTGCGGGACGCCTCCCTTAAGCTAGAAAAAGGAGAGATCCGGGCGCTGCTCGGCGCCAACGGTTCAGGAAAAAGTACGCTGGTGAAAGTGCTGTCCGGATTGAACAGAAAAGACGGCGGAAGAATATTTTTGAATGAAACGGATATTCAGATCAGCTCTCCGGCCGTCAGTAAGAAATATGGGATTGCAATGGCATATCAGGATTTAAGTCTGATACCGGAATTAAGCCTTGAGGAAAATCTTGTTCTTGGAAGCGAGCCGGGGACAAGCTGGGGCAGTTTACGGAAAAACCAGATTCGAGAATATGCAGAGAAAATGATTGAAGTTCTGGGAATACAGGCGGCCCCTGACACACAGGTAAAGGAGATGGATTTGTCGAATCAGGGCTTGGCCGAAGTGGCAAAGGCAATGTACACAAAGCCGCAAATTCTTATATTGGATGAGATTACAGCCTCCATGCACCACGATCAAGTAGAGCGTCTTTTTACTTATTTGAAGCGGGAAAGAGAAAAAGGGATGTCGATTTTATATGTCTCACATCGTTTTGAGGAGGTCTATGCATTCTGCGAAACGGCTACGATTCTGCGTGGAGGAATCAGTGTCAAGGAAGTTTGTCTGAAGGAGACTGCCCCCGACAGACTGGTGTACTATATGACTGGTGAAGAGACAAAGCGAGAATCCCCGGATACGCCTCTATGTGCGGACGAGGAGAGAAAACTGTTGCTGCAGGTGGAGAATCTTACGGTCGGCAGGCAGGTGAAGAAAGTATCTCTCAGGCTGAGAGAGGGCGAAATCATAGGCATAGCAGGGCTTCAGGGACAGGGCCAGAGCGAGTTCCTGAGGGCATTATATGGAGTATGCGCCTATCAAGGGGGAAGAATTCTGTTGGCGGGGGAAGAAATGAAAATCCGGTCACCCAAGGATGCGGTGAAAAGAGGCATAGGATTTATTTCCGGCGACAGAGAAAAAGAAGAGATATTTCCCGTTAGGAATGTGGCGGAAAACTTATTGATCGTAGAACATGCCATGAAGTCACTGTTCTCTTATCACCCGGCTTCCAAGTGTAGAAAGGCGGCTCTGGATATCATGGACAGGCTGCAAATCGTAGCATCCGGAACACAGGCGCAGGCTGACAGTCTCTCGGGTGGCAATCAGCAGAAACTGGTGGTGGGAAGGTGGCTCAGCCGCAGTCCCAGACTACTGCTTTTGGATGACCCGACAAAGGGGGTGGACGTGGCGGCGCGCGGTGAAATCAACAGACTATTTCAGGAGATGACCAGCAGCGGCACGGCCATTATCTATTCGTCCAGTGACAACGATGAACTGCTGGAAATCGCACAAAAAATATATGTATTTTATGAAGGTGAAATCGTAAAAGAACTGACAGGGCAGGAATTAAACGGAGAGTCGCTGGCGAGGGCGATGCTGGGAGTAACGGAGGAGGTGCCGGGCGATGAGTAGACTAAAAGGAAAAACAGGCTATCTCCTGCTTGCAGGAGCAATTGTTATCAATATATGTCTGCAGGGAATGAACTTTTTCTCAGTGAACAGTATTGGAGCGCTGCTGGCCACCAATCTTCCACTTTTGATGGCGGCGCTGGCGCAGGCAGTTATCATGGCGGCAGGGGGAATTGACATCTCTATAGGAAATACGATGGCGTTGTCCAATGGAGTCGTGATTGTATGCTATAACCTGTATGGAATATCCTTTGCGGGAAGTGTCTTGATTGCGGTTCTGTCCGGAGCGGCAGTAGGCCTTGTCAACGGGGTGATAATTGCATGCTTTCGCGTGCCGCCGCTGCTTGTGACTTTCGCTATGTCTACCTTCATCAGAGGATTATCACTGACCGTGCTCCCCAAACCTGGAGGAGAGGTGCCGGAGGCAGTATATCAGACTTATGGAGGAACCTTTCTTCATATTCCGGTTCCGCTTCTGATCATAGGTGCCGCTGTAGTTTTGCTGATACTGGCGGGAAGGCAAAAATCCGTCAGCCATTTGACCGCCGTAGGCTCCAGTGAGCGGAACGCGTATGCTTCGGGCGTTGGAGTTGAACGTGTCAAAATTATCGTGTACGGCGCAGGCGGAATGATTGCGGCATTTGCGGGAATATGTCTCACGGCCTTGACTGCTACGGGGGATGTCAGAAACGGAGAAGCCTTCGCCCTTCAGTCCATCGCGGCGGTTATCATCGGCGGGATGCTGGGAAGCGGGAAATGGAAGAACTATATTCTTGGCGCGCTTAGCGGGGCATTGTTCCTAGCGGTGGTGAACAACATCGTGTTCTATGCATTCAGCTGCATAGCCGTGAATTTTCCCGGAATCCAGATATCAACCTATTATCAGCAGCTGTTGTCTAACTTTATCATTATCTTCGGACTGATGAGCGCGGTGCTGTCTGGCGCAAAAAAGAAGAGGAGGGCTGCGGATGTCTAAGGTGAAAAATAAAATATGGAATCAGGGCGTGGTTCTGGGCGTGATTACGATATTGCTGCTGCTGGCCGGATGCATGCTCAACCGTCAGTTCTTGAAGCCTTCCAACATTGCCAATATTCTGATCATGGCGTCCCTTCTAGGCTTTGTGGCGAGTGGACAGACACTTGTGGTGCTGTCGGGCAATGATGGACTTGACCTCTCTGTGGGCGGTGTAATGTCGCTGGGGGCAGTGGTCTCTTACATTTTGATGAATGGAAAAAATGCCAATTTTTTCGTGGCATTTATCGTCACACTTATCTTGGGCGGAGTCGTGGGACTGTGTAATGCGGCGGGAATCGTTATAGCAAAGATACCGGCTCTGGTCATGACACTTGCGGTGTCTAACGCGTTGACAAGCGTGCAGCAGCTCTTGACTGGCGGAAATCCCAAGGGGGCTCCCGCACCGCTTGCAAGCAGGATAGCCACGTCAAGAGCCGCGGCGTTCCTTCCCTGGCTTGCCGTGATTTGGATTGTACTAATGGCGGGCATGTACCTGCTGCTGTCCCGGAGTGCATATGGCAAACAGCTATACGCGGTTGGGAGCAATGATACGGCCGCGGCGCTGTCCGGCGTGCAGGTCAGGAAGATACGAATCTGCACCTATGTTATATGCGGTGTATTGAGCGCGTTTGCAGGCTTCTGGCTATGTGCCTACAACGGCGTCATCTATGTAAATGCGGGGGCTTCTTATGTAATGCCTTCCGTGGCGGCAGTAGTCATAGGGGGTACATCAGTAGCCGGAGGAAAGGGCGACTATACAGGCACGGTTGCCGGCACGATAATTCTTACAATTGTAAGCAGCCTGCTTGTCATGATGGATATGAATGAGGCAGGCAAATTCATGATGAATGGAATTATATTGCTGGTGCTTCTTGTAATCTATACAAGACACCCGAAAATAAGACAATAATGCAAAAAGGAGAAACGGAGAAATGTTTAAGATAAAACAAAGTATGGACGCAGTAAACTACGGAGGCTATTTTCATGAAGGCGGACCGCTGACGATGAAGGAAATCATCGACAAAGCCGCAGAATTCGGCTATGAGGCAGTAGATATCTGGCCGCACAAGCCGCTCATGTATCCGGGGGATTGGAGCAAAGAAGAGCGGTCAGAGCTGCTTAGATACGCAAAAGACAGGGGCATTAAATTTGCCGCGGTGGATGCGTGTACGAACTTTATGCGGTCAGACCACGCGTTAGTCCCGGATGTGGAAAAGGAACTTGCATATTTGAAGGAGTGCTGTGAGCTGGCGGAAGACATGGAGTGCCCCACTGTAAGGATTATGCCGGCGTTCATCGGATATTTCTGGAGTGAATATTCAAATCTCGGCTACTGCCAGACCGCACTTACGGCCCGCTCTATGGAAGTGTCTAAGCAGGAAGATTACTATAGAGAGTGGAATCATGTTCGGGAGGGGATTCGAGAAGCCGCTGAAATGGCGAAGAATTACAAAGTAGTGCTGGCGCTCCAGGGGCATCCCCCTGTTGTGAACTGCGTGGATGATTTGTTTGAAATGGTTGAAGAGGTGGGAATGGAGAATGTAAAAATCGGCCTTGATTTACCTCTTTTCGATCATCAGACAGAAGAGTTCATCTATAAGACCGTGAGACGTGCGGGAAAGAATATGGCGCACTCGCATACATTAGGCGTGGCAATAAAATACGGCCCAAGTGACAGCGTTTATGCCACGGAAGAGGTAGTGCCGGGAGATGGGATTGAAAATTGGGTGCCGTTCTTTAAGGCATGCAAAGAGATTGGGTATGAAGGATATTTTGCATACGAACAATGTGCGCCATTTTTCGTCAAAGGGCATAAGAAACCAACTGTAGAAGACGTAGACATGCGTCAAAAGAAAGGTTTTGCGTTTATCAAGTCACTTGAAGAACAGATTTGACATGTAAAGTTCGGCGAAGAAATGGTATAATATGGGAATAGTAATAAATCTAGAAATTAAAATAAAGGCAAGCAGGTAGACTTATGACAAATATTCAGAAAGTGGCAGAGTTGGCCAATGTATCGGTAGCAACAGTCTCAAGAGTGATAAATAACTCTGGAAAAGTAACGGAAAAGACCCGCAAACGGGTAGAGGAAGCAATTGCTGAATTGAATTATGTGCCCAATATGCTGGCGCGGAACTTTAGAACGTCAAAGAGTAAGACGATATTGGTCATTCTCACCAACATATCTAATTTATTTTATATGGAAATCGTACATGGAATCAGCGAGTACGCCAATGGGAAGGGATATGATATCCTGCTCAGCGAGACTAACGGGGAGCTGGAAAAGCAGATCGACTGTCTGCAGAAGGTAAAGAACCGGCTTGCGGACGGGGCGGTATTTCTGGAGTCAACGATTAAGGATGAAGTTTTGTTCGCGTTGGAAAGAGAATATCCGGTCATCCAGTGCTGCACTTATAATGATGCGATTTCTCTGCCTTATGTTATCGCGGATAACAGGAGAGGCGGATATATTGCGGGGACTGAACTGGTGAGGGCAGGAAGGAAAAAGCTTGCTTTTATCGGGACGAATGACAAATCCAGATATAATAAAGAGCGGCGTACGGGCTTTCTTGAGGCCGCGGAAAAAGCCGGCATCATGCCGGAGGATATTTATGTGACTAATGCTGAACTCAGCTTTGCGGGAGGGAGCAGCATGGCGGAAAGCCTTATTGAGAGACAGATCGACGGATGCTTTTTTGTGTCGGATATGCAGGCCATAGGGGCGATCAACCGTCTGAATGAGCTGGGCGCTTCGCTGCCCGGAGACATCTCGGTCATAGGATATGACAATCTGGAAATTTGTGATTTTACAGTACCTTCTCTTACGTCCATTGGACAGCCGGCGAGACGGATGGGACATGAGACAGCCAGCATGCTGATTAAGAAAATTGAAGGGGAAGATACATCCGATATGAGAAATATTGTTTTTGAGCCGGAACTTGTACGAAGAGATTCGGTGTAGATAATGGAAGCCATGGATGTAGGAGGACTGCATCCACGGCTTTTTTATCATATAGGAAAGTTCTTTGAACTTTCCTATATGATAAAAACCCTCCGGGGGGATGCACACAATGTGCAGAGGAAAGCTGCTTCGCAGCCGCACATTGGCGCGCAAAGCGTATAAGTCCCTCATGAGTGAGGGATATAGGGAGTTGAAATGGACTTGTCCACTTTGTTCTAAACATAGGAGACTTCAGTCCCTTTGTTAAATGGAGGAATCGATATGTATAATATAGGAATCATAGGCTGTGGGAAAATTGCCCAGCTGCGTCATTTGCCGGAGTATGCCGCACGTGGCGATGTTAGGATTGCAGGAGTATATGATAGGAATCAAGAGCGTGGAGAGGCAGTCGCTAAAAATTATGGGGCTAAGAGTTACCACACATATGAAGAGCTGCTGGCAAATCCAGAAATCGTGGCAGTCAGTGTCTGTACAGCCAACAATTCGCATGCTGAAATATCCATGAAAGCCTTACAGGCAGGGAAGCATGTGCTCTGTGAAAAGCCCATGGCCCTTACGCGGGAGGAATGCCGGGAGATGGTTCGTGCCGCAGAGCGTAACGGCAGACATTTACTGGTGGGACACAATCAGCGTTTTTTAAAGACCCACCAAGAGGCCCGCAGGCTTTTACAGGAGGGGGCAGTCGGGAAGCTGATTTCGTTTGAGACACATTTCACCCATGCGGGCCCGGAGACTTGGAGCATTGACGCCGGAAAAAATGTCTGGTTTTTTGACAAAGACAAGGCGGTATTCGGCGCCATGGCCGATCTGGGCGTTCATAAAACAGACTTGATAAGGTATTTGACAGGACAAGAGATTGTTTTATCCCATGCCTTTTTAGAGACTTTAGATAAAAAGGGCGGCGACGGCACTCCCATTGCAGTGGATGATTATGCGGTCTGCTATTACCGGCTGGAGCAAGGAGCGGCGGGAACTATGACTGTAGGGTGGAGCAACTACGGAAGGGAGGACAATTCTACCATATTGTATGGGCAGGAGGGTGTGATGAAGCTGTACTGCGACGAGAAGTACTCTTTGATTATTGAGAAGAAAGACGGTACACGCGTAAGCCACGAAATTGACCGGATTCAGACGAACGCAGGACAGTCAAAATCCGGTGTGATAGATGAGTTTATTGAATGCATCAGTGAAGACAGGGAGTCGATCATCAGTGGGAGGGAAGCACTGGCGTCAATGGAAGCCGTGTTCTCTGCGATAGAAAATGCAGATACTATGGGGCTGGCAGGCAAGAGGAGGGAATTGAGATGAAAATAGGTTTGGTAAGCGCCATTTTGGCAGAGCAATCTTTTGAAGAAATGATTTCTACCGTCTCTCGTATGGGCTATAGTTGCGTGGAGGCGGCGTGCTGGCCGTCGGGCAAGGCAGAGCGCAGATACGCGGGAGTCTGCCATATCAATGTTGATGAGCTGGACGAGGCAAAGAAAGCACATATTCTTCAATATTGCAGAGAAAAAAATGTGGAGATTTCCGCTCTTGCATATTACCCTAATGTGATGGATTCTGCAATGGAGAAGAGGAAGGCTAACATAGAGCATTTGAAAAAAGTCATATGGGCGGCCCGGTTTCTTGATATTGGCATGGTAACCACCTTTATCGGGCGGGACAAGACGAAAACGGTGGAAGAAAATCTGGAGCTGTTCGAGGAAATCTGGGCTGGAATTCTTCAATTCGCCGAGGAGAACAAGGTGAAAATTGCGATTGAAAACTGCCCCATGCTGTTTGGAAAAGAGCAGTGGCCGGGAGGGGAAAATCTGGCAGTGTCACCTAAAATATGGAGAAGGCTGTTTGAAATCTTTCCTACAGAGTACTTCGGGCTGAACTATGACCCCAGCCATTTTGTGTGGCAGATGATGGATTATATTAAGCCCGTCTATGAGTTTAAAGATAGAATATTCCATGTGCACTTCAAAGATATCAAGCTGTATCAGGAACGGATGGATGATGTGGGAATCACGGCGTATCCACTGGAGTATATGGCGCCCAAGCTTCCGGGGCTGGGTGATGTAGACTGGGGGCGTTTTGTGAGCGCGCTTACGGATATCGGGTATGAGGGATATGCGTGTGTCGAGGTGGAGGACAGAAGCTTCGAGAAGAATGAGGAGGATATTAAGAGGAGCCTCAAATTGTGCAGGAGATATATGGGGCAGTTTGCCATAGAATAAAAATAAAGTTTTCATTGCGGAAAGGCTCAAGTGAAGAAAATATGGTATAATGATTACATTGTCTTTATGCCGTCTGAGCGGCATATTATACCGGCGAGCCACCACTTGAAAAGGAAATGTCGCAGTGCGCCGCTTCCTTTTCTGCGTTTGTGGTATAATAAAAAGTCAGAGGAGCGGGTGTTTATGTATATCAGCGGCTTACGGATTCGGAACTTTAAATCAATCAAAGATATGTGGATCGACCATATTGAGAATGCGTTGATTCTGGTAGGAAAGAACAGTACGGGGAAAACGGCTGTCCTTGACGCAGTGCGGGCTGTTTTTGGAAGTTATGAGATTCGCGGGGAGGATTTTCAGGAGGACGGCTCCA
Organism: Bariatricus massiliensis; assembly: GCF_900086725.1. Taxonomy (GTDB): domain Bacteria; phylum Bacillota; class Clostridia; order Lachnospirales; family Lachnospiraceae; genus Allocoprococcus; species Allocoprococcus massiliensis. The sequence continues at coordinate 1,547,244 of NZ_LT574838.1, read as the reverse complement.
ATATTGAAATTCTTGTATTTCTTACGGTGACTTTGGAAGACCTGAAATCGATGCAAAGGCAGGGGATGGTCAGCCGTTATAGGAGGTATGAGCTTTGGGAGAAAGATTTTATGAAAAAGTTCCCCTCCTTTAAGAACGGAGTCCTAAGCTTCGAGTTCGTGGCAAACCGGGACGGGAGAATTCGTTACGGGGATGGGGTGAAAAAGCAGAACCCATATATCGTTGAGATTCTCCCGCAGATGTATTATCTGGATATTGGGCGGCAGATGGGGCAGCTTCAGGAAGATATCCTGATGCTTCAGGAGGATGAGCTCCTCAAACAGATGCGTTCGGGCTGCTGCATGTTCGATCAGGGAAAGCAGTGTACCCATTGCTTTTCCTGTATCGGGTTGATAGATAAGAAGACACCGCAGGAGCTGAATGCGTTTGAGGCGGCAAAGCTTTTGGATTATAAGCTCTATCAGCTGAATCTGGACGAATTTTCAAGAAGGGTCAATGAGAACTTCCGGCGAAACGGAGGCAACGAGGAGATATTTTATTCCATGAACCGGGACGTGGAGAGGATGCTCTCCGTCACGGCCGAGATATACAATCCGAGGCAGGGCACCGTGCACCCGATCGTCCATATGGGCAAGGGGATGCGGAGCATCTATATGCTCTCGCTCTTAGAGACTTACGCTGAGAGCGAGGGGCAGAACCCGGGCATTATCATGGTGGAGGAGCCGGAAATCTTCCTCCACCCCAAACTGCAGAAGGTGTCGGGGGAGATTCTCTACCGGCTTTCTAAGAAGAATCAGATTATATTTTCTACCCACTCGCCGAACCTGCTTCCGAATTTCAGCAGCAGGCAGATCCGTCAGGTCTTGACGGACGACAATGGATTCTCTGTGGTCAGGGAGAAGACGGATATCAGCGCGATTCTGGATGACCTCGGGTATACGGCCAATGATTTGATGAATGTGAACTTTGTTTTTATCGTGGAGGGAAAACAGGATAAAAACCGTCTGCCGCTTCTTCTGGAAAAGTATTACGAGGAGCTTTATGATGAGGAGGGAAGACTGTCAAGAGTCTCGATTATTACCACGAACAGCTGTACCAATATCAAGACTTACGCCAACCTCAAATATATGAACCAGATATATCTAAAAGATCAGTTCCTGATGATACGTGACGGGGACGGAGAAAATCATGAGACATTGAAGCGTACACTTTGCAAGTACTACGAAGAGCGGAATCTGGAGGATGTGGATAAGCTGCCGAGAGTGGCGGAGAAGAATGTCCTTGTACTAAAGTACTATTCTTTTGAAAATTATTTCTTGAATCCGGCGGTCATGGCAAGGCTTGGAGTCGTGGAATCCGAAGAGGAATTTTACAGGATTCTTCTGGAAAAATGGAAGGAGTATCTTCACAGGCTCAGGAGCGGAGTCCACCTGCGTGAGGTGGTGGGAAGAGATTTTGAAACCGTTCAAGATATAGAAAACCATATGGAAGAAATAAAAATATATCTTAGAGGTCATAACTTATATGATATATTTTATGGCAAATTCAAGGAGCAGGAATCAGCGCTTCTGAAACGATATATAGAAATAGCGCCAAGAGAGGATTTTTGTGATATACTGGATGCAATCGACAGATTTATCTATTTTGAAAGCAAGAAAAAGAAAGGGTAGAGACGGAGGATAAAGCGAGAGTGGATCGTATAAATTTTGCGCATTTACATGTCCATACAGAGTACAGTCTGTTGGACGGTTCTAATAAAATCAAAGAATATGTAGCCCGTGTAAAAGAGCTTGGCATGACGGCGGCGGCTATCACGGACCATGGAGTGATGTTCGGCGTGATTGATTTCTACCGGGCGGCCAAGGCGACAGGCATCAACCCGGTGCTGGGCTGTGAGGTCTATGTGGCGCCGGGGTCACGGTTTGATAAAGAGGCTTACGGCAAGGACGAGGACCGGTACTATCATCTGGTCCTCCTGGCAGAGAATAATACAGGTTATGCGAACCTGATGAAAATTGTATCCCGTGGGTTTACGGAGGGATATTATTATAAACCGAGGGTGGATTATGAGCTTTTGGAGGAGTACCATGAGGGACTGATCGCCCTGAGCGCCTGTCTGGCCGGAGAGGTACAGCGCAATCTGGCGCGGAACATGTATGAGGAAGGCAAAAAGGCGGCGCTCCATTATGAGAATATTTTCGGTAAGGGGAACTTCTTTTTAGAGCTGCAGGACCATGGAATTCCGGAACAGACCACGGTGAACCAACAGCTGCTCAGACTCTCACAGGAGACGGGGCTCGAGCTGGTGGCCACCAACGATGTACATTACACCTATGCGGAGGATGAGAAGCCTCACGATATTCTACTCTGCCTTCAGACTGGAAAAAAGCTGGCCGATGAGGAGCGTATGCGCTATGAGGGTGGACAGTACTATGTGAAATCACAGGAGGAGATGGCCGCTTTATTTCCCTATGCGCTGGAGGCGCTTGAGAATACACAGAAAATCGCTGACCGCTGTCATGTGGAGATAGAGTTCGGCGTGACAAAGCTGCCAAAGTTTGACGTGCCGGAGGGTTACACCTCATGGGAATATCTCAACAAGCTGTGTTTTGACGGTCTGGAGAGGCGATACCCCAATCCGGGCGAAGAGCTGAAGGAACGGCTCAACTATGAGTTGAACGTCATCAAAAATATGGGGTATGTGGACTACTTCCTGATTGTATGGGACTTTATCGATTTCGCCAGAAAGAATGGGATTATGGTAGGGCCTGGACGAGGGTCCGCGGCGGGAAGCATCGTTGCCTACACGCTCGGCATTACCAATATTGACCCCATCCGGTATCAGCTGCTGTTCGAGCGTTTCCTCAATCCGGAGCGTGTATCCATGCCCGATATCGATATCGACTTTTGTTATGAGCGGCGGCAGGAGGTCATAGACTATGTAGTGCAAAAGTACGGCAAGGACCGGGTCGTGCAGATTGTGACGTTCGGTACGCTGGCGGCCCGCGGTGTGCTTCGGGATGTTGGCAGGGTCATGGATCTGCCATACAATTTTGTGGATTCTATCGCCAAGATGGTGCCGCAGGAATTAAATATTACGCTGGAGCGGGCGCTGCAAGTGAATCAGGAGCTTAAGAACCTCTATCAGGAAGACCCACAGGTGAAGGAATTGATTGACATGTCCAGACGCTTGGAAGGGCTTCCACGGCATACTTCCATGCACGCGGCGGGAGTCGTGATCAGCCAGAAGGAAGTGGACGAATATGTTCCGCTGGCGCTTGGAGCCGACAATACGGTAGTCACGCAGTTCACGATGACCACACTGGAAGAGCTGGGACTATTAAAGATGGATTTTCTTGGGCTGCGTACTCTGACGGTGATTCAGGACGCCTGCCGGCTGATTGAGGAAAAGACAGGGGAAGCGCTTGTACCTGAGGAAATAGATTACGATGACAAGCAGGTGCTGGACTATATCGGAACCGGAAAGACGGACGGTATATTTCAGGTGGAAAGTGCGGGGATGAAGAGCTTTATGAAGGAGCTGAAACCGCAGAGTCTGGAGGATATCATCGCGGGAATCTCCCTGTACCGGCCGGGACCCATGGATTTCATCCCCCAGTATATCAAGGGGAAGAACAGTCAGGGAGTCATCACCTACGACTGCCCCCAGCTGGAACCTATCTTGGAGCCTACTTACGGCTGCATTGTCTATCAGGAACAGGTTATGCAGATCGTGCGTGATTTGGCGGGATATACGCTGGGGCGGAGCGATTTGCTGCGCCGCGCCATGAGTAAGAAAAAAGCGGACGTGATGGAGAAGGAGCGGGAGTACTTTATCCACGGAAATCCGGAGGAAGGGGTACCCGGCTGTGTGGCCAACGGAATTCCTGAAAATATAGCGAACAAAATATATAATGAGATGACGGATTTTGCAAAATACGCCTTCAATAAATCTCATGCGGCGGCCTACGCGGTGGTCGCTTACCAGACGGCATACTTAAAGTATTATTATCCGGTGGAATTTATGGCGGCGCTTATGACTTCCGTGATTGAAAATCCGGGGAAGGTGGCAGAATATATTTATACCTGCCGGCAGATGGGGATTGATATTCTGCCGCCGGATATCAACAAGGGGGTGGCAAGCTTCTCCGTGGACGGAGGGAATATCCGTTATGGGCTTGCGGCTATAAAGAGTATTGGGAAGAATGTAATCGAAACAATCATAGAGGAGCGCAAAGAGCGTGGCGAATTCAAGAATCTGAAGGACTTTATGGAGCGCTTGAGCGGGAAGGAAGTCAATAAAAGGACGGTGGAGAACTTTATCAAATCCGGGGCCTTCGACAGTCTGAAGGGGACACGGAAACAGCATATGATGATTTACGTGCAGATTATGGATCAAGTCAATCAAGAGCGTAAATATGCCATGACGGGACAGATGTCGCTTTTTGATATTGTGGATGACGAGCAGAAGAAGGAGTTTGAGATTACTCTGCCTAATGTAGGGGAGTATCAGAAGGAGACGCTCCTTGCGTTTGAAAAAGAGGTGCTGGGTATCTATATCAGTGGGCATCCGCTGCAGGAGTACGAGGAAAAATGGAGGAAGAGTATCTCCGCCACCACCCGGGATTTCCAGATTGAGGAAGAGACCGGACGCACAAAGGTACGGGACGGCAGCAAAGAAATTGTGGGCGGCATGATTACCTCCAAGACCATTAAGTATACGAAAAATAATAAGACGATGGCGTTTATTACTTTGGAGGACTTGATGGGCACGGTAGAGGTTGTGATTTTCCCACGCGACTATGAGAAAAACCAGCAGTATCTGCAGGAAGACAATAAAGTCTTTGTGAGAGGACGTGTATCGGAGGAGGACGAAAGCCCCAGCAAGCTTATCTGTGAGGAAGTCATACCTTTTGAGAAAACGAAGCGTGAGCTGTGGATACAGTATGAGGATAAGGCGGCCTTTCTCCGGGATGAGTCCACTCTGTACCAGATGCTGGAGGACAGTGAGGGAGACGACGCGGTGGTAGTATTCTGCAAGGCGGAGCGGGCAATGAAGCGTCTGCCCAGAAACCGTAACATTAAAATCGAGCCGGGCTTATTGAGCAGGTTGACGAATTATCTCGGAGAAGATTGTGCAAAAGTTGTTGAAAAACCCATTGAAAAGCACTAGCAAATAGTATAAAATGTAGCTGAATATGTGAAAAATTAGGCAAACTAGAGATTCGACAAAAATGAGCAGACGGAGGAATCAATCATGGCAGAAAAAATTATCAGAACTATCGGGGTACTAACCAGTGGTGGAGATGCACCTGGGATGAATGCCGCAATCCGTGCAGTTGTGAGGACAGCTTTGGGCAAGGGACTGAAAGTACGGGGAATCCGCAGAGGATATTCTGGTCTTCTCAATGAAGAAATTATAGACTTAAGTGCGAGGGATGTATCTGATACTATCCAGCGGGGCGGAACAATCCTGCAGACAGCTCGCTGTGATGAGATGCGTACAGAGGAAGGACAGCAGATGGCGGCGGCGATCTGTAAAAAATATGGCATTGACGGTCTGGTAGTTATCGGCGGTGACGGTTCTTTTAAAGGGGCACAGAAGTTATCCGATTTAGGGGTCAATACAATCGGGCTTCCGGGCACAATTGATTTGGATATCGCGTGCACAGAGTACACTATCGGCTTTGACACAGCGGTCAATACCGCTATGGAAGCCATCGATAAGGTGAGGGATACCTCGACTTCCCACGAGCGCTGCAGTATTATAGAAGTTATGGGACGTGACGCGGGATATCTGGCGCTCTGGTGCGGGATCGCGAACGGTGCGGAGAGAATTCTCCTTCCTGAAGAGCATGATTACGATGAGACTAAGATTGTAGAAGATATTAAAGCGAACAGACTGCGCGGCAAGAAGCATTATATTATTATCAACGCAGAAGGAATCGGAGATTCTATCAATATGGCAAAAAGAATCGAGGAAGAGACCGGTATGGAGACAAGAGCGACTATTCTGGGACACATGCAGCGTGGCGGAAGTCCTACATGCAAGGACAGAGTATATGCTTCCATAATGGGCGCGAAGGCAGTGGAACTGTTGTTAGAAGGAAAGACGAACCGTGTAGTCGGATACAAACACGGGGAATATATCGACTTCGATATCAACGAGGCTTTGGCAATGCAGAAAGGTATCCCGCAGTATCAGTATGATATTGCAAAAGAGCTTGCCTTATAAAAAATGATTGGAAAACGAGTATGACACAGGACGTATTATTGACCATCTCGGGACTTCACAGTATTGATGAGCTGGAGAGCACAGACGAAAATGAGCCGATTGAAGTCATCACACCTGCCAGCTACTATTGGAAGAATGGGAAGCACTACATTCTCTTTGATGAACTGGTAGAGGGGATTCCGGGGGTGACGAAGAATAAGATTAAGATTATCGGCGATGAGTCCATGGAGATTATGAAGAGCGGAGTCACCAATGCCCATATGGTATTTGAAAAGAATAAGATGAATATCACCTATTATGATACGCCGTACGGTCAGATACACGTTGGGATTCATACGCGGGATATTGAGGTGGATGTGGCGGAGGACGCCATCAATGTAGAGGTTGAGTATGGGCTGGATATCAACCATGAGGCGATGGCCGACTGCCGGATATCTATGAATATACGGCCGAAGCAGGCGGCGGAGAGCGTGCTGTCAGGGATGCCGTAGATGATTGTAATTATAAATTTTTAACAATATAAAAGGTTCTGTACTGTGGCAAATGTTATGGTATGGAGCCTTTATTTTATTTGAAAAGTGTGTCAAGCTGGAAAATTTCTAGCATATTCGACACGATTAGACATAATGCACAAAAAAACGAGAATGGAATTATAAGAATAGCACATTGTTTTAAAAATAGAATTATGGTATTCTGTAATAAATAATAGAGTTCTCTATTGGAGAATGACGGAGAGTGACTATATGGCTGAAGCAAAAGTGAAAAGCCTGCAGAAGGCTTTGGAGATTTTAAATTGCTTTATAGAGGAGCCAATGCTGGGCGTGACAGAAATCAGCGATAAATTTGGACTATATAAAAGCAACGTACACAATATCTTGTCAACATTTAAGGCGATGGGATATCTGGAGCAAGACGAAGCATCCGGAAAATATAAGCTTGGAGTACAGGCTTTTAATCTCGGATATGCGCTGAAAGATACCTTTTCGATTATAAAAATCTGCCTTCCGTTCATGCAGGATATGGCGAACCGCTCTAAGCAGCGGGTGTATCTAGCCATACCTTACGAGCGGGAGATATATTATTTGGAGGCGACCTATCCCATAGAGACGGTGACATTGATGCGGTCCGTGTTCGGGATGAAGGCAGATTATCATTGTACGGGTCTTGGGAAAGCGATGCTGGCATATATGCCTCCGGACTTTATCTCTGGCATACTGAGTGGGAGGCTGCACAAATATACGGACAATACGATAACGAGTACAGAGGAGCTAAAAAAAGAGCTGGACATTACAAGGCAGAGGGGCTATGCCGTAGATAACATGGAGCATGAGTTCGGCATCAAATGCGTATCCCTGCCAATCAGAGGGACAGACGGCAAGGTGTCGGCGGCCTTGAGTATCAGTGGTTCCTCAAGATATTTTACAGAAGAGAAGATAGAAGAATATGCTTTGATTTTAAAAGAGGATATTCTTGAAATTGAGAAGAGATTATAGATATTACTTATATACGCTGTGTGGCCCGTGGAGCTGAAGATAGAAGGTATCCACTCCACGGGCACGGTGACATATAAGAATGGAATAAATCTTCATTTTTTTTACCTACAGTATTAGAACAATGTTCTTTATTATAGAACGAAGGACGCAAACATGTCGGGAAAGGGTTGAATGGCGCGCAAAGGCCTGTATTCTGATGTGTTATGTATATACATTTCAAAGGAGGAAAAGAGAATATGTTTAAAAGGTATTTAAAAAGAGTTACAGCAATTGTTTTAGCCGGGATATTGGCATTTTCACTGGCTGCCTGTGGCAGCTCTAACGATGGGGAAGGGAAATCTGAGAAAAAAGAGAGTTCCGAAAAATTTAAGATTGGATTGAGCAACGCTTATATGGGGAACGACTGGCGGCAGATTATGTGCTCTGTGGCAGAGTGGACGGCCAAGCAGGAGCCTTATGCATCTAAAATTGATTTTGACATCGTACAGTCTGACAACAGTCCGGAGGCACAGCTTGCGTCTATACAGACGATGATTGACGGTGGATATGACGCGATTCTTATTGATCCATCATCTACAACAGCGCTGGACTCTGTGATTGAAGAGGCCATCGACGCAGGAATCGTCGTAGTCGTGTTCGACCAGAGCGTGGAGACCGACGCGCCTTATAAAATTCAGACAGACTGTGTAAAACGTGCACAGATTGGCGCGGGATATATCGTGGAGATGCTTGGCGGAAAAGGTAAGGCCAGCGGGAATGTCATCATGGATTTAGGACTGTCCGGCGCATCTATGGCGGAGCAGGAATATAACGCGGCGAAGGAGGTTCTGGAAGCTGAGGCAGGAATCAAGATTGTAGGGACGTATGAGAGCAGTTATGAGCAAGGCTCCACATATACGGGTGTTTCCTCGGCGCTCACCGCTGCGGACACTATTCATGCAGTGTGGACGCAGGGCCCTATGACCGGTGTTGTCCAAGCTTTTCAGGATGCGGGCAAGGAGCCTCCGGTAATTGTAGGCGGCGGATATGGTGTGTACAATGGCGATGCGCTGACCATGCTGGACGGCGGATATGACGGGCTTGTATGGCTTTCAGGAATGCCGGGAATGTCCGCTCTTGCTATTGAGACAGCATACAAGGTACTCTCGGGAGAGGAAGATGTGGTAAAAGATAATACCATCAACGACCTCTATCTGGCAAGCAACAATGCAGATACCATCCATGAGCTTGAGGGGGTTACGGTCAATAAGCTTCAGGAGGGGGAAAACTGCTGGAAGAATCAGGATGCGTCGTTTGGATGGCCGGTAGTTCCCACAGATTTCGCGCTGCAGCCTGAGATTTCGGATATTTTCAAATAGGAGACAGAATAACAGACCCCTGCCGGGTTGGCAGGGGCATAGACCGAAACACAGGAAAGGAAAAAGAGCGATGGCGGATTTGGAAATCAAAGGATTGTCAAAAGCGTTCGGAGGCGTTCAGGCATTAAAGGGAGTAGACTTTCAGGCCGCGAAGGGAGAAGTCCATGCACTTCTGGGAGAAAACGGGGCCGGAAAAAGTACATTGATTAAATGTCTTGGCGCTTGTCAGAGCTATGACAGCGGAGCGATATATCTGGAGAAGAAGAAAATGACTGCGGTGCATCCCAAACAGGCAATCGAAGCTGGAATCGGCATTGTTTTTCAAGAGCTGAGCCTGATTCCCAATCTAAGTGTGGCAGATAACTTGTTTTTGGGCATGAATCTGGGCAACAAATTATCGGTGACAAGAAGGAAAACAGCCTGCAGCAAAGCGCGGCAGATATTTAAGGAATTTGAGGTAGAGGGGATTGAGCCTGAGACAAAAGTAGAGGCGTTGTCCCTGTCGGAAAAACAGACACTCGAAATCGTCAAGGTACTCAGCCGGGACACACAGGTGGTTGTTTTTGATGAGGCAACATCAGCGCTTTCGTCGGACCGGGTAGAGTGGCTGTATCATCTGGTGAAACGTTTGCAGGAGAAGAAAAAAATTATTATTTTTATCTCCCACAGAATGGGGGAAATCCGTAGATTCTGTAATATAGTTACTGTATTCCGCAATGGAGAAAATGTAGGGACTCACAGGCTTGATGAGGTAGACAATGATCGGTTAGTCCATATGATGCTGGGCAGGAAGATGAGCGGATATTATCCGGAAAAAATCAGTACCGTCAGGGATGTGGTGGTGCTGGAGACAAAGGGACTGCATTTTGAGCATTATCTGGAGCATGTGGATCTTACACTGCGGATGGGAGAAGTGGTAGGAATCGGAGGGCTGGCAGGGCAAGGACAAAACGCGCTTTTACTGGCGCTTTCAGGGGCCGTGCAGGCCCAGAAGGGAAAGATTGTCCTGGGAGGCAAGGAAACTCGGCTGAAGACTCCGGGAAAGGCGATGGCAGAAGGGATTTCCCTTGTGCCGGAGGAGCGGGCGACAGAAGGACTTATTCTGGATTTGTCCATTGCGGACAATCTGCTCTTGCCTGTCGTCTCTAAGATTACCAGACTCGGACTTATCAGCAGGAAGAAAGAAAAGCAGCTTCTCACACAGGCGGTCGAGAGCCTTGCCATAAAAGCCGGTGATATAGAGAATCCGGTCAACAGCCTGAGCGGTGGCAATCAGCAGAAGGTAGTTCTGGCTAAACTCATGATGACTCATCCAAAGGTACTGCTTCTCTATGATTTTACCCGGGGAGTAGATGTGGGGACAAAAAATACAATGTTTGCTTTACTGAGAAAGCTTGCTGCGGAAGGAAACTGTATTTTATTCTACTCTACAGATATGGAGGAGCTGGTAAATGTCTGTGACCGCGTACTTGTAATGGATCACGGGGCAGTGAAGGCGGACCTATCGGGGGAAAAGCTGACGGAGGAGAACATTCTGCGGGCGTCTATAGGAGACGGAGTTGCTTAGAAGGAGAGGAAAATGGAGATTCAAAAAAAGCTAAATGTGTTTATTCCATACATTATTCTAGCCGTGATTCTAGTCATTATGGGAATCTACCAGCCGGGGGTCATCAATTTTAACTGGCTCAACCGTCAGGCTGACGCGTGGGTGACACTGGCGCTGGTTGGAATCGGGCAGACACTGGTGTTTATGATTGGCGGTACAGATTTATCTGTGGGCGGCCTGATATCTTTTACAAATTGCCTTGCGGCCGCGTATATGCCGGACTCTGTGGGCGGAATCGTATTGTTTTCCTTTGGGATTCTGCTGGCGGGGGCGGCGGCAGGCATGTTCAACGGGTTTATCATTGTGAAGTTCCGCCTTCAGCCGTTTATTGCCACCCTGACGACATGGGCTATATGGAGCGGCGCCGCGCTCTGCATTCTGTCGGTAGACGGAGGGAAGGTGCCAAGGGCATTTACAAAAGCGCTTCTGTACAAATTTGGAAGTGTAAAAGTGTCCCTTCTTATTTTAGCCGCATTGATTATCATTGGCGTCTTTTTTAAAGTGTCCAGACTGGGGATTGCGGTGCTGGCAGTTGGAAGCAACGAAAAGGGGGCTTATTTCGGCGGGATAAATGTGACGAGAACGAAAATTTTGGTATATACCATATCCGGTTTTTTGGCGGCGTGTTCCGGGCTTTTTAGAACAGCACAGGTATCTTCCGGGTCGCCTACCGCGGGGGACAGCTTTATTTTGCTATCCTGTGCCGCTGCAGTCATCGGGGGCTGCAGTATCGTGACCGGATATTATAGTTTTGCCGGGGCTGTTATGGGGGCGGTTATCATGCGGCTGTTGACAAGTCTTATGGTTGCGGTCGGCGTATCTTCCTACATGACATCGCTGCTTCAGGGCGTGATTCTTATCGTCTCTGTCTGCATCAGTTCCTTTACGGCAATCTTCCATAACCGTAAAAAGATGGAGGTGGATATGTGATGGAGAAAATAAAAGGTGCAGTGAGGAACAATACGGAAATTCTAGGAAATTATCTAATTGCTGTGGCTTTGGTCGTTGTAATCAGCTTATTCTACAGCGGATTCGGGAGCCTGAGCCATATCAGTGTGCTGCTTTCCGATTTGGCGATACTTGGTTTTTTAGTACTGGGGCAGACATTCCCCGTACTGACAGGCGGTATTGATATGTCTGTTCCTTATATGATGAATTCGGCGGCAGTCATTTTGAATTATGGCATTAATACAAAAGGCTGGGGGTCAGGTACGGCATTTGTGGCGGTTCTTGCGGGGGCGCTGCTGGCTGGGGCCGTCAGTGGATTTGGAATTGCCTATCTAAAGGTGCATCCGATGATAATGACCTATGGCATGAATTCTATTTTGATGGGAGCGCTGCTCTTCTGGACAAAGGGGACTGCAGGAGGTTTTACACCGCAGGGACTTGTGGGATTTGCCAAAGCAAAGATAGGGTTTATCCCGGTGGTCACCATTTTCTTTGGTGCCATTATGGTGGTGCTGATGCTGGTACTGAAGAGAAGTGCGTACGGTAAACGTCTCTACGCGGTAGGGAACTGCAGAAGAGCTGCGTACTTTTCGGGGGTAAATGTGAGACAGACGGTGATGATTACTTACATGATAAGTGCGCTGTGCGCCGCGGTGGGAGGCCTGATCATGAGCGGCAGAGTGGGACAATCTTATCTGGGCATGGGGGATTCTTATATGTTCATCACACTGGCGGCGGTTGCCATCGGGGGGATTTCCATGAACGGAGGAAAGGGACACACAGTAGGCAGTACAAGCGGGGCTTTGATTATTACGATCGTGTTGAGTGTTCTGACGGTGCTCAAGGCATCGCCCGGAGTTCAGCAGCTTCTGTATGGAGTGGTACTACTTTTGGCGCTTGTATTGGAGGCAAATAAACTTCAGTTAGGCAGAAAGAAAGGCGGGAAATTATGATTATCGATGCACATTGCCACATAGGGACGGATGTCACGTTCGACCAGCAGACTACAGAGGAAGAGCTTCTTGACAACTTCCGCAGTTACGGTGTGGACGGGGGGATTGTCCAGCCATATATACCGCGTCCATATATTGAAGAGTTTCAAAATATACATGATAGAATCTATAGAATGACCAAGAAAAGTCCGGGGAGGATTTTTGGAATGGCATCTGTGAACCCACATTTTAGAGCCGAGGATTATGAGCGGGAGACAAAGCGCTGTGTGCAGGAGCTTGGATTTGTGGGAATTAAGATAACACCGGCCGGACATGCAATATCTCCCTGTTCCAAGGATGGGATGCATGTCTTTCAGGTAGCCCGGGAGCTCAAGGTACCGGTCATGATACATACGGGAATGGGAATTCCGTTTGCCGATCCGATTAAGATACAGCCCTGTGCGGAGGCATTTCCGGATGTTCCGATTGTCATGGCTCATGCGGGGGCAAATTTCTATACACAACAGGCAATCTATGTGGCAAAGACTTATGAGAATGTATTTATTGAGCCAAGCGGTGCGGGGATTGAGGCTACCTGTGAGATTATTGAGAGCCTCGGGCCAGCACGGGTGATGTTTTCTTCCGATGTGACTCTGCAGATGCAGACAGAGCTTTCAAAATACCGGGACTTACACCGCAGGGGGATATTGGATGAGGAAGGAATGGAGCAGATTATGTATAAGACGGCTGAGACTGTTTTCAAGCTGAAGCTGTCCAACGAAGAAAGGACTAAAATATGAAAATATTAGCGGCATTGCCAAATTATTCGCTGTATTGTGCCGAGGCGAAACGCTATCTGCAGGAGCAGGGGTGTGAGGTAATAGAAAATGAAACAAAAGGGCCGCTCACATTCGGGCAGTTAAGTGGGCTCGTGGGAGATGTGGACGGTGTGATAGCCGGAGTGGATGTGTGGGATGAGCGGTTGATGGAATTAGCGCCGAAGCTCAAAGGGATTGCCAGATTCGGGGTAGGGGTGGACAATATTGACCTTGAGGCGGCAAAAAAAAGGGGAATTCAGGTGTGCAACTGCCCGGGAATCAATACAGAATCGGTGGCGGAGCACGCACTGATGCTGATACTTAGCATTATGAGGTACTTCCCGGTGCTTAATCAAGCGGCAAGAGAAGGACGGTGGCCCCGGGTGATGGTGAGAGAACTAAGAGGAAAGATAGTGGGGCTTATCGGGTTCGGCGCAGTGGCCCGGAATCTGGCGGAGAAGCTGCAGCCATTTGGGTGCAGGATTACTGCCTATGATAAATACCCCGATGAGATGGCGGCAAAACGTCTTGGAGTAGAGATGTGTGGACTAGATAAGGTCTTGGAGGAGAGCGATGTGCTGTCGCTTCATGTTCCTGCGCTGCCGGATACTTATCACCTGCTGGATGAGAAGGCTCTGGAGCACTGCAGGGACGGTGTCTATATCGTTAACACATCCAGAGGCACTATTGTGGACGAGAGGGTTGTGTATGAAGGGATGCGTGCCGGAAAAATTGCGGGTTATGGCTCGGATGTTTTTGAGACAGAGCCTGTGACGGCAAAGTATCCGCTGTTTGAGTTTGACAATTATGTGTGTACGCCTCATACGGCGGCAGAATCTTATGAGAACTATGCCCAAACAGGTATGGCGACCGCTCAGGCATTGCTGGATGTGTTTGCGGGAAAAGAGCCGAAGAATAAATTAGTATGAGGAGGGATTCGCCATGAGGAAATTATATGGGGTGACGGTGCCGATGGTGACACCATTTGATGAAGAGGGCAGAGTTGATGTTAAGAGTCTGGAAAAACTGACGGAATATTTGATCGATAAGGGGATTCAATGTCTCTATCCGGCGGGAACGACGGGGGAAATGATGTATTTAAGCGTGGAGGAAAGGAAGGTGGTGGCGGAGACTGTTATCCAGCAGGCCGCTGGGAGAGCGGTTGTCTATGTACAGGCGGGGGCATGGAATCTTGAAGATACCAAAGAACTGGCCCGGCATGCAGAGCGGACGGGGGCCGACGGAATCGGAGTTGTGACACCGGCGTTTTTTAAACTCACCGACGAAGAACTCACAGGATTTTATGAGTCGGTATCCAAAAGCGTGGGGGTGGATTTCCCGATATACTTGTACGGAATACCGCAGTGTGCAGTCAACGATATCACACCCGAGTTAGCGGGGAAGCTGGCCGACAGATGTCCTAATGTGGTGGGAATTAAGTATAGTGTAAATAATATGTCCAGAATCCAAGAATTCATGACCTTAAAAAATGGAGAGTTTTCCGTATTATGCGGGCCAGATGAGTTATTTGCCGTTACGTGTTTTGCGGGCGGGGACGGGACGGTATCGGGAAACGCCAATGTAATTCCTGAGCATTATGAGGCGGTATGGGCCGCTGTTCAGGCAGGAGATACGGAGCAGGCAATGAGGCTGCAGAAAAAAACAAATATTTTAAATAATATCTTAAGTGAAAAACAGAATATTGCCTGTTATAAGACTGCGCTGAAACACAGGGGAATTATAGCGGGCAGCGGGATGCGGGCGCCGCTTATACCGCTGGATGAGAAGCGAGAGGCGGCCTTGATTAAGAAGCTTGATGAACGGCACTTCACAGAAGTATAGGATTGTGGATGGATAGCAGTAAAGCTGCGGTAAGGAGGAAGAAAAATGGCAGAGAAGAGAGTGATAGGAAGGCATCCCGTAATTGGAATCCGCCCGGTCATTGACGCCAGACAGGGACTGCTGGACGTGCGGGGCGGACTGGAAGAACAGACCATGTCCATGGCAAAGGCGGCGAAGAGGCTCTTTGAGGAGCATATCCGCTATACAGACGGAGAAACGGTGGAAGTCGTCGTGGCGGACACCACCATCGGCCGTGTGGCGGAGGCCGCCGCCTGTGCCCAGAAGTTCAGGACCGCGGGCGTAGACATTACCCTCTCCGTGACGCCCTGCTGGTGCTACGGCTCGGAGACCATGGACATGGACCCCATGACCATCAAGGGGGTCTGGGGGCTCAACGCTACGGAACGCCCCGGCGCGGTCTATCTGGCCTCAGTGCTGGCCGCCCACGCAAGGAAGGGGCTCCCCGCCTTCGGCATCTATGGAAGGCATGTGCAGGAGGCGGATGATGAAGAGATCCCCGCGGATGTGCAGGAAAAGCTGCTCCGGTTCGCGAGGGCCGCGGTGGCCGCAGCCTCCATGCGCGGGAAGTCCTATCTGCAGATAGGCGCTGCCTGCATGGGCATCTCCGGCTCCGGCATCGATCCGGATTTCTTCGAGGAATATCTGGGCATGCGGGTGGAGTCCGTGGACGAGGTGGAAGTGCTGCGGAGGATAGAGCGGGGCATCTACGACGAGAAGGAATATGAGAAGGCGCGGGCGTGGGTGAAGGAGCGCTGCCCGGAGGGATGGGACAAGAATCCTCTGGAAGTACAGCACGACCGAGAAGCCAAGGACTACAACTGGGAATTCACCATCAAATGTGCCCTCATCATCAAGGACCTGATGAACGGGAACCCGAGGCTCCCGGAAGAATGGGGGGAGGAGAAGCTGGGGCATAACGCCATAGCGGCGGGCTTCCAAGGCCAGCGGCAGTGGACGGACCACCTGCCCAACACGGATTTCCCGGAGGCCATCCTGAACAGCTCCTTCGACTGGAACGGGGCGAGGGAGCCCTACATCCTTGCCACGGAGAACGACACCCTGAACGGGGTGGGCATGCTGCTCTTGAAGCTGTTGACGAACCGGGCCCAGATGTTCGCGGATGTGCGCACCTGCTGGTCCGGGGAGGCGGTGAAGAGAGTGACTGGGTATGAACTGGAAGGGGAGGCGAAAGAAGCGGGCGGTTTCCTGCATCTGATCAACTCCGGGGCCTGCTGCCTGGATGCCAGCGGTGCGGCCAGGGACGCCGGGGGCAGGGGGAGCATGAAGCCCTTCTGGGAGATGACGGAAACGGACATCGACGCCTGCCTGAAGGCCACCACATGGTGCGAGGCGGATCTGGGCTACTTCCGGGGAGGCGGGTATTCCTCCCGGTTCGAGACGCGGGCCAGAATGCCCATGACCATGGTGCGCGTGAATCTGGTGAAGGGAGTGGGCCCTGTGGTGCAGCTGGCGGAAGGTTGGAGCGTGGAGCTTCCGGAGGAGGTGTCGGACAGCCTGTGGAAGCGTACGGATTATACATGGCCGTGCACGTGGTTCGCGCCAAGAGTCACGGGCGAGGGGGCGTTCAAGAGCGCCTACGATGTGATGAACAACTGGGGGGCGAACCATGGGGCCATCAGCTACGGTCATGTGGGCGCGGATATGATCACGCTGTGCTCGATGCTGCGGATACCGGTGTGCATGCACAATGTACCGGAGGAGTCCATCTTCCGTCCGGCCAGTTGGAATGCCTTCGGGATGGACAAGGAGGCGCAGGACTACCGGGCGTGTGCGGCTTATGGGCCGATGTATAAATAGACAAAAAAACGATGCTGTTATCAGCATCGTTTTTCTATAATTGCATGGAATAAAATTCTTTATGCTTCACCGCGAAGCTTCGCCATAAGACCTTTTTTCTTCTTCTTCGGCGCTTCCAGCGGTCCTCTGAGTCCTTTGACATTGGTGATGTAGATACCGCTTATAGTAGCCTTTACTTCCTTCTTGATAGGAATCAGCGGAAATACTTTCGCGTCACACATCAGAGTCATAATCTTCGGCCCGACCTTGGCTTTTACCACAGGTACTTTAGAGCGGCGCAGATACTTTGGCGTGCTTTCCATTACGATGGCCGGAAAGCCGGCGTCTTTCAAACGCATCTTTCCTTTGTCGATAATCAGCATCGTTACCTGCTGGGCTGCGGACTCCAGCATCTTTTCTTGTTCAGCCTGTTTCTTTTCTGCTTTTTTCCCGAGGAAATATAAAACAATCAGTGCAATGACCAGAACAGCTAATATAACCAGTAAAACAATTGTTACTGTACTCACGGGTATTCCTCCTCATACGTTTCGTATATTCACATTTGACATTGTAACATTGTTTGCAGGCAAGTGCAAGAGATTCTGGCGTATTCTGTCCGTTTTTCTCAGTGGTTTTACATGGTTTGGGGTTACTTTTCCAGAAGGAAACGGGTATAATATCAGCAAAGGGTAATACTCTTTGTATGGGAGGACGGGTGAGAGAATGGGTGATACTATCTGGAGCGTTGCCGGGAATGCATTTTGGTGGTGCATGGACAATCTCGTGTTTATTAATATTTTGTTATCTATCGTGATTATATTTTTTCAGCGCAGGAGTCCGCAGACGGTCTGGACCTGGCTGCTGGTCTTGTATTTTGTGCCGATAGCCGGCTTTTTTCTTTATCTTCTTCTGGGGCAGGACTATAGAAAGAGTAAAATGTTCCGGGTGAAGGAGATAGAGGGAGAGGTAAAATATGCGATCAGAAGGCAGGAGGAATCCATTTACCGGAAAAAGCTAAGGCTCAGAAACCCGGAAATGGAGCGGTTCCAGAGCCTGATATTGTATAATCTCAACAGTGCGGAGGCGGTACTTACCGACAACAATGATGTGAGAGTCTATACAGACGGGAAGGAAAAATTCGAGGCGCTGCTTGCGGAGATGGAGCAGGCCCAGCGTTATATACATTTGCAGTATTACATTATCCGTGATGATGAACTCTGGCAGGAATTGGAGGACGTTCTGGTGCGTAAGGCCCGTCAGGGCGTGGAGATACGTGTGCTTTTCGATGCCATGGGATGCCGGAGCACCCGCAATAAGACTTGGGTCAGGCTGGAGAATGCCGGGATTCAGGTGGCAGAATTTTTCCCCGCATTATTCGGGAATCTACAGCTTCGCCTGAATTACCGCAACCACAGGAAGATTGCCGTGATTGACGGAAGAATCGGTTTTGTGGGAGGATTCAATATCGGCAGAGAATATATCGGTCTCTCGAAAAAGTTCGGGTACTGGAGAGATACGCACATATGTATAGAAGGTTCGGCGGTGACATCGCTTGCTGTCCGCTTCGTGCTGGACTGGAACTATGCGGCAAAGGAAAATCTGTTTCTGGAGGACCATTTGTTTGAGATACCGGTCTATGTAAGGAACGGCAGAGATCCTGTACAGATTATTTCAAGCGGCCCGGACTCTCAGAATCCTGCGATTCGGGACAACTATCTTAAACTTATCCACAAGGCAAGGCATCACATTTATCTGCAGACACCGTACTTCATACCGGATGACCCGATTCTTGCGGCTCTCAAGGTGGCGGCCCGTTCGGGGATTGATGTGCGGATCATGGTACCCTGTAAGCCGGATCATCCCCTTGTCTATTGGGCCACTTACTCCCATATCGGGGAGATGATCGCGGAGGGGGCCAGATGTTACACTTATGATAATGGATTCCTCCATGCCAAAACATTGACGGTGGACGGACAGGTTACCTGCATGGGGACAGCCAACATGGATATCCGGAGCTTCCAGCTCAATTTTGAAGTAAACGCCACTATTTACAGCGAACGGACTACCAGAATCATGGAAGAGGCATTTTTGAACGATATCAGAAAAAGTACGCTGGTCACAAGGAAAATGTATGAGGAAAGAACACTGTGGATTCGCATAAAGGAGCAGTTCTCAAGATTGTTCTCCCCGCTTTTGTAATTCTGAAATAACTGTGAACTCAAGAAAATCCCTTTTCATTTTGCCTTGAATGTGTTATAAACGTAATAGCGTTAAATTTAAGTATTAAGAGGTGTAGTAATGAAAAAGAAGATGGCAGTGCTCGCGGCAGGTGTCTGCGCGTTAGCAGTTCTTGTTACGGGCTGTTCCAAAGAAATATCCAACGACTATGTGAAGGTGAAGCAGTATAAGGGTATAGAAGTAGAAAAAGCCGATACAGCAAAGGTAACGGACGAAGAAGTGGAAAGTTACATCCAAGCCCAGCTCGAGCAGAATGCGGATGTTGTGGAGGTTACAGACCGCCCGGTGGAAAGCGGGGACACGGTGAAAATTGATTATGAGGGCAAAGTCGACGGTGTGGCGTTCGACGGCGGAAGTGCAACGGATTCCGATTTAGAGATAGGAAGCGGTACTTTCATTCCCGGATTTGAAGACGGAATTATCGGACACAATGCAGGGGAGACCTTTGACATTGACGTAACATTCCCGGAAGATTACGGTAATGCGGAGATGGCTGGAAAAGCGGCAGTATTTACCATAACTGTGAAATCTATCTCCAAGAGTAATGTTCCTGAATTGAATGACGATTTTGTTGCCAAAGTGTCTAAAGAATCAAAGACAGTGGAAGATTACAAAAAAGAAGTGAAGAAACTCTTGGCGGATAATAACCAAGCAAGCGCAGAGGAGACATTGGTTTCCAATGCTTGGAGCGCATTGATGGAAAATGTTGAGGTGAAAAAGTATCCGACAGAAGAACTTCAGGAAATGATAGATATGATAGACTCACAGTATAAGCAGTACGCTGAGATGTATGGTGTTGAGTTCACGGATTTCTTGGAAACTTATCTGAACATGGATGAGGATACTTATAATACCCAGCTCTCCAAAGCCGCTAAATCCCAGATTCAGCAGGAGCAGGTGATTGAGCTTATTGCGAAGAAGGAGAAGCTTGCTTTGTCCGAGGATGAGCTTCAGAAGAAGTATGAAGAGTACGCAGAGACTTACGGCTATGAAAGTGTAGAGGCTATGCTGGAAGACGCATCCGAAGAAGAACTGATGAAGATGGCGAATAAAGAAGTCGTACAGAAGTGGGTGGCTGATAACTGCAAGCAGGTGGAGCCTAAGGAATCAGACGATTCCACCGGCAATGCGGGAAATAATAAAACAAATGAAACAAGTTCAACAAAATAACGCTTAATCATACCCCGCCAATCGCTGCGCATGCAGCTTGACGGGGTATATTTACATTGTGGATATGTTAGTCCGTAAGGCGCATATCGAGATGTCTGGGAATCCGGTCACTGCGGATTCCTTTTTTACGTGCATAGGCGAACCAGATATCGCTCATGCGGGTCTCGCCTTCCCTTATTAAAGCATAGTCTCTTGTGAAGGCGTCTTCCAGAAAGCCAAAGACAGTGGTCTCGTTGTGTGCGCCATCGTCAGCGGACAGCAATTGCTCTGCGGCTTCACAGGCCTCCAGCAATAGAACTTCGGTGTTCTGCAGGCTCTCAGGAAGATTCTGATATAGGGCGAATATTTTTTCTGCCTGACCGTCTATCAGAAGATAGCGGAAGTATTCGGCGTAGAAGGCACGGTCGATGTCGGGATAAGACTCCAGATGAGCTTGTTCCATATAGGCGACAGCCTGAGCATTGTTCCCCTCCTGAGCGGCGGCACAAGCGAGATTCCTCCAAAGAATCGGTAGATTCTGGTGCTGCAAGGCTTTTTTCCAACAGGCGGTTCCGTAGTCCCACGCTCCGTTCTCGTAGAGCAAGATTCCCATGAGCAAAAGAGCGGTCACATTGTCCGGTTCGGCATTCACCCGATGCTTTAGGTAAGGAAGCCATGCGGGATCGGTCTGGAAGGAGAGAGGGACTTGCGCGCTGGTTAGTTCCTCCATGGGGCCGTCCCATAAAAGCGCAAGCCAATTTTCCTGTGTGGTGGTAAGCGTCTCAGCCGGAAAGGTGAATTGGCGCGGGAAAAGGGGCTGCCCTTCTTTGAGGCGGCGGGCCTGCTCAAGAGCACCCCAGCCGTGGCCGCTGTGTATGAGTTTGGAGCAGGGCAAGGTGGCGTGGGCGGAGAAAAAGCCGTCCATCTCTTTTACCTTGTCAGCGGAGACGGCCGCGTTTACGGCAGTCTTCACCAACATGCGGGCAGACTCGTAGTCCGGCAGGTTGGCGTCTCCGGACTCTAAGGATAAGCTGCCGTAGCACTGGGTGAAGGAAATAACCTCGTGGGCATCCAGCTGTATGGTGTGAAGCTGCGTGGGCGCAAGGCCGGCCTGTATCTCCACATAATTACCCTTTCCCGGTACGGAAAGGTAATCACGCCAAGTCCGCCCTCCGTTGTGGCTGCCCCAGCAGAACATCTTGCGCACGTAGAGGGGCTGTGTGGAACGCTCAAAAAAGGCGGAGCCGTCCGTATAGGTGATGGCTTCCCAAGGCGAGTCCATCGTTTTTGGGTTCTGGAAAAAATACTCACTTGTGTAGTGGAAGTTTTCTGGATAGGAGGCATCCTTTTCAGGAAGGACGGGGAGTGACGGCAGCTCACCCCGCCCGAAGGAATGAGCATCTCCTTTGGAGAGTGACTGGGGTTCTATGTACAGCACCTCTCTGGTTCCTGAAAAAATCCGGCAGCCCTCCTCTTCTCTTGCGGCGATGTTGGTCCACCAGTACATGGGAACCGCTTTGTCCGTATCGTTGATAATTACTGTATGGGCATAGAGCTGGCGGCTGCCGTCGGGCAGATGGAAGTCAATCTGCCATAAAAGCCCCCGGGTCCGCTCGTAATCATACATTCTCAGAAATTCATAGCCATCCTCGCCTCGAACTTTTGCGAAAAAGACTTTATCACAGGTAGAGCAGGAGTGCCCGAGCTGAGCGATGTTCCACTCGATTCCTCCCGAGAACCAAGCATTGCGGATGGCAAGGTTGGCCGGCTGGAAGACCGGATTGCGGTATAGGAGTTCCTTCCCGCCTGTCTTTTCTTTCAAAGAATAGAGGCGTCCGCCATAGTCAGGGAGAAATTCTGCGCGGAGGAATTCATTTTCCATTACAACTCCGGTTATCTCCATGGTTCGTTTTTTGCGGCTGTAGCGGTCCTGCATACGGTAAGGAAGGACACGGAAGGCCGTCTCGGTTCCGAACCGCTCGTTGTCTTCCGGCCGCAGTGTTCCGTTGTCCACAGGATGTGTGTCATGGTTCCGCTCCCGGAAGTGGGGAAGTGGGTTGGCGCCCTCCAGAGGGGCCCCCTGTATAGTAATAAATTCTGTCTTGATATTCATGGTAAACCCTCTCCTTTTCGTTTCGTACTTTGGTATGGTAGCATGTTTTCGGTTGGTTTACAAGAGAGGTGGGACAGAGGACAAATTCTTTGCGGGGATTTGTTGATAAAGCCGGAGAAAATTGTTAGAATTGAACTACTAAATGTTTATGCATAGAAAGGAAGGGATGGATGTTTGGATATGTAACGGTTTGCGAGCCGGAATTAAAAATGAAGGATTTTCGAAAATATAAGTCCTACTACTGCGGGTTGTGCAGAAGTTTGAAAAAGCGGTACGGGACCATGGGGCAGATGACGCTCACATACGATATGACGTTTGCGGTCATTCTTCTTACATCACTGTATGAGAGTGAGACAAAGACAGAGCTTCACCGGTGTAAGGTGCATCCGGTAAAGAAGCAGAGGATGCTGGTCAATGAAATCACAGAATATGCGGCGGATATGAACTTGATTCTCGCCTATTACCATCTGAAAGACGATTGGGTGGATGAAAAGAAAGTGGGAGGATTTCTCGGTACCTGTGCCCTCAGGCGGAAGGTGAAGAAAGTCATTCACAAGTATCCCAGACAATGCCGTGCGATACAGAAGGAGCTGAAAGCGCTGGCGGAATATGAGAAGAGCCGGGAGGAGAACATCGACAAGCCCGCCGGGTGTTTTGGAAGGGTGATGGAAGAACTGTTTCTATATAAAAAGGACCACTGGGAGGGGCGCCTTCGAAGGCTTGGCTTCTTTTTGGGGAAATATATCTACATTATGGATGCCTACGAAGATTTGGAGAAGGATAGAAAAGAAGGAAATTATAATCCGATGCAGCGGCTGTCGGAGCGGGCGGACTATGAGGAGCGGGTAAAAGAAATGCTCTGCATGATGATGGGAGAGTGCAGCGCCGAATTTGAACGGCTTCCCTGCCTGTTGGATATAGACATTTTGCGCAACATATTATATGATGGAGTTTGGAATCGTTATAACAAACTGCAAGTACAAAGAAAAGTGAGGAACGGACACAATGGTGAAGAATCCATATGATGTACTGGGCGTATCGCCCAATGCGTCGGATGATGAGATAAAGAGAGTATATCGAGAACTGATACGCAAATATCATCCCGATGCCAATGTAAATAACCCGCTGGCGGATTTAGCGGAGGAGAAATTCGAGGAAGTGCAGGAAGCATATGATACAATCATGAAGGAGCGGGAGGGCAGAGGCAGCTATGGCTACGGCTACAGCGGCTATGGACAGAGTGGCTCTTACTCCGGACAGCAGAGCAGCTCCTACAGCAGCGGCCAGCAGGATGTAGAGCTGCAGGCGGCCTATAATTTTATTAATAACAGACGGTTTCAGGATGCACTGAACGTTCTGGGAAGAATGTCCAACAGAACAGCAGAGTGGCATTACCTGAGCGGCGTGGCTAACGCGGGGGTGGGCAATAATGTGCTGGCCCGCGACCATGCGGCGGCAGCGGTCAATATGGAGCCCAACAATCCCAGATACACCCAGTTTTTGAATCAACTGAGCTGGAACAGCCAGCGCTATCAAAATAACCCTTACGGGGGCGGATATGGCAACAACAACACAAGCTGCGGGACAGGAAATCTGTGCTGTGACCTGTGGTGTGCCGATACGCTCTGCGAATGTATGGGAGGGGATCTTTGTTCATGCATGTAAAAGCAAAGCGGATGGCCTTTGGAGGGCTGCTTCTGGCACTGACGGTTATCTGCATGGTGCTGGGCAGTGTGATAGAGACGAATACGTTGTTCCTATTGGCGGCAGCGTCCTATTTTGTAGGTATTGTCGTACGGGAGAATGGTCTGCCAGGCGGCGTGGCTTTTTACTTGGCAGGGATACTGCTCGGGCTGCTCGTGGCGCCCAATAAGCTGTATGTGGCTTCTTATGGGGCAATGGGACTTTACATTTTAGGTATCGAATGGTCGTGGAGACTGCTGGGAAGAACATCCGAAAAGACAAACAGAAGAGTTTGGTTCTGGGTGATAAAGTATGTGATATTTAACATTATGTTTATCCCTATGGTAATTTTCTTCCCAAAGCTGCTGATTGCAAGAACGCTGCCGGTACAAATGCTTTTCGGGATTATCGGGGCAGGGCAGATTGCCCTTATACTCTATGATAAGGCGTATGAATATGTACAGGGACATATATGGAGCAAGATGCGGGGAAGGTTTTTATAGGCCTTCCCTTTTTAAGAAGGGAGCGCAGGGATGGATTTTGAACAGGCAAAAAGAGCCTTTGAGAAATATCTGGATGAATATGACAGGGCGGACGACAAGATTAATCTGAAAATCGTGCACACCTATGGAGTTGTGTCCTGCTGTGAGGAGATCGCACGCAGGATGAAGCTTTCCGCGGAAGACACCATGCTTTGTAAATTGATTGGGCTGCTGCACGATATCGGGCGTTTCGAACAGCTGAAGAGGTTCGACAGCTTCGAGCCGGGAACAATGGATCACGCCAAGTACGGTGCGGAGCTTTTGTTTAAAGAAGGGATGATTCGAGAGTTCGTGGAAGTGGATACATGGGATGACATTATCTGCACGGCAATTGACAAACACAGCGATTTTGCAATAGAAGGCGTCACCGATTCCCGGAGTCTCCTCCACGCTCGGCTTATCCGTGACGCGGATAAGCTGGATAACTGCCGGGTAAAGCTGGAGGAGAATCTGGAGACCCTGCTGGGTATCTCCCCGGAGGTGGCCGGGGCTGAGTCTGTCAGCCCGGAAGTGTGGCAGTACTGTCTGGATAGAAAGTCTGTTCTTGCGTCCGCAAGAAGGACGCCTATGGACTACTGGATCTCTTACTTGGCGTATTTTTATGATATTTATTTTAAAGAAACGATGGAGATAATTCTGGAAAACGATTATATATCCAGAATTATACGGCGTGTACCATACTCGAATAAAGATACGGCTGAGAAGATGGAGATTCTGGAAGGGATGCTGCTCGATTATGGAAAAAATATGATAAAATGAGGAGTGCCGATATCCGGTTCCCCGAATATCGGCATTTATGAAAAAGAAAATTTATGTTAAAGGGTGTTTCCTTTGTACAATTATTAGTATAGAAAATAAATGTGAGAGAACTGTGATGATATTTTGAAAGAATTATGAATAAACGGTAAATATTTGTTCATAATTTTAACTGCAAAAGTCGCTGTGCCGGGACTGCGCTCCCGGTACAACGGCTTTTGTCTTGCCTTAACAGAACCTACTTCATTGCAGGCTGTGTCAAAATATTTTTGACATGATCCACTTCTTCTTGTGTCGCTTTGGCGGCAGGCACATAGTAGCTTTTTTCTCTTGCAAGCTCATAGAGTTTTTCCTGTGACATCTCGCACTGATTACGCATCTGCTTTAAACATTGCTTAAGCTCTTTGTTTTCTGACTGGGTAATATATTCCGCGAACATCTTTAATTCCCCGTTTACACCGACTAAAGTGTCGGCTACCATTGTCTTTTCATTCATGTGTATACGCCTCCTATAAGAATTTCATCAGTTCCTGTTTGTTTTTCATTGCAGAATCTGCAGCATCCTGAAACAATTTTTTTACCTCAGGGTCCTGAGCCTGAGAGGCATAATCTGTCATTTTACAATGGCTGTTTTCGTAACCGCCGATTAAGTGACGAAGATTTTGCAAATCCAGAATAGAAATATCTGACATATCAATTTCCTCCTTTTTGGTTCCTTTTAAGGTTCTGGATTAGTATGTCACGAGGGAAAGAAGTTATACGTTGCTTTTATTTTTTTCACATGTTTTTATAAAAAATGAAAATAAATTACGCATGCGCAAAGAGGAGAAGAACATGGCTTCGGGGTGCCACTGGACGCCAACGGCGAAAGGATGCCCTTCCATCTCTATGGCTTCAATCGTATCATCCAGCGCGTGGGCGGTGGGAATCATGCGCTTTCCCGGCTGCCGGATAGTCTGGTGGTGAAAACTGTTTGTGTAGAGTGAGCTGCCGGTTACTGAGTGGAGGAGGCTGCCTTCGTCCACGATGACTTTATGGCTCGCATCGCTCCGGGACTCGGAGGTCTGCATGTGCAGAAGGGGGGAGCCGGGCTGGAGTGAGATGTCTTGAAAGAGGGTTCCGCCGCATGCGGCATTCATCACCTGCATTCCACGGCAGATTCCCAGCACAGGTTTCCCGGTAGCCAGCGCCTCCTCGGCGAATCGTATCTGGTAGACATCCAGCATAAGATTCGTAACACCAATACCGTTTACCGGGTCTTCGTCCTGTAAAAGAGGGGTGATATCTCCCCCGCCCGGGAGCAGAAAACCATCGCACAAGAAAAGATAAGGAGTCACATCGGTTTCCGGAGGCTGGGCGGGAATCAGCAGGGGGAGGCCGCCCGATATCCGGATCGAGCGCACATAGGCGTCTGTGACAAACTGCCGCTTTTCCATGTAGCCGCAGGTTAAAATTCCAATGACAGGTCTCATAATTATACCTCGTTTCCTTAAGATGCCCGGAACTTGTCCGGGGATTGCTACAGCTTATGATAGGAAACGGGAAAATATGCTACGTGCTGCGGTTTGTGCGGAACTGTCTCGGAGTCATATTGTATTCTTTTTTGAACAGCTTATGAAAATAGCTGGAATTTTCATAGCCGATCTGCTGGCTGATTTCTTCTATCGGAAGTGTAGTGGCGGTAAGCAGGTAACAGGCTTGAACGAGGCGTTTGCGTTGAAGATAGGTGGTAAACGTGTAAGGGGAATATTTTTTCATAAGCCGGCTGACAAAATAGGGCGGCTGCTTGATAGAGGAGGCATATTCTTCCAGAGAGGCGGACTGGTAGTTATCCTCTATATAAGACAACGCGTTCAGCACGATTTCCTGTTCATAGGAGGACGGGGAGCCTACGGTAATCCGGTAAGTGCGGTTCAGAAGCTCCATTAAAAGGACACCGAGGGTGGCCTGCACGATAGTATCCGAGTTATTGAGATTCCTGAGAGCGGTCAGCATGATATTTTCCACAAGATTTTTTGCCTCTAAAATATCCTTCAAGTGAAAATGAAGATATTTAGGACCGGTGAGGCTGCCCATCATGCAGTCACGCAGGAAACGGCGCAGATAGGTATCGTCTTTCAACATCTGCAGAGGGTAGGATAAATATTCCGGATTAATCTGAATATGGATGGCGATATCGTCATATCCTGCCGCCGCGGCGGCATGTGAAGTGCCGGGGCTTAAAAACAGAAGGTCGTCTGTTTCCAGATGAATATGGGTCGTTTGGTTGATGACTTGTTCTATGGAACCACTGTATATATATATCATTTCCATAAACTCATGTGTGTGATTGGGGAATTCTACAAATCGGGGATGCTTGTATACGGTGATTGGTTTTGCGTTCGTAAGTGGTGAATCTAAGTTCTTGCGGGACGCTTTTTTATTGGTGTAATGGGGTTTTCCTGCATAAAAAGACAGTACATTTTCGGGATACTCAAGAAGCTTCTGCTCCTCTGGGTTAATATTTTTAAAATATGACAATAATATCTCGTTCATAACAATCTCCTTAATTGCCGTGAAAAATGTATAGAGTGCCATGATTCTGTCAACAATCCAGTTATGTCCCTAGGCAATTTTTTCTGTTGGACGGAGAACGGGAATTGTGCGAAATAAGTTTGGGCTATTATAACATAAACATTATAGTAGTGCAAGAAAAGACAGTTTTTTTGCAAGAGCCGATGTTTTCAACGACGAAAAATGACGTTATACTATGAAAATATGAGGGATTTGGAAAATTATGGAACTCATTCCGTAAAGAATGACGATAAGTTAGGAGGTAAGAGGATGCTTAAATATTCAGTATGCTTTCGCCGGCCGGAAGATATCACTTCATTTGTAAACGCTGCGAACCAGTTTGAAGGAGATGTGGATCTGGTCAGCGGCAGAATTATTGTTGACGCAAAGTCTGTGATGGGAGTTATGGCTCTCAGCGAATCCGATAAGCTGGAGATGGTTGTACATTCAGACGAAAGCCCGGATTTCTTAAATCGCGTATCCGGCCTGATTGACGCAGTTGTGTAGTGAATAAATTTACTATAATGTAGGGGGCGTTGCAAAAAGATGAGTAATCATCTATGATTTTGCGCCCCCTCTTTGCATATCCTTACACTAGAAATGTTAAATTCAGCCTGGACGGGGAAATAAATCTCTGTTATAATGAATACATTCGGTATTGGGGAGGTACGACATGCCATATGCAATAGATTTGTTTTGCGGAGCGGGTGGATTCAGTGAGGGAATATTACAGGCAGGATTTGATATCATTTTTTCCAGCGACCGCAGCCCGATGGTGCAGGAGACTTATATGAACAGGCATGAGCAGCTTGGTCTGGTGCAGGGTGTGGATACGTGGTTCGAGCTGGCAGACATCAAGGAGCTGACGGCGGAGTATATTTTCGAAAAAATTAATTCATTGAAATATGGGGCGGTATTTGAACCAGAGAAGGTGGACGTTATGTTCGGGGGGCCGCCCTGTCAGGGCTTCAGCCGGTTGGGGAAACGAAACGCAAGCGACCCCCGGAATATGCTTTTTCATGAATACTTAAGGCTCATCAAGGATATCAAGCCCAAGTATGTGGTGATGGAAAATGTGACGGGAATCATGGACATGCAGATGCTGGACTTTCCCAGCGTACTGGAGGACGGGAAAGTATACCGCGGCCAGATTCTGACTCCCGAGATATTAAAATGCGAGCTGGAAGGTCTGGGGTATATCGTGCTCGACTTCAAGCGTCTGAACGCCGCTGATTTTGGAGTGCCCCAGCAGAGAAACCGGGCCATATTTTTAGCTTACAGAAGAGACGTACATCCTATCAGTTATCCGAAGGAGGAAAAGAGCACGGTCAATGTGCGGGATGCCTTCGGCGACTTGTATGACGAACTAAAGTATTCCACAACGTTTTCGAAGGAGGCTGTGGAAGGAAGGACGCCAAGCCGGTTAACAGGAAAGCCAATAGCAAGGACGGTGACTACGAACAGCGAGCAATCGAAGCACAATGCGCCCGTCGTACAGAGGTTCCAATTGTACCATGAAGGCGAGAATACGAGAAATGTGCTGGCCAGACTGCGGGAGGAGGGAATCGACCTTCGAGGCCTGTACCCGGAACTGTTTTATGAATGCCTGTTTCAAATGAATGTGAAGGAGAATGTGAGGCTGATAAAACAATTTCTTGAGCGGTTCCAGTTTTGTAAAGACAAGAAGTTGAATGATAAATGGTACAGTTATACGAACAAGCAGCTTGCGGTAATCTATACACTGGAGGCCGAAGGCGGAGGTGTCCGAGAACGGGAAAGAGCGGTAGGGGCGCTGAGAAAAAGGCTGGGAGTTAAAAAGGAAGAGGCAGAGGAATTCTGGAACGGCATAAAGACAAGGCTAAATTCTTCGATTGACAGCAACAGGCTTAACAATATGCTGATACAAGGGGACATTACCCCTGATTTGGCGGAAGCACTCTTTACGAAAAAAGATATTCGGGCAAGATTGAATTCTCAGGGCGTTTCGCCAACGATGGTAACATTACCGGACGATTTTATCCACCCATACTTTGACCGCATTCTGACGGTCAGGGAGATGGCGCGGCTGCAGTCCTTCGATGATAGTTTTACCTTTTTGGGAAAAAGAACTACCGGCGGGGACAAGAGGGCAAGTGAAACGCCTCAATTTACTCAGGTTGGGAATGCAGTGCCGCCGCTTCTGGCAAGAGCGATTGCAAAAGCGGCTTACGAAGCTTGCCAGAAGGATAAAGACAGGACGGACTAAATGGAAGACGGCTGCATGGGCAGCCGTCTTATCTTATAGAGGGATAGAGATGATTTCACCAAACAATTGGGAACGCAGCTGGGGGCGTATCCGCCAAGCGTTTCCGTGGTTTTTTCCCTTGTAGGGCCCGGATATAGATGTGTAGCCGCGCCAGTCGTAAGTGATGCCTCCTGACTTGATCAGGGAAAGAAAGGTGGAGAATTGAGGAGATCTGGACAGCTCCACTTCAACGTATCTGAATAAGGCCAAATCCTCCTCCATTTTTATTTCCGCTTTTATCCACAATGTGGCGGGATGCTTCTGATAAAGTTCATTTTTCAGTTCATCAAAATGCCAAAAGGCTACGATTTCATTTTTCTTAGTGTGTGGGTCAATTCCGTACAAGTTTACTCGTTTTTGTTCTTCATTCACATCAAGATAGAAGCCGTGCTTATTTTGAGGGGCTTCTTTAGAGCCGATGGTAATGTAAAGACTTTGAGAGTCAGCGTGCCGTTCCGAATGATAGCCATAATATCTGGTAAATGCAGAGACACGCTGCCTATCCTTGGGTTCCAGACGTTCAATCGCAGTTTCCTCAAAATGGGGGCGAAGTGTAAAGAGGGTATCCAGTGTGTGGATATCTTTGAATTTTGTCTTAAGCTCTATTTGCTTCTGATAGTCTGCGCACTGGCTGTTGTTGGCAGAGATGCCCAGCAGATATTCCAGCGTGTCGCCGATATCCTTAGGACATACCTTCCCCGGTCCTTTGGAGTTGGGGTGATATCCGGCGTGGGCTATGGCCTTAATCTTGGGAAGGAGTTCTGACAGGATTAAGGAGATTTGGTCGGCGCCGAACACTTTTGTAAGAACATCTTCCGAGGGAGCATGGGAGGTCAGGTTAATGAAGATGACCTCCGGCTGCCCCGCCGCGTTTTTCTGTACTACAGTGAAATAGAGCAGGTCGGCTGTGTTCAGCTTTCGTTCCCGGACAAGAGATTTAATTCCTGCAATAGAGAACCTCGGATCCCCTCGTTTGCCGGTGACCCGGTAGAGATTCAGGATGACGGAATCCACTTCATTTCCATGGATAAATTTTGCTTTAGTCTTTACACCATTTTTGCCGCCGTTGGGCAAAAAGTCGTAATCTACGATTCCCGCGCTGCGTAGCTGTTCCCGGAACAGCATATTGGCGTCGATATTGTTTTTGTCTATCATGGTATCCGTCAGCCTGAGCAGAGAATACTCATAGGTGTTGTACTTATGTATTGAATTTATTGTAGTTTGTTCATCTTCGTATGGGGTAAAAATCATGGCGCACCTCCTATGTCCTTTTTAACAATTCCGGTAGTTCCTTTCCAAACACTGCGGCTATCCTTGTCAGTGTGCTTAACTTAGGGTTCACTTTTTGATTGAGTATTTTATTTACGGCAGTCGTGTCAAGCTCGGCTTTGACAGCGATGCTGTACTGGTGCCATCCTCTTTTTACCAAGAGCCTTTGGACATTTTGAGAAAAAAGTGCAAGATAATCCTGCTCTTGATAAGCTTCTGTTTTGTCTAATCTAAAACTGCGGCTGAATAAAGAAGGAAAATCATAATTCAAAGCCTTGGCCAATTTGACGGCATTTCCCAGACTGATATCATGTGTGGCGTGTTCCAGCGTGGAAATGGCCTGTCGGTTGTAGCCGGTAAGCTCCTGCAGCCTCACGAGGGAAAGGCCACGAAATTCTCTTGCCGCTTTCAGATTTTGTTGGAAGATTGTATTAGTGTCCATATCCACCTCCTGTAATTAGAATAACATATAATGCCGTTTTAAAATAGGTTTAAAAATATCAAAGTTAAGGGCGAATATTAAGGAGCAGATTTGACTGCATAATGTCATACTCTATAATTGCGCTGCATAGATTGTAAAAACAAGTTATGCAGGGGTTTTTTATGAAAGATTACATTGAGGAGCGGGCAGTAGAAATCGCATATTATATTATTGAACATAAAGCGACGGTAAGACAGACGGCGAAGGCGTTCGGTGTTAGTAAGAGCACGATACATAAAGACGTAACGGAACGTCTCCTGCAGATTAATCCCGCTCTGGCGACGGAGGCCCGCAGGGTGCTGGACGTGAACAAGTCTGAGCGCCATATCAGGGGAGGGCTTGCCACGAGAGAGAAGTATTTGCACCACCAGTAACAAAAAAGGTAAATAATAGGCAAGAAAAGTAAGTTTCTTGTAAGTGAAAAGTGTGCGTGCTAATGTACTGTTAGTGATAAATTTCACAAATTCATAGAGGAATACAGAGGAGGAATTACGATGAAAAAATACATCGCAGAGTTTATCGGAACGGCAGTACTCGTCGTGTTTGGCTGTGGAAGCGCGGTCGCGGCCAATACGTTAGTGGCTAATAACGGGGCAGAGATTCCGCTTGCATTGTCTACGCTTTTGATAGCATTTGCATTTGGCCTGTCCATCGTGGCTATGGCCTATTCTATCGGAAATGTGTCTGGTTGTCATATCAATCCGGCCGTGTCTTTCGGTATGCTTGTGGCTGGGAAAATGACAGTAAAGGATTTCGCAGGATATGTCGCTGCACAGTTTTTAGGAGGCATTGCAGGAGCAGGCCTTCTTGTGGCGTTTTTTGGAAGCAATGAATCACTGGGACAGAACGGATATGCAGAGGCAAGTGCGCTGGGAACTTCCATGCCAGTCGCTTTTCTGATAGAGGTAGTACTTACATTTGTATTCGTGCTGCTGATTCTTGGCGTGACATCCAAGACAGAGAACGCAAGTGTGGCAGGGCTGGTCATTGGCCTTACTCTGACATTGATTCATATCCTTGGAATTCCATTCACCGGAACAAGTGTCAACCCGGCGAGAAGTTTTGGCCCGGCTCTTCTTGTGGGGGGAACAGCCCTCGCACAGGTATGGCTCTTTATCGTGGCTCCGCTTGTGGGTGGAGGAATCGCCGCACTGGTGCACCGCTATGTATTGACAACAGAGGAGTAGACAAACGCGGAAAAAAGGAGTACAATTTAATCGTATCATAGAAAAAAGGGATTTTGGCAGTGTGTCAAAGTCCTTTTTTATAACGTGTTTGTATGGGAGTTGAGTGGATTATGAAACAAAAGAATGACAGGAGCCATTACCTTTTTGACAACAAAGCTCTGGCGGCATTGATTGGGCCGTTGATCGTGGAGCAGCTGCTTGCGGTGCTTGTGGGAATGGCAGATTCAATTATGATT
Organism: Bariatricus massiliensis; assembly: GCF_900086725.1. Classification (GTDB taxonomy): domain Bacteria; phylum Bacillota; class Clostridia; order Lachnospirales; family Lachnospiraceae; genus Allocoprococcus; species Allocoprococcus massiliensis. Next base: position 1,513,703 of record NZ_LT574838.1, on the reverse strand, counting down.
GCAAGTGTTGGAGAAGCAGCCGTGTCCGGTGTATCGCTGGTAGATAATATTATGATTCTTATTATCAATATATTCGCGGCTTTAGCCACCGGAGGCGCGGTAGTCGCCGGCCAGTATCTCGGTCAGGACAAGCGCAAGGAGGGGTGTCATGCCTCTACACAGCTCATCTGGTTTGTCACCCTGTGCGCAGTTGTAATAACAGTGGTCGTGTATCTAGGCAAGGGCTTTATTTTACATAATGTGTTCGGGCATATCACCTCGGAGGTGCGGGGGCATGCCAATACTTATCTGCTGATTGTATCAGCATCTATTCCATTCATTGCACTCTATAACGGCGGGGCGGCCATATTCCGGGCAATGGGCAACTCGCGGATATCCATGCAGGTTTCCATTATTATGAATGTCATTAATGTAAGCGGCAACGCAATACTTATATATGGACTTCACCGGGGCACTGAGGGCGTTGCGATTCCCACGTTAGTGTCACGTATGGCGGCAGCCATAATTATCACTGTACTTTTGTGCAGCGAAAAGAGAGTTCTTCATATAGAGAGAAGCTGGCGGTTTAAGCCTAATAAAAAGATGATTAAGGCAATCCTGCTTGTAGGCGTTCCTAACGGGCTGGAAAACAGTATGTTCCAGCTCGGAAAAATCCTTGTTCTGAGTCTTGTGTCTACCTTCGGCACATACGCCATTGCGGCAAACGCAGTCTCCAACGCAGTAGCACAGTTCCAGATTCTTCCCGGCATGGCTATCTCCCTTGCGATTACTACGGTCATTTCTAGATGTGTGGGCGCCGGAGATTATGAGCAGGTGCATTATTATTTGAAGAAACTGATGGTGATAGCCTATGTTGCCATGGCGGTCACTGTGGCCATTATCTTTGCCGTACTGCCTTTTGTGCTGAAAGCTTATCATCTGTCAGATGTCACGGCCAAGGCTACAGAACAGATATTGATGTTCCACGGTATCAGCGCAGTACTGATTTGGGTGGCGGCATTTTGCCTGCCTTCTGCGTTTAGGGCGGCAGGGGACGCAAAGATGTGTATGTACATCTCTATCGCATCGATGTGGATTTTCCGTATTGGTTTCAGTTATCTGCTGGGACAGCACTTTGGTCTGGGCGTATTTGGCGTCTGGGTGGCCATGGTCATCGACTGGTGCTTCCGTGTCGTCTGCTTTTTGCTCCGGTATTTCAGTGGAAAATGGAAACGGGGAGCCCTTGTATAGTCCGTATTTGCGGAAAATAGCGGGAAAGTTTACAATGAGGTTGCTAAATGAGACAACCTCATTTATAATAAAAACGTAACTGCTCAGACGACGGAATAGTTACACCGCAGACCCATGGAAACCAACGTTGGCGCTGGGCTTGCGTTACAATGATTTACACTTTAACACAAACGGTGCAGTACACAGAAAATCCTGCGCCGAATAGTTACATGAAATTACTATAAAAAATAGGAGGAACTCTTGTGAAGAACGAATTAGTCATTGTCCTCGATTTCGGCGGACAGTATAACCAGTTGATTGCAAGACGTGTCAGGGAATGCAATGTTTATTGTGAGGTACATCCCTACACGATTAGTTTAGATAAGATCAGAGAGCTGAACCCGAAGGGAATTATTTTCACGGGCGGTCCTAACAGCGTGTACGGTGAGGAATCTCCACGGTATGAGAAGGCGGTTCTGGAACTTGGAATACCGGTGCTCGGAATCTGCTATGGCTCCCAGCTGATGGCCTATCTGCTGGAAGGAAAGGTGGAGACTGCGCCGGTCAGCGAATACGGTAAGACTGAGGTGAAGGTGGACAGTAGTTCTGTCTTGTTTGACGGAGTATCCGAGTCTACAATCTGCTGGATGAGTCATACTGATTATATCGCAGAAGCTCCAGAGGGGTTCAAGGTATCTGCAACCACTCCAGTGTGCCCTGTTGCGGCTATGGAGTGCCCGGATAGAAAGTTATATGCGACACAGTTCCACCCGGAGGTTATGCACACACAGGAAGGGACGAAGATGCTTTCTAATTTCGTATACAATGTGTGTGGCTGTAAGGGTGATTGGAAAATGGATTCTTTCGTGGAGAAGACTGTCAGTGAAATCCGCGAGAAGGTGGGAGACGGAAAAGTGCTCTGCGCTCTGTCCGGCGGTGTGGATTCTTCCGTGGCAGCAGTTCTCTTGTCTAAAGCTGTGGGCAAGCAGCTGACCTGTGTTTTTGTGGATCATGGCCTTCTTCGTAAAGACGAGGGGGATGAGGTTGAGTCTGTGTTTGGGCCGGAGGGACCTTATGACCTTAACTTTATCCGTGTGAACGCACAGGAGCGCTTCTATGAAAAGCTTGCGGGGGTGACGGAGCCGGAGGCAAAGCGTAAGATTATCGGTGAGGAATTTATCCGTGTGTTCGAGGAAGAGGCTAAGAAAATCGGTGCTGTAGATTTCCTTGTGCAGGGGACGATTTATCCGGATGTGATTGAGTCCGGACTTGGAAAATCTGCTGTGATTAAGAGCCACCATAATGTGGGCGGCCTGCCGGAGCATGTTGAGTTTAAGGAGATTGTGGAGCCGCTTAGGCTGTTGTTTAAGGATGAGGTCCGCAGGGCCGGAAGAGAACTTGGCATTCCGGAGTATCTTGTGAGCCGCCAGCCATTCCCGGGGCCGGGACTTGGTATTCGTATTATCGGGGAAGTGACCGCGGATAAAGTGAAGATTGTGCAGGACGCGGACGCGATTTACCGGGAAGAGATTGCGAAGGCCGGTGTGGATAAAGGACTGGGACAGTATTTTGCGGCACTTACGAATATGCGGTCTGTTGGGGTCATGGGTGACTTCAGGACTTATGACTATGCCGTGGCGCTCAGGGCGGTCACGACAAGTGACTTTATGACTGCTGAGGCGGCGGAGATTCCGTGGGAAGTGCTGAATCGGTGTATGAACCGGATAATTAATGAGGTGAAAGGGGTTAATAGAGTAGTGTATGATTTGACCTCTAAACCACCGGGGACGATAGAGTTTGAATAAACAAAAATGCTTAGTAAACCCAGTGTTTATGCGGGTTTGCGGCGTTTCAATAGGTCTTTTGATAACAATTTGATAACGGTTGTATAAGAGCCATTATTCTTGTAATCCAGTGGTTTTAGGGTTAGAGAATGAAAGAAAATGGTTTTCTGATATAACAATCCATATTAAAACGCCCTTAGCTGTGGGTAGTAACTCATAGCTAAGGGCGTTTTGTCGTTTGCCTATTTATTTCCTTCCTAAATATCTGTTTACCTTTTTCTTGTAATTCAGATATTCATCACCGAACGCCAATAACATTGCGTCCTCTTCGTTGTTTACAATCTGCAAATGGAGCGTGAGAATTGCAAAGGCTGAAAATATGAGAAGCACCCAATTTAAAAATACCATTAAAACACCTAAATACATAAGATCAAAGCCGAGAAAGGCTGGGTTACGGCTTATCTTGAATACTCCTGATGTGACAAGCTCTGTTTTATCTTTCGATACGCCTGCACGCCAACTATCACGCATTGTAAGCATAGCTGTTATAAAAAGTGCGACTCCAAACGCAGATATAATTAGTCCTGCAATTCTAACCCATACAGGAGAAATAGACCAGTCTAACACAATGCTTATGACCTCTACGACCACAACGCAGAATGTTGCAACACCCATGGTAATTTCAATATATAGAGGAACACCTTGCTTTCCCTTTCCGATTTGCGTGGTACGGATTCCTTTTTTCTTTTGCTCTATTTTCTTTGCATAGTAGCAAGCATAGAAAACAAGCAAAATGATAGCAGTCAATATTTGAAAAATAGTCATAGTATTTGTTCCTCGCTGTTTTTACATATCTTTTGGCTTGTCCTTGAATTGCTCGGTTAATGCGTCGCTTAATTCCTGTGAGGGCACTTTCGCCCAGATTTGTGTAGTATCGAACTTCGGATAGTAATAACGCCACTTGTCGTATTCTTCCCTGCTGATTTCCTCGGAAGATAGCTTGTCCGCCTGTTCTTTCCAAGCATAGAGCATTTTTGAAAGCTCGGCAGCGTCTTTACCTTTGTCCTTGCTGACTTTCAGACAGACTTCCCCGTCTGCTTCACTGACGATAAGACCGTAAATATCTTCAAGGGTAAATAGGGTGTGCATAAGACCGATATAGCTGTCAATGTCGGGAACATCGAGAGCCTGCGGGGAAACCTCAAGCACCTGTGCCAATGCAGCTGTTAAGTCTGCTTTTGGTTTACGAGAGCCAGTTTCGTACTGTGCCAGACGCACATCTGCGCTCCGTTCGGGAAAACCGACAGCCGTACCAAGATATTTTTGCGTCATACCACGCAAAAGCCTGAAAAAATGTATTCTTTCGCCAATAGCCATAGTGTTTACACTCCTTGCTTATGTACTGCAATCAGTATAGCAGATATGTTTAGGAATTGTCAAGAGGAAACGAAACAAAAAAGTTTAATATTTTCTCTAAAACCTCTTGACACAAGCGTATTTGCTTAGCATAATAGAAAACACTAAGCGTATATGCTTAATGAAAACTAAATGACCGTCCGAGTAGGATACTTCGCCAAGACCTTTTGATTTATTCAAGAGTGAGCGAGATAACGCTGCTGAAATGGGGGCAGGAACAATATTCGGGGAGAACGGCAGCTTAAAAATCTTATGAAAGGACTGACAATATGGAAAACAGATTTATTCGTGCCGATGATGTGGCACAGGAACTAAGCGTATCAAAGCCCTATGCCTATAAACTCATCAGAAAACTGAACGAGGAACTGAAAGCACAGGGATTTATTACGATTGCGGGGCGTGTAAACCGCCAGTATTTTTATGAAAGACTCTACGGAGCAGGAAAGGAGAGAAAATAATGCCAGTATTCAAAAATGAGGACAACGGCACTTGGTATGTAATGGCGAGGTATGTGAATTGGAAAGGTGAACGCAAGCAGAAATGCAAGCGTGGCTTTGCAACCAAGAAAGAAGCACAGGAATGGGAGCGAATGTTTCAGTTGCAAAACTCGTCTGACCTTGATATGAGTTTTGAAGCCTTTACGGAACTGTATATCAACGATGTGAAAAACCGTCTGAAAGAAAACACTTGGCTGACAAAGGAGCATATTATTCGCACGAAGATACTTCCTTATTTTGGCAAGCTGAAAATCAGCGAGATTTCTACAAAGGAGATTATCACTTGGCAGAATGAAATGCTTGCCTACCGTGATGAAAAGAAAAAGCCGTACTCACAGACCTATCTGAAAACGCTGCACAATCAGTTGTCGGCTATCTTTAATCACGCTGTACGCTATTATGAACTGCGTTCCAATCCTGCCGCAAAGGTGGGAAATATGGGAAGTGAGGAACACAAGGAAATGCTGTTTTGGACAAAGGAAGAATACAAGAAATTTTCCTATGAAATGATGGACAAACCTGTTTCCTTTTATGCCTTTGAAATGCTCTATTGGTGCGGTATCCGTGAGGGCGAATTATTAGCCTTAACCGCCGCTGATTTCAACTTTGATAAGGAAACGGTAACGATTAACAAATCCTATCAGCGTTTACACGGCGAAGATGTGATTACCACACCGAAAACAAAGAAAAGCAACCGCACGATTAAAATGCCGCATTTTCTTTGTGAAGAAATGAAAGAGTATATCGGTATGCTCTACGGCTTGAAAAAGAAAGACCGTATTTTTACGGTAACGAAAAGCTATCTTCATCACGAGATGGACAGAGGGGCGGAAGCCGCAGGCGTGAAGCGCATACGGATTCACGATTTGCGTCACAGCCATATAAGTTTGCTGATTGATATGGGATTTTCAGCGGTAGCGATTGCAGACCGTGTAGGACACGAAAGCATTGACATCACTTATCAATACGCACACCTGTTTCCGTCCAAGCAGACGGAAATGGCAGATAGATTAGATGATTTAGGGAAAGGAGATTTTGAAAATGTCGGCTAAGAACAGAGATAACAAAAACCGGTGGAGGAATATCACAGTAGGTTTTCGGGTATCGCCCGAAGAAAATGAACTCATTAACAAGGCGGTTGCTTTATCGGGATTGCCAAAACAGGAATACTGTTACCGCCGCTGTCTGAATCAGGATGTGGTGGTGCAGGGCAATCCGAGAGTATTTAAGGCACTTCACAAGGAACTTGCCGCCGTTCTTACAGAATTGCAAAGGATTGAAGCGGGAAACGGTGTAAACGATGAACTTCTGAATGTGATTGAACTGATTACCGTTATCCTTGGCGGTCTGAAAGGAGAAGATGGGAATGGAGAATAAAAAAGAAATGACTGCTCCCAATATATCTGCGGCAACAGATACGGAACAGCCAATTCAAAAATGTACTGACCATAGTATATCCGACTATGACGAAAATATCAAGAGCTTTGAAGAAATGCAGAGGGAAATGCTGCGGCAGTTATCCCCCTCGTATCTCAAAACGGTATCAATGGCGGTTTTGTATGACACCGTATTTGATATACAGACACCGTTGATTGACGGTCTGCTCCAAAGGGGAACTTACCTTTTTGTAGGCTCCCCGAAGGTGGGGAAAAGTTTTATGATGGCACAGCTTGCTTACCATATCAGCACAGGAATACCATTGTGGGATTATAAAGTGCGAAAAGCAACGGTGCTTTACTTTGCTCTTGAAGATGATTATCCACGCTTGCAGAAACGATTATTTCAGATGTTTGGTGCAGAAGAAACAAGTAATCTATATTTTGCAACGGAGTGTAAAACGGTCAATGGCGGTTTGGAAGAACAAATCAGAGGATTTATGCAGGAACACCCCGACACGGGTTTGATAATCATAGACACCTTAAAGCGTGTCCGTGAAGCTGGCGGAGCAGATTACAGCTACGCAAGCGACTATGACATTGTAGCAAGGCTCAAAGCGTTGGCAGACAGTTATAAAGTTACAATGCTCATCGTTCATCACACCCGAAAGCAGAAAGCGGAAGATATTTTCGACATGATTTCGGGAACAAACGGATTGATGGGTGCGGCAGATGGAGCATTTGTTCTCAGCAAGGAAAAGAGAACTTCCAATAACGCCACGCTTGATGTGGCGGGCAGGGATCAGCAGGATATGAAAATTCATCTTGTGAGGGATGCCGAGCGTTTGGTATGGAACTTTGAAAAATCAGAAACGGAGCTGTGGAAAGAGCCGCCTGAGCCTTTGCTTGAAAAAATTGCAGCTACTCTTTTTTCGGAAAGTAACAGATGGGAGGGAACAGCTTCAGAACTTTGCGAAAGGCTCGGCGTGGATATAAAACCGAATGTGCTTTCACTTAGGCTTAGTATCAACGCAAACAGGCTATTCCGTGATTACGGTATCCGCTATCAGAACAGCCGTACGCACGATGGCAGAAAGGTTTCACTTTGGAAAGAAACCAATGGGGCGGCGTGACAAACGGTGTCAAAGGTGACAATGTTTTGGGAGTGGTACTGGTATCTCAAACATTGTCACTATCGTCACACATTGACACCGATTAAAGTTTGGCGGAGAGTGCAGAGAGTGCCTTTTCAAAGGCGGCTCTTTGCCCCTCGGAGAGCGCAAAACCTGCTTGCAGGTTGCATTTTTGTTGGCGGAGCTGACAAAAGTGCTTTTGCGTTACTTTCGCAGAAAGTAACAAAGGCTTGCGCCTGACGGCGCAGAAAGGAGAGGAAACGATTTATGCAAAGAACGATAAGCGCAATGGTCGGGAAAGGCTCGGTCAATCACAACAGCCGTAAATTCAAAGCGGAGAATGTTGACGCTGACCGTTCCTACCTCAATATAGATTACTGCAATGAGAGCATTAAAAAAGTTTATCACGAATTGTTTGATGAAGCACTCGAAAGATACAACGCTAAACAGACAAGAGCAGACCGAAAGATAGCAAACTATTATGAAAAAATCCGCAGTTCCAAGCAGGAAAAGCCGTTCCACGAATTGATTTTGCAGATTGGCGATAAGGAAAATATGAGTGCGGAAAGTGAGAACGGACAGCTTGCAAGGCAGGTCTTAGATGAGTATTATCGTAGCTTTCAAGAGAGAAATCCACAGCTTAGAGTGTTCTCGGCTCATCTGCATTTAGACGAAGCAACGCCGCATTTGCACATTGATTTTGTACCGTTTACCACAGGCAGCAAGCGTGGACTGGACACCCGTGTATCACTCAAACAGGCTCTTGCCGCACAGGGATTTAAGGGTGGTTCTCGTGGCGATACGGAATGGTCACAATGGGTACTTTCCGAAAAAGAACAGCTTGCCGCCGTTATGGAACGGTACGGAATTGAGTGGGAGAAGAAAGGCACACACGAAAAACATCTCTCTGTTTTGGATTATAAAAAGCAGGAGCGGGCAGAAGAAATTGAACAACTGGAAAGCAAAATCATAGACAAGCAGACAGAGTTTGAAACGCTTTCCAAGCGTATTCAAAATTTTGATAAGGGTACAGATTCACTTTCGCAAATGCAGAGCGCACTGGAGAACGCTCCCGAATATCAGTTGCCCGAACCACAAGGCTTTATGACCGCAAAAAGTTATAAGAGCAAAGTGGTCGAGCCGTTAATTAAGCGACTGAAATCTCTCATTAAAACGCTTATGGTGCGGTGCTTTCAAGTAATTGATGATTACCAAAGGCTCAATCAGACAAACGCCAGTCTGTACCGTAGCAATGAACGGCTTAAAAGTCAAAACAGGCAGTTGACTTCCGACAACAACAGATTGAGGGAAGAAATAAAGGATTACAAGCTGCTGCGAAAGGTGTTCGGCAGCAAGCAGATTAACAGTCTGTTGGAGCAGGCAAGGCAGTCTAAACAGCGTGGTACACGCTTTAGAAATAAAGAAAACGAAAGGTAGGAACAGACAATGGCAAAGACAATTTTTGTAGAAATGGGCGGCACTTATGTACGGCAAGGGGATTATTTTATTCCCTGCCTTATTCTGCCAGCCGAAAAAGAAAACAAGCCTATCGGCGTATGGGGACAGCGACACAAACGCTATCTGCGAGAGCATAAAAGAGCAACCTATACTACCCTGTTCACAAGCGGCAAGCTGAACAGCTATCTTGCCGATATTAACGAGCAGGCAGAGGAAATGTTTTTTCGGTTGGTAGAACAGATGGCAGAGTGTGAGGGTGTGACGGAACAGTTAAAAGCGGGAAATGGCTTAGAGTGGACGAGGCGAATGAATAACATTCGAGCGTGTGCTATGGAGCTTGTCAATGAGGAAATCATCTACAATTAAAGAATTGTAACGCATATAACCGTAAAATTGTGGTGGGTAGGGATAAACTCCTTACCCGATATTTTTTGCTCTCTTATCTGCTTAAACAAGGCGTTTTGACACCAAAAAGCGTTACATACTCCACTTGTTAGTCGCAATCTCTTGACTTTTTGAACATCGTTCAGTATAATGCAACTGAACGATGTTCAATGGGAGGTATAGTGTGGATAATAAAGAAGCAATCATACAGGCAACGATTAAACTCATTGAGGAAAAAGGGGAACATTTAGAAGAAGTAACAGTCCGTGAGATATGCAAAAGAGCAGGTGTTGGATTAGGACTTGTAAATTATCATTTTGGAAATAAGGATAAACTCATCGAGCAATGTATTGAGCGTATGATAAACGGAACAGTCGAGCATTTTCAGAATATACGAGAGAAAACAGATGGTTTTACTCCTTTTGAGAAGCTCACGTATCTCGGTAATATGACGCTTGATTTTCTGTTTGAACATTATGCCATTTCCAAAATTTCTGTTCTTACCGATATGCGGTCACCGAAAGAAAATGACAACACTTACAGAACTTATGCGGCATATCTTCCGCTTGTTGCAGCCTGCCGTCCTGACCTTGATGAAGCGGCGATAAAGCGAAAGACGCTGTATTTGATTACTGTTATGCAGCAAATGTTCCTGCGATACGAAATTATATCGCAAACATTGGGGATTGACCTTAGACATAAAGAAAACCGCAGGAATTTTCATACACAAGTTTTGCACGACATTTTGGAGGTATAAAGAGTGAATATTACAGTGATAAATGGAACAGAAAAACACGGTGTTACCTACCGCTTGAAAGAAATGTTTTTAGCAGAGTTTCAGGATAAAGCAAATATTACAGAATATTATCTTCCAAAGGATTGTCCGAACTTCTGCGTTGGTTGCTTAAACTGCACATTAAAGGGTGAAAAGACTTGCAAGGACGCTGAATATATCGAGAGAATTGATAAATCTCTTTTAGAAGCAGACTTGATTGTAATGACCTCTCCTGCCTATGTGTTTCACGCTACGGGAGCAATGAAAGCATTACTTGACCATTTTGCTTATCGTTGGATACCGCACCGCCCTGCTCCTGAGATGTTTGGAAAGCGTGCAGTCATCATAACACAATGTTTAGGCAGCGGAGCAAAATCTGCGGCGAAAGATATGAAGCACAGTTTATCTTGGTGGGGAATTTCAAAAATCGAGATGTTTACTGGTGCTTTGATGAGCACTATCTTTTGGGAGGAACTCCCTCAAAAGAAACAAGACGAGCTTATGGGAAAAATCCAAAAGCTATCTAAAAAGCTTGCCCATATAGATTATACAAAACCTGCACACACAAATCTGATTACGAAATTCAAGGTTTTCTTCTGCCGTATGATGCAGAAATCCATACATAAATCAGACCCCGAATACCTTGACGGGAAGTATTGGGCGGAACAGGGGTGGCTCGACAGCGGCAGACCGTGGAAATAATGGGAGAGTAAAATGGAAAAATTATATTCTGAATGGGTACGCTGCCCTATTTGCGGTAACAAGACTCGGACAATGATACGAAAAGATACCGAATTGATAAATTTTCCTCTTTACTGTCCGAAATGCAAGCAGGAAAGTTTGATTAGCGTAAAGAATTTACAGGTAACAGTTATTAAAAATTTGAACCTAAAACGTCGAGTTGATGAACAGAGCGACAGATTTGGAGTTAAAGAAAGGAAAATGGATGATTAAAAATATAATTAAGGTTGTGGCAGGATTACTGATGATTGTGTCTGTTTTAATCGGCTATATGCCTCAGCCGGAGTATTTAATTGAGCTGACTTGTATATCAAATACGCTTGGCGGATTGCTTTTGTTTGCAGATGGAATACTTAGCATGACAAAAGAGAAGATTTGTCCTAACTCTCTTTATTTGAATGTCACAGTAAGCATATTTATAGTATTTCTTATTTGTGCAGGAAGTCTTTTTGGCTCATATAATTTTAATTTTAGCGGTGCGTTTTTCTTTTTACATATTATCAATCCAATAATTTTTGTGTGTTTCTATATGATTTTTGTCAATGAGCAAGGTCGTAAAATGCGCTGTGTTTTGATAGCACCGACAATGACGATGGTGTACTTACTATTTGATTATGTGCGCTATCGGCTTACGGGCGAATTTGTCTATGGATTTATTGAAAATGAAGAATTTACACTTGCTTGGGTAATCGTAGCAGCTATTGTCACTTACGCTTTTGTGTATCTGTTGAGTATGAGCCTTTTTGCTCTGAATAGATTTGTGCATAAAAGGAGAAATAATCGGGCTTTGAGATAGCAAATCATAAAGTTTAAATTTGATTTGAAATTTTAAAACCGTCTCATTGCATAGGTTTTTTCTTTGACTTATACTTGTGTACAGGAGGTGCTGACAATGGCAAATGAAGATAAAAAAGATTTTAATGCAATGCTACATGATAGTAAGGATATGCCAAAATTTCAGACGATTACAGATGAAAAAAGCATAGAGAAGTATGGCGGAGACAAAATGTATTTTGCACCGCCGATTGATTATGATAAGGTTATGCGGCTTGTACCATACGGAAAACTACTTACTGTTGGTGCGATAAGGGAATATTTTGCAAATGCAAATGGAGCTGATTTTACAGAGCCGATTACAGCAGGAATTTTTGTTTCGATTGTTGCGTGGGCGAGTTATCAGCGTTCTGAAGATGAAACACCTTATTGGCGTACATTAAAGGCGAATGGGGAATTAAACGCAAAATATCCCGGCGGCATTGAGGCGCAGAAAGAGAAGTTGGAAATGGAAGGACATACGATTGTCCAAAAAGGAAGGAAGAATATCAGATACTATGTTAAAGACTATGAAAATGCCCTATTTGTGTTATAGGTGTTTTCGGAAAGCAATTTTAATATCTTGATTTTCTAAGCAAAATCGCTTATAATTTGAGTCGGAACATATTGCTATTATCCGCAGTTACAGGGCGAGTGTTATCAACGCCGATAACAAAATGATAACATTAGCTCATATAGGCAGGATAATATGGATATATCAAATAATCAAAAGAACTACGAATACGGCAGAAAATAATCTCTAAACAAAATTGATTAGTACTTGTCGAGTTCGAGTAGAGGGTTAAAACCCCGCAAGCCAGTAATTACAAGGCTTGCGGGGTTTTCTTCTGCTTTGAACTGATACAGAGATGTAGACAAAAATGACCCTAGACTGCAGAAATCCTCTAATAAGGGTCATTTTTTGTGGGGTAGTCCATCAAATATAGTGTTGTAGTCTGTGTGAAAAATTTCAGCCAATGCAATTTAACGCACTTATGTGAATGTTGTATGTACCGGCTTCTATTTGAGAGTAGGCACTTCTGGATATGGAGAAGTTGCGAAGCTGCAATTGTGCAATGGCCTGTTCCTGTGTTAAATTTGCACGATTTTTCAGTTCCCTAAGGTTATTTTCCAAAGAAACATACTGTGTTTGCTTTAATTTTTGTGGCATAATTAGCTACCAGCCTTTCACTCGACATATCTTATGTTTATATTGATTATAGTATAAAATGTCTGTACAACTGCAATTAATAGATTTCAAAAGGAGGAAGAATACAAAGCTATGAGCAAAAGAAAATTTAATAAAGTGATGAACACTATCGGAAAGGGGGAGGGGATAAGTTCAAAATAAGTAGAAAAAGAAATTTAAAGTGCCATTGATTCGGGAGTTGATAATCCTGATGCGACGATAAGAGCAGAGTGGGCGAAAGTACCTTTTAAGGGGGAACATCCGACGCCACAGGAAGTAATTGAGTATCTGTGCAAGGAAATGAAGAAGAACCAATAAAAGAGTATTAGTCAATACGCTTATTTTTTTAATTTAATACTACTCAACTATAAAGTAATATACCTCTTCCATTTAAAATTTAATAATAACGATTCATACAGGGTAAAATGAAAGTAGCATATATCGGAAGTGAGGTGTAGGTTGCTTGTTAGATGAGAAGTATATTGTGAATCGAATAAAGGAACTCTGTGACAAAAAGCAGATGACCATATGCACTATCTAAAAAGACGGGCATCAGCCAGTCATCTTTATCGAACCTGAAGAAAAGGGGAAGCACACCTACCTTTTATACATTAGGTAGAATTTGTGACGTATTGGGGATTACACTACCACAATTTTTCTTTGATGATATAGGAAAGTTGGAATTATCTTCAGGACAAAAGAAAGTGCTTGAAGTCTGGGAATCATTGACGGATAAAGAGAAAGAAGCGGTTGAAATCTATGTGAGGGGTATGAAATTGAAGTAAAGCAGTCTGATTTGGGCTGCTTTTTGCGTATTTGCCGGAAAGGCAAATGATGAAGAAGATAATATTTTTAGTTATGGTGTTGATACTTTCAGGATGTGCCCCGGCAGAAGAAAAGGAAGAGGGATATTCGTCTATGATTATTACATCGGATGGCGAAGCTGTATCAGCTTATCGTGATGGAGAGAATGTGACAGACGAGAGGAAAGCACTGGAAGAGCAGACGGAAGAAGCAATTTGTAGATTTTTGAATCGGGATAGGGATGCACTGGAGTTTGATATGTTTTGTATGCTGGAAGAGGATGGTATGACAGTAGAGGTTTTGGTAGATGAAGTGTCGTATACGTTTACTTGCAGTATGTATGGGGATATAATTGGAATTGGAAGGACGGATGGGAATAGGTTTGATTTAAAATAGACTTTGTTGGACCTAATATATAGTATGGGAAAAGGCAATTAAACATCAAGATAGTAAAATATTAGGATAGAAATATTGTATAGAGTGTTATATAATAAAGACAGATATTTTTTGCTAATAAATCAATAGTGTAAAAGTAACAAATTTTGTGAGTGAATATTCCAGTAAAATTTGTAGATTTTTATTTTGAGATAATTAAGTAATACTAGGAATAATACTTGAGTTAGGAGCATTAATAAGATGCTCCTTCTTTGATATAAGTTAAATAGGCGGAATAATACTGATAGAAATAAGGAGAAATGCAAATGTTGGGGAGTATCTTTAAAGTTTTAGACTTAAATCGTAATAATGGTCTGGCAGAGAATCTTATTGAAAATGCTTCTGTTTATCAACAACAATTTTTTCATATGGTGCAAGAAAAGTTGGGAGTTGATGCCGTATATTTTTTGCGGGATGCTGACGGTACGCCTAAAGTCCCATTAATATATTTTGCGTCGATGGAGAGCTACGATGAAGATAAAATTGCTGAATTACATCGTCTAGCGTGGAATTTGGGAGAAGCTCCTTTATTTTTTATCGTAACTCCAGACTTATTGCTTGTTTATAATAATTATGTGGCACCAAGAAAGAAAGATGGAAAGCTAGATAGTGAGGCGGGATTAATTGATGCCATTAAATTAGTGAATATGTTAGAAGCAGAACGCCAGTTACGACAATATCACAGAATACGTCTAGAAACTGGAGAATATTGGCGAGAAAATGAATTTCGCTTTGATATGAAAAACAGGGTTGATGTAACCTTGATGGGTAATTTACGTATTATGAGACGTTCCTTAATCATAAATATACGAAAACGGGTAGATGAGTCGAAATTAAGTAACAAAGAATTGGTGTCAATTGTTCATGCATTATTAGGGCGTTCAATATTAACTAAATATTTAGAGGAGCGTAAGGACAAAGAAGGTAATACAGTATTTCCTAAAGATTTTTTTTCCAAATTTAAGCAAGGCGCTATTCAATATAGCGATTTGTTAGATGATAAAGAAGCAACATATAAATTGTTTAGAGAATTGGCTGACCGTTTTAATGGCGATATGTTTCCTCTAGTTAATAAAGAATATGAAATTATTACGAAGGATAACTTAATTGAATTAAAGGATTTTATTTTAGGAACAACGAGGTTTGAGGATCGCCAAATGGCACTATGGCCCTTATACTCTTTTAATGTAATTCCAATACAACTTATAAGCAGTATATACGAATTGTTTTTCCACTTAAAAATTGATGATAAAATAGGGAAAGATGGAACTTACTATACTCCCTTTCATTTAGTAAGTATGCTTATGGACGAAGTTTTGCCGTGGGAGGGGGAATATTCTGAAAAAAAAGTATTAGATCCGTCGTGTGGATCTGGTGTATTCCTTGTTGAGGCATATAGGAGGTTGATTGGAAAATGGATGTTTACTAATAATTGCTTCAATATAACAAATGAGCAATTAGTTTATATCATGCAAAAATGCATTTACGGAGTTGATTTAAACGAAGAAGCAATTAGGATTGCTTCATTTAGTTTAAGTTTAGTAATGTGTGATTATTTAGAACCACGAAGTATTTGGGAGACGCTTAACTTTCCGAGATTATTGGGATATAATTTATTTGTTAGTGATTTCTTCAGCGAGGGGAAATTTGGAGAAATAGAATATGATATAATTATAGGGAATCCACCTTGGGAAAGTAAATTATCTGATGAGGCAGAAAAATATATTAAAGAAAAAAAAGTTCCAATTGGTGATAAGCAGATTGCTCAGGCGTTTAGCTGGAAAGCGGGGGATATTTGTGATATAAAGGGAATAATATGTTTATTGATGCCTAGCAAAGGATTTTTATTTAATCGTTCAGAGAAAAATGTTGCCTATAGGTCTGCATTTTTTAATAAATTTTCTATATCGGTAATAATAAATTATTCTATATTCCGAAAGGTGTTATTTGAGCACGCTACTGGACCTGCAACTGCAGTGATTTATTCTAATAATAAACAAGAAAGGGATATGCCTATTTTTTACTGTACCCCTAAGCCCACCTTTACAATCGAGGATAGAAGACGTTTTTTAATTGAACCGTCTGATATAAATAAAATACCTTGGGATATTATTGATAATCAATTGATTTGGAAGATAGCAATGTGGGGAACTCCAAGAGATATGGAATTGATTAATAAAATTCAAACAAAATTTGAGCCATTAGAAAAATTTATGAACAATAATGATATGATTTATGCAGAAGGATATATTAGGGGAACGAAACCTAAAATTAGATGTCCAGAGTTTGTTGGATTGCCTTTAATAACTACAAAAAAATTTCAAGGATTTTGTGACAATAAAAGTAATGAGGTAGTGGATTTCGCCAATTATTATCGTTGTGCTCAAAAAAGTAAGAAGATATTTTACGCACCTCATCTTGTGTTTAAACAAAGTCCGAAAAAGGGACGATTTCTATCGGCTGTACTTGACTATAATGCTTTATTTGGAAATAGCTTTATAGGTATACATGGAGATATAATGTTCTTAAAATATATAAGTGTTATCCTATATTCAAAAGTTTTTGTCTATTATTCATTAATGACAAGTCGACGTTGGTTAGTTGAACGTGATGAGTTAAACGTGGGAGAACTTCTTTCATTCCCGCTACCTATTCCAAATAGCGAGGAGCTTAAACGTGCATGTGAAATATATGATAGAAGTAGTTCGTTAGCGATAGATTGTGTAAAAGAAATTGATGGTTTTTCATATGAATTATTCGATCTAAAAGAATATGAAATAGAGTTTGTTGATAATGCAGTATCTTATGTATATGATTATTTTTATGCGAAAGGTAAATCAAAGTCATTATCCTATCCTGAAGAAAAAACACTTAAGCAATATCAAAATGTATTAGTAGATATTTTACGAAAGTCTTTAGGAACATTAGATCATATACATTGCGATGTATATAGTGGTAATGCACCATTGATTGTAGTCCAAGTGGTATTTGGAAATGATACAGTGGGCTTTACTCCGAATGTAGATATTAATGATTTACTAAATGAGTTAGATAATTTGCTTATAAGTGAAAATTCTGGCTGTGTTGCAGTTAAAAGGAATGTAAGAATTTATAATAAATTTTATATCTAATTTTTGATTATCCGTATAAATACTATATTTCTAAGCATTTTGAAGTATAGAAAAACACTCATTTTACCACGAATATACCACGATTGAATGAGCCTTGATATGACACTAAAATAAACATGGGAGATAACACAAAGCATCTGTGTATCTCCCATGTTTCATTCACGCAATATGATTATTCGCTCTTATTTCAAATTTTAAGATTGTTTTCATCATTTATAGCACCAGCTTTTAATGCCTTTTTAATATCACGTTTTTTTAGTCCAACCATATAATTCTTCCTTTATAAAAGCAAAATACTTTATAAATCTTTGACCTTCATTTTATTAAGTTCCTCTTTACGATACTGATGTCTTCCGTCTATCCATATAACAAGTTCCAAAACAAGAATAATTGTGCATGGAACAAGAAATTCAGCAATTTGTATAGAACTTACAAAGTATATGTATGCAAAAACGATAATTGAAATCAAAGGGACAATCGCACCTAATTGCCATGCTTTTTTTGTACTAAGATATTTTTGCATACAAACAATAATAATAGTAATGATAAGCGTACTGAAAAAATTTAATAAAATAGACATAATCATCTCTCCTTTTCTTTTTTATATTTTTCGATAATAATTTTTGCGGTTTCTAAATCTATTCGTGAATCAACCGCAAGACCTTTCACAAAAGTCGTAAATGGTTCTTCTTCTTTTTGGTCAGACATTTCGATTTTTTGTATTAGCTTATCTAATCTTAATCGTACCGTTGGATAAGTAACACCATACGTTTTTGCGATTTCTTTTAATGACCCAGACTTTAAAACAAAATTTTTTAAAAAGGTAACATCTTCTTGTTCTAAAGACAGTATCCATTGAGGTATTTTATCAATCTCCATTTTTACATCCTCCTTTCACTTGTACTTTAACTATATTAAATATAACATAAATAAAATTAAAGTCAATATAAATTTTATATTTATTTTTATTTTATAAGAGATATGAAACAAAGAATGAATTTTGTATTTTGAAAATTAAAATGAGCAAGCATACAAATCCGATAAAAAATGTACGGTTTATTCTCATTTACCCTATAATCTTCCAGTTACTATCCTTATGTAATACAAGCTCATACTGCGACACCTGCGTTGCCTTTGTCTGATTTACCACAAATCAGATTTTATCCCTTTCTTCCTCTTGATTACCCAGCACAGAAAAGAAAAAGCCCTGTCAAGAGCCTTGCCACCATTGGTGGTGCTTTGCACTCTTTACTGGGCTTTTTATTTGCTGTATCTTCCATGCAAGAGGAAATTAAAGACCTCTGTTCCATTTCGCCTTTAGATAATCTTCATAATCTCCCTCATTAAAGTCTACTTGTGGAGAAGTATTAGGAATGTTTTTTCTGTTGTCAATATCTGCAAGTTGACGGAATATCCAATCATCATAAGGGTTGTGATATTTGTATTCTTTCGGTTGTTCTCTGTATCGGTCTAACCCTCGCATTTCCTTATGTACTTTCATCATACGTTCTATTTTTTGACGCTGTATCAACTGTTTGATTTCCATAAGTTCTTCAATTTCCACAACCTCATTAGAAAGATAATTGCTGATGTATCTAATCAATATGGTTTCCATGTAAAATTTGTATTCTTTTTCATCATTGAAAAACTCATTTTCAGACAGATAATCTAAGGAAACATTAAAGTCTTGTTCCCGTTTGATAATATCCATGATGTAAGGTTCTGTGTGGTCAATATACTTCCATTCTCCCGATAATAATTCATTAGGCGTTACGTCCAGCACGTCCATTATCTTTTCTAATGTATCAAAGGTAGGATAATTCACACCTCGTTCAATCTTGGAAAGGCTCTGCATATTGATACCGATTTTGTCCGCCAGTTCCTGTTGTTTCATTCCTCTGTGTTTTCTTATGGTT
This sequence comes from Bariatricus massiliensis, assembly GCF_900086725.1. Classification (GTDB taxonomy): domain Bacteria; phylum Bacillota; class Clostridia; order Lachnospirales; family Lachnospiraceae; genus Allocoprococcus; species Allocoprococcus massiliensis. Next base: position 1,494,642 of record NZ_LT574838.1, on the reverse strand, counting down.
TGTATGTTCTCTCCTAAGAAACTGATTTTCTTTTCATAATGCTCCATAACTTAGTATAATCGCTCCTTTCGTTGCTTTTCTTGGTGTTTATAAGCATATCATACTTAATATATATCTGAAAGTCAACAAAAACTTCTTGACAAGTAATTCTAATGGCGTTATTATCGTATCAGATAAAGTGATTAAGCACGCTAGGGTCAATCACACGCTTGAGTAAGCATAGAAAAGATGTATTTTCATTTTGATAGCATGAATAAGCATGGACTATCAGACCGAAAATAAGGTTTCTGACTGGGGCTGTTCCGTTTAGCCACGAGCCTTACAAGGCTCGTGAGCGTTAAGAACGGATCAGACACAGGAAGAAAAGGAACGCCTTTAGGCGAACGCATAGGGCGTATATGTAACACCGCCCTGCGCATACATGTCATAGTACCTAGAAACTGTGATAAATAAAGGACAAAACACGATTTTTACCCCGCAAAAAAACGGGAAGTACGAAAGGAGTAATGCACTATAACTACACACAAAAATTTATCCGTTAAGATTGATTACATCAGTATTGTATTTGATACGGCAACCGCTGAAGATGTCATCATGCACATTTTAGGTTTACCGACTGATATTTTCAATATCTATCCGGCAAGCGTTAAATACAAAACCTATCAAGCACGCTGGCAGATTGGAGATATTTATGTATCGGGGGACGCAAGAAAAACAGAGGATAACCCACAAGGGTTAGGCTGTTATCTTGTTATGACCGGCAGAGGCTGTGATGATATTTTCCGTATTCTCGACAGTAGGAATTATACCTTTGGGGATATGTTCCGACGCTGTGAACGAAGATATGGACTGGATAACTTCCATTTCACTAGACTGGATATTGCCATTGATGATAAAAACGAAAAGCCATTTTTTACCATAGAGCAGATAAAGAAGAAATGCGAAAAAGAGGAATTTATCTCCAATAGTGAGGGCTACCACTTTGACGAAAGCAAGTTTGACGATTTCGACACCGCAAAGACCGTTTATATCGGTGCTGGGAAATCGGGATTGTCCTACCGCTTTTATGACAAGGATAAGGAAGTCTGTTCAAAACATAATAAGACACTTGAGGAAGTCGGCAGTTGGAAACGGACAGAAATGCAACTGCGTGATGATAAGGCTCATGCTTTTGCCATGACATTCAAGGACAGACCGCTGGAACTGGGAGAACTGGCTTTCGGGCTATTGGCAAACAACCTACGCTTTGTCGTACCAAACAGAAACGAAAGTAATAAAAGCAGATGGAAAACGTGTCGGTTTTGGGAACGCTTTTTAGGGGCTGTGGAAGTCTTAAAACTGCAAGTACCAAAACAGCAAAATTCCCTTGAAGAAACACAACAATGGCTCACAGAGGGTGGCGTGATTTCCGCTGTCAAAAGTTTTTACTTCTTGGAAGAACATGACGCATTAGGTGGACTGGAAAAAGTGGGAACTATGCTTGATAAGGCAAGATACAGCAATTCCCTTTCCAGTAAACTAACCGCCCACTTACAGAGGATAGACCGCACCGACCTTATCCCCTATATCCAGTATGACACGAAACATGGGAAAGGGGGTATCTGATGAATAACAACGATATTCCTGTATGGGAAAAATACACCCTTACCATTGAAGAAGCGTCAAAGTATTTCCGTATCGGAGAAAACAAGTTAAGACGCTTGGCAGAGGAAAACAAGGACGCTGGCTGGCTCATTATGAATGGCAACCGCATACAGATTAAACGCCGACAGTTTGAAAAGGTCATTGATAAATTGGACGCAATCTAATGCAAATGAGCCTTGTATGTGTTATGATGAACACAAGTCATATCAAGGCTCTTTCCAACAAGGAAAGGAGCAGATACCATGAAAGAAAAAAGACGGGATAGCAAAGGACGTATCCTGCATACTGGAGAGAGCCAACGAACAGACGGAAAATACTTATATAAATATGTGGACGCATTTGGAAACACAAAATATGTGTATGCTTGGAGATTGACACCCACAGACCCGACACCAAAGGGAAAACGGGAAAAACCCTCACTTCGTGAACTGGAACAGCAGATAAGACGGGATATTGAGGACGGTATCGACAGCACAGGCAAGAAAATGACGCTTTGCCAACTCTACGCCAAACAGAACGCACAGAGGGCAAACGTGAAGAAAAGCACACAGAAACAACGGGAACAGCTCATGCGGTTATTGAAAGAGGACAAGTTAGGTGCTAGGAGCATTGATACAATCAAACCCTCTGACGCTAAAGAATGGGCGTTACGCATGAAAGAAAAAGGCTTTTCCTACAATACCATTAACAACCATAAACGCTCGTTAAAAGCGTCATTCTATATTGCCATACAAGACGATTGTGTAAGGAAGAACCCCTTTGATTTCAAGTTAAGTGAAGTCCTAGAAAATGATACCAAAGAGAAAGTAGCATTGACAGAGGAACAAGAACAATCCCTACTGTCATTCATCAAGACGGACAATGTGTATCACAAGTATTATGATGATGTGCTGATACTGTTAAAGACTGGACTTCGTATCTCGGAACTGTGCGGACTGACAGTAGCCGATATTGATTTCAAGAATGAAGTTGTGATTATCGACCACCAGTTATTAAAGAGCAAGGAACAAGGCTATTACATTGAAACGCCTAAAACAAAGAGCGGAATAAGGCAAGTGCCATTAAGTAGAGAAACAATACAGGCATTTCAACGGGTTATGAAGAAACGCCCAAAGGCAGAACCATTTGTGATAGACGGACGGAGCAATTTCCTATTTGTCAATCAGAAAGGCAAGCCCAAAGTTGCCATTGATTATAACGCCTTATTTGTCCGTATGATAAAGAAATACAACAAGCACCATAAGGACAATCCCTTGCCACATATCACACCGCATACGCTACGCCATACGTTCTGCACAAGACTGGCAAGCAAGAACATGAACCCGAAAGATTTACAGTATATCATGGGGCATTCAAATATCAGTATCACAATGAACTGGTACGCTCATGCGTCGATAGATACCGCAAAATCAGAGGTTCAGCGTCTAATCGCATAAGAAGTATTTACCACGATTTTAACCACGCTTGATAGCGAAAATATAAGAAGATAGACCTAGATATGTGAGGTTTACCACAAAAGAAAAAATGCCCGTAGAGCCGATAAAATAAGGCTTTGCGGACATTTGAGAAGATATAAAAAGATAGTCAAAAAGACATATATAATTTAAGCAAAAGATAGTATATATTTAGTTAAACCTAGCCAAAGCAGATATTGGTCTTACTCATCAGCATGTAGAGATGCAGATGAAATATATAGTGATATTATGCGAAAGTGGGGTGAAGAAAATGAGTAGTATAAAGAATATAACAGCATCGAATTCAGTTCCAATAGATTTGGCAAAAAGAATAGGTGAAAAAGGGGTAGGAATAATACTTGTAACAATGTGGCTAAGTTATTATGATTTAAAAAAAGATAAAATTGTAATGGTGGATACCGATGAGGACTCTATAACTGTTGAATGGTATGCCAAAATATATAATCGTTGGACGGAAGAAAATCGAGCGGCACAGATAAATACCAGATTAATACCATATAATCAATATCCTGATAACACCTTGAAAAAAAAGAAGGGAAAAGCACCAACTATTGATTTTTGTTTTAGAGCATGGGATAAAAATGAGGGATATTTTGGTGCAGAATGTAAGCGATTGCGTTCTGACCAAATACCTCTAATAGAGGAGTATGTTGAAAATGGTGTAAAGAGATATACTAGTGGAAAATATAGTTCGAAGTCAAGTGCATCTGCAATGATTGGCTATGTGCAACAAGGAAAAATAGTTGATATTGTTGAGTTACTTAAACCAATAATGTCTACAGCTAATTTAGAAGAGAATTTGTTGCGTATGATACTAGAAAAAAGCCCTCAGTATCGTTCAAGACATATTAGAGATCTTGATAATCAAGTAATTACTTTATATCATTTATTTTTTGACTTTGTAGCTTAGTATATTATTTGTATCACAGTTGGAGATTATTTAAGTTGACTAAGTATTTGAAAGGAAAATGGTAATATTTTAGTAATATAAAATTCCTATAATGTATATTTTGCATAGAAAAGCGTTCGAGATTGAAATAATATAACACGAAAAATCAACGAAAATACTAAACAACAACTTGAAATTTAGGAGTTTGAATAGTAGACAGGGAGCCGGGAAGCCGCTTAGATAGCGGACTTTCCGGCTTTTTATGTGGAACGTGATACCTGTTTGATACCCATACTACTGCAATTTTTCTATAATAGCTCGCGACTTACGAATTGTGCTTGCATTACTAATTGGAGACAAGACATATGAAGAACAAATATTTTGTATTAGGTCTACATAGTTTTTTCTGGAGTTTTCAATGTTTAAATCATTTTTTAGACGCTTTTCTTGTTTGTAATACTCAGAAAAAATAGCTTGAAATCCTAATTCAATAGCTTCTTTCTGAAAGTCTTGTCTAATAGTATTATTTTTTTCTAAAGAATACAGTAAGCTACATATAAGAGAGACGGTTAAAGCGGCCTTTGTTGTTAATGTTTCATTATCACTATCTAAATATACTTTTTTGGCATAGGAGTATGCAGTTTTTAACTTCCAATAATTTGTAGGAACTAATCTATAAATACTTTTTGATCTCTGTAACCAAAAATGTAAGTCGTTTTTTAATAAAGTTTCCAAATTCTCATAAACCATAAAAATAAGTTTACCAGCACCTTTTTTTCTACCGAATAGTTGATTTAATGTATCAAATTGCATAACTTCTCGATATGTACGTTTTTGATTTAAATCCCCATTTTTAAAAGCGTTAACAATTGTTAATATTACATGAATTATATCCTCGTGGCTTAATTTTTGAATTTCGTCCATGATGATATTTTTACTATTATGAACTAATTTATATGCTGAATACGTGTTTTTTTCACCTTTAGATGTCTTAATCCATTCAACTAGAATTGACATTCTATTTATAAAAGATTGTATTTCAGAATATTTTATTTTTAATACATTAGTTTCTCTACTGTATACCTTATCTTTAACACATAATAGTAACAATAAAATTTGTTCATTAAACGTATATTTAGAGGGCAATTTTAAAGGAAATGTCAAAGATATACCTTGTTCATTTTTTATAATGTTTAAATAATCTAAATTGGTATCTTTATCTTTTCTAATTGTTAGTGCATGTTCGTTAATTTTTGGTTCTAGTTGGGTTAATTCATTATTATCAAAAATATTCTTTAAAATTATATAATCAGAATCAGTTTTTTCCGACACAAAGTTATCACTTTGATTTAATGCAACAATTATGCTGTTATTATTCTTTTTTAATATATCATTGACATCTTGCAGCATATAATAACTTTCAACGGATAAGGAATTGCTATCAAAAATAAGCAAACTGTTTTGTGTGGTCTCAATTATATTAAGAATAACATCTGTACTTTCAAGCGTCGTTGAAGGGAAAAAGTAAATTGAACGACGCTTTTCACGTTCACAAACTGTACATAGTAATGAAGTCTTTCCGGCAAAACGACGTCCTTCTATAAAAAGCAAATTGTATGTTTTAAGTGATTCGTCTATTTCTGCTAAACATGAACGGTTAATTATTAAATTCGATTTGTAAAACATATTTTCTTTTTCGTCAAAATTTCTGAATCCAGAGAAATATTTTAATTTTTCATCTGCGACACAAGTTACTGATGGATTATAGAAAGGATATTTGGCAATTTTTTCTTGAATTTGTTGTTCTGAAACAGAATTAATAAAATCCATATAAAAGACATCATAATCCTTAACCAAAATAACATCAGTTATTCCATAATCTTCAAGATCGTCTGCATCAAATTGTGATAACTTCTCGGTTCTTAAGACTATACCCATTGTATTGTGTCGCTCTTTAGCAATTCCATTATAGATAAATTTTATATCAGGTTCATTTTTTAGACTACATCCAATAAAAAGAAGGTTAAATTCTTTATATGCAGTAGAAAAATTTTCGCGCATAGATTGATTATTATCAGCATTTAAAGATTGTGTATACTGATCTGAATCAAATACTATATTATCACTCTGACTATATTTTATTTCATAGGAAGCATCTCCATGTAGTTTATATAAAAAACGCGTGTTAAATAAATTCTTTCTAGCATTTTGGTATGGTAATATTGGATTAAAAAGATTAGTATTTTCTATACCATCATCTACATTAATTGTAAAAGCGTATGCCCAAGGTAATTTCAAAAAATTTATTTTTGTTTCTGATAAAGATACATTCGTAAAGTAATTTCTAAAAAAATTTGTATACTCTTTTTCTGGTACAAAATGAGGAACAGATTTCCTTAACCGTTTGGCTGTTTCATTAAAATCGTATAGTGAAAGATGTTCTTCATTCATGCCAGGTACATATTGTTTAATTAAATTTTTCATCAAATCAGTACATAATTTGCCATCCGGCACAGTTTTACTATAAGACGGCGAGTCTTTAGTATATCCAGCTCCGAAAATAGGAATTAAACGTTCTTCTAACATTAATTGAGTTAATATTTTAATACCATCATCGTGGCTTATATAATTAATCATAAGTATCTCCTTATTTATATTAGACTATTTTTGCTGTTTATGAGGTGTGATATTTTTGTTACAAGTTTCCGGCCAGTTCAATTTCCATTCCAAATATTCCTCTCTAGTAATCTCCCCAGCTTTCAACTCATTTTTCCTAACCAACCATTCCCGCATAAAATCATCTACAATGCCATATTTGAACCACAATCCCACAGGCGGATGAGCAGGCCAATCATCACTGTCATTATAACACACAGCGGTATCATCCGAAGCATTACACTTCCCCGGATTCCTTACAAGCTGGAAAAGGTTGATTGCAGCCGGATTATCTTCATCCAGCCAGAAGAAGGTCTGCATAATATCTTCCGCTGAACCAGAAACCTCACTAATCAAATTCAACGGATTCACGTCTAAAACTTTTGCTATCTGCAACAAAGTATTTTTCTTAGGTACTCGATAATTCGTTTCATATTGGGCTATTCGGTTATCAGCTCCTTTTTCATCAAAGCCTATTCCAACACCTAACTCTTTTTGTGTTATGCCCCGGAAGTTACGGATAAATTTGATTTTTTCGCCTACTGTCATCTACTATTCACCACCTTTTCCTCTATTATAATGGATAATCTGAAAATAGTAAATAGAAATATTAACATTTTTGCGAAACAAATTCTTGGAATTAATTTATAAGCGAATGCATAATATAAATACAACATTAACAACAATGTTAATAAAAGTGAATGAGCTGTATTATCTGTCAACAAACTTCCATCAGGGCCTCGTAAGGGCGAGTGAAGAAAGACACTTCTGTAAATGGTGGGAATATCGAAAAGGGGCAATCCCATAGCCGCATGAGCTGTTGAGGTCAGTTGAAATACTGGCAACAGGCGATACAAACGGAAGCCGCAAATCAAAAAGGAAGGAGATTCATTATTGAACAACACTTTATTTGTAACAGCCAGAGAAATTGCAGAAGAATTAGGCATTTCAAAACCATTTGCCTACAAACTGGTACGACCGATGAATGAAGAACTAGAAGCAAAAGGTTTTCTTACTATCGCAGGAAGGGTAAGTCGGAAGTATTACGAAGAAAAGTTTTATGGAATAACAAAAGAGAATTAAGAAAGGAAGTGGCAACATGGCAGTCTATTAATGCGAGAAGCGGGGAACGTGATTCGTGTCGTTCCATTATAATGACTAGACTGGTAAGAATTGCAGGAAGGTTAAGAGGGGCTTTAAAACAAGGCGTGAGGCGGGGCGTGGGAGCAGCATTTTCTGATGAAAGAAGGTTTCGATTTAGATATGACATTTTCTGAATTTGTGACTGCTTATACCAGAGATATGTAGCCGAAGTTAAAATACAATACATGGATCATGAAGGAACTATCGTTCGTTCTAAATTACTTCCCTGTTTTAAAGATAAGAAAATGCGGGATATTAAGCCGAAAGACATTATTTAGTGACAGAATAAGAAGATTTCTTATTGTGATGAAAAGGAGAAGCCCTATGCACCAACATATTTAAAAATGCGGCAATCAGAGTCAAGCGTACTATTCAACATAGGGTACGGTTTTATGAACTAAAAAGTAATGCGGTGATCAGAGCCGGTCGCTGGGTAAAGATAAGGCAGAAGAAATGCTATTCTAGACGAAAGAAGAATATTTAAAGTTTGCTGAAGCTGTCAAAGAGAAAACTTATTCTTATTATGCGTTTCAGATAATGTACTGGTTAGGTTTAAGATTAGGAGAATTGCTGGTCCTGACGCCGTAAGATATTGATTTTCAAAACGACGCTTTCGAAATTACAAAATCCTATCAGCGCTTACAAGGTAAGAACATTATAAGCGATTTCAATACACCTAAAAGTAAACGGATGATTAGTATGCCGGATTTTTTATGTGAGGAATTACAAGATTATATCAGCAAATTATACGGTGTCTTCCCCACAGACAGAATATTTCATATTACCAAAAGTTTTCTACACCATGAAATGAGCCGTGGAGCCAGTCTGACAGGAGTAAAAAGGATAAGAGTACATGATTTACGTCATTCCTATGTATCATTACTTATCAGTATGGGCTTTTCAGCGGTATTAATCGGGAACCGGGTAGGCCATGAAAGTGTTGATATAACTTACCGATAGCACATATGTTTCCAATCGAGCAAAGTCAAATGGCTATGAAACTTAACGAAAGAATTTAAGGAGAGAACAGAAAAATGAGTGGAACACATAAATATCCTACTATCAGTTTCCATATTTCGCCTAGAGAGCGACAGGAAATAGAAGACGAGATATTTACCAGCGGTATGAAAAAGAAAGACTATTTTATCTGCTCCTGCATTTGCAACAGGGTTTGTGTGGCAGGTAAAAAAGAAACAGTATATCAAATAGTTGAGAAGCTACAGGATATGGAAAAGCATTTGACTGAATTAGCAGAAGTTTTTACGAATAATAAGGCGGAATTTACTGCACAGGAATTAGAGGAAACGAAAGAAAGTTATCTTGATTTATTAAAAGCAGTTATATGAATGCTAGACGGGGCGAAATATCTTTGGCAGGGCAAAGAAAATACCCAGAAAGATTAAACCGGAGCATTTTTGTGATAACAAAAGCTGAAGACTTTGTACCATATCTCGCAAATATAGTGTACCAAAGGCACCAGCGAATTTCAACGAGAATCGCACAGGAAGGAGCAGGAAATGGAACAGTTGCAGGAGCAACAGGAAGTAAAACTTATCAGTATGAATATGATACAGAGTCAGCAGATAGAGTGGCTCTGGTATCCATACATTACATTCCTTTTGGAAAAATAACAATAGTGCAGGGGAATCCGGGTGAAGGGAAAACTACATTCGCTTTAAATCTGGCAGCACGAATCTGTGAAGGAGAACGGTTCGGACAGGAGAACACAACAGGCGTTCCATTATCTATCATTTATCAAACAGTAGAGGATGGCTTATCTGATACACTTAAGCCACGGCTTGAGGAAGCAAAGGCAGATTGCAGCCGGGTTCTTGTCATTGATGACCCGGGAAAAGTCTTTAACTATGGATGATGACCGGCTGGATAAAGCTATCAATGCTACTGGAGCAAGGCTGCTTATTTTAGACCCAATTCAAGCCTACTTAGGCGGTGTAGACATGAACCGGGCGAATGAAGCAAGAGATATAACAAAGAAATTAAGCCAGCTTGCAGAGCATACGGGGCATATGATTGTTTCTATTTGGTGGCATGATTATGAAATTTATTGACTATACTCAAACCAAGTTACTAATTAGTCACAAGGTTGGAGGTATAGTATGCAGTGGATATTACAGGACATTCCACTAGGAAGAAACATTCAGACCGTGCGAATGTCAAAGAATATGACACAAATAGAAGTGGTGGAGCAATTACAACTGATTGGCAGCATGATGTCACGAAGTACATTAGCAAATATTGAAGCTGGGAGAAGGAATATCAAGGCCAGTGACTTGAAAGCATTACAAGTATTGTTTGACGTGGAGTACAGCGAATTTTTTAAAGACTAACTGAAAAAGGAATAAATTATGGAGAAAACTATGTTATATTCACAGTTATATGAATATCTTGACGGATTCACAGCATTAGATATTGATGATATTTTTAATCAAATAATTAATGAGTGGACTAATGAACAAGTGGAAGCCTTTGTGGAAAAGTTATTTCTGGAAATCAAAATGGATTATTTTGAAAACCCTTCTTACTTTAATTTTTATGCAAATTCAACACTTGGAGGTGCGGCATATCCATGTAGTGCCTTAGAATGTCGTCTTAATAACTTAGACAACCTATTGAGATTTTCTTCTTTATATGCAGATAAAGTACTTATACAATCTCCAATAGATGCTCATTATGAGAGATTAGAAAGTGATAAGGATATAGACAGGGTTAGTTTAGCCACTGATATTATTATATTGTTATATATAAAGCCTCTTGTACTAAATGGTATTGTTGGCTTTTTTTCATCTTATATTTGTTTGTGTCAAGAGTGTTTGAAGAAAATAGTAAAAAAAGAAGATGATATTAAAAATAGTTTAGAAGAAATACAATCTTTCATTTATGATGATTGCTATAAGAATATCCAATGTACTTTACAAAGAGATGAAGATGGTGTTGCCTATTTAGCAATCCAAGGTGCTGAAAAATATGGTTACCATAAACAAACAGATATTCTTTTTGTTAAAGAACCACAACGTATTAGTGAATTATTGTTAGATAAAGCAAGTGTGAAGTTAACTTCTAAAATGATGAAGAAATTTGGTATTATAGAAGACTTAATTAATCCGGCGATGAACGACCTATTTCAAGCACAAATAAACACCATATTCTTGGATAGTTCTTACATAACCAATAGAGTATTTGATGCTGAAATTATTGAATTTATTAAGAATAAAAACATTAGCGGGGATTTGATTGATAGAGCGAATTTGATTTCGGATGATTTGTTTCATAGAGTTCCTTTAATAAGTGATGTTAGAGTTGAAGACATTGTAGAATTACGTTTAAAAGATGGGCAATCATTTGTAAATTATCGTGACAGTTTGAATAGAATATTGAAAGATTACAAAAAGTTAGATAGGAAAGCAATTACTGAAATTCAAAGAGATATAATTGAACCAGACTTGCATTCGATAGAAAGAACAATTAGTTCGAACAGAAGTAGCTTATTGAAAGCAGCTGGTAGAGATGTCATACTAACGGGTCTAGGCGTGGGGATTGGCTTGTTTTCTGGAATATTACCGTTTGATTATGCTACGGTTTTAGGAGTTATGGGAGGGATTCCTACTTTATCTAATATAATGTCTAATATCGGAAAAGGAAATTCAAAAGGATGTGTAAAAAATAATAACTTTTACTTTTTGTTTAAATTGGAAGATAAATATAAAAGATTATGATTCTTTACTATGATTAATAAAGGCAATCGATTATTGGTAATTGTCACACATGGCGCTAGAGCCATGTTAAATTAAGCATTCAAGGCATGATACTCTGAGATACCCGTATGATACCTGTTTCTCCCGAAGCGATATATAAGCTATAATTTGGATAAAACAGGCACGAAAAGTCTTGAAAAAACACCGTATAATTAGCAAATAAGTTAATGAATCAGGGAGTTTGAATAATTTGAAATATTAAAGAAATCCAGTAACCTGTGGACAACAGAATGATAAGAAATTGCATTTAGATATACCAATCCATATTAGAACGTCCTTAACTGTGGGAAACACGGCTAAGGACGTTTTATTGGTTTTGAAATGGTTTTATTAAACACATAGATAGTAAATTAAGCTGCGTATTGTCATTTTGAATGTGTAATTGCTGACAAGTATGTTTCCAGTTTTCCCACTGGAGGATAATTCAAAAGTCACTTTGGTGTAATCCATTCTTTCGATTGCTATTTGCGTTGTTGGAAAACATTCACCTAAATCGCACCTAACATAAAAGGTATCATTGATATTTAAGTCTTTATAAGTGGATTTGAGTTCCTTGGAAATTAAAGAAGTTGAACCGTTATCACCAAGCTCATAATTCACTTTATATATTTTGATATTTCTGATTCCATAAGTTGAGGATATGGAAAATTCTTCACCAATCTCATCAATAATGACTACATTATCATTGTCGTCTATATTGAAATCCGAGTTATAAGGTATTATTTTGAATTTTTCATACCTTGTGTTTTTAGTTACAAATACTTTCCAAATGTGTCCAATAACATAAAGAAGAAACAGTATGCAAGTAACGATCGAAGATATATTTGAAATGATTTGCCACATACAATCACCTATTTCGCATATTTTTTTATTTGTTTTGAAAGGATTCAATCAGTTCGCCGTTTAATTTCTTTGAGGGACTTTCGCCCCAATTTGTGTGGTATCGAACTTGGGATAACTTATTGTCTAGGTATCTGCAAATAGTATAGCAGATATGTTTAGAAACTGCCAAGATGAAATGAAGCAAAAATGTAGTGAAAGATATAAAGAACAGTTTATCTTTGGGGAATTCCTAAAATTAGGACATTTACTGGTGCTTTGATGAAAAAGGTACGGTACGTTGCCTTATCTGTGGCAACAAGACTCGGACGATGATACGAAAAGATACAGAAGTGATAAATTTTCTGTTATAAATCATAAAGTTGAAATTTAAAAAAGTTTTTCAAACCGTCTCATTGCATAGGTTTTTCCTTTGACTTATACTTGAGTACAGGAGGTGCTGACAATGGCAAATGAAGATAAAAAAGATTTTAATGCAATGCTGCACGATAGTAAGGATATGCCGAAATTTCAGACGATTACGGATGAAAAAAGTATAGAAAAGTATGGTGGAGACAAAATGTATTTTGCACCGCCGATTGCTTACGATAAGGTTATGCGGCTTGTACCATATGGGAAACTACTTACTGTAGGTGCTATAAGAGAATATTTTGCAAATGTAAACGGGGCCGATTTTACAGAGCCGATTACGGCAGGAATCTTTGTTTCGATTGCTGCGTGGGCGAGTTATCAGCGTTCTGAAGATGAAACTCCTTATTGGCGCACATTAAAGGCAAATGGGGAATTAAACGAAAAATATCCCGGCGGCATTGAGGCACAGAAAGAGAAGCTGGAAGCAGAAGGACATACAATTATTCAAAAAGGCAGGAAGAATATCAGATACTATGTTAAAGATTATGAAAATGCTCTGTTTACGTTATAGGTTTTTTGGAAAGAGGTTTCCATATCTTGATTTACACTTAGGACTAATCGGTGAATTACCTGTGCTTATTTTGTAGTGTATGATATACTATAGTAGTGCTGTAATTTGTAAAAGAAGTTGAATTCATGTCGAAATATTTAGCAGATATTCATTTGTTGTATAAAATTAGAATTACGTTATGGAGAGTACGGTGTCAATATATTGAAAGATGGGGTAATTACTATAAATAGAAAACTGCGGGATAAAATAGGAAACTCTAGAATCCAATTTTTCATCAATGAATCCAGTGAGCAGATTAAAATAAAGCTATGTGGAGAAGGCAAAGGATTTAAATGAAATAAAGCGGGGCGATTTTGCAATTCTTATGTTTGGAATAAAGTTAGTAGAAAGAAGATGTGAAGCAAGGAAACAAAGGGCAAGGGAGCGTAGCAGAGCCAGATATCTAGCTAATGCAGTTGAACTTAATCGTATATTTTTATATGAATATTGTGAAGGTATTATTTTAAAGGCACGCAAAGAATTTCCAGAAGAAATGGAGGCCGGATATAAGAGCTATCCTTTTGAAAGTTGTGTTATAAAAAGAATGAACAGATTATTGGGGAAATTCCATATTTTCAAAAACCAGTATCTATATGACGATTGTGTCAGTATATGTAGTATTGCCTATTTATATAGTGTGAGTCAGTGTGTCATTCACAAATATTTGTACTTTAAAGGATATATAAATAAAATGCTGCCCATTTTCATAAAGTGCCAAATGCGCCTGTCAATTGATAAAAAAGCCAGAGAATGTAATTATGATGACGCATATAGGTATAATAGGATGTGAATTTTTGAGATAGTGATATTCTGAAGGCCTGTGATACAGCCAACAACATACCACAATCAATTACTTAAAGAGTTAAAATTCAATTCACGTAGTCAGAAATAATGATGAACTAGAAGGCAGGAGAAGCAGGGGGACAAACATGTCAAAAGGACTTATTGACATTATATTAGATAATATATTTGACAGTAACTGGGTGGGGCGCAGAGGGGAAAAGCTGACGGAACGGGAGTTGAATTTGGTCAAGCTGTTTGGAAGAAAAGGGAAAGTTCTTCGTAATCTCTATGTGCCAAAGGAAAATGGAGAAACCTCGGAGATAGATGTTGTATTCATAACCCAGAAGGGCATTTTTGTGATTGAGAGCAAGAATTATTCGGGATGGATATTTGGAGATGAGAAGTCTCCGTATTGGACGGCATCCCTGCCGAATAAAATGAAGAATAAGTTCTATAATCCGATTTTGCAAAATAAAACTCATATAAAATGGCTGGATAAGTTCTTGGGTGGAGAAATACCGTTGTTCTCTGTAATTGTGTTTTCGGAGCGCTGTGAGCTGAAAAAGATACAGGTAGATAATCCGGATGTGCATGTGATAAAGCGGGACCGGATTTATGCCACGGTAAGAGCTGTGTGGGAATCCAATGAAGATTGCTTGGATGAGCAGAAGTTAAATGAGGTATATGGAAAGTTAGAGGCTTTGACCAAAATTGATGAGGCTGTGAAGCTGGCCCATGTGAGTAAAATACAGGAAAAATACAAGAAAAAGGAGAAAAAAGAAGTACCGGCGGATGAAGGGACAGAGGTACAAAAGATTTGTCCTAAGTGCGGAGCGGTTTTGGTTCTTCGGACAGCGAAGAAGGGCAAGAATGCCGGCAAACAATTCTATGGATGTTCTAATTATCCAAAATGTAGATATACGATAGAGTTTAGTGATGAAGAGAATTCGTAGGTGAGAAAAATAATCCTGCGCTAGACCGCCACATTAATTATTTCATATAAAATTTTCGAATATTTGCCAGACTATATTCCCAAACAAACGGGAAATGGTCTGGCTTTTTGTTTTCAATTAATAAAATGATGTTTCATGATTTTTTGGTGTAAGACTAATTCTGACATATAATTTCTTAAAATAGCATTATTCGACATTTAACTGTTGACAGTTTTGACACGTTAAAGTAAAATAGTGCTTATAAAAAGGAGAGCTGAGATAAAATGAAATCAAAGTATCGTATTGTAACTTTGCGAGAACAAGTAAACGGCTTTATCAAGTCTCGAATTGTGAATGGAGAAATTAAACCCGGGCAAAAAATCAATGAATTTGAATTGGCAGAAGAATTGGGAATCAGCAGGGGGCCGGTGAGAGAAGCGCTCAGACAGATTGAGCAGGAAGGTCTTGTATTATATGAGCCTAATAAGGGCTGCACAGTCACTAAGCTCACGGTGAAAGAAATGTATGAAATGAGTCTGTTAAGGGCTGACTTGGAAATTTTGGCTGTGAATGTGTGTGAAGGTAAGTATTCGGACGATACGATTGAAGAGATGGAGAAACACGTTGCAAGAATCGATGAATATGATAGGCAGAAAAATCTGGGTAAGGTAATCGAGGAGGACCAAGCTATTCATGCATTACTTGTACAGGAACCTAATCTTCCGTATCTGATGAAATTGTGGCACATACTGGATGGCACTAATATCGCGGTGTATTCCACATTGGATTCGATAGGCCTGCTCTGCTGGGGAAGGATTGGGAGAAATCATAAGGAACTGCTAGAATGTGTGAAGACCAGAGATATAGATATTATCACAAATAATTTAAAACTCCATTATATTAGTGTTTCAGAATTTGTAAAAAAATTCATAGAAGGAGAGGATGACCATGTATAATTATCCCGCTGCAGAGCGTAAGACGCAGGAAGTGAAATATGGCAAACACAGTGTGCTGGATGAATATGAATGGATGCGTGATGCTTCGGCTCAAGATACCATCTCATTCACGGAGCGGCAGAATGAGTTTACCGATGAGTATTTTAAGAATTACAAGACTCGTTTCGAAAAATATTTGAGCGAACAGCAAGAGATGGCCCGGAATTTGATGTATCATGAGACTGTCAGAACAGCTGGCGGAATAACGGCATTAGGAGTATACGATGACGGGATATCGAAGAGTGTTTTGCTGAATGAGGACTTTACTGTAAAAGAAGTAATCACAGATTCCGACTTCATGGAAGGGGTTCATGTTCACGGTATTTCTCCGAATCCGGCGCACAATAATTTGTGTATTTTACACGTTCTTAGAGATAAAGCGGAAAGAACCAGTGGATTGGTCTACGATATTTGCAGCAGGGAAGTCTTGGCTGAGCTAAAAGATACATTTTCGGTGGGCTGGTCTTCATCCGGTGAATATGTCTATTATTCTAAGGCGGAGCACCGCGAAGACGGTACGATCGAGAATACGCTGCGCAGATATTGTGTGGCTGCAAAAGAAGAGGCCGTATTGTATACGCACCAAGGGCATGCGGCTTACGGCATGGTCTACCCGATGGACGAGGGTGGTGTGGCTGTCAATTTTGCGGTGGACTATCATGCGGGTGACATGGTCATTTACGAAGAAGGGCAACAGATCATCGAGGTTCCATATGACGGCAATGCCCGTATATACATAGGCTCCGATGAGACGCGCCATTTTTTCATGACGGATGAAGACGCGGTGCTTGGAAAAATTGTGGCGGTCGAGAAGGGGAAGGAATTTCACACAAAGACAACATATATAGAGGAAACGGATGAAAAAATATCGCAGGCGGGCATAAATCATGGAAAAGTGATTTGCATTTATGAAAAGGCCGGTTCCCAGAGCCTTTGTGTGTACGACCAGAAAGGTGAAAGACACGAGATTACGTTACCATGTGTATATGGCAAAATTGAGATTGCGGAGCAGGAGTTTCACTCTGAGCGGCCACTGTTCTCTTATGAAAGCTTTTCCGTTCCGGCGAATGTAATGGAATTGAATCTGGAAAGTTATACAGCAAGTACGGTTTACGAAAGCAGCGCGGCCTGTGAAGATGTAATAGAGGAACTTGTGTATTATACTTCTTACGATGGAACGCGCCTGCCGGCATATATTATTCGCAAGAACAATGTGCAAAAAGATGGAAATAATAAGACGCTGTTTTATGGATATGGCGGATATAATGCCACAAATTATGTGAGTGCCCAAGCGTGTGGGATGACCATCGCCAATTGGATTGAATCGGGTGGAATCTATGTGCATTGTATTATACGCGGCGGCGGAGAATTTGGGGAAGACTGGCACAGAAGCGGGTGGAAAGAAAACAAAAAGAATGTATTTGACGATTTCTGCAGTATTGTAGAAGGAGTGATAAATGACGGCTGGACTAATGTGTCGAAAATTGCAGTATGTGGTCTGTCGAATGGAGGGCTGTTGATGACTGCACTCATTACGAGAAGACCAGATTTGTTTGGATGCGTAATCGCGTCTGTACCTCAGACGGACCTGCTGGGATTTGTATATGACGACCGTGGTTCTATGTATATTACCGAGTATGGAGATCCACGGGAGGACGATATGTTTGAATATATGAAATCATATTCACCCTACCATAATATAAAAGAAAACATGTCCTATCCGGGAATTTATATTCAGGCTGGCGCAATGGATAATAATGTTCCGGCTTACCACGCTAAGAAGTTTACGGCAAAAATGCAGGAACTTCAAGGCAAACGGCCGGTGCTTCTGCGGGTACTTCCCTATGGAAGCCATGACCGGGGAATGGGAGAGTATTTCCACCGGACGATAGCAGAGATGAGAACGTTTATCGATATAGAACTTGGGTTAGGAGATGAAGATAATGAGTAAATACATACTAAAAAGAGTATTATCAATCATTCCGACGGTTTTAATTATTATCTTTGCGATATTTTTTATTCTGGATTTTACACCGGGAACACCGGGACGAGTTATTCTGGGCGTAACGGCGACTGAAGAGCAGGTAAATAATCTGGACGAGGCGCTGGGATACAACAGGCCGGTCGTTGTAAGATACGTTGATTATGTTGTACATGCGGTGCAGGGGGATTTTGGCACTTCATACGTGAGCCAGCAGCCGGTGGTTGACATCCTCGCCCCTAAATTCCCGACGACGTTAAAGCTTGCTCTGCTGGCTGTCGCGATTTCCGCATTGCTGGGAATCCCTATGGGAATTATTTCGGCCCTTAAGCCCAATTCATTTTTGGACAGTACATTGACAACGGTGGCATTGTTTTTCGCAAGTGTCCCGTCCTTCTGGCTGGGCCTTATGTTTATGCTGGCATTTTCGCTGGTACTGGGCTGGCTGCCTTCCAGTGGCATCGGTACGTGGAAACATTATATTATGCCGGTCATCACACTAGTGCTGCCGTCGGCTGCCTACCTTTCGAGGCTGACAAGATCTACAATGATAGACGCGATTAATCAGGATTATATCAGGACAGCAAAGTCAAAGGGAGCGACAACCTCTCGTGTCATGTTTCTGCATGCTTTAAAAAATGCGATGATGCCGGTTGTTACGCAGCTGGGAATGAGTTTTGCATCTCTTTTGGGAGGCGCATTGATTACAGAAATGGTATTTGGACTCCCGGGGTTTGGATCAGCAATTGTAAATGCAATTAAGACGAAAGACATTCCGATTGTAATGGGAGGCATTATATTCTTATCGACGATATTTATTTTAATTATGCTTGCGGTTGATTTGATATATGCGTTCATTGATCCTCGTGTAAAAGACATGTATGAGTAAGAGGGTGCGACTATGTTTAATTTGTTCAGAAATAAGAAGCTTGTAAAAAATACAAACCCATCGCAGGGGCAGTTGATTTGGGAAAGATTTTGTAAAAATAAGATGTCGATGTTTGCGTTGATTATGCTGTCGATTATTATATTTGTCGCTATATTTGCAGACGTGATCGTGGATTTTGAATCGAAGGCGATTGCCCAGAACGTAATGGCCAGAATGGAGATGCCATCAGCGGCACATTGGTTTGGAACCGATAATTTGGGCAGAGACCTTTTTGCAAGGGTAGTACACGGCGCCAGATATTCTATGATATTCGGTATCGTGTGTACAGCCTTGGCGCTGTTCGGCGGCTGTGTATTTGGCGCTACGGCAGCGTATTTTGGCGGGAAGATAGACTCTGTCATTTGCCGTATCATGGATACGTTCATGTGTATTCCATTTATGCTGCTTGCGCTGTCACTTGTATCGGCGTTTGGCTCAGGATTGAGAAGTATGACGATTGCGATGGTAATTGCGAGTGTCCCGAGTTTTACAAGAATGATACGCTCCATCGTACTCACAGTAGTGAGGCAGGACTATATTGAAGCGGCGAGAAGCTGCGGGACCAGCCATGTGTCAATTATATTTAGGCACGTGCTGCCAAATGCGATGGGGCCGATTATTGTAAATGCGACCATGAACGTGGCAGGACTTATTCTATCGGCGGCAGGACTCAGCTTTATTGGTATGGGAATCCAGCCTCCGAATCCGGAATGGGGATATATGTTGTCGGAAGCAATGCCATATATGCGGCTTGCGCCACATCTGGTAGTATTTCCGGGGTTGGCAATCATTATTACAGCGCTTTGCTTTAATCTTTTAGGAGACGGGCTGGCAGATGCGTTTGACCCAAAAAGGCGTGGGTAACAGAGGATTATGGACGCAGAAGAAGCGTTTTCATATATTAAATTTTATATTCCATAAAGGAGGAGAAAAATGAGAAAGAAAAGAATGTTGGCGTTAATGTTAGTGTTGGCCATGGCAGTAAGCGCATTTGCGGGATGTTCCAAAAACAATTCTGACAAATCATCAGGTGATGGAGGCGGGAAAAAGGAGAAGGATACACTTGTTATTTTGGATACACAGGTTGTAGAGGCATTTGACCCTTTAAATACTGCGCTAAACTACAAGCTTGAGTGGCATCAGCTTTTTGATGTTCTGATTGAATTCCAAGAAGATGGAAGTATGGGACCGGGACTTGCGGAAAGCTTTGAACCTACAGATGATGGAAAAGGATACATTTTCCACTTACGTGACGATGTTGATTTTACAGATGGAACACATTTTAATGCGGAAGCAGTTAAATTTTGTGTAGACAAAATCAGAAGCTTTGAATTGTCTTCATGGGTACAGGCTTATATCGGTGAAGCAGAAGTAATCGATGAGTATACAGTCAGAATTGATAAAGTAGCTTCTCATACAAAGCTTCTTGAATTCTTATCAGAATATTTGTATATCGTTTCACCTACAGCTTACGAGAAGGATCCGGAAGGATTTGCAAAAAATCCGGTCGGCTCTGGATGTTATAAATTCAAAGAAATCGGCGCTGACGGATATATCTATATGGAAGCAAATGAAGATTATTTCCGTGGGGAACCATACTTTAAGAACCTTGTGTTTAGAACACCGTTAGACCCTTCAACTGCAGTTGTAGCGCTTCAGAACGGTGAAATCGATATGGTACTGACGATGCCGCAGGATCAGGTGGAAATTATAAAAGACAATCCTAAGTTCAATGTGATCAGTTCTTCAGGCTGGGGTGTGAAATCGGTATTCTTAGAGGGGCCCAATCTTATGAATGACCAGAACCTTAGAAAGGCAATCTTCCATGCTGTGAACCGTGAAAACGCCATTACATTTGACAACGCACCGGAAGGTTCAAAGCCGGCAAAGAATATGTACTCTGAACGTATGATGGGCGAACATGCAAACTTCATGGATATTGGCGGCTATGACGTGGAACTTGCGAAAGAGTATTTGGCAAAATCAGATTACGATGGAAAAACATTGAAACTGACTATTACTTCAGATTTGGCTAATATTGCCCAGTCCGTTCAGGAGGATTTGAAAGCAATTGGAGTGAAGACAGAAATCAACCAGCTGGATTCCAACGCGTTTTGGGCAGCGTTCGCAGATGGAAGTTGTGACATCACCATTGCAAGCTGGGGATGCGATTACGCTTCCTTGGAAGAACAGATGGGATTCCATGCAGGAAATGGCTATTACGGAAA
Organism: Bariatricus massiliensis; assembly: GCF_900086725.1. Taxonomy (GTDB): domain Bacteria; phylum Bacillota; class Clostridia; order Lachnospirales; family Lachnospiraceae; genus Allocoprococcus; species Allocoprococcus massiliensis. Next base: position 1,473,415 of record NZ_LT574838.1, on the reverse strand, counting down.
GATTTTATACAACACTCCAGAATTCGACGCACTCTTGGCTGACGCGGCGAATGAATGGGATGATGAGAAACGTGGAGTGCTCTGTGAAGAGGCTTTGAAACTTACCTATGATTTTGCGAATATGGTTCCGATTTATGAAGATACAATGACGAATGTTTACAATGCTGATCTGGATGGCATTGAGGATATTTGGTCAGCTACATTTAATCTCTATTTATATAAGGTGAAACTTAAATAATATTGAAACAAGGGGATTCAGTCCCCTTGTTTACTTATAGCATAGGAAACTTTGCCTCCTATGTTATACAAAAGTATGAGTTAGGAGGAAGAGCTTTGATTTTAGTGAAACATGGGACGGTTCATTTTCCAAAAGGAGAGACAAAACAAGTTGATATTTTGATTGATGGAGATAAAATTGTTGAAGTTGGAGAGAACCTCACGGCTGACGGGGAGCTTATTGACGCGTCGGGATGTGAAGTCTTTCCCGGATTTATTCTCCCTACAACAAGTGTAGGAATTTATAATTATGCGGATTTGGCACATACCGATTCGGACGAAAAATCTACCCCAGTCAATCCCGATCTACATGTACGGTATTCGCTGGATCCGGTGGAGGTAAAAATACAAGGATACGAAAGACACGGGATTACGGCATTTGGCGCGGTGCCAAATGAATCAGCGCTCATAGCAGGACAAACAGGGGTCTATCATACGAGCGGAAGAACAGCAGAGGAGATGGCTGTCTCAGAAGATGTGGCATTGAAAGTGAACTTTGTTCCCAGTGTGAAAAGAACGTTCATGGCGCGGGACATAAGGCCCATGACGAGGATGGGAATGGCTTCGATGTTAAGAAGCGAGCTGAAAAAAGCAGCATTGAAAAAAGCGGACGATACTGCGTATGAGCCGGGAAGAGACGTCTTGTGCAGGGTGCTGAGCGGAGAACTGGCCCTGCTTTGCAATGTGAGAGAACGATTTGATATAGAAACGATACTTGAGATTCAGAAGGAATTTGGATTCAAGTTAATCTTAATGGGCGCTTATCAGGCGGATGCCGTGCAGGATAAGATACAGGAAGCAGGGGCGTCTGTGATATTAGGCGATTTAATCGACGGAAGCTTTGTGACTTATTATGATTCCGATATTCCGGCGCTCGTTGAGATGTCCAAGAAAGTACCGACCGCCTTTTCCAATAATAGCTCAGGTTATGAAGGCCTTTTATGGAGTGCGGAGAAGGCCGTGAGAAATGGGCTGGACGCGGAGCAGGCGCTGGACATGATTACAATAAATACTGCGGACATCTTAGGTGTGGCAGACAAAATCGGCTCAATAGAAGTTGGAAAATATGCAGACATTTCCATTTGGGTTGGGCATCCGTTAAAAACATATGATGCACATATTCAAGTATGTATCACTGCAGGGAAAATCTGGAGGGCGGAATAATGAGTATGCTTATAAAAGATGCGTTGATTTATGATATGGAAGGAAATGCACCTTTTAAAGGTGACATTTATATGGAAGAGGGAAAAATCGCACAGATAGGAAGCGGGCTGGACATCTGCGCCGATGAAGTGATTGACGCGGACGGCCTTGTCGCACTCCCGGGTTTTGTGGATGCGCATTCTCATTTGGGCGGATTCCATATGTTAAATTATGATGAGTGTGATTTTAATGAGATGACAGACCCAGTAACGGCCGATGTACGTGCTATCGATGGATGTAATGTTCATGACAAATGCTTCATGGATGCGTGCAAAGGCGGTGTGACCACCATGTGCATTACGCCGGGAAGCGGGAACCCAATTTGCGGCCTTGCCTTTATCGCCAAAACAGCCGGGAAAGATGACATACATGAGCTTGTGATAAAAAATCCGTCAGCGTTAAAGCTGGCCTTCGGAATGAACCCAATCGGTGTGTATGGAAAGAAAAACCAGATGCCGATGACGCGGATGGGCGTTATAAAAGTTATGCGGGACGCCTTTCATAAGGCAAAGGACTATATGGCTAAGAAAGAGGCCGCTCAAGGAGATATCACAAAAATGCCTGACTATGACGCGAAGCTGGAAGCGATTTCCCTCGCGCTGAGCCGTCAGATACCGCTGAAAATACATTGTGAGCAGTTTGACATGATGACGGCGATTGAACTGGCAAAGGAATTCGATTGTGAATACACCATTGAGCATGCGTGGGGGGCAGAATTCTTTCTTCCCGAGTTAAAGGAAGGCGGCGGGGCCATCAATTACGGCCCGGTAGGAGTACCGACCGGTTACGGAGAACTCACACACGCGAATATTGCAGAGGTGAAAATGCTGGAGGATGCAGGTGTCCATGTATCAATCATGACAGATTCACCGATTACGATGCCTGAGTTGATATATATTCAAGCGGGAGAAGCGGTACGCCGAGGCCTGTCCCATGAGAGCGCGCTGAAAATGATTACGATTAACCCGGCAAAAACGTTGCACGTGGATGACCGTGTAGGCTCTATCAAGGTAGGGAAAGACGGAGATATTGTCTTGTTTAATGGCATGCCCGCGCTGGATGTGGCGGCAGGAGTAAAATATACGATTGTAGAAGGCAATGTAGTTTATAGAGGATAGACAAGGAGAATGTTATGTCAAATACAAATAACGAGCTCTTGAAAATAAGTAAGCTTAAAACAGTTATTAAAGTTAGGAATGGAGAATTGGTTCCGGTAGACGGCGTGGATATTTGTGTCCCTCCTCATTCTACGGTTGGAATTGTGGGGGAATCTGGCTGCGGAAAAAGTATGACGGCAATGTCGGTTATGGGCTTACTTCCTAAAAATGTTAAAATTGCTTCGGGAAGTATACAATTAAACGGAACAGAGCTGACAAAACTTTCCCAAAAAGAAATGCGTAAGATTACGGGCGATAGAATGTCCATTATTTTTCAGGAGCCGATGACAAGCCTAAATCCGGTAGTTACTGTAGGAAAGCAGGTGCGGGAAGCAATCATTCTCCATCGAAACGTCTCCAAAGAAGAAGCGAAAAAAATGGTAATAGAAATGTTCAAAAGTGTGGGGATTCCCGAGGCGGAAAGACGTTATAACGCCTATCCGCATGAACTTTCAGGCGGTCTCAGGCAGCGTGTCATGATTGCGATGGCCATGGTCTGTGAGCCGGAACTTTTGATTGCCGATGAACCGACTACCGCGCTGGACGTTACCGTAGAAGCCCAGATTTTACATCTTATGCGTAAGCTTCGTGACGAAAAGAATACATCCATTATGATGATTACTCATAATTTAGGCGTGGTTGCTGAAATCTGTGATACCGTTTATGTCATGTATGCCGGGCAGGTGGTCGAACATACAGATGTATATGAAATTTTCAAAAATCCGTGCCACCCCTATACAGAAGGGCTTATGGGCTCACTGCCTACTGTGAACAGCAAGGAAAGACTGAAGAGCATTCCCGGAATCGTGCCGAAGCTTGATAAGCTTCCAAAGGGCTGCAGATTATGTGACCGCTGTAAATATGCGGTGGAGAGATGTAAAAATGAAATGCCGCCGTTGTACGATATCGGAAACGGCCATACAGTCCGTTGTTTTCGTATGGAAGAAAAGGGAAAGGCGGTGGAGTAGATGGAAGAAAATCAGGTACTTGTAAGCGCGAAGAATTTGACAAAAACATTTAAAGTTAAAAATGGATATGTAAAGGCAGTCGGCGGCGTAGACCTCGACATATATAAAGGGGAAACGCTGGCTCTTGTGGGAGAGTCCGGCTGCGGCAAATCGACGCTTGGAAGACTGCTGCTGCGTCTGATCGAGCCCACATCGGGGGAAGTGATCTTTGACGGAAAGAATATTACTGCGCTGAACAGCAAGGGAATGCAGCAGATGCGCAAAGAAATGCAGATTGTATTTCAGGATCCATATTCTTCGATTGACCCACGTTTTTCTGTGAAGAGAATTATCGGGGAACCGCTCAAGGCTTTTAAAGTGTTTCAGACGAAGAAAGAGCAGGAAGACTATATCAAAGAGCTGGTAGAAAAGGTAGGAATCCATCAGGAGGATTTGGAGAAATATCCACATCAGTTTTCGGGCGGCCAAAGACAGAGAATCGGAATCGCAAGGGCATTGGCACTGAATCCCCAGCTTATTGTATGCGATGAACCGGTTTCGGCTTTGGATGTTAGTATTCAGGCACAGACATTAAATCTCTTGCATGACTTACAGCAGGAATTTAATCTTACGTATCTCTTCATCTCGCATGACCTTGCGGTTGTAAGATATATCTCGAACAGAGTGTGCGTCATGTTTTTAGGGAAAATATGTGAGATTGGGAATACAGAAGATATTTATAGTAATCCCAAGCATCCATATACATATTTCTTATTATCATCCACGCCGAAGCCAGATCCGCTGCAACGGAAGGAGGATAAGGAGATACTTTCGGGGGAAGCTCCAAGTCCCATGAACCTGCCGGAGGGATGCCGTTTTCATACTAGGTGCCCTTATGCAAAAGAGATCTGTGGGAAGGAAGAACCCCTGCCAAGAATGGTGGAAGGAAGAATGGTCGCATGCCACTTCCCACTTCATAATAGTGAATTATAGAGACAAAAAATGATAGAAAAGAAAAAGCTCCGGACTACTCTTCATCGTGTAGCCGGAGCTTTTTGTATAAGTAGAGATGCGATCAAATGTTTATTTGGAGCTTTTTATTGCGATGTAAATGTCCATAAAAGAATCTCCGTCTTTTTCATAGCATTTTTCCCAACAGGGCAGAACTTCCTTAGACAACTTGTGCTCAAAGCCGTTGACCTCCATATAACGTAAAAGTGTCTTATAGGCGTTAGGTATCAAGGCAAAAGGCGCTGAAAAAGGATTCTTGATTGTAAGGACAGCGTACGGATGCTCGCCCTGCGACAGGATTTCCATCTGGCGGCAGTCGGAAACAAAATGTTCCGGTACAATGCATGCGGCCGTATACCCGTGCATATGGTATACGTTGATTTGTTCCTGCGATACGGCCGGAAAATCCCAGCCGATGATTTCCGCCTGTTCCAAACCGCACGACGCAGCCCAAGCCTTGATATGGTTTGTGGCGTCTTCCTCAGGTGCCCCGCTGATTACCGCATACATCACGTACCGGAATGAAGGGACTTTTTCTATCCGTATGTCTGTGTAAGCCTCATTGTCTGAATTCATATTTTCACGCAGCAGTGCGTCAAGGGAGCAGGAAAAGACATCGCAGAGTGCGATAGCTTTTTCCATCTCTGGAAAGGCAGAATCCATCTCCCATTTTGAGATTGTCTGCCGTGATACGCCCATCTTCTCGGCCAGTTCATCCTGTGTCATGCCTCTGTGCATTTTTCTGAGAAACTGTAGATTTTGTCCAAAGCTCATTTCATAATCTCCTTATCGATTGATAGACTCATTATAGTAAAATGAGAACAGAAAATACACCACTTTCCAGTTTCCCTTTTCTAACTGTCTGCTACCTGAAGTTGCACGAAAATGATGCTATTTACCAGAATCCATGAGCAGACTGCAGAAATCGTTGAAATAACGCTGCTTGTCCGCCGGTTCGAGGCTCACAAGCTCTCCCAGACTCTTCATGCTGACGCGGCCAGCAGCGAATAGAAGCTCTGTGTAATCCCACTTACTGTAGCCGTATTTCTGTTCCCAGTCGCATATTTTTTTCATGCCATAATAGTAGCAGGTAAAATATCCGGGGGAATTCTGATGGGCCTGCACCTGAGCCCGGGCCGTCACCCGGTCAAATCCCAGTTCTTTCTCATAAATCTGCACGGCCTCTTCCAGTGTAGCGCCAAAGTAGAAGAGCATTAAATCCACAAAGATACGCACAGAAGTATGATGTCTGCGGAACGCTATAAATAGAGGGAAAAATGGATCTTCTGCAAACATAAATGTAAAAGCCCGCTCGGTGCGCAGACAGGTTCCCTCGTCAATCGGAATGTTTTTGGCGCCGATTTTCACCGTCTCGGGCATGGTATCCGTGGCGGCGCGCACATACTGCACATGATGGCCGGGGTAGGCCTCATGCATGGTGTTCATCTTGATCCAGCCGTCTGTAATATTTTGATAATTATATTGATTCAAGAACATTTGGCCACGGAATGGGCGCCGGGTGAAGTCGCCTCCTTCATATCCGCCCCAAGGATAGGAGTCTTTGTAGCATTCCGGGATGGGGACACAGACACAAGTCTCATCTTCCGGAAGCCAAGTATATTCATGGGCTATGGCCCGGGTACGCTTCAGATACTGAGCGGCCTTGGAAAACATTTCTTCGGCAGAAGCGCATGGCCCGGCATAGCGGAAAAGGATGTCGCTCACCTGTTCCATTGTCTTGGGCGCTTCTTCTGGGATATCCAGTTCGGATGCCAGTTTGAACACTTCTGCCCGTGTTTTCTCCATCTCGGATTTGTGCCAGCTAAGAAGCTCGTCCAGTGAAACACCCAGTTTATTCTTGAGAAGGTTCCGATACGCCTCGGAATCCATTTTCACTGTTTTGCTCAAGTCATCTTTTAAAAGCTCCTCGGAGGAAATCACCTCTGTGCTGAGAGAATCAGCCATATTTTCGAGCTGTCCGCAGAATCTCTCCATTGATGTTTTTATGCCGTCCTGAAGGGATTGCGTAAGCTGCGGGAAATATTCTGGTAAATTCTTGATTTCGCCTTGCATATTCAAGCCCGCCCGCCGGAAAGAACGGGCCAGTTCTGGCAGCTCCGCATCGGAACAGCCTGTCCGTATCAACTGCAGCAGGAGCGGCTCGTTCTCATAGATCTGCTGCAGGCGGTGGGCAAGAAGTTCGCAGCGCGTTTCATCTGAACGGCAGTCACAGCGCACCACTTCCTGAAGAAGATATTGAAAGCCGAGAAGGATATCTTCCGGATGCTTTTCTATGTCTTCTATAGAGAACTTTAGAGAGTCCAGAAAGTCCTCCAGATGGTTTTTGACAAGAGCGAAGACCTTATCCGGAGCTTCTAATTCCGTTACCTGCACCTTAAGCCGTTTCCATTCCTTCCACACCTCATCTAGGGCCTCCGGAGTAGGAAGAAACAAATCCTTTTCATAGGGAGCATGGCTTTGAAGACGGTAGTGGAGCAGTGCACAATCCAGATCCGCCTCTCGATAACGCATAGTTAATTTACTGTTATCCATTTTTAATCACCTCACATCATTTCTTATCTCATCTTACATCAAAATCATGATAAAAGAAAGATGAGGATATTGATTAATTTATTGTGAACGCTTTCCTTATATATGGTATGATAGGAGCATAAGTGACGAAAGCGGAGATGCCTATGAAATTATTAAAATTGGTAATTGTAGACGATGAGCCAATCCTTTTGGAAGGACTCATCAAAACCTTCGACTGGAACGCCATGGGGTTTCAGGTAGTGGGAAGCGCCAGAAACGGGGAACAGGCCATTGAGGTGATTAAAGAAAAGCGGCCCCATGTGGTGCTGACGGATATCCGGATGAAGAAGATATCCGGACTGATGGTGATGGAAGAGATTGAGAATCTGGGTATAGACTGTCTATTTGTGGTGCTCAGTGCTTACCGGGATTTTGAGTATGCGCAGCAGGCGTGTGATCTGGGGGCGTACGCTTATCTGCTAAAGCCAATCACAGAGGAAAAGCTGACGGAGACCATGCAGGGCGCTTGGAAGGTGTGCATGGAGCAGATTAAAAATGAAGAAAAATACGAGAACTGGGAGAAACTGCTTGTGAAAGATTCGGACAGCTTTCTTCAAGTTGTGGTGCAGAAATACGTGCAGAACCGGATTCCGGCTGAGAAGGCGGAGCAGGTATTTGATACATTGGAGGCCGGGCTTGAAAAAGAGGACAGATTTATTACCGTATATGTGGATGTAGATTTGGCATATAAGATAACTAATTCCTTGAATTACGAAGCCGCACGTTTTGCCATGATGCAAATGTTAGAAGAGCTCATTGGGACTCAGTTTTCTTATTGGAAGCTGGAAAATGAAGAAGGAACTTATATTTTCATTATTAGGGCTAGAGAAAATAAGGCCGTCGGTGAATTAAAAGAGGTTCTTGAGACAGTAAAGGAAAGAGCGCATCCGGTAGTTGCAGCTATCTCTAAGCCTTATAAGGGCATTGGCGGAATTAAGAGGAGCTATGAGGAGGCACAGAAGCTGTTTGAACTGGCAAGCATGGCGGGAGCCAGTGCATTTACCATACCGGCGGATATGGAGAAGAAGGTGGAGGAAACCGATAGGGCGGATACGGAGATTCTAATTGTGAATGCGGTGAGAAGGAATGATGAGAGGGAGTTGAAAGAGGCATTCGTCTATTTCATCTACGGACTTCCGCCGGAGGAAGAGCAGCAGTGCCGGCTTATGCACAAGGTTATGTTGAAAACGGAGCTAATGATTGAGGATTCCTACGGGATGACGGAGGAGATTCGGGAGCAGTTTAAGAACTATTATGCCAATATCCAGAATCTCAACGGGGCCAGAGCAGTAGATGTCTGCTATAAGATTTTGTGCAGCGTTATTGAGAAGAGAAAAGACAATGCATACAGTAATGAGACAAAGTATTTTAAAGAATACATGTCGGAGGCTGTGGCTTATATTGAAGAGCATTTAAGTGATGAGGAGCTGTCCATTGTATCGGTGGCGGGACATGTCTACCTGAATCCGGTTTATTTCGGGAGAGCATTTAAGAACACGTTTCACATGACGTTTAAGAAGTATCTGATGAAGCGGCGGATGGAGAAGGCGAAACAGCTTCTGGAGGAGGGGAAAACCAGCATCGGAGCCATTTGCGAGCTGGTGGGCATCAATAACCCGTCTTATTTCTCCCATTTGTTCAAGGAATACACAGGGAAGCTGCCCAGTGAGTATAAGAAGGAATATGAGGTATGAGCATAAAAAAATCTTCAGGAATCCAAAAGAAATATCTGCAGCACACGCTGGTGTTATTGACACTGGCGTTGTTATTGTCGAGTATGGGAGTGTGGGTATATGTACGCAAAAATATGACCAGTGTTATTGTGGATAAGTATGAGTTCATGAATGAGAAGATGGGCATTTCACTGGATAATCTGTATGAGAAAAGTGACGAGGTGACAGCAGAGTGTATTACGGATGACAGCGTACAGCAAAGCCTTAAGGCTAAAGGATTGGAAAATGTAGAAAAAAATGCGCTCAGCAAATATTTTGCTTATATAGATTTGGATGACGTTGCGGAATATTGTTATGTGGATAATAAAAGAAATGTCTACACAAAGTCTTATTCTAATATCACCTATGAAGAGTTCAAAGAAAGCGGTTTTGGAGAGCGGCTTTCCGGAAGTTATGCCGGAACGGAGTGGTTCTTTACAGAAGATACCCTGTTTGGAACCGGGGAGAGCGCCCTGTTTGTGGGAAGAATGGTGCGGAGCATGGACTATGCCCATGAGCCGGGGATGATTTTCTTTAAGATGAATGACCAGTTTTTAAAGAAGCTGATGGAGAATAAGGAGGCCATGGAAGAAACCGCGGTGGGGATTATGGATAGCAGCGGAAGATTCTGCATGCAGAATTTCCCGTCCCATTTTTCTTTGAGCGGGGAGGACGAAAAGAAACTCAAAAGTCTGGCGGAGAGCGGGAAATCGGGAATCATCTCGCAGGGACAGAGGCTGGAAACAGGAATTCTGCAGGCTTACCGACAGAGGGAGAGCGGACTTACCATCTTCACCATTGTCCCCAATTCGGTGTTGACGAGCGGGTTAAATCAAATTCTGCTGGTGTTGATAGGCATATACGTATTGGTTATGCTGATTGCAGTAGGAATCAGCTTGTATTTCTCACGTGTATTCACGCGGCCCATTCAGAAAATCAGCCGGGAAATGGAGAACTTTGACGGGAAAGATTTCAGCCATAAGCTGGATATTCATACAGATACGGAGCTTGACAAGATCGGTCATTCTTATAATGAGATGCTTGCTAATATTGAACAGCTTGTAGGGGAAATCAAGAAGCAGGAGAAGGAGCTTCGGAGCAGTGAGCTGCATGTGCTGATCAACCAGATTAACCCGCATTTTCTGTATAATACACTGGACACCATTTACATGCTGGCCAGAATTAACGGGGAAGAGAAGACCATGAAAATGATACAGGCGCTGTCCAGCTACCTGCGCCTGTCTTTAAGTAAAGGAAGCGATATTGTAACGGTGGCCGATGAGCTTGAGAATGTAAAGAGCTATATGGAGATTCAGCAGATTCGAAATGCAGACCTTTTTCATTATGAGATTGATTGTCAGGTGGAAGCATCGAAGCGGTGGATTTTAAAACTGATTTTGCAGCCTCTCGTGGAAAATGCAATTAAGCATGGGTTTGACGACATCTTCGAGGGGGGCCTTATCCGCATTGAGGTAAAGGAAGTATCGGACAGGCTTTCCCTGACGGTTTACAATAACGGGACTGCTATGGAGCAGGAAATGGTGGATAAAATCAATGCTCTTGGAAAGACGCCGATTGTAGAATTGAAAAATTGTTTTGCAGATCAAAAGCATGGTTATGGAATTATTAATATTATGACAAGGCTTCGGTTGAAATATGGGGAGGATGTGAAGTTTGAATATGAAGTGCAGGGAGACGGGACAAAATGCCGGATTCTGCTTCCGGGAGATGGGAGGAAGAATGATGAATTATAAGAAACCGATTTTGGCAGGCCTTTTAATCATCCTTCTGCTCGGCCTCACCGGATGTAAGGAGAATAAAGAGAATACAGACAGTAAGACAAAAGCGGAGATTGAGATTCCCATGATACTGACAGTCAACCCTACCACCGGAAAGAAGAATGAGGAAGAGCTGGTAAACGCATTTAATGAGGCATACAAGGGTATCTATCACATGGATGTGGAATGGATTATGGAGACGGAGGAGGAGTATCGGAAGAATTTAAAGCGACTGAATGTGACGGATAAACTTCCGGCCATCATTACAGATCTTCGTATGCTTCCCTCCTTCTATGAGATGATGGTACAGGAGGGACGGCTTGAGAATCTGTCCCCTTATATGAAAGCAGACAAAGACTGGCAGGATATGGTGGAACCAGCGGTAATGGAAGCCTGCAGTGAGCCGGATGGCAGTGTCTATCTTGCGCCGATCAGCACTGCCATGTTTTCATGCTCCGGGGTATTCTGGAACCGTCAATTGTTTGAAGAGGCTGGAATCCGGGAATTCCCTGCTACCTGGGAAGATTTCTGGGCCTGCTGCGAGCAACTAAAAGACAGTGGAATCACGCCCCTTGCCCTGCATACGGAAGGCACTGCATGGGCGCCCATGCTGCTTGCCACGGCAGAGCTTGCCGATTCAAAAGAAGGGGCAGCTTTTATGAATGAACTTTTTCCGGACAGTTACCAAAATAAGAATGGACTCCGGATGGCAGATACGTTAAAGAGGCTGTTCGCCTATACCACGGAAGATGCCCTACACACGGACTTTGATGTGGCTTACCGGAACTTTGCGTCCGGGAAATCGGCAATGCTTCCCAACGGATATTGGATGATTGAACAGATTCCGGAGGACTTCGCAGGCAATGTACGCTTTTCGGTATTTCCGGGAAATAAATTAATCTCCTCCCCGGAGACCTTTGGATGGGCGGTTGTATCAAGCTACAGTGACGAGGTGAAAAAGGGCGCGGTACAATTTTTAAAGTTCCGCACAATGTTTAATCAACAGGAGAAGGAAGCATTTCTGGAAGGGAATACAGATAAGGATAATCAGATGTTGGCAGATTACATTGCGGCTTATAACAGCGGCCCCCAGATGGTGCCCAACTATCAGGTGAAATGGAACTCCGTATTACAAGAGGAAACGCTGGGGGAATATCTTCCCAAACTTTCTAAAGGGCAGATAGGTTCGGAAGAATTTACCCGGATGGAGGATGACAGTATACGGCAGTTTGAGGAAGAAAGATAGTATAAAAAGATAGGTTTATTTTTTTGCATATGAGGTTTTTAAATTGTTACAGCTTTCATTACATTTTCTGATATCATAAAGCCATCATAAAAGAAACGAAAGTTTTTTAAGAAAGGTGAGGGAACATATTATGAAAATGAAAAAAGTTGTATCCGTATTATTGGCCGGTGCAATGGCAGCTACACTTTTGGCTGGCTGCAGCTCTTCTTCCAGCGATAAGAAGGCTGAGGGAGATGCCAAAGGAAAGGTCTACTATCTGAACTTCAAACCGGAGGCGGATGAGCAGTGGCAGGCTCTTGCAAAAGCCTACACAGAGGAGACAGGAGTTCCGGTTACAGTTCTTACCGCGGCAGCCGGTGAGTATGAGAAGACATTGAAATCCGAGATGGCAAAGACTGACGCCCCGACGCTGTTTCAGGTGAATGGTCCGGTTGGGCTTGCAAGCTGGAAGGATTACTGCTATGACTTGAAGGATTCCGATATTGCAGGTGAGCTTACAGACGACAGCTTTGCCCTGATGGATGGGGATAAGATGGCCGGCATCGCTTATGTAGTAGAGAATTACGGCATTATTTACAACAAGGCGCTGCTCGAAAAAGCAGGATATTCTGCGAAAGATATTACAAATTTTGAGAGCTTTAAGAAGATAGTGGAAGACATCACAGCAAGAAAGGATGAGCTTGGATTTTCAGCATTTACATCCGCAGGCATGGACGGTTCTTCTGACTGGAGATTCAAGACGCATCTGGCCAATCTTCCAATCTACTATGAGTACAAAGATGAGGGAATCGACACCACAGATGCAATCAAAGGGACATATCTTGACAACTACCGTCAGATTTGGGATCTGTACATTAATAACGCTACCTGTGCACCGTCTGAGATTTCCACAAAGACAGCAGACGATGCGACGGCAGATTTTGTAACAGAGGAAGCAGTATTTTACCAGAATGGTACATGGGAATATAACAACATCGCAGACGTTGGAGATGAGAACCTTGGGATTCTTCCGATTTACATCGGCGTAGAAGGCGAAGAGAAACAGGGTGTGTGCACGGGAACAGAGAACTACTGGTGCGTAAGCTCCAAGGCATCTGAGGATGACATTAAAGCCACACTAGACTTTATAAACTGGTGTGTAACTTCCGACACAGGTGTGGAAGCAATGTGTAAGGATATGGGATTTGTAATTCCGTTTGGCTCCAATCTTGATTCTGATAACGTACTTGTAAATGAAGCCAACAAATATTTGGACGAAGGAAAAACTCCGGTGTCATGGAACTTCTCTACCATGCCTTCCGAGGAGTGGAAAAATGGAGTGGGCTCTGCGCTTACCGGTTATGCGGCAGACCAGAACGATGCAAACTGGGATAAGGTTGTCACAGCATTTGTTGACGGATGGGCCCAAGAGGCAGCGGCAGCAAAATAGAGAGAACAAAAGGTAAATAGAGGAGCAAAAGCGGCGGGGGTATGAAAGTCCTCACGCCGCTTTTTGGAAGGAGGGTCCTTATGGAAAAATCCATAAAACGTTATATGCCGATATTCGTACTTCCTACTTTTTGTGCGTTTATCATCGGCTTTATTGTCCCGTTTCTCATGGGAATCTGGCTGTCGTTCTGTAAGTTTACAACCGTTACCGATGCGAAGTTCAACGGAATTTCTAATTATCTGGATGCACTGAAGGATACCGTGTTCAGACATTCTTTTTGGTACACTGCACTTTTTGCGATTGTATCTCTGATTGTGATTAATGTGATTGCCTTTGCCCTTGCGATGGCACTGACGAAGGAGATGCACGGAACCAATATATTCCGTACGATTTTCTTTATGCCGAATTTGATTGGCGGTATCGTTCTGGGATATATCTGGCAGTTGATTTTTAATGGTATTCTGGCAAGATACAGCACAGCCCTTGGGTTAAATGAGTGGTATGGATTCTGGGGCCTGATTATTCTTGTAAGCTGGCAGCAGATTGGGTATATGATGATTATCTACATCGCGGGCCTGCAGTCTATACCGGGGGATGTAATTGAGGCCGCGCAGATTGACGGTGCAACCGGGTGGCAGAGACTTTGGAAGGTTACCATTCCCATGATGATGCCGTCTATTACTATCTGTATGTTCTTATCCATCACCAATGGATTTAAGCTCTTTGACCAGAACCTGTCACTGACAGCAGGCGAGCCTTCCAAGATGTCGGAGATGATGGCCTTAAATATCTTTAATACATTCTACGGCCGTACCGGATGGGAAGGCGTTGGGCAGGCGAAAGCGGTACTGTTCTTCCTGCTAGTGGTAACGATTGGAATGATACAGCTTCGCGCAACACGTTCAAAGGAGGTGCAACAGTAGATGAAAACAAAGAAAAGCCCGTTAAGTCTGGCCGGAACAGGTGCATTTACAATTATTGGTATTGTGTATATTCTGCCGATTCTTATTGTCCTTATGAATTCATTTAAGAAAAAGGTGTTTATTAATAAACAGCCCTTTACCATGCCGGATTCCAAGACGCTGGCAGGGCTCGACAATTACGTAACTGCTATTGATAAATACGACCTTTTGAGTGCGGTTGGCTGGACCGTCTTTATTACGATTGGTTCGGTACTTGTCATTCTTATTTGCACTTCTATGTGTGCATGGTATATTACAAGAATTACATCCAAATTTACAAAAATGCTTTATTTACTGTGCGTATTTTCTATGGTCGTGCCTTTCCAGATGGTCATGTTCACCCTTTCACTGGTGGCGGACCGCACCGGACTTCGGACGCCGTGGGGGATTATCATTATTTATCTGGGATTTGGGGCAGGGCTTGCGGTCTTTATGTTCTGCGGCTTTGTAAAATCCATTCCTCTTGAGATTGAGGAGGCGGCGATGATTGACGGCTGTACTCCGCTGCGGACATTTTTCAGTGTGGTGCTTCCTATTATGAAGCCTACGTACATTTCGGTGGGGATACTAGAAACCATGTGGATCTGGAATGACTTCCTGCTTCCGTATCTAGTGCTGGATTTGAACAAATATAAAACCATTTCCATTGCAATCCAGTATATGAAGGGAAGCTACGGACGAGTAGATATGGGTGCGGTCATGGCGGCACTGATACTTGCGGTTATTCCGGTTATCATCTTCTACCTGTCTTGTCAGAAGCACATTATTAAGGGTGTGGCTGCTGGAGCGGTAAAAGGCTAGAAAACGATAATAACAGGGAGAGACCAAATGAGACAGAATGGAATATTAATGCCGGTGTCGGCACTACCTTCCCCTTATGGAATCGGTTGTTTTTCCGAAGAGGCTTATGATTTTGTGGATCGGTTAAATGAAGCCGGACAGACCCTGTGGCAGATTCTGCCGCTGGGTCCTACTAGTTATGGGGATTCCCCGTACCAGTCCTTTTCGACTTTTGCGGGCAATCCATATTTTATAGACTTGAAGACACTGGTTAAAGAAGGGCTTTTGGTGAAAGAGCAATGTGAAAGCGCGGACCTTGAAGGCAGTGAAGATAGGATAGATTACGGAAAGCTCTATGCGACAAGATTCCGGGTGCTGCGGAAAGCCTTTGAATGTGCTGCAGAACAGGGGATTCAAGAGACGGCAGAGTATCGGGCATTTTTAGAGGAGGAAGGCTGGTGGCTTTTTGATTATGCCCTTTATATGGCTGTGAAAGATAAATTTGGCGGGCAAAGCTTTGACAACTGGGAGAATGATATCCGGTTTCGAAGGCCGGAGGCGCTCCTAAAGTACCGGGAAGTTTTGAATGAGGATGTGAAATTCTACGAATTTCTGCAATATGAATTTTACAGGCAGTGGAGGCGGCTGAAAGCATATGCGAATAAAAAGGGAATCCGGATTATCGGGGATATCCCTATCTATGTAGCATACGACAGCGCCGATACGTGGGCGGAGCCGAAGCTGTTTCAACTGGACGAAGAGCAATTGCCAGTGGCAGTGGCTGGCTGCCCGCCGGACGGGTTCTCTGCGACAGGACAGCTCTGGGGGAATCCTTTGTATGACTGGGCTTACCATAAGAAAACCGGATATGCATGGTGGATACAGCGTATCCGCCATTGCTTTGGACTGTATGATATTATGCGGATTGACCATTTTAGAGGGTTCGACGCATATTATTCCATCCCCTATAAAGATGCGGATGCGGTGAATGGCTGCTGGAAGAAGGGACCCGGTATGGAATTATTTGATGCAGTGAAAAGCGAGCTGGGTGACCTTCCGATTATTGCTGAGGATTTAGGATTTTTAACGGACAGTGTGAGGGAGTTACTACATGCAAGCGGTTACCCGGGGATGAAGGTGCTTCAGTTCGCATTTGATTCCAGAGAAGAAAGCGATTATCTTCCTCACAATTATGATAAAAACTGTGTAGTTTATACAGGCACACATGATAATGATACGTTAAGAGGCTGGTATAAGGAGCTTACACCGGAGGATCAGGAGATGGCGCTTACGTATCTCAATAACACGGGGAAAGATGAGGAAGAGATATATTGGGATTGTATCTGCCTTGCCATGCGAAGCGTGGCGGATACGTGTATTATCCCTATGCAGGATATCCTTGGGATTGGGAAAGAAGGAAGAATCAATATTCCGTCTACCCTTGGCGGTAACTGGGTATGGAGGATGAAAAGAGGCGCTTTTACGGAGGAACTTGCCCGAAAAATGCGCAAACTTACGGAAGTATACGGACGGAAGCCCTTAACACAGAAGGAGACAGACAGAAATATGAATTTGAGGCAGAAACTGGAAGAACGATTAGGCGAAACCATTGCACAGGCAGATGAGGGGGCATTGTACTATGCTCTTTTAGGATTAACAAAGGAAATCAGCTCTGGTAAGGAAGAGAATCAGGGAGATAAGAAGGTCTATTATATATCGGCAGAATTCCTGATTGGCAAATTATTGTCCAATAATCTGATTAATCTGGGGATTTATGACGAAGTCCGAGAGCTTCTTGAAGAAAACGGAAAGAGCCTTGTGGAAATTGAGGAGATAGAGCCAGAGCCATCTCTTGGAAATGGCGGACTTGGTAGGCTGGCAGCATGTTTCATGGATTCCATAGCGACGCTGGGACTTAACGGAGCCGGAATCGGGTTGAATTATCATTATGGTTTGTTCCGTCAGGTGCTTGAATCTTACAAGCAGAAAGAAGTGAAAAATCCATGGATCGAGAAGGAAAGCTGGCTTACAGACACAGGAATTCATTTTCCAGTAATATTCAAGAACTTTACGCTGACATCGGTTATGTATGATATAGATATTCCGGGGTATGAAAGTGGAATTAACAAGCTTCATCTTTTCGATACAGAGTCTGTTGATGAAGGAATGGTTGACGAGGGAATTACCTTTGACAAAGAGGATATACGAAGAAACCTGACCCTATTTCTGTATCCGGATGACAGTGATGAAGCGGGACAGCTTTTGCGGATTTACCAGCAGTATTTTATGGTGAGCAGTGGCGCGCAGCTTATCCTGAAGGAAATGGATGAGAAGGGGTACGATATTCGAAGACTCTATGAACACGTCGTGATTCAGATTAATGACACCCATCCATCTATGGTGATTCCGGAGCTGATTCGGCTTCTGACAGAACGAGGGATATCTTTTGACGAGGCGGCAGAGATTGTCACAAAGACTTGCGCCTATACCAATCACACCATACTGGCGGAGGCGTTGGAGAAATGGCCTCTCGCTTATTTGGAGCAGGTGGTGCCTCATCTGATTCCCATTATTGAGAAACTGGATGCACGGGTGAAAGAAAAATACGCAGATGAGAAGGTGGCAATTATTGACGAGAATGACCGGGTGCATATGGCTCACATGGATATACATTACGGATTCAGTGTTAATGGTGTGGCGGCTCTTCACACGGAGATTTTGAAAAATGCAGAGCTGAAATCGTTTTATGAGATTTACCCGGAGAAGTTCAACAACAAAACCAATGGGATTACCTTCCGCCGGTGGCTGATGCACTGCAATCCGGCTCTTAGCAGTTATATTACGAAACTCATTGGGGAAGGGTGGAAAAAGGATGCGTCCCAGCTTGAAAAGCTGCTTGCTTACACCGAAGATGAGGAGGCGCTGGAAGAGCTGCTTTGTATTAAGCAGAAAAATAAAAGAGAACTGAAAGAGTATTTGCAGACATCTCAGGGAGTGGATATTTCTGAAGAATCGGTATTCGACATACAGATTAAGCGGCTCCATGAGTATAAGCGGCAGCAGATGAACGCGTTGTATGTGATTTATAAATATAAAGAAATTAAGGCAGGACGTTTGCCGGATATACCGGTTACGATTATATTTGGAGCAAAAGCGGCGCCGGCATATACGCTTGCAAAGGATATTATCCATTTGATTCTCTGCCTTCAGGAACTGATTAATCAAGACCCGGATGTGGCGCCATATCTGAAAATTGTCATGGTGGAGAATTATAACGTGACGAAAGCAGAAAAGCTCATCCCGGCCTGTGATATTTCCGAACAGATATCTCTGGCGTCCAAGGAGGCAAGCGGTACCGGAAATATGAAGTTCATGCTGAATGGGGCGGTGACTCTTGGCACCATGGATGGCGCGAATGTGGAGATTCACGATTTGGTTGGCAGCGATAATATCTACATTTTTGGTAAAAGAAGTGAGGAAGTCATCCGGCTGTATGAGACCAACGGTTATCAGCCAAGGAAATATTATGAGTCGGACCCGGCAATCGGAGAGCTGGTAGATTTTATTATCAGCAAAGATATGATAAAGATTGGGGATCCGGAGAATCTGTGCAGATTGTATAAGGAGTTAATCAGTAAGGACTGGTTTATGACCCTTCTGGACCTAAAAGCGTATATTGCTGAAAAAGAGCGGATGTTGGAAGATTACAAGGACCGAAAGAACTGGGCAGGGAAGATGCTTGTCAATATTGCAAAGGCAGGGTTCTTTTCTTCGGATCGAACAATTGCGGAGTATAATAAGGAGATATGGGACTTGTAAGCTCAATGAGAATATCTTGCATACCCAATCTGTTTTCTGTTATTATAGCAGTAAAGATAAGCCGTTTAAATGGAGGTACACAAACTACCGACGGATTTTATGGGAAATCCATCGGTAGTTATTTTCTATTTACCAGAGAACTATTCAATACGGAAAGGAGAAAACAGATGCGTTTATTGATTAAGCAAAGGGTCTTTTCATGGACGGATTCTTATGATGTATATGATGAGAGTGGAGACGCCAAATATTTTGTAAAGGCAGAGTTTCTTGCGCTTGCACATCAGATTCATGTGTATGACCGGCAGGGAAATGAGGTGGGGGCAGTCAGACAGAAGCTTCTGACTTTGATGCCGGAGTTTGAGATTGAGATGAATGGGTATGCGCAGGGGAGGATTCAGAAGAAATTCACACTTTTCCGCCCGAAATATGAAGTGGACTTTAACGGATGGCATGTGGAGGGGGATTTCCTTGGCTGGGAATATGATGTCTGCGATGCCTGCAGTCCGGTACTTCACATTTCTAAGGAGGTTTTTCATTGGGGCGATACTTATGTGCTCGATTTTGCTGATCCGGCTGATGAGCTTATGGGATTGATGCTTGTGATTGCAATCGATGCGGCAAACTGTACACAGGGAAATTAAGTGTGTGTTAAGTACATCATTTTAAATCGTGGACAATATATATCGTAAGAAAGGGGTGAACTCATTATGAGGATAATCCGAGGTAACTACTCAGTACAGTTGAGATAATCTGTCAGCAGATTGTACTGAGGTTACAGCAGCATGATTTTTATTTGAATATGCTGACAGTCGCAACTGTACTGTTCCTAACAGAGATTACAAAAAACGGCGGCACAGGCGGAAAATTTCCGTGTGCCGGCAGATTAGGAAGGGATACAGAGATGCGGTATATGAAAGAAATATTACAAACGAATAAAGCAATGATAATAGTTTACATTGCTTCGGGCATAGCGTGCTCGTTTCTGGCTAATTATAAAGCTGATTATTTCCAGAGAATCATAGATGGGCTGGCAGGTGATACACTTGCGTTGTCAGGGATAGTGATATATGGCGCAGTAATCGCTGCAGATTACTGTCTGAGCTATCTGGATGAATATCCGGCTAAAAAGCTGGAGAACGGAATCTACCTAGATTTTAAGCTGCTTGCGTTAAAGAAGATAAGTAAAATAGATTATCTGGAGTATCAGAAGCTTGGCACAGGTAAGCTGGCTAACCGTATTGAAAATGGCGCTGAGGCAGGAAAGGGGGTACTGTTTGACTTCTATTTTTGTCTTGTGAGGCAGCTCATACCGACCGTATGCTTCAGTGTTTACTTTATCTGGAGAATAAGCGCCCGGATTACCTGTCTGATTATAGGGGGTTATCTGCTTGTATTTATGATAACAGCGATGCTCCTAAAAGTCCTTTATCGTATTAAGGAAAAGATTCTGACAGGCGAAGAACAGATGAATCACTATCTGGTTCGTGGATTTATGGAGATGGTACTTTTTCGCTTCGAGCGTCAGTTTCCAATGGAAATCGAGAAAGCATCTGAAGCAAGGGAGCAGATTGTCGGGGCAAAGGTTAAAATGAATCTTGTCCATGAAGCATTTTTTACAATGTTCGCGTTGATGGAGGCGGCTCTGGAGATTGGAGTGCTGCTGTACACATGGAAGACAGGGGGGCTAAGTGCGGGGGCAGCAGTAGCGTTAATTGGGCTGATACATAACGCTTATACACCGATTGCGGTTTTTAACGTATTGTTCGTACAATATAAGCTGGACAAGACAGCTTTTAAACGGTTCGAAGCCTTTTTGAAAGCCAAAGAAGATGAAGGTCTGTATCAGGGAGTAACGGCGAAAAGGGTGAGCGGATGCATTCAAATTAGAAATCTTAGGTTTTCCTATGGAGAAAGGCTGCTCTTCGACGGCCTTAATCTGTCTTTGCGGCCGGGCGAAAAAGTTGCCTTTGTAGGAGAGAGCGGTTCGGGGAAGTCTACGCTGGTTAAAATAATCGGAGGACTTTTGAAATACGAAGAAGGCAGTATCTGCATAGATGGGACGGAAGTAAAAGAATTATGCTTGGATAGTCTGTATGCCCATATGAATTATATCTCGCAGGAAGCACCCGTATTTGACGGCACGCTGAGGACTAACCTTGTGTTTTATAAGAATGTTGAGGAGAATAGGCTCTGTGAGGCGCTGGAAAAGATGGGACTGGACTTTCTTTTAAGACAGGCAGAACAAGGACTTGATACAGATGTGGGGGAGCGGGGCATGATGCTTTCGGGAGGAGAGAAACAGCGTCTGGCACTGGCAAGGCTATGGCTTTTCCCAAAGCAAATCGTGATTCTGGATGAGGCCACCTCTGCCATAGATAATCTGACCGAGGAAAAGGCCATGGAGGAGCTGCTCCGGGTGCTGGAGGGCAGGACTGTGATTGCTGTCGCCCACAGGTTAAGCTCTGTGAGGAAGTTTAACAGAATTGTTGTGTTTAACCGGGGAAAGATTGTAGGAGAGGGCAGCTATGAGGAGCTGTTGGAGACAAATAGTTATTTTAGACAATTATATGAGAGTGGCATCAAGGTTATATGAATAAAGCAGGGGCATTTTGCTGAAGCTAAATTATAAATGAAAAAGGAGGTTTTTACATGAAACTGGAGAACAAAGTGGCGCTTGTGACGGCGTCTACAAGGGGAATTGGTCTGGCTTGTGTGCAGCGGCTGGCAAAAGAGGGCGCGGTTGTCTATATGGGAGCCCGGAACTTAGAGCGTGCCGAGGAGAGAGCGAAAGAGCTGAACGAGCAGGGGTGTACCGTGAGGACGGTGTACAACGATGCTTCCAAGAAGGAAACATATGCCGCCATGGTCAATGAGGTCATGGAGAAAGAAGGCCGGATAGATATTTTAGTAAATAATTTCGGCACATCCAACCCTCAGAAGGATTTGGATATTAAGAGCACGGAGTACGAGGAGTACATCCGCACCATCGATATGAACCTTGCCAGCGTTTTTCTGACGGCACAGGCGGTGATTCCGCATATGGCGGCAAACGGCGGTGGTAGTATCATCAATATTTCTTCCATCGGCGGCCTGCGCCCTGACATTTCACAGATCGCTTACGGTACCAGTAAGGCGGCTATTAATTATCTGACTAAACTGATTGCCGTACAGTGCGCCCGTGATAATATCCGTTGTAACGCGGTGCTTCCGGGAATGACTGCCACGGATGCAGTAAATGACAATCTTACGGACGCATTCCGGGACTTTTTCCTCAAGCACACACCAATCAAACGCATGGGCAAGCCGGAAGAAATCGCCGGAACTGTACTTTACTTTGCCAGCGATGACTCAGCCTATACGACAGGGCAGATTGTGGATGTATCTGGAGGCTTTGGGCTTCCGACTCCGGTGTACGGTGATATGATTGAGATGAAGAACCGGCGTTAATGTAAATGGTTTATTCGTATTGCCTGCCTGACAGGCAGATGATACAATGAAAAAACAGGGACAATAGCACATCCGGGCATGTTTGTACGAGTACGGCATATCCGGCGGGGCGGCGAGTCGCCGTCCTGCAGAACAAGGGAAAGTATGAGACTTTCAGATGCTGCTAGGTACTTCAGCACACTGCGTGTGCATGTCGGCCTGCGCCTGAGTACCCCTTCGCATCTTACAGAATCACCATATTGTATTGTCCCTGTAACTGATGGATTCCGTACCAAGGAAGGCGGGGGAATGTCATGACCGATCAGAATTTGTGGAAATACTGTACACGGGAGCAGAGCAATGAGATGCTGCTGTCGCTTGGGCTCCTTGAGGGGACTGGAGTGAAACCGGAGGCTGCACTTGCGTGTCTCTATGCAGTGAGCAATCATACAGGGCGCCATTATCGGACGGCGCAGATACAAAAAAGAGGCGGGGGAGTGCGCCGCCTTCTTGTTCCTGACGCACTCTTGAATAAAATACAGCGCAATCTGCTTCATCATGTGCTGGATGGCCTTCCTGTTTCTACATATGCCACCGCTTATAGAAAACGGATGTCTGTGGTAGATAATGCAGCGCCCCATGTGGGGCAGGCGTTGATTTTGAAGCTGGATATCAAAGAGTTTTTTGAAAATATCACATTTCTCATGGTGTACCAATCTGCGTTTCCGGCTGTCTATTTTCCGCCGGCCGTGAGAAAGCTGTTGGCGGAGCTTTGCTGCTATGAGGACTATCTTCCGCAGGGGGCGCCCACATCGCCAGCCGTGTCGAATCTTGTGATGAAGCCCTTTGACGAATATATGGGAAGCTGGTGCGGGGAGCGGGGAATCTGTTATACCCGCTATTGTGATGATTTGACATTTTCCGGTTCTTTTGACTGGAGAGAAGTGAAGCATAAGGTGGCGGGCTACCTAAGAGTGCTTGGATTTGAATTGAATGAAAAAAAGACCCGGATACTGAAACCACATGTACGGCAGACGGTGACAGGCATCGTGGTGAATGACAGACTGCAGACGGCAAGGAGTTACCGCAGGCAGGTGCGCTCGGAGGTTTATTATTGCACGAAATATGGAGTGGAAGCGCATCTCAGGCATCTGGGGAATAAGGGAGAAAGTTACGGAGACAGCCGGGATGTGATGCATTATCTACAGCATCTGCTGGGGAAGGTACATTTTATTCTTCAGGCCAGCCCGGAGGATGAAGAGTTTCGGCGGGCGAAGGAAGAGATAGAAAGGCTTATGAAAGAGCAGGAGTGATGGATATGGAAAATAAAAAGATTGGACAGGCCGCGGAAAAGGAAGAGTTTGTTGAGCATGAGCCCCATGATTTAGAGGAGCTGAGAAAAATCGTATCGGCGCTCAGGGGAGAGCATGGCTGCAAGTGGGACCGTGCCCAGACCCATGAGTCATTGAAGAAGTGTCTTACAGACGAGTGTGACGAGGTGATTCAGGCCATCGATAACAGAGATGATGACAATCTGTGCGAGGAATTGGGGGATGTACTGCTGCAGGTCGTGTTTCACAGCGATATAGCGGCAGAGCGGGGAGCATTCACTCTGGACGATGTGATTCAAGGAGTTGCGGATAAGATGATACGCAGGCACCCGCATGTGTTTGGGGACACGGTGATTCACACCCCGGAAGAGGGGCGGGCCTTATGGCAGGAAATAAAACGAAAGGAAAAAGAGAATAAGAAATAATCACAGTTTTGTGAATGTTGTCTTCTGTGAATAGTTTGTGATTTTTTAATAATATGCTTATCCTAAGGGATAAATAGAGGGGTTCGTGCAGATTCTAAGGACAGGAAATTGTCGGTGAAGGGAAAATGTACGGATTTTCTTTATAATTTCTTAAGGTTATTCTCACACTATTTTAATAAGGGAGTGCTATGCTTGGAAATATAATTTTCAGGCAGCAGAAAGACAGGAGGCTTCATTATGAAAAAAATTACCGTTGTAGTTCCTTGTTTTAATGAACAGGAAGTGCTGCACTTATATTATGAAGAGATGGATAAAATCATGAATCAGATGAAGGAAGCAGAATTCGAACTTCTTTTTGTTGACGATGGTTCAGCCGACGATACACTTGCGATTTTGAAAGAGCTTCATGAAAAGGATAAGAGATGCAAATATCTTTCTTTTTCAAGAAATTTTGGAAAGGAAGCGGCCTTATACGCCGGGCTCAAAGAGGCATCCGGCGATTATGTGGCAGTGATGGACGCCGATCTGCAGGATCCACCCTCATACATTCCGGAAATGTTCCGGGTTTTATCAGAAGAGCCCTATGACTGTGTAGCCACACGGAGGATGGACCGCACCGGAGAGAAGAAGATCCGTTCTTTCTTTTCTGCTTCATTTTATAAAGTAATTAACAAGATGTCAAAGACACAGATTGTGGAAGGGGCCAGAGACTTCCGGATGATGACCCGCAAGATGACGGATGCGCTGCTCAAACTTGGGGAGTACAACCGTTTTTCCAAAGGGATATTCGGCTGGGTAGGATTCCGCACGAAATGGCTGGAATACCACAATGTGGAGCGTGCGGCAGGCGAGACGAAATGGTCTTTTGGAAAACTTTTGAAGTATTCTTTTGACGGAATCATGGGATTTTCTACCGTGCCGCTTTCCTTGGCTTCTTATGGCGGCATTTTGTTCTGTGGATTTGCGTTTCTGATGATTATTGTTCTGGTTGTCAAGAATCTGATTTGGCATGACCCCGTTGCCGGCTGGCCTGCCATGATGTGCGTCATATTTCTTATCGGCGGGGTTCAGCTTCTGTGTATCGGAATTCTCGGGCAGTATCTGGCGAGAACTTATGTGGAAGTAAAGAACAGGCCAATATATTTATTAAAGGAAACGAGCGATGAAGATGATATGGACAAGCAGAAAAGCATGGAGGAACAGGAAGACAGAGTGGCTGTATATCATAATACTTTTGATGATACCGACCGTACTCTTTATCTTGCAAAGAAGCGGAGGGTATCTGGCAGGCGCTAAAGTCGACTGGATAAGCCAGCATGTGGTGTTTCCCGAATATTTTAGGGAGCTGTTTTATAAGACGGGGAATATATTCCCCCAGTTCGCGGCCGAAATCGGCGGCGGACAGAATATTTACAATTACGCATACTATGGACTCTGCAATCCATTGTACTGGATAGCTTATCTGCTTCCCTTTGTGAACATGACAGATTACGTGCAAGTGCTGTCCCTCTTGAGTGGGATGGCGGACGGCGTACTCTGTTATCTATGGCTGGGGAGACATTACGATAAAAAATATAGCTTTTTTGGGGCGCTTGTTTTAGTCTTGGCGCTCCCCGTCACTTACCATTCTTCCGCACAGATTATGTTTGTCAACTATATACCTTTTCTGATTCTGGCATTTATTGGTTATGACAGATATTGCCGTACATCCAAATACGGTCTGCTGACAGGCAGTATCGTCATGATGATTCTCATTAGCTTTTACTTTGCGGTAGGAGGCTTAGCCGCATTGTGCCTATATGCGGCCAGTGGCTGGAGGAAAGAACAGGCATCATCACTGGGGGTATTTGTGAAATGCGTTTGGCATCAGTTTTATCCTATGATATTGGGGGGATTTCTGTCCATGTTCTATCTGGTGCCGGTTTTCTTCGCAATGATGCAGGGGCGGAGCGGCGGAGCTGCGACAGCCATGAAGAAACTCTTAGTACCGGATGTATCACTTCACAAATTCTTGTATAGCCCCTATGGTCTGGGCGTTGGATGCATGGCAGTGATTGCGGTGTGCACCAGTGTATTCTATAAAAAATGCAGAGAGAAATGGCTTGGCATGATGTTGGCTGTAGTGGTCATATTCCCTCTGTTTGTCTGGGTGTTGAACGGAGGACTGTATGTCAGGGATAAGGCATTGATTCCCTTGATTCCTCTTGTCTGTTATTTGTCTGCCGGATTTTTTCAGCGAATCGGAGAGAAGAACATGCGAGGCATGACGGTGCTTAGCGGGACTGTGCTAGGAGCGCTCGTATTATGTCTGGGTGCCGGGGATGTGGCGGCAGGTGAACGTCTCGTTCTTTACACGGAGCTGGTGGTCTGTGGTGCGGCGCTTTTCATTAGTTTAAAAGGACGCGCGGCGCGAAATGCATCGGCGCTGGTGATGACAGTGATAATGGCTGCGGGTTGTTTGGTTCAGTTTTCAGAAATGAAAGACGGTCTGGTCACCGAGGATTTTGCGGGGGAACTCAATCATGCACAGACTGCCCGGACGGTGGAGCGAATCTTAGAGGAGGATGATAGCCTTTACCGCATGGAAGTGCGGGGAGACGATGAGTATAATAAGGCTAACCAGAACCGGGTGCTGGCAGCAGGCCAGAACCTTACCACCAGTTATTCTTCCGTCAATAACGCTTTTTATCACAGTTTTCGAAATGAGCTGGGGCTTAGTAAGTCTACCCGCAACAACTTGATGGAAGATACGGTGGACAATCCGGTATTTCTCCGCTTTATGGGTGTAAAATACTTGGTCGGGCAGACGGACACGGGTGGATATGAAAAAGAGGGTTCTGTTTACAAAAACGGGCAGGCGGCGCCTATGTTCTACTTGACCGGCCAGACAATAACAGAAAAACAGTTCGAGAGCTTATCATGGCCCCAAAAGCAGTTGACGCTGCTGGAAAATGCAGTTGCGGGAGATGAGGATGGTGAACTTGTAGCCCGGCTGGAACCGGTGAGTTTGGTCTATGCGGGAGATGACGAAGAACAAAAAATAACAGTGGATTCCAAGGAGACAGTGACAAAGACGATTCCACTGAGTCAGGCGGCAAGTCAGGATACGTACTTGTTTTTGTCATTTTCCATACACAATCTGGACAAGAAGAAAGACGTCAGTGTCACGGTGAATGGACAGAAGAATAAATTGAGTGGCGCAGGGCGGGTCTATTATAACGCTAACGAAGTGTTTCACTATACCTGCGCTGTCCCTGCCGGAACCGAGGAGATAACGATAGAATACGGTGCAGGGCACTATGAAATTTCAAACATACAGTGTTTCTTCGGAAGGGAAGACGGGGAAAAACAGGCGGGTCTGTACCGGGACATTCTGGATATGTCGCTGGAAAAGCGGGGAGACGGATATGAGGGCACTGCCCATGCGTTGTCGGACGGCTGGCTGATAACCTCGATTCCTTATGACAAGGGATTTCACATTTATATAGATGGCAAGGAGACAGAGAGCCGAAGGGTCAATAAAGCATTTCTTGGCGCGCAGGTAACGGAAGGGCGGCACGAGGTGCGGATTGTATATGAAGCTCCGGGATGGAAGCTGGGACTTTTGGTGTCAGGAATAGCCGGAGCGGTTCTTCTGGCGGACTGGGTAAGAAAGAGAAGGAAAAAGTATGCGAACGCTGATTTTAAAATATAAAACGATGTTATCGTATTTGTTTTTCGGGGTGCTTACTACCCTTGTCAACATGACGGTCTATTATGTCTGTTACCAAGGAGGAAACATGTCAAATACCGGGAGCACCGCCGCCGCATGGCTGGTATCGGTCGTGTTTGCTTTCGTGACAAATAAGCAGTATGTGTTCGACGGCGGCGTATGGACTTTGCGGGGAGCGCTTGGGGAAGGAATACGGTTTGCAGGCGGGAGGCTTGGGACTGGAGCAGTCGAGCTGGTTCTCATGTATTTAACGGTAGATCTGCTCGGTTTTCCGGGGATTCTTATGAAAGCGGCCGCCAATGTACTTGTTATTGTTTTAAATTATGTAATAAGTAAGAAGTGGATATTTCAAACGGATTGATGAATGGAGAAAATACCGCTTGCAGTCCAAGACAAAGCAATTTATAATGGACATATTAGACAAAAAGGAGAATATGACTTATGGATAAAAAAGTGTTGGCCGTTGTTGCGGGAGAAGAGATTACGGAGGAGCAGCTTAATGAGTTTTTAAAGAATGTACCGAGGGAGCAGCAGGCATACGCCTCCAATCCGCAGTTCAGACAGCAGTACTTAGAGCAGTTGATCGCGTTGCGGGCTTTCGCGCAGCTGGGTGAAGATGAGAAGCTGGACGAGACGGAAGACTTTAAAAAGATTATGGAAAATGCAAGGAAAGATATTTTGGCTCAGATGGCCATGGCAGGTGTGATGAAGGATATCAAAGTAACTGACGAGGAGGCCAAAGCTTATTATGAGGCGAACAGCCAGCAGTTCTGCAAAGGAGAGACTGTGAATGCCAAACACATTCTTACGGATTCCGAGGAAAAGTGCAGCGCTATCTTAGAGTCAATTGCTGATGGTAAGGTGCAGTTTGAAGAGGCGGCCAAGGAGCAGTCCACCTGTCCTTCCGGCGCGAACGGCGGAGATTTAGGAGAATTTGGCAGAGGACAGATGGTCAAAGAATTTGAAGACGCGGCATTTGCGGCCGAGGTAGGACATGTAGTGGGGCCTGTTCAGACCCAGTTCGGTTATCATTTGATTAAGGTGGAAAAGAAAAATGAGCCTGTGACCGCGGCGTTTGAAGAGGTGGCGGCCAACATTAAGTCTACACTTCTACAGCAGAAGCAGAATGAGGTGTACACAAATAAGGTGAAAGAATTAAAAGAGAGATATGTTCAGCAGTAGCTGGAATAGAAGAAAGCGGGCGGAGAAGCCCGCTTTTCGTATGATAAAATATAAATGATGCTGGGGCCCAAAGTTATCCAATTGCATGCAAGCATGCATTGTATAACCTTTTGACCCTGACATCATATAAATTATTATAATTTTCTTGACTTTGACGTTGCGTAAAGAGATATGCTCTATCTGTAGGAGGTGGAAAAATGAATTATAGTATCAGAGAATTATCGGAAATGGCGGGGGTGAGTGCACGCACGTTGCGCTATTATGATGAAATCGGATTATTGAAACCGCTGTATGTGAATGAGGCGGGATATCGTTACTATGGACAAAACGAAGTGGCGCTTTTACAACAGATATTATTTTACCGGCAGCGGGGGCTTGATTTAAAAAGTATCCGAAACATAATCTATCAGGATGATTTTGATATTATGAAGGCATTGAGAGAGCATCTCCGGGAACTGGAAGAACAGAGAAAACATATGGATTTCCTGATTCACACAGTAGAGCAGACGATAGCGTCAATGAAAGGAGAATATAAGATGACAGACAAAGAAAAATTTGAGGCATTTAAAAAGAATCTTGTTGAGGAGAACGAAGAGAGATATGGTAAGGAGGTACGTGAAAAGTACGGAGATGAGGAGGCAGACGCGTCTAACCGGAAAATGATGAATATGTCAGAAGAAGAATGGAATGAATTTAAGTGGCTAGAGATTGAGATTAAGAAATGTTTAAAAGAAGGTGTCCAGAAAGAAATCGAGCCGGACAGTGAGGAGGCAGGCAGGATAGTGCGGCTCCATAAAGACTGGCTCTGCAGGACATGGAAGGATTATTCGGCGGAAGCACATAAAGGAATTGCGGCGATGTATATGGCTGACGAGCGCTTTAAAGCCTACTATAATGAGGAGATTTCCGGTTGTGCTGAACTATTGTCCAAGGCGGTCGAGTATTGGGCAGAACGTATGTAATATTTTGTAGTTTTTTGAAACTATTTGAAACAAAAGTATCGGTAATTTATTGACACGCAAGAACCCGGCAGGTTATACTGATTTCAGATTAAATGTGTGCTGAAGGAGGATATGATGGGGAACAAAAAAAGAGTTGCGGCACTCGACTTTTTCTGCATCGGTTTTGGTGCAATTGTCGGAGTGGGTTGGGCTGTATCTATCAATAGCTGGATGGGAGGAAGCGGCGGCCCGCTTCCGGCTGCGTTCGGCTATATTCTTGCGCTGGTAATGATGATTCCGGTAGCCCTTTGTTATTGTGAGCTTTGCTCCATGCTTCCTGTGTCGGGCGGTGGTATGGCTTATGCTTTTCGTGCTTTTGGTGACCGTGTTGCCTTTGTTTCGGGCTGGGCGGCCTTCGGAGCATTTATTACTATCATACCGTGGGAAGCGATTTATGTTGTCGATATTTTGAGTATTTTGTTTCCACAGTTAAAGATGGGCAGCCCGCTTTATACGCTGGCCGGTGCGGATATTTACATAGGCCACATTGTTGTGGGAACACTGATTTCTATTGTACTGTTTTTGATTAACAGGAGAGGGGTGTCGACGTCTGCGTCGCTGCAGAGGATTCTGTGTTTTGCCCTCGTCGGCTCTGGAATTTTAGCGATGATCTGTGCCGTGATAAAGCTGGATGTCAATAACTTCTATCCGCTGTACGAGAATATCGGTCAAGGCTCCCACAGTTCGTTCATGGGTGGGGCCGTCTCGATTTTGGCGTCGGTGCCATTCTTCCTTGCCGGATTTGAGACCATACCTCAAGGGATTGAGAGTGCAGGGGGCGATGTAAAGTCCGTCGGTAAGACGGTGGTACTGACCGTAGTACTGTCCTGTATTTTCTATGCACTGCTGCTTGTCACATTGGGCGGCGCATTGCCTTGGAGAGAATTTGTAGGTTTCGGAAGCCCGTCCGCGGCGCTGATGTTCAAGGAGATATACAGCGGGCCAATCGGGCAGGCGCTTTATATGCTCATACTTTGTGGCGCGGTCTGCGGTCTGCTGACGACCTGGAATGGATTTATGATGGCGTCTTCCCAGATACTTATGGCTATGGCGCGTGTCAGCATCGTACCGGATGTACTGGCAAAACAGAACCGTAAATATGGTACGCCGATCAACGCACTCAAGGTCAGCCTTGCGGCTTCCATTATCGGTCCTTTTTTAGGGAGCGGCTTGATTGGCTCCCTCACAACATTCTCCGCGGCGGGGTATGTTGTAAGCTGGATGATCACCGCATATTGCCTCATTAAGCTGAGACGCATTGAGCCGGAGCTCAAGCGGCCATACCGCATTCCGGGAGGCGTGAAGACGGCGTGGTTCGCGGGTCTTACTATGACTTTGCTTCTGATTCTGCTCTTTATTCCGGGACAGCCGGTATTCATGGGCAATACCGCAATCGGGCTGTTCTTGGGCTGGATGATGATTGGTGTGGCTCTTTATGTCTTAGATTACAGACAGAGAAAGAGATACTCTAAGTTGAAGAGAGCGTCATTCCTTTTCGCCAGCATGGCGGCAGCGGATATGAATATTCCCGGATTTATGGATCTCTTTGAAGACGATTATCGTATTTTGTCCTTCATTGTTCCGAGGGACGCGATTTATGCAGGTAAGAACCTGATAGAACTTGGCTGGGGCAAGAACCATAATGTCTTTATCGTAAAGGTGGAGCGTGGAACAGAAATGCTCATGCTGCCCTCCGGATTGACAAATATTTATGGCGGAGACAGAGTCTTCGCGGTCGGCTCAAGAAGAGCGGTCCGCAGGTTCTGCGATAATCAGGACGTGGGCGAGAAGTATACAATGAGTACGATGAAAGATTTTATGGGCTTTGGCTCTACGGAGAAGCAAGTGCCTCTTAACTGTACAGAGATTCCGGTGAAGGGCAATGAGCCGTACTGCGGCAGGCCGATTAAAGCTACTGGTATACAGGAGAACCATCACTGTATGATTATTGGAATCAAGAGAGCAGGCGAGACGATGATGATGCCGGAGGCCAATACTGTGGTACAAAAAGGTGATGTACTCTGGGTAGTAGGAGCAGAATCTAATATTGAGAGTTTGATGGAGCTTGGCGGATTAGAGTAAAGGATTATTCTTATTTAGCCAGAGCGGGCGCAGATTCAAAAGCCATCCGATATTCGGATGGCTTTCTTTTTTCTATCAGTAGAAAGAAAGATTTTATTATGATAAAATGAGGTGGCAGAGATAAAAACACAACGTATACAGATTCTGTATATAGAGCCGGTAGGTAGTCCGGCCGTATTCATAGGATTGAGAGGCTCCATGGCATTTTAGTACAGCGGGTGTCGCCCCACAATTGAATATAAGTAACCCTCCCTCCTTGGGTCGTCCATTCTCTGTGTATTGTATTTTAAGGAGGGAATAAAATGGACAGAGTATTTGTAGCGGTGACAGTAATGTTTGAAGAACCTTTCTGGGTGCTCGTATTTGAACGGACAGAGGATAACAAATTATCTGTGTGCAAGGTGACAGTGGGAGCCGAGCCGAAAGATTATGAGGTGCAGGAATTTCTTCTCACCCATTACTGCAGGCTGCGATTTAGTCCGGCTGTGGAAACTGCTGTAAAGGAAGTTCACATGAATCCAAAACGGAGACAGCGTGAGGTTCATAAGAAAGTGAAGGATACCGGCATTGGGACGAAGTCCCAGCAGGCTCTGAAACTGCAGCAGGAAGAGATGAAGACGGAGCGCAGAATCTTTAGTAAAGAGCAGAAGGAAATTGAGAGGATGCGCAGGTTTGAATTGAAACAGCAGAAGAAGAAAGAGAAGCATCGGGGCAGGTAACTGCCCCTTTGTGACATCGTGCAGAAAGAGAGGGTAAAACTTGATGAATGATAGACAGAGACTGGAAAAGCAATTTGACTTCATCCGTGAGATTGACAAAGAAAAATTTATTCAGAGGCAGACGTATTTGACCGATGGGGTCAGGAAGGAAAATGACGCGGAACATGCGTGGCATATGGCGATTATGACGATTCTGCTGAGTGAGTACGCAAATGAGAAAATCGATGTGCTAAAGACGGTCACGATGCTGCTGCTCCACGACATCGTGGAGATTGATGCGGGCGATACTTATGCTTACGACGAGGACGCGAAGAAGACGCAGAGGGAGCGGGAGGAGCGGGCTTCGGAAAGAATCTTCGGTCTGCTGCCCGATGACCAAAAGGAAAGGTTTCAAGCAATTTGGGAAGAATTCGAGGCGGGTGAGACTGCGGAGGCGAAATTTGCCCGGACGATGGATAACATACAGCCTGTCATGCTCAATGCGGCCACGGACGGAAAGGCGTGGGAAGAGCACGGGGTTTGTCTGGAGCAGATAATGAACCGGAACAAGAATACGGCCAAAGGATCGGAGGCTTTATGGGACTATGCACGAAGGAATTTTGTGGAGCCCAATGTTGAAAACGGAAAGATAAAGAATTGAGAAAGCCTTGTTTTGCAGGCCTGCCAAAGAAATTTGACAAAGTTCCAAAGTGATTTGCTAGTATTTTGTGGGAATCTTTTCTACAATAAACATACAAAATAAAGCGAAGGAGTTATGAATATGCTTGGTGAAAAATTGACAGCGCTGCGGAAGAAGCAGGGATACAGCCAGCAGGAGCTTGCGGACATGATATCGGTGACGAGACAGACGATTTCCAACTGGGAATGTGGGCAGGGAGCGCCAGCTCTTGACAAGGCATTGGAGCTTGCTCAGATTTATAAGATTAGTCTGGACGATTTGGCGGGGAACAATGTGGAGATTGTGGCGAGAGAGAAAGTAAAGCGGGACAATCATGTACTGAGAGGGCTGATTGGAAAAACAGTGAGATTAGAATGCTCTGATTTCGATTTACTTCTTGAGGCCGGCACTGATCTGGGAAACAGCGGAAAGGTAAAAGTTTTGGATGTAAATGATGAGTGGATTCGCATCGAATACACTAGAACGAAAGAGAACAGTTTATTTCAGAAGGAGAGTGTTATCAATCTGATTGAAATGTCGGCTATTCAAGGGTTTGAGATAGTGGAGGAGCAGATATGACAACATTTTTAGTTTTGGTAGTAATCGGGTTAGTGGTTTATTTGATAGTGGAATTAAAGAAAGAGGACAAGGAGACAAAGAAGAGGATTTCATACAGAGAACTTCTGCCTGAATATTATCAGAAGAACTGTGAAATCAGGGTCAAAAAGCCGATGCCGTCCATTGACATCATGTACAGCATAAAAGGGGTACTGGCAGATATGGATGACGAATGGGTGATGCTCGAACAGGAGGGAAAGAAAAAAACGGCAGTGAAGATGTTAAGAATCGAGAACATTGCCGGCATAAAAGAGATAGTGGAACATTAGGATGCCCGGCTAAGAGTATTAGCCGGGCGGAAATTTTTGCTATGTAAGCAACAAGTGCTTAGTCGCGGTGCATAGAGATACTGTCCATCTTGTAATTACCCAGATTCTCATGGATACCACGTTCATCGGCCTCTTTGATTAAGGCATCACGGTTCTTTTTAGAGGAGAACTGATCGTTGAAGGCGCTTGGCCCTCCGACGCATCCGCCCTCACAGGCCATGCCTTCGATAAAGTCATCCGGAAGTTTGGCGGCACGGAGAAGGAGCAAGGCTTTTTTACATTCCGCCGCCCCGTTTGCCTTATATACTTTAGCTTCGATATTTTCATCGGATTCTTTCAAGCTTTCCAGTACGGCTGCAGTGACACCGCCGGAGTTGGCGAAACGCTTTCCGAAGACAGAAGCAATCTGATCGTCGTTGGGGCACGGCTCAAGTACCACCTGTTTTGCCTTCATGATAGCCCGGATTTCGCTGTAAGTCAGTACATAATCGGCATTTCCCGGAATCTGCTGGTCTGCCACTTCTGATTTTTTAGCAATACATGGGCCGATAAAGACGGTTACGGCATCCGGATCTTGTGCCTTGATAAGGCGGGAGACCGCGCACATCGGTGAAACTGTTGTCGACACGCAGTCCGCAAGCTGCGGGTAATGAAGCCGAACCATATTTACAAAAGCAGGGCAGCAGGAAGTCACTTTTTTCTTCCCTTCCTTATAGGCTTCCGCCCACTCTTCCGCCTCATACGCTGCGGTCATATCGCCGCCCAGCCCCACATCATAAAAATCTGTAAAGCCAACTTCCTTCATGGCCTTCTTCCAGCTCGCCATCGTGATATCCGGGCCGAACTGTCCTTCTGTGGCAGGAGCAGCCATGGCATAGACAAGCTTTCCTTCCTTGAGCGCACGGATGACATCAACGATGTAGGTCTTAGAGCCGATGGCCCCGAACGGGCAGCTGTGGATACATTTCCCACAGCGGATACATTTCTTTTTATCAATAACAGAGATTCCATATTCATCGTATGTAATGGCATTTACCGGACAACTGAACTTGCAGGGACGCTTCAGATGTGCGATAGCATTGTAAGGACAGGCCTGTGCACATTTTCCACATTCTTTACATTTAGCCGCGTCGATGTGGGAGCGATGTCTGCCCGATTCAATCGCGCCGAACTTACATGCATTGATACACGCTTTCCCGATACAGTTCTGGCAGTTTTCCGTTACCGTGTAGCTGGAAATCGGACAGTCTTCACAGGCGGAGCTGATGACTTGAATGATATTGCCGTCATCACTAACGCCGGGGGCTTTCCCTTCTGCAAGCCGGACACGCTGGCGGATGATTTCCCGCTCTTTATAAATACAGCAGCGAAATTGAGGCAGAGGCCCGGGGATGAGTTCCGTAGCGATATGATCGCGCTTTTCCTCCAGTTCGCCTGCAAATGCAAGCTTTGCTACCTCATAAAGTACTTCGTGCTTAATCTTAATTACATTTTCGTCAGCATACATCGCGATTCTTCCTCTCTTATCTCTGATTGTTAATTTTTTAACTGCTATATGTTTATTATAATGTATCAGTGCAGGATTGCAAGAGGAGAGGATGTTTTTTATTAAGAACATATGGCGGAAGGAACACTTGTTCTGTTAGTCTTATTGTGGTATAATGATTGCACATACGTGCAATGAAAGGCAATTGCATTGCCTTTATGCCGCTTGTAGCGGCACATTATATCGGCGAGCCACCACTTGAAAAGTAAATGGCGCGGTGCGCCGCTTCCTTTTCTGCGTTTGTGGTATAATAATTGCACATACGTGCAATGAAAGGCAATTGCATTGCCTTTATGCCGCTTGTAGCGGCACATTATACCGGCGAGCCACCACTTGAAAAGTAAATGGCGCGGTGCGCCGCTTCCTTTTCTACGTTTGTGGTATAATAAAAAGAAGAAAAATATAGCCCTGTGGGGCGGAGGACGTCACATGATTACTAGAGATTTGATTAAAGCGTTATCGAGTTCAAAGACATATTTTAAAGGGTTTGACATTTACCGTAGCGGCTGGATGATCGAGGATTTCTCTGTAGATAAGGAAGAGAATAAGCATGACATACGCGGGGTGGTGGCAGGAAGCTATGATAATGAGTATCAAGTCGAAATTGAGTATGATGATGCGAACGACCAAGTGGGGGAAGTGTACTGTGACTGCCCTGCGTTCTCCAGCTATGAGGGGCTGTGCAAGCATTGTGTGGCTGTTTTGCTTGAGTACGAGGAGTATTTAAACAGACAGATTATAATAGAAGAGCACAGAAAGAATAATCCCAAGACGAAGCTGGTGCCGGAAGATAGGGGGCGTCAGACTACATGGGAGATCCGGCAGATTCTGGACAGAAGAATGACCGCCATGACCGCGCCGATACGCTACAAGGAACTATACGGGAAGGTAGAGCTGGAGCCGCTGCTCCTGTGTAATGAAAAGGATGTGACGGCAGAATTTAAGATAGGCTCGGGGCAGATGTATGTGCTGAAAGATATTTTTGAATTTGCAGAGCGCATGCGGAAGCAGGAGCTGTATTCTTATGGGAAGAAGCTCCAGATGGTTCATAATATGGAAATGTTTTCGGGAGAGAGCAGAAAGATAGCGGAGTATATTACGGAGTGGGCCGAGCGGAATGGGAAGTACTACCAGCAGACGCAATACTATCCCGGATACGGATATGGAACGACGCACCAGAAGCTCAGAGGCATTCCTATGGATGGACGTGAGCTGGAAGCTTTTCTCAGCATATTTCCAAAGAGCCAGATAATGGTCTGCAAAGGGGAAAAGCGCAGTCAGTTATATCAGATTATAGAAGAATC
This sequence comes from Bariatricus massiliensis, assembly GCF_900086725.1. Classification (GTDB taxonomy): domain Bacteria; phylum Bacillota; class Clostridia; order Lachnospirales; family Lachnospiraceae; genus Allocoprococcus; species Allocoprococcus massiliensis. Next base: position 1,436,230 of record NZ_LT574838.1, on the reverse strand, counting down.
CCCTCGGCAGACAATGAAAATCACCGGGGTCATGAATGGGATTGAGATTACGGCAGATTTAGCTTTCTGCTATGGGGGAAAGCAGTATACTATTTACGCTCAAGACGGTGTTCTGTATAAAGCGCCCAACAAGCAGGCTCCTGTGACAGAAGAATTTCTACGAAGCATGGAGAAAGCCCCCGGGCGTACCGTTTTTATCCGTAAAGAAGACTTGCCCATGTTCTGCAGGGAAATTCTTCCTGAATTGAAAAAGAGATTTGTGTGTTTGTCGGATAACTTTGACGAAGAGGATTATGACATATCGCAGGCAGAATTTGAAATATATCTGGACGCGCCCCAGAAGGATTTTATAACCTGCAGGGTCATGGCGGTTTACGGAGACGACAAATATAATATATACGATAGGGAAACAAAAAAGAATGCCAGAGATATGGTGGCTGAAATAGGGATGGAGCAGATTATTTCGCCCTATTTCAACGCCTTCAATCCCAATACGCTGGAATTGGTGGCGGCGGAATCGGAGGATATGCTGTATGAACTGCTGTCAGACGGAATTCCTGCGATGCAGGAGCTGGCGGAAGTGTTTGTATCAGAGAGCTTGAGAGGGATGCAGGTGCGGACAGTGCCCAAGATTCAGGTGGGTGTTTCCCTGTCAGGAGACTTACTTTCCCTTAAGCTAGTGTCGGAAAATATGTCTCAGGACGCACTTTTGGAGATTCTTTCGAAGTACAATAAAAAGAAGAAATATTACCGGCTGAAAAGCGGTGAATTTATTGATTTGGATGATGAAGGAATCGAAGTCCTCCATGAACTTCGGGAAGCACTTCAGCTGAAGGACGAGGAGCTGCAGAAGGGAAATATTCTTCTTCCCAGATTCAGGGCAGTCTATCTCGATGAAGCCTTGAAAGAGAAGCAGGCCCTTCCGGTGGCTAAGAACAAGGAGTTCAAGGCATTGGTGCGCAATATGAGGACTGTGGAGGACAATGATTTTGAAGTACCCGAGAGCTTGGACAAGATATTGCGGGAATATCAGAAAAAAGGATTTCTGTGGATTAAGACCTTGAGAAACAACGGATTCGGAGGGATACTTGCGGATGATATGGGATTGGGCAAGACGCTTCAGGTTATCACGTTTCTACTGTCTGAATTCGAGGAGGCAGGAGCCGGGGAGAATAGGCGCAGCCTGATAGTGACGCCCGCCTCTTTAGTATATAACTGGCAGAATGAGATTGAAAAGTTCGCGCCGTCTCTGGACACGGTGATAATAGCGGGAAGTGCGGGCCAGAGGAAAGAGCAGATAGCGCATGCGGGGGAGCGGGAGATTTTAATCACTTCCTATGAACTGCTCAAGAGAGATGTGGAGTATTATCAAGGGATTTCGTTTTATTGTCAGATTATCGATGAGGCGCAGTATATTAAGAATCACAACACGAAAGCGGCCAGAGCCGTCAAGGCAGTTCCGGCAGGATTTAGGCTGGCGCTTACGGGGACGCCCATGGAGAACCGGCTGAGTGAGCTGTGGAGTATCTTCGACTATTTGATGCCGGGCTTTTTATATTCTTATCAAACGTTTCGAAGTGAGCTGGAGGTTCCTATTGTACAGAAACAAGATGAGGCGGCGGTAGAAAGGCTGCAGAAGATGCTCCGGCCTTTCATCATGAGAAGACTTAAAAAAGATGTGCTGAAAGATTTGCCAGATAAGCTGGAAAAGCATATGTACGCCCGTTTTGAGGGAGAACAGGAAAAGCTATATGACGCACATGTCAAACGGCTCATGACTATATTGGACAAGCAGAGCGAGGAAGAGTTCAAGACATCAAAGATTCAAATATTGTCCGAGCTTACTAAGCTGCGGCAGCTCTGCTGCCACCCGGGTCTTTTATATGAGGATTACAAATACGATTCGGCAAAGACAGATATGTGCATGGAGTTGATTGAAAACGCGGTGAGCGGAGGACACAAGATTCTGTTGTTTTCCCAATTTACATCTATGCTCGCCGTAATTCAGGAACGGCTTCAGCAGGCAGGAATATCTTTCTATACTTTGACTGGAGCCACCGGAAAGAAGATGAGGAGCCATCTGGTCAAGGCCTTCGAGGAGGATGAGACTTCTGTTTTCTGTATCTCGCTGAAGGCTGGAGGAACGGGGCTTAACCTTACGGCGGCCGATATCGTGATACATTATGACCCGTGGTGGAATCTGGCGGTACAGAATCAGGCGACAGACAGGGCGCACCGCATAGGGCAGAAAAATGTAGTGACGGTATATAAGCTGATTGTCAAAGGTACGATTGAAGAAAATATCGTCAAGCTGCAGGAGCGCAAGCGTGAGCTGACGGAGCAGGTACTGGAGGGAGCAGGTCTGAGTGAGGGCAGCTTCTCCAGAGAAGAACTTATTGAACTGTTGAAAGCTCATTAGGAGGAGAGGGTATGGCAGAAATTGAAGTGAAATTTTATAATGACGTGGACGAAGAACTTGTGAAGTTCGTAGTAATTGTGTGCAGATACCAAGGCAAATGGTTATGGGTCAAGCATAGGGAGAGAGACACCTACGAGAATCCCGGGGGACACCGGGAGGAGGGGGAGACCGCACAGCAGGCGGCGGTGCGTGAGCTTCAGGAGGAGACTGGGGCTCTTGCGTTCGACATCCGTCCAATCTCCTGCTATTCCGTTACCGGAAAGACGAGGGTGTGCGCTTCCGGGGAGGAGACCTTTGGAAAGCTATTCTATGCAGAGATACGCCGGCTGGGGGAGATACACAGCGAAATTGAACGGTTCGATTTGTTCGACGCAATTCCGGAGAAGCTGACTTACCCGGATATTCAACCCCATTTTGTAACGTATTTAAAAAGAATGGGGATAGTGGAGGACAGCGAACTATGAAACGAGAAGTAGATTTAAAGGATATTTCCGATGGGAAATTGTACACGGCCAATGACATGGTGAGAGCAGACTGCAGAGGATGCCAAGGGTGTTCGGACTGCTGCCGGGGGATGGGAAGCTCTATTGTGCTGGATCCTTTGGATACCCAGCGGTTATGCAAAGGGTTGAACACTGATTTTGCAGGCCTTATGGAGCAGTATATCGAGTTGAATGTTGTGGACGGTATGATACTGCCCAATCTTAAAATGCAGAAGAGTTCGGATTCCTGCGTGTTCCTTGATGAAAATGGCAGATGTACGATGCATGCCGAGCGGCCCGGAATCTGCCGGATGTTTCCTCTTGGGCGTTACTATGAAGAAAAAGGATTTAAGTATTTCCTGCAGATTCACGAATGCAGGAAAGCCGACCGAGGGAAAGTGAAGGTTTACAAATGTCTGGATACACCCAATTTGAAATCTTACGAAACCTTTATAGCGGATTGGCATCAATTTCTTTTAAATTGTGAAGAGGGACTGCATACCCTTGACGAAGAGAAGAAGCGTATTCTCAATCTATATGTCTTGAAAGTTTTTTATCAGACGCCATATGAAGCGGCAGATTTTTATCCACAATTCTATGAGCGTATGAACGCCGTACAGAATACACTGGGGATTGGCATTTAGAGAATGCAAGCCGTCCGTGCGTGAATAGAAAGCCTTATTTTGCAGATACTAGTCAAAAAGGTAGAAAGAAGGCACGGATATGGACGAACAAAGCAGAAAATTATTACAGGAATGCAGTTCTGGCTGTAAAATGGGGATAGACAGCATGGAGCAGGCGAGGGAGTTTGTGACGGAGGAAAAGCTTGGCAAGGTGATGGATGAATATCTGGAAAAAAACCGTAAGCTGGACATGGAGATTGGTGAACTGCTTGAGGATGCGGGCTGTGATGAGAAGGAGCCGGGAGCGGCTGCCAGTGCATTTTCATGGCTTACGACAGAGGTGAAGCTGCGCCTGAAGGATGACAGCAGCCAGATAGCCAAGGTCATGACTGACGGCAGCAACATGGGCATACAATCCCTCTGTAAATATGTCAACCAATATGAAGGGGCGTCCCACCAGAGTATGTCCCTCGCAAAAAAACTGGTGAAGACAGAAAAAGATTTTGTAAAGGAACTGGAACAGTTTTTATAGAATTCATTAAATGAGGGGGAAGGGCAGGAAGAACCGTGCCTGACCCTCTCAGAGATATACCTTCAAGTTCTATTATTCGATGGTTCGGATTAAGCTATTAATAACAAGTCATTGGGCTGAGAATTTTGTGAGAAAAGACTGGAGGTTACAATGGACGACAGAACCATCAAATTTTACGACCAGTATGCGGAGGAATTTTTCAAAGCAACGGTGAACGCGGATGTCTCGGGACTCTATGAGCGTTTTTTGCAGTACATACCCGAGGAGGGACATATACTGGACCTTGGATGTGGAAGTGGCAGGGACAGCAAAAATTTTATTGACAGGGGATACAAGGTGGAGTCCGTGGACGGCTCCTCAGAGATGTGCAGATTGGCATCTGACTATATTGGGCAGAAGGTGCGCTGCTGCCGTTTTGATGAAATCGACTATCGGGATGAGTTTGACGGAATATGGGCCTGCTCGTCGCTGCTGCATGTCCGTAAGGAAGAGATGAAAAAGCTGCTCCCCCAATTGGCTGCCGCCCTGAAATGTGGCGGCGTGCTCTATGCATCCTTTAAGAATGGAAATGAGGAAAAGATAGAGGGCGGAAGATTCTACAGCCATTATACGTTGGATGAACTTCGGGAGCTGGCGGAAGCAGAGGCAGGTATGCGCCTGCAGGAGCTCTTCTTATCTGAGGATGTATGCCCCGGAAGAACAAGACAGTGGATTAATATTATCCTCAAAAAGTTCTGTCAACCGATAGAGTAAAAAAATAGTGAATACTAATGACAATAGGAGGCCGATGAAATGAGTGAATTGACAAAGCTGCCGAATATCGGGGCTAAATTAGAAGAACAGTTAAATCAAATTGGAATTATCACCTTCGAGGAACTTCAAGAGATAGGGAGCAAGCAGGCTTGGCTGAAAATCAGAGCGTATGACAGCTCTGCATGAGTCAACAGGCTTATGGGCCTGGAAGGCGCCATTCAAGGTGTGAAAAAAAGTGAACTTTCCGCAGACAAAAAGGCGGAACTCAAGGAATTTTATTATGCATGCAAATGACATATTTGACAGAGGAATAAACGAATGAAGATTATAATTTCACCGGCGAAAAAAATGATTCACAATACCGATATACTGGCGTGTGAGGGACTGCCGCAGTTCATAGAGAAGACACAAGTACTGATGGAGTATATGCAGTCCTTAACTTATCAGCAGTGCAAGGAAATTTGGAAGTGTAACGACAAAATTGCGGAGCAGAACTTTCGCCGGTTTCAGGAAATGAATTTGGAGTCGGGCCTGACTCCGGCGGTGCTTTCCTATGAAGGAATCCAATATCAATACATGGCGCCGATTATTATGGAGGAACCGGCCTATACATATCTGCAGGAGCATTTACGGATTTTGTCGGGATTTTATGGGCTGCTGAGGCCCTTTGACGGAGTCGTGCCTTACCGTTTGGAAATGCAGGCAAAGATGGGGAGCTTCAATGGCCGGTCAGAACTGCATTCGCTTTATGATTACTGGGGGGATGACTTGGCTAAAGCACTGTTTCAGGAGGACAAATTCATATTGAATCTGGCCTCCAAGGAGTACAGCAAGTGTATTTTTAAGTACGCAGCGGATGAGGTGAAGCTGATTACCTGTGTTTTCGGGGAATTGATTGACGGAAAAGTGAAGGAAAAAGGTACTTTTGCGAAGATGGCACGTGGGGAGATGGTGCGCTACCTTGCGGAATGCGGGGCGGAGAGCGTAGAGCAGGTTGAGAATTTTGACAGGCTGGGATATCGGTACAAGGAAGAATATTCAGATGAGAAGACACTGGTGTTTTTAAAGGAGTAAGTGAGCAGGATGATTAGACGTACGATAGAACACTTCAGTTTGGAGCAGATATGCGTTTCGGGACAATGCTTCCGTATGGAGCAAAAGGGTGAACATACATATTCCGTCATAGCGAAGGATAAATATTTGGAGGCTGCACAGTGCGGCGGGGAGACAATCTTCTACTGTGAAGAGGAGGAGTTCGAAAGCTTTTGGAAGAACTATTTTGATTTAGACACAGACTACCATGCATATCTGGAGTGTATCGACCCGCGGGATAATTATCTTATCAAGGCTGCCGAGGCGGGCAGCGGCATCCGCATCTTGAGGCAGGATTTGTGGGAGATGATTGTGTCATTTCTCATATCACAGCAAAATAATATCGTGCGGATACGGCGCTGCATTCAGAATCTATGTGAAGAATATGGGGAAGAAAAAGAGGTGGAGGGCGGTAAGCGCTACTATGCATTCCCGGGGCCGGAAGCATTGGCAGGGCTACATGAGGAGGCACTGAAAGCGTGTAATCTAGGATACCGCAGTAAATATGTGGTGCGGGCAGCAAGGGCCGTTGTGAGTGGAGAAATACAGCTGCGGGAGATAGAAACGCTCTCTTATCCGGAGGCGAAGGCAGAGCTTCTTAAGATTTTTGGAGTTGGCGAGAAGGTGGCGGACTGCATTTGTCTGTTCGCGCTGCATCACACAGAAGCATTTCCGGTAGATACCCATATCAATCAGGCCTTGAAGAACCATTATAAAAGAGGATTTCCTAAGAGGCGGTATCGAGGCTTTCAAGGAATCATGCAGCAATACATATTTTATTACGAACTTCATATGGGAAAATAAAGAAAGGACAACGCCATGAGGAATATTATCCTGCCGCGTTGTCCTTTCTGTTTAGGAATCTTTCTCTAAATCCCATATATGTTTATTTTTTCGGAAGAAGATACACGTAAGAGCCCCCGCAACTCCCAGCAAAAAGTAAAGGGCGGCGGCCCCGGAACCTTTGCCTGTCCCGAACAGCGTGACCAGTAAGCTGCGCTCCGGCCGGGACTGCATAAAGGGCTCCATCACATAGTCTATCAGGAAACCTCCCATGAGATAACCTAGCGGTATCGTAAAGAACTGAAAGGTATTGCGCATGGAATAAACACGGCCCTGCATTTCCACGGGGATACGGAGCCGGAACAAGGCGTCCATGTTTGTGTTCATCAGCGGGAGCGTGATCCAGCCAAGTATGGCTCCCGTACACCAGACTATGGGGGTGCGCCCCAAGGCCAGAAGAAAGTTTTCCGTACTCATGGAAAAGAGAAGGGCATTGAAAATGACCCGCACTCTGCTTTTAGGAGCAGGAATAAAGGAAACGATGATGCTTCCGAGAATGTTTGCAATCCCGGTGCAGGCGGTAACTAATCCTAGTATGGATTCTCCGCCTCCGCTGCGGGAAAGCAAAAGAGCGGGGAGCGCGGCTTCGTACATGGAAGCGGTCAGGTTGATCGCGGCCATAAAAAGTATCAAGTTAAAAATTCCCCGGCTGTTTCGCAGATAAGCCAGCCCTTCCCGTGCAGACTTCCAGACAGAGAGTTGGCGCGACTGGCGGTTTTGGACGCAATCGGGAATATGGATAAAAAAAGCCAGCGTTATAAAGGCTGCGGTGAAAGTCGCCAAATCAAATATAATAACAGCGCTCAGTCCCCAAAAGGACAGGACTGTGGTGGCGATGACCGGAGTCAGCAGCGTCACAAGAGAATTAGAAAAAGCACGCATCCCTGCGGTGCGCTGGTACTGCTCTTTAGGAGTCAGCAAGGTGACTGCCACGTCGGAGGCAGGCTGCTGTACCGTATTCATCAATCCGTTGAAGGCGTTGATGAGGTAAAGATGCCGCACTTGCAGTTTCCCGCTTAGGAGAAGTACAAGGACAGTGACAGTACTGAGGGCGGCGAGAGTGTCGCAGACGAGCATGGTACGCTTCTTATCCCAGCGGTCGCTCAGTGCTCCTGCAAATATACTCAACAGTACATAGGGGGCATAGGATGAAACGCTCAACAAAGCGGTAGTAAGGGCGGAGCCCTTCTGCTCATACGCCCATATAATCAAAGCATAGCTGGTCATGGAGCTCCCAAGCGTAGAGAGCCCTTGTGTCGCCCAAAGAAGAATAAATGTGTGTAACCCCCGAAATAGTTGTTTTAAATTGTTCATATTGACTTTGCTCCTTTTTAATATTTTGTGTGAAATATCAAAATGCAAAGTCTGTTCGGACGAAGCAGCTCAGAGCTGAATTCCTCCATGCAATATCGTCCCTTAGACTTTGCATGGAGCTGTTCCAATACAGAGCATCGTTCAGTCACCTCCTCGATGTTGATTCTAGTTTAAACAATATTTCCGTATAATGTAAATGCTTAAATATGCAAGTGCTTTTGCAGCGCCTCCATATAAGCCTTACCATAACGGCTTAACGTCATGTTTTTTTGGGTTATCGTTCCGATTCGCATATATTCATCCACCAAAAGAGGCTTGGCTATGATGTTCTCACCGTTTAGCTCCGGGCTGATAACGCCGGAGCTGACTGTATAACCGTTGAGCCCGATTACCAGATTAAATAGGGTAGCCCGGTCCCGTACCTTGATATTGCGGCGGCGGTCCAGTGTGCTGAGAATCTCCTCCGAAAAATAGAAGGAATTGTATTCTCCCTGCTCGAAAGAGAGATACGGGTATTCTTCCAAATCCTCCATGGTGAGACAGGCCTCAAAGGCAAGGGGGTGTCTTGAGCTGATAAATACATGTGGTTTCGCCAGAAACAATTCTTCAAATTTCAGCCCGTTTTGCCGGATGAGTTTCATAATAATTTCTTGATTGCTGGAGGAGGTATATAAAATACCGATTTCACTTTTCAGCCGGCTCACATCCTCTATAATCTCATAGGTTTGTGTTTCTCTCAGTGTAAAATCATATTTATTTCCCCCGAATTCCCTGATTACATCGACAAAGGCGTTTACCGCGAAGGAGTAATGCTGGCAGGAGACAGCGAAGCGGGGGCTCGGCTCTTTTGTATGCAGGTATTTTTCTTCCAACAAGTCGGCTTGTTCAAGAACCTGTCTGGCATATCCAAGAAATACATCCCCCTCGCTGGAAATAACCACCCCTTTATTGGTACGGTTGAATATCGTAATCTGCATTTCTTTCTCCAAGTCTTTGATTGCGTTTGTAAGACTCGGCTGGGAGATGAATAGCTCTTTGGCGGCTTCACTGATAGTTCCCTTTTCCGCGACGGCCACCACGTATCTTAACTGCTGCAGTGTCATAGTATCGATTCCTTTCTTGTGCTTAAGATTGTGTATCCCCCCGAATCAGACGCTGGACAATGGAGAGAATGGGGGTGAAAAAAAGCAGCACCACCAAAAAGTTACTGATTCCATGCAGGAGGTCAAAAGGGATGCCGCTGATCCACCATGCGATACCCGCGCCCAGTCCTCCGGCAGCCGCATAGGGCAGGGAGCAGAGCGCGCCGAAGGAAAGACCAAAGATACCGCTTGTGACCGCCCAGATTAGTTTATGGTTGTTTTTGCGCAGGATTCTGACAACCATGTAGAGAATAGTCCATACATATAAATACATGACCCACCAGATGCCGAAGCCATACAAAAGACCTTCAAAAAGCGCAAATAGGTAAATGACCGCAAGGGTTTTTCGGCCTAGGGTGAGCGTGTATATGATAATCAACAGAGAGACAAGCTCCACATTCGGCAGGAAGCCCAGCATTATCTGCACGACTAATAGGATAGCCGCTAAGAATGAACAGGTGACAATATCTTTGGTTTTCATGAGTGACGCTGCCTTTCTATTCTCCGGTGGTATAGCGCAGTTCAAAGGAATCACCGTCGGCCACCGGCTGTTCTGAGACCCCATAATTTGCGTAGGCTCCATTTACCGAGATACTCCAATAGGAGCCGTCTTCTTCAAATACCGCTTTTTCTCCGTTTACGGTATCCAGCATCAGGCCGAATTCACCTTCCGTGCCCTCATAAGTCAGCCCTTCCGCCTTGGCCTCCTCCATCACGCCCTCCAGATATTCGGCGTCCGTGCGGAGGTGGTAAGCCTTTTCCTCCCCAGCGCTGTTCACCACTACGATTTCTACATTTTTGGAGCCTGTTTGTGGCTGTGGCTTGAAGAAGTAATAAATACTGCCGAGTATGACAGCGGCAGCTATAAATATGACGATGCCTATAATAATTTTTTTCTTATTCTTTTCCATTTGTTATTCCTCATTTCTTTCTGGATTTGTAAAATACTTAAGCCGGAACATTATTATTTTGCACCAAATAAAGAATTTCGTCCAGTAAATATTTTATAATACCCGCAAAAGTGTTACAATTTGTGAAGACAATGAATAAAAGGGAATACATGAGAGGCCGGATAAGGAGAAAAGCGTGTGATAGTCAGAATTAGAAATACAGAAACAGTAGAGGGATTGTTCGGGGATTGGCAGGAGACCATGATTTGGTCCTGCCTGCAAGGGGTGATGGGAGCTGTCTACGGGGAGGATATCCCCGAGCCGCGGTCGGTCATTGCGGTAATCGGAGATTTTTGCTTTTGCGCCGGAAAGCCTGACGGAAAGTTGCTCGAGTATTATGAAGATTCCTGTGGCAGAGAGTTTGTTATTATGATACCTCAGAATGAAGTGTGGGGACAAGTGATTGAAGATAGATATGGGAGCAGGGCGGAGAGAGTGACCCGCTACGCTATAAAAAAAGAGGCGCATGTGTTTGACAGAGCAGGTTTGGAGAGAGCGGTGCAGTCTCTGCCGGAAGGTTTCGTGTTGAAACGGATAGATGAGCAGCTTTACCATGTTTGCCGTTCGAACAAGTGGAGCCGTGATTTGGTGTCCCAGTATGAGGAGTATAAAGCTTATGACAGGATGGGGCTGGGCGTTGCCGTGGTGAAAGACGGAGAGCTTGTGGGGGGCGCGTCTTCCTATACAAGCTACAGAGAGGGCATAGAGATTCAGATTGACACAAAGGAAGAGTACCGCAGAAGAGGGTTAGCCTATGCCTCGGGGGCAAAACTGATTTTAGAATGTCTTGACAGGGGCCTATACCCAAGCTGGGACGCTGAAAATTGGGGCTCGGTAAAGCTGGCCGAGAAGCTGGGATATCATTTTGACTATGAATATCCGGCTTACAGATGCCGGGGAAGAGGATAAACACATGCATAAAGTTAACGCGAAGGGAATATTGTCGGCGTCCAACGGGATGAATCTTTACCGGGGATGCTCACACGGCTGCATATACTGTGATTCCCGCAGTAAATGCTATCAGATCAACCATGAATTTGAGGATATAGAAGTCAAGCAGAATGCGCCGGAACTTTTGGAAACCGCGCTTAAACACAGGCGTAAGAGGTGCATGATAGGGACGGGGGCCATGACAGACCCTTACATTCCGCTGGAACTTGATTTGGGATATATGCGGAAATGTCTGGAGCTTATAGAAAAATATGAATACGGAGTCACTATCCTGACAAAGTCTGCCCGCATTCTTCGGGATTTGGATTTGCTTGTTAAGATCAATGAAAAGACAAAGTGTGTAGTGCAGATGACGATGACGACCTTCGACGAGCATTTGTGCAGAATCCTTGAGCCCAATGTCTCAACGACAAAAGAAAGATTTGAAGTCTTGAAGGTCATGCGGGAGCACAACATACCCACCGTAGTCTGGCTGTCGCCCATTTTACCGTTCATCAATGATACGGTGGAGAACATCAAAGGGATTCTGGATTACTGTGTGGAAGCACAAGTCTATGGCATTATGTGCTTTGGAATGGGCGTCACATTGAGAGAAGGGAACAGAGAGTATTTTTACAGCCAGCTGGACCGCCACTTTCCGGGGATGAAAGGAAAATATCACACGGCGTACGGATATAGCTATGAGCTGAACAGCCCCAACCACAAGGAATTGATGCAGGTATTCCGCGCTTGCTGCCGGGAGCATAATATTGTCTGCGATCCGGGCAAAATTTTTGCCTATCTCCAAGAATTTGAAGAAAAGCAGAAGGTAGAACAAATCGATTTATTTCACATGTAGAACAGAAAGGATAAGAGGATGGTAAAGAAGATTCTTTTGCTGGGAGACGACAGATTGTATGAGAAAAGTGAAGCCGTTAAGGAGGAGGAACTTGCTGTTCTGGAGCCAGTTGTAAAAGATTTGCATGATACACTTTTGGACTTCCGGGCAAAATATCATGCAGGCAGGGCGGTCGCAGCCCCGCAGATAGGTGTTTTTAAACGGATGCTCTATATGCATATTGAGAAGCCGGTGGTATTTTATAACCCTGTGCTCCTGTTCCCGGATGATGATAAGATGGAAGTACTGGATGACTGTATGTCGTTCCCGGGGCTGAAGGTGAAGGTGGAGCGTTATAGACGTTGTATTATCCAGTATAAAAATGAACGGTGGGAGGATTGTGAACTTTCACTAGAAGGGGATTTGGCGGAGCTGATTCAGCATGAATATGACCATTTAGATGGTATTTTGGCAACGATGAGGGCTATTGATAATAAGAGTTTTTCTATGGTATAGAACTTTTTGAGGAGGATAACAACATGATTTTTGAATCGCCTGAAAAATTAATCGCACTTTTATCGGGGAAGGATAATAATGCGGGTTACAGTGCAATGAAGTATTTGGCCGAACTATCTCAGGACTCGGATGAGATATATAATTTTATGGATAAGTTTTTTGAGATGTTAGATTCTCACAATTCTTTTGTGAGAAGTAGAGGTATTTCTTTGATAGCTGCGAATGCGCAGTGGGATGAGGAAAAGAAGATAGACGGTGCACTGGATAAATATCTGGAGCATGTTGTGGATGAGAAACCTATCACTGCGAGGCAGTGTATACAAAATTTGAATTATATTCTCGAGGCAAAACCGGAGCTGGCGCCGAGGATAAAGCAGGCTCTTGAGACCGCTGATTTGACGAAATATAAAGACAGTATGAGACCGCTGATTGAAAAGGATATTTCAGAAGTTATGAAAAATTGTACTGGCCTCCTATAATTCAGAGGCCAGTACAATTTCTTTCTCTATGAGCTGATATAAGATGTCAATATGTTCGCATTAGGCCATATCATCCCGGAGAGCGTCTATTATATTCTCTCTTTTTACTTTGCTGACGGCATACACCATGGTGATAAATATGACTAGGAATACGCCGATTACGCTGATGATAGCACTGCTCCATGGGAACTCGAAGTCAATACTGCTGCCGCCCAGATACATGCCTTTATAAATCAGCCATGACAAAAGTGCGGCGATGGGAAGCCCGAACAGCAATGTCCTTATACCATAAAACGCACATTCGAACCGCATCATTTTATTAAAGGCCCGGTCGGATAACCCTATCGAGCGCAGCATGGCCAGTTCTCTTCTGCGCAGCCGGATATTGGTGGAGATGGTGTTGAATACATTGGCAATTGCAATCAGGGTTATCATGATAACAAAAACATAGGTGAACAGGTCTACAACAAAGGTGATGTTGCGGTTCTGCTCGAATATCTCATATACATTGTAAAGCGTATACTGAGAGGTGATTCCCGCATTTTTAATGATAGTTTCCATTTCAGCCACCGATTTGGAGGGATTTTTGGAAAGAAAGGTCAGGCCCATGTCCGTATGGGCAGCGGGAGTCCTGAACTGGTCTATGAGCTGATAGGGGGCTACTATCATAAAGACGTAGGGCCGCTTTTCGGAAGGACTTTTGGGCAGGGTATCGAGGGGAATCGTGTCCACGAACGTTATGTCAACGTTCTGGGATTGTACCGCCGCCGTATCATCACTGGTTTTTGGGGTGATTGTAAAATCCTTGGTGCTGTCTTCAAACATATTAATCAGAACATGCCTTCTGTTATCTGTATCATCCTCTTTTTTGGCCTTGGCCACGGCAATTACTTTTCCGGTTGAACCGGTATATTCTTCTTTTGGCAGGCCTAAAGTGTCAAGAAACTTTAGATATTCCCGGTCTTCAATAAACTGAATATCCATGGGCAGGCTCAGCGTTTCTCCGTCGTCGTAGCCCGATGTCTGGAGATAGTCTTTTGAAAAATCACTTGTATTCACAGAGCATAAATAGGTCATCATGGCCTGATAAGAGCTGTCATAAACTCCGTCGGCTGTCTGCAGCTGGTCATATAACCGGAACATTTTCTGGGAATCCATATCCTGCGTGGTAAAACAGATGTCAAAGTCCGTGCTGACCACCGAGAGCTCGGTTGCCTGTTTTAAGTGTGCTCCAAACGCGTTTGCGGAGATAAACAAGACCACGCTTAGAGTAAGGGACAACACGATGCTCCGGTAACGACGTTTATTTCTCTTAAAATTTTTAAGGGCAAGGGTGCCTTCCAGCCCGTAAATGCGCTGGGCGAACTTCGATGTTTTTACAGTGCGCATTTGAACTTTCACTTCGTTAGTCTGGCGTATACACTCCATAATGGGAGTGGCGGCTGCTTTTCTGGCCGGGATGTAGGCCGAGCCCAGAATCGTAATCATGCTCAGTATGGCTGCCCCCAAAAGAGCGGGGACGGATACTGTCAAGGTCAAGGGAACATTGTCGTAAAGGATATTCATAAAATTCTTCTCTACGAGGGCGAGTACAAGCTTAATACTGGGGATTCCAATAAGCATGCCGATGGGAATCCCAATCAAGCCGATGCAGAAGCCTTCGAACAAGACGGAGTTGCGCAGCTGTTTGGCGGTAGCCCCCACGGATGCAAGGATACCGAACTGGCGGGTGCGCTCGTTCAGCGAAATGTTGAACGAATTATAGATTAAGAAAATAGAGCCGATCACAATCAAGGCAATCAAAAGCCCTCCAATGGAGTAGAGAAGGGCATTGAACACAGTATCCGATGAAAGCCCCATGAAGCGCAGCACGTCATCGTTAAATATATAAGCTTGGTTTCCCGCTGTGACGCTGGCGTAGGAGTGTACGTTTCTCGGGTTTTTCAAAGTTACGAATGTGCTGAAGCTTTGGGCGCCGCTGTCAGGCTCTGCTTTTGTTATCAATGTGTAGCCGGGGGCGGCAAATTCTTCAAACGCAGGCCGGTCACAGATACCGACGACGGTATAATTTTTCATGACTTTTGGTGTGAGCGTTTCTTTGTCCGTGCCGGAGTCAGCTCCGGAGATATAAGAATCGTGCTGCCCCAGAGTTTTTCCGGCGTCTGTCCTGTCTCCTACGGCGAGGGCGAGGGTGTCGCCCACAGAAAAGCTGACGCCTCCGTTCGTGGCGACGTGGGAGGGGACAAGAACCTCCCCGCTGTTTTCGGGCAGCCTTCCGGAAACTAAATTTACAGGCAGAGTGTCAAAGGTATCTTCGTTGAAACCGGCTATAAAAAGATAAGGCTTGTCGGGGTTCTCACCGCCGTTGAGCGCTGCGTAGCCAATATTCTCGAATGATGCGGTGTGGGAGGCCTTTTTGTCCTGAGTCCGCTCTTGTACGAAGTCAGGGGACGCGTCTAGAAAGGCCACGTGCCAGTCCCCGTACTTTTGAATGGCACCGTTTATCATATAATTTTGCAGAGAGACGGCACAGGTGGCGATCGCAGTAATCATGGCCGAGGATAGAACGACCCCGATAATCGTTACCAGCGTTCGGGTACGGCTCTTCTTCATGGTCTGAAGGGACACCTTGTTAAAGATGTTCATAACTGCGCCCCCCTTCTTTCGTCCCGCGTCACCTTCCCGTCCGCTATGCAGATAATGCGGTCCGCCTGCAGGGCAATGTTTTCATCGTGGGTGACGACAACCAGTGTCTGGTTGTATCTTTCATGGCTCAATTTCAACAGATTCATAATCTCATGGCCGTTTTTGCTGTCCAAACTTCCCGTAGGCTCATCGGCAAGCATGACGGCCGGTGCATTCATCAGGGCGCGTCCGATGGAAACTCTTTGCTGCTGGCCTCCGGAAAGCTGATTGGGAAGGTGGGTACGGCGGTCCTCCAGTCCCAGAAGTTCAAGCAGGTCGTTCAGACGCTCCTTGTTGACCTTGCGTTTGTCCATCAATATAGGCAGCGTTATGTTTTCGACTACATTTAGAGTAGGTATGAGATTGTGGAACTGGTAGATCAGGCCGACTTGCCGTCTGCGGAAAATAGCCAGCTTTTCATTGCTCCCGGCATAGATATCTTGACCGTTCAAAAATACCTTTCCACTCGTAGGGACATCCACCCCCGCGATGATATGAAGCAAGGTAGACTTGCCGGAACCAGAGGAACCTGTAATTGCGGTAAATTCTCCTTTTTCAATTGTCAGTGAAACATGGTCGAGGGCAGTGACTTGATTCTCCCCTTTGCCGTAGATTTTACACAAGTCATCGATTTTTAAAAACCCCATTATGTGAGTCTCCTTTCTTGATTAATTTTCAGAATCAGTCCGGGCTGCCTTGTTAGGCAGTATCTGAACTTACCCATATAATAGAATCTTCAGCTTACATTTCCGTGACTTTTAGGTGAGAGATTCGTCACTTTGAAAAACGGATAAGGAAGACTGCACCGCCTTGGAGGTGGTTCTTGGCCTTAATCGTCCCGCCTTGACGGGTTATAATCATCTTGGCAAGGGATAGGCCGATGCCGTAACCGGCCGTACTCGTATTTTTCCCGCGGTAATACCGGTCGAACAGATAGGGCAGGTCTTCGGATTTAAAGCCGGAGCCGCTGTCGTGAATCATAATCTCGGTAAAAAGTGGGTTATCTTCGCAGGCAATCATAATTTTCCCATTATCACCCGCACTCTCCATACAGTTTTTCAGGATGTTTTGAAGCGCTTCCGAAAGCCAGCCGGAATCACCTTGGATGACAATCCCGTGGGGGATGTCCAGCTTTAAAGTAATATTGTGCAGTTCCAGCGGGATTAAGAGTGGCCGGAGAGCGCTTCGGAGCAGATGCTCCACTTCAAGTGGTTCCGTCTGGAAAGTTACGATTCCCGCGTCCAAACGGGATAACTTTAATAGGGAGGTGATCAGCCAGTCCATCCGCACGAGCAGGTCTTCTGTTTCCCTCAACAGCTCTTTGCGCTCACGCTCATCGGAAGTGTTCTCCAGCAAAGACAGAATGAGATTTACCGAGGTGAGCGGTGTGCGAAGCTGATGGGCGATATCCGCCAGCGAATCGGCCAGATATTGTTTGTCCCTTTTTAAAGCATCATTCTGCTCACGGATGCGAAGCGTCATTTTTGTGATTTCGCTGTGGAGTATCGAGAGCTCACCCTCCTCCTCTTCCCCGATATACAGCCGGTCAGCGTTGTGAAGTACAAGGTCGATCTGCTCCGAAATCCGGGCAATGCTTTTGTAACGTGCCTTGGTAAACAGGACAAATAATGTCCCGAAGGCGGCAGTGCAGAAGGTGATAAGAATCCCGGCTCGTATATTGATTGCGAACCCAGCAGCTATTGAGGCGGCAGCTGTCAGGGAAAATAAGATGAGAAAATAGCGGAACTCTTTATTCCGAAGCATATGCGTCCCCCAATCTATAGCCTGTGCCCCGCACCGTCAGAATAATCTGTGGATTTGCAGGATCGTCCTCAATCTTCTCCCGCAGGCGCTTGATATATACGGTCAAAGTATTGTCATTGACAAATTCCCCGGCAGCATCCCACAACTCGTCGAGAAGACGCCCCCTTGTCACGACGCTTTTGGGATTGCCGAGAAACACCAGAAGAAGGCGGTATTCTAAGGCGGAGAGAAAAACTTCATTCCCATTCTTTTTCACTACGCCGCTTGCCGTATCCACATGGAGACCACAGACTTCAAAAGCTGACGGGGCCTGCCCGTTTTTCCGCATGGCGGCTTTGATTCTGGCGATTAATTCCCGGGGACGGAATGGCTTGGTGATATAGTCGTCAGCCCCTATGTTAAGACCGGTAACCACACTTGCCTCGTCACCGGAGGCGGTCAGGAAAATCACGGGAATATCCTGAGTTTCTTTGACCTCCGTACAGACGGTAAATCCATTTCCGTCGGGCAGAGAGATATCCACCAGTGCCAAGTCGAACCTATTCCCGTCGAGCGCGGCAAGCGCTTCCCGCCGTGTGGAAGCGTGCGTGACTGTAAATCCCTCCGAGCGGAGCAAAAGTATAAGGTTCTTGGCGATTGCGTGGTCGTCTTCAACCAAAAATATCCGTTTCAATTGTTTTTACCTCCCTGATTTTATTATTTTTGTGCAGCAGTACACTGTGGGGCTATCCGCTAAATGACTGGACAAAAAGCTCCAGACCGGTAATTCCGTATTCTCCGGCAAGGTTCTGAATGCCCGTCTCAATCTCCCCACGGGTATAATTATGTTCTGCAAGAAATTCATCTGTGTAACCATTGATATGATTGTAAAAAGAAATTCCCATCAGAAGATAGTCCTGATTGTTGGGTTCAAGGTTTTGGTACAGCAGGTTTTCGGCCTCGTTGATGCGCCCGGAATCTGCCATAGCGATGATGCGGGCATAGGTATCGTCGCAGGCCGTGGGATTCTCAGTATCTTTTATTTCATAGTCGAATTGTGTCTTGCCGGTAATGAGCTGAACAAGGAAACGCACCATATTCTGTATCATCCGCATAAAATAGTCTTTTTCAAAATCCAAAACAGTCACCTCCACATTTTTTGACGGGTAAACCGCCTGTCTCAGAGCTAAAGAGAATCTTCGTCACTGAACACCTGATTCAGTTTCTCTTGCCGCTTCCGAGTATAGCTGCCGAGAAGCAGCAGCGTGAGAAACAAAATGGCAAACATAGACACCGTGAATATAAGAGCAGCCGGCAAGGCATATTTACTGTTTTTAGAATACACTGCCACGTAAAAAACGATACCGAATATCACAGAAAATATGGTGCTGTATAAAAGGTGTCCCCTCAGTGTGGGAACCGCGTGATAGTTCCAAAGCCCCTTTCTGGTACAGCCGACAAGGACTACAAGGGAGCCAAGAGTAAAGGCGGCCGTCTCGCCGAGAAGCAGTCTGTGGGAATAACCTACAAAAATAACTTTCAAAATAATATCAACGGCCACTGCGGCATAGAGAACCCAGAAGCCCAGTCTCTCCACCTTCATCAACTCCAATTCTTGCCGTTCATCTACAACTTTTTTCATCTTCATCCTCCTCCCAGAATATATCATTCAGCGTCACTTCCAATGCTCTGCATATCGCTATACAGAGCCTCAGCGAAGGGTTAAATTTGCCAGTTTCAATCATACCAATCGTCTGCCGGGTAACGTCTACCTGCAGGGCCAAGTCCTCCTGAGACATATCCAGCCGCAGGCGCGCCATCCTCATCCTCTGATTCCTCATACATACCTCCACATCAGAATTAGTTTCTTGATTGCAGTATAATTCATTGAAATTTTGATGTCAACTATATTTTGCATTTCGACAATTATAATTTGCAAATTATTCCACCCCACACCGGTTAAAAATATGATACAATCCATATAAGACAGCGGATACTGAGCAGGTGTGGTTTGCCGGCGGGTGTCCGTCTCGGAAGGGCATGAGTGAATTTACAAAGGAAGGAAGATTGAGATGACAAAGAAACAATTAGCATTAGAAGTGATAGAGCGGCTAAAGAAGGAGTACCCGGATGCGGGCTGTACATTGGACTATGATCAGGCATGGAAGCTTTTGGTGAGCGTCCGTCTGGCCGCCCAGTGTACAGATGCCAGAGTGAATGTGGTCGTGGAGGATTTGTATGGAAAGTACCCCAGCGTGGATGCGCTTGCAGAGGCTGAGGTAGATGATATAGAAGAAATTGTAAGACCTTGCGGGCTGGGAAAAAGCAAGGCCAGAGATATCAGCGCCTGCATGAAGATTCTGCGGGATGAGTATGGCGGAAATGTACCGAAGGACTTTGACGCCCTGCTGAAGCTGCCGGGTGTAGGCAGGAAGAGTGCGAACCTTATCATGGGCGATGTGTTCGGCGAACCGGCTATCGTCACGGACACGCACTGCATCCGCCTGACGAACCGAATCGGTCTGGTGGATAAAATAAAAGAGCCAAAAAAGGTAGAGATGGCATTGTGGAAAATCATACCGCCCAAAGAGGGCAGCGATTTCTGCCACCGGTTAGTATTTCACGGAAGGGACGTCTGTACTGCACGGACAAAACCGTATTGTGATAAATGCTGTCTGGCAGATATCTGTAAAAAAGTCGGTATCTAGCCGGCGATAATAGAAAAATAGGAGAAAGCCCGTGCTGACCATACGATGCACGAGCTTTCTTTTTTAATGAAGCACATTTTCGGTTTTATTTTTCCAATCCATGAATCCAATCCGATTTTAGATAGTAAATGGCGAACACGATAGAGCTCAATGTCCATGTCAGGGGGTAAGCCCAAAAAATTACATTGATGACCGGAATGAATTTGACAATGATGGTGATGTAACTTACACGGATGACACACCAGCACACCATCATGACGAGCATGGGGATAGTCGCCTTTCCGGCTCCTCTCATGATACCGGCCATACAGTGGGAGAAGGCCAGAAGAAAATAGAAGAGGGTGACGGTTCTGGCATGGGTCGTCCCGTAGGATACGACTTCCGCAGTCCCGTTGAATGCGGCGATTAGCTTGGGGGCAAGTATGTAGATGCAGATACCGATAACTTCTGCGGTTGTGATGGAGCAAAGCACGCCGAAGACAGCCCCTTTCTTGGCACGCTCATATTTTTTGGCTCCCAGATTCTGGCTGATGAAGGTGGCCAGAGCCATGGAAAAACACGTCACAGGCAGAAACCCGAATCCCTCTATCTTAGAATAAGAGCCGCATCCAGCCACCGCCATCTGACCGAAACTGTTGATATTGGTCTGGACAAATACATTGGCTACAGAGATGATGGAATTCTGTATACCGGTGGGGACACCGTTGGATACAATCTGACCAACCATCTCCTTGTCGAGCCGGATTTTTTTAAGATGCACGCGAAACTCTTCCGGACTCCTCATCAGCTGCGCCAGACAGAGAAAAGCGCTGAGGAACTGAGAGATTACCGTGGCTAAAGCCGCCGCGCCTACACCGAAGTGGAAACCGGCTATCAACACCAAGTCTAAAATAACGTTGGTGACAGAGGAGATGACCAGATACATAAGCGGATGCCGGCTGTCACCTACCGACTGCAGGATTCCTACAAAGAAATTGTACATTACAAAGGATAAAGAGCCTGAAAAATAGATGCGGAAATACACAAGAGAGTTCGGCAGAACCTCTGCGGGTGTTCCCATCAGCACCAGAATCTGAGGTGCGGCAATCACGCCGACCACCGTAAGTATGATGCCGGATATCAGGCCGAAGGCGATGGTTGTGTGGATGACCCTCTGCAGTCTGTCCGTGTCCCTTGCACCGTAATATTTGGCTACGACGACACCGGAACCCATAGCGATACCGTTAAAGAATCCCACGAGCAAAAAGATGAGATTGCCGGATGAGCTGACGGCGGCAAGAGCGGTGCTTCCCAGAAAGTTTCCCACAATCAAAGAGTCGGCCGTGTTATATAGCTGTTGAAAAAGATTACCCCAAAAAAGAGGAACCGCAAAGGTGATGATGCGCTTCCAGATAGACCCCTCCGTCATTAAAGTGGCCCCTAATTTTTTTGACATTTGCACAATTTCCCCCATTTCATAGTCTCTATTAAATAGTATAGGTACGAGAGCGCAGAAAATCAACAGGCAAGAGCGAAAAATGTCATATAAAATAATAGTTGACATACATACTGGTGGTATGTATAATGAACATACCGATAGTATGTATCGCTGGGAGGACAGTATGGCACGAAACAAATACCCGGAGGAAACCCGGAACTTAATCATAGACACGGCGGCGAAGCTATTCATAGACAAAGGATATGACAATACGTCAGTGCAGGATATTATCGACAATTTGGGCGGACTTAGCAAGGGGGCTATTTATCATCACTTTAAGTCCAAGGAAGACATAATGAATGCGGCCTCCGACAAATTCTTTGAGGAAGCGGATAGGAAGATGGAGGAAATCTGTAAACGCACAGATATCAACGGCAGAGAAAAGATTAAGCAGATGTTGTATATCTCATTTTTTGCCCCGGCGCAGGAGATGGTTTTCACTGCGGCTCCGGACATTCTGCACAACCCTAAGCTCTTGTCATTATATTTGCTCCAGCTTCAGAAGGAGGTTCCTGAAATCATAGAGCCGCTGATTGAGGAAGGGGTAGCCGACGGCTCTATCCAGACGGAATATCCAAAAGAACTGGCGGAAGTATTTATGCTTCTGGGAAATATCTGGCTGAACCCCATGATTTACCAGTGCAGCCCCGAGGAGACTATGCGGAAGATGAAGTATTATCAGCATGTGCTGAAGCAGCTTGGGATGGACATTGTTGAGGACGATATTTTTGTACAATTAAAGAAATATACGGAAATCTACGAGGAACGCAGGGAGCGCTAACACAAGGCGTCGGCAAAAAGCACGGCGCCTATCATTTTAACTTAATACATACCGACGGTCGGTATCGAAGGAGGATTTTATGAAAGAAAAACAAGGATTTTCAAGGGATTTTATTTTAGTTCTGCTGGGACAGATTATATCATTGTTCGGGAATGCGGTCATGAGGTTCGCGCTGCCGCTTCATCTGCTCAATGTCACCGGTTCTCCCAGACTATTGGGGATAGTAAGTGGGTTTGCATTTCTTCCGCTGGCGGTCATGTCGCCTATCGGGGGCCTGATAGCGGACAGGGTAAATAAGCGCAGTATCATGGTGGTTCTGGATTTTTTCACGTCTGCGCTGGTACTTATATTCACCATACTGCATGGCAAGGTGAATCTAGTGACTTTGATTTTGGTGATGCTCTTTATGCTGTATGGCATTTCCGGGGCGTACCAGCCCTCGGTACAGTCCAGTATTCCCCTTCTGGTCGCACCGGAAAAAGTCATGGCAGGGAACGCGGCCATCAATATAGTCTCCTCATTATCTTCCCTTTTGGGGCCGGCGTTGGGCGGCATTGCCTACAGTATGTGGGGCATTATGCCGATTCTATATACATGCATCGGCTGCTTTTTCGTATCTGCGGTCATGGAGATATTTATCCGGATACCGATGATAGAGCGGGAAGCAGGAGGCTCTATCCTCTCGGAAGCAAAAAATGATTTGAAAGAAAGTTTATCCTTTATCGTAAAAAGAAAGCCGGCTATCGGCAAACTTACCCTTTGCTGTGCAGGCATCAATCTGTTCTTATCCGCACTGATAGTTATCGGACTTCCGGTCGTTGTGATGCAGATACTCAAGCTGCCCGCAGACAGGGCCAACGAACTGTATGGATATCTTCAGGCGGCGCTGGCCGTGGGCGGTCTGACAGGCGGCATGCTAGCTGGCGTTCTGAGCGGTAAGCTGGATATCCAGAAAAGCTACAAAATATTTTTTGCCTGCACTGTATTGCTGCTTCCCATGGGAGCCGCACTGACGAAGGGGATTCCACCTTATTTGGCTTACGGCATTCTCTTATTCAGCAGTTTTTTATTAATGATATGTTCTTCCCTTTACACAATACAAGTAATGTCTTATATTCAAATAGTAACGCCAAAGGAACTGATTGGAAAAGTCATTGCCTGGATTTTGGGAATCTCCACATGTGCACAGCCGGCGGGCCAGATTATTTACGGATTTCTTTTTGAGGCCCTGCAGTCACATGCGGAATGGATTTTCTACGGAGCGGCTTTCGTATCGGTGGGAGTTTCCTTCTTCAATCGCAGAATCTGCAGTGAGATTGAAACGGTAGGAGAGGTTTATGCTGCAGATGTACCACAAAATGGTTAAGGGTATGTGAGCTTTATTGGATGGAGGCAGGTATGGACTTTTATGAGCGGGTTAAAATAATTTTAGCGGAGATTCCGGAGGGCAGAGTGGCTACCTACGGGCAGATTGCTCTTTTGTGCGGCAGACCGAAGAATTCCCGTCAGGTCGGTTATGCACTGAACCGCGGGCTGGCAGGAAAAGGCGCGCCGGCCCACCGGGTGGTGAACTCTAGAGGGATTCTGAGCGGGGCGGCATCGTTTGACACTCCCGACATGCAAAAGCAGCTTCTGGAATCGGAGGGAGTCGAAGTCTTTTGGGAGAAGGATGGATGGCGTGTAGATCTGAAAAAATTTGGGTGGAAACATACAATGGAAGACGCTGTGCGTTTCCATGCCATGTTAAAAAAATAGACTGGCAATTCTAGGAGATTCGACAATTATTGACAAAATAGAACACTCTTTAATGCAGATACTAATGATGTAACTTTAGTATATGTAAGAAGGGAGAAAATTATGTCAGAACAACAATTAGCCATTGCTTCTGTCCCGTTTCAGCAATGGGGAGAAATTTATGATGACAAAGAAGCGCTCCATGCCGGCACTATTTTTAAAGATTTGAATAAACCGTTTTTTGCGGCTTCCGGTATGCTAGGAGAACCTGCTGAAAGGGAAAAAAGTTCTGTTTTAACACAAGAACCGGCCGAGCAGAAGGAGCGGGAAGATATGATGCGGAAAATCGCGCAGACATGCTTTGCGCTGGATGATTTGACGCTTTATCTGGACACACATGAGACAGAAAGTAAGGCAAAAGAATTATACCGGGAGAAACTTCAGGAGGCGGAAGCCTTAAAAAAGGAATTCGCAGAAAAATTTTATCCACTTGGACGTCCATGTATCCTTTACAGTGAGTGTCCTAATGAAGAACATTTCTGTTGGCAGAAAGGCCCGATGCCTTGGGAAGGAGCGTGTGTGTAAATGTGGTGTTATGAAAAGAGACTTCAATTTCCAGTCAAGATTACAAAACCGTGTCCGAAAACGGCCCAGATGATTATCAGCCAATATGGCGGACCGGATGGGGAACTTTCGGCGTCCATGCGGTATCTGGCGCAGCGTTATACCATGCCGCTGAAAGAAGTGGGCGGCCTGCTCACGGACATTGGTACGGAGGAGCTTGCTCATATGGAAATGATCTGTGCCATGGTATACCAGCTGACTAAAAATTTAAGTATGGAAGAAGTGAAAACGGCAGGGTTCGACGCCTATTATATCGACCATACAACGGCACTTTGGCCTCAGGCCGCATCTTCTGTTCCCTTCACTTCTCTGGAATTTCAGTCCAAGGGCGACGCGATTACAGATTTGACAGAAGATTTGGCGGCAGAGCAGAAGGCACGTACCGTATACGACAACCTGCTTCGGATGATAACCGACCCGGAGGTAAGGGAGCCGCTTAAATTCCTGAGAAGCCGGGAAATCGTGCATTTCCAGAGATTCGGGGAAGCGCTGGAAAAGACGAAAGACCAATTAGACAGTAAGAACTTTTACTATTTTAACCCGGAATTTGACAAAGATATGTTCCACGGTAAACTATAAAAAAAGTTGAGCAAAATGACAGGTGATTCTTAGAATTATCTGTCATTTTGCTGTTGTTTGTACTATACTTATGGGAGAAGTATGAGAAAAGGAGAAGTGTATATGGAATCATTTGTATATCAGATGCCTACAAAGTTTGTATTCGGAGAAGGAAGGGAGACAGAAGCGGGAAAATATGTAAAGGAGTTCGGCGGCACAAAGGTACTGCTTCATTACGGCGGACAATCGGCGGAAAAGAGCGGATTGCTCGATAGAGTGGGTGCGTCTTTGGAGAAAGAAGGGCTTACATATATAAGGCTTGGCGGTGTAAAACCGAATCCTAAGAGTCCCTTGATTTATGAGGGAATCCGAATCTGCCGGGAGGAAAAAGTGGATTTTATCCTCGCGGTAGGGGGAGGCAGCGTCATTGACTCAGCCAAGGCAATCGGGCTGGGTGTCGTGAATGAGGATGATATTTGGGAATATTATTCAAAGAAAAAAGAGCCAAAAGGTATGCTTCCCGTGGGAGTGGTGCTGACGATAGCAGCGGCGGGCAGCGAAGGTTCCAATGGAAGTGTCGTATCCTTTGAGCGGGAAGACGGAGTCTACAAACGGGACTGCGGCGGGGAGTTCATGCGCCCGAAGTTTTCTATTCTTAATCCGGCCTTGACCGAGACACTGCCGCCATATCAGACGGCCTGCGGGATTGTGGATATGATGGCCCATGTATTGGAGCGGTACTTTACCAACACGTCCGATGTGGAGCTGACTGATAATTTGGCGGAGGCGATTATGAAGACCATCATCGCGGAGGCGCCGAAGGTCATGGAGAATCCGGAAGATTATCAGGCACGGGCCAATCTGATGTGGGCCGGGACGTTTGCGCACAATGATTTGTGCGGTATGGACAGAGGGCAGGACTGGGCCAGCCACAATCTGGAGCACGAGCTATCTGCACTCTATGACTGTGCCCATGGCGCAGGACTTGCGGTGGTGATGCCAGCGTGGATGGAATATGTCACAGAGCACAATGTTATGCGTATGGCAAGATTTGCAGTCAATGTGTTCGGATGCCATATGGATTTTGCAGACCCTGAGAATACGGCAAGGGCCGGTATCAAGGCGCTGAGAAGCTTCTGGACATCACTGGGAATGCCGCGGACACTGGAAGAATTGGGCGGGAAAAAAGAAGATATACCTACGCTCCTCCGTATGCTGGAGATAGAAGGCCGAACATTAGGCGACTATGTGGAGCTGAACGGAGAGGATTGCGAGAATATTTATAAAATGCTGTAAGTACAAACCAAGTAGCTGAAAATAGGCGGGAATTTCTCTGGGGCTGGTCAAGCCCGGGAAATTCCCGCCTATAAAAATCTTCCGGGGGAGGCACATTCTTTATATCTTATATCTTGAAATATCGTGGCAGGTCAGCAGGATAGAGCGCTGTCCTTTCCAAGATATCGTGGTTGCCTCTGCGCTGAACCAAATTTTCAGACGAGGGTTGAACAAATCAACGGTATGGCTCGTGCATTTATTTGTGAGATGTGCGGCTGGACAATGTACGCAGGGCTCGCTGCGGTTCATGAACACCTCATAGCAATGCCGGCCCGTATAGACATCGGATGAGGAAGTTCGTGACTTTTTGTTGAGGAAACGTATCTCCATAGTTTCGGGATCGATTACATAAATCCAAGCGTTCTGATTATCAAGCACGGACATAAGCCCATCATTCTCACGGCGATAGCGTTCGCTGGCCCGGCGCTTCAGAAGGAAGGTGGACAGTATCTCAGAGATAAGTACCAGCACATCTATCTGGCCTTTTGTCCAGAGGCGGTTTTGACGGCATTCGTCGAATCCCACAAATCCACGCATTTCACCGTCATCAGTGATCGCGCATTGAAGCAGGCTTTTTATATCCTGCTTGTTCAGCAGCTCATACTGTAGCTTCGGGAGCTTAGTGATGTCTGAACAATAAAAAATGTTATCCTCGTTAAAATTCGCAAGAAAATTACCACCCAAATCGTCCTCGTAAGAAACCGTCTGCAATGCATCTAATTGAGACTCCACACCCTCATTGCACCATTCAAAGGTATTTCGGCAATAGAGGCTGTTGTCACTGTTTTCAAATATATAGACACGGCTGACGTCAAAGTGCCGTCCGACAATCTCCAGTATGGCGGATATTCCCTGTTTCAAATTCTTAGTGTTATAGAGTACATGGAAAATATACTCCAGTATCTCGGCTTTTTCGGAGGTGGTGTCAGCGGGTGTCTCAATCTCGGTCTCAGAACAGATTTGGGGAGAAGACTTAGGGTACAGATGCCGGAGACTTTGACTTCCGTAGATGGCATATCTGTTCTTCCCTTCCTTCTTGGCCTGATACAGCGCGTGATCTGCACTCCGGTATAACGTCGTGAAATCTTCGCCGTCAATAGGATAGAGCGCTACCCCGATACTGCAGGATATGAAGGTGTCTATCTTTCCCTTTGAGCGTAGTTCCGAGAAAAGCCGCAGCACTTTCTCCGCGTTCAGCCGGGCATTATCCACGCTGGAAATACCCTTCAAAAACACGATGAATTCATCTCCGCCCACTCTTCCCAATATATCGGCGTCCCGGAAGGAACGGCGCATCACCCGGGAAAGCTCTGTCAGTACGGCATCCCCGTACAGGTGCCCCAAGGTATCATTGATAGACTTGAAGTTGTCAATATCAATAATCATTAATGCACTTACCTCATCCGGCTTATCCTGCAGATAACTTCGGATTAAGGAGTGGGAGGTGATTTTGTTGTACATTCCGGTCAGAGCATCCTGCTCTGCTTTGCGCTTGAGTGTCTGCGACTTTTGGAATTCCCGGTCTATATCTGAGAGGGCTCCGATTACCTTCAAAGGCGTGCCATCGGGAGCGAACTGCTGGGTCAGACGCATTTTACACCATATATAGCGGCCGGAAACATCTTTGAGACGCAGCTTCTTTTCAATATAAGGAATTCTTGCCTGAATATCACGGATGCAGCTTTTGACTTCATCAAAATCATTGGGGTTGATAGGACTGTTCTCGGGATGCAGCAAAATATTATCGAATCCCTTTGCCGGCATAGGAAGATTCTTTCCAAATTTCTTTTCCCATGTGTTGGAGGTGAGGAAAGCATTATTTCTAAAATCCCATTCAAAGATTACATCGTTGGTCTGATTGATAATAATTTGATAACGCTCCAGACTAAGACGGAGTTCCTCCTCAATCTTTTTTTCGCGCGTAATATCGATGACGATGCAGTAAAAAGCCTGACGACCCTTTTCATCGACGAGAAGAGTGCCCTTGTCGATGACATTGATATAGTGGCCGTCTTTGTGGATCAGCCTGTATTGAATTTCCTTGGTGTTGCCATGCTTTAATTGTTCACGCACTGTTTTTAACGCTTCCGCAAGATCGTCGGGCTGTATTAAACTGCGCAGGCTGTTATGTAAGTCATGTTCCACTTCTTCATAAGAGTAACCCGTCATGGATAAAAAGCCGGCACTCATTTCCAGTAGGGTGAGTTCCTCATCGAACAGGCACTTGAAAATTCCCCCGGGAATGTTGTCACAAAGCATTTGCATATTTTTGTCACTGTGATTCAATCCTAGAATTCGTTCCATAATTAAACATTCCTTTTCTTCGTATTTCTGTCCGCTCTTGCGCAATAGGTACTTTTATTATAAGAAGACTAAATGAAAGTGTCAACCGCGCTTCTTATTTTTATCATACAGCAAATCTGCGGAATTTGTAAATATTTGTAACATTATTGTAGTTTATGATGCGCCTGTAGAGGAAATGTAATATAATCTTTTCAGAGAGTAAAATAGGGCAGAGGGAAAAGGGACGGCCCTGAAATGTGGAGGAGAAGAATGATTTATACGATACCTGACTATTACAGAGAATTCCGGTGTGTGGCAGAACAGTGTCAGGATACCTGCTGTGCGGGATGGGAGATTGTTGTCGATAAAAAATCGCTGAAAAAATACAGGAAAGTGAAGGGCAGTTACCGGAAAATGATGCTCCGCTCTGTTAATTGGCTGCGGGGAACCTTCCGCCAGTCCAAGGACAAACGGTGTTCGTTCCTGAAGGAGAACAATCTCTGTGAGATGTATATGGTCTTGGGCAGGGAGAGTCTGTGCAGGACATGCAGGCTGTATCCCAGACATATTGAAGAATTTGAGGGGATCCGGGAAATCAGTCTCTCCATATCCTGCCCGGAGGCGGCAAGGCTGCTTCTTAGCAAAAGTGAAAAGACAACGTTTCTTTCGGTGGAGAAAGAAGGGGAGGAAGAGTTCCCCGATTTTGACCTGCTTCTCTATTCGGAGCTGGCGGACGCCAGAGATGTGATAATCAAGATATTGCAGAATCGTGATTTGCCCGTCGCGGTCCGTACAAAGCTGATACTTGGACTTGCGCATGACATGCAGGGGCGCGTGAACAGAGGGGAGCTGTTTTCCTGCGGAGAGCTCTTTGAACGTTACCAAGGCGAGGGCGCCCGGCGTTTTGTGGAGTCTAAAATTATGGAGGAAATAGAGGATATACAAAAGCGTTACGAAAAAGCAGCGGCTTTGTTTGGAAAATTGTATGAGTTGGAGCTTTTACGGGAAGACTGGGACAAGAGCCTTAAGGAGGCGGAAGAGCGCCTCTATTGGCGGGGAGCGGGGGCCTACACGTCCTTGAGGGAAGCGTTCGAAACATGGGTCAGGGAGAAGGGGAACACTTGGGAAGTTCAGAAAGAGCAGCTCCTTGTGTATTTTATCTTTACTTATTTTTGTGGGGCGGTATATGACGGCAAGGTTTACGCAAAGGCATTGTTCTCGGTGACTAACGTGTTTTTGATGGAAGAGATACTTATGGCCCGGTGGGCAAAGAATGGCGGACAGCTTGACAGCGAGGATATAGAGGAAATTGTTTACCGATATTCGCGGGAGATAGAGCATTCGGATAAAAATCTGGAGAAGTTATTATAAGGGGAGTTGTTAAAATGTGGGAGAGAATAAGGAAGGGAGTTCTGCTGGGCGCAGTAATCTTGGCGCTCAGTCCCGTCATGGTGGGCAGGGCTGAAATAGCGGGGGATGACGCGTTCCAGAATCTTAAATGGCAACAGGTGCACGAGGAAGAGCGTGCCGGCGTGGTACAGTCAATCTGTGCCACCGAAGATTATATTATTACCATTGAGAATCTGGCAGAGGACGGGGAGACTGCTGATGTGGTATCGGCTTACTATCGGAAGGATAAGGATGAGAACGGCAATCAGGTGGAGCCGTATACGCTGGCAAAAAGAACACAGGACACCGTGTGGGAGCATGGAAACGGAATGGCGTATAATCCGCATACAAAAGAAATATATGTTGCGCTTTATACGCATATGATACCGGAGAACAGAGGATGTATCTATGTGATGGATCCGGAAACACTGGCATATAAGCGAACGATTAAAATTAGTGATGACTATAATATTTTGGGAATCGGATATATGGAGGATAAGAATCAGTATATCATCCAGACAAATGTGGAAGGCGGTTACAGCTTTAAAATATTGGATGCCGATTTTCAAATTGTGGAAGATTTGGGAGAGTACGCGGATACTGCAGAGGGTGATAACTTTCAGGATTTAGAGGTGTGCGGTGATTATATTATTAATTTTCCCCTTACACTAGGACTTGGTATCGGTGATTTTATTCATGCGTACTCGATAGAGCGAAGAGAGATGGCGGCAGCGGCACAGCTGGATTTTGGATTTGAGAACATTGCCGCCGATGAGCCGGAGTCACTGTGTGAGCTTGAGCCGGGGGTTTTTTTGGCCGTAGTGAATGTGACAAATACGGAGGGAATCTCTACAGTGAGATTTTATCGGACAGAGCTGCCCTACTATTTTCAAGTGAAGCTTTCGGCCGAGAATGGTACCGTAAAAGAAGTACCGGAGAAAGTACTTAGAGGAGAACGTGTATCTTTTTCCTATAAGGCAAAAGAAGGATACGAGCCGGAGGCTTTAAGGATTAACGGGAAGAAAGTTTCACTTGGAAAAGAGGACAAGAAATATTTGCTGGACAATATTCAGGAAGATCAGAACGTGCAGGTGCTCTTCCGGAAAATTCCGTTTCCGGTGGCAACAGCGGCCGCATTTGGAATTATAGCAGCGGCGGCTGCCGCTGCTATAGGGATATATTATCGAATGCTTCAAGTCAGACGGGAGAGAAGGAGAAAAGCCCGTCAAGCTAGAAAGCGCCGTCAGCAGCTTCTTCGTGAAGCGCAGGAGGAAATCATGATTTAGAATCTGCTTGCTCCGTCAAAATAACAGAGACACGGAAGAAATTCTCGTTGTAGTCATATTTCAGCTGCCCACCATAGCGTGCGGCAGCTGCTTTTACGGACTGAGTGCCGATGCCATATCCGTCATGTTTGGCTGATAGAAACTTTCCGCTCTTCTTGCTGGGCGGCTTATCGGAGGAATTTTCTATCCGGAGGAGGAGGGAGCCGCTACGGTAATGGGCGGTCAAATGGATGTAAGTATCTTTTCTATTCTGCCGCAGACAGGCCTCATACGCATTTTCCAACAGATTTCCAAAGATGACAGAAAGGTCGGTATTCGATATATGTATGTCGGCAGGAATATCGGTCTCTAAGGTAAGGGCAATCTGCTTTTCCTGGCATTGATGCCTATAGAACTGTAAAATAGCATCTACGATAAGGTTCGTACAGATGACGGCCCGTTCCTCATTTGTGGCCGATAGATGGTAATCCATCAGATATTCCTTTAATTTATCGAATTCATTATTTTCCAACAGCATACATATCATTTTTAAATGATGACGTTCATCGTGACGCCGCCGAATGGAATCTTCAATCTTTTCACTTAATTCTTGATAATGAATCTTCTGCATAGCAATCTGCCGTGTGAGCTGTCTTTTTTCTTCTGTCAAGGTAAGCTGAAGACGGTAAGAGTCTGTCAGGGATTTCAGTATTATGAAACCGAGGCATAATATTAAGAATACACCGCCGTACTCAGGGAACCATCCCCCATATATAGGCTCATAGTAAGGAAATACCCGGTCGCAGACGAGAGCGGCGGCAAAAACGGTAGTACCCGACAACAAAATCATTGATTTCTCTTCTTCATGCCATGCGGCGAGCAGGGCGTTGATTAATAGCCAGCCAGCGGTGAACATTTTGATAATGCGGGCCGAGAGTTCGAACAGCCGGTGCACAGTATAGGAGCTTGTGGGCAGTAAGGCATAGCATATTGCGGCGGCGCAGAATAAGGACATAAAGCCCCAGATGAATCGGTCCGTTCTTGCCGGAAGATGCCAGAGCTTGTTCTGGAGTATAATGACCAGAGGATACATACCATATAAGCACAACAGTTCCAAGGCGTACCAAACTTGATTGTCCAAGGTACAGAATGTTGTAATCAGCGGGTAGGCCGTATAACCAAGCAGACAGAGGCAGGCGAAGAAGTAAAGCAGTGTCACCTGCTGACTGTTGTGCTCGCGCAGCCAAAAGAAAAAGGCCGCCAGCGCAATAAGCAGAATCAGGCTTATTGACGCAATTCGCAGAAAGAGACGGATATCAAGCACTCGATTCACATCAGACGGCCCGCCAAAAATAGGAGGGTAGGTAAGCCCGCTGTAATAGTGGGAGTGGTTTGACACGGCCAAGAGCACTTCCGTTGTGCCGGAGGCCGTAAAAGTGACGACCTGCTCATTGACCGCCGGCCTATAATGCTCTGGTGAGGGATTCCCCAATTCGGAAATAAGTGTACCGCCAATGTAAAGCCGATAGGAGGAGAACACTTCGGGAAGCGCTAGCGAATACGTATAAGGAGTCTGTGGCAGAGAAAGCAGGAGACGGTAAGTGGCAGAACCGTTCGTGCCCCGCTGGGGCTGCCCGAAAGAGAAGTCATTATATTGCCCGATGGTGATAATCTGAGCAAATGACTGCGCCCCCTCCTCGGCAAAGGTTTCCGGTGTAAATAACTTGTCCGGATAGAAACTCCATCCCTCGGCAAGGAAATAACAGGCATTTTCCTGCAGGTCTTTTTCGGACAGGGCAAGCAGGCCTCCAATCGGCTGAAGGGTCCTGCGGGTATATTTATTGTCATAGCGATAAATAAGGCTTGCCATGAGAGAAAAACAAAGGGCAGATACCGCGATGACCGACAAGAGTTTTATAACAGTTCGTTTTGGAAAGTGGATCATAGGCGTGGCCCTCTATTTCTGCATACACGAAGAAAGATAAGAATACCGGTTATGAAGACTAGCATGAGTACGGCAGCAGCAGGGAAGAACATTCGGCGTATGCCGGATTCATTACTTACTTCTGAGACGGTATCAGCTTGTCCTTCCGTCCGAAGCTGGTATGTACCGGTGCGGGTCACATCAAATATGGCGCAGCCGTCTTGACAGGTCACGGTTGTATTGAGTTTATTATTGTCCAAGTACAGCGTATATGGTATATCAGTGTCATCCACAGACAGCTGTACGGAAGAAGGGGCAAATTCAGTCAGTTCTTTTCCGCCTATGGCAATGGAAAGCGTAAAAGAGCTATTGGTTGTCCGCTTCATTTCTACAGAAAATAAATCATCATCTGACAGATTCAAGGCGAGAAAATAATCTTTGGGGATTCGCAGACAAATACCGCTCCACGCAAAGGTGATAAACTCTTCTTCCGTGTCAAGCAGCATGCGGATGCGGGCGCCTGACATGGTAGTATTGGTAGCCGTGACGGTCTCCACTGCAGTGCCCGCAGAAGCGAGATGGCTATTGCTTGATGAACCTGATAAGGATGAGCCTGCCGGTCCTGCCACGCTTGAGGAATTCTGCTCCTGACCTGCCCCGCTATTTTCTGCGCTGCCTGAAGAAATTACCGAGTCTCCGGCTTCCGGAGAGTCTTTGCTGTCATCTGGAGCGGGCTGGGAAAGTGGAGGGAGCTCCGGCTCTTCGTGGTCGTCGCCGTCACGGTTGCCACCCATTCCCGCTGAATCAGAGATGGCGGGGGGATCTGTATAGGAAACACGGACGATATCCGTGTAATCATCGCCTACTTTTACACAAAAATAATAAGCCGTATCCTTAGGAAGCGGTTTCAATATATATATAAGATTCATGGAGAGGGTAGCTATGTCATAATCATCGCATATAAGCCAAGGTGCTTGAATGAGTTCTTCTTTGGTGTAATAGGTATCCGCATCCACCTCAAGGTATAGAATGTCACTGGGGAGAAACTCGACGGGGGCGTACCAAGCGAATTTGTAGGCAAAAGACGCATCCAGTACAAGATGCATCTTGAGCCCTGCTTCATCCGAAATGTAGATAGGGATATCTACGGTACAGTTCTCATCACGGATATAATATCTGTCGGTATAACTGTCTTCCAGTTTCATGTTTATCCGGACATGGTATTCGCCGACAGTGTAGATGTCAACGTCAGAGATATCGATGGATTCCAGCACCACAGGGGCATATTCTTGGGTGGTTTCATCAAAAGCGACCAGAAAGGAAAAGTCCCGCTGCCAACCTTCCATGATATCCGCCCATTCTTCCTCATCGCCCCGGCAGAATACAAAACCCTGTTTATAAGGGGTCGCGTCGATGATTGTCAGCTCAATTTTATCTGAATTGGCATTGGCTGTGAAAGAAGGCAGAAGCAGTATAGTAAAAAGCATAACAAATGCGAATTTAAGAAAGTGTCTTTTTTTCATGGGGACCTCCTTATATAAGATATTCAAACTGAAAATCAATAAAACGGTCGGTAACATCACTGAGGCGGCGACGGCTAATAGGAACTCTGTCACCGTTTTCCATGATGAAACAGTCCTTATCAATCTTCAGTGTATGGGCCATGTTTACAACCACGCCCCGTCCACAGGAAATAAAACGGTAATCTTCCAACAAAGGGGCGGTAATCTGTGCAAATGTCTGCCGGGAAGATACAGTAAATACGTTATTTAGAAGATGTATTTCTGTCTTCGAGGAAGAGAGGGCATACAAAATTTTGGAAAAAGGAATCTGCCGCTCTTTTCGGCCAATGGACACGCTCAGCCGCCTCTGGCTCAAGACTACACGTTCCACGCACTCGGGCAAGAATTCTTGAATCTTTTCCGCTGTTATCGGTTTGAGAAGATAGCGCAGGGCACGGACTCGATAACCTTCTCCAATGTATTGGTCGCTTGAAGAAAGAAAAATAACCATACAATCGGGCGCGGCCTTATGGACAATTTGTGATGCCTCCATTCCATTCATACCGTCCATAAAAATGTCCATGAAACAAAGATTGTAAGTATCAGGTTCTAAAGTAGTAAGAAATGACTCCGCACAAGAAAATTCTATAATATCTACGGGTAAATTTATTTTTTCAAAAAACATATGTAAGAGAGTCACCAAGACTTCTCTGTCTGTAGCAGAATCGTCTATAATTGCAATTTTCAAATATTTCACCTCAAAACATAATTATTCTATTTTATTATATCATAGGCATTGTAAAAAAAGCAGAACCGTTTGCCTCATTTTAGATACCGTTCGCCTGCAAATGGTTGTTTTTATTATTAATAATGATATGCTACAGACAGAAAGACGGATATGGGCTGAGGATATAAAACAGAACAGGGAGATGCTTAGATATGGTTAAAACAATTGCATTATGCTGTAGTGAAAATGTAGTGCGGACAACAGTCACATTGATTAGGCTTGCAAATGTAAAAGTTTTTAACGATGGAATTGAACTTGCCTATTATTTGAAGGAGAATGACGACTGTCAATTGGCGGTAATCGCAGTGGACGGAGCAAAGGGAATGAACTATTGCACCTATGTCAGAGGACAGAACAGCAAAATACCAATACTGTGGATCAGCGATACGGAAGAATATGAGGAAAAAGCGGCCAAGATACCCGTCAATGATTTTTGGGTCAAGCCTATGCCTGAGATGCTCCTTGAAAAAATGGCCGCAGAGCTGTTGAAATAAAACTAGAAAAAACGAAACCCCCAGAAGAAAAATTATGATATAATTTTTAAGAGATTATTATACGTACAAAATGGGGGACAATACATGGAAATTAAAGACTTGAGATATTTTGTTGAGATAGCGGAGCTTAAGAGTATGAGAAAAGCGGCCGCCAGCTTATATATTTCTCAGCCTAATCTGACGAGGGCGGTGAAGAGCCTTGAGTCGGAGTTGGGGGAGCAGATATTTAAGCGCTCTAACCGGGGAGTGGAGTTGACGGAGTTCGGGGAAGGGCTTTACTATTATGCGCAGTCTATTCTGAAGCAGGTCAATGAGATTGCGAAGCTGAGGCAGGAAACAAAAAAATATGTGGAGGCAAGAGTCAGCGCCGCCATCGGCGGCATTATTTTGAGGGATGACATGATGCTCCAGTATTATGAGACTATCAAGGCAAACCACACCAGCATTTCTCTATTTGAAATTCCTGTGGAAAAAGTTTTGAATTATGTGGAGACGGGGAAGGCAGATATTGGAATCGTATCGGTTAACAATGTTCAGATCAGGGCGTTGCGGAAGTTGTCAGAGCTTAAAGATTTGGAGCTTCATACGATTGGATATGGCCCCCTCTATGTACATGTAGGAAAGAATAATCCTCTTTACGGCAGAGAGGAAATTGAGGTTCGGGAGCTTCTGCCCTTTACAAAGATACAAATGCCGGCGGATTATTTTGCAAATATCAATTATTCCATGAGCATAGACGGCAGTGTGGGGATGATGGATTTTGACAAGACGATTACTGTTAATAATTACCATGCGATTATCAGCATGGTGAAGCGCACAGATGCATTTATTTTCGGGAACAAATGGCAGAAGGAGGAGCTGGAAAAGGGGCAGATATGTAGTATCAGACTTAAGAATTGTAGCATTGAACGGGAACTTTTGTGGTTAAAGAGGAGAAGGGAAACGCTGTCGGATAAGGCCGAAGACTTTTTAAAGCTGATTGTGGACTGTTACGGTGATAAGAACGGTGATACATAAAACGTATCACTGGCCTATCATATATTGGCATTAGCCAAATCTCAATGTTTTGCGTATAATGAAGACATAAACACAACACGGGTTGCGAGATTCGTTATAAGTTAAATATTGAGAGGAGAATGGAAATGAAAAAATTTAGTAAAAAAAGTATGCTGAGCTTTTTGACAGTATCAGCGATTGTGGCAACTACAGTGGGGTCATTTGCAGTGTGGGATACATTGGAAACAACATCTACAGGAACATTGAGTGTAGCTAGTCCAATTGTAGTATCTACAGCTGAGATGGCACCATTAACAGAAACAAGGACTTGGGATGAGGTTCCTACGTATACTGGTAATGTTGAATTTACAGTAGAAGGTTTGGCAAAACCGGAAGATGCTCAACTGACTTTGACAACTGCCCTTAAAGAGGGAGATACTATAATTGATTCAAGTAAATACGATGTCGAGATAACTCAGACTGACGCTGATAGTGGTCTGACTGGAGGAGTTGATAGTAATGTGGGAGCATCTAATGAGTATCAAGTTGTTGTGAAACCAAAGGCTGATGCAACAGATTTGGGAGGCAAAACTTTAAAGTTAGAGGTAACTGGAACGTTAGCTAAAAAAGCAAATCCATAATATAAGCTTATGTAAATATTAATGAAAAGATACCGTCATGAGACGGTATCTTTTCCTAGCATATAAAAAGAAATATTTAACGAGTACTGGAGAATATAAATGAAGAAACTCATGAATAAGATAGTTAATTTTATATTTGGCTTAATAGTACTCGTTCTTATAGTTTGTATTATAGGGATACAATTTTTCCCGGATGAATTAAATAAGTATATCGGGTATCGAACTTTTGTTATATTGACAGATAGTATGGAGCCTACAATACCCGTCGGCTCTCTGGTGATTTCGAAAAAGATCGATAATCCAGAGAATATTAAAGTGAATACTATAATTTCGTTCAGAGTAGACAGATTCGGAGATGATACAGTTTTCACACATTACTTTAAGAAAAGGCAAATAGATGAAACTGGAAGAGAAAGGTATTTTACTATAGCGGAAAACGCAGACAGATATGATGATTATGTTACTTATAGAGAAGATGTCTTGGGAACCTATGTTTTTCATGTTCCTTACATAGGTAAGTTTGTTCTGTTCCTCCAGAGCCCGTTTGCTCTGATTGAACTAGGAATTATTTTATTTATTCTCCTTATCAACCGCCTTCTTTGGGATAAGTTCGACAGAGAAGAAAAGGAAGCGTTGGAATCTGATGAAAATGACGAAGATGTGATTGATGCCGAGGAGATTCATGAGATTGACATGGATGTGGAGTCTGAGGATATCCAACAACCGGCCTTGGAAGATTCCGGTGAGGTTTCAGAAGTTCCTGATGAGAAATTGGATACCGTAACTGAGCAGGAGGCTACGGTTGATGCCGAAGAGCAGGAGATTCCGGAATTACCTTCAGAAAATGAAGAGGTAGCAGAGCCTGTGGAGGAGCCGGACTTGGTTACATACGCCGAAGAAGAGCCAGAGAAGAATACAGAGAAAAAGTCTAAACATAAAAAATCCGGTAAAAAGCAGAAAAAAGAAAAGAAGAAGAAAAAAGGCAGTAATAAATCTAAAAAGAAATAAAACCAGAAAGGGCGGAATATTCCGCCCTTTCTGATTTTCAATCCTAGTTTAACAACTTTCTAAGTGCGTTTTCATTCAGCATCTGTACGGTCTGGAATTTGCCGTCAAGGAATACGGCCCAGTTGTTAAAGATGCTCGGTACGTTTTTGGCCTTCTCTAAGCTGTCCACTGCAATAAGATTCAGCGGAATTCCATCCTTTTCACAAGCGCTCTTGACTTGAGATATGCAGTTACTGATAAATGGACATTGAAGCCCATAATAGATGGTCAATTCTTTACTCTTGATTCCCATTTGTTTTACACTATCTGAAAAATGTGGTTTTGTGCCGTCGAATGACAGGGCTAGGAGCTCGTATTCGTCAACGCTGTCAACGACTTCGAAACCATGTTTGGAGACGAATTTTTTGTCGGTCAAGTAGGGCTTTTTCTTCTTGGAACTGAGAACGCAGACGCCGGATTTGCCCTGCGATTTTGCATCGTTGATGCAGTATTCAAGAAGTGACTTCCCATACCCCTTTCCTTTGAAAGAGCCTGACACCCAGAGACAGTATATATAGAGAAAATTATGGCCTTGGACAGGCGCCCAAGCTGTTTCCACCGGAGCATATTCGATGAACACCTTACCCTTTTCGTCAAGTTTTCTAAAGACATGTCCTTCCGGAAGCCGTTCCTTTAGCCATTCCTTTTTGGACTGCACTCCGCACTGGTGCTTTTTGTCTGAGATTGCGCAGCATAGATGCTCGGTCTCAAGATTTTCCATTGTTATATTTATAAATTTTTCGCTCATATAGATTCTCCTCTTAGATGGCTAAATATAGTCTCCGCCTGTTACAGACCCAGTATACAGCATAAAACTAGACATCTTGTGTCAGGGTTTGAAAATTATTGACTTGTCTTAAAATTTACTTCAACAATTTCCGGGACATTCAAGAAGCGGAAAGGGTACCTCGTCATACCGATACCACTGCTCGTATACATTTGCAAAGAGACGGAAGTACCGATTTCCTGCGCGGTGTAAAGGCCTTTCACAAACTTACCGGAGCCCGGGGGAAGCAGCTTTGTGGTGAGAAAGGGAATGCGGACTTGTCCACCATGAGTGTGGCCGCACAACAAAAAATTCTCGCCTTCATTTTCAATGAGCTGTGAAACAGCAGGTTCGTGGGCGACGATGAGCTGATAAAGGCTGGTGTCCTTTTTGTATAGGGAAGAGGCAGGGGCGCCCATCAGGTAATCGTCATATCCCACCAGCTCTATTCCATAATCTGCCAGTATCATACTTTCATTTTTTAAGATTTTAAAGCCGCAGGAGGCCATAAAGTCTTCATAGATGCGTGAAGCGCCGCCGCCATAGTCATGGTTGCCCCAGACAGCATATTTACCTGCCTTTGCTTTTATGCCTTTCAAAGCATTCTTTAAAGATTCCAAATCCATATACTCACGGTCGCGGGCATAGTTATCCAGTAAATCCCCGCCAAAGACAACGATATCCGCATCTAATTGATTAATCTTGCTTACAAGCTTGTCTGCATGATTTTCATCATAGTATTTACCAAAATGCGTGTCCGTAAAAAACACTGCCTTGAACGGCTTTATAGATTTCTTGGTTTCTACATCCAATGAGTTTACTGTCAATAAATCTGGCTCTATAAACCGGGCATATCCCAGTATAGATAGGAAGCATATAATAATTAAAAATAAACATACGAGTAGTTTCTTTGCTCTGCGCATCCCTGTCTTCTCCTTCTTATATTATCTGGATTGAAACAGTTCCATGAGAAAAAGAGTACGAATTCGCACTCTTTTTGTCAATAGGATTCATCAAATATTAAAGTTTTGCAGAGAAACTTAAGTTCTTCGCGGCCAGCTGGGACTGCAGTAATTGTATTCAGAAGGGGTATGGTCACAATAATTGACCGTAGTGAACATGCCGCCTACGGGAGGAGCGCCATTGTTTGTCACATGATGGGGCATGTGGCAGTGCATGGGCCAGATTCCGGGATTGTCGGCCTCGAATTCAATGTCCCAAGTTTCACCGGAAGCTACAAGAATTGTATTTTTATAAATCTGGGCGCTTTCCTTTATGGGGAAGCCGTCGGCTCCCACCAGCTTAAATTCATGCCCATGCAGGTGAATCGGATGATGATGCATCTGAATGTTGCCAAAACGTACACGTACCGTGTCGCCAAAATTCACTTTCAAGGGGAGCGTCTTTGGATAGCAGGTGCCGTTCATTGTAAAGAAGTTGAAGGACGGATCCATAAAATTCAGAGGATAGAGTCCGGGCGTCAATTCGCCCCAATGCAGCTGCCGGATGGCCCATTCCTGAAGGAGACATAAATAATCCTTGTAGCTGTCCCGGTTCTGGTCGGCCGGATTTTCGACGATCAGGCCGCCGAAGAGGCCGGCGTTGTCCTGCGTCATAACATCTACATGGGAGTGATACAAGTATGTACCTGGTGGATTGGTCACTTTAAAGCAATAGTCCACGTAACATTCGGGTTTTATGAATGGTGTAGGCTCGATGGGCGGTACCCCGTCCATGTTGTTGGGGATATCCAGTCCGTGCCAGTGGACGCTTGTTTCCACGGGCAGATGGTTGATGATTCGGATTATGACTTCGTCTCCGGGGAAAACATGAATCGTGGGCCCCGGGGTGGAGCCATTGTATCCCCAAGCCCGGACCCTGATTCCATATACCAGCTCCCAATCCAGTTCTTCTGCGATTAATGTAAAAAGTTTTTTCCCATTGTAAACCGTATATTTGCAATCCGCGATTCCAGGTGTGATTACCATAACATTCCTGCCTTAGCTTTGATTAGTATATCCTATGCAGAAAGCGCTGGAAGAAACACTCTGGTAAAGTAGATTAGACTCTGTTTATTTCATATATTTTCATCGCCTGCTCAGCCAAAATCTCGTGCAGGCAGGCTGGCTCCATCACTTGAACCTGTGCTCCGAAGGATAAAAGATAACCGACAAGCCAAGAATCCAGCGGCATTTCCGAGGTTACAATCAGTTCATCCGAAGGAAGCACTTGGATTTCCTCGGCATCGAACTCATCATAGACACGGTAAGACATTTCTTTGGGAAACCGAAGTACAATCTTGTGGCAAGAAGGAGCTGGTACATCCTGAGAATCAGGATAGTCCATGGGAAGAAATACATTATCTGTAACTTCCAGCTCAATAATGCGGTTGAACTTAAAGAGGCGGAAGTCTTCTTTATCAGTGCAGTAGGCCTTCAGATACCATTCTTTGGACTTATACATTAATTTAAGAGGATTGATGTTTCTTTTGCTTTTTATTCCACGGGCATTCACATAGACGATAGCCAGCGTATTATGGTGGATGACGGCGCTCTTTAGGGATTCGAACTTTGCATTGTCCTTTGCCTTGCTGCCCCAGCGGGAGAAGTCCACCTCAAACCAACTTTCCGACGGTATTTTAAAAAGAGCGGAAAGCTTTGTCAGCACTTCTGCGTCGTATAGACTGCCCGCCGCCGATAAACTCTGCAGGGAAGAGAGTATCTCAAGCTTTTCCTTATCAGACAGCAGGGCCTTATCAAGGACATAGTTGTCAAGCAGATAGATGCCGCCGTTTCTTCCGGTCTCGGCGTAGACCGGAATGCCGGACTCACTCAGGGCATCGATATCCCTATAGATTGTCCGCACCGATACTTCAAATTCCTGCGCCAGCTCGGGGGCAGTCGTACGGCCCTTGTCAAGCAGATAGTAGACGATTTTAAATAAACGGCTCTCTTTCATTTGCTGCACCTCCTTTGTCTATTATAGCAGATAAAACCTGACATAGCATGTCAATATTTGGATACGTCATTGAAGTGTAATGCTATAGGATTTATAATTAGGAGGTAGAGAGAGGGGGACTATATGTTTCGAATTGGTGAATTTTCAAAACTGGCTCAGGTATCGGTGAGGATGCTCCGGTATTATGACGAAATGGGGCTTTTAAGGCCTGCGGCAATCGATGAGTGGACCGGATACCGGATGTATTCAGCTTCACAGATTCCAGTATTGAATAAAATTATTTATCTCCGTGACAGCGGATTTAATGTCAGTGAAATAGCTGCCGCGCTTCAGAGCGAGAATGATAATGTTATCGTGGCCCAGCTTGACAAAAAATATAAAGAAATCCTTCGCAATATACAGTTGGAAGAGGCGAAGCTTAGAAAAATCGAAGCTGCAAAAGAGGAATTGGAGCATGGCAACAGCGAGATTAACTATAATGTGACGATAAAAGCTGTTCCCAGCTACTATGTACTTTCCCTGCGCAGGGTGATTCCTGATTATTACGGTGAAGGGGCACTTTGGAGGGAGATGTCTGCATTTGCCCAAGCGAATCAAATCGATATCTCAGGGGATACCTTTTCTATTTATCATGACGAAGATTACAGAGAAGAGAATGTGGATGTAGAACTGTGCGCCATTGCAAAGAAGGCAGGGAAGGACAGCGGGGGATTTACGTTCCGCCATACAGAGGCGGTCCCTCAGATGGCCTGCACTATGGTATATGGAGACTTTTCACATATTGCGGAAGGCTATCTCTCCTTTGCTAGATGGCTGCAGGAAAGGAACCAGTATGAGATGGGGAGGACGAGCAGGCAGATTGTACACCGGGGCCCTTGGAACGAAGCAAACCCTGAAAATTATTTGACGGAAATCCAGATACCACTCTTGACTCTGACATGATGTGAGGGCATATCCTCTATTTACAGTAAATGAAATGGAGGATAAAGTTATGAGTAATTATGAAGTGAAACCGATAGGGACAATCTGTACGAAGGAGGAGGGAACCTTTCTCAAACTTGAGGCCGAATATATCCCGGCCCTGACCGCATTGGACGGATTCAGCCACATCAACGTTTTCTGGTGGTTCAGCGATTTTGATGACACACAGTTCCGGTCCGTATTGAAGGTGGAGCAGCCCTATAAAGGAGCCCCCGAGGAGATGGGGGTATTTGCTACAAGGTCGCCTGTCCGCCCCAATCCAATTGCATTGACCACGGTGGAAATCATCCGGATCGACTATCAAAGCGGCGTGATACAGATTGATTATATCGACGCCAATGACAATACGCCGCTCATCGATATTAAGCCCTACACCCCGAGCCTTGACAGGATAGAATCACCGAGGGTGCCAAAGTGGTGCGGCCACTGGCCGAAGAGCGTGGAAGAGTCCGCCGATTTTGCTTGGGAAAAGGAATTTAACTTTTGAACGAGCGAAAATAGGCTTGCGGAGGGCCTGTGACTTGATTTTCCCCAGACGAGGAGATATAATGACTTTATCAAGAGAGAGGTGGAGGATTATGAAGCGCTGCATTGCTTTTACTGGAATAGTTCAATAGACATTTCTAAAATGACAGGAGGATTTACAATGACTATTCCAGAGAAACAAATCTATCCCCGGAGCGGAGATAAAGAGACCATTTATTTGAAAGGGGTTATCACGAACCCTAACATATGTATTGGCGATTTCACGATGTACAATGATTTCGTAAATGACCCGACATTGTTTGAGAAAAACAATGTGTTATATCACTATCCAATTAACCATGATAAACTGCGGATTGGCAGATTCTGCTCCATTGCCTGTGGGGCAAAATTTCTATTCAATAGCGCCAACCATACATTATCATCGCTGTCCACCTATCCCTT
Organism: Bariatricus massiliensis; assembly: GCF_900086725.1. Taxonomy (GTDB): domain Bacteria; phylum Bacillota; class Clostridia; order Lachnospirales; family Lachnospiraceae; genus Allocoprococcus; species Allocoprococcus massiliensis. The sequence continues at coordinate 1,391,712 of NZ_LT574838.1, read as the reverse complement.
TCCCTTATTCTTTGAAGAATGGGATTTGGACAAGAAAGATGTGGCAAACGCATGGGATAATAAAGGTGATATCAATATTGGCAATGATGTATGGATAGGCTACGAGGCGGTAGTCCTAGCAGGGGTCACCATAGGAGACGGAGCCATTATCGGCACCCGCGCTGTTGTTACGAAGGATGTTCCACCATACACGATTGTCGGAGGCGTTCCGGCAAAGCCGGTTAAGAAGCGATTTCCCGAGGAGGTCATTTCAGCACTATTGGAAATCCAATGGTGGAAGTGGCCGAGGGAAAGGATTGCAGAGAATATCGGGGCAATTCAATCGGGCGACATTCATGTGTTACGGGAAGTAAGCCTGCAGACAAAATCAACCGTGTAAGACACTGAAAATAAGAAATATAATAGAAGAGACAGTCCAGAAGGTTTATATTGCTTTCTGGACTTTTTCAGAAGTGGAACGGGGAAAGAGGATATGCCACTTCAAGATAAGGAGGGATTTTATGTACGAGAGAATGCTTGATAAGCAGAATAGACCGACATATGATGAGATGGCCGCATACTGTGGCAACTGCATGGAATTGTTTATGCGAATAAATGAGTGGCTGTCAAAGGTCTGCGAAACTACGCAGGAGCTATCCTTTCCATATGGGAATAAGTACGGCTGGGCGGTCGCTCATAGGAAGAAGAAAAAATTGGTGTGTAATGTATTTGCGGAGAATGGCGCATTTACGGTTATGATTCGGTTGAGCAATGAACAATTTCAAAAACTATATGACCAGATGGAGAAAGAAACGCAGGAACGCATCGATAATAAATATCCTTGCGGTGATGGCGGGTGGCTTCATTATCGTGTTACTAATGAAGCGAATTTTTGCGATATACAGAAAATGTTGGAGATGAAATGTTCAGTATGAATGATACAGTCGCTAAAGAAATATTACGGGATTTATTAACCATGTATGTATGTTTTAATACACAGAAGAAAGTAAAATTCGGTCTTTTTGCACGAGTTGTATCAGGCAAAATTGCTTGAAGACAATCCCACTGCTGATAGGACTAAAAAATTAGTGGCCAAATTTAGGGAGCGGTTTTTAAAAAAGCAGGCATTATTAGGAAAACCCCATCTTGACGCAATACGGGAGGAGTTTGGGATCTTGCGGGGCTTGAAAAGGATAAAATAGAATTGTTCAATTCTGCGGCAGAAGTTCCAGAGAACTTGATAAAAGAATTGTTTGACAGTTTGGAAGAGAAAGATATTGCGGAAAATATTATAAAAGCATTTGACGAGGTATGTGAATTAAAGGCAAAGGAAATAGAAAACAAAATACATCCAATTAAATACCCTTATGCAAGCGCGGTGTTTTTTAAAAATCCAGAACCGTGTAATCAAGACAAGTATTTAGTCCTGTATTATTATACATATTTTTCCTTGCTTCATATGCTGAATGAGTTTGTCCCGGCTATAAGATTGGAAGTAGGGAGTTTAATCCGATGTCTTTAAGCTGAACCGCAGATTACGAAATAATATTCATTATAAAAACGTAGATATCCTTACCGGCCCGGAATTAAAACAAATTGACGCATTTCAAAGTGAATATATAGAGATTATTTTATCTGTGTTTCATTCAAAAATTAAGTTTAAATTCGGGAAATGGTATCATCTAATTAAATGGGTTGCAGATCATACAGATTCCAGTAAGAAGAGATTATTGGCTGATTAAATTGGAGGTGCTAGGACAAAATGATTGATTTACAGGAAATGGACACAGGGGAAATTGCTCGATGTAATAACTCGTTTCGTTCCCCGTCAATGATTTGCTCGTCCACGCTTTTAGGAAGCCTTAACGCCCGTCTGTTCAGCGTTTTATCCCAGACCTCTGAAAACTCGCTGTGCCGCCAATCCCAATTCTCTAAGTTGCGTTCGTCAAGCTCCAATCTCCGAAACGCCATATAAAAATCATAGGACACATTCAGTCTATGCACCTTTCCCATACCATCACGGAAACTGATATGATAACTCATTCCGCTCTCTGTTTCTATCGCTTGAAGCATATACGCCCTTTTAGGTATCGCCATTTTAATTTCCTCCCGAAAAAATTGCGATATTATCCTTAACGCTTAAATTGCTTCAGCTTTTTACGCAGGTGGTCTAACCTTGCATAAACAGCACCCGTTGCCAGTCCTACAATCGGGGCACTCTCTTTTGTAGAATAGCCCTGCATTTTCAGCAGAACGATTTGCAGAGTACGCTTGTCCACCGTGAGCAATACCCAATACAGATTTTCATTTTCGATTTCATTGAACAAATCGGAAAAACCGTCTGTTGGAATTAAAATCTGCTCGGTCATAGATGCGGAGCTGCTCGAGCTCCTCTTTGCCATGGTTATTATGCCATTCTTTGTTTCCTCCAATCTGAACTTTTTGAAAATCCAGATTGAGAGGTGGAGAACGACAGCCGACAAAATACGACAAACAAAAAACCGCAAAGGTTGTCAAACCAATGCGGCTCTGAAAATCAAAGCCGCCGATGCATGAAAATATGTCTGCTCTGCGACGGCTTTTTTCTTTGCCGTCATCCGGCAGATTGTATTAGATACTTTAATTAAGCTATTTATTTGTCAGTTGTAGGTTAGGTTTAGATACTCTGGCAGTTCAAGGTTCTTTCGGTACAAAAATAACAAATAGAATATAAAGTAACAATCCGCTTCCGTATGCTACAATAAGTCCGAAACAGAGCAGCCGTACTATTTTGGGGTCTACTCCAAAATAGTTTGCCAGACCGCCCAGACCCCGGCAAGCATTTTTCCTTTTCTAACTCTATATAGTTTTTTCATTATGTTTATTTCCTTTCCTGCTGCGATTTAGCCCTGCCAGAATAAAGAACGAAAGGCAACCACATAACAATAGAACCCCGAAACTTACAATCCAATTTGAGGTAGTCGTTTCATAATATCCCGAAACGCCAAAAATGGCTGTTATGGGATACAATGTTTTCGATGTGTTCGACATACTCATAAACAAGCCTGCAAAGGAATAGATTTCAGCCATCACCAATGCAAGCCAATAACTTTTTTTCAAATATGGCACGATTGCAATAATAGGTGAAACGGCTAAAAATACACCCACACCCTCTATTAAGTACATCTTCAAGAAGTCAAAGACAACTTTCATTGATAAGTCTGAAAAATGCAGAGCAGCTTCTATCGAAAATGTAATTGCAAAGAGCAGCAAATAAACCAAGATACTAAAAATGAAAGCAACAATCATCTTTGCAGCCGTTAATTTTGCTTCATTCACCGGAATAAGCCGTAACGATTTCATGGTATCGTCTTGTTCTTCGCGGCAAATCATATAGCTTCCTAAAAGGGCGATAACAGCGGGAAGCACAAACATGGTTGCCCAGACCTGTGTGATTGTCATATACCAACCAAAAGTATCCGTCGTTAATTGCTCGGCAGTTACGGTCGTTATGCCGCCTACAAAGACAATGACAGCTATCAAAATGGTTGCAAAAATTGTGAACAGAATGATACTGGAGCGACGGAGTTTTTGAAATTCCGCCCATAATAATATTCGCATTTTTTCACCTTACTTTCTCTTTCCTAACTTGATATTTACAAGCAGAATAGAAGCAGCCACCCATAAGCCAATACTAACAAGAGCAAGTGGAACGCTATTTTGCGGGAGCGTGAGCTCCGAAATGGCTCCGTTTCTTGCAATAATCACACTTATACAGGAAAGAGGGTGCAGGCAAGAATTGACTGGTGTTATTAAGAACCCGGCTAAAACGTAAATCAATGTAATGCAGATTGGAAGAATATAGCCTTTCTGTAAGGCGGATACTGCCAATATCGGCAATACAGCAAGAGCAGTCAATACAGCGATTTCCAAACTTCTTTCCAAAAGAAATGCGATACTGCCCCAGCCAAAGGATACATAGTTAGGAATTACGCTGAACAATACGGAAGCAAGTGCGTTAATCAGCATAAAGCCGATAGAATAAATCAGCACCACAAAAAACTTGCTGAAAAAATATCCCATTTTACTGACTGGAACAATCCAAAGCTGTTTTAACATATCATATCTGTTTTCGTCGTGCATAAGCATAGTCCCAAACAGACCTAAGATGAAAGGCAGGATTATAAACAGCGTAAATCCAAAGGCAGACCACTTGTAAAAGTTTGCGGGGGCAATATCTGTCTGTCCCAAATAGCCAAAATACAAAAATGCAAAGAACGGCATGATAAAGGCAGACAGCAGCATAAGCCATATAAGTTTTTTGCGGCGCAACTTACAAAATTCAATTTGAACCAGTTTAAGCAATACCCTCACCTCCTGTGATTTTTTTGAAATAATCTTCTAAGGTATCGTTGCAAAGACCTGAACTGATAACCGTTATGTCCTGCAAGATAAGGGTTTTGTTGATTTCTCCCATATCCAAAGAAGTGTCATAAATCCGTAGGGTATGTTCATCTTGAACGGAGTAGTCTTTTACATGGAATTGACGTTCTAAGGTCAGTATCGTTTTGGGAACGTCCGAAACCTGCAACAGAATATATTTGCTGTTCCGTTTTTCTAATTCACTCATGCTGCTTTCTTCTAAAAGAACGCCATTGTCAATAATCCCTATATCATCTGCAAGCAATGATATTTCTGAAAGGATATGACTGGAAATCAGGATTGTTTTCCCATGCTCTACACTTAATTTCTTGATAAATTCCCGTACCTCTGCAATACCGATAGGGTCAAGTCCGTTTGTGGGTTCATCTAAAATCAATAACTCGGGGTCATGGAGAATAGCGTTGGCAATGCCAAGACGCTGCTTCATACCAAGGGAATATGCGCTGAACAGCTTTTTATCTTTGTAAGGCAGCCCCACTACTTCCAATGCCTTTTTTACCGCATTAGGGGCGGCTGTACCGCGCAGCTTTGCAAAAATCTGCAAATTTTCCGTTCCGGTCAGATTAGGATAAAACCCCGGCGTTTCGATAATGGCACCGATACGGGGATATATCCTTTTTTCCTGTCCCTCAATATTCTGCCCGAATACGGCTACTTTGCCGGACGTGATAGGGATCAGCCCCAAAATCATTTTCATAATGGTTGTCTTGCCTGCTCCATTGCGTCCAAGCAGTCCATAAATTCGCCCTTTCTTCACATGAAGATTGACTTTGTTTACTACGGTCTGCCTGCCGTACTTTTTAGTCAGTTGCTTTGCTTCAATCGCAAAATGACTCATATAGAAATTCCTCACTTTCATTAACTAATTCTTGTAAGAGGGTAAACCAACGGAAGAACCATACCCTTTACAATTAGAATTATACGGCACGAACCTTGCCAAAACCTTGCCGTAACCTTGCTTTTATCTTGTTTTCATAGCAAGAAAGCCCTGTGGATTACAGAGCTTTCGGAAGTGATATGATAAATTCTGTCCCCTTGCCGGGGGTACTGTCTGCGGTAATCGTTCCTTTATGAACCGCAACAAGCTCCTTTGCAATCGCTAATCCTAAACCGTTCCCCTTTGCAGAACGGGAATGGTCGCATTGATACAACCGTTCAAAGATATGCGGCAGATTATCAGAAGAAATACCTTTCCCATTATCCGCTATGACGATTTTCGCTTTCTGCCTGCTTTCAACGATTTGCAGCGTCATTTTGCTGCCCTCACTATGGGTAATGGTGTTTTGCAGCAGATTATTGAGAATACGGGTATAAGCGTTTATATCTATTCGTACCGTATATTCTGTTTCCGGTATCGTAAATTCATACTCAAAATTACTGCTTTCTAAAACAGGAACCCAATCCGCTATGATATTGCGGGTCAATTCGTTCAAATCCGTATTTTCAAAGTGAAAAGCCTGCTCGCCAGAGTCCAGTTTTACCCATTCAAAAAGGTTTTCAACGAAATGCTTTAGGTGCTGCGATTTTTCATAGGCAACATGAAGATATTCGTCTTTTTCTTTGCCCGTCACAATGTTGCTTTCGATTGCTTCCAAATACCCCACCAATGAAGCAAGGGGCGTTTTCACGTCATGGGACAGGCTTGTTATCAAGCGTTTATATGCCTGCTCCGATTGCTTCTGATGAATGAGCTGCGTTTGACTGCTGATAGCAATTTCATTTATGTCGTAACAAATCTGTTTTGTCATATCATTTTCCTGTGCTAAAACACGGCGGTTTAGATTGCCGCGTTTCAAATCTTCCAAAGCATCCTTAATAAAGGAAATCTGTTCCCGGACACGATACAGCTTTAGGACAAGATAGAAAATAACTGCCAATGCAAAAACAAGTCCCACAAGAAGATAACTGTTTATATCCATGCTCAAGCCTCCTTGTTGAAGCGGTACCCAACGCCACGAACCGTTTGAATGTAAAACGGTCTGTCGGGGTCTGGTTCAATCTTTTTCCGCAATTTGCTGATGAAAGACATAATGTTGCTGTCGTCAAACGCATATTCTTCTTCCCATACCTGCATATAAATCTGCTTTTTGGTAAATATGCGCCCTTTATTGGAAGCAAGAAATGAAAACAAGTCAAATTCCTTGCTTGTAAGTTCAATAGGAACATTATTGACTGAAACTATCCGATTTCCTTTATCAATCACCATACCTTGTAAAATGATACAGTCCGTATCTGTCGCAGAGGTGGGGTTTAAGGTAGTATAACGGCGTATCAGTGAATTGACACGCGCCATAAGCTCATTGATACTAAAAGGCTTTGTCAGGTAATCATCTGCTCCAAGCCGAAGCCCGAAAACCTTATCTTCCTCGCCGCTTTTTGCTGTAAGCATAAGTACGGGCGTATTGCTGGTTTCTCTGATTTTTTTCAAAACTTGAAAGCCGTCAATGTCAGGCATCATCACATCTAAAATAATAAGGGAAAGAAAACTATCACTTCTGTTATCTTCAACAAGGCGTAATCCCTCCGTACCGCTATGTGCAACCATAGCAGAAAGATTTTCCTGCTCAATACACTTTTTCATAAGAGCGCAAAGCTCCTTATCATCATCTATAATCAAAACCGTATTCATGTTGTCAGCTCCTTTCCTTGTTTTGTCCTGCCGTCAACAGGCTTTTCTGCGTCCTTTGGTATCAGCCATACACGATTTACATTGATAACACCGTCAATCCGTTCTTCTTTGCATAAACGTTGCACCCGCCGAGCAGATATATTCCACTTATTTGCTGCTTCTTGTGCAGTTAGATACTCAAACATTTCTGACCTCCTAATACGTATTGAACATATTATATCCGTTTGAGCGAACAATATCAAGTAACCAAATATGAACTGTTTATCATCCGAAAAGCATAAGCAGAGCTTTTACGCTCACCTGCCCTATCCAGAAACTATCAGCATTGATAATGTAACGCTTTTCAATGTCGAAGCACTTTATTTAAACAGGTCGCAAAGCATAAAAAATGACGGATAAGGTGCTATCCCTACCCGCCACGATTTTATAGTTATAAGCGTTACATTACTTTAGACCAGATGATTTCCCCGTTCACAATCTCCCCGTTCACAATCTCCCCGTTCACAATCTCCCTCGTACAAACCCTTATGATATTCATTCCTCCTGTCTATTCTAGGGTGTTTTTTTCCTTTAGCTGTTCCTTTTTTAAATCAGCCCACCTGACAGCGTTTCTTTGCCTGTTTCAGCTTGCTTTCGTTGGATTTTCCACTCCGCACCGAGTTTACAAGCGAAGATTAATATTCATGCTGGTTTGACTGTATTAAGTAACAGAAATAGGAGAGACATGTTTTTTGTCACATCTACAATGTAAATATGTAAGAGTAAAACTGATGGGCTTTTATTAGATAATTTCATATGATGTTAATTGGGCAGACACTGTCTACCCAATCTGTGCTAGGGCCGGGAGAAATCAGCCACCCACAGTCGCTTAGACTTTGAAAGAAAGTCATATTTGTAACTTACCAAATACCAGAATAAGGAGAAAAAGATAATATTGACGATATGGTATATGTGCCATATAATGATGTTGGAAAACACACGGAAGAAGTATGGATAAATTTACAATCGAGTTTTATGAAAATACTACAAGAGTGTTATATTTCTTCTACTATGATGGTAAAATAATACTGACAAATGGGTTTGTAAAAAAGACGCAGAAACCCCCTAAATTAGAGATAGAATGTGCGAAGACATATCGAGATGATTATATTGAAAGGTCTGATAAGAATGAAAAAATTTGATGACTTTTTAGAAGAACAGATGCAGAATCAGGAATTTAAAAAGGAATATGATGATTTACAGCCGGAATTTGATGTGATAAGAGCAATTGTTGATGCAAGGACTTCTCAGAACCTTACACAGAAGCAACTTGCAGAAAAAACGGGTATTCTAAAGCGACAGGCGTACTATTGAATGTAGTGGTACGCTTGTTTATGTTAGATAAAACAATAACTGAAAACCAGAGAAAATAAGGAGTTTGAGAACATGATAAAAATACTATTCGTCTGCCACGGCAACATCTGCCGTTCCCCCATGGCGGAGTTTGTTTTCCGCAACATGATACAGAGCCGTGGCCACGGCGGCTGGATATCGGCCGCATCCTGCGCCACCAGCCGTGAGGAGCTGGGCAATCCGGTGCACTGGGGAACGGTACAGAAGCTAAAGGAGCACGGAATCCGCACGGACGGCAAATATGCGGTACAGCTCAAGAAAAAAGATTATGACGACTATGATTACATTATCGGTATGGAATACCGGAACATCCGCAATATTGAACGGATTATCGGCAGCGACCCTCAGTACAAGGTGCATAGGCTGCTGGACTTCACGGACAGCCCGAGGGACATTGCAGACCCGTGGTACACGGGCAATTTTGACCGTACGTATGATGATGTGGTGGAGGGCTGTGAGGCGCTTCTTCTCCATATTCTGGAGCACGACACATAGATCTGGCTGAACAATGGGCCGCTTAGAGAAAAGCGGTATAGACCAGCACCACCAGTGGAATACTGATAACGGAGAGCAACGTTGAAAGAATGATGGTCCTTGCGCACTCGTTGCCGTCCATTCCATTCTGTTGTACGAGCATCAGATTTATGTTTCCTACCGGCATGGCCATAAGAATCAGATAAGTCTGGCAGAGCGTTTCGGAAACGGGCAGCAGTTTGAGAAGGAAGGCGCCGATGAGCGGAATGGCAAACAACTTCCAGAAGCAAAAGATATAGCGGCTCCTGCTGGTGAACAGGGCGGTGATGTGTTTTTCCATCCCCAAGGTGACTCCGATTACAAGCAGAGACACCGGAGTTGTGGCGTTTGCTAGATGCATCAGGCTGTCGCTTAAGGGCCCGGGGATTTGGAAGCCGGATAAAAATACAATGAAAGTAGCGGCGCAGGCTAGGGTACCCATGTTGACACAAGGCTTTAGCGCCGTCAAGGTTTTCCTGCTGAAAAGGTTCTTTAGGCTCAGGCGGGAATTTTCTTTTTTCTGCAGAAGGAAAGTTCCGTAACTGTAGAGGAGCAGATTATATTCCAGAATGAAGACTGCCACGTAGATGAGTTTCTCCGAGCCCAACAAAGCTTTGATGACGGGAATTCCTACAAAACCTACGTTGCCGAAAACGTACATCAGGTGCTGGATTTTCTTTTCTGGCTCGGCAGCCTTTACAAAGCGAGAGAGTAACCCGGCTGTGGCGATTAAAAATATAAAAATGCCTGCGGACACGGCAAACAGCATGGGCAGGGAGTCTTCCGTCCGGACTGCGGCGTTGCCGAGTACGCTTGAGAATATCATCGCCGGATTAAAGACATTGACGACGAGGCGGGAGAGGCAGGCGCTTCCGGAGGAATCGATAAGCCCACGGCGCTGGCATAGGAATCCGGCCATCATCAGTAAAAATATGACAAACATTTGCTGTCCTGCGGTCATTACATTCATTTTTTCGTTCCTTTCTTTGCTCAATACTTTTATTATACTGTAAACCTCGTTTTTCACAAGAAAAATTTAGATTTTTTCATTGGCATAGCACTTTAGAATAATCTATGTTATGATGTTCATGCGGGATTTTTGGGGAAACAAAGGAGAGGAACAATGAAAAATAAGATTAATTTTAAAGAGTATTTGACGCTGGTCGTGGGGATGTTCATTATTTCAGCAGCGGTATATTATTTGATGATGCCGAGTAAAATAGTGGTCGGAAGTATTTCTGGTCTGGTCATGGTAATGTCGAACTTTCTTCCGTTCAAGATTTCGACGATGACATTTGTGCTCAACATGGTGCTTTTGCTTCTCGGCTTTATATTTATCGGAAAGGATTTTGGGGTCAAAACCGTAATTACATCTATCCTTCTTCCGGTATTTTTAGGGATTTTCGAGGTCGTGACGCCAAAGGTTCCGATGCTGACGGACGACCCGCTGGTGAACACGATATGTTATGTCCTTGTGGTGAGTTTTGGGCAGGCGATGTTGTTCAATGCCAATGCGTCCTCAGGAGGCTTGGATGTTGTGGCGAAGTTCATGAACAAGTATTTCCACATGGAGATTGGAAAAGCATTGACGATTATTGGATTTTTGACGGCAGCGAGCTCTGTGTTTGTCTACGATAGAAAGACATTGGCGATCAGCCTGCTCGGCACTTATTTGTGCGGCATGGTTTTGGACAACTTTATTGATGGATTCAAGATCCGCAAGCGTGTCTGTATACTGTCTGGGCAATATCGTGAAATTCAGGACTTTATTGTGCATGAACTGCACCGTGGGGCGACATTGTATCCTGCCTACGGTGGATATGACAATAAGGAGAAGACAGAAGTGGTCACGATTCTGACACGGACGGAATATGCACAGCTGTTAAATTATATCCATAAGGCGGATCCTAAAGCGTTTGTCACGGTATCTACGGTCGGCGAGGTCATTGGTGAGTGGGGAAATAATCAGAGAAGAGGAGCAAGATTATGAGAGAGAGCATATTGCTGATTAATTTTCAGGATAAAAAGAAGCTGAGAGAGATCCAGATGATGGCGATGGCGGTCAAGCTGCGTATGAAGCTGGTGGATAAGAGCGACTATTTACAGCCTGTCGGATATTTGGCTGGGAATAAGGAGATTCCGCCCGTAGATGCCCGGTATGAGGGGGAAGAGTTGGAGCAGGAGATGATGGTGTTCGCGGGGCTTACGGAGGATCATCTCAATCAAATGCTGTTCCTTATGCGAAAGAGCGGGATAGCTCCAGTGAACTATAAGGCGATATTGACAGACACGAACAAGAACTGGACTGTGCCGGAGCTTTATGAGGAGCTTCAAAGGGAGCACGAAGCCATGACAAAAAAAGAAGGCTAATCATATTTCGGCTGATTCGAAAAAATGGACAACAGTATGGATTTACCATTACTTTGTCCATTTTTTTTATTTGTGTTTATGGTCTAACTAAATCAATCTAAGCTTTTTCGTTCAATGAAGTACCATAAATGTACAGTGCGGGCACAACAAAACTAATTAAAAAACTAAGGACGCTTACCGCGATAGAGTCCCCCTGCAAAACAGAGTCTATAAGATTGCTTAGGGCCGCAATTATGCTTATTGCCAAAACAACCTTTCCCCATTTCTTTAAAGACGGAGCGGCCTCTTTCAAATTGCAGCCCTTCACTCCTTTTACGCCTGCTATCATTTGAAGTACAGCTGCGACAGTATAGAGCAGACAGATTACAACGAATAGCCATCCTAAGTTCAACTCTGTTTTTACAGTAGCATATCCAAGCAAGATTCCTGCAATTGGGTATACAATAAAACAAAGAATGGAACTGATAATCAATAATACACTTGCAATTTTAATATAACTTTTACCTGGCATATTTTGCCCTCCTCTTTTTGTAAATTATACATTATCTCTTGGTTATTTTAATACTTTCAAAATGAAAAAACATCGGTAATGTGGGGGTGATTAGACAAATATGTGAAGATAATGTTATACTTATTTTGCAATGCGATAAAGTTTTGGATTTTACGGAGGATAAAAATGGAAGTATTGAATACAATTCTTCAGCGTAATAGACTGACAGAGCTGGCTGAGACGGACGCTGATAATCGGATATTATATATACAGGCACCGGCTGGATATGGAAAAACGGTGTTTGCTAATCAGTGGATGCAGGTGAAAAAAGAGGCAAATGCTTTTGTAGCGCTGGATGAATATGATAATACAGTGGCCGATATTTGTGGTAAACTGGCGGGAGCGCTGGAGGAGATGTGGACGGAGGGGCCACCTGCCAAGGCATTGACATACATAGCTGGTCCGGATTTTAGCAAAGCCCCGACAGAGTTTCTAATGAAAGCGGCCGCGGCTATACCGAAGGGAAGCAAGGGACGTTTGGTAATTGATGATTTACATTATATAACGGAGTATTCTCTTCAGAAATTGTTGGCAGATTTTCTTTTGCGGCTTCCGCAGGGTATCAGAATATGCCTTTTAAGCAGAGCGGATATCCCTTCATCGTTTGGAGGGCTGATATTGAGAAACAGTATTACGTTCATTCCCGGGAAACAGCTGCTGTTTAACAGTTCGGAAATTTATTTATTATATAAAAGCAGGAAGCTTACTATCACGGAGAAGCAGGCGGAGGAAATCTGTGTTTACACGGAAGGATGGCCTATCGGAATCAATGCGCTGCTGCTTATGGAGAAGATACCGACAGAGGCTTGCGCAAAAGATTGGCTGGAAGAATTTTTGGATACACAGATTTGGGAAATGTGGGATGAACATTTAAGAGAATTTATGATAGCTGTATGTATAGAGGATGAGCTCACAGAAGGGTTGTGCAATGCTATGACTGGGCGTACAGACAGCCGTAAACTGTTGGAACAGCTGGTGGATGGTGGGGTGTTCCTGTCTAAGCAGCGAGGAGGAACCTATCATTTTCACAAGCTTTTTCAGAATTTTTTAAAAAGTAAGTTTTACAAAAAGCCGCAGGAATACCGTGATAGTCAAATTAGGGCGGCGGGGAGATGGTATCTGGAGCAAAATGACTTTTATCATGCGGTAGTAAAATTTTCTTCTATCAAGGATTATGAACAGATAGCCGAATGCTTTGATTTGCTGGAGAAGGTAGCCCGCTCTGAATTTGACACGGAGCAGGTGATGCGTGCGGTTCGCAGCATGCTTGATACGGAGATTCCAAAACGGTATCCTTTCCTGTATTTTATGCTGGCTTTTACTGCCCGCAATGAAGGAAGGCTGGAAAAATTTATAGAGTACGCAGATCAATATTACAAAAACTATCCTCAGATTGTGGAGCGTAATCCGGAGCTCTCGCACAATATATTTTTCTTGTACGCCATGGATTATCGGGTCTCGTTGACCGATATTGCAAAATGGGCTGCCAAAGCCCAGATATGCTGTGAGTTTCAGGGTGTGCGTGGTTCGGCAACCTTATGTTTTCCTTTTTACCATAAAGCGTATCGGGATTTTTCGGAGCTTCTTCCTGGAGATATCAATGAGAGGGTAGGAGAACTGGAGAAGACGCTAGGCCCGCTTTTGGGAGAAGAGTCCGGTATGCTTACAGCTTGTGCCTCCGGAGGACTGTATTATGAAATGGGGGATTTACAGAGGGCACAGGAGCATGCGCTGCTTGCAGTTTCTAAAATGCAGAAGCAATTCGCGCCAGAATCTAAATTCTGCGTACTGTCCCTGCTGCTGGAAGTTGTTCGGGCCCTTGGACAGTCGGAACAGGAGAATGTTATCCATAAGAATATCGAAAAAATGATTGAGGAGGACGGAGCATTCTATCTTCAATCTAATTTTGACGCGCTTATTTGCAGTGGCCGTCTAGAAAGGGGCGAGGCGGATGTGGCCAAAGAATGGCTAGAATCCAGAGGAACGGACGTCTATGGAGAGCTGGATTTTTTTGGGCTTTACCGTCATTTCACCACGGCAAGAGCATACATGGCGCTAAAAGAATTTAATCATGCCATTATACTGTTAGAAAAGATTCTGGAGATGTGTACAGTCTTAAAGCGGCGGACGGATGTTATGGAAGCAAAGATATTACTGGCTGTTTCTTTTTGGAACAAGAAACGCAGGAATCGTGAAAAAGCGCTGGCATATTTGACGGAAGCCATAGCGGAAGCGCAGCGTCTTGGCTATGAGCAGGTCTTTGTCAACGAGGGAGGCGAATTGAAAAATATGTTATCCACTCTGAAGAACTGGTCGATGCGCGGGGACTATGACGGTGTCCTTCTGGATGAATTTGTGAGAAGGCTGTATATTAAAGTTGCCGAAAAAGCCGAAAGCGGCGGTGGGCTTTGCAGGCAGGAGAGTAGAGAGGGTGTTCAATTCACACAGAAACAGAAGAGGGTGGCGGAATTGATGTGCAAGGGATACAGCTACCGCAAAATTGCGGAGGAAATGGGGATTCAGTTTTCAACAGTGCGCTCCCATATAGAGCTTATATACAATAAATTAGACGTTTCTACTATGGATGAGGCAATTTTGAAAATGCGGCGGCTTCATATTGTAGATGAAGATTGAACATATAGAAAAGGACAGTTCAGTTTTTTGGTAAAATACCCTCACGTTACCGATGCGCTATTCGATAAAATATATTAAAATACAACAAAATATGCTGTTGTTCGGCGGAGAGAGAAAAGGGAGGGGCTATATGCTTGGAATGGATCAGATTTTTATGGCATTAATTATGATTATGGGAGTTATTATGATAATAACCAATAAGCCGTTGCTGCTTAGAAAGGAAAAGTATACGGAAGAGTCGTTGAAAAAGTATCCCAGACCGGCGGGTATTATGATATTTTTGCTGGGAGCGTGTGCCTTGGGGACGGTCTATTCACTCCGTCTTCTTGGCGAGGATAAGATCAATGGATGGATTGTGGTTGCGCTTCTTGTGGCTACTGCCCTATGCATCGTGGGCAACATCATAATTGTAGTAAAGGTATTAGTTAAGAAGTAAATGGATTCTTTACGCTGCCAGCATAACGCCGGCGATTAAGAGAGAGGTACAGCATGATAGAAATCAACCATGTAACAAAAAGATACGGAAAAGAAAAGACGGCGGTCGCTGACGCTGTCTGGAATGTACCGGATGGAAAAATCACTGGTTTTATAGGGCCAAACGGGGCAGGCAAGACCACAACGCTCAAGATGATTACTGGTGTTCTGAAGCCGGATTCTGGCGCAATACTGATTAATAATATAGATATTGTAAAGAGTCCATTGAAAGCAAAGGAACAGTTTGGATATGTTTCCGATACGCCGGACAATTTTTTGAGGCTGAAAGGTATAGAATATCTAAACTTCATGGCGGATATATATAATGTTCCATCCGATAAAAGGAATGAATTTATTGACGCTTATTCCAAACGCTTTGGCATTGAACAATCGTTGGGCGATAAAATACTGAGCTATTCCCACGGTATGCGTCAGAAAATAATGATCATGGGGGCATTGATTCACAGTCCGTCAGTGTGGATATTGGACGAACCCATGACAGGACTTGATCCGCAGGCTTCGTATGAGCTTAAGCAAATGATGAAAGAACATGCGGCAAGCGGGAAATCCGTTCTTTTTTCTACACATGTACTGGAGGTAGCGGAAAAGCTGTGCGACAATGTTGTGATTATCCGTAAAGGGGAAATTAAGTTTATGGGCACTTTGGATGAACTGAAACTACAGTACCCGAAAGACATGGGTCTTGAAATGATATTCTTGGAGCTTACTGGCGATGGAAAAGACAATTAAATTGGTATCTGTCCTGCTGAAATGTGGTCTGGGTTCGGGAGGGGCGGATGATAAAAAGAAAATAAACGGCAGAACGTTGGCGAATCTATTGTTACTGTTATGCCTTTTACCAGTCCTTTACTACCTGTTCCGGGGAGGGGTTTTTATACAAAGAGTGTTCGGCGGAATAGATGGGGGTGGAAGCATCCTTGGCTTCCTCCTTTTTGTAGTATCCATAGTGATATCCGGTACGGGGATTGCGGCCTGCATTAATAGTTTCTATCTGTCTTCTAATCTGAACAGTCTGTTGGTCATGCCCTTTACAGCGGGGCAGATTACAGGCGCAAAGTTTATTGTAGCGGCGTTGTATGAATATGGAATCAGTCTGACGGTACTGTTTCCAGTATTGGCTGGATTCGGTTATGCGGCCAAAGCCCCGGCAGGTTATTGGGTCGGAATGGTTTTGGCTGTTCTTTTAGTACCACTGGTTCCGCTTGTTTATTCTGCGCTGGTCGCAATGATTGTAATGCGTTTCTTGGGGCGTGCCAAAAATAAAGAACGTACGACGGCGTTGGGAGCCATCGGGCTGTTTTTGCTGACAGGTTTCTATAATGTTATAAGAAATGTTACGGGTGGTATGAAGTTAACTGATATAGAAGCGGTTGTGGAGCATCTTGCGGAGACGCTTAAGCGTTTGAATATGATATTTCCTGATATTCCGTTTCTGCTCCGCGTCATGATTAAGCAGGATATGTTATCTATATTGTGGCTCTGCATCGTTGTTGCTGCTGCGATGCTTGTGTTTCGTCTTATTGCCGGATGTTTATATCTTTCCGGAGCAGTCGGCCTGCAGGAGACATCGGCTTCACATAAAAAGATGAGCGAAAGGCAGCTGCGGAAGGAGAACCAGCATGTCGGCATTGTGCGGAGTTATACTAGAAAAGAATTACGCACAGTATTGCGTACTCCGGCCTATTATATGAGCTGTCTGTTCCTTACTTTGGGGTGGCCGTTGATTTTAGTTCTACCGTTCTTCTTTTCCGAGGCGGAAAAGAGCGAGGCATTGAGCATTGAGAAGTTGTTACTTGGCTCGGAATCGACAGCCTACTATATCTTTCTTCTGTTTTGTATCGTATTTGCCGTCACGAGCTTTGTGGCAAGTCTCAATGGAATTGCTGTGACGTCCATTTCCAGAGAGGGGAAAAGCTTTTTAGCCATGAAGCAAATCCCGGTTTCCTTAAAAAAGCAGTTGAAGGCTAAGCGTAATGCGGCTCTTGTGGTCTGCTGGATAGGAAGCGGCGGTTATATGTTAATCGGTATAGTTTTGTTGATTATTTTGAAAGGACTTCCCTGGTGGTCTGTAATCCCCATATTGATATTCAATCTACTTCTTCTGTATATCATTGTGGATTTGGAAATGATATACGGATTACTCAACCCCAATTTGTCATGGGAAGGGGAAGAGCAGGTTGCCCACAGCGGGCGAATTGGATTTGTACTTTTTCTCATAGGGATTGTACTTGAATGTATTCTGGTTTTCGGAATAAGCGGGCGAGTCAAAGCTCTGACATGCAGACCGTGGATTTTTATGAGTGCTGTGTGCGGTATCTTGTTGGCTGTAGCCGTTCTAATCGACCAAGTCTTTTATTTGTATGGGGAAAGGCGTTTGCAAAAATTAGAATGATTTCTGCCGGTGGATACAAGGTTGAAAGAATTCGACATATTAAGACAATGGACATAAAAATCTGGCAAATCAAACACTTGTATGATAAACTGTTTCTGTGAATGGAAATAGGAAGGGAAAGAAGTATGAAAGATACAGTGACGGTTCCCGCAGTGGAGAGAGCGCTAGATGTAATGGAATATTTGGCCGGAAGCACGTCTGCCAAGACTTTGAAGGCATTGACAGAAGATTTGGGCATCCCGTCTGCCTCGCTGTTCCGCATCATCAAGAATCTGGTGGCCAGAGGATATGTGATGCAGGTCAGTGAGCGGCCGCCTAAATATGTGTTGGGGCACAAGATTTCGCAGTTGTCGGCTTCCTACGCGGATAAGTATACGATTGGAAATATTGTAAAGCCATTTATGGAAAAGCTATCCAAAGAGACGAACCAGACAGCGCAGTTTGCGGTGCGCAGAGGTAATGAGTTCATCTACATAGAGCAGGTATTGTCCGCTGCTCCGGTTAATTTTATAGCCCATCTCTACACATCTATGGCAATCAATACAAGTGCCGGCGCGAAATGCATTCTGGCTGAGATGCCGGTAGAGACGCAGGAAGTATTTTTGAAGGGGGCAGTGCTTGAGCGTAAAACAGAGCGGACAATTGTAGATAAAGCAGACATGCTGGAGGAGCTGAGAAAGACAAAAGAGCGGGGCTACGGCATGGATAATGAGGAGTTCAACTGGGGAATCGGATGTATTGCTGCTCCGGTCTTTGGTTCTGACGGCGAATGCGTCGGTGCTGTGGGCATTACAGGAAGTATTGATGATTATAAAGACCCGGTAAATTTCGAGAGGTTGAAAAGGCTTGTGATAGGTACGGGGAAAGCTATATCTGAAAAAGTGAATGGACAGCAGAAGGAAAACTAGAAATTATTTTCGGCAGAGTGATGTAAAATCACTCTGTTTTTTTGTGCACAACTGTCAAAACGCACATAAAAAGACGGAAAAATACACAATAATATTGCAAATTGACGGACGATGTGATAGGATAAAAGCATAGAATTTCAAATAAGAAATAGCAATTTCATATATGAAATGTGGTCAACCCGAAGGAGCATGAAAAGGAGGAACAAAACAATGGTGAGAAAACCAATTTTAGGACTGATTGGATTTTCGGACGGAGATCCAGAAGTACATGAGCAGTTAAAGGATATCGTACAGGCTCAGGTGGATGTCATTGAGGAAGAATTAAAGAAAGATGGAACGGTGGATGTCATCGTTGCGGACCGGCTGGTAGATACAGCAGAAGCGGCGAAAGAAGAGGCGGAGAAGCTGAAAGCAAAAGGTGTGGACGGAACAATCTTTTCTTATGGAGTATTCGCGTTCCCTAATTTTTCTGCCATAGCGGCGAAAAACGGAAAGGGGCCTTTCCTTCTCGCGGCGAACTTGAATCCGGATTGGCCGGGCATGGTAGCCATGCTGGCAGCCGGAGGAGCGCTGCACCATCTGGGAATTGAACATTTCCGTGCCGCAGGGGACTTCCGTGACCCGGCAGTACTGGGCAAGATTACAGAGTTCGGGAAGTGCGCCAAGGTCGTATCCTCTTTGAACGGTCAGAAGTATGGACTTCTAGGCGGACGAAGCCTTGGCATGTACAGTTCCACAGTCAGTATGCAGGACTGGGAGAGACAGTTTGGAGTGGACGTGGATCATATGGATCAGTCAGAGATTGTGAGAAAAGCTGCGGAGGTGGACGACGAGCAGGTGGAGAAGGCATTCCGTTGGCTGAGTGAGAATGTGGGGGCGATTGAGTATGACGGCGACCGCCTGACGGAGGAGAAACTGAAAGAGCAGATTCGCCATTATGAGGCTACAAAAGCGATCGTAAAAGAAAACGGATATGACTTTATCGGCGTCAAATGCCACTATGAAATGAGCCGTCATTATTGTACCGAGTGTCTCAGTGCTGCGTTTATGAACGACCCTTATGACTGGGACGGGCCGAAGGAGCCATGTGTGTGTGCCTGTGAAGCCGACTCTGACGCGGCGCTCACTATGCAGATATTGAAGCTTCTCACCAATGATCCGGTAATCTTTATGGATATCC
The DNA here is from genome assembly GCF_900086725.1 of Bariatricus massiliensis. Classification (GTDB taxonomy): domain Bacteria; phylum Bacillota; class Clostridia; order Lachnospirales; family Lachnospiraceae; genus Allocoprococcus; species Allocoprococcus massiliensis. Next base: position 1,372,248 of record NZ_LT574838.1, on the reverse strand, counting down.
GCCATTATGACGCGGAAAATGATGTGATGATTTTCTGCAACTGCGGTTCTCAATCTACATATTACGTTACTGGAACAGACGATTATAAAGCGAACCTTGCCAAGACAACCTTATATCCATGTCTGGAGATTTATGCGGGCGGCGGATGTCATGTGAACCTGCAGACAAAGCCGGGGACGGCCACGATTGCTAGACTCAACAGGTATGAAGGCAAATACCGTATGACTATCATCCCCACAGAGTTCGTGGAGATGCCGAAGGAGAAAGAGGCGGAGACGACAAAAGAATGGCCGCACGTTTTCGCAAAACTCCCATTTGACCATGAGATATTTTTGGATAAGTTTGACGCCAACCACTGCCATGCCGTGTACGGAAATCATGTGGAAGAGTTGAAGATGATTTGTAAAATGTTGAATATCGACGTGGAGATGCTGGGGGAAGAATAAATACTGCTTTGTGATGAATTTGTATTCCGGCCGGATGCAGATAAAAAAAGTGGGTGACCACCAAAAAGGAGGAAATGAAATGAAAAAGAAACTGATGGCAGTGTTGCTATGCGCCATGATGGTTGTCGGTCTGACAGCTGGGTGCGGTGACAAGAAAGAGGAGACAAAACCGGAGAAAAAGGAAACGACAAGTTCCGGTAAGGAAAAACTTCAAAAGGACGGAAGCCCTGCCAAAGAGGATTTACATTTTGGTATGATTTTACCGTCACTGGGACATGAATTCTGGAATAACTGTCTGACGCTCTCTGAGCAGGTTGCGGATCAACTGGGGGTCAAGATCACAACTTATAACTGTGAAGACAGTTCAGACAAGTGTGCGGAGTACATTGAGACTGCCTGTAACTCAGGCATTGACGGCCTGATTTTTGTTGCCTACTTCGACATGGGGCCAAAATGTCTGGAAACTGCAAAAGCAGCGGATATACCGGTTATCGTAATCGATGCTTATATTCCGGAAATTGCGCCGGGTGAGCAGGGATACGACAATTATCTGGCATTCATAGGGCCATCCGACGAAGAGTCAGGATATCAGATGGCTTGTGCGTTGTTTGACGGTATGGAAGCAAACGCAGACGGCGAAAAAGTTGTGGGCGTTGTGAACGGAACAGCAGGTTCTACTGTTGCGGTTGACAGAAGGGCCGGTTTTGAGAAGGCTTACAAAGAGTACACCGGCAAAGGCGAAAAGATTACGATCGCTGGTGAGGTCACAGGAGATTTCGTCCGTGATAAATCTCAAGAAGTTACCGAGTCTCTCCTGCAGGGAAATCCTGACATCAAAGGTATCTGGGCAGCCAACGGCGGAACAGGTACAGGCGTTTTGGCAGCGGTTCAGTCACTGGGCTACGTGCCAGGCGAAGATATCAAGATTGTCTGCATGGACTTAAATGAAGAGAACGTAATGAGCGTAAAAGACGGAAAGATGCTGTTTGACGTAGGTGGACATTGGCTGCAGGGCGCATTTGCAGTGACTATGATGTACGATTACTTAAATGGTTTCGACCTTCCGGCTGACCGGAATGTTAAGCTTACACCGATTCCGGTATTCCAAGACGATGTAGATGATTTCTTATCTGTATTCGTTGACTTCCTGCCTCCATATGACGCGGAAGAGTATTCACGTACTTACAATCCGGATGCTTCACCGGAGCCGCCGGCAATTACATACTAAGATTAAAATTTAAGCAGAGCAAGATTTTAGAAAGGGATGATATGTGCATTCTTCACGGAATGCACATCAATCCCTTTTCTGAAATTGAGGATAGGAGTGAAGCAAGTGAATTTTACCGTTAAAAATGTAAGCAAACGATTTGGCCCTACAGTTGCCGTTGACAATGTAAGTGTGACATTTCGCTCCGGAGAGATCAGAGCCATTGTAGGCGAGAACGGCGCCGGGAAATCCACTCTATTGAAAATTGTATCGGGTATCCACAAAAAAGATGAGGGAGAGGTGCTCTTGGACGGGCAGCCATTTGAACCGAGCAGTTATGTAGAGGCGGCTATGTCCGGTGTGGCTTATGTATTTCAGGAAACGACCATCAATCCGTTTTTAAGTATTGCGGAGAATATTTATATCAACCGTCTTCGGGAATTCAGAAACCCGGCAGGACTAATAAACCGAAAAAAATTAAACGCCGCTGCTCAGAAGATTTTGGATGAAATAGGAGTTGACTTTAAGGCCACAGATCCCATACAGACGCTGAATCTCGGACAGTGGAAGACAATAGAAGTGGCAAGAGGGCTTGCCTATGATCCCAAAGTTATTTTCTTTGATGAATCAACTGCATTCCTCAATTACAATGAAGTAAAAGCATTCCTTCATATTGTAAAGAGGCTCAAGGAGCGGGGGATGGCAATCGGTGTCGTTACGCACCATATGAATGAGATTTTTGAGATTGCGGATACTGCCACAATCATGAAGGACGGAAAATGGGTCACGGATAAAGTTATCAGTGAAGTGACACAGGAAGAAATCCAGCAGCTAATGGTTGGAAGAAAACTATCTACGATTTATCCGGAAAAGAAGAAGAGTCTTTCCGGCGAAATCGTATTGAAGGTGGAAGGGTTGTCTGCCGGGGATAATCTGAAGGACATCACCTTCGAACTGCACGAAGGCGAGATACTAGGAGTAGGAGGCCTGAAGGGCTCCGGAGGAGACGAGTTTTTGAGCATACTTTTCGGCGATGAAAAAGAGACTGCCGGAAAAATCTGGGTTAAGAATAAAGAGTATTTACATAAAAATCCTCACGACGCCATGAAGGCAGGATTTTCCCTGCTGCCGGGAGAGAGGACATTGGAAGGTCTGATTACGACCTTTTCTATAAAAGATAATATCAACATGGGAGCAATGAAGAGAAAGGGTATCTTTATAGACAGAGTAAAAGAAAAAAAGACAGCCGACGAAATGATAGAAAAAGTGACTATCAAGACCAACTCTGGCGAAATGCCCTGTGATTCATTGAGCGGCGGAAATATGCAGAAGGTTGTGATTGCAAAATGTCTTGCCACAAATCCCAGAATTCTTCTGCTTAATAATCCAACACGTGGAATTGATGTGGGAGCGAGATTGGAGATTTATACAGTTATCAGTAATCTGGCAAAAGAGGGCATGGCAATTATTATGCTGAGCGAAGACTTGGGAGAATTGATCGGGCTCTGTGACCGCACTATGATTCTCAGGCGGGGTGAAATGAGTAAAATGTATGAATTTGATGAAGTTCCTACGGAAGAAAGTATGATTACTTACATGTTGTAAGGGACAATGAGGAGGAGAAGACTATGAAGCTAAATTTAAAGGAGCGGATGAAGGGGAAAGCGTTCCGCGATTATTTTCCCATTATATTTCTTGTTGTAATGTGCGTTGTGTTCGGATTCATGAACAACCGCTTTTTTTCATGGAATAACTTTACAGTTATTTTGGTTCAAGTCGTGACACTGCTTGTATCGGCGATGGGAGCTACTTTCGTCATTATGACGGGCTCCATTGACTTGTCGGTGGGCTCAGTCTTGGCTTTTTCCGCTGTTGTGACCGCGCTGACCGTGCCGCGGTTTGGCATTTTTGCCTTTGTTTTTGCAATCATTGCCGGCGGCCTGTGCGGACTTATCAACGGAATCGTATTCGCGGTGGGACGTGTTCCGTCCTTTATCACTACGATGGGAACTCTGACCGCGCTGCGGGGCGTAGTTTTGATTCTGACACAGGGAGTGCCCATTCAAATCAAGGACCAGAAGTTTCTGAAAGTTTTTGCAGGAAGAGCTTTTTTTAATATTCCAAACACGGCATTTTTCATGGTGATAATTGTAATTATTTCTTATATTATTCTTGAAAAAACTCCATTTGGAAAAGAAGCCAGAGCGGTAGGCGGCGGAGAACGTGTAGCGGCGCTGGCCGGAATTAAGGTCGTAAAGACGAAAATCCTTGTGTACGTGTTCGCCGGAGTCATGTTCGGTATAGCCGGGCTGCTGCAGAGCGCGCGTGTGCTTGCGGCCACAGCTACATTGGGCGAAGGATTTGAGCTGGATGTAATCGCGGCGGTCGTAGTCGGCGGGACACCGCTGTCCGGCGGCGTGGGCGGCATCGGAGGAACGATTCTGGGAGCGTTTATCATCCAGATTCTCAGCAATGGCATGAACATGATGGGGCTTTCCCCATATCTGCAGAGTATTGTAAAAGGATTTGTACTTGTATTGGCTGTGTTCATCAGCATTGACAGAAAAAAGAAAACGGAAACTAAGTAAATAATTTATTAGATATCAAAGGAGGTTTTGGTATGGAGTACAAAAAAACACAGGTGGATGGTCTGGAGCTATCAAGAGTAGGTCTCGGTACTTGGGCAATCGGCGGCGGAGACTGGGGCGACACGAACGTTGAGGAGGCAGTGCAGACAATAAGAAAAGCGCTTGACATGGGCATCACGGTAGTTGATACTGCCCCGGTATACGGGCAGGGCCATTCCGAGGAGGTCGTGGGGAAAGCACTCTCTGAGGGCGGATACAGGAACAAGGCGGTTCTGGCTACTAAATGTGGACTGAGCTGGGACGCAGAGGGCAATGTTTACCGCGACTGCCGTCCGGAGACGATACGCAGAGAAGTAGAGCTGAGCCTAAAACGGCTTCGCACGGACCACATCGATTTGTACCAGATTCACTGGGCGGATATCAAAGTGCCCTTTGCGGAGACTGCGGGAACGATGATGGAGCTGATTAAAGAAGGGAAAATACGGGCAATCGGTGTATCCAATATGTCCAATGCGCAGATGGACGAGTGGCGGAAGACTGCGCCGATTCACACACTGCAGCCGTCCTACAATATTTTGGAGAACAAACTGTTTGAAGATCAGATACCTTATTGTCTGGAAAATGACATCAATGTACTCTCTTACAGTTCACTCTGCCGTGGCATGCTCTCCGGCAAATATTATGTGGGCATGAAGTTCCGTGAGGGAGATATGAGAAACGAGACGGATCCTAAATTTCAGGGTGAGAACTTTGCCAATCATATTGCGGCGGTGGATGAGTTGAAGGAGTACGCAAAACAATTTGGCAAGACGGTATCAGAGCTTGCGGTGCGCTGGGTGCTGGACAAGGGAGTTTCCTGCGCTCTTTGGGGAGCCAGAAATCCTGCCCAGCTGGATGACATTCCGGGAGTACTGGGATGGTCGCTGACACCGGAGCAGTGTCTTGAGATGGAGGCCATCGTGGCAAAACATGTACCGGTACAGGTTGGGAAAGAATTCTTGACACCGCCATACAGAGAGGACTAGTATTAACATAACAGGAGGACATAAAAATGCAGAGAATTTTGAACGACCCGGATCATATTGTGGATGAGATGCTGAAGGGGTTTTTGAAGACTCACAGTGATATCGTGGAGAAGACAGACAACCCCAGAGTGGTAAAGGCTAAAAATATCCCGGAAGGAAAAGTAGGGGTGGTGACTGGAGGCGGTTCCGGGCACAAGCCCGCCTTTGTCGGATACTGCGGCAAGAATCTGTGCGATGCGGTCGCGGTAGGAGAAATCTGTTCTTCCCCGACTGCGGCGGCTTTTCTGGACGCTTTCAAGGCGGCAGACGGCGGAAAAGGTGTGGCCTGTCTCTACGGAAACTATTCCGGGGACAACATGAATGTGAAAATGGCTGTGAAAATGGCGAAAAAACAGGGCCTCACGGTGAAAACGGTGGTGGCCAACGATGATGTAGCGTCTGCGCCGAAGGACCAGAGAGAAAAACGGCGGGGCGTAGCGGGAGAAGTCCTGATGTGGAAGGCCGGCGGCGCAAAGGCCGCGCTGGGAGGAAGTCTGGACGAAGTAATCGCGGCTGCACAGAAGGCAATCGACCATACACGGAGCGTTGGAATCGGTCTCACACCTTGCACACTGCCGGCGGTAGGGCATCCTAATTTTGAGATTAAGGACGGTACCATGGAAGTGGGTATCGGGCACCACGGAGAACCCGGAATAGAGGTCTGCCCGCTGGAGACCGCAGCGGAGATGGCAAAGCGTATGGTAGAAATCGTGGTACCGGATTACCCGTTTGAATCCGGAGACGAGGTGGTTGTTCTTGTGTCCGGTCTGGGGGCGACTCCGGTTATGGAACTGTATGTGCTCTATGATGAGATTGACAAAATCCTTGCGGAGAAGGGAATCAAAACCTATAAAGCTTATGTAGGGAATTATTTTACCTCTCTGGAAATGATGGGGGCTACCCTCACTGTTATGAAGTTGGATGATGAGCTGAAGGAGCTGATTGATTTGCCGGTCAACAGCATGGGACTAAAGCAGTTTTAGGAAGGAAGAAGGAAGAATGAATACATTTTATAATGCAGACGGAAAACCAGTACTTTTAAAGATTGTAAAGGCAATTCAGGAGAACAAAGCTTATCTGGGCGAAGTGGACGGCCTGATCGGTGACGGCGACCACGGCATGAATATGAACAAAGGGTTCAGCGTGTTCGAGGAGCGGTTTCAAGACGAAGAATTTACCTTCAGCGAAGGGCTGGATGAACTAGGCATGATTCTCTTAAATGAAATTGGCGGTTCTATGGGGCCGATTTACGGTACTATTTTTATGGATATGGCGGAGGCCGGTGAGGAGTTCGAGGAAATACAAGTAGGGCAGCTTGCCGCTATGCTGGAAGCCGGGCTTAACGGTCTGTGTGAAATCGTGGAGGCTAAGGTCGGTGATAAGACGCTGGTAGATACCCTTGCCCCGGCGGTAGAATCACTGAAAAAGTCGGCATCCGAGGGCATCGGCTTTGCGGATGCCCTGAGCGCTATGAAAGCGGCTGCTGAGGCGGGCAGAGACTCTACGAAAGATATGGTGGCCAAATTTGGCCGTTCCAGCCGTCTGGGAGAGCGTTCCCGTGGAGTGCTGGATGCAGGGGCTACATCCTGCTGTATCATACTGTGTGCCATGGCGGACGGAATGATAGAAATGCTTAGATAATTTGTGAACAAGAAAATGGGGAAAGCATGGGGGATATGACCCCGAAGGCTTTCCCCATTCTGTGTGTGGGAATTAGAATTCTATGACTTCTTTTATTTCATCCTTGGCATGGACTACGGCAGTGTGAAACGCTAAGTCACTGTCTTCAAATTTAAAACGGTGGGTGACAATCTGCTCTACATTGACTGCCCCACTTGCAATGGCGGCGATGGCAGCGGGGTAAAGATTGCGGTAGCGGAAAACAGATTTAATCGTGACTTCTTTCATCATGATCTGGTTAAAATTGTAGTTCACCATACTTTCTGCGGCCATACCGACAAGACAGACCGTTCCCCCCGGTTTGACGTAGTAGGGAGTCTGCTGGATGGTAGAGATGGCTCCGGCCGTTTCGAATACGATGTCCGCGCCCAAGTCTCCAAACACTTCTTTTACACGGGCGGCCACGTCTTCGCTTTCTGCGTTGATGACAGCGGTGGCTCCCATTTCCTTTGCCATATCAAGACGTTTCTGGAACAAATCCACAACAACAATATTGGAAGCTCCCCGGGCTTTTGCTGCCAAAAGGGTGACGAGGCCGATGCATCCTCCGCCAAGAATGAGGACACTGCTGCCAAGCGTGACACCGGCCTGTGCCGCCGCATGCATACCTACGGCCAGAGGTTCCACAAGGGCCCCTTCCTCTGTGCTGACGTTGTCCGGCAGTTTGAAACACATATCTGCCGGATGTACCACATATTCCTGAAGCGCCCCGGAGACCGGCGGCGCGGCAAAGAACTGGACATCGGGGCATAAATTATAGCGGCCCGTTTTACAGAATTCACATTTCCCGCAAGTATAACCGGGTTCAAGGGCTACCCGGTCACCCGGATTCAGCCCGCTTACATTTTTCCCGGCCTTTATAATGGTGCCGGCTGCTTCATGCCCAAGAATAAAGTCTTTGGGAGCTGGGGTATCGCCAACCTTTCCCTCTCTGTAAAAATGCACGTCTGAACCACAGACACCGCAAAATTCCATTTTAATCAGGACTTGACTGTCGTCAGGCTCCGGAAGAGGACGGTCATCCCGGATAATTATGTTCATTTTCTCTTTTAGGTATGCAGCTTTCATCATTGTATCCTCCTTTATGAAAATATATTTTATAAAAGTGTTTTATCTAATGTGTTTATATATTATTGCATATCAGACAAAAAGTCAAGCAAATTAATTGCCAAAATTAGAAATATGTTATATGATAAGCATAGACTAAGTCAGAAAATTTACTAATAGTGAGGTTTGGGTATGACGCAGGAAAACAGGCAGTCAGTAAAACAATATAACAGAAACAGAGTATTCCGCCTGATAGCTTCCAGGCAGAGGATTTCAAAACAGGAGATAGCGGCGGAGCTGAATTTGAGTCTGCCGACCACGACGCAGAATCTCAATTCATTGAAAGAGGAGGGGCTGATTTCGGAAAATGGAACCTTTGATTCCCAGATAGGGAGAAAGGCCAGAGCAATCTCCATTGTTCCCAATTATCGGGTAGCTATGGGACTGGACATTACGCCTCATCACATTTCATTGGTGCTTGCAGATTTGAACGGCAGTATTATTGATCATGTGAGAAAGAAATTTACCGTCGGGGCAAATGAGGCCAGTTATATTGCCCTGAGGGACAATGTTGAGGCATTTGTCCGGCAGAATCACATTAATCCCGCACAGATACTCGGTCTGGGCATCTCGGTACCGGGAATCGTATCCTTTGACAAGAAAGAGATTATCAACGCGGCCACGCTTCCCTTGCCGGCCAATTTTTGTGAGATTTTTGAAAAATATTTTTCCTTCCCCTGCCATATGTTCAATGATGCCAGCTGCGCGGGGATTGCGGAGTTCTGGCGCAATGACTATGAGAATGAGACAATAGCATATCTGCTTCTAAGTAATACAGTAGGGGGCGCTATATTGGTCGATGGAGTCCCCTATGCGGGAAGAAACAACCGGAGTGCCGAGTTTGGCCATATTACGATTGAGCCCGGCGGCAGAAGATGTTCATGCGGAAAACAAGGGTGTGCCGAGATTTATTGTTCGGCCTTGTTCCTCTCCGGACATACAGACAATAACTTAGAAACATTTTTCAGAGAGCTGGATGTAGGAAACCAAGAATATGAGGCGCTTCTCAAAGAATACTTGCGGAACCTCTCTATTTTAATCAATGATGTCAATATGTGTCTGGACTGTCAGGTCGTGCTCGGTGGTTATATGGGTACATACTTAAAGCGGTATATCGGGGAAATTCGGCAGCTTGTCAGTGAACGCTGCACGTTTGCGACTGATGGTGGATATGTGCGGGCGTGTACTTGCGAATTTGAAGCGGCAGCGCTGGGGGCGGCGCTTTCTTACATTGAAGAGTTCATTAAAAGTGTATAACGATGAGGAGGAATTAGAGATGGACAAGCAAAAGGAGTTCGATGTCATCTGTATTGGTCAGGTGACACAGGATATTGTGATGACTAATTTGGAGCTGAATACAGAAAAGTTTTTTCAGAACGCGACCTGTGCCGAGGAGCTTATCTTTACTTCGGGAGGGGATGCGGTTAATGAAAGCGTGACTTTAGCCAAGCTGGGGGACAGGGCCTCTCTGTTGGCAAGGCTTGATTGTTCTCCGGTGGGGAATATGATACTCGAGGATATCGAACAACATATCAATACTTCCCTTCTGGTACGCAGGGAGGATTGCCGTGTCCCCTCGGTGGTGGTGGCGATTCAGCCGGATGGTGAGCATTATTTTCTTGTGGGGCCGTCCCAAAATTATGGTCTTGAGCCGGAAGACATCGATTTTTCCGTGTTTGAGAGGACTAAGGTAGTCAGCGCGGCAAGCCTTTATTCGCTGGGGGAGATGGACGGCGAAGGAATCCGGCTGGTGTTCAGAAAAGCCAAAGCGTGCGGGGCTGTGACGGTGGCGGATTTGAACACGGACATCAAATCGCTGGGGCCGGATGCCTTCCATGATTTGTACAAAGACATTGATTACCTCCTGCCGAGTTATGAGGAGGCTGAGTATGTGACCGGCCAGAGTGAGCTTCCGGCAATGGCTCAATTCTTTTTAGAAAAAGGGGCCAGACACGTGGTGATAAAATGTGGAAGTAAAGGTGCATATTACCAAGACGCGGACGAGACATTTCAGATAGGTGCATTTCCGGTAAAGGCTCTCGATACCACCGGATGTGGTGATAATTTTGTGGCAGGATTTATACACGGACTGCTAAAAGGCTGGAGTCATAAAAAGTGTGTGACTTTCGCCTGCGCCACTGGGGCAGTTAATGCCATGAGCTATGGCGGTCATCTGGGAGTGACGGGGGAAGAGCAAATACTGGAGTTTCTTAAAAAGAATGAAATTTGAATGAATAAGGCACGAGGAGTCGGAAGGGTTTCCCCCTTCCGGCTCCTTTTATATTTTAAAAAGTAATTTTACAAAATAAATTTATAAAAAATATTGACATTAATAAAAAATAGGATATAATAAAAAACAACTAGTACAAAGCGACAAATACTAAAAATAAAATTTGTGATATTAGTACAAAATACATAAAACAAAAGTGGGAGGGAGGAATACACGTGGGAGAGACAATCAAAATGGAGCTGCGCCATGTCTCCAAATCCTTTCCGGGAGTGAAAGCATTGGATGATGTGAGCTTTCAGCTAAAAAAGGGCAGCGTCCATGTTCTCTGTGGAGAAAACGGCGCGGGCAAGTCTACCTTGATGAAGGTGCTGTATGGCCTGTACCATCCGGATGCGGGAGAGATTATCATTGACGGAGAAAAAGTACATATTGCTTCTCCGGCGGATGCCCGGAAGTATAAGATATCCATGGTCTTTCAAGAATTATCATTTGTGCCGGATATGACGCTTGAGGAGAATCTGTTTCTGGGCCGGTGGCATAAAAAAAATCCATTAAAGATGGACTGGAAAAGGATTCGAAGAGAGACGGAGGCGCTTTTAGAAAAGGAAGGGCTGGACTATGCGCCAGACACGATGCTCAGGAATATGAGTGTATCCAACATTCAGATGTTAGAAATATTGAAGGCAATTTCTTTTAATGCAGAGATTTTAATTATGGATGAACCTACATCCTCTATTTCTAATCAGGAGGTTGAGTTCTTGATTCAAAAAATCAAAGACTTGAGAGACAGGGGGATGAGCATTATCTATATTTCCCATAAGATGGATGAGATATTTAGAATTGCCGATGAAATCACGGTGCTCCGGGATGGGAAGACGATTACGACCTTAGATAAGGACGAGACAAATGTGGACGAGATTATTGAATTGATGGTCGGGCGGAAGCTGGAGAACCAATATCCAAAGGTGTCTATAGAAATAGGCGAAGAGCTTCTGCGTGTGGAGAAGCTTGCGAAAGATAACGTGTTTGAGGATATTAGTTTCCATGTGAGGAGGGGCGAAATTGTCGGGTTTGCAGGACTGGTGGGAGCCGGACGGACTGAGGTGATGAATACGGTCTTCGGGATGGAAAAATATAATTCCGGACAAATTTTTTTGAATGGAAAGCAGATTCAAGTTAAGAACATCCGCAGTGCTATCGAGCAAGGCGTCACCATGGTCACGGAAGATAGGAGAAGGTTCGGTATTATTCCGGTGAGAAGCGTGTTGGAAAATGCAGCCCTTGCAACACTGAAAAAGTATTTTTATAAAGGATGGAGCCATAAGAAAAAAGAACGGGAAGAAGTAGCGGAAGTATTTGGAAAAGTCAGAGTAAAAGCACCTTCGATGGAAACGCCAATCATGAATCTGTCAGGAGGGAATCAGCAGAAAGTGATTCTGGCCAAATGGATGCTCTGTGATTCTGGACAGGTAATCATCATGGATGAACCAACAAGAGGAATCGATGTGGGGGCCAAGAAGGAAATTTATGAGCTTATGAACATTCTGGCGGAGAGCGGAAAAGGCATTATCATGATATCTTCCGAGCTTCCGGAGCTCATAGGAATGTGTGACCGCATATATGTCATGCGGGAAGGAAAGATTTCCGGATGCCTAGAGGAGAGAGAATTATTTACGCAGGAGCGGATCATGAGCTTTGCGGTATCGTAGAACAGGAGGAGGCTTACCATGGAGAAAAAGAAAAGAATAGATATCTCCAGATATTTATCGAAGTACAGTCTATTTATTATACTGGTCGTGATGGTCATCGTATGCAATTTCGCGAATGAGAACTTTCTTCAGCCGGCCAACCTGCTGAATGTGGCAAAGCAGCAGTCTGTCAATATTTTATTGGCTTTGGGGGCTATGCTCTTAATATCGGCAGGATGTCTTGACCTTGCGGCAGGTTCTAATCTGGCGCTGGCCAGTGTGATAGCGCTGTACGCATACAAAGCAGCGCCCAGTGTGGCGGTGGCCTTTGCGGCGGCAATTGCTGTGGCGGTTGTCTGTAACCTGATCAGCGGTATTATGGTAACGGGTTTTAACACTCCTCCCTTTATTGCCACACTTGCCATGCAGCTCATGGCCCGTGGGCTTGCCCTCTATATCACACAGGGGCAGAATCAGTCGGGACTTGGCGCGGACTTGCAGGAAGTAGGGCAGGGGAACACATTTGGAATACCGAACAGCATATACATCACCATCGTGATTATTCTGGCGGTCGTCTATTTGACAAAGGAAACAAAGCTCGGGAGAGCGGTCTTTGCCGTAGGAGGAAATGAAGATGCGGCCAACGCATCGGGAATCAGTGTGAAGGCAGTGAAAATGCAGGTGTACGCGTTGAACGGCCTTTTGACAGGTATCGCTGCTACAATCTACTTGTCGCGAGTCAACAGCGCCATGCCTAACGGCGGCGTAAGCTATGAGTTTGACGCAATGATTGCGACGATTGTAGGCGGGACGAGCTTCTCAGGGGGCGTGGGCTCCGCTGTGGGAACGGTGATCGGCGCATTTATTGTGGGATTCCTGAATAACATTATGAATCTGATGGGAATTGATTCTTATCTACAGCAGGTGGTAAGAGGCATTATCATCGGCGGCGCCGTTATTTGGGATATCTATTTTAAGAACAGAAAAGGTTCTGTAAAATAAAAAAATAATTTAAGGAGGAGACTATGAGAAAACAAATGAAAAAAGCAATCAGTGTAGCAGCGTGTGCGGCATTGGTGGTGTCCATGGCTGCCTGCGGGAAAAAGGATGACGGAGCGGGCAAAAAGGAAGAGGGGAAGTATAAAGTCCTCTATGTAAGCCGGAATCAGGCGGATACTTTTGCGGCGCGTCTGGCGGGGGATTTTGAAAAATACTGGGAGAAGACATACAAAGACAAATTCGACTTCGACGTTCAGGACTCTCAAGCCGACAATGACAAAGAGAATCAGATTATTGAGCAGGGCGTGGCGGCAGGCTATGACGGAATTATCGTACAGCCCAATGACAGCGATTCCCAGACACCCTATGTCAAATCTGCCGCTGACGCGGGCGTGAAAATTATCACTACCAACGCAGGAATCCGGGATATTGAAGGTGCTTCGTGGATTGACGCCGACCCGTATGAGCAGGGAAAAGCCATTGCGGAACTGGCGGTCAAACAGATTCCACAAAATGGAAAAGTTGCGATTATGTCGTGCAATCCCGGAAATCTGCACACAGAGAGCAGACTGAAGGCGTACAAGGATATCTTTGTAAAAGAAAGAAGTGACTGCGAGGTGGTAGCAGAAAAAATCTGTACCCAAAGTGATCAGGCGACCTTTATGCAGACGATGGAAGACTGGGTTCAAGCTTATGGAAAAATCGACGCTGTTCTTACGATAGGCGACGATTTGGCAAAGGCCTGCTATGAAGTAGTCAAGGACGACCCTACCTTTGCAGAGACTCAGTACTACGGCGTCGATGCGAATCCAGATGCACTGCTCCGCATTAAAGCGGGCACACAAGATGCCACTGTAATGCAGGATACGGCCGAATTAGCACAGAAAAATCTGGATGCGGTATACCAGCTGCTTACCGGTGAAAAAGACAAGGTAGAAGAGACGATTGAGACCATATTGATTACTCCGGAAAATGTAGATGAATATATAGAAAAATATATTGAAATCGGCATTATTACACAGGAGGAATATGACGCGGTCAAATAGCGGGCGAATCTTCTAATCAGCCGTCATCACCTGAATTTTCAATTGAGATAATAACCTCCGCCAGTTTTCGGCGGGGGTTTTGTCTGTTATAAGAATATCTATATCCTGTACGGAAAGAAAAAAATCGGGGTAAATCCGGTCGAACGCAGTGGAATCGGCTAGGAGTATTCTACATCCGGCACACTCTGCGGCCGCGCGTTTTAAGGCGGCAAGATAGCTGCGGGTGCAGGTGGCGCCCAAAGTAGAATGAAGGCCCTCGGCTGTGAAAAAAACTTTAGAAGCGCGATGGCGCTTTATCAGATCGATTCCCTCCTGAGATTCAAAAACACCGTCTGATGCGTGGCAGCGTCCACCGGCAAAGATTGTCGTTATATTAGAGCGGCCGTGGAGGGCCGTTAGCGTATTGAAATCGTAACAGAGAACCGTCACGTTCAGATTTGGCTGTATGGTGCTGCACATATAGGAGGCGGCAGGACCGGAATCGGAGATGATGATGTCGTTATTTTCCACTAGAGTGGAGGCGAGCCTGCCTATTTGAATAGAGGGGAGGGTGTCAGGGGAGAGAGAGTCCGGTGAAAAGGCGCCGGATAAAGCCAGCGGGTTCACATATGGCTTTGTACTTAACAGGGAGGACGCTTCCAGATCTGCCAAATCCCGACGTATGGTCATCTCGGACACAGAAAAATCCTGCGCCAGCTTCTTTATTGAAATATTAGGTTCATCCTGCAGTAATTTGATTATATTCTTTAAACGTTCTTGTTTCTTCCCCATAGTATTCTCTTCCTTCGTATATACTCTTTGACTTTAACGTCTTTTTATGAAAATTACCAATATTTGTCAAGTTTTCTGTGTGATTGCAAAGTGGAAGAAGATAACACGCCAATGAGAGCGGCAAAGCCGCCTCCTCATAAGCGAGTGATATGAATTTTTAGCGTAGAACGTAGATCAGTGGTTCTGCACAGGCTGCTTTGAATCCTCGTTCAGAATATCCGAAACTGCCTGATAGGAAAGGCTGCAGCAATACAATTCTTTTATGATTGCGCTAGTCAGGCGCCGGGAACAGCCAAGTGCGTGGAGCCCTTTTACTTTAGAAGAAATCTCGGGAAGAGTCCTCCTGTGACTTGGGAGGATGGTGGAGTGGAATTGTGAAAAACGATCGCGGGGAAGTGAGAGCGAGAGCTCGCCATAGACAGAGCGGACTGTCCGTGCCGTGCTTCCGTTTCTGTAATTTCCGGGAGAATTTGCGAGAAAACGATTCATCTCATCCTCTGCCATTTTTTCCAGAACGGCGGAAAAGAGACGTCTCATAATAAGGTGGACATCTTGGATGGAAGTGGGAGAAAAAGTCTCGACAAGGAGCTGGGCCAGCATGGTTTCCGGGGAATTTGTTTTTTGTGACATAATACTACCTCCTGAAAATATGTATGTTTAAAGTTTGTTGAAAGTTCTGATTAGAGGCGTATGTTATTATACAACAAAACAAACTGTTTGTGTTGTGGAAAAAAGAAAAGAGTGTTATGAAATAACAAAAAATGTTAATATAGTACAAAAATATTGACTGGAAAAGTGAAAAATGATAAAGTTAGAATGTAAAATATTATTCAAAGCAATTCTCCGCATAAATGCGGAGAATGCTGTTAAAGTGTCTGAAATATAAAGACGCTTGCGAATCAAGGTGCTCCGGTAATGATTTCTACACCGTGGTTTTCGATGATTTTAGTAGCTTTTGGGTCAAAGGGCCGGTCGCATACCAGTGTGTCCACCGCATCCCACGTGTTTAAAAGAAAAACTCCCTGTGTATTGAATTTAGTATGATCCGCCAATAAATAATTATGTTGTGAGTTTTCCAACATAATTTTTTTTATTTGTGAACCTGTAATCCCGTTATTAAAAAAACCTTGTGTGGAAAACCCGCTGCAGGAAATAATGGTGGCGTCCACGAAAATATTTTTGGCGATATTGACGGAAATCTCGGAATCCAGTGTGCTGCTGTCCTTGTCGAGAAAGCCTCCGATTACAAAGGTATTGATATTTGGGCAGTCTCTGAGATGCAGAAGGGCGACAGCGCTGTTAGTGAAAATAGTCAGCCTTTTGCTGGAGGGCAGTGCATGGACGAATTCATAAGCGGTGGAGCTTCCGTCGATATACACGGAGGACACATCTTTTATATGTTTGATAGTCAACATGGCAATCTGGCGTTTGAGGGCATGGTTGACCTGATACCGGGAACTGAAGGACATTTCTTTTTTGCTGTCGTCGAGCAGGACTGCTTTGCCGTATTCCCGGCGGATCAGGCTGGAATGTTCCAACGCGTCCAGATCTCTTCGGATAGTCATGGGAGATACGGAAAAATGTTCGGCCAGCAGCGCCACCGTCACCTCTCCCCGTGATTTGATGAGTTCATAAATAAGAATCTGACGTGCTTCTGTTTTCATAATTAAGTGTTGGCGGCCCCAAGAAAGGCAGCCTCTCCTTCCTAAAAATGATTGAAATAAGTTTGATTATGTCATGCGCCAAGCATGAGAATGAACAAACGAACAAAAATTGTTTAAAAATGTAAAATTATGTAATTATTATATAATAAAATGTTGAATAAAGCAATATTATACCTAAAACTGCCGAAAATAGGACCTATAATTGTTAGAAAACAGAAAAATAATGTTGTAAAAAACAGAAAATTGAACATTTAAAATATAGACACTGTTCGATTTAACAACTATAATAAGCACAAAATTGAAAGTTCTAACAGAGCAAAATAAAAGGAAGAGGCAGGTAATGAAAGTGAACAAAGAGTTAATCAGAGAAGTTATGGAAGTGGCAAAGAGACTGGATGAAAAAAATCTGGTAAATACGTTTGAAGGAAATATTTCTACAAAGCGGGACGGAATTATCTATATTACACCGACGACTAAGAATAAGGCTCTGCTTACGGAAGATATGATCGCGGTAATCGATGAAGACGGAAAGCAGATAGGTGGAAATGCAAAGCCCACGTCTGAACTTCCGATGCATATGGCGACTTACAAATTAAGGGATAATATTGGCGGAGTCGTACATTGCCATCCTACATTTATGACTGCTTATGCGATATGCAATATCCCGATTACAACGAAGGCGTATCCGGAAATGATGGGCAATTTCGATACCTTTGAGATTGTGCCTTACGGAAAGCCGGGGACAGAAGAAATCTTAAAAGGAGCGGACAAGCTGTTCGAACATGCGGACATCGTATTGTTAGGAAACCATGGTGTTCTGGCTGTCGGCCCTACGGTAACAGACGCGATGAACAAGGTAGAGGCGGCAGAAGCCATTACAAAGACTCTGTTTTTTGCAAATATGCTGGGGCAGCAGGTAGATTTACCGGAGGGGGACATTGAACATTTTAAAAATATCTGGTCTTCCAAGTGGAAATAGGCTGACTCAGATACAGGGAAAGAAGGAAGAAAGAAGGGAGCAAGATGCAGCCGCAATACAAGATAGAACTTCGAAATATAACGAAAGACTTTTCGGGTGTACGAGCCCTCAATAACGTATCCATCAAAATCAGGCCGGGCACGGTACATACTCTGGTGGGGGAAAACGGTGCGGGAAAGTCTACCTTGATGAAGGTGCTGAACGGAATCTACAAGCCGGACGGGGGATCTATAATCATCGACGGCAAAGAGACGGTCATAAAGAATCCCATAGATGCCAGAGAGCAAGGCATCGCCATGATTTTCCAAGAGCTGAATTATATACCGGAGCTTTCCATAGAGGAGAACATTTTTATGGGGAAGTTTCCTAACGGGAAAATGAAGGGGCTTGTGAACTGGAGAGAAGTACGGCAGAGGACAAAGGAGCTTTTGAAAAATGAAGGGCTGAATTATGAGCCTCAGACCAAGATAAAGAATCTTTCGGTATCTGAGATTCAGATGCTGGAGATTATCAAGGCTATCTCCTTTAACGCAAGTGTGGTCATCATGGATGAACCTACCTCGGCCATCACGACCAAAGAGGTAGAATTGCTGTTCCGGAAAATTGAGGACATGAAAAAAAGAGGCATCAGCGTCGTGTATATCTCCCACAAGATGGATGAGATTTTCCGGATATCGGATGATATCACGGTGCTGAGAGACGGGGAAGTGGTAGGGGGAGGGCCCGCTAGCGATTATGACGACAACTCTCTCATAGCCCAAATGGTAGGCCGTGAGATTTCTAACCTATACCCCAAAGAGACGGTGCCTATCGGAGAGACAGTTCTGGAAGTAAAGGACTTGTGCTCGGAGGGCATGTTTGAACATATTGACATGACCGTAAAGGCGGGAGAAATCGTCGGGATATCCGGTCTGGTGGGAGCAGGAAGGACGGAGCTTGCGAGAGCATTGTCCGGAGCGGATCCAATCACCAGCGGGGAGGTGTTCCTGTCAGGGAAAAAGCTGAAGCTCGGCAATATAGGGACTGCCATGAGGGAAGGAATCATCATGTTGTCGGAGGACCGGAGAAAATACGGCATAGTAGGCTGCCGGGATATCTTGGACAATGCAACGCTTTCCGACAACTGCGTCAGTAAAGAACTGTTCGCAGGCTCTAAGCGTCAGGTGGAAAAAGCAAAAGAACTGATAAAAAAGCTGAACGTAAAAACACCGGGGCTGAGTGTAAAGATTGAAAACTTAAGCGGCGGCAACCAGCAGAAGGTGGTGCTGGCAAAATGGCTGATGCTGGACGCCAAAGTCCTCATCTTGGATGAGCCTACCCGGGGAATCGACGTGGGCGCCAAATATGAGATTTATAAGATTATCGAGGACTTGGCAAAGCTAGGCTGCGCCATTATTATGATATCCTCGGAAATACCTGAACTTATGGGGATGACAGACCGCATGTATGTCATGTGCAAGGGAAGAATTACAGGAAAGCTGAACAGGGAGGAGTTCTCGCAGGAGCTCACCATGAAGTATGCAGTAGGAGGTACGAATAAGTGAAAAAGTTAAATTTGAGCAAATATGCCAGTGTGCTGATACTTTTGGGTCTGGTCATCATCTGTGCTTTTCTGGATGACAGTTTCTTCACCGCACAGAACCTGATTAATGTTTCCAGACAGATCAGCGTCGTGACCATACTGGCCTTTGGTGAAACGATGTTGATTATTGCCGGACAGCTGGACTTGTCCGTGGGAACAAACGCGGCCATGTCGGGAACCTTTGCCTGTATCGTATACATAGCGACGGGCTCTCTGTTCATCGCGCTGATGACGGGCATTATCCTCGGCGGAATCGTGGGAGTGGTCAACGGAATTGCTGTGACACAGTTTTCTGCGCCGCCTTTCATCGTTACGCTGGCCATGCAGCAGATAACAAACGGTATTATCTTCCTATATACCAACGGACAGAACGTATATAAAATCGGTGACTTCCGTGTGTTTGGGCAGGGAAGTCTGGGGCCGATACCGATACCGGTCGTGATCATGCTGGTAATTGGAATTATCTCTTTCATTATATTAAAGAAGACAAAATACGGGCGCTATCTATATGCTATCGGGGGAAATGAGGATGCGGCCGTGGCTTCTGGAATCAAAGTAAAGAAAGTGAAGATGGCTGCCTACATCATTTCAGGCCTGCTGGCCGGGCTTGGCGGAGTTGTGCTGATGTCAAGGCTGAACGCCGGACTTCCGGCTTCCGGCACAGGGCTTGAGACGGATGCGCTGATGGCTACCATCATCGGAGGAACCAGCTTTACCGGTGGTATCGGAACGGCGCCGGGAACACTGATCGGCTCTTTCGTAATCGGTATTCTCAATAACATTATGAATCTCGTAGGAATACAGTCTTATTTGCAATACATATTGAAGGGAACTTTAATTATTATCGCGGTTATCTTCGACATTCAATCCAAGCAGAGAAAACGAGTCGTGCGGATTGTAGGCGATCAGGAAGTGACTGCACAGAAGAAGGACAAGAACTAAACAGAGCTAATTCCTGCAGGGAAGCGGGATTAGGATAAAACAAAAGGAGAAAGGAAGGAAAAAAGTTATGAAAAAGAAAGTATTATCCATGCTGCTTGTAGTGGCCATGGGAGTGAGTATGCTGGCTGCCGGATGCTCATCCAAAAAAGAGGAGACAGGTGGAGAGAAGAAAGATGAAACATCCGGAGACAAGAAGGAGATTGCTGTTCTGATTGGCGATATGACGGCTACCTACGCGTCATGGCTCGCCCAGTCCTTTGAAAAGCTGGCAGATAATTATCCGGATTACAAAGTTACCATAATCGACAATAAAAACGATGTGGGAACCCAGATTTCCAATCTTGAAAATGCGGTGTCCAAGGGGTACGACATGGTTGTTATCCAGAGTATTGACACGGAGGCGCTGATGGATCCGATCAATGCAACTATCGAGCAGGGGATTCCGGTATGTACGGTAAATGGAACTAACAAGGGTTCTGAGGACGCCTCCTGCGTAGACTGCGATCCGGTCCAGCAGGGAAGTATTCCGGCTGCGGTAGCACTGGAAGATATTCCGGAAAATGGTAAAGTAGTCGTTCTGCTCGGGCCTTCCGGCAACGTACATTCTATCGGCAGAAGAGAAGGATTCGAGAAGACTTTGTTTGAAGCAAGGCCTGACATTGAAATTCTTGACGAGCAGATTGCCAACTGGTACAAAGATGAAGGCATGGCTCTTATGGAAGACTGGCTCCAGAAATACAACCAGATTGACGCTATCATCTCCATGAATGATGCCATGGCTCTCGGCGCACTTGAGGCTGCGAAGGCTGTAGGCCGTGAAGGAGAGATGACTTCCTACGGCGTCGACGGACTGGCGGATGCGTGCCTTTCTATTAAAGACGGTGAACTGACTGCGACCTGCGTACAGAATGCTTACGCACAGGCAGAAGCGTCACTCGATATCTGCGATAGAGTGCTTAAAGGGGAAATTGACAAAGAGACAAAACTTGTCGACGGCGAATTGATTGATTCCAGCAATGTGGATGAATGGATTAAAGTTCACACAGAAAATGGGCAGATTAAATAATTCAGTAGAATAATGAGATGTGGCAGGGAGACGGGCTGGCAAGCAGCGGCGGCTCCCTGTTGTTGAAAGTGGACAAAAAGTTCTTGCGAGCGGTCTGCTTGGACAGGAGGATAATGAGATGAATGAATATAGAGGATTTGATGAAAATTTGAGCCTGAATGGCAAGGTGGCAGTTGTCACGGGCGGAGCCAGCGGAATCGGAAACGCGGCCGCTAAAATGATGAAGAGAAAGGGTGCTGATGTGGTACTGTTTGATTTGGCGGAATCGGTAAAGGAAGCGGCACAGGAGATGGGGGCTGTGGCATACGCCCTTGATATCACCAAGCCGGAGCAGGTACAAAAAGCGGTCGACCAGATTATTGAGGAAAAAGGGAAAATTGATATCCTCTGCAATATCGCGGGGCTTGGCTCTGGAACGCCGGCCGACGAAATCAGTGAGCAGGAGTTCGTGAGCGTAATCAATGTGAATCTCTGCGGCGCCTTTTTCGTATCCCAGATTGTGGGACGAGAGATGATAAAAGCAGGAAACGGCGGGCGGATCATCAACATGGCGTCTCAGGCGGGGGTGGTGGCCCTCTATGGACATGTGGCTTACTCGGCCAGCAAATCCGGCCTGCTTGCGGTGGCGAGAGATTTGGCGTTAGAGTGGGGGAAATATGGAATTACATGCAATGCGGTATCCCCTACCGTAGTTATGACCCCGATGGCCAGAGACTATTGGGTAGGAGAACGGGGAGCGGCGCATTTGGCGCAGATTCCGGCGGGACGTTTTGCGGAGATGGATGAGATCGCTATGGCGGTGACTTACCTTGCGAGTGACGCGGCTGCCATGATTAACGGGGCAAATATTGTGGTTGACGGCGGCTTTACGGTGTGCTGATTTTTAAAGAGGTGGAAATATGGCGGAGAAATATGTTGCTGTAGACGTAGGTTCCAGCAACGGAAAAATCTATACAGGTGAGCTGACCCATGACCGGACGCTGAATATTCAAGAAGTCGGCAGATTCGAGACACCGAGAATGATGTATCAGAATCATCTATGTATCAATGTATACGGTATATATGAGCAGATATTGAAGGTGTTGGCTGAGCTGGGAAGAGCGGGGGTCGAGATACGGAGTCTGGGCGTCGACACGTGGGCCAGCGATTTCGGCATCATTGACGGGCAGGGCGCCGTACAAGGGATTCCGGTGTTTTACCGGGATACGAGGACAGAGCATACCATGGAGTATGTGGAGGAAAAGATTGGCTACCGCAGGCTGTATGAGCTGACGACCCAGAGAAAGCTGAAGGATACAACACTTCATCAATTGATAGCCCTGCTGCGGGAAAATCCGGAGGCACTGGGAGACGGCAAAAAAATACTTTTTTTGGGCGATCTCCTGATGTATCTGCTGTCGGGCAATCCAATCTCGGAGATTTCGGCCGCTTCCTATTCGCAGATGTTCAGCATGAGAAAGGGGAGCTGGGAAGATGAGGTTTTTGATATTTTTGGCGTGCCCAAGAGCGCGCAGCCTAAAGTAGTTCCTGCGGGAACCAGACTCGGTCTGGTAGAACAATCTATCGCGGACTGGTGTGGTACGAACCGTTTCCAGATTGTAGCCCCTGCTGTGCACGATACTTCGTCTGCCAGCGTAGTGGTCCCGGTGGATGAACGGAAAAATTGGGCCTTTATCGCAACTGGTACATGGTTTCTTGTAAGCATGGAGCTCCCTGAACCGGCGGACAATGAGATGAGCTACCGATATAATTTATCCAACACGGCACTTGCTTTCGGGAAAACGCTCTGCAAAAGAAATGTGATGGCGATGTGGCTGATTCAAGAGTGCCGGAGAAAATGGAATGCCATGGGAATGAATTTGAGTTTTCCGGAAATCGTTGAAAGAGCGGTGGAGTCCAGACTATTTGCCGGCGTGGTGGACACGGAATGTAATGCATTCTTTAACCCGCAGGATATGCCGGGGGAAATTGTCAAATATCTAAGCGATACGGGGCAGGGATGCTTTGCGGAGACGGATGTGGGGCAGATCGCGCGTATCATCTATGAGAGTGTGGCGCTTAAATGTGCTTATGCGCTGGAGGCACTGAAAAAGACTACCGGTAGACAAGTAGATACACTCTATATCATAGGAGGGGCCAATGCGGTCACGGTTTTGAACCAATATATAGCCAATGTGACAAACACAGAGGTGATAACCGGGGCGAAAGAGGCGTCCTGCGCTGGGAATATCCTGCTGCAGGCCTATGGAATGGGAGAAGTGGAATCCGAGGAGGAAATTCGGGAAATTTCCCGCAATACCTTCCCCCAAACCCACTATTACCCTGAAGACACAGAGATATGGAAAGAACAATATATAAGGTTCTGCGAGATATGCAGACTGGAACCGGTTTAAGGAGGAAAAAGAAATGGCAGAGAAGAGAGTGATAGGAAGGCATCCCGTAATCGGAATCCGCCCGGTCATTGACGCCAGACAGGGACTGCTGGACGTGCGGGGCGGACTGGAAGAACAGACCATGTCCATGGCCAATGCGGCGAAGAGGCTCTTTGAGGAGCATATCCGCTATACAGACGGAGAAACGGTGGAAGTCGTCGTGGCGGACACCACCATCGGCCGTGTGGCGGAGGCTGCCGCCTGTGCCCAGAAGTTCAGGACCGCGGGCGTAGACATTACCCTCTCCGTGACGCCCTGCTGGTGCTACGGCTCGGAGACCATGGACATGGACCCCATGACCATCAAGGGAGTCTGGGGGCTCAACGCCACGGAACGCCCCGGCGCGGTCTATCTGGCCTCAGTGCTGGCCGCCCACGCAAGGAAGGGGCTCCCCGCCTTCGGCATCTATGGAAGGCATGTGCAGGAGGCGGATGATGAAGAGATCCCCGCGGATGTGCAGGAAAAGCTGCTCCGGTTCGCGAGGGCCGCGGTGGCCGCAGCCTCCATGCGCGGGAAGTCCTATCTGCAGATAGGCGCTGCCTGCATGGGCATCTCCGGCTCCGGCATCGATCCAGATTTCTTCGAGGAATATCTGGGCATGCGGGTGGAGTCCGTGGACGAGGTGGAAGTGCTGCGGAGGATAGAGCGGGGCATCTACGACGAGAAGGAATATGAGAAGGCGCGGGCGTGGGTGAAGGAGCGCTGCCCGGAGGGATGGGACAAGAATCCTCTGGAAGTACAGCACGACCGGGAAGCCAAGGACTACAACTGGGAATTCACCATCAAATGTGCCCTCATCATCAAGGACCTGATGAACGGGAATCCGAGGCTCCCGGAGGAATGGGGGGAGGAGAAGCTGGGGCATAACGCCATAGCGGCGGGCTTCCAAGGACAGCGTCAGTGGACGGACCACCTGCCCAACACGGATTTCCCGGAAGCCATCCTGAACAGCTCCTTCGACTGGAACGGGGCGAGGGAGCCCTACATCCTTGCCACGGAGAACGACACCCTGAACGGGGTGGGCATGCTGCTCTTGAAGCTGTTGACGAACCGGGCCCAGATGTTCGCGGATGTACGCACCTGCTGGTCCGGGGAAGCGGTGAAGAGAGTGACTGGGTATGAACTGGAAGGGGAGGCGAAAGAAGCGGGCGGTTTCCTGCATCTGATCAACTCCGGGGCCTGCTGCCTGGATGCCAGCGGTGCGGCCAGGGACGCCGGGGGCAGGGGGAGCATGAAGCCCTTCTGGGAGATGACGGAAACGGACATCGACGCCTGCCTGAAGGCCACCACATGGTGCGAGGCGGATCTGGGCTACTTCCGGGGAGGCGGGTATTCCTCCCGGTTCGAGACGCGGGCCAGAATGCCCATGACCATGGTGCGCGTGAATCTGGTGAAGGGAGTGGGCCCTGTGGTGCAGCTGGCGGAAGGTTGGAGCGTGGAGCTTCCGGAGGAGGTGTCGGACAGCCTGTGGAAGCGTACGGATTATACATGGCCGTGCACGTGGTTCGCGCCAAGAGTCACGGGTGAGGGGGCGTTCAAGAGCGCCTACGACGTGATGAACAACTGGGGGGCGAACCATGGGGCCATCAGCTACGGGCATGTGGGCGCGGATATGATCACGCTGTGCTCGATGCTGCGGATACCGGTGTGCATGCACAATGTACCGGAGGAGTCCATCTTCCGTCCGGCCAGTTGGAATGCCTTCGGGATGGACAAGGAGGCGCAGGACTACCGGGCGTGTGCGGCTTATGGAGCACTCTATAAGTAGTGTCAAACCCACGGGAAACGTCTTTTAACGACATCCAAGACGGGAAACAGTCTGTTTTTTCCTATAAATTACGTGCCTTTGTACATGAAATATGATACAATTTACATGTGAATATTTTATCGTATGACCCTAGCAACTAGAGGATATCTACAGAAGAAAATGCTGGAAAGGAAATTGCGTAATATGGAAATTAAAGGCGTCATATTTGATATGGATGGATTGATGATCGACACGGAAAAGCATTATAATTATTATCTGTGCAAAGCAGCAAATGAACTAGGATTCCCGATGAAACGGGAACATGCGCTGATGCTGCGGAGCCTCGACGAACGTTTGGCGGGCCCCTTGATGCAGCAATATTTGGGGGCCGGCTATGACCATCAGAGTGTTCTTACGCTTTATAGAGGATATGTCAATGAATATTTTTCGTCTCATGAGATAGAAGTGAAGCCGGGGCTGTTTGAATTACTTCAATATTTGCAGAAACACCATTATATAACTTGTGTGGCTACGGCCACGGAGAAGAACCGGGCGTGTTCTTTTTTGAATAAAATAGGGGCGGCGCCGTATTTTTCTTATCTCTGCTCCGGGAAGGATTTGGAGCATAGTAAGCCGGCGCCAGATATTTATTTGAAGACGGCTGCAGAGATGGGGCTGGCGCCGGAGAATTGTATCGCTTTGGAGGATTCGCCTAATGGGGTGCGTGCGGCGCACGGCGCCGGGTGCTGTACTATTATGGTGCCTGATTTGACACAGCCGGATGAAGAGCTGCGCGGTATGATTTTTGCAAAGGCAGATACGCTTGAAGCGGTGATAGATATTATAGAAACAACTGTGCCGGCAGAATAAAAAAACTGGGGGAAAATTTATGAAGCTAGGTTCGAATATTATTGACATTCAGAAAAAGAACCGGTGTATTGTGCTGCAGACATTGATGGAACATCCTGAGATATCCCGTGTGGATTTGGTAAGAATTACAGAATTGAACAAGGCGACAATCACCAATATTATCCGGGACTTTCTGGAGATGGGGATTGTGAAGGATATCGGGCAGATTTCGGCCAGTAACGGAAGGAAGGTCGCCGGGCTGAGCCTTTGCATGGATGATGTGGTCTCGGTCATCCTTTGTATCAGAAAAGACTATGTGGCGGCTGCCGTGTGCAATGTGCATGGGGAAATCCGCAATTACGTGAAAGTGCCCTATCGGGATGATAGCGATATTCAGAAGATTCTGAAACAGTATAAGGAAGAAGTGGACAAGCAGCTTGCATACAGCCGGGATAATAACCTGAAAGTACTGGGACTTTCGGTGGCTACGCTAGGGTGGCTCCTGCACGAGGAAGACCGTTATTATATCAAGGCGGATGATGTGGAAGTGCTGGGTGAAGTGGACATTAAGGGCGCGTTCAGGGAGATGTTCCCGGATATGGAAATCTGGGTCGATCATGACGCGAATATGAGTGCACTTGCAGAGTGGCATAAACTTGGTAAGAAAAGCGACCGTATGCCCGAATCCCTGCTCAGTATTGTAGGGGGAATCGGATTTGGCGGAGGAATCATTATCCGCGGGGAAGTTTTCGGCGGTTTCAATGGAATCGCGGGCGAAGTGGGGCATATGGGCATCAACTGCCTGACTAGACGGCACGGTAAGAACAGTGATTTCAGCGGTATCTGGGAGGACTATGCCTCGCCACTCTCTATCAGGGACAATGTGCGGGAGAACTGGATGGATTATCCGGATACGGTGCTGGCGGAAGACTCGACTTTGGAAGAAATCTATAGCGCTTATGAGGCTGGGGACGATCTGGCGGAATGGGTGATGAAGCGCGCTGCGCGTTATCTGGCATATGGACTGACTGGGCTTACGTTTATTCTCAATCCGGAGGTGATCGTACTGGGGGATGAGATTATCCGAAGCAAGAAGTTTGAACGTCAGCTGTACGCTTATATGAAGCGTTTTTTGCCGCCGGAGCTTTATAAAACGCTGAACATCCAGTTTTCAGACTTTGATAAAAATGGAATTTTGGTGGGGGCGGGGCTGGCGATGGTGAAGCATTACCTGCGCACTTATGAGATGATTGATTTTATAACTGAAGTGTATAAAAAGCAGCCGTGAGGCTGCTGGGAATAGGAAGAACTGCCGCCCCTGTAATATCAGACGGGGCGGCAGTTCTTTATAATGAGATGATGGCAGCATATTTCATATGCGGGGAGAACAGCTCTCCGCATAATTTTTGGCGCTGGTTACAGCACCTGACAGAATTCTACTTGTTCTCCCGTAGGGCTTTTGATTTTGAAATATTTACAGCCCTGCTTCCAGAAATTCGGTATTCCTTCGATTCCATCTGTACAGATATCATATCCTGCATTTACGCAAAATTTATAATCTGCTTCGATATCGTTTGAAACATAAGAGATATGGTCGATTTTTCCTTTGGCGCCGGCGGCCAGACTGTCATCCTGATACATCTCATAGGTGACAGAACCGTCTGCTGTGGAAAGAAAATATACGTTGCGGCCTTCGGGATTCTGAAATTTACCTTTGACAGAAAGCCCAAGTACTTCCTGATACCAGACGGCATCGGCCTCCACGTCGGAAACAGCCAGACCAATGTGGTCAAGGGGTCTGTTCTTAATCATGTGCATCCTCCTTTTCTTCTGCGTCCAGTTCATCGTACAGCGTCTTAATACTGCGGCTGATCAACTGGTATTTTTGGTATTGTTTTTCATAGCCGTGCGCAGGGGTGTAGATCTTTCCAGTCTTCACGAAAGCCTGCACCGCGTCGGCGTATGTGGGATAATCCCCGGCAGAAACTGCGCTGATAACGGCGAGTCCCATGATGCCAGCCTGCGGGTTTTCTAAAATATGTATCGGGCAGCCGATGACGTCTGCTTTCATCTGCATATAGAGTGCTGCCTTGGAAACACCGCCGGAAGCAGTGAGTTTCTTTATGTCCACCCCTATTTTGCCGAAGATTTCCATGCTCACTCTGGCCTCGTAGCAGAGACCTTCCAAGAGGGCGCGGAACATCTGCGGTTTGGTGACGGTCACGTCTACCCCGAGAAATCCGCCCAGCGCATGGTTCTTAGGGTCCATCAGGCTGACCTTGGAAAGATAGGGGAGAAAGAATACATTTCCCGCACTTTCGGGGCAGTTTCTATACAACTGCTCATAAGAAAACGTGTCAGAGCCAGTTTCGTAAAAATTCCGTACGAACCATGTAATACTGGAGCCGTGGGTCAGGTTTCCGGTAATGATAATATAGTGCTCCTTGTCGATGTACGGCTCAAAACATAATTGGTTTTCGATAATCATTTCGTTTAGATGGTCTTTGTGAACCACACAGTTGATGCTTTCGGTGGAACCCTGTCCCATCATCACTTCGCCGGGAGAAAGAGAACCGGAGCCAAGGGTAGCGGCGCACTGGTCATGGATTCCCATGATAACTGAGAGGGTCCGGGGGAGTCCAAGCTCTTCGGCAAGAGCGTGCTTGATTGGCCCCAGTACTGTGCCCGGCGTAGTGACTTTGGAAAAGCGGTCAATAGGAATATCGAAGAGCTCTGCTATTTCTTCTGACCACTCCAAAGTTCCTGCGTCAAAAAACATAGTACGGGAGGCGCTCCCGGGGTCGATGGCGCGCACCCCGGAGAGCATGTATGTGATATAATCACCAAATAAAAAGTATTTGTCTGCGTGTTCTAATATTTCCGGCATATGCCTGCGGTACCAGAGAAACTTGTTGAGTGTAAACATCTGGTTTACCGAGACGCCCGTGATGCTGTGAAGCCGGTGGGCAGATATTTTTTCTTCAATTTCCGGCAGTGTATCAACGCACCGCTGGTCAAGATATACGATGCCATTGCAGAGCACGTGGTCCTCGCTGTCCAGAATGGCCATTGATTCCCCAATCGAAGAGACGGCGATCGTGCGCGCGTCCTGTGCGTGAGGGGCTATCTGCCGCAGTACTTCCTTTACAGCCAGCCAGACTTCGGCAGGGTCAAGCTCTACATAACCAGCCTTTGGAGATGTGAAGGAATATTCCCGGCCGGCAGAATAAAGGATTTCTCCGGCGGTGCTGACGACGGCGGCTTTGCAGCCGGAAGTGCCTACGTCCAATCCGATATATGACATGATCTAAGCTCCTTTCCGTGAAGGGGTGTGGTAAGACGTCTACTCGGCGTCCGGGTTAATTCGGATTACTGCCTTTGTTACTGCGTTTTTATTGTGAATCGCATATTCCATACCCTTCTGGATGTCGCTGAATTCAAAAATGTCAGAAGCAATCTTTTTCAGAGGGATGATACCGTCAGAGACGGCCTTAATAATGGTAGGATAATGGTTGCGGTAACGGAAAACAGTCTTTATGGACATTTCGTTGTCAATGATCCAGTTGACGTTAAGCTCTGCCTTGCCGGAACTGGTGTATCCGACCAGAGTGATGGTACCGCCACGTTTGGTCATTTTGGCTATCTGGAAGAGCGTCGTGGCATTTCCCGCAGTCTCGAAGGAAAAGTCTGCGCCTCCTCCCGTGAGCTCGATTACCTTGGCTACCGGGTCACATTCGGATGCGTTGACCACATGCGCGGCGCCCAGTTCCAGCGCTTTATCCAGACGGTTCTGCATCACGTCCACCACGGTAATATCTTTCACGCCCATACTTAATAAAGAAAGCATGGTCACCAGACCGATACATCCGGAGCCTAGTATAACGGCGGAAGAACCTACAAAGGCACCGGACTGTCTTGCTGCGTGGAAACCTACGGCCAGAGGCTCCATGAGAGCGCCCTCCAGAGTACTTACGTTGTCAGGCAGCTTGTAGCACAAGTTGGCCGGATGTGCGATATATTCGGCAAAGCAGCCTTCCGTCACAGGGAGGGAAGCGTAAAAATAAACATTGGGGCAGAGGTTATATTTGCCCTGTTTGCAAAAATCACATTCCCAGCAGGGAACGCCCGGCTCTACAGCCACCCGGTCTCCCGGCTTCAACGAAGTGACATTTTTGCCCACAGCGGCAACCACGCCACCGGGCTCATGCCCGAGTACCATAGGCTCAGTCACAACGCTCTCTCCGATAAAACCGTGTTCAAATAAATGGGAATCTGAGCCGCATACACCTACGTAATCTAATTTTACTAATACACAGTTATCCTTTACTTCCGGTACATCGATCATCTCGAAGTCAAGCTTTCCCGTTGTGTTCATAACGGCAGCTTTCATTTTTTTAGGAATCTCCATAACTAATCTCCTTTCAGATATAAACATTCATAGAATTGATAAATGGTTTTCTAAATAAACTTAAAAAAACTGAATATATATTGTAGAAAACCAACAAAGTATATTTGATAAACAAATAATAGCACACTAAAATGTCATGTGCAACAGGTAAAATTGATAAAATAAAGCGAATTATTGATAAAAATATAACAAATGAAAATAAAAAACTGTATAAAATGACGATAAAGTGGGTTGACAGATGAAAAAAGAGGTGATATGCTAAGTTTACGATAAAAGTTCACACAATAAACTTTAGGCAACAAAAATTGTTTTCCGGAAAAACAAAAACTGTAGACACGTCTGGTAAGAGTTTATCGAAAAAAGTTTAATGAAAGGGAGAATTAAAATGAAAAAGAAAATTTTAAGCGTAGCACTGGCAGTTGCCATGGTAGGAACAATGATGATCGGCTGCGGCTCTAAGAAAGATTCGGGGGATTCAGACGGAGGCGGAAAAGAAACAAAAGAAATCAAGGTAGCCAGCGTGAACAATGACGCGATGGTCATTATGGAAGAGTTATCTAAAAAGTATACAGAAGAGACGGGAGTGAAGGTAACCTTCACTATTCTTTCTGAAAATGAAATCCGTTCCAAGATTACACAGGATGTAGGACTTGGAGGAGGAGAGTATGACCTTGTTACACTGGGAACAAGTGATATGGGTACATACCTTGACAATGGATGGACAGAGGCACTGGATCCGATGTTCGACGCTCTTTCCGAGGAAGAGCAGAAGAAATACGATTTGGATGATGTTTTCCAGTCAGTAAGAACTTCCTGCTCCTCTGAGACAAAAGGACTTGCGGCACTTCCATTCTACTCAGAATCAACAATGATTTGCTATAATAAGGAAATCTTTGAAGCAAAGGGCTTGACGATGCCGGAGAATCCGACATGGGAAGAAATCTATGATTTAGCGGCAAAATGTGATGACAAAGCAAACGGTGTGTCCGGTATAGCAATCCGTGGCCTTGCAGGATATGGTGAAAATATGTACATCTTCGGCTCTATCATGAACGCTTTCGGCGGACAGTATTATGATAAGGACTGGAATGCCACATACGATACTCCGGAAGTAAGAGCGGCATGGGAATTTTATAAGAAGCTTCTCACTGTTGCAGAGGACAGCCCTACAACATGCGGTTATACAGAATGCTTGAATCTATTTGCGCAGGGTAAAGCTGCTATCTACTATGACGCAACAGTATCTGCAGGAACATTTGCTAAAGATGATTCCGCTGTAAAGGGTAAAGTAGGATACGCCACGGCTCCGACAGATAAGAAAGAGAACACCGGAACTATCGGTGGATGGGGAATCGGTATTACAGCAGGCTCCAAGAATAAGGACGCAGCTTTTGATTTCTTGAGATGGGCAACAAGCAAAGAATATGTCAAATTGGTTCAGGAAGAAAAGGGATTCCCGTCTACACCTTCCGGGACAAGAATTTCTACATATGAAAATCAGGAATATCTGGATGCATGTGATTTTGCGGCAACTACAAGAGTAGCGATTGAATCTGCAGACGCAATTCATCCGGCGATCAATGATACACCTTATACAGGAAACTCTCTTCCGAACTTACCGGAATATTCTTCTTGGGGTGAAAGCATCGCTGCAGAGCTGGCATCCTTTGTAAGTGGACAGAAGGATTTGGACGCATGTATCTCAGCTTCTCAGGAAGCAATCGATAACGCGGCTGAAGAAGGCGGATACAGAGATTAGTCACAGGACAAGAATCTGCTTAAGAGTATGATTTGTCAGCAAGAGCCGGCAGGATAGCCGGCTCTTCGTTTCAAAAGATATGAGATGTTTGGCAGACAAGGAAAGTTGGTGAGGAAACCCCAAATGAGTAAACCTAAAGTAAATGGAAAAAAAGACCACAGCACCAAAGTGCTGCTTCCAGCAGTCATCTTTGTGGCCGCGGTCACGCAGATACCGTTCGTCGTTACCATTATTTTTTCCTTTTTAAAGTGGAACGTTAAACGGCCTGACTTGGGAATCAAGTTCAACGGTGTTAAGAACTTCGTGGATGTTCTTACCTCTAAGAATTTTTATATTGTATTAAAAAACACACTGATAATTATTGTAGTATGTCTCGTACTGTGTACGGTTCTTGCCATACTTCTGGGCGTTTTATTTAACCGTAAGTTCCCGGGAGGATATTTCTTCAGGACACTTCTGGTAATGCCGTATTTCGTGATGGATTCCGTGGTGGGTATTGTGTGGAAGACATTGCTGTTGAATCCGAGCATGGGACTTAATTATTACATATGCAAGTTTTTCGGTATACAGCCCATTGATTTTTTTGGAAGGCACTCGCTGGCCACGGTAATCATCCTGATTATCTGGCAATGGACGCCGTTCTTCTTCTTGATTATTATGGCCGGACTACAGAATATTCCGGATGATGTGATTGAGAGCGCCAAGATTGACGGGGCAAATGGGTTCCGGCGGCTGGTGTCGATCGATATACCGATCATAAAGAACCATATTATAACGGCAATGACGCTGGGGCTTATCAATATATTGAAGGTATTCGGCCTCGTGTACGTTACCACACAGGGAGGACCGGGAGTCAGCTCGGCCAATCTGCCCTATCTGACATACCGCACGATCTTCTATGACTGGTCGGTAGGCAAGGCGGCGGCAATCGCCGTAGTTACAGTAGCAATTACACTATTTTTGACGCAGAAGTTCTTCAAAGCGACGAACAAGAGCGAGTAAAGGAGGCAGTGATATGAAAAAAGCAAAAATCAAACACGTACTTCTCTGTCTTCTGGCGGTCGTAATAGCATTGGTCTGGGTCTTTCCCATTATTTATATGATTGTTTCCAGCTTTAAGGCAGAGGTGGATGTCGTAGTTCCGGGATTTATTTTCTCGCCTACACTGGAAAACTATAAGACGGTGTTGTCGGATACCTTTTTTCAATATCTGGGCAACTCGGTGATGATTACGCTGGGAACGGTAATCCTCACGGTTCTGTTGGCGGTTCCGGCGGGGTATGCGCTTGTATTTACACCGCTTAAAAACCCGAACAATGTGTATTTCTGGTTTGTATCCACCACATTTCTTCCGGCAATAGCGGTAATTATCCCGGTGTATCTGATTTTTCAGAGAATCGGTCTTGTGGACAATCCGCTGGCGCTGGTCATCTTGTATTGTGGAGCAGGCGTGCCGCTCATGGTCTGGCTTGTGACCAACTTCTTTAAGGAAGTCCCGCTGGAAATTGTGGAGGCGGCGGAGCTGGACGGATGCAACCGGCTGCAGGCATTTTCAAAAATCATGCTTCCGCTTGTGAGAAACGGAATCTTCTCCGCGGCGCTTTTAGTATTTATCATAACTTGGAATGAATTCTTCTTTGCCGTGACTATCACGTATACAGAGGCCGCTACGCTGCCCGTATACATGAGTAAATATATGACGCAGCAGGGATACTTCTGGGGCAAGATGTGCGCGACGGGTACATTGATTTGTATCATTCCGATTATTCTGGGCTTCTTCACACAGAAGGCATTGGTAAAGGGGCTGACATCAGGCTCTGTAAAAGGTTAGTAACATCAGGGTCAAAGAGTGTTTTGACCCCAACATCATCAATATAAATAAAGAAAGGTTGGGACTTAATTATGAGTATTTTAGATTCTTTTAGGCTGGATGGAAAGAAAGCGGTTGTGACAGGAGCGGCGAGAGGTATCGGGCAGGCATCGGCTATCGCGCTTGCAGAAGCGGGGGCAGATGTGGCGATAATCGACATAATAGACACTTCCGAGACAGTCCAGAAGATTCAGGCTCTGGGAAGAGAGGCTTATGGAATCAAGGCTGATTTGACAGTCGAAGATGAAGTGAACGCCGCAGTGGCAGAGGCGAAAGAAAAATTAGGAGCGATCCATGTACTGCACAACAACGCAGGGATTGCCTATTGTGTAAGATGTGAGGATATGACTTTCGAAGAATGGAGAAAAGTAATTGCCATTGATTTGGACGCAGTGTTCCTTGTTGCCAGAGCAGTGGGGAGAATTATGATTAAGGACGGCACCGGCGGTTCTATCATTAATACGGCATCCATGTCTGGAACCATCGTCAACTATCCGCAGGAGCAGGTTGCATACAATGCGGCGAAGGCCGGGGTCATCCACCTGACAAAATCTCTTGCCTGCGAGTGGGCCAAACATGGCATCCGTGTAAACTGCATCAGTCCGGGATATGTATGTACAGACATGACACCGGCTACTACCAACAAGGCATGGCAGGATATCTGGTTCTCCATGTGTCCTACAAAACGCATGGCGACAGCGCAGGAGATGGCAGGGGGAATCCTCTATCTGGCAAGTCCGGCAGCCTCCTACACGACCGGGGCAAATCTGGAGATCGACGGCGGATATGCATGTTATTAAGGGAGAATGAGTATGGTACGTAAACTAGTTGCCGGAGTAGACTATGGAAGTGATTCGGTGCGGGTACTGCTGGCGGATGCCGTCACGGGCGAGGCTGTTGCCGACGGCGTGTGCGCCTACCCGAGGTGGGCGGAAAAAAGATATTGCGACCCTGCCGCAGTACAGTACCGGCAGCACGCTCTGGACTATATAGAAGGGCTGGAGGCAGCGATGAAGACGGCCCTTGACCGGGCAGGCGAAGGCGCGGGGCAGGATATCATAGGAATCGCTGTGGATACGACCGGCTCCACACCGGGCCCGGTGGACAGGGAGGGAACACCGCTCTGCCTATTGGAAGAATTTAAAGATAATCCCAATGCCATGTTCCATCTGTGGAAGGATCATACCGCGGTGGAGGAGGCAAAAGAAATCAATGAAGTATTCTCCGCCGGAGATATCGATTATACGAAATATCAGGGAATCTATTCTTCGGAATGGTTCTGGGCGAAAATCCTTCACACGACCAGAGTAGATGAGCGCATTCGAGAGGCGGCATGGACTTGGACAGAGCACTGCGATTGGATTGCGGGGCTGCTTGTAGGAAACGTCAATCCGGATACGATAGCACACTGTTCCTGTGCGGCTGGACATAAAGCTCTCTGGCACAGTGAGTTTGGCGGCCTGCCGTCAGAAGAACGCCTGGGCAGGCTGGATCCTTACCTGTGTGATGTGGCCGAGCGGTATAAAATGAGCCCGGTGCCTGCGGGCACTTGTATCGGTACGATTTCCAAAGAATGGGCCGGGCGTCTCGGGGTGAACCCGGAGGCTAAAATCGGGGCCGGCTCCTTCGATGCCCATGCAGGAGGCGTGGGCGCGGGCGTAGGCCTGCACACGCTGGTACAGGTCGTTGGCACTTCCACGGTGGAAATGCTGGTGGATAAGCCCGAAGTCCTGCGGGGCAAGAATCTGAAGGAATACTGTGGCCAGGCGGAGGACTCTATCGTTCCCGGATATGTAGGGCTGGAGATGAGCCAGCCGGCTTTCGGAGACGTCTATGCCTGGTTCAAGGAATTGCTTCTGTGGCCTATGAGACAGATGGAGATTCCGGAAGAAATTCTGGGCAGGGAGCAGAGGCAAAAGCTGACGGACTATCTTGCGGGGCAGATTCTTCCTTCCTTGGAAAAGGAAGCGAAGAACTGTATAGAAGAAGATTTGACGGCACTGGATTGGTTCAATGGAAGAAGATACCCAAAACTGAATGAATCTGTCAGGGCGGCGATCAACAGACTGTCGCTGGGGACAAGGGCCCCTTCTATCTACTGCGCACTTGTAAAAGGAACCGTGTTTGGGTGTAAACGGGTGTACAATTCACTGGTGGATAACGGCCTTCAGATTGACCGGATCATCGCAGTGGGAGGAATTGCTAAGAAGTCGCCGTTCATTATGCAGATGATGTCCGATGCGCTGGGCGTGCCGATCATGGTATGTAAGGAAGAGCAGATGTGCGCCAAAGGAGCCGCTGTCTACGCGGCGGTGGCGGCTGGAGTATTTGCCTCCGTGGAAGAGGGACAGAGAACCTATTGCGAGACTTATAAAGCCAATTACTTTCCGGATGATACAAAACGGGGAATGTATGAGCAGATGTATGAAGACTACCTCTGTCTGGGAGAGGCTGTGGAGACAGAGCTGGCCTAGACGATAAAATACTTGGAAAACACACTGAGAAGCCACAGAGCGGGCGGTACGTTGATACCGCCCGCTTTGTGATGTGAACGAAGGAAGGTTATAATTGGTATTGGAAGAATGGCGATGATATGATAAAATATGTTGGTAAACCGATTCTATTAATTTTTTGGAGGAAAAGATGAGAGAAAAAGAACAACAAAAGAAGAGTGGGAACCGAGTCTGGAATGGGATTGAGCGGTTCGGAAACAGCCTGCCCCACCCGGTGTATATTTTTATGATTCTAACCGTGGTGGTTATTATTGTATCGGCGTTATGCAGCAGCATTGAATTTCCGCACCCGAATACGGGGGAGGTGCAGCATATCACCAATCTGCTCAGCAAGGACGGGCTGATTTGGCTTTTGAATTCGATGGTCGAGAACTTTGTGACTTTCAGTCCGCTTGGCGTGACGCTGGTGTCTATGCTGGGTATCGGTATCGCGGAGGAGACGGGGCTTGTAAGAACCGTCATCCAGTCCAGTATCGCAGGGGCGCCGAGAGCGCTTGTGACAGGGATTGTCCTGCTGGTGGGAATCATGGGAAGTCTGGCAGGTTCTGCCACATTTGTTATTATTCCGCCTCTCGGGGCAATGATTTTCAAAGGGATGGGGCGCCATCCGATTGCGGGACTTGCTACCGGGTTCGCCGGTGTGGCGGCTGGGTTATCCGCAAACCTGATGATTACCCAGACGGATATTCTCGTGTCTGGCATTACGGAGTCCGCAGCGCAGATTTTTGATCCGAACTATACCGTGAATCCTACCGTGAACTGGTATTTCATGGCGGCGTCGACGGTTGTGCTGACGATTGTGGGAACCTTTGTGGTTGACAAGATTATCGAGCCGAGACTCGGCGTGTATACTGGGAATGTGGATGAGACGGAAGAGGAAACAATCACCGCTGTAACAGAGCAGGAGAAGGCGGGAATGAGATGGGCGCTGTTCGCAGTACTTGGATTTTTAGTATTGGTGGCACTGACAATCATACCGAAAAATGGACTTCTCAGAGGCGAGAATGGTGAAATTATCAACTCCCCGTTTATGAGCGCGATGGTGCCGATTTTGACGTTGTTTTTCCTTGTGGCCGGTCTGGGATATGGAATCCGCACGAAGAAGATAAGAAAATCTGCAGACATTATTCAGATGTGGACCAAATCCATGTCAGGGCTGACGGGCTTCGTGGTTCTCTGTTTCTTTGCAGGCCAGTTCGTCAAGGCCTTTTCACAGTCCAATCTGGGGCTTTACCTGTCTGTACAGGGCTCTGAGTTCTTGAGCAAAAGTAAGCTGACGGGAGCGCCGTTGATTATATGCTTTATCGGTATCACGATGCTGATTAACTTTGTGATTGGAAGCGCTTCCGCTAAATGGGCGCTGATGGCACCGATTTTTGTGCCGATGTTTATGAAACTGAATTTTTCACCTGCGTTTACACAGGCGGCTTTCCGTATAGCGGACTCTGTGACGAATGCGATTTCTCCTTTGGAGCCGTTCATGCCGTTCATCATTATGACAGCCTTAAAATATGATAAAAAATCGGGGCTGGGGACGATAATCGCGACCATGCTTCCCCTTGTCATATCCTTTGCCGTCGCATGGGTGCTGCTTCTGCTGGTTTGGTTCGGTTTCAACCTGCCGTTAGGACCGGGAAGTACGATTTTTATGTAACTGAGGAGCATAAACAGGTAAAAGGAGAGAAAGATGTTAGCAGAAAAATATGTAGAAGGTATTGAAAAAGAGCTGGAAACGAGACGGGAAGATTTGACCGCCATAAGCCGGACGATATGGGAGAATCCGGAGCTGGGGCATCAGGAATATACGGCCTCAAAGCTGCTCACGGACATGCTGGAAGAGAACGGCTTTGAAGTGACAAGAGGCCTGTGTGGGATGGACACGGCATTTCAGGCTGTTAAAAAATCGAATAAGCCGGGGCCGGTCATCGCCTTTGTCGCAGAATATGATGCGCTTCCCAACGTGGGACATGCTTGTGGACATAATCTTTTTTGCAGCTCCGCAGTGGGAGCGGGCATTGTCCTTGCAGAACTGGCTGAGCAGCTTGGCGGCGAGGTGCGTGTGATAGGTTCTCCCGCAGAAGAAGGGACCGTACCCAACTATGGGGCTAAGGTTGTTTTAGTTGAGCAGGGGTATTTCAAAGATGTAGACTGTGTGTTCACGGCCCACGGAGAATGTGAGACTGTAATTGAGCGCTGCCTGCTGGCTGCGACTACAGTCAAGGTACGTTTCAAAGGGGTGGCCGTCCATGCGGGAGGCGCGCCGGAATTAGGAAAAAATGCGCTTACCGCAGGAATGCTTTGCATGAACAATATGAACGCTATCCGCCAGCAGGACAGGGCGTGCGATGTAGTCAACGCCATTGTCACCGAAGGCGGTGTGGTATCGAATACTATCCCGGACAATTGCGGCCTCGAGTTCAGTAT
Organism: Bariatricus massiliensis; assembly: GCF_900086725.1. Lineage (GTDB taxonomy): Bacteria > Bacillota > Clostridia > Lachnospirales > Lachnospiraceae > Allocoprococcus > Allocoprococcus massiliensis. The sequence continues at coordinate 1,333,187 of NZ_LT574838.1, read as the reverse complement.
CCGCTCTAAGACTTCGGCTTATTTGGAACGAGTGATGCACAATCTTGAGAACTCCGCCAAAGCTGCGGCGCTGGTGACAGGCTGCGATTATGAGTTGGAAATCGTGAAAAATCCTATGCGTGATACTCGTTCTAACCATGAGCTGGGACTGGTACTTGCGGAATATCTGGACCGTACAGGCACACCTTACAAGAAATACGATGAACAGAATTTTGCGTGGGACGTAGGGGATATCAGTTATGTGTGCCCGACATTAGGCTCCTATTTTAAGATGGGGCCGGACGATATCGTCTGCCACACAGAGCCCTTCTGCAGAGCCGCGAACTCACCGGAAGGCTATCAAGGCATGATGCTGGCAGCCAAAGGAATGGCAGTGTGCGCCTGCGAGTATCTTGTAAATGAAGAATTACGGGAAAAAGCATGGAAAGAATTTAAAGAAACAAGAATGTAAGCGCATAGCGTTAGGTTTCTCATAATAAAGGGACGAAAAGCCGGGAGGAGTCGTGTCCTCAGCCGGGCGGCTTTCGAAAATTTCCTACCACGGCACGTTCCCAATCTGCTAATCCCGGCCACGCATTTCTAAGAGTCTCGGGAACATCGCCCATAGGGACTCCATTCCCGATTCTCTAAGAACTACGGACAGTGTATCAGCAGCTTTCCACTTAACGCCGTGCACGGAAGTTTTCGAAAGCCGCCCGGCTGAGGACACGACTCCTCCCGGCTTTTCTGTTCTTCTCAAGAAAAACCTCGCAAGCTATATGCCGCACATTATTCTACCGATTAAGCGCCATCGTATAGCTTGCGAGATTTTATTCTCTTAAAGAGTAGTGCTTGTAACCTGAGTGGATTCTACCTCTAAATCGTCAACTTCACGTATCCGTTTCTTAGTTTCGCATTCAATCGGAGTGAAGGTTCCGTCCTCGTTGGGGGTGAACACATAATGCTCTTTCAAGTATATAATATCGTCTCTGTATACAGACTCTAGTTCTGCTAAAAGTGCGGCTCGGGTCACCACGGTAGCTCCGGCAAGTTCTGCGAGCTTTTCCAGAGCGTTCAAAGATTCCCCGGTAGCGATAACATCGTCTATAATAGCAATTCTTTTACCACGAAGCTTTTCAACATCGCAGCCGTCTAAATATAAAGTCTGCTTTGCCTGAGTGGTGATAGAGAAAACATTGGCCTCAAGAACATTCTGCATGTAAGGCTTTTTTGTTTTACGTGCCACAACAAAGTCTTTCATCCCCATCAAAGAACTCATCTCATAAGTAAGTATGATACCTTTCGCCTCTGCGGTCAGAAGTATATCTACCTCCGGCATCTTGGCTACAAGAGCGGGGGCTGCGGCCTTGACAAGCTCAGTGTCAGATACGACGCAGAAGCTGGCCAGAGCCATATCGTCTTTAATTTTTACAAAAGGAAGCTTTCGCTTCACTCCACATAACTCAAAATCAAAATAAGGTGGCTGGTAACGCATAATTATTTCCTCTCTTTTGCATAAATTTTTCGTTCAGTAATTGCGGGACTATTATACCATAAGTTTAGGCGCGAGGGAAGTGGTCTATAAAGATATAAGTATGTTTGTACTGGAGGAATAGTTGTGATAAATTTATATTAAGATGTTGAGCCAAAAGGTATATTGAACTCTGATGCTTACAGAATTCATGCTGGTATTCATAAATTGACCTTTTAATCCTGACATCTTACTAAATAAAAATCTAGTAATGTACATTTTGCGGTCATGAGTGAAAGGAGAGTTGATTATGAAGTACAGAGACTTGGGAAAAACGGGACTGAAGGTCAGTGAAATCGGCTTAGGGGCAGAATGGCTGGAGCGGCATGACAAGGAAGAGGTCAGGGCGGTAATTGACTGTTGTGAGGAGCAGGGCATCAATATACTGGACTGCTGGATGGCAGAGCCCAATGTCCGTTCCAATATCGGGGCGGCATTGAAAGGAAGGCGTGAGAAGTGGATTATTCAGGGACATATTGGGTCCACTTGGCAGAATGGTCAGTATGTGCGGACTCGGGAGATGGATAAAGTAAAGGAAGCGTTTGCAGATTTGCTTGCCCGTCTTGATACAGACTATATAGACCTTGGGATGATTCACTTTGTAGATGAGAAGGCGGAATTTGAGCGGATCATAAGCGGGGAATTTATGGAGTATGTCCGGAGCCTGAAAGCATGCGGCACGATCCGCCATATCGGTATGAGCACACATAACCCGGATGTGGCAAAGATGGCAGCGCTTTGCGGAGAGATAGAAATGATACTTTTTAGTGTGAATCCGGCATTTGATCTGATGCCTGCCACAGAAGATATGGAGCAGTATTTCGCGGATACATATGATGAAAAGCTGAAGGGGATGGCTCCCGAGCGGGAAGAATTATACAGATTGTGTGAGCAGAGAGGCGTGGGAATCACTGTAATGAAAGGGTATGCCGGAGGACGGCTCTTCTCGGCGGAGGCGTCACCTTTTGGGGTAGCGCTGACACCGGTACAGTGCCTGCATTATGCCCTGACTAGACCGGCGGTGGCAAGTGTTATGGTCGGATACGATACTCCTGAGCATGTGAGGGAGGCTGTTGCCTATGAGACGGCATCGCTGGAAGAGAAAGATTATGCCAGTGTGCTTGCAAAAGCGCCTTATCATGCCTATTCCGGACAGTGCACTTATTGCGGCCATTGCCAGCCGTGTCCGGTCAGGATAGACATTGCTATGGTGAATAAGCTGTATGATCTTGCGGCAATGCAGGAGGCGGTTCCGCCGACCGTGAGGGCACATTACGAAGCTCTTTCGGCAAATGCGTCTGACTGTATCGGCTGCGGTGCATGTGAAAAGCGATGTCCTTTCGGCGTTCCGGTCGTAGAGCGCATGGGCAGGGCCAAAGAGCTGCTGGCTAGATAAAAAGGAATTGTGCTACGCCCTGTTTTCGTCAGAAGACAGGGCGTGTAAAGTCTCCATTTCTCATCACGTGTGCTGGTTCGTGGAAAATGTCCCCATAAATAAGAATTTACAATTTTTCTAACTTTCCTTTTCTAAAGTAATAGATATCTTCCAGTTTATATCCATATTTAGAATTAGGGGTACTTATATGTGGCTCAAACGTAAACATTTTTACTTCGGATAATTTCGCTTTGTTTCCTTTTTCGGTATAAATCCTATCGTTTTTGTCCTCTACAATAGAGTGTCCTAAATTTCCCGCGAAATCTAAATTCAAAAAACCATGATTCGATATAACGTCATTTATGAAATAATACAATTCTTCAAAAGTCATATCAGGAGCAGCATTTTCAATTAGTAATTTATGCAAATATTGTTCCATTTGTAAACCTTGCTTCCACTCGCTGTTACGAATATTTTCTATTTTATCAATAACTTTTCCATCCTCAATAATAATTGTTCTTGCATAGTCGCCCCATATATTGTTATTCTGAGGACTTAAATCAACGGTAATAATATCGTTGAGGCCGATTATCCGCTCGGAGGTCTGATAGTCTTTTCCCGATACAGAGACAGTAGTTTCATCACCAGCAAAAACAAATGCCCCTATATTCCAATACCAAAAGGAATCTGCGCCATTATCAAGCATAAATTTTTCGCAAATTCTTCTAATCTCTGATAAAGACATTCCAGTTTCAATGTTTTTTATTAGATGTTTCATTGTAGCTCTATTCAAATCTTGCATATCCAAATTAATCATATAAGCCATCTCCCAAATAAGACATATGTTATAAAAAAACAGCACCCTCGCGCTAATGATGGCGCTGGGTGCTGTTTTAAGTTTCATTTACTTATGCAACGTAAACGTTAACGGCCTGATCTCCACGGCTTCCGGCAGTAATATCAAATGTTACTTCCTGTCCGTCTTCTAAGGACTTAAAACCTTCTGCAGCGATTCCTGAAAAATGTACGAATACATCTTCTCCGTTTGCTTCGTTAGTGATAAATCCAAATCCCTTTTGTGAGTTAAACCATTTTACTGTACCTTTATTCATGAAAGATACCTCCTAATATTTTATTATATTTCAACATAAAAATAAAAAATCACATATTTTTGTAAGTCATCAAATGAAGATAAATGATTTACAAAAATATGTGAATCCAAATCTTATTCAAAATACTTCTTTACTCTAACATGGGTTATGCGATGTGTCAAGTAATTTTTTGAAAATTCTGAAAATAATTTTAAATTTCTGAAATTACGGTGGTGAGGATACTTATATTTGTAATGAAAAAATACTTATGCTACACTTAGACTTAATAGTTTAGCAGGCAAAAGAGAAACCTATTCTGAAAATGAGGAAAATAATATGCAGGAGAGAAAATGGAAAATACTGATTGTGGATGATGAGTTCCGCATAGGGCAGTTGATTAAAAGATTAATAAAATGGGATGAACTTCCCTTGATCTGCACGGATGTGGTCGATAATGGCGAGACCGCTTATCAGGTGATTTTGGACGAGCGTCCGGATATTGTGATTACGGATATCAGGATGCCGAAGATCAACGGGCTCGATCTGGTATGTATGACAAAAGAAATCGCGAAGGATATTCGTTTTATCATCATCAGCGGCTACAAAGAATTTGAGTATGCACATCGGGCGCTGCAGTATGGAGTCAATGACTACCTGCTGAAGCCTATCAGTGAGACGGAGTTGAACGAGGTACTTCAAAAGCTGACGGGAGAACTGTCCCGGGATTGTGCGGCAGTGAAGGCAGAGCGGGAGATGAGGCGTACGGTCAGCGTGAGCGAACACATTATCAGGAGAGACTTACTGAGCCACATCATGGACAAGGAACAAATTCCGTCCCAGACGGAAATGGAGCAGGCGTATCACGTCGTGTTGGACGCTGCGCTTTACCGTGGAATCGATATCAAGCTGGACTACACTGATTTCGAAAAATCGGATAAAAAGCAGGACCGGCTTACTATGGAGAAGGTATTGGCAATTGTGGAGCAGAATCTGGACGGGCACGCCAAAGAAGAACTGATATGTGAGAAGCCGGGCATGCATCTTTACTGTCTCTTCAACTACGAAGCAGAAAAATCCAAGGAAATCAAAGGAGTCATCGGCGCAATATTGTCGGATATCCAAGATTACTTGATGGGGTTTGAGCAATATGTGGTGACGATCGGCGTGGGTACTGAGAAGAACGAGTTTGCACAAATGCGGTATTCTATAGAAGAGGCGCAGGTGGCGGCGGGTAATCGAATTAAACTTGGCACCGGAAGGCTCATCTATGCGGAAATTCTTCGGTGTGAGACAGAAAAGGAGATCGAGGATTATCTAAAGCCTCACAAAGCGAAACTTAAACAGGCGGTAGAGACTTATTCCAGAGAGGGGCTTGAGCAGTCGGTCAATCAGATATATAGCCCGTTCATGTTGAAAGAGGACTTGGACTTTTCCCTTTGTTACCCTTTGGCTGAGGAGATTATCAGCTACTTTTTTGAACATGTAGAGGTACAGAGCCGGGAAAGTGACGATTTAAAAGAGTTTTTGTTTGCCTCCGTCAACCAGTGCTATTCCATAACCAAACTGAAAGAGCTTTTAAAACAGAATCTCGGGGATTATCTGACTATGAGCCTTAAAATTCTGGAGACAGAGTCCACCCGTCCTATCCGTCAGGCAAAGCAGTATGTGGACGATAACTACGCAGAAAAAATAACATTGGAAGATATTGCCGGCATCGTAGAATTAAATCCGGTTTACTTTAGTGTTTTGTTCAAGAAGGAGACGGGAATGAATTTCAGCGCTTATCTGGTCAACATAAGAATGGAGATGGCGAAGAAGATGCTGCGGGAGGGCAACGAGACGATAGCGGCTGTGGCGGAAAAGGTGGGCTATAAAGACTCCAGATATTTCAGCCAGATTTTTTCGAAGACAGTGGGAGTAAAGCCGGCGCTTTACCGCAAGCTCCATTCATAAGAGAGGGCAGCATATGGACTTAACTAAACGTATTAAGAAATATTTAGTTATACAATGTGTATTTGTAGTGTTACTTCTGCTTCTATTGATGTGGGGAGGGACTCCGGGAGTTCTTATCGGCGTATGCATTATAGGAGAGAGTGTTTTTATTGTGTCGGTCATGTGGAATATCATGAAGCCCCTAAGAGAGCTGGACGCGACACTGGAAGCCTGTATTAGGGAAAATGGAAGTGATGAAAGGCTGGCCGGGGCGTCCGCCGAGATACCTTATATCAAGAAAATAAAACTGCTGATGAATAAGCACGCAGAGGAGCGCACGAGAAAAAATTCAGCCGAATTCTTTGACAAGGAAGCGGAGCTTACCGCGCTGCAGAGCCAGATCAACCCTCATTTCTTGTACAATACGCTGGAGTCTGTCCGGGGACAGGCATTGATTGACGGCAATACGGAGATTGCGAAGATGATGGAGGCCTTGTCCGCCTTTTTCCGGTACAGCATCAGCCGAAAGGGGAGTCTGGTCACGCTGCGTGACGAATTGAATAATATTGAGAATTATATGATGATTCAGCGGTACCGCTTCAATAACCGGTTCTCTATGGAAATCTTTATCGATGAGGAAGATGAAGTTGCTTACGAATTCCGTATTCCCAAGCTGATTATACAGCCTGTGGTCGAGAACGCCATTTTTCACGGACTGGAGGAAAAGCTGGAAGGCGGGAAGGTGACGATAGAGATTATTGTCACGGAAAAGAACCTGATTATAACGGTATCGGATAATGGCAAAGGTATGGACGGCAGGACGCTTGCGGAGTTAAATGAGTGTATACATTCTGGTATGGTGGCAAGGGTCAAAGATGGAAAAAGCCAGACGAATACGGGAATCGGACTGCCGAACATCCACAAGCGGATTCAGCTTCTTTTTGGAGAAGAGTATGGACTCAGCGTGTACAGTACGCCGAATCAGGGGACGGATGTAGAAATCACGGTTCCAGCCAGCAGTGAAAGGAAAGTGGAATAGGGAGATGAAAAGAGAAATACTGCGGATTCAGGAGATGAATTATGCAGGGGAGAACGGCAGGGGGCTCGACTATATATCCCTTTACCTGCTGGAGGGAGAAATCACCGGTTTTTCTGGTCTGGCCGGGTCAGGGAAAGAGCTTCTTGTGGAGATACTGACAGGTGGGCAGAGATATGACAGTGGTATTGTCAGTGTATGCGGCAGAAGAATTGTGTCCTCCGAGGAACTGGCGGATACGGTCTATAAGATTGTGGATTCCAATTACCGCATCGAAGACTGGTCGGCCGCTGAATATATTGGACTGGTGGGCGCTCAGTCACCTTTTGTCATGCTGCGGAAAAAGCGGCTGGCCAAGGAGATACAAGATTTGTTCGATGAACTGCGCCTCGGGATAGATCCGCTAAAACGGCTCCGTGATTTGACTGAGCTGGAAAAACGCCTTGTGGATGTGGCCAAGGCTTATTTCAGGCGTGCAAAGATATTGGTAATCGAAGACGAATTCGAAGGGTTTTCGGCGGAAGAAATCGTACAGTTCAAGAGAGAGCTTAAGCGTCTCATCTGCGGCAGGATGACTGTGGTCATCAACAACCATTCCGACATGATAACCAGTATTTTGGCGGAAAGACTTATCATTTTCAAAAAAGGGAGAATCGTTAAAAAATGTCGAAGAGATGAGGTAAAGGACATCCGGCATTTGGAGAGCTTTATGCTGGGCACAAGTATTCGAACGAAGAAACATTCGCTGGACAGAATGAATGTGGAGACGAACGGGGAGAAGGAGCGAATCTACAAAGTGAACCACGTGATTACGGGAAAAGGCAAGGAGTTAGGATTTACGTTTCATAAAGGAGAAATCGTGACCATACTCGCGCTTAACCGCAGGGAAAAGGAGCATATCTTCGCTGTGCTTTCCGGGCGGAGCTGTAAGGAAGGTGTGGAGAGGATATTGGGGGAAGAGATATGTGACTTTCGGGATATTACGGACTGCGTAAGAAGCGGGATTGTCTCTGTGGCTCGTCTGGGGGACATGGAAGAGCTTCTGCCAAGCATGTCGGTGGGAGAAAATCTTTTAGTGCCCTCGCTCAATAAACTTTCGTCGCTGGAATATACCATGGCGGAGCATAAACTGGTGAAAATGCTGGAGAAGGAAATCGGGCAGAGCGGAGTGGGAAGCGGCGACCGGATCCGGGCGCTGGGAGTCAACGACAGGATTGTATTGACGCTGGAGCGGTGGCATGTGTATAACTCTAGAGTCATGATTCTTTTGGAGCCGTTTGTACAGTGTGACACTTATGGAGTTTCACTGGTGAAGTCTTATATGAAAAAAATTGCCGCGGGAGGGACGTGCGTGGTAGTGATTAAGTCGAGAGACGAATATATGGGAGATATCAGCGACCGGTTTATCGCTGTATAGTGGAAGAGCAGAAAGGAAATTACGTAGGAATATCCTTATATTTATGGTATAATTATCTATAGATAATTGCGAAAACAGTTCTCAATTTTGATTCATGGAAAGGTTGCAGTATTAAATGATTTTAAAGCGATAGGTAGTGACGTTGATACAGTGTTGGATGTAGAATCGAGATTTATGCAGGAATAGAGACACGACCATAGAAGCGGTAATATGAGGTAAGAAATTGAGTGATTTTGAAGAACGCTATAATCAAAGAAAGCTTTCATCAATAATCTGGCATTTTTTAACACCCACGGCGAGAGTTTGCGTTACAGTAGTGTTGATGCTTATTTCTGTTTGGATTTGCTTGAAGAACCATATTGTATATCAGTTTATGTTGGCAATTTTTATCTTGTTTATCTTTATGTTAAACTGTGAAGTGTTGAGATATAGGTTGAAGCGAATATACTATATAGGCATTCATTTGTTATGTGTGCTGGGCATCATCGGACTAATTGGAGCAGGGATATATACGGAGAGGCACTTTGGAAGTTTTGACAGTATTACTGCTTTATATACGTACGGGCAAATTACTGCCAAAGACGTGGAAATCAGTTTGGCGGGAAGTACTAAAGGTGGAAAGGTATTTTTGGCGCAGAAGGAAATAACAGAAAAAAATATTGTTTCACATTTTGAAAAAATGGAAGAGTGTGACTTGTACCTTAAATTTGTCGATTATTATGGCAGGCATCATTTATATTCAGGAGATAGGCCGGTTGGATATTATATAATCATAAATCAAGGTGAGTTTCAAATAATAAAATTCTTTGAATGACTCACAGATATATTAAAATATAAAAGTGCAACGAATGAGCATGTAGAAGCAATCGCTTATTCGTTGCTTTTATTTTATCAAATACCGTTGTAAACATTTCTGAAAGATGTGGCAATGTCCATAAAATTCTCCCACCAATTCTAAATTTTTTCGCATTGGATTTGTCGTCCATCGTCGTTATAATGTAATTACTTTCATGAACGGAAGAAAATATTATGTTAAGGAGGAAAGCATATGAAGAAGAAAATTTTATCAGTAATTCTCGTAGCGGCGATGGCGTCTGCCATGCTGTTAGGCTGTAATCAGGGCTCAAGCAAAGAAAGCGGCGGTTCTGAGGGAGAGAAGAAAACAACGACAGGGGAAGATTTGACCTTTGTCATCGTTCCAAAGACGGTACATGCGTGGTTCGACGAAGTTAATAAAGGGGCACAGATTCAGGCTGATGCACTGTCAGACCAGCTGGGCGTGAAGGTAAAGATTGATTACCGTGCGCCTCAGAAATCCGATGTTGCAGAGCAGAACTCCGTATTAGAGCAGGCGGCCGCGACGAAACCGGACGGTATCGCGCTTGACCCGGTTGACTACGACGGAAGTAAATCTGTTATAGAAGAGATCGAGGCTCAGGGAATTCCGGTTATTTTGTTCGATGCACCTACACCGGAAGGCAGCAACCTTACTTCTGTAGGAAACGACTTCAAAGAGCAGGCAACTATCGCGGCTGACAAGCTGGCAGAGTTGATTGGCGAGGAAGGAAAGGTTGCAGTTATGCAAGGGTTCCCGTCAGCTCCAAACCATGCAGAGAGATATCAGGCACACTTGGATGCACTGGCAAAATATCCGAAAATCGAAGTGGTAGACGGTGGTATTGACAACGATAACGTAGAAGAAGCACAGTCTCAGGCAGCAGCCGTTCTGGCAGCAAATCCTGACCTTAAGGGATTCTTGAACTGTGATGCATGTGGCTCAGGAGTTGCGGCAGCAATCGAAGAAGCCGGTAAAGCAGGAGAAGTGACTTTCGTTGCTATGGATAACCTGATTGAAATTCTTGATTATGTCAAGACAGGCACCATCTCCGCAACATCCTCCACAATCCCGCAGATGCAGGGCTCCATGGCAGTATTGATGATGTGGCAGAAACATATCGGTATCGATATTCCGAAGAAAGTCGATACAGGTATCGCTTATATCGATGAGACAAATATTGATGAGTGGATTAAAATGGTAAAGGAATAACAGTAAGATGAAAGAGGCTTGTGGCTGGAGGTTTCTCAAGCCACAAGCCTCTTTTCAGATAGAGAAGGAGCGAGCCTATGAAAGTATTGGAGGCGCACGATATTACAAAATTATTTCCGGGCGTAGTTGCCCTGGATTCTGTGGATGTTGCCTTTGAGGCTGGCAGGATTCACTGCATTATCGGCGAGAATGGTGCGGGGAAGAGTACCTTGATCAAATGTCTGACGGGAGTCTATGAGCCGGAAAAGGGAGAGGTTCTCATTGACGGACAGAATGCGTTGAAGAATAAAGCGCTGTTTGACAAGGTTGCCTATGTGCCGCAGGAGATTGATTTGTTTGGGTATATGTCCGTGGCGGAGAATCTATTTCTCCCATATGAAAAGTCGGGTTTCAAAGGGTTAGTCAATCAAAAAGTATTGGAGGAGAGGGCGGTTCCCCTTCTGGAGCGGTTCCGGATTCCTGTGAAGCCGGATGAGCTTGTAAGGGATATCTCTGTCTCCTCGCAGCAGCTTCTGCAGATTGCCCGTGCCACAGTCCACGAAGACTATGAGGTGCTGATGCTGGACGAGCCTACCACTAGCCTTACGACAGAGGACACCCAGATTTTGTTCGAGATTATACGTGAGATACAGGCAGACAACAAGGCTGTCATTTTTATTTCCCATAAGCTGGAAGAAATCTTTCAGCTTGGCTCGGAATTGACCGTATTTAGAAACGGTAAAAAAGTAGCTTATTCAGAGATTAAGGATATAGACATTCCATGGGTCATCTCCCAGATGACAGGGCGTAAAGTTATACAGGACCAGAGGTACTGTTCGGCCAAGGTCAGCGACGATGTCCTGCTGGAAGTAGAGCATCTGACGGGAGAGCGGTTCACAGATATCAGCTTCCACCTTAAGAAAGGCGAGATACTGGGATTCTCCGGGCTGGTGGGCGCAGGGCGCAGTGAGTTGATGCAGGCCATCTTTGGCTATCTGCCGGTGTACTCAGGCAAAGTAAAGCTGGACGGTGAGGAGTGGAAATTAGGAGATACGAATTATTCGGTAAAGCACGGCTTCATCTATCTTCCCGAGGAGAGGAAGAAGCAGGGGATTCTGCCAGAACTTAGCATAAGGGAGAATATTTCCATATCGGTGTTGGAAAAGCTGCAGTCCGGTATCGGAATATCAAGGAAAAAAGAAAGTGAATTGGCACAGGAAGTAATTGATACATATGACGTGAAGACGCCGGATTCCGACAAGGCCATTCAGTTCTTGAGCGGAGGAAACCAGCAGAAGGTTATCATCGGGCGCTCTATGTGCTGCGAGCCTAAAGTGCTTGTGTTTGATGAGCCTACGAAGGGAATCGACGTGGGGACAAAGGCAGAAATCTACCGTCTGATGAAAGAACTGGCGGAGGAGAAGAACATCGGAATCATTCTGATTTCGTCCGAGATGGAGGAAGTGAAAAAATGCTCCAACCGTATTATCGCTCTATATGAGGGAAAGAAGGCCGGAGAGTATGACGCGGAGGCGGATAAGGAGGCAATATTGAGCGCGATTATCGGCGTAAATACAAAAGAGAATCAGTTAAAATCTGAGTAAAGAGGAGTCGGGTATTATGAGTAAAGAAAAAGCAAAGAAGAATAACGCCATAATCAGTGCGTTAAAGAAAAGTAATATGACAGCTATGGGCGTGATACTGATCCTGATGATCATCATTGCAAGTGTGATGTCTCCGTATTTTCTGGATATTTATAATTTGCAGGCGCTGGTAAGGGATTTGGCGTTCATCGGCATGATCGGTATCGGGCAGTCGCTGCTTCTTCTGATTGGAGAGCTGGACTTGTCTGTGGGCAAGATTGCGTCATTGTGCGGTATTTTAGCAGGTATGATGATGGTGAATTATGGATTCAATCCCTATTTATCTTTGGTGATCGCTTTGATTCTGGGACTGGTGTTCGGCGCGATCAACGGGTTGATTATCACGAAGCTAAGATTAAATTCTATGGTGGCCACCATCGGTATGCAGGGCGTTTATGGAGGCATCAATCTGGTGCTTACAAAAGGGAAGGCCATCACAGGGATTCCGGAGAGCATTTATATCTTCGGTAAGGGGAATGTAGGCCCAATTCCAATCCCATTTATTTTTACGATTATTGTATTGATCTGTGTTTTGTTTCTTGTGAAAAAGACAAAAACGGGGCGGTATATTTATGCCATCGGCAACAGCCGGGAGGCCGCTAAGATTCTAGGCATCAAAGTAGACCGCATCCGTATTATGATTTATTCTATCGTGGGATTTATCTCAGCGCTGGCAGGTATTTTGTATGTGGCAAGGCTTGGCTCATCCCAGTCCGCTATCGGAGAAAACTGGCCGATGAACTCCATCGCTTCATCTGTTATCGGAGGCGTGTCCCTGACGGGCGGGATTGGCAATCCGGCGGGCGCTCTCATCGGAGCCGCCGTTATCAGTATCATCCAGAATATGATTGTCCTGTTCGGTGTCAACGTATACTGGCAGTCTGCGGTATCCGGTATTGTGGTTGTTATCGCTATTTCCTTCAGTTCCATATCTGACATGATCAGAGAGAGGAAACAGCGGAAAATCAAAGTGAATTAGTGTGATAGGTAAGGAGGCAGGAATATGAAGCTTGGACTTAATTTGTCATTTGCGGTAAAGCGTTGGATGAAACCAGAACAGCTTGCTAAAATGTGCCGCCAAGACTTTGGGGTGGAGCATGTACAGTTTACATGGGACCTGATAGACCCGTGGTGGCCCGAGGAGCAGCGGGATAAGATGGTGGAGGAGTACCGTGAGGCGTTCGCGGCGGAGGGAGTGGCTATTGACGCCACCTTCGCCGGCCTTGCGGCTTACAGCTATGCCAATTTTCTGGCGCCGTCTGCATTACAGCGGGAAATCGCGTTTACTTATTTTAAACGGGCAGTGGATATGACCGTGAAGATGGGAGCCAAGGTGCTTGGAAGCCCTGTGGGCGGAATGAATTATGACGACGCGAGGGATGAACAAAAGCGGAGTGAGCTGTATGGGATTATGCTGGATTATATCCGCCGGCTTGCCCAATATGGAAAGGAAAAAGGTCTGGAGGAGATTCACATTGAAGCTACCCCGCTCTGGACAGAATTCCCTCACAGCCCGGAAGTATCTCTTCAGATGATGAAAGACTTGGAAGGAACGGCGATTCCGGTGAAGCTTCTCATTGACTGGGGGCATGCATTGTACAAGCCGCTTTTAAAAGAAGAGGCAGATATGACGCTGTGGCTCAAAAAATGTGCGCCCTATGTAGGTTCTATTCATCTGCAGCAGACTGACGGCATGCTGGACCGCCATTGGGATTTTACAAAGGAAGGTATCGTAACGCCTGCGTATATCAAGAAGGCCGTGGAGGAGTCCGGACTTTCCGATATCGTACAGTACCTTGAGGTGGTCACGATTTTTGAGGATGAGGACGACCATGTATATGAGGGCATGAAGAGGACGATGGACTATCTGCATAAAGAACTTGATTCATAAAGAGGAGGAGATTCTGTATGGAGTTTAAGACAATGTATGAAGCGATACTGGAGGAACACCGTAAGGTTTATGAGAGTCTGAACCAGCAGGGGCTTCGAGAATTTATCGATACCGTGAAAGCACATGAGAGAATCTTTTTGATCGGTGTTGGACGTGAGGGCCTTGCCACCCGTGCTTTTGCCATGCGGCTGATGCACATGGGCAAGGAAATCCACTGGATATGGGATGACACCACGCCCGGCATCCAGAAGGGCGACTTAGTGATAGCGACCCTTGGAGACGGACAGATTGGACATATCAACTATGTTTGCGAGCGGGCGAAAGAGGCAGGAGCGTATATCTATGTGGTGACCGGTTCGCCAAGCGGACGGACGGCGAAGGAAGTGGCGGACGCTGTATTTTTTCTCCCGGCCGCAGTCTACCGGGGGGCGGACGATGTAGTACCGTCCATGCAGCCCATGGGCAATCTTTTTGAGCAATGCCTGTTGATAACCTTCGACATGATTGTGATGACCATTGTGGAGGAAACGCCGGAACTGTCATTTGAAAAAATGTCCTGCCGTCACAGGAATGTGGAGTAAGGAGGAAGCGCTGCTATGAAAAAAATTTTAAACGAGGATGTAACAAATGTTGTGGAGGAGATGCTTGCCGGCTATCTCACCGCATATAAGCGATATTATAAAAAAATCGGGGACTACAATGCCTTTCGTTATAAGGGAAACCGCAAGGGGAAGGTAGCACTTGTCATCGGAGGAGGAAGCGGCCATGAGCCACTTTTCTCTGGCTACTGTGGCGCAGGTCTTGCGGATGCGGTTGCCTGCGGCAATATCTGTGCGTCCCCCAATCCGGAACTGATATATGAGACGGCAAAAGCGGTGGATCAAGGGAAGGGAGTTCTCTTTATCTATGGATGCTATGCGGGGGATAATCTGAACTTTGATATGGCGGAGGAACTGTGTCAGGCGGATGGGATGAAGACTGCCCATGTCCGGGTGTGGGATGACTGTGCATCTGCGCCGAAAGAGCGGATTACAGATCGGCGGGGAATCGCGGGGGATGTCTTTGTCATAAAAATAGCCGGAGCAGCCTGCGATGCGGGACTGCCCTTTGAAGAGGTGGTCAGGGTCGCGGAAAAGGCGAGGGACCACATTAATACAATCGGGCTTGCCACTTCACCGGGCACGCTTCCGGGCAATGACAAGCCGACCTTCGAACTTCCTGATGATGAGGTGGAATTTGGCATGGGGCTCCACGGGGAGCCAGGAATCGAGCGGACAAAGATGCAGCCAGCGGATAAGCTGGTAGAACGGATGTATACGGAGCTGAAAACAGAGATGGGGCTGAAGGAAGGGGACGAGACCGCTGTTCTGGTCAACGGATTGGGCTCTACACCGCTTCTGGAATTGAACATTGTTTTCTATGACCTCCATAAAAAGATGGCAGCGGATGGGATTCTTATCCACGACGCGGAGGTGAAGACATACTGTACCTGTATGGAGATGGGAGGCTTTTCTATCACCATTTTAAAACTGGACGAAGAACTCAAGAAATATCTGGACGCGCCTTGTTACTCCCCTTACTATGCCAAAGGAGAACTGACCGGCAGTATGCAGACGCTGGAAGAGGGCGAAGAAGAGGAGCCAGAGGTAGACGTGGATGAGATGGAAGAAATCAAGATTGTCCGCAGCAAGGAGGGGGAGCTGAGCGAGCTGAATGCCTCTGATACTAGAAATATGCTGCTCTACATAGCGGATAAGATTATTGCCAGCAAGCCTTATTTGACGGAAATCGACAGTGCCATCGGTGACGGCGACCACGGCATCGGCATGGCAGGCGGGATGCAGAAAGCGAGAAAGAAACTGCTCCATATGGAAACTGAGGAAAATGCATATGCACTCTTTGAGGCGGCGGGCAATGCCATGCTCATGTCTATGGGCGGTGCGTCCGGCGTTATCTTCGGAAGTCTCTATTTAGCAGGGGCAAAAGGGATGGAGCCAAAGCCCGTGCTCTTTGGGGAAGACCTTGTGAATATGGAGCGTAAAAGCCTGCAGGCGATTCAAGAACGGGGAAAAGCACAGGTAGGAGATAAGACAATGGTGGACGCGTTGTCCCCGGCGGTTGAGGCTATGGAGAAAAACCGTAATGGCAGTCTTCTGGATATACTGAAGGCCGCAGAAGAGGCAGCCCGGCAGGGAATGGAAGACACCAAGAAGTATACCGCCAAATTTGGACGGGCCAAGTCGCTCATGGAGCGGGCAGTGGGCCATCAGGATGCCGGCGCCACTTCGGTATGGCTCATCTTGCAAGGGATGAGAGAATTCGTGGAAGGAAGGTAAAAGGCAATGGGTAAAAAGGTAAACTGGGGAATATTGGGCTGCGCCGCAATCGCTAAGAACCGGGTGATTCCCGGGCTTTTGAAGGCAGATAATGCCTGTCTGTATGCGGTGGCCAGCAGGGGACAAGAGAAACTTGCTGAATTCAGTGAATTATTTCCTATAGAAAAAACATATGAGGCGTATGAGGAGCTTCTTGCGGATTCTAAGGTGGACGCAGTATATATTCCTCTTCCCAACACGCTTCATTGTCAGTGGGTAAAAAAAGCGGCGGACGCAGGGAAACACATTCTCTGCGAGAAGCCCTTGGCGATGAATGAAGCACAGGCAAGGGAAATGTTCCAATATTGCAGGGAAAGAGGCGTTCTTTTGATGGAAGCCTTCGCCTACCGCCATGCGCCACTTGTGCAGAAAGTAAAACAGACAGCGGACGCAGGAACTATCGGTAAGATAAAATATGTGGAGGCCCATTTGACAGATGTCCTGACGGACATGGGGAATATCCGCATGCAGAGGGAGCTTGGCGGAGGCGCTTTTTATGACATGGCGTGTTACGACATCAGTGTGATTTCCTATCTTCTCGGCAAAATGCCGGTTCAGGCTAAAGCGCTTGCGGAGATAGATGACACGTACGGTGTGGATGTGAGCAATACCTTCCTGCTGAAGTATGAGGACGGGACACAGGCGGCAGGCTACTCCTCCTTGAATTCTTATGCCAGAGGCTATTACGCGCTGGTGGGAGAAAAAGGAAGGATTGAAGTGCCATGCAATTTTAACTGCCGCAATATCTGTAAATTCACCGTGACGGTGAACGGTATCGTGGACAATGTGGAAATCAAGGACGAAGAATGCACAGAATATACCGTGCTGTGTCCGGACAATTATATGCTGGAGATTGCACAGTTCAGCAGATGCGTGCTTGGAGAAGAGTCTCCCTATATTACAGAAGAGGAGACTGTCGGCAATGCACGGATACTGGATATGATTTTGGAGGCAGCAGGTTAACTGCCTCTGTAAGCTCTCATCACGGCGGGGATATCGATTTTCTGCGGGCATCGTTTCGAACATGCACCGCACTGGATACAGGCATCGGGGCCGGCTGTCTGTGACAGGCTGGAAATCCTCCATGTCTCTCCGCTTATGGATAATTCATTATAACCTTGTATCAGCAAAGGAATGTCGAGCCCGGCAGGACAGGCAGGGCAGCAGTAACGGCAGGAGGAACAGGGGATGCCCAAATCATTTTTAAATGCGGCGGCTGCCTCCGCAAGAGCGTCGGATTCCTGCTGCGATAACTTGTTTCCTTCTTCAAAAATAGCCGCGTTTTCTGCAACCTGTCCGGGCGTTGACATCCCGCTCAGCACGCACTGTACATTATCCAGTCCGAGAAGATAGCGGAAAGACCAAGAAGGAAGAGAATTGTGGGGGGCTGTCCCGTGTAGGATGGCCTCCGCTTTTTCGTTTAGGGAAATCAAGCGTCCGCCCTTCAGCGGCTCCATCACCCAGATGGGTATCTGATGTGCTGTCAGGATTTCGTACTGGCGTTTTCCATTTAATAATGTCCAGTCCAGATAATTTAATTGAATCAAGGCCATATCAAAATCAGGATACCAGTTGACGAAGCGCTCGAGAGCATCCGGCGCCGCATGAGAAGAAAAGCCGAGATAACGGATGCGTCCCGCCTTTTTCTGTTCTAGAAGATAGCCGATATAGTTCTTTTGGGAATCCATGTATTTGTCCATGTATTGTTCCTGAACTCCGTGGAGCAGATAGAAATCAAAATAATCTGTCCGGCACCGTTCAAGCTGTTCTTCAAATACGCTTCTAATATTTGTGCTGGCGGCCACATAGAATTTCGTGGCAAGGTAATAACTGTCTCTGGGATATTTGGAAAGCGCTTCTCCAAGAAAACGCTCGGAGTCTCCATTGTGGTAGGTGTAGGCAGTGTCAAAATAATTGACACCGCTGGCAAATGCCTGATCGATTACCTTCTGGGCTTTCGGGCGGTCAATTATATCTGAATGGCCGGGAACAGTGGGAAGCCGTAAGCTTCCCAGACCCAGCGTTGAGATTTTATTGCCTTTAAAGGATTTATAATACATCATTTACTCCTCCGTGTGTGCCTGCCCGGAGCGATAGAAATCTTCTCTTGACATATCAGCCGCGCGTTTCACCATCTGAGTAATCATGTCGATAACTTTCTCCATTTCCTGAATTACAGAAAATTCTTTGCACCCGTGGCAATTGTACATGCTGCAGCCAATATTAGGACAGGGCAGCCCGTTGAGTGTAATAGTACACCCGTCATATCCACCGCGGGAGCTTTCGCATATCGGCTCAACGCCCATATCACGCAATGTATCATAGACAAGTTCTGTTACTTTGGGGTATTTGTCTATGACGGACTTCATGTTGCGGTACATATCATGAAAGACAAGCTCTACCCGTCCCTCTCCATATTTTGCATTGATAAAATTGGCGGCGTTACGCATGATATCACACCGGTGTTCGAGTGCGTCTGAATCAAAATCACGGAGCAGATAATACAGGTGTGCTTTGTCGATGGTACCGTCAAAAGAGTGCAGATGATAAAATCCCTCTCGTTTTTCAGTAAATTCGGGACGCTCCTGCTGGGGGAGAAGGAAATCGAATTCCTCGGCCAGTTTCACGGCGTTGACGAGAATATTTTTGGCGCAGCCCGTATGTATGGCAGTACCGTTAAAATATACATCTACATTGAAAGCGTTGAAAGTTTCCGGCGTGTATACGCCAAAGGTACAATCATCCAGCGTGTAGGCAAAATCCGCACCGAAGTCTTCAATATCAAAATACACGCCGCCGCGTCCAATCTCTTCGTCAGGTGTAAAGCCAATCATTATTTTCCCATGCTTAATACTGTCATCGTGGAAAAGAGTTTCCGCCATAGTCATCACCTCTGCTATGGCAGCTTTGTTATCGGAGCCGAGCAGTGTGGTACCGTCCGAACATATCAAATCACAGCCGACAAACTGGTCAAGAACAGGATATTCCTTATTGGACATTGTGATGCCAAGCTCTTTGTTGAGAAGCACATCGCCGCCCTCGTAGTGGATTATCTGTGGTTTTATGTTTTCCGCAGGCACTTCCGAAGCAGTATCCATGTGGCAGATAAATCCGATGACAGGCCCGTCCCAATCCGGGATATTGGCAGGTATTTCACCAAAGAGATAACAATTGTCACTGAGGCGGATGTTGGAGAATCCCAGCTCCTTCATTTCATCGTACAGCAAATGCGCCATATCCCACTCCCGGGGATGGCTCGGGGTAGAAGGATGCGAGGTAAATGGATCCGAAGCGGAATCTATCTGTACGTATTTTATTAATCTATCTTGGACATTCATAACTAAAAAGCACCTCCTGTTAATATCAGTGGACAAAATATGGCTTCAGCATAACATTCTCAACGTAAGCACAGTACTTGTCGGTCCAAGCCATTGCGTCAAAAGTCCCTTCGGACATAATGTGGCAGATATTCATCCCGTGCAGTTCAAACGCAATATATTCAGATAAATCTTCCACAGGTGTATTGTGGGCAAGTTCTCCTGACTGGACACCGTGTGTCAGTATCTGGCGGCATTCGTTTATGGTGATTTCCAGCTTGGTCGGTTTTTCTAAGTCTTCTCTGGGACGCATATGCTGGGCGTACCATTGCCGGTTATAGCCTACGCCGAACTTGTTGACGGCGATGTCGACATAATATTTTATGTAGTTGCACAATTGATTAATAGTAGCCTGATCACTGATTTTTTCTAGTTCATCAAAAAATGAGTCATATGGTTCCCGCTCAATTGCCAGTATAAGATCTTCTTTTGATTTGAAATAATTGTAAAAATTACCGGGGGACATGCCACAGGCCTGCGTGATGTCAGAAATTGAAGTGGCGTCATATCCGTTTTTTCTAATTAATTCACAAGCCGCGTCCAACAATTTTTGTCTGGAGCGGGCAGCTTGCTCTTTTCTTGTTAATCCCATGATAGAAATTCTCCTTTAAAAGTATAGATTGAATTCGGTAAATCCAATTCAGTAAATCTTATATAAATTATATAACAGTAGTGCGGATACTTGTCAAGTGATATTTAAGTGCACTTACATTTTGCGGTGAGGATACAAAAAGACTGAATCGTTTGAAAACAAGGAAATATGTGTGTGATAAACAGAAGAAAAGGCTTTTTGGATGTGAAATATAGATAATATCGATAAAGAATATAAAGATATTGACAAGACTGATGTTATGTGGGATAATGCAGTAAATTGGATTTAGTAAATGCGATTTACTGAATTGCATATATCGAAAAAAGACACAAAATAAAATGTTCAATATAGGGAGGATGGAGGCATGAGTGACGGGCTGGTCATAAAAAATTGTAAGTTCATCCGTGAGCTTACGGAGGGGACGGATACTGTATTTGGTGACGTATATGTGAAGGATGGGATGATTGAAGCGATTCTGCCATGCGGTACGGTATCTGAGGGGGGAGACTTTCAGGTGTTTGATATTGGTGGAGCCACATTGATGCCGGGAATGATTGACGCTCACGTCCATCTCTATATGTCGAAAAATGCCGATGAATGCGCAAATATATATTCGGGTGACCGTGTATTTGAGTGTTACCGCTACGCGAAAGAATTTCTTGAATATGGGTACACCACCCTGCGGGATGCAGGTGATACGGAGGAATATCCCACAGTCCACCTTGGACGGGCCATTGAGTCCGGTCTGCTGGAAGGGCCGGAGATCATCCCGTGCGGGCTCACCTTGGTTCCCTATCTGCAGGGGACGGATGTCTCCATATGGAAATATACTACATATGAAGTCAGCGGGCCCATGGAGGTACGGGAGGGCGTGCGGAAGAATCTGCAAAAAGGGGCACAGTTCATCAAGCTCTACGGCAGCGGCTCCATGATATGCCCCGGCACAGTTCCGGGACGCCGCATCCTGTTTGACGATGAAATCATTGCAGCCGTTGAAGCGGCCGAGATGCAGGGGAGTTATGTGGCGATTCATGCCCACGGGGCAGAGGCGGCAGAGCAGGCTTTTCGCTGCGGAGTACGCACGGTGGAGCATGCGACGCTGATATCCCATGAGACAGTGGATTATGTAAAAGGGCTGAAGCGGCTGGCCGGTATCGTGCCTACGCTTTCTATATTCACACAGATTATGAATCCGGATTGGAATTATCCTGACGCAGAGAAATATGCAAGACAGGCAAAAGAGATGTTCGAAGTTTGTCTGGACGCTATGAAATATGCGTATAACAAGGGAATACTCATGGGATTTGGCACAGATTTATTTATGGACGAGTTCTTGAAAGACCCGTTTGGAGAATTGAGAATCCGGAAAGAAAAGTTCGGATTTGCCGGTATCGATATCCTGCGTCAGGCTACGATTCAAAATGCGGCGCTCATCGGAAGAGATGATGTCATCGGCACGATTAAAACAGGGAAACGTGCGGACATGCTTGTCATTGACGGGGACCCGGCACAGGATTTCAGCGTCATGTACAAGAAACCGATGTATATCATCAAGGGCGGTAAGATAGTCAGATAAATATAGTGTTTGATATACACTTCCACAAAAGGGGGGCTGTATATTGAAAATAAAACAAAAGGAAAAAGGAAGGAGAAGGAATATGAAAAACTTCAAAAGAATGGTAGCAATTGTAGTAACTCTCGCGATGACGGCAGCCTTACTTGGCGCGTGCGGCAGTAAGAGCAAAAGCACTGGGGAGAAAAAGGGGGAGAGTTCCCGTGACAGCCTCGTGATTGGTATGGCCGCAGAAATCAGTACGCTGGATCCGCACATGCACAGCAATATCGGTACGGCCAATTTGATGCTGGCTATTTTTGAATCTCTGCTCACACATGATTTTGTTACCGATGAAATCAAACCGGGACTTGCCGAATCTTACGAGGTATCTGAGGACGGCATGACGATTGACATGACATTGCGCACAGATTTTAAGTTTCACAATGGAGATCCGGTTACGATGGAAGACGTACTCTACAGCATGGAACGCACGATGGAATCTGCTTTCCAAAATGTCTTCTGGGACGCTGTTGACAATGTAGAGGCAGTGGATGATACACATCTCCGTTTTAACTTGAATCAACCTGACAACAATCTCCCGTATTATATCGCGGATTTTGCAAATATTGTTCCCAAAGCCGTGGTTGAGGCGGATCCGGACGGGTTTGCCAGAGCGCCTATCGGATGCGGCCCTTACAAGTTTGTGAATTGGTCACAGGGCATGCAGATTGATATGGAAGCGGATCCGAATTACCCGGATGGCGAAGCGCCGATCAAAAATGTTACATGGAGATTTATCACGGACCGCAGTACAGCCCTTGTAGCGCTGGAAACGGGTGAAGTCGATGCTTTTATGACAATGAACGGTGCAGATTTTGACCAGATTCGTAATACAGAGGGACTTACCCTCAAGACAGTATCCGGCAACAATACATACTATCTCTCGCTCAACATGGAGGACGAGGTGCTTTCCAACGATAAAGTAAGAGAGGCAATCTGTCTTGCGATTGACAAAAAGTCCGTCATAGACGGGGCCGAATACGGGGAAGCAAAAATCGCCGACCACGGATTTATCAGAGAAGGACAGGTCGGCTACAGCGATAACTTCAAAGAGGCTGAACGTGATGTAGAGCGCGGCAAAGCGCTGCTCGCCGAGGCGGGGTATGCAAATGGTCTATCACTGGAATTAAAATGCCAGTCTTCCAAGACGACCCATGCTCAGGTTATTCAGGCGAATCTGAAAGAAATCGGCATTGACGTTGAGATTGTACAGCTTGAGAACTCTGCATTCTATGCAGACCTTGAAAATGGTGATTTCCAGATGGAGTTCGGAGGATTCGGCCAGTACACACCGGACCCGTCTTCCACATTCCGCTATGTTTACAGATCTGACGGGGTTATGGCAGGTAACTATTACCGATTGAACAGCCCGGAGATAGACGAACTTCTGGCACGGGGCGAGGTAAGCACAGACCCGGAAGAGCGCCAGAAAATATATGAAGAAGTGATACAGCTCGTAGAAGATGCCCATTGCTGTAAATACATCTATTGGCCGACCGCCAATATTGCCCACAACTCAGACCTTAAGGGTGTCGAGGCAACTCCGGTAGGAGAATATGATATCTACAATTATTACTGGTAAATGCAAGTTTAAATTTAAAGGAGGAAAGGTATGGGGCGTTTTGTTTTAAAAAGACTTTTACAAGTGATACCTGTACTTATAGGTATATCTATCATCATTTTCACCATTATGCAGCTTTCGCCCAGCAATCCTGCCCGTCTGATTCTCGGAGAAAAGGCAACGGAAGAGCAGATAGAGGCGCTCAGCGCAGAATTGGGCACAGACCAGCCTGCCGTCAAGCAGTATTTTAACTATATGGGCGGTCTGCTGCACGGTGATCTGGGGAACTCCTACCGGACAAGGATGCCGGTCATGGATGAAATCGTGGACCGGTTTCCCACGACCTTCTTTTTGGCGATACTTGTCATGGTAGTCTCCACGGCGATATCCATCCCATTGGGAGTGTTGTCCTCCCTGCGGCAGAATTCACTTTTTGACGCCATAACGACCATTATAGCCTTACTGCTGACGGCCATGCCGTCATTCTGGCTGGGACTTATGCTGATGCTGATTTTTGCCGAAAAACTTCAGTGGCTGCCGGCGATCGGCTCCACTGAGTTTATACATTTTATTATGCCCACCTTGACTTTGTCCGCCGCGAACATCGCGTCCAATATGCGTATGACCCGCTCCAGCATGCTGGAGGTCATACGTCAGGACTATATCCGCACGGCAAGGGCAAAGGGGGCCCCGGAAAAGGTGGTCATCGTCAAACATGCACTGAAAAACGCCCTGATACCGGTAGTGACGGCGATTGGAATGAACTTTGGCTGGTCTTTGGGCGGCGCAGTCCTGATCGAGTCCGTGTTCAGTATGAAGGGATTGGGAACGCTGCTCTTGAACGGTGTGCGTACAAAGGACGTTCCGGTTGTTATGAGCGCCGTGCTGGTGACATCACTGATATTCTGTGTTGTAACACTGCTGGTTGACATATCTTATGGTTTTATCGATCCACGTATTAAAGCACAGTATGAGAATAAGAGGTGATAGCATATGAAGAATACAGATTCAGCACCACGTAAAAGTCGTTCCTTTATTCAGGATGTATGGTACCGTTTTAAAAAAGAAAAGCTGGCCATCCTAGGTCTGGTCATTCTTTTAATCATCTTTGCCACGGCCATTCTGGGAGGATTTCTGCTTGACTACGAAAAAGATATTATCACACAGGATATTCCGAACAAGCTGGCGTCCCCGAGTTTTCAGCATATATTCGGCACTGACGGATTTGGGCGGGACATTTTTTACCGTATTGTATGGGGAGCACGCTACTCCCTGCTCATAGGATTTTCCGGAAGTATTATCGGGCTGCTGGTAGGGGGGCTCATGGGCGCTGTCGCAGGTTACATGGGTGGAACGGTGGACGCGGTATTCATGCGTATTATTGATATGTTCATCGCGCTGCCTACCACGATTCTGGCGGTTGCCATCGTATCCGTGCTGGGACCCAGCCTCACCAACCTGATCGTGGCAATCTCTATAGCGAATGTGCCAAGCTATGCGAGACTGACCCGTTCTTCGGTCCTCACCATTAAGGACAACGAATTCATAGAGGCCTCCACCGCTGTCGGGGGGAATGGGGTACATATTATGATGCAGCATATACTGCCCAACGTACTGGCGACTTTGATCGTACAGTTCACGATGGGCGTTGGATGGAGCATTACGACAGCAGCAGGCTTGAGTTATCTGGGACTGGGCGTGACGCCGCCTGATCCGGAATGGGGCAACATGCTCTCTGAAGGACGTGATGTCATGCGGTATAATTCTAATCTGGTTATTTTCCCCGGATTATTCATCATGGTGACGGTGCTGGCATTGAATCTTGTGGGCGACGGTATCCGCGACGCGGTGGATCCGAAGCTGAAGAACTGATGGATACGCGGAAGCATACTTGAATGAGAAGGAGATACTATGGAAAATATTTTGGAAATAAAAGATTTGCATGTACAGTATCAGACCAGTGAGGATACAAACTATGCACTGAATGGGATAGACTTGAACATCCAAAAGGGAGAGACACTTGGACTGGTAGGCGAGACAGGGGCGGGCAAGACGACAATTGCCCTGTCCATCCTCCGGCTCCTTCAGTCCGGAGTCGGGCAGATCAAATCCGGCGACATCTTATTTGAGGGAAAAAGCCTGCTGGAGTTAAATGACACGGAAATCCGAAAAGTGCGGGGAGATAAGATATCCATGATATTTCAGGATCCCATGTCCAGCCTGAACCCTGTACTCACTGTCGGCGACCAGATTGCCGAGGCCATTGACCTCCACCGGAGCCTGTCAAAGCAGGAACTCAGCGACATGGTGGATTCCACGCTGGAATTAGTAGGGATACCGAAGAGTCGGAAAAATGATTATCCCCACCAGTTCAGCGGAGGCATGAAGCAGAGAGTGATTATCGCGATTGCGCTGTCCACCAATCCGGAGCTGCTGATAGCCGACGAGCCGACGACAGCCCTAGACGTGACGATACAGGCGCAGGTGCTGCACCTGATGGAAGAACTGAAACAAAAGCTGAACATGTCCATGTTGATGATTACCCATGACTTGGGGATTGTGGCTCAGATCTGCGACCATGTGGCAATCATTTATGCAGGGAAGATTATTGAATACGGCACAGTATATGAGATATTTGACAAAAGCAGAGAACACCATCCGTACACGAAAGGGCTGTTCGGCTCCATACCGGATCTCACGGTCGAGACCCGCCGCCTAACACCGGTAAAAGGGCTTATGGCTGACCCGGCAGATCTGCCGGAAGGATGTTATTTCCATCCCCGCTGTGACGAATGTATGGAAATCTGTAAAAATAAAGTCCCGGACAGCTGCGGCATGGGCGGTGAACATTATGTCAGATGCCATTTGTTTAAGGAGAGACAGGTATGAGTGAAAAATTGATTGAAGTAGTAGACTTAAAAAAATACTTTAAGACCAGACAGGGGGATCTGCACGCTGTGGACGGAATCAACTTTTCCATCAACCGGGGGGAGACTCTTGGGATAGTGGGGGAATCCGGCTGCGGAAAATCCACCCTTGGACGTCTGGTGATGCGGCTGCACGAAGCCACTTCGGGTTCTGTCTATTATAACGGCACAGACATCACGAAGCTTAAAGGCAGTAAGCTCAAAGAACTGCGCAAAGAGATGCAGATTATATTTCAAGATCCCTACAGCTCGCTGAATCCCCGTATGACGGTGAGCAACCTGATTGCGGAGCCTCTTAATCTCAATAAAGTATACAAGACAAAACAGGAGACGGAGGCGCGGGTAAAAGAGCTGATGGAGACGGTGGGCCTTGCTCCCCGCCTGATCAATGCCTACCCCCATGAGCTGGACGGAGGACGCCGTCAGCGTATCGGGATTGCCAGAGCCCTCGCCCTGAATCCCAAGGTCATCGTCTGTGACGAGCCGGTATCGGCGCTGGATGTGTCGATTCAGGCGCAGATATTGAATCTGCTGATGGATCTGCAGGATGAATATGGCCTGACGTATCTGTTCATCACGCACGACCTTTCTGTCGTAAAGCATATATCCAACCGGATAGCGGTCATGTATCTGGGACAATGTATCGAGCTTGCCAGCTCGAAAGAAATATTTGCGAATCCAATACATCCGTATACGAAGGCGCTGCTCAGCGCCATACCAGTTGCCGATACTTCTGTGAGGGGGAAAAAGCAGGAAATATTAAAAGGGGAAGTCGTAAGTCCGATCAACCCTAAACCGGGATGCAGATTTGCGCCCCGCTGTGCTTATGCCACAGAGGCGTGCACCAGTTGCGAACTGTCGCTGCGGGAGGTAGAGCCGGGACATTTTGTGAGCTGCAGGCTTTTTGACGGAGAGAAATGAGGTGCAGAAGATGAAATTTCAGGACTATGAGTATAACAGGCCGGAGGCGGAAGAAGTAAGGGCAAAGTATGACAGACTACTGCCTCTGATTGAACAGGCAGAAAACGCCAAGGAGCAGATTGCGGCGGTGGACGAGTTGATGGAGCTTCGCAGAGAACTCTATTCTATGCGGGAGATTGTGAAAATACGCTATACACTGAATACCGCAGATGAGTTTTACCGGAAAGAAGATGCTTTCTGGGCGGAGTTCAATCCCGTGTGGAGCGCGCTGGACGCAAAGTTCTATCAGATTCTGAAAGCTTCCCGGTTTACGGAGGAGCTGAAGGAGCGGTATTCTCCACAGTTTTTCAATCTGCTGGATTGCAACCGGGATGTTTTTTCGGAAGAAATCGTGGAAGATATCAAAAAAGAAAATGTGTTGATGTCAGAAAGTATCCGGCTTTCTGCTGGCAATGTGGTGATTGACGGAGTGGAGCAGGCCTACCCGAAGGCAGTCGCACTTTTCAGCAGCGCTGACAGGGCGGAAAGACAAAAAGGGTACGCCGCATACGAGCGGTTTTATCGAGAGCGGGAAGCGGAATTTGACAAAATTTTTGACGAGCTTGTGAAAGTCCGCCGGACACAGGCACGAAAGCTGGGATTCCCCTCCTACGTGGAGATGGCGTTCCGGCAGAGGCAGAGAAGCGGCTATACGCTGGAGCAGGTGCGCAGTTTCCGGGAGAATGTCAAGAAATACATTGTGCCGATCAATACAAAAATACGGGAAGAGCAGCGACTCCGCTTAGGGGTGGAAGAACTGTATTTTTACGATGAAGAGCTGATGTTCCCGGAACAGCTGGAATTGAAATTCCAAAATGAGGAAGAGCTCAAGGAAATTACGAAAAAGGCGATGGACAGTCTGGGGGCGGAGGCACATGAATATTATGAATTCATACTGTCCCACGGAGTGCTCGACCTCTATGCAAGGCCTAATAAGGCACTGGGCGGTATGGCGTATTTTGTTCCCCATCCCAAGACCCCGTTCATAGAGACCAACTTCAGCAATGTACCAAAGGACGTGGAGGTGTATTCCCATGAGCTGGGCCATGCGTTCCAGCTGTACATGACTCCGGATATGCCCGCAATGGAGCTGTTCTACCCGGCATCGGATGCCTGTGAAGTACACTCTATGGGAATGGAGTTCTTTTTCTGGAAGAGTTATGAAGCGTTTTTTGCCGGGGATGTGGGCAGGCAGAAATACACGCATCTTGCCAGCTGTCTCACCCTGCTTGCGTGGTGCTGTATTATCGACGAATTTCAGGACGAGGTGTATTCCCACACGGAGTATGGGCCGGAAGACTATAAAGAAGTCTGGAAGCGGCTGGAGAAGATCTATCTCCCGCACCGCTCTTATGGAAAGGACAGCTTTTTTAACAAGGGTACTTTCTGGTATAAGCAGCTGCACCTTTTCCAGAGTCCGTTTTACTATATTGACTATGCGCTGGCCCAGACCAGTGCGCTGCAGTTATTCCGCCAGATAAACGAGCAGGGGGAAGAGACCGCCTGGGGCAATTATTTGAATATATGCCGAATCGGAGGCTGGGTGCCCTATCTTGATATGATAAAAGAAGGACAGATAGCGTCCCCGTTTGAAGAGGGAATGCTTGAAGAACTGGGAGACTATGCAGAAAATAAATTAAATGAATTGTTAAATGACCTGAAACGATAAGTCAAAATATTCTGGCCGCCGGCCAGAAGAAGGGAGCGTTCATGACAGAGTTTGAGGAAAAGATTGCTTGCCTGCGTCGGGAAATGAAAATGGAAGCTATGGATTTTTATATGGTGACGACAGAGGACGCCTACATGGCAATCTCTGGCGTGGTACATGATTTTTGGCGCAGTCTGCGCTGGCTGACAGGATTTACCGGTTCTTCCGGCTATACGATCATTACAGAAGATCAGGTGGGGTTCTGGACAGATTCCCGTTATCACCTGCAGGCTGCCGCTCAGGTGCAGGTGGAGGGCGTGCAGATATACAATGTGTCGGAAGTCCCGGCGGAACATTATCTGGGCTGGATAAGCAGTTATGCGAAGGCAAGCGGGAAAAGCCGGCTGGTATTCGGGGTGGACGGGCGTACGATAAGCACGTCAAAAGGACTGCTGATGCAGGAACACTTTGACAGCCTCACTGGCGTGTCCATCGTCATAGAACCGGGGAAAGATTTGATTAACCGCATCTGGAAGGACAGGCCAGAGCCGGACTACAGGCCTATCTGGGAGCATGACATCAAATACGCAGGAAAGACACGGAAGGAAAAAGAGGCAGAAGTCCGCAGGGAAATGGAGGCACGAGGCGCCCAGTACTATGTGGTGGGTGGTCTGGAAGGGCCGCCGTGGCTCACCAATATGCGCGGATATGAATCGATCAGTCCTATTTTTGCGTCCCACATGGTGGTGACACCGGAGACCCTGCAGCTATTTTGTAAAGTAGAGATGATACCCGAAACGCTTAAGAAAAAGCTTATTGCAGACGGTTATACAATATACCCTGTAGAGGCTCTGGTGGAGCAGCTTAGGAAGATACCTGCGGGAGCCCGGGTGTATATGGATCCGAGCAGGACTAATTACCTTATGCCTTCCTCCATTCCGGAAGCGTGTGTGATTGTGAAGGGATTCGATATCGTGAACGATCTGAAGGCGGTAAAGAATCCGGTGGAGCTGCAAAATATCCGCCGCGCCAACATCATGGAGAGTATCGCCCTTTTCCGTATGTTCCGGTATCTGAGGGAGCATGTGGGCAAGGAGCGGATCACAGAGTACGACACCCATCTTTTATTGGAGGAATACAGAAAGCGCAGCCCGGAATACATTTATGACGCTGGTGTCATAACATTGTCCGCAGGTTATGGGAAAAATGGAGCATGGCCGCATTATGCACCGACAGAAGAACAGTCCGATGAGCTGGAACCGTCGAACCTCATCGTAGTTGACGCTTGCTCTCACTATATCTGTGGCTCTGTCGATATGTGCCGGACGATTTATCTGGGGCCGTCTGAATACGATGAGCAGATACGGAAGGACTATGCGGTAGTATTAAAGGCGTTCATCGCAATCTGCCGTCAGGTTATCCGTAAGGGCACCAACGGACAGTGTTTGGACAGTGTTGCCCGGACTGTCATGTGGAACCATCATCTTCAGTATGGACATGGCACAGGGCATGGATTAGGATACTGCAACTGTCTGCACGAAGGGCCTCAGACGCTTGCGGAGGCTTCCTATAAAAAAGACTGGGCATTTTCGGAGCTGCCCCTTAAGCTGGGAAATACCATGGCATTGGAGCCGGGGGTATACCGGGAGGGGAAATATGGAATGCGCGTGGAGGATAACCTTGTCATAGTACCGGATACCGTCAATGAATTCGGCGAGTTCTACCGGTTTGACAATATGTTCTATCATCCGCTGGAACGGGAGATTATTAAGCCGGATCTGCTGCATGATGACGAGGTGGAGTGGATCAATGCGTACCATGCGAAGACATTTGAGGTGTTAAGCCCTCATTTGGAGGAAGAAGAAGTGGAATACTTACGGAAAGCCACGGCTCCCATATTTAAAAGTGGAACGATAAGAAAGGATGAAGGGGGAACATCATAATGGCACTGAAAGTAGGCAATTTTTATGTAAAAGATATCGTATTCGGAGATAAAACAAAGTTCAGCGACGGACTTCTGACCGTGAATAAGGAAGAAGCCATCGCCCACATCAATCCGGAAGGCAAGCTGAAAAACATTGAGCTCTATGTAGTTCATCCGGGGGACAGTGTACGTATCGCACCGGCAAAGGCTGCTGTGGCAGTGCGATTCCGGCCGGATGGACGCTGTATCTTCCCGGGATATACGGGAGCCGTATCCAAATGCGGGGAGGGAATTATCTACGCAATGCAGAAGACAGCGGTAATTGTTTCGGGCAAATACAGCAATATGGATAATGGAATCGTGGATATGAGCGGGCCGGGGGCACAGTACAGTGCATTATCTCAATTAGTGAACTTGGTCATTTATGCAGAGCGTGTCAATGAAAAGGACCTTGAACTTACGCTCCGGGTGGAGGAAGAACATCGTCTGGCGGCCCATCTTCTGGCGGAGTACATTGGGAAGGCGCTGGAAGGACAGGAGCCGGAAGATTGGGAGATTTATGATCTGGAGACCAAAGCCGCGGAGGCGGAAGAGAAAAAGCTGCCCCGTGTCGCCGCTTTTCTCACAGTGGTAAGCCAGCTGGAAGCAGGATTGAACGAGAAGTTTGCCGGAAGAGACTGCCATAATATGGCGCCTGTGTTCATTCATCCAAATGAAATGCTGGACGGCTATGTTGTAGCCGGACAGTGCGAAGGACAGGCAATGACCACTTACGACGCGCAGAACTTACCGCTTATCCGGCGCCTGTATAAAGAACACGGCAAAACAGTCAACTTTGTCGGTGTGATACTGGTACCGGCTGACGTATCCGATGAAGTGAAGAATGCCAATAAACTGCGCTCAGGTGAAATGGCGTCCCTGTTAAAACTAGATGCAGCCGTCATTGTCGAGTGGGGCGGAGGCAGCAATATAGATGTAGACTTTTTTTACAATGTAGCAGAGCTTGAATCCCGTGGAGTAAAAACGGTGGGCATTACTTGTGAACATGCAGGCAAGATGACGGTAGACCCCCGGGCTGTCGCAATCGTATCTACCGGGGAGACCAGCGCGATTCTCGAACTCCCGCCTATGGAGCATGTCATTGGAGATTTGGAGTCTATCGTCAGGGATTACTATTTTGGCACATGGCCTACGCACTCAATATATGGCCCCAGCCTGAGGCCGGATGGGTCAATTGTCATAAATTCCTTTGCCTTAAGCGGCTCTGGAAACAATACAGGGTGGCTTTGCGAGACCGTCAAGGATTTTTAGGAGGAAAAGGCAGATGAAAAAAGCGATACATTATATTAATCAGTTTTTTGGAAATATTGGTGGTGAAGATCAGGCTGATTTCGCTCCGGTTATCAAAACAGGAGCGGTAGGGCCGGGCATGGCATTGCAGGACGCGCTGAAAGATGTGGAAATAACGCATACGGTAATCTGCGGTGACAATTATATGACAGGGCACAAAGAGGAAGCGCTCCAGACTATCCAGAAGTTTCTCGACGAACAAGAATTTGATATTTTCTTTGCGGGCCCCGCGTTTCAGTCCGGGCGTTATGGCATGAGCTGCGGGGAAATATGCAAATTTGTCAGCGAGAAATATAAAGTACCGGTCTTTACCAGCATGAATCCCGAAAATCCCGGTGTCGACGCGTTTCGGGAGAGCGATATTTACATATTAAAGGGAAATAAGAGCGCTGTGAAGATGCGCAAGGATATCGCGTCAGTCGCGGCTTTGGCCAACAAGATTTTAGCCGGGGAGGAGCTTTTAGGAGCGGAGGAAGAAGGATATTTCCCGAGGGGAATACGCAAGGCAGTTTTCGTGGAGAAGACGCCGGTCGAGCGTGCCGTCGAGATGATGCTCGCCAGATTGGAAGGGAAGCCTTATGAAACGGAGATGAAGATCGAGCTGAGCGACAGAGTTGTTCCCGCCAAAGGAATCGAAGATATGAGTAAGGCGAAAGTGGCTCTTGTCACTACGGGCAGCCTCGTCCCTGTAGGGAATCCCGACCACATCCCGTCCGGCACGGCCTCCACTTGGGAAACATACGACATCTCCAATCTGGATGCCCTTCGAAAAGGGGAATTCTATAGTGTTCATGGCGGTTACAGTACCAACAATGTCAATGAAGATCCGGAGGCTCTCGTGCCGGTGTCAGTCGTAAAAGAGCTTGCGAAGGAGGGCATTATTGGAAGTCTTCACCCGGAAATGTACGTGACCACGGGCAATCTTACCATCGTAAAAGAAGCAAAGCGCATGGGAAGAGAGATGGCGGAAGATTTACATGCCAAGCAGGTGGACGGATGCATTTTCGTAAGTACGTGAGGAAGCTGTACACGCTGCGGTGCAGCGATGGTAAAAGAAATCGAGCGTGCGGGAATTCCGGTGGCACACATTACTAATATGGTCGATGTGGCAAGGGTAATCGGAAGCAACCGAATTATTCCGGGCGTAGCGATAACGAACCCGTGCAGTGACTCAAGCCTGCCTGTTGACGACCAGCTCGCCATGCGGAGAGACTATATGATGCGTGCGGTGACAGCCATTTCCACGGACGTGGAAGAACAGACATTTTTCTAATTTAAGACAATATCAGAACATCCGATTCGGTACCGGATACTCTCTTGATAAAGAGGCTGCTTATCTCAGGCAGCCTCTTTATTTGTTACAGAGTATTGGTGATTTCACCCAAAACAATATTGTATAAAACCATTTATTGTGTTATATTTACCAAGGGGATATAAGAAACCAAATAAAATATATCAAAAGGAGTAGCAAATAATGAAAGCTTATAAGAGATTGCTGGATTATGTGTCCGTTTGGACGACAAGCGAGGAAGGCAGCGACACCGTACCTTCCGCAAAGAGGGAATTCGATTTGGCGCACAAGCTGGTTCAGGAACTGCACGAGATTGGTGTGGCCAACGCCGAGGTGGACGATAAGTGTTACATATATGGCAGTATCCCGGCGACAGAGGGATGTGAAGACAAGCCGGTCATCGGTTTTATCGCACATATGGATACAGCGCCGGAATTTTCTGGAAAGGATGTAAAGCCTCAGATTATTGAAAATTATGACGGAAAAGATGTGGTACTTGGAGACAGCGGCAGAGTTATCAGCGTCAAAGATTTCCCGCATCTTACAAAGCTTGCAGGAAGAACTCTGATTACTGCCGATGGGACTACGCTTCTGGGAGCGGATGACAAGGCGGGAATCGCAGAGATCATGACTGCTTTGGACGAGATTATAAAGGAAGGACTGCCTCACGGGAAAATCTGTGTAGCATTTACACCGGATGAGGAAATCGGAAGCGGCCCGGACAATTTTGATGTTGAGCGTTTTGGAGCACAGTATGGTTATACGTTGGATGGATGGCAGGAAGGCGAGATTCAGTATGAGAACTTTAACGCGTCTACCGCCATCTTTACGGTACACGGCGTAAACGTGCATCCGGGCAGCGCAAAGGATATTATGGTGAACGCACAGTTCATCGCTATGGAAATCAATGGCATGATTCCGGAAAATGAGACACCGGCAACAACCGAAGGATATGAAGGTTTCTATCATCTGTACAATTCAGAAGGAGCGGTAGAGTACGCCAGACTTACATATATGGTCAGAGACCATGACAGAGAGAAGTTCGAGAAGAGAGAAGCATTCCTTCAGGAAATCGCAGAGAAGATGAATGAGAAATACGGAGAAGGAACGGTAGAACTTGTCATCAACGAAGGTTACCGCAACATGAAGGAGATGGTGGAGCCATGCTTCCACTTGATCGAAAATGCGAAAAAGGCAATCGAGAACGTAGGAGTTGAGCCAGACGTATCACCGATCAGAGGCGGTACAGACGGAGCAAGACTGAGTTTCATGGGTCTGCCCTGCCCGAACCTTGGAACCGGCGGATATGCATACCACGGCCCGATGGAGCACATTACCGTAGAAGCTATGGATAAGGTAGTTGAGATTACAAAAGAGATTATAAGAATTTACGCAGAAAGCTAAATAAAAAGATGGTTGAGCGGGGAGGGAAGACTTCTGTAAGGGAAGGATTCCCTCTTTTTTCCCTCTCTCGTTGTAACCATTGACCCTACATCAAACGCGTGCTATAATATCCTTACCGACACAAAGGGGGGACGCCATATGCAGATTTCAAGCAGATTTACAATAGCAATTCATATTTTTGCTTGTATAGATACATTTGAGAATGAGTATAAGCTGACAAGTGACTTTATAGCGGGGAGCGTAAACGTCAATCCAGTAGTGATAAGAAGAATATTACAACAGTTAAAGGCCGCAGGGCTTGTAACAGTTGCGAGAGGAAGCGGCGGGGTAAGTGCCGCGAAGCCGATGGATGAAATTACTCTTCTGGACATCTTCAATGCGGTTGACTGTATAGAAAACAATCAACTTTTCCATTTCCATGAAAATCCTAATACAGACTGTCCTGTCGGCCGCAATATCCATCACAGTCTTGACGACAAGCTCAATATCATCCAGAGCTCTTTAGAACAATCAATGAAAAATATAACCGTTGCGGATGTCGTAAGAGATACGCAGACCTATATTGCAAGTGAACAGCGATAATACCGTTTAAGCCATCTCCTCAAAGGAGGTGGTTTTTTGTTATTATATAGGAAAGTCCTTCGAACTTTCCTATATAATAAAACCCTCCGGGGGATGCACACAATGTGCAGAGGAAAGCTGCTTCGCAGCCGCACATTGGCGCACAAAGTGTACAAGTCCCTCATGAGTGAGGGATATAGGGAGTTGAAGTGGACTTGTCCACTTTGTTCTATAGGAAAAGGGGTGTAAAAAATACGATGTAACTATTGACATT
This sequence comes from Bariatricus massiliensis, assembly GCF_900086725.1. GTDB lineage: Bacteria > Bacillota > Clostridia > Lachnospirales > Lachnospiraceae > Allocoprococcus > Allocoprococcus massiliensis. The sequence continues at coordinate 1,297,407 of NZ_LT574838.1, read as the reverse complement.
ACAACGAAAAGGCGTTATACTTCGGTTGTAACAAAGAAGATTACAATTAAAAAACGGAGGTAATAGCTATGAAGAAAGTAATTGAGTTTTTGAATGAGAATCCCGTACAATATCTCGCAACTGTCGGTCGTGATGGGAAGGCAAAATGCCGCCCATTTATGTTTTCGGGAGAGCTTGAAGGGAAGCTTTGGTTCTGCACAAATAGCCAAAAGGATGTCTATGAAGATATGCAGGCAAATCCCGAAATTGAAATTTCAGTCTCCAGTCCCGAGTACGCTTGGATAAGGCTTCATGGGAAAGCTGTATTTGAAAATAATATGGCGGCGAAAGAAATGTGCATTCAAAACCCCATTGTAAAAGGACAGTACGGCGAAGCGGCCAATCCTATTTTTGAGGTTTTCTACCTCGCAAATCCTCACGGTGTGATTGCTGACTTTTCGGGCAATCCACCTTATGAGTTTTAATGTTTTTAAAGAAACCGTGTATGACATCTGCCGAGAGTTACCCGATACAGATTGCTAGACTGAAAACTGAGATAGAAACTGCCGATGCGATTGTAATCGGTGCAGGTGCAGGAATGTCCGTCTCGGCCGGATTGACGTATAACGGAGAAAGATTTAAAAAATATTTTTCGGATTTTCATGATAAATACGGGATTAGCGATATGTATGCGGGCGGATTTTATCCCTATGATACATTGGAAGAATATTGGGCTTGGTGGTCAAGGCATATTCTCGTGAACCGGTATGAGGTTTCCGCTGGCAAGCCTTACAGCGATCTGTTTAGTCTGGTAAAAGATAAGGAGTATTTTGTGTTGACGACCAATGTTGACCATCAGTTTCAGCTTGCAGGGTTTGACAAAACACGATTGTTCTACACACAGGGAGACTACGGTCTCTGGCAATGCTCAGAGGCTTGCCATGATAAGACTTATGACAATAAAGAGATGGTATACCGTATGGCCTCGGAGCAAAGAGATATGAAAATCCCAGCAGAGCTGGTACCAAAATGCCCTGTGTGCGGAAGGCCTATGACAATGAATCTGAGATGTGATGATACTTTCGTACAGGATGAAGGCTGGTATGCCGCGGCCGCAAGATATGATGATTTTATCCGGCGCTGTGAAGAGCGGCACGTTCTTTTCATGGAACTTGGAGTAGGTGGAAATACCCCGGGTATTATTAAATATCCATTTTGGAAGATGACGGCAAAAAACCCGCAAGCTGTCTTTGCGTGTGTCAATTACGGGGAAGCTGTGTGCCCAAAAGAAATTGCCTGTAGGTCGGTCTGCATCAATGGTGATATAGGGAAAGTGATAGACGATTTGCTGTAAGGCCTTTTTCTGTTGTAATGACCTCTTGACATATATCGATGACCGATATATACTGTATGTAGATGGTCGATATAATATTTACAAATGGAAGGAGGAATTTACATGGCGATTGACAAGAGTCTTCTCTCGGGCAGTACTTCAATGTTATTACTGAAGCTGCTGTCGGAGAAAGACATGTATGGTTATGAGATGATTGACACACTTAGAAAGCGCTCGCAGAATGTGTTCGAATTAAAGGCGGGGACTCTTTATCCGCTTCTTCACAGTCTGGAGGAGAAGAATCTTCTCACAGCTTATGAACAGGAGTCGGGAGGAAAGACCCGTAAATATTACCGCATCACTCAGGAGGGGCATAAAGTACTGGGAGAGAAAAGAGAAGAGTGGAACATGTACTCTCAGGCGGTGCTGCATGTGTTGAATATAGGAGGGGCGGTATGAGACAGGAGGAGTATTTACAGATTCTGACGGAACAGATTCGCAGTAAAAAGGCGAGAGGCGCCGTTTCAGAGGAGATTAGGGGGCATATTGAAGAGCAGAAGGCTGAATTTATGAGTGAAGGGATGGAGAGACGTGAGGCGGAGGAAGCCGCGGTCCGGGAGATGGGAGATCCGGTGGCAGCAGGGAATGAGCTGGACAGAATACACCGGCCTAAGATGGCCTGGGGGATGATTGCTCTGATTGGTATACTCAGTGCCGCCGGGCTGATGGTGCAATACCTGCTGAAGCTGCAGATGGAGGATTCAACGATTCTAGTGCGTGGTTTAGGGCATAATGTGTTTTATATGTTTATTGGGCTTGGATTGATGCTGGCCGTGTGCCATATAGATTACAGCCGGGTCGGATATTGGGCAAGAGAGCTGATGGCTCTTCTCGCAATCGTTATGATTCTAAATATGTGGCTTTTTGGAATGCAATACAACGGAAAGTATTATTTTAAGATTCCGATTTTAGGAACTGCCATATCTTACACATATTTATTCTTTTTGTTTGTCCCGCTTTATGCCGGAGTATTGTACAGTTTCCGAGAGCAGAAATTAGGAGCGGTGGTAAAGGGGCTGGCTCTTATGTTTGCCATATTGTCTGCGGCTGCCGTCATTTCCGGTATCACAACGGCAGTCATTCTGCTTCCTACATTTCTTGTGACGCTGTCCATCGCGGTCTACAAAGACTGGTTCCGAATCTCAAGGAAGAAGACACTGGCGGTACTTTGGACGGGAGCAGCACTTTTGCCATTCATCTTCTATTTTGGAGTGATGCAGTTTGGCGCCGAGTATCAGAGTATGCGGCTGCGGACATGGATTAGTCTGGATCCTTCGGCAGGCGGCTATCAAATCAGTATGGTCAGGACACTTCTTTCAGAGAGCAAGTTCTTTGGAGCCGCTGAAAACACATCAAAAATTGTACTACCGGAGAGCGGGGATTTTGTGATTTCTTATGTGGCGGTATACTATGGGATTATGGCAGCGATTTTGCTGGCGGGGTTGATAGCGTTTTTGTTTTTCCGCCTCTTGCGTATATCCCTCAGACAAAAAAATCAGCTGGGAATGCTGATGGGAGCTTCAAGTTCCGTTGTTTTTTTAATACAGTTAATATTATATATATTTGTGAATACAGGCATCTTTCCGAACAGCGCTATCTATTGTCCCTTTGTCACTAACGGAGCGTCGGGTATGCTGGTGACCTATTGTATGCTGGGGCTGATACTCAGTATTTACCGGTATCAAAATGTGATACCGCAGAAGAGCACGGCAGAAGGAAAAAGAATGTGGGTCTAAAGTAAATTGTTTGCCCTTGTTCTGGCTTAGAAAGTCAGGACAAGGGTTTTTATTTACACAGAAAACTTTGTTCTTTTGCTCACAATCTTCATATCAAATTCATAAGGTCATGATATACTAAATGTGAAACCGGAGTTTGTATTGAGGGAGAGAGACAGGATGATTCAAATATTATTTTTAGAGGATGAGCCTACTATCAGAGAGGTTCTGGCAGAATATATGAAGATACAGGGATATGAGGTAACGGAGGCCGGTGACGGTGATGAGGCGGCGGCGCTCCTGGAAAGCCGGGAATTCGATATGGCGGTACTCGATATTATGGTACCGGGAAAGAGCGGGCTTGAGGTGCTGGCTCTTATCAGAGAGAGGCATCCGGACATGGCGGTGATTATGCTGACGGCTCTGGAGGATGAAAAGACACAGGTAAGAGCGTTCAACGCGTATGCCGATGATTATGTGATTAAACCGGTATCCCCTATCATTTTGCTGAAACGGATGGAGACCATTCTCCGTCGTACTACAGGAAACAAGGAGTCAGATAAAGGTGGAGGTAAACGTGGCCTGACTATTCATGAAAAGGGGTATCAGGCCTACTATGACGGTCAGCCCCTTCCGCTCACGCTGAGTGAATTTTTGCTGCTGTATACACTGTACCGGGAGCCGTCAAGAGTATTCACGAGAGAGCAGTTAATCTTGAGTATATTTAATGAAGATTATATAGGTAATGACCGCATAATAGATGCCCATGTAAAGAATCTGCGCAAAAAGCTGCCTCAGAACTATATCAAGACAGTGATTGGCGTGGGATATCAGTTTCAGGAGGAAAACAGATGAGGCTGTCAAAAAAAACGTTCTGCTACAGTATAGCAATCTCGCTGATTTTAGTTATGTTCATTGTTTTATACTTTTCCTTTATGCTTCCGTCTCTGTATGTAAGCCAGATGGAGGAAGATAATCTGGAATCGGTTGTTTCCCTTCAGGAAGGATATCTGGAAAACAGAAGCTACGACGGATTGATCGTGAAAAATCCCACAGGGGCGGCTACCGTTGAAGTGCCGCTTCACGGCAGCAAGGTCTATGTAGTGGGAAAGGCTTTTAAGGTGGAGATGGAATTAAAAAGCGGCATTCTATTGGATACACTGGATTCCTTCCGCGATGCGGTCGCCCAAGCGGAGGACACGGAGGAAGTGGATTTCCCGGAACCTGATTGGGACGAAATCAAAGAGGCGCTTGTCCCGAATAAAGATGAAGACTATCCGCTTTCTTTTGTTCTGAACGCAAGTAAAGATATGGCGGGCTTAGTGACGACGGAAACCAAGTCCCATGTGATTTCGGATTCTATCGTTGTATTTGAGGGAGGCATGACGGACGGAGAGAACCAGTACACTACCTACATTGCGTCCAGCATGACAAGCGACGCCCTTATTTTTTCTTTTATGCCGGTCACAACACCACAGATGAAAGAAATACGCCCGATTGTGCTAGGCAGCCTTCCGATGATAGCAGTGGTCGTCCTGCTGCTTGTACTTGTAGGCTCACAGATATTTTCAAGGAAGATTGTCAATCCGGTCATACGTCTTGCAGATTATGCACAGGAGATTAAGATATCCAAAATGGGGGATATTGCGCCTCTTAAAATGAAAGAGAAAGACGAGATAGGCGAGCTGGGGAATACCCTGAATGAATTGTACGCACGACTGCGGAGCCAGTATCTGGAGCTGGAAGAGAAGAATCAGGAGCTTGCCGGTGAAAATAAACGGCAGGAAGTATTTTTGAGAGCCTCTTCCCATCAGCTGAAGACCCCTGTGACTGCCGCCCTGCTTCTGGTGGACGGTATGATGGAGGAGGTAGGGAAATATAAAGATACAAAGAAATATCTGCCAGAGGTAAAAAGACAGCTGAAGTCTATGCAGAAAATCATTGAAGATATCCTCTATCTGAACCATTGCGCAGAGCATATCCAGCGAGAACCGGTGGACATTGACCTGCTTTTGGATGAGCTTTTAGAAAATTATAGGGTTCAGGCAGAGGAGAAAGGGCTGACAGTCAGAAAGAATAAGGTGAATATGCAGGCGTACACCGACAGAGAGCTTTTGAAAAAAATTGTGGACAACGTGGTTTCCAATGCGGTGGCCTACACTCCCGCGGGGGAAACGATTAAGATATATGAAGGGGAGAAGGGGCTTACTGTCGAGAACTTCGGCGCGCACATAGATGAGGAGCTGCTTCCCCATATATACGAACCTTTCGTGAGCAGTGATACCCGGCAGAAGGGACGGGGGCTGGGCTTATACGTGACGGCCTACTATGCGGAGATTCTTGGGTGGAAGGTGGAGATTGCCAATACGGCTGGCAGTGTATGTGCAACACTCAAAGAATTCACATAGCATCTTCATTTGGAATTCATGTATATCTGTTATGATGATTGCACAACGGAAGTAGGAACTTCCCAAATGAATAATGAAAGGAAATGAGAGTATGCTTTTATCAATTGATAATCTTCAAGTGCGTTACGGAAAGCAGGTCGCCCTTCATATTGACCGTCCGTTTGTCATAGAGGAGGGGGAACGGATCGGCATCATCGGCTCCAACGGAGCGGGGAAAACTACGCTGGTGAAGTCCATTCTGGGACTGACAGACTATAAAGGAAGTATACACACGGAGCTGAAGCGGGAGCAGATGGCGGTTCACATGCAGCAGAACGAATATGTTAATACGATGCCGGTCAAGGTAATTATGGAGACAATCTTAGATACGTCTATCAAAAATAACAAGGCCCTGCAGGAATTGATTTCTTATTTTGAATTTGAAAAATGCCTGTATAAGCGTTTTTCCCACCTCTCCGGCGGACAGAAGCAGCGACTCACCATTATTATGGTCATGCTGCAGAACGCGCCTCTGACCTTTTACGATGAGGTGACGTCAGGTCTGGACTTTGAGACGAGGCAGAGACTGATGGAAAAGCTGGTGAACTGGTATAAGGACAAAGAAAATTCACTCTGTATCGTTTCTCATTATTATGAAGAGCTGGAGATGATGGCGGACAAAATTCTTCTGCTGGAACAGGGGCACATTGTGGACTTTGGAAGTAAAGAAGAACTGTTCCGAAAGTATTGCGGCCGCTCTATCTTTATTATTGACAACACGGAAAAGAACCGGGCGCTGGTGAGTGGGATTGAAAAGCTTGAGGCGCCGGAACATCTGCTGGCCCTGCCCAGCGGGGATGTTGAAAGTGAACACCGCATTGCCGGACTTCTTGTGGACGCAGATGTGAACTTCAAGCGGAGCAGTAGTGATATAGAGATTATGTCCACCAACGCTAAAAAGATATTTAAGGGGCAGAGAGGGGGAGCGGAATATGAAAACTAAAAAGTGTAATGCAAGATTAATTGTATATGAACTGGTCAATTTGGCCGGCAATCCATTTATTGCATTTTTCGGATGTATATTTCCGATTTTAATGCTCTTGATCATGAGCAATGCCATTACGGGCGATGTGCCAGAATCTATGGTACCGAAAGTAAATACAGCTATTTTCATCACCATGAGCCTGATTGTCAGTATGGCTGTCGTCCTGTTGGGACATTCGGCCAATTATTCACAGGAGATGGAAAAGGAAATTCCGGTGAGGCTCAATTTATTTGGGATTCCCCAGAGAAGCATTATGCTGGCCAAGGGAATCGCGCAGGCGGTCGTATTGACGTTGGGCCTGTTTTTCTATACAGCGATTGCCTATCTGACATTGGATATGGAAGTACCGGCAGTTTCAACGGCCTTGTGCCTGCTCTTATGCCACTATATACTGGCAGCTATCTTTTTCGGAATCGCCCACGGACTATCAGGGATTTTGAAAAAGTTTGGCCCTACTTATGCGATTACCATGGTATTTTATTTTGGGGCTATGATACTCTGCGGCATGATGGGCGTACAGACCAATGAGCTGCCCAAGGCTCTGCAGTATGTAGCGGGGCTTCTGCCGATGAGCTATATTGGAAGCGATTTTATCGACTTCTGGCAGGGAGGAAGTTATAATTTTGGGCCAATGATACAGTCTTACCTGTTTCTCGGCGCAGTGTGCGGAATCTTACTCTTAGCGGCGGGCTATAAGAACCGCAGAGTGGCAAAATAAAAGGAATCTTTTCCTACATTTAGATAAGGTTGATGATGCCATATTTCTGTTATCGTGATATGATATATTTATAATTGGACGTCGATGACAGAGGAGGAAAGGGTTTGGATACAGGAGATATTAAGAAACAGATTCGGATATCCGTTATATTGGTCTCTATCGTTAGTATTGTGCTTGTGCTGGTTGGCGGTGTCTCTTATTTTAGTATCAAGGATACGCAGGAGAAAGAAGCACAAAAGTATATGAAGGAGATTGTTTCCCAGTATAAGAATATCATTACTGCACAGATAGACGGAGATATCCAGACCTTGAGTGCGTTGTCCAACTTTATCGGAGGAGAGGAGACTGTTGATCTGGAGTTTGCCCTTGCTCATTTGGAGGAGGAAAGCAGCCATAATGACTTTATGCGGATGGGCTTGGTATCTCCGGACGGCACAGGCTATTTTATAGATACTGATGGAACGAAACATTATGATATCGATGTCAGCGATGAAGAGTTCATAAAAAAGACGTTATCTGGTGAGTGGACAGTTTCGGAGTCCATGAAGGATAAGCTGTCGGAAGATTCTATTATCTGCTACGGAGTACCGGTTTACGCGGGGGAACATGTGATAGGCGCGCTTACGGCTACCCGCCTCGAATCTAAATTTTCGGATGTTATAAATCAGCAGATTTTTGACGGCGCCGCCTATGTACATATTGTCGATCAGGAGGGGAACTTTATCATCCGCTCCAAACATGCGGCAATCCAAAAACAGATGGACAATGTCTTTGATGACGGGGAAACCATGGAGGATGTAAAGAAATCTGTACTTGCCGACTTAAAAAAGGGCGGGGATGTCTTTGCCACGTTCCACCATGAGGGAAATGCCTACTGGGCAACCTTTATCCCGATAGGGATCAATGACTGGCAGATATTCTGTGTGGTGCCGCAGACATTTTTGAATCATAATCTAAATTCTCTGTTTACTGTATTTGCGTGGGTCATGGGCTGTCTATTTGTGCTGTTCGGCGTTCTGTTCTTTTATATTTACAGTCTGTTGAAAAAGGAGGACAAAACACTGCAGACCTTCGCGTATAAAGACATCTTGACAGGTGCGGACAATAGGAACCGGTTTGTGGCGGATTTGTCTATTCTACTGAAGGAACGGACAGATTACGCAGTGGTGCTTATGAATGTAAGTGGATTCAAATTTGTCAATGAGTTCTTTGGCTTTGAGAGAGGAAATCTTCTGCTAAAGCACGTTTCGTCGGTTCTGCGGCTGAACATGAAAGAGGGCGAGCGGTATTACAGGGATAATGCAGACCACTTCGGCATGCTTCTTTTTTATCACGACAAAGAAGAGCTGACTGGCAGAATAAAGAAGATATATGAAGCAATCAATCAGTATACGGTGAGTCCCAATCAGGAGTACCGCATTAACTGTACGTTTGGTATTCATATTTTACAGGAGGTAAAGATAAATAAAGGGAACAATTTCTCCCCGGATACGGCTATTAACGGCGCGCTTCTGGCTCTTAACAGTGTGAACGGCAGTACTGCCAATCCCATTGCTTTTTATGACCAGTCGCTGCATGATAAGGCGCGCAAAAAGGTAGAGATAGAGAGCCAGATGCAGGCCGCCTTGGCAAATAAGGAATTTCAGATGTATCTACAGCCTAAATACTATTTAGAAGATGAATGTATTCACAGTGCGGAAGCTCTTGTGCGCTGGTGCTCTGAAGACGGTACGATTCATTACCCGGATGAATTTATTCCTATTTTCGAAGAAAATGGCTTTATCACAGAGCTGGATATGTATATGCTGGAGGAGGCCTGCCGGAAAGTTTCCGGCTGGATACGGCAGGGGTATGAGGCGATTCCTATCTCGGTGAACCAGTCCAGAATATTTTTCTACGACGATGATTATCTGGACAAATTTTACGGGATTGTAAATCAGTACCACATAGATCCATCCCTGATTATTCTCGAAGTCACTGAGAGCGTGGCTATGAGCAATCTTACACATGTCAAAGGGGTCGTCAGAAAACTGCACAACATGGGATTCACCATATCAATGGACGATTTTGGAAGCGGATATTCTTCCCTCAACACGCTGAAGGAGTTAGATATTGCCGAGCTGAAGCTGGACAAGGAATTTCTCTCTGAGCAGTCCACGTCCCCCCGGGGGAAAATGGTGATAGAAAGTATTATCCATTTGGCCAAGGCGTTGTCTATCACGACGGTGGCGGAAGGAATTGAAAATGAGGTGCAGCTTGAATTCTTAAAGTCGATTTCGTGTGATATAGGGCAAGGTTTTTATTTCGCCAAGCCCATGCCGGTGGACGAGTTCGAACAGATAGCTTATTCTCCAGTGGCAGAATAAGGGAAGCAAAGAGCCGATAAGATGAGATTATAAAAATCTTTTCTTAGCGGCTCTTTTAGTAGAATCTATGTAAATTTTAATTGTTTTTAGGCGAAGTCCAGTAATCATACTCTCGAAAGTTGTTAAGCACAACTACTGTCTTCTTTATTTGATAATCCTATTATAAAAAAGATTTGTGAAGGAAATATGTCGGCAAGTAAAAATGTTTATAAAATATCTTAAAAAAAACAAAAGATAACCTTATAAGAAAATGACCTGCCATTTTTTACAGCTTAGTACCCATATTTTGCAACATACCCAAATGCCTATTGCAATCTTTGGCCATAAGAAATATAGTACAGAAAAAGAAGCGGGAGGGGCATGACATGGAGAAGGTTATAAAAATCCAGCATCTGAAGAAGTATTTTAAAGATGTGAAGGCGGTTGATGATATAAGCTTTACAGTGGAGAGGGGAGAGCTTTTTGGTTTTCTGGGGGTGAACGGCGCGGGAAAGTCGACGACGATCAATATGCTCTGTACGCTTTCGGCGCCCACGGACGGAGTGGCTGAGATTGACGGGCTGAAGCTGGGGAAAGATAACGATGAGATTAAGCGGCGCATAGGGGTGGTATTCCAGAACAACTGTCTAGATAAAAGGCTTACGGTTCGGGAGAACCTGTTGCTGCGGGGCAGCCTGTATGAGACAGATAAGAAGGAGCTTTTGACGAATCTGCGCAATGTCTGTGAGATTCTAGAGCTGGGGGACGTTATCCGGCGGCCTTACGGCAAATTGTCCGGCGGTCAAAAGCGGCGCTGTGAGATTGCCAGAGCTTTGATGCATACACCAGATATTCTGTTTCTGGATGAGCCGACTACAGGGCTTGATCCCGCGGCAAGAAAGAACGTGTGGCGCACGATTCACAGCCTGAGGAAAGAGTGGAATATGACGGTCTTTCTCACGACTCATTATATGGAAGAAGCCGCCCGGGCCAGCCATATCGCAATCATAGACAGTGGGCATCTGGTACAGTACGGGACACCGTTTTCCTTGAAAGAGCAATTTGCTAAAGATAAACTGAGCCTGATTCCGAAAGCAGAAGGGCTGAATGGTATATTGGAGTTTCTGGACAGCCATAATATTGCGTTTAAGAAGAAGGAGGAGCGGATATATATACCTCTGGAGCAGACGATGTCCGCCCTGCCGATTGTAGAAGAGGTTCGTGAGCTTCTTGAGGGGTTCGAGGTGATTCAGGGGACGATGGACGATGTTTTTCTTAACGCGACTAGGAAGGAGCGGGAGTATGCGTAAATTTTTGAATTTGACGAGACGGAATTGTATGGTGTTCCTGAGGGACAGGTCGGCAGTGTTCTTCTCGCTCTTGTCGATGCTGATTGTACTGATGCTGATGGGGATATTCCTCGGAAGTATGAATGTGGAGAGTGTGACGGATATGCTTGTCAAATACGGAGGAATCCGGGATGCAGCGCTGGATCTGGAAAATGCGGAGCATTTGGTGCAGTACTGGACGCTGGCCGGGCTCATGGTGGTAAATGCGGTGACAGTCACCTTGTCTGTAATCGGAATCATGGTGGACGATGGCAATGAGAACCGGCTGGAAAGTTTTTACTCTGCGCCGGTGAGCAAAGGACTTCTCGCAGTATCCTATGTAGCGGCCGCAGTTATCATTGGTACTGTGTTCTGCATGCTTACGCTCACCGTGTCTCTTGTATACATCCGGGCAGACGGAGGGGCTGTCCTGCCGTTTGCGGCTTTGGCGCAGATTGTGCTGTACACACTGCTGAATACGGGGATATTCGCGGTCATTATGTATCTTGCCGCACTTTTCATAAAAAGCAGCAGCGCGTGGTCCGGCGTTGCAACGGTAGTTGGAACGCTGGTGGGATTTGTAGGCGCGATCTATCTTCCCATGGGGGCGCTTCCGGAAGGGGTGGCAAAGGTATTGAAATATATCCCCGTACTGCACGGGACGTCCCTTATGAGAAAGCTCTGCTGCGAGGATGCGCTGGCCGCTACATTTGAGGGGCTCCCGGGCGAGGTCGTCAGCGGTTACCGGGAGTATATGGGAATCGATATTATGATGGGAACACGTAATGTGGGAAGCAGATTTCAACTCCTATTTCTCGGTATATGTGGTATGATAGCATTGACGGCAGTCATACTGACAGCCCGCAGAAAAAATATCAGTGACAGGTAGAAGGGAGCAGCATGAAGATAACGATTATAGATACCGCGCCCGGAGAAGAGGATGAAATCATAGTAAAGTGCAGCCGGCTGGACGAAGAACTGATGAAGATGCTCAGGCAGTTCAAACAGGGCGGCATGTGCCTGAACGTATATAGGGACGGTGAGATTCATCGGATTGAGCCGGAGGAAATCTATTATTTTGAGTCGGTGGACCAAAAAGTCTTTGCCTGCTGTGAAAAAGAGGTATACGAGACGAAAAATAAATTGTATGAGCTGGAAGAACTGCTTCCCGCGCGGGATTTCGTGCGGGTGGCGAAGGCGGTCATCTTAAATCTCAACAAAATAGACAGTCTGGCGCCTGCGTTTGGCGGGCGGTTCGAGGCTCTTTTGAAGAACGGGGAAAAGGTGATTATTTCCAGACAATATGTGGGCAGCCTGAAAGAGAAGCTTGGCCTTTAGGAGGAATAACGGATGAAAAATATAATAAAACGGCTGCAGACCATGCTGGACATTTTCACCAGAATCACGACCGCAGTTATCTGCGTGACTGCAGTCTATATCGGAATTTTCTGGGGAGGAAAGGATGTACTGAGCGTCAGCATACTCTGGCAGATACTGAGCGTATCGGCCATCTGTACGCTGGGCAGTTTTCTCATTCCCTGCGGCACAGAGCGGGAGGTATCTAAGAAAAGTATGCTTGCACGGATGCTTCTATATTTTATATTTGTAAATGTGGTCGTGCTGGGGTGCGGAGCGCTGTACGATTGGTTCTCCTTCTCCAGCTGGAAAATGGTGCTGGCGATGGAAATAAGTATCATCGCTGTGTTTGCGGTCGTGGTGGGAGCCGGTTATTTTGCGGAGTATAAAACTGCCGAGCAGATGAATCAAAAACTGCGGGATAGAGGGTAAAATGCAGCAGTCAGGGAAGCCGGTCGGACTTGATATCCGGAACGAACAAGTCGGTGGCGCTGCAAATCCCTTTCTGCACAAGAAAATCAGCGGTAATTTTTAGCTCATAATACAGGAGCTCCTCCAGATGGGAGGCAAATCCTTCTGCGTTGCCGGTGTCTATATCATGCTCAAGAGTAGAGATATATGGAATGTAAAATGCTTTTACCGTATGAGCGTTTCCATGCATGTTCTGCAGCGGATAGCCCCAAAAAAGCTGCCGGATGGTATCTGAATATACGGTACGCACAGTCTCTGAAGGGGAGTATAATGCGGCCAGCTCAAGGGAGCGGAATACAGTCATATTATAGCGCTGGGTTTCTTTTGCCCGCGCTGTTTCCTTTTTCCATTTGTGGATAGCCTCCGGTTCAAGTTCTGCCCAAGTAGTTGTGATAGCTGAGCGGCAGGTAAGTGCGAGGAGCTGAAGGCACTGCTCGAACGAGAACAGGCGCCTTGCCACGGCCGGGGAAGTAAAGTCACACATTTCATAGCTGTCTTCAAGCGTAAGTACTTGGGTGCCTACTCCGGCTATTGTCCTTACGATTCCCATACTGTTGAGCAGAGATAAGGTTCTGCGGACAGTGCTGACCGAAACATGGTATATGTCCGACAGCTGTGTAAGGGAAGGAAGAAAGTCATTGGGGAAATAGCTGCCGTCGTTGATACTTTCTAATATCCGTACTCCCAGTGTATAACATACCTGAGAAGGCTTGGGGTAAGTGCTCCAGACAAAGCCTTCGGTGGAAGCGGGGGCTTGGCATTTTATTCGTCTGTCACAGAAGTCATTGAACGCAGTACACAAATAGTCTTGATAATCTTCGATGGCAGTATAAAGAGAAACCCAATCTTTTTTCCGGCACAGGGCAATCATATTGATTAGCGGATTAGGCCTGTCTGAGAAATAATTCATATTTTCCGGGACGCTCAAAAAGGGGGCCTGAAAATACTGGAATATTTGAAGGACTAAGCGCAGGAATAGTTCGTTTTTTAAAGTGCTGTAATTATATTGTAAATGGTGAAGCATAGAGTGGAGGGGCGGGATATCGCTGCAGACAGCCAGTTGTTCTGCCTTTTCCAGCATATCCGGTGACAGGTTCTTGAAAGAAAGCCACAGGGCGTGACAAAGCAGAGGCCTGAAGGCTTGGCCCACATCTGCTGTTATGCTACGGCGCTGGGAAAAAAACATCTGAATATGCTGCTCGATTTCTTCGTTGCTATAGTTAAGCTTGACGGTGGCGCCGCTTTTTTTCGTGAGCGTGATGTAACCATTCTTTTTCAATTGCAGGTAAGCGGAGCGCACCGTATCTACGGATACAAGAAGCAGTTTTGCTGCCTCATCCATGGTGGGAAGGTGGTCCGAGAATCTATATGTTCCAAATCTTATCTGCAAAGCCATAATATTATAGACAATCTGATTCAATTCAAATTCTTTTTTCAAATGTAAATCCTCCAAAAAGCTTCAATTATGTATAGTATAGCATTGTTTTGGCGCCGATTCCAGCTTGCAAAATTTTTAACACTAGTTGCTATCTTGTCAGCTATTTGGTATACTTTGTGTAAAATAAATTGGTATATGAACACAGTGGGGCTATACAGAGAGGCTGGAAGGAAGTAATGATATGGAACAACAGGAGATTGAGTTCAAAATGACACAGTCGGGGAGTGAATTGGAGGAAGACTATGGACTGCTGATGAAGTCTATGCAGGTGAGCGTCAGCAAACATTTGCTGGATGATGCTTTTACTATGATATGGGCGAATGAGTTTTATTATCAGCTCATTGGTTATCCGCAGGAAGAATATGAAGAACTATTTCATAACCGCCCCGATATCTATTATCAATACCATCACTATGAAGAAGAGCTGATAAAAATTAGTACTGCTGTGGTGGAAGCTGTCAATGAGGGACATTCGGAATATGCCCTCATCACGAGGATGCCCGTGAAAGGGGGAGCCCACCGGTGGGTGCGGATGAATGGATTTTTCACACAAAATGTAGTAAAGGGCTGCAGAATCTCCTATACGGTGATTACAGATGTCAATGATTTGGTGGAGATGCGTTTAGCACAATCCATTACCTATAATAATATTCCGGGGTTTGTCGGCAAATATCTTGTGAAAGAACACTTTCATATAAAGCTCTTAGAGGCCAATGAACAGTTTGCTTCATTTTTAGGCTTAAAGGACAAAAGCGGCTCCTTGGATTCTATTTTTCAATTGAACATGGAGGCGAACAGAGAGGCTATTATTTCCCAGTTTTCAAATATAGAAAAGGGGGAGCACATTAAATTTCTTGCAAAAATGCAGAACAAGGAAGGGAACATATTGTGGATGCAGGCCAACGGTGATTGTATTGACTGGGTAGACGGCTGCCCTGTGTACTTAGTGATATATATAGATGTGACCGATGTGACCGAGCTGCGGCAGATGCAGGCCAAGCTGGAAACTCAGGCCCAGCAGCTTAGAGACGCGCTTGCCAGCGCCCAGAAGGCCAATTCTGCAAAGAAAGATTTCCTCTCCAGAATGTCCCATGAAATCCGGACACCGCTCAATGCAATCATAGGGATGACGACGATAGCCGCCGTTCATAGCAGCGACACTGCAAGGGTGGAGGACTGCCTGAGTAAAATTAGTTACTCATCTAAACATTTGCTTTCTATTATCAATGATATTTTAGATATGTCCAAAATCGAGGAGGGCAAATTGACTGTTGACCATAAAGCGTTCAGTCTTCAGCAGCTTATGGATTCGGTGACGACCATTATCTATCCTCAGGCAGCGGCTAAGGGGGTAGAATTCAAGGAAACCATACAGGCGGTGGAAGAGGAGGAAGTAATCGGCGATTCGATGCGTGTGGGCCAGATATTGATTAACCTTTTATCTAACGCGGTTAAATTTACACCGGAGGGCGGCGCCGTAACTTTAAAGGTTAGACAGACTACAGACCGGAAGGAGCGAATGTGGCTGGAATTTACGGTCAGTGATAATGGGCGCGGTATGAGTGAGGAGTTTCTCCAGCATTTGTATGAACCTTTTGAACAGGAGCACGAAAGAGGCATAAATAGCGGAGGGACCGGTCTTGGGATGCCGATTACCAAAAATCTAGTCAGCCTGCTGGAGGGAACGATAAGTGTAAAAAGCAAGGTGGGAAAGGGAACGGTATTTACGGTCGAGATTCCATTCGAGTCTGTTGAAAAGAAAAGATATCTGAACTATCCGTCTATGGATTCGCT
This sequence comes from Bariatricus massiliensis, assembly GCF_900086725.1. GTDB lineage: Bacteria > Bacillota > Clostridia > Lachnospirales > Lachnospiraceae > Allocoprococcus > Allocoprococcus massiliensis. The sequence goes on along the minus strand of NZ_LT574838.1, from coordinate 1,281,438 downwards.
TCGTGTGCTGGTGAGCGATAATGACAGGGATGACTGTGCCTATACATCACTGCTTCTGAAAAATTTGGGAATTAAAGCAAAAGAGGTATTCAGCGGGAAAGACGCGGTAGAGGAGATCCGCCGTACTTATAAGACAAAGGAAGAGTACGATGTGTGCCTGATCGACTGGCGGATGCCGGATATGGATGGGATAGAGACAACGAGACAGGTTCGTTCTATTGTGGGGCCTGACACTTTGATTATCATTATAACTGCTTACGATTACAGTAGTATAGAAGCAGAGGCGTGGGAGGCGGGGGCTAATTTGTTTCTTGCAAAACCCTTTTTTGCCTCCTCTTTATATAATTCCCTTCTCACGGCCACGAAACCACAGAGAACATCACAGGATAATTCTCATTTTAGTACCGGTAACCTGCTGCAGGGAAAAAAGATTCTTCTTGTGGAGGACAACGTGTTGAACTTGGAAATTGCCGTAGACCTGCTTGAAATGGCCGGCGCCGTGGTCGATTGTGCACAAGATGGAAAGGAAGCTGTAGACTATTTTGTGGATAAGCGTGGGAGGGAATGTGATGTCATCTTGATGGATATTCAGATGCCTGTCATGGATGGGTATCAGGCAGCAAGAATTATACGCGCCTCGGATTGTGCCAACGCTCAAGATATCCCTATCATAGCAATGACCGCGGACGCATTTCAGGAGGATGTGGCGGCTGCTTTGGAGGCGGGGATGAATGCACATATTGCGAAACCGTTCGATACGGAATTGCTTTATAACACACTGAATAAAGTGCTCGCCTCAGGAAATACAAATGTGCATGTTTAGGATTGAAATATGACAGAGAAGGGGCGGTGTTGCCCGGCACAGAGGAGTTTTCTGATACCGGGCAACACCGTTATTTTTGTTCTATTATTTTAGCAGGAACACCTACAACGGTTGCTTCGGACGGAACATCTCTGATTACGACTGCCCCAGCCCCTATCACTGCACTTCTGCCGATTTTTACATCGTCAATAATGGTGCTGCCAATTCCTAAGAAAGTTTTTGCATCTATTTTTGTATGACCGGCCATAGCAGCTTTTGGAGAGATATTTACAAAATCTTCTATCACACAATCATGTTCCACAATGGCGGCTGTATTGATAATACAATAAGCTTTTCATAATATACACTACCTAACTTGTTTCGTCTATTATAAACTTTGTTTCATAAATGTGCAAAGTGGGCGTTGACAGGCTAGCGTTTACTTGCTAAAATGTATGAAACGAAGCTAGTGAATGCTAGCTAAAGAAGAGAGGGATAACTTATGAAAGAATTCAATTTGGAGTTGTATTTAACTAATGGCGTTGAGAATATAGTAAGAGGAATTTTGCGGACATCCCTTCGTAATCCTGATGCCAGCCAGTTTGTTTTTCAGTATGCGAAGGCAAATAAAAAAGCGGCGGCATTGAGGGACGAAGCAGAGAAAGAGGGCAGACATATTCCACCTTTCCTGATTGCCAGTATTTCAAATCAGTGCAATCTTCACTGCCAAGGTTGTTATGCAAGAGCAAACAAGACCTGTCAGGACGGGGACGATAGGAATTCGCCGAAGCTTCTATCTGCTGCGCAGTGGGCGGATATTTTCAACCAAGCTGTAGAGCTGGGGATATCATTCATTCTTTTAGCAGGTGGGGAACCTTTTGTGAGGCAGGATATTCTTAAGGCCGCAGCCAAACAGAAGAAGATTATGTTTCCGGTATTTACCAACGGTACAATGATAAATGAGGAGTATTTAGAGCTTCTATTGCATGCCAGAAATTTAGTACCAATCCTCAGTATGGAAGGAAGTGAAGAGGTAACCGATAAGCGGCGGGGAAAGGGTGTCTTTCAAAGGCTTAGGGAAGCTATGGACAGTCTACATAAAAAGGGGATTCTGTTCGGTGTGTCTATCACTGTCCAAAAGGAGAATATAGATGAAGTTATGAGCGGGGAGTTCCTTCAATTTTTGAAAAACGAAGGATGTGGAGGCGTTATTTTTGTGGAGTATGTGCCTATGGGAAATGCGGATAGCGTGTCGGCGCTAGATGAAATAGACCGGGAACTGATGATGAGACGTCTTAAATGTCTCAGGGAAAGGGAGCAGGAGATGGTGTTCCTTGCTTTTCCAGGAGACGAGAAAACCTCAGGCGGCTGTTTGGCGGCGGGGAGAGGATTCTTCCATATTAATCCCTATGGTGGTGCAGAGCCATGTCCATTTTCACCTTATTCGGATACAAATCTGACAAATACACCGCTTAAGGAGGCCCTTGAATCTCCGTTGTTTTTAAGACTAAAACGTGAGGGTGTGCTTATGGCTGAACATGTTGGGGGATGTGTACTCCATGAGAGGGAAGCACAGGTAAAGGCCTTGTTGAGAGGAGGAAAGCAATGACAACAAAAGAGAGAATTATTGATGAAGCATTGACCTTATTTTCTATAAAAGGATTTAAGGGAACCAGTGTGAAGAATATAGCGGATGCCGTAGGCATTAAAGATAGTTCGCTGTACAAACATTTCAAAAGTAAACGGGAGATATTTCATACAATCGTTGTGGAAATGCGTACTAGAATGGCGCAAGTTGCGGAACACGCTGGTCTTCCGGAGGAGTCGCTGCTTGATGAAGCGGTCCAGTTTTATGGGAAGGTGACGTTAGAAACCTTGCAGGAATTGAGCAGAAAGATGTTTCTCTTTTATCTGCAGGACAGTTTCCTGTCTAGATTCTGGAGGCTTGCAACCATGGAACAATATCAGAATCCTGATATTTACGAGATATTCAGAAAGATTTTTATGGAAGAGAGTATTGCGTACCAGAAGACGCTTTTCGAGGCGATGATAGATGAAGGGATTTTTGTTAATGCAGACGCGGAAGTCATGGCAATGAATTTTTATGCTCCCATATTCTTTTTACTCAGTAAATACAACGGAAGAGAAGGCGGGGCAGAGGAGGCATTGCCAGTATTGAATAGGCAGGTTGCGGAGTTCCATCGTATATACCGGATAAAATAGAAGATTGTACTGTGAACAAATACATTTGTATACCCCATGGGCACAACATCTAAAAAAAGGATGAAATACCACTCAAATTCATATAAACTACACAAGAAACAATTGCTTTTCCCCACTAGACTGGAGTATAATGTGTGTATAGCGACGAACGCGGATAAGCAAAAAGAACCGTTGACTGCCAGCAGTCAAAAGGAGCTTTATGATTATCCATGTGAGTGCAACGGTCACTGAGCAAGTGAGCTTGCGAAGTGGGCGTTCGGAGCGGAAATAAGTAAAACGCTAAACATTTTAAGGAGGTTTTTATCATGAACATACCAGAAAGACTCGCGAAACTGCGTGCACTGATGGAAGAGAAGGGAATCGACGCATATGTAGTGCCGACTGCCGACTTCCACCAGAGTGAATATGTTGGGGAACATTTCAAAGCAAGAAAATTCATCACAGGATTTTCTGGAAGCGCAGGAACCGCAGTTATCACAAAGACAGAGGCTCGTCTCTGGACAGACGGAAGATACTTTATTCAGGCAGCGGCACAGCTGGAAGGAACTACCGTGGAACTGATGAAGATGGGAGAGCCGGGAGTTCCTACATTGGAAGCGTATCTGGAAGAAGCATTGCCGGAAGGCGGAGCGTTAGGATTTGACGGACGCGTAGTGGCAATGGGCGAAGGACAGGGATACGAAGCAATCGCTGCCGCAAAGAACGGCAAGGTTGTATACGATTATGATTTGATTGACGAAGTGTGGGAAGACCGTCCGGTTCTTTCCGAAGAACCTGCATTTGCACTGGAGCTTAAGTATACTGGAGAAGCAGTTGCAGATAAGCTGGGACGTATCCGTGAAGAGATGAAAAAATGCGGTGCTACCACACATGTACTTACAACATTGGATGACATTTGCTGGACACTGAATATCCGTGGAAACGATATTGAATTCTTCCCGCTCGTATTGTCCTATGCAATCATCAAGATGGATAAGGTAGACTTATACATCAACGAAGCGAAATTAAGCGATGAAATCAAAGCTGATTTTGCGAAAGACGGCATCGTTCTTCATCCATACAACGATATTTACGAAGATATCAAGAACGTATGCAAGGATGAAGTACTTCTCATCGATCCGGGCAAATTGAACTATGCTCTGTACAACAATATCCCGGAGGGTGTTGCGAAAGTTGAGCAGAGAAACCCGGCTGTTTTATTCAAAGCAATGAAGAATTCAGTTGAGATTGAAAATATCCGTAAGGCACAGATTAAAGACAGTGTTGCACATGTTAAGTTTATGAAGTGGCTGAAGGAGAATGTGGGAAAAGAGACAATTACAGAAATCAGCGCGTCTGAAAAGCTGGATGAGTTCCGTGCAGAGCAGGGCAACTTTATCCGCCCGAGCTTTGAGCCTATTTCTTCTTTTGGAGAACACGGAGCGATTGTACATTACACATCATCTCCTGAGACAGATGTAGAGTTAAAGGAAGGAAACCTCTTCCTGACAGACACAGGAGCCGGTTTCTACGAAGGCTCAACAGATGTCACAAGAACATACGCACTGGGTGAAGTTCCTCAGATTATGAAGGATCACTTTACACTGGTCGCTATCAGTAACCTGCAGCTCGCAAGTGCTAAATTCCTCTACGGAACAACAGGAATGACACTTGATATGCTGGCAAGAAAGCCGTTCTGGGACAGAAACTTAAACTTCAATCACGGAACAGGCCATGGTGTAGGATATCTTCTCAACATCCATGAAGGACCGACCGGATTCCGCTGGCAGTTCCGGGCAGGAGAGATTACTCCATTTGAAGAAGGTATGATTATCACAGACGAACCGGGAATTTACATTGAAGGCTCCCATGGTATCCGCCTCGAGAATGAGCTCCTTACACAAAAAGGAGAACTGAACGAATACGGACAGTTCATGTACTTCGAGCCAATTACATTTATCCCGATGGATTTGGATGCGATCAATCCGGAAATCATGACAGCAGAAGACAAGAAACTGCTCAATGACTACCATAAGACAGTATTTGAAAAAGTTTCACCATATCTGAACGAAGAAGAAACAGAATGGCTGAAAAAATATACTAGAGAAGTCTAACAATTCGGTGAATTGTAGAGGGGGACAGGTCCCAACGCGTTGGGACCTGTCCCCCTTGACTATTTCATCCACCGGCCGCTTGCCCCACAGGGGAGAACCAGCCCATTTGAGCTTACCGGAAGCCCGATTTCCTGAGAGTCAACGCTGCCGCCGAATTTTTTTAGTTCTGTGGCGAGCATATAGCTCAATACGGCGGGCGCCAGCCCGGTCGTATATGAATTAATCAGGAAAAACAGTGGGTCATCGGATAATATTTTTGTACACAGCTTGATCAAAGGATGAATTGCCTCTTCGATCTTCCAGATTTCTCCTTTGGGTCCGCGCCCGTAGGAGGGTGGGTCCATGATTATGGCATCGTAATGGTTGCCTCTGCGTATTTCTCGTTCTACGAATTTGACGCAGTCGTCTACGAGCCATCTGATGGGAGCGTCCTTAAGTCCTGAGGACGCGGCGTTTTCCTTTGCCCATGTCACCATGCCTTTCGAGGCGTCCACGTGGGTGACATTAGCGCCTGCTGCGGCTGCCGCCAGTGTGGCTCCCCCCGTGTAGGCGAAGAGATTCAGCACCTTGATCGGCCTGCCAGCTTGTTTGATTTTTTCCGAAAACCAGTCCCAGTTTGCGGCCTGTTCCGGGAAAAGCCCGGTATGCTTGAAATTGAAAGGCTTGAGATTGAAGGTAAGATTCTTGTAGTGTATCTGCCACTGTTCGGGCAGATCAAAAAATTCCCATTCCCCTCCGCCTTTCTGGCTACGGTGGTAGTGTGCGTTTCTATTTTTCCATCCCTTTTCCGTTTTCGGAGTATCCCATATAACCTGCGGGTCCGGCCTCACGAGAAGGTACTGCCCCCAGCGCTCCAATTTTTCGCCGTTGGAAGCGTCAATTACCTCATAATCTTTCCATCCATCTGCTATCCACATAATCTATAGTTTCCTTTCCATAAAGTCTTTCCTAAATACTTTTCATACATTGCATACTTAGTATAACGGACAAACGCCGGAAGGACAAGCAGAAAAGGGAAAAACAGCATAAGTGTTGATAAAGCATAGAAAACAAGATATGATGATGTCAGGGTCAAAAAGTTATACAATGCATGCTTGCATGCGATTGGATGACTTTGGGACCCGTAAAACATGAGAAAGTAGCCCGATTAGGGCGGATTTCGAATGTTTTTAGGATTTCGGGAGCACGAAGTGCGGAGAAATCCGTAGACATCAGGGTCAAAAGGTTATTAGATGATTAGAAGGTGGAGGGAAAAGCATGAATACATTTGATAAGACACACCCCAAATTTACTAGTACAGAGAAAAAGCAATTAATGATTTTTGCAGCCATCGCATATGGGGTTACTTTTATAATGGGGGTACTGTTGTGGTATGGCTATAAGAGAAATATAGATACCGGCATCATTCCGCTGGCTCAGATGTTCTATCCGGCGGCGGGAGTTATGGTGGCCTATTTATTGACAAGGAAGGGAGATAAATTGCTTCCCAAACGATTCTTTCTCTCGTACCTTATCATTACGGGTATTGTTATTTTAGCGGCTATATTGAGCATATTTCTTCCGTCGGACGGTTGGAAGACGGGATTGAATAGTATACTCATGCTCGGCAGCCTGCTCTCATGGTTAATGATTTTGCTGGAGGCGGGCAGGGAAAGCAGGCGGGCATACGGCCTTAATAAAAAGAACGGGAATACATCCGTGTTCTGCGTTGTACTATTCATCGTGCTCTACGTTCTGCGTCTGGCTCTGATTTATGCACTGCAGGGTGAGATACTGGATGTAAAAGATTCCTTTGGAGGAGTTTTTTCGTTCGCTAATATGCTTTCCTTGTTCGTGAATTTTTTTGTTGCTTTCCTTCCCTTTTTTGGAGAGGAATACGGATGGCGGTACTATCTGCAGCCATTACTGCAGAAACGGTTCGGCTTGGTGAAAGGGGTGCTTCTCTTAGGCCTGTTGTGGGGAGTGTGGCATTCTCCGCTCAATTTTTTCTACTACAGTACCCCTGAATATGGAGTGACTTCGCTGGCGGGCCAGATTATTACCTGCGTTACCCTCGGTATTTTCATGGCGTATACTTATATGAAAACAGAAAATATATGGGTGCCTGTCATCATTCATTACCTTAACAATAATATGGTGGCATTGGCAGAAAACTATACGGAGAACCAGAAGCAGATGCTGGGCTGGCAAGAGGTGGCCATGCTGCTGGTTGTAAACGGCATTATATTCGGCTGTTTTCTGGCAAGCAGCTATTTTCGAAAACAAAAAACAAAGGGTTAATAGTTACGAAATGGAAATTTTTGTTTACCTTCCACGAAAACAGTGATAGAATATTTCTATAAGTGAAGAAGCGCCCGGCGTATCCGGGCAAGGGGAAATTGACTTAAGAAAAAGACAGAAAGGTGGAAAAGAAAATGATAACAGTTAATGCGATGGGAGATGCATGCCCTACACCGGTGATTAAGACCAAGAAAGCAATGCAGGCTTTGACGGGACCGGAGGTCATAGAGGTTCTGGTGGACAACGAGATTGCCGTACAGAATGTTTCCAAGATGGCTGCGGCTTCCGGAGGAGAAGTAACTTCCGAGCAGACGGGTGAAAAAGCATACAAAGTAGTAATCTCTGTAAAGGGAGGCGTGACTACGGCAGAGGCGGAGGAAGAGGCGTGCGCATGCGCGCCGGCGGGCAATAATACCGTAGTTGTCATCGCTTCAGACCGCATGGGAGAAGGGAATGAGGAACTGGGCAAGGTATTGATAAAAGGCTTTATCTACGCTGTAAGCCAGCTTGATACACTGCCAAAAGCAATCCTGTTCTACAATGGCGGGGCCACGCTTACGACCGAGGGCTCCGATTCACTCAAAGACTTAAAAGAGATGGAAGCACAGGGGGTTGAGATTCTCACCTGTGGAACTTGCCTCGACTATTACCAGCTGAAGGACAAGCTGGCAGTAGGCGCTGTCACCAATATGTACAGTATCGTGGAGACGATGGCACAGGCAGACAAGATTATCCGTCCATAAAATAAATCAACAGGAGTAAGCGAGATGAGTACAAAGAAAGACATAAAGCTGACCCAAATGTCAAAGACTTCGGGGTGAGCGGCCAAAATAGGTCCTGAGACCCTTGCCCAGGTGCTGGGTAAGTTACCGAAGTTCGAGGATGACAACCTTCTGGTTGGAATCGAGACTTCCGATGATGCCGCAATCTATAAAGTGACCGACGATATCGCTATGATTCAGACAGTCGACTTCTTCACTCCAATTGTCGATGACCCCTATATGTTTGGTCAGATAGCGGCGGCCAATTCCCTGAGCGATGTGTACGCCATGGGAGGAGAGCCTAAGATTGCACTTAATATTGTCGGATTTCCCAACTGTCTGGATCCTTCTATACTGGGAGAGATTCTGGCGGGGGGCGCAGATAAAGTGAAAGAGGCGGGAGCAGTTCTTGTGGGCGGACATTCCGTGCAGGATGACGAGCCGAAATACGGGTTGTGCGTCTCCGGTTTTGTTCACCCGGATAAGATATTTAAGAATTATGGCTGTAAGCCGGGGGATGTACTGATTCTCACAAAACAGGTGGGAACCGGTATTGTAAATACGGCGGTGAAGGCCGAGATGGCCTCCGAGGCGGCGATAAAAGAAGCGACCACCGTGATGGCCTCGTTGAATAAAAAAGCAAAAGAAGTGGTGGACGATTTTGAAGTAAATGCCTGCACCGACATAACCGGTTTTGGACTTCTCGGACACTGCGTCGAAATGGCGGAGGCCAGCGAGGTGACCTTTGAGTTGAAGGTAAATGATATTGCCTATCTTGAGAAGGCTGCCGCCTACGCAAAGATGGGGCTGGTTCCTGCGGGGGCTTACAAGAACAGAGGCTACTCAGAAGACAAGGTAGACATGGGCGGCGTGGAGGAGCATTTTATAGACCTGCTCTACGACCCGCAGACTTCGGGCGGACTGCTGTTGTCCGTGCCTGCACAGTGCGCACCGGCGGTCATGGAAGCATTTGAAAAGAAAGAATTGGACACGAAAGTTTCGATAATTGGATATGTGTCCCCAAAGAGTGACAAATTAATCCGCCTGCATCCATAAGCAGGCGGATATACCTGTATGCGCTGATAGTACGGGAAAATGAAGAATTTTAAGAGGATGAAAATGAATAAGAATTTATTATACCGCAGCATTCCAAAGGTGGATATCCTTCTGGAAGAGGAAGCGGTTCAGGAAATGATTGAACATTATGGCAGGGATTCGGTGATGGAAGCCATCCGAGAGGAGCTCGGCCATCTGCGGGCATTTATCGGAACCTGTGAGGATGAGGAGAAAGCGAAGCAGCAGATTGCGCTTTTGGTGAGCCGCATAGAGCTGCGGGCGGCAAAGATGCACACGCCGAATATGAAGATGGTAATCAACGGAACGGGAACCATACTTCACACCAATCTTGGACGAGCGCCCATAAGTCAGGAACATATGAAGCGCCTGATGGGGCTGGTGAGCGGTTACTCTAATCTGGAATATAATCTGGAGGCGGGAAAGCGAGGAGAACGGTACTCTCATTTTGAAGAGCTGCTCTGTAAAATAACCGGGGCAGAGGCGGCCATGGCGGTAAACAACAACGCGGCGGCTGTCATGCTCATCTTAAGCTCCATGGCAAAAGGGGGCGAAGTCATTGTATCACGCGGGGAGCTGGTGGAAATTGGCGGCAAGTTCCGTATACCCGATGTGATGGAGCAAAGCGGCGCCTCCCTTGTTGAAGTGGGCACTACCAATAAGACGCACTATGCTGATTATGAAGAGGCTATCACGGAGGAGACAAAAGCACTTCTGAAGGTACACACAAGCAACTATCGGATTGTAGGGTTTACGGATACAGTCACGATAGACGATTTAGTGCCACTTGCCAAGGAGCATGAGATTCCTATTATCGAGGATTTAGGAAGCGGTGTGCTGATCGACTTGAGCAAATACGGAATTACTTATGAGCCGACGGTGCAGAATTCTATTGAAAAAGGTGCGGATGTTGTCTGCTTCAGCGGGGACAAACTGCTGGGCGGGCCGCAGGCGGGCATCATCATCGGAAAGAAAAAATATATTGACCAGATGAAGAAGAACCAGCTGACACGCGCGCTGAGAATTGATAAGTTTACGGCGGCGGCGCTGGAACTCGTACTGATGGAGTATCTGTCGGAGGAAAAGGCCATAGAAAATATTCCGGTACTGCGTATGATCACCGAGCCATTTGAAGAGGTAGAAAAGCGGGCGCGTTCTTTCCGGAGAATTTTGAAAAATGCAGGTATCGCTGCGGAAATCGGCTTGGAAGAATGCGAGTCCCAGATTGGAGGAGGCTCTCTTCCGTTGGAGCGGATTCGGAGTATGGCGGTCACACTGAAGCCGGAGAAAATCAGTGTGGCAGAGCTGGAGGAGCGGATGCGCCACCTGCCGGTTCCGATGATTCCGAGGACGGCCAACGACACCATCTATCTGGATGTGAGGACGGTGGAATCCAGATGGTTCCGCATGGCCGCAGATATGTTGAAGGAATTGGAAGTATGCGAAGAAACCTGCCTGATACAGCAAATATAAAAGGAAGATTTTAGCTTATGAAAAATATAATTATCGGAACAGCAGGTCATATAGACCATGGAAAAACAACGTTGATCAAGGCGCTGACAGGACGCAACACCGACCGCTGGGAAGAAGAGCAGAGACGGGGAATCACCATCGACCTCGGTTTTACCTATTTTGATTTGAAGAGCGGGGACAGGGTAGGAATCATCGATGTGCCGGGACATGAAAAGTTCATCAACAATATGGTGGCTGGTGTGGTAGGTATGGACCTCGTTATGCTGGTGGTCGCGGCGGATGAGGGAATCATGCCGCAGACAAGAGAGCATATGGACATCCTCGGAATACTGGGGATTGAAAAGAGTATCCTCGTCCTCAACAAGTGCGATTTGGTGGACGAAGAGTGGCTGGAGCTTGTGGAAGAAGAAGTGCAGGACGAGCTGAAGGGAACCTTTTTGGAAAACGCGCCGGTAGTCAAGGTGTCTGCCGCCACGGGGCAGGGGCTGGACGAACTGAAGGATACCATTGAACGGCTGACAAGGGATGAACTGGAAGAAAAGGACATCCAGACCATACCCCGTCTCCCCATTGACCGCGTGTTTACACTGTCCGGATTTGGGACAATCATTACCGGTACTTTGATTTCCGGCAAGATTACCAAGGAAGATGTACTGGAGATGTACCCTATCGGGAAAGAGTGCAAAATCCGCAGTATACAAGTGCACGGGCAGAGTCAGGACGTGTGTTATGCCGGACAGAGGGTGGCTATCAACCTGTCCAACGTAAAGAAAAAGGAAATCAAGCGAGGCTGTGTTCTGGCGCCGAAGAACAGTATGAAAAACACCGAGCTTCTGGATGTGAAGCTCAATGTGCTGGATTCATCCATGCGTATCGTGACCAACCACGAACGGCTTCATTTTTATACAGGTACAAGTGAGATTCTATGCCGTGCCGTGCTGCTCGACAAAGAAGAAATCGGGCCGGGAGAGAGCGGGCTTGTGCAGCTCAGGCTGGAAGAAGAGATTGCCCTAAAACGGGGGGACAAATTTGTCGTACGTTTCTATTCCCCGCTGGAAACCATCGGCGGAGGCGTGGTGCTGGAGCCGAATCCGAAGAGAAAGAAGCGGTTCGACGAGACTTCCATCGAGGAGCTGCAAAGAAAAGAGTCCGGCTCGCTGGCGGATGTCATGGAGCTGAATATCAAAGAGCATGGAGAGACCATGGTGACGCTCACAGAGCTTGCGAAAATCATGGCCCACTCGCCGGAAGAGCTGACAGAATATCTGGACGAGCTTAAGACGGCCGGAACTGTCTATGAATTCCCGATGAAGAAGGACGTGTATCTGTGGCATAGGGACAGCGAATTCGCGGTACGCCAGAAAATATTAGAGAAGCTGGGCGATTATCATAAGCTGCACCCATACCGCTATGGTATGAAGAAGGCGGAGATTCACAACACCTTTTTGAAGAAGGTGAAGCCCATTGTATTCGATGCTTATGTAGAGCGTATGGCGGAAGAGGGCGTTTACGGACGGCGGGAAGAATATCTTTATCTGCCGGAATTTACCGTGCCTAGAGATGAGCTTTTCTTGAAGACGGAGAAGCTGCTTACGGAGGCCTTTACCGGAGCGTCTTATGATTTCGTGAGATTCTCAGAAATTGAGCTGGGCAAGATTCCCAAGGAGACCGCAGAAGATGTGGTGCTTATGATGATTGACGAGGGCAGGGTCATACGGATTAACGAGGAGATGTTTACATTGGCGTCTCTTATGGAGCAGGCAAAAGAGAAAATTACCGGCCATTTGAAGACAGAGCCGGTCATCACCATCGCTCAGGTAAGGGATATGTTCTCTACCAGCAGAAAGAGCGCAAAGCCCATTCTGGAATACATGGATAGTATCAAAGTTACCAAAAAGACAGGAGCAGAGAGCGAAAGGGTATCTTACTTATGAATTTAAAACAACTGGAAGCATTTGTATATGTGGCAGACGGCGGAAGCTTTTCCAAGGCGGCCAGAGAATTGTATCTCACACAGCCCACCGTGAGTGCGCATATATCCTCTCTGGAGAAGGAACTGAATGTCAGGCTGTTTGTGAGAAACACAAAAGAAGTCAATCTGTCTGAGGACGGCAGACTGTTGTATGAATACGCAAAGCAGATGATTGAGTTGGAGGAAAAGATTGTAGACGTCTTTCTTGAGAACGGAAAGAAAGATGTGAAATGCATTACCATAGCGGCGTCCACCATTCCGGCGCAGTACATACTTCCTGAGATACTAGCCAGATTCAGCAGGCAGTATCCGGGGGAACAGTTTAAGATGCTGGAGGCGGACAGCCAGCAAGTGGTGGATAAGGTTGCGTCCCATATGGTGGAAATCGGGTTCACCGGTACGGTTCTCGACAAGAAACACTGCAAATACGTGCCTTTTTATCAGGATGAATTGGTTGTTCTCATGCCAAATACAGAGAGATACCAAAAGATTCTCTCGCAGGAGAATTCACTTTTGTGGATGACCGAGGAGCCGATCATCATGCGTGAAGAGGGTTCGGGTACAAGGAAAGAGGCAGAGAAGCTGCTGAAAAACTGCGGCCTCACTGTGGACGGATTGAACGTGGTGGCCAGCATGGAGAGCACCGAGGCGATTAAAAAGTCGGTGAAAACCGGCATTGGTATTACCGTGATATCCAAGCTTGCGGCATTGGAGGAAATCAAGGCGGGAAGCGTACTGGAATTCCCTATGCCGTCTGAAAATAAAAGCAGGAATCTCAATCTGGTATACAATAAAAATTTCCAACTTTCACCGTCTGCACAACGGTTTTTGAAATTAGTGCGGGATATGTACGGCGCCCCTGTGAGATAAAACGGAGGAGATGAGTATGAAAAATAAAAAGTGGATATATCTAGTGATAGCAGTGTGCGTGATTGTCTGTGCCGCGTTTGTTTTCCTTCGTCCAAAGGATAAGGACGAAAAAATGATAAAAGAATTTCTGAATACTGCGTTGACAAAATCCGAAGAAAACATCAAACTGAATGAGCTGCTTATGGAATCTGCGACCATTATAGGTGAGGGAGTGGATGAAAAAACACAAAAAGAATCTCTCGAAAAAGCAGAAAAGGCAGAGGCAGAATTTTCAAAGGTGTACGGAAAATATCTGGATGCCCATGGATTAGAAAATTTTGAACAAAAGATATTTTCTTATATTTCCGGCTTACATTCTGAATGTGAAACATGTGAGGTATTGGAAACTAATATAGAAAAGGACAATGATTATTACAAATTTCAGGTCATATTGGATGTTGACGGAAGTGAGCAAAAACTGGAAGGCAGGGCTGAGGTGGCAGACGGTAAGATTAATAAACTGGTCTTAACTACGTTCTAACAAAGGAGGGTGTCAAGCACACCCTCCTTTCTAATGCTGTCACTTATTGAGAAAATCTATAAATAAGATTTTCTATTGTTCTTTTCGATTAGACTCATTTTCTGGAAATGGTTATACTTAAATTACCATGAATTGACAAAACTATGTTTAACGATAAAGATAAGACAGAAGGGGATACTATGATTTATATGGATAATGCGGCAACCACCATGCACAAGCCGGAGTCGGTTGCAAAAGCGGTGGCAGAGGCGCTCTGCTCTATGGGAAATGCGGGAAGGGGCGCGCATGCGGCCTCTCTTGGAGCGTCCAGAATAATATACGATACGAGGGAGAAGCTGGCGGGATTTTTTCATGCGGAGAATCCAAAGCAGATTGTATTTACAAGTAATTCCACGGAAAGCCTGAACACGGCAATCAAAGGGATTCTGGAGCCGGGAGACCACGCGGTCACTACGATGCTGGAGCATAATTCTGTGCTGCGCCCGCTCTATGAGATGCAGGACAAAGGCGTGGAGCTTTCCATTGTGAAGAGCAATCCGCAGGGAACGATAGACTATGATGATATAGAGAAGGAAATACGTGAGAACACGAAGGCGGTCGTCTGTACTCACGGCTCGAATCTTACCGGGAATCTGGTGGACATCAGGAAGGTGGGGGAGATTGCCCACCGGCATGGGGTTCTTTTTGTTGTGGATGCGTCCCAGACCGCGGGGGTATTCCCCATCGATGTGCAGGCGGATGGAATTGATATTTTGTGCTTTACCGGGCACAAGGGACTTCTGGGCCCGCAGGGGACCGGGGGACTGTATGTGCGGGAAGGGCTGGCGGTCAGACCGCTGAAAAGCGGGGGAAGCGGAGTACAGACTTACAGTAAGACCCATCCCAGCGAGATGCCCACTGCCTTGGAGGCGGGAACCTTGAACGGCCATGGTATTGCCGGGCTTCACGCGGCGCTGGAATACTTGGCAGAAGAAGGAATTGACAGCATCCGCGCATGTGAACAGGCATTGATGTGGAGATTTTATGAGGGTGTAAAGGCGATTCCGGGAGTAAAGGTCTACGGGGACTTTTCCGGAAAAGAGCGATGCCCTATTGTGACATTAAATATCCGTGATTACGACTCTTCTGAAGTCAGCGATGAGCTGCTTATGACATATGATATATCTACCCGTCCGGGTGCGCACTGTGCGCCGTTGATGCACGAGGCTCTTGGAACGGTAGAGCAGGGGGCCGTGAGATTCAGCTTTTCGCATTTTAACACAGAAGAGGAAATTGACACCGCCATTCGCGCGGTGAAGGAACTTGCGGAAGAAGAATAATTGTCCGCGGCAAGAGAGAAAGTTGTAGGAGGGACAGACATGAATTTATCAGACTCAAAGAAAAAACTGGCCATTGCGGGCGCGGTGTGCGGCCTTGTGGCGGCGGCGCTGGCATATTTCGGCAATCCGGCCAACATGGCAATCTGCATCGCCTGTTTCGTGCGTGACACGGCAGGAGCGCTGGGCATGCATCAGGCAGAGGTAGTGCAGTACGCAAGGCCGGAAATCATCGGCATCATTTTAGGCTCATTTGTGATTTCGGTGGCAACCAAGGAATACCGTTCAACGGCAGGCTCCTCGCCGATGATACGTTTTATACTGGGAATCGTCATCATGATTGGCTCACTGGTATTCTTAGGATGCCCGCTGCGTATGATTCTGCGTATGGCGGCCGGAGATTTGAATGCATATGTGGCGTTGATTGGATTTATTCTTGGTGTAGCTACCGGGGCGTTTGCGCTGAAAAAAGGCTTCAGCCTTGGCAGGGCGCATGAGACGAATAAGACCAACGGGACAATACTTCCGATTCTTATGGCAGGCATTTTAATTCTGGCGGTATGCACTACTCTGCTGAAATCCAGCGAGGCCGGACCGGGAAGCGTACATGCGCCAATTATCATCGCATTGCTGGGAGGACTCATTTTTGGTATTTTCGCGCAGAAATCAAGGATGTGCTTCGCGGGAAGCATCCGTGACGTTGTATTGATGAAAAACTTTGATCTGCTTACCGTAATCGGAGGCTTGTTTGTTGTCATGTTGATCTTCAACATCGCGACCGGAAAGTTTGTAGTAGGCTTTAACACACCGGGAATCATCGCTCATTCCCAGCATCTTTGGAATATTCTTGGTATGTATGCTGTTGGGTTTGCAGCGGTATTGGCCGGAGGATGCCCTCTGCGCCAGCTTGTTCTGGCCGGACAGGGTTCATCAGACGCGGCAGTGACTGTGCTGGGACTCTTCTTTGGAGCGGCGCTGTGCCATAATCTGGGACTTGCGTCCAGCGGAACAGCCATGAACGCAGAGACACAGGAATTGGTGATGGGAGCGGCGACACCGAACGGAAAAGTAGCCGTAATCATCTGCATCGTTGTCTGCTTTGTCATCGCATTTACGAACAAGAGAGAAGCGGCGAAGTAAGACAAGGATAGAGGATTGCGTGGATATTACATAAAAATTATGGTATAATTATTATACCGGAAAGCCACCACTTGAAAAGTAAATGGCGCTGTGCGCCGCTTCCTTTTCTGCGTTTGTGGTATTTTAGGAAAGAAGGTAAATAACATGAAGGAAGTAGATGCAAGAGGACTTTCCTGTCCAGAACCGCTTATGATGACGGCAGCAGCGTTGAAGGAGACGGACGGACCGATTAAAGTGCTGGTCAGCGAGCCGCACCAGAAGACGAATGTGGAAAAATATGCGAAAGACCACGGAAAAAAGGCGACCTCGACGGAGAAGGGCTCTGAATTTGAAATTGTGATTGAATAATGAGAAAGAAAGAGTTAAAACTGATAGTAACATTTCACACCACGGCGGATGCTATGGCGATGGAGAAAGCGTGTAAAGAACAAGGGGCATCGGGGAGACTGATACCCGTGCCGAGGGCCATATCTGCCGGCTGCGGACTTTCGTGGTGCGCGGATTTAGAGTGCAGAGATGCACTCAAAAAAGTGATGCAGAGTGTGGGAATCGAAGAAGAGGAAATGCATGAGTGCATGGTATAGCCTCGAGTTATAAGAGTAAAGGTGAACAACACAAAATACGTCAACTGTTAAAATGACAGTTGGCGTATTTTTTTCTTCTTATTAAATGTGTGCGCAGTAGAATGGTAATAATTGTAAATTGTTGACAATTGACAATCAACAATCATATTGATATACTTTAATTAGTGAAAGTGCTCAATGAAAGACAGACAGGAGACCAATTTATGGAAAAAAGAAAGAAACCGGCGATAGTGAAAACAACAATCAGAGAGCAGGTCGTAGAAGTGCTCAGGAAGAAAATATTCTCTGGCGAAATCAAACCGGGAGAACGAATCGTGGAGGCCGATGTGTCGGAGATGCTTCAGGTAAGCAGAGGCCCTATCCGTGAGGCGCTTAGGCAGATAGAAGAGGAAGGGCTGATTACTTATGAGGCTCACAAGGGATGTGTGGTAAGGCTGCTGTCCCACCGTGACATGCAGGAACTTTATTTAATACGTTCTACGTTAGAAGGGCTGGCGGTTAAGATTTATTCGGCAAGGATGAGCACGGCAGGAATTAATAAGCTCCAGAAGGCAGTCGATGACATAGCAGAGGCGGCAGAAAAGAAATCGTTGTTCGATATTGTTGAAGCGGACGAAAGATTCCATGATGCAATGGTAGAAGAGGCAGGCTGTGAAAAATTGTATCAGATGTGGAAATCATTGGGAGGTGCTAATGCGGCGACTTATTACACGATGAATACCGAAGAGCTGATGCCATATGATTATTTGGCAATCAATCACCAGTATATACTGGATCTTTTGAAAAAGGATGCAGGTGTAGATAAGGTAGTAGAAGCTGTTAGCGAACATTATATGGTTGTTCCGGAGACGTTGTACATAAAGGAACAATCCCAGAGCAATTAAAGAAAACGAAGGAGGAAGAGAGAATGCTCAAATTTTTGGGGAAGAGGTTGGCGTTTGGAATACTGACCCTGTTTCTGATTGCTACGGCCACATTTTTTCTTGTCGCAGGTGCGCCGGGAGATCCCATAGCAGCGAAAGTAGGCCAGATGCCGGAACAGGCACAGGAAATAATCAGTGCCAAGTATGGACTCGATAAGCCATTGTTCCAGAGGTATGCCCTCTACATGAAAAATCTGGTTACAAAGGGGGATTTTGGAGAATCCATTATCTACACGGGGAAGACTGCAAATGATGTTATCAAAGAAAACACAATGGTATCGGCTAAAATAGGGTTGATTGCGCTTGTATTTCAGGTATCTATCGGTCTTTCGCTTGGACTTGTGTCAGCTCTGAAAAGAGGTAAGGCGGCGGATCATGTAATCCGGGTGCTGGTGGTACTGGCAATCTGTGTGCCGAGCTTTGTGTTCGCGGCAGTGCTGCAATATTTTCTTGCCTTTAAGTGGAAACTTGTTCCTGTGTTCGGGTGGGGACAGTGGACGAATTATGTATTACCTGTAGCGGCATACGCACTGGGTGGAATTGCCTCCTACACAAAATATATGCGTAGCAGCACACTTGGGGTAATCGGAGAGGATTATATTGTGACAGCTAAGGCGAAGGGATGTACGAGCCGCAGGACATTGCGCAAACACGTTCTGCGAAATTCTTTGATACCGATTGTTACGATGGTGGGACCGGCGTTATCGGGAATCTTTGCCGGATCATTCGTAATAGAGAAGATGTTCGCCATTCCGGGACTTGGATTTTATTATGTTAAAGCCGTTTCTGACAATGATTATACGATGATCATCGGGCTGACGATTTTCTTTGCTATGTTGTTTGTAGGAGCGTTGATACTTGTAGATATTTTGTACGGGATTGTGGATCCGAGAATTCGTGTCGCAAAAGGCAGCAAATAGAGAAAGGGTGAGAGGGTTTTATTATGGAGATGGTAGAAAAAAGAACTCTTCCGCAGGAGAACGACCAGCTAGACGATCAGTTCGAGCGTATAGGTACCGAAGGGCTGTCGGGAGAAGACATTGGAGAAAAGTCCCTTACATACTGGGCGGACGTGTGGAGAAGATTCCGTTCAAACAAATTGGCTATATTTGGACTTGTCTTATTAATATTAGTTGTCCTTCTGCTGTTTGTGGGCCCGATGGTCTCAGGGCAGAATTATCAAAAGATTGAATCTGGAATGAAGAATCAGCTGCCCAGTAAGGAGCACTGGTTCGGCACAGATGATATGGGAAGAGATTTGTTTACCCGCGTCTGTGTGGGCGGCCGTGTGTCCATATACATCGGCCTGTGTTGTACACTCGTTATGTTCGTCATCGGTTCTCTCTTGGGGGCGCTCGCAGGTTTGAAAGGGGGACTGGTGGATGACCTTATTATGAGATTTTGTGAATTCCTGGGGAATCTGCCTTACTTGATCGTAGTAGTTATTTTGTCCGTTGTACTGGGAAGGAGTACCTTTTCCCTGATTTTTGCCATGAGCCTTACGGCCTGGGTGGGGACCACCCGTATGGTGCGTGGCCAGATTCTTCAGCTCAAGGAGCAGGATTATGTACAGGCGGCGAGAGCGCTGGGAGCTTCCACCGGACGTATTATTTTAAAACACCTGTTGCCGAACACGATGGGAATTATCATGGTAGATATCACGATGGCAGTTCCCGGATTTATATTCAGTGAGGCATTTTTGAGTTATATAGGACTGGGGGTAAGGCCGCCGGAGACGAGCTGGGGAGCCTTGGCTTCTTCCGGACAGATGCAGCTGATGTTTTATCCGCACCAATTGTTTTTCCCCTGCGTTATGATTGTACTTACGATTCTCTCCTTCCACTTGATTGGAGACGGATTATCGGACGCATTAGACCCGAAGCTTAGGAAATAGGAGGACGAAAGAATGGATGAAAAGATATTAGAGGTTCGGAATCTGAGCGTTTCGTTCCACACCTATGCGGGAACATCCCATGCTGTGCGTGGAGTGGATTTTTATCTTAACAAAGGAGAGACGCTGGCCATTGTTGGAGAGTCTGGATGTGGAAAGACCGTTACATCTAAGGCTATTATGGGACTGCTTCCTATGGAGCAGACAGAGATTGGCGGCTCAGAAGGTGCGGAGATACTTTTTAACGGAGAGGATCTTCTGAAGAAATCAGAAAATGAGATGACCGCGATCAGAGGGAGCAAAATATCCATGATTTTTCAGGATCCGATGACATCTCTCAACCCGACCATGAGAATAGGTGAACAGATTGCGGAGAGTATTTTAATACACAATGAAATAAGTAAAGCAGATGCTCTGAAAAAAGCGCTTGAGATGCTGGAGATGGTAAAGATTCCGAATGCTGCGCAGAGGTTGAAGCAATATCCCTTTGAATTTTCCGGTGGGATGCGCCAGAGAGCTATGATTGCGGTGGCGCTTGCGTGCAGGCCGGAGATACTGATTGCGGATGAACCGACGACAGCCCTCGATGTGACGATTCAGGCGCAGATAATGGACTTGATCGGGGAATTGCAGAAGGAGCTTAACATGGCGGTGATTCTTGTCACTCATGATTTAGGGGTGGTCGCCAGCGTGGCGGACCGGATTCAGGTCATGTATGCAGGGAAGATTGTAGAGAGGGGAAGCGTGGATGAAATTTTCTATCAGTCCACACATCCGTATACGAGGGCTCTTTTAAGTTCAGTACCCAAAATACATACAAACAACAAGGAAACCTTATATTCACTTAAGGGTACCCCTCCAGATTTGATTCATCCCCCCACAGGATGTGCGTTTGCGCCGAGATGTGAGTACGGGATGCGTATATGCAGAAATAAGTACCCGGAGACAGTGAAGTTCAGCGAGACGCAGGAGTGTTCCTGCTGGCTGCATCATCCGAAGGCAGACCACAGCGGCCTCCCTGAGAATATGGTAAGGGGGAACAGATAAGATGGCTGAAAAACAGACGTTGATTGAAGTAAGAGATTTGAAAAAGTATTTCAAAGTGGGTAAAAAACAAATACTCAAAGCGGTAGACGGGGTAAATTTTAAGATTTATAAAGGCGAGACACTGGGACTTGTAGGTGAGTCGGGATGCGGCAAAACTACATGCGGGAAGACAGTCATGGGTCTCTATCCGGCCACCGGAGGCCAAGTGTTTTTTGACGGTGTTGATATCCATGGGCTGAATAAGAAGGAGAAGAAAGAATTTACAAGACGGGCGCAAATTATCTTTCAGGATCCGTACTCTTCCCTGAATCCACGTATGACGGTGGCGGATATCATCGGGGAAGGGATTGATATTCACGGATTATATAAGGGGGAGGAGCGGAAGGAAAAAATACTGGAGCTTCTTGATTTGGTCGGTCTTAATAAAGAGCATTCTTTGAGATTTCCCCATGAATTTTCAGGCGGGCAGCGGCAGCGTATCGGAATCGCACGGGCGCTGGCGATAGAGCCGGAGTTCATCGTGTGTGATGAACCAATCTCCGCGCTGGATGTTTCCATCCAAGCGCAGGTGGTCAATCTATTGATTGAACTTCAGGAGAAGAAGAATCTGACTTATCTCTTTATTGCCCATGATTTATCCATGGTGAAGCATATTTCAGACCGTGTAGGAGTTATGTATCTGGGAAATATGGTAGAATTCGCGACCAGTGATGTGCTGTATGACAGACCACTTCACCCGTACACGAAGGCGTTGATGTCTTCGATTCCTATACCGGATCCTAAGGAAGAGAAGCAGAAAAGGAGAATTCCGCTGGAGGGCGAGATACCAAGCCCCATCAATCCAAAACCGGGCTGCCGGTTTGCGGCGAGATGCAAATATGCCACAGAGGCATGTACACATGAAACACCCGGACTTCGGGAGGTTGAACCGGAACATTTTGTGGCGTGTCATCGGGTTGAGGAAATTGGAGAGTAAGAGACGACAGAGCATATTGGCGGTAGGGAACCGTTAATATAGAAGAAGGAGGACGCATATGAAAGGAAGAACAAGAATTCTTGCAGTGTTGATGGCGGCTGTTATGGTGACGGGTTCACTTACGGCTTGCGGAGGAAAGGACAGTGGAAAGTCAGAGGGCGGTAAAAGTGGAAAGGGAGGCGAACAGGTACTTAACTATTCATACAACTCTGTTGTAGTAGGCCTGAATCCCATATTAAATACGACGGCGCCGGATAATGCCGCGCATGGCATGGTGCAGGAACCGCTTCTCAGAAACCGGACGGCAGAGAACAATACCAATGAAGTTGGGCCTGCGAGCGCAGAGAGTTTTGAGGTAAGTGAAGACGGAATGACTTATACCTTTAAGATTCGCAAGGAAGCCAAATGGAATGACGGAGTACCGTTAACGGCTAAAGATTTTGAGTATACGCTGAAACTGATGGCGGATCCTGCAGTGGCGGCTACCAATGCATGGCTGTATGACGGAATGATTGAAGGGTTCACGGAAGCGCTTTATAACGGAGGAGATCCGCAGGCAATCGGCGTGAAGGCAATAGACGATTCTACATTAGAAATTAAAATTATTCACCCGGCGGCTTATTTCCCAGAACTTATATGCAGCTTGTATCCGGTACGTCAGGATAAGTACGAAGAATGGGGAAAGGATTATGGAGTCAGTCCGGAAAAGACACTTTACAGTGGTCCGTTTGTAGTAGAGAGCTGGAACCAGAATACGGAGATGGTTCTGAAGAAGAACGAAAATTTCTGGAATGCTGAAAATACTAAATTAGATAAAATTAACTATAAGGTTATTCAGGATAATGCAACTGCAGTTCAGGCATACTTGAATGGCGAATTAGACCTTACCGGGACGCAGGACGACAACTGGGCAAAACAGATTGAGGCGGCAGGAGACTCTGAAACATTTTCAGTTCCGGCAAGTAACACAGAATTCTATATGTTCAATTTAGGAAATGAATATCTGCAGAATACAAAAATCCGTCAGGCATTAACAATTGGTTTTGATCGTGAGAATTTTGTGGAAACTATTTTTAACGGCAATGCCGTTGTAAACGAGGCCATGATTCCAGATACAACCATGGTAGGCGACAAGACATACGTGGAATTGGTCGACGGAAAGAATCAATTTGTCAAGACACTCAAGGATGAAAATCCAGATCCGAAGAAACTTTTTGAAGAAGGCTTGGCAGAGCTCGGTAAAGATACGGATACGTCAAAAGTAACTCTGCGTTATGCGACCCGTGGAACGGATGAGCTTTCTAAGAAAATCGGAGAGTACATGAAGCAGTCATGGGAGGAGACTCTTGGCATTAATATCCAGATAGACATGATGGAGTGGAATATCATGTGGGATAAGATTGAAGAAGGAGACTATGAAATCGCACAGTCAGGCTGGGGACCATACTATAACGAGCCGAGCGGACTCATGTCTATTTTTGAACCGGAGCAGGGATATTTTAATGCAAATAAGACTGGATGGAAGAATGACGACGGAAAGAAATTCACAGAGCTTTTGAATCAGGCTAAGATGGAAACGGATCAGCAGAAGCTGGCAGACATTTATCTTCAGGCAGAAGAGCTGCTTGTTAAGAATGCTGTGCTCTCACCGGTATATCAGTTGAAATCTTCAAGCTTCATCAAAAAGTATGTGAATGGCTACTATATCTCAACAAATGGCAACACAGACTGGTCAAACGTGTCTGTCGACAAGTAAACAGCAGTAAAAACGAAGGCAATCGTAAAGATTGCCTTTGTATATGGAGGGGAAAAATGTATTTAATAAAAAACGGCATCCTTCATGCCGGTGACGGAAGTATCCCGAAGCAGATGGACATTCTGACAGAGGGAGGGAAGATTAAAAAGATTGGCGAACAGCTAAGCGAAGAAGGAGCCGAGGTAATCAATGTGACGGGATGTCATGTATTCCCTGGATTTATTGATCCCCATTCCGTTATCGGCGCCATGGGTATTCCGGGCAGATATATGGATCATAACGAAGCTACCAATCCAATTACACCGGAGATGAATATCCGGTACAGCATCGATCCTGACGAGGTGAATGCCCAAGAATTCTATAAAAGTGGAATCACTGCCGTCGGGCTCACCCCGGGAAATACCAATGTCATGGGTGGGCAGATTGCGGTCTATAAAACGGCTCCTGCTAAGATGAGTGAACGGACGGTAAAGGACGGCGCCGCCTTAAAGTGTAGTGTCACAGAAGATGTGAAGAGGACATATGGGGAGCGGAAGCAGATTCCCAAGACAAGAATGGGGATTTTCTATCTCATGAAAGAAGCAATCCGTGGGGCAAAGACGACTGGGCCAGAAGAAAGAAGTACGGCACAGCAGGTAATCTGTGATGTTTTTGAGGAAAAGAAAATGCCGGTCTTTGTCGCTGCAAATACAAAAGGAGAAATTGACGGGATTCTTCATATGTTTGCGGAGGAGAAGATACAGATGTGCCTTACGGAGGCCTTTTGTTTCTCTGACTGTATCGAGGAGATGAAGAGGAGCAAAGCAGGTTTGATTCTGGGCAATATCAATAATATGTCTCAGATTGCCAAGAATAGGATGGATATTTCTCGTATACGGGAATTGGTGGACAACGGAAACCTAATCGCCTTTTCAAACACAAACGGAGGAAGTTCGGAAGGGCGTGAGGTATTCTTGTGGAATGCGATTGAGGTCTACCGTGCCGGAGTTCCGGCGGAGGAGATTGTCAAGATGATGACTGCGAATCCGGCAAAAATGCTTGGAGTCGATGATAGGCTTGGGACATTGGAGGAAGGGAAGGATGCGGACATCTCTGTATTTACGGCACATCCTGTCACTTCATATGCGGCGCGGGTGCGCCACAGCATCATAAATGGGGAGGTGATTTTCTGATGGAGCGTATCTTGATTAAGAATGGAATACTGTGTACGATGGCCGAAGACGAAGACTATCGGAAAGGGGATATCCTTATCGAGGACGGTAAGATTAAAGCGATAGCGGATTCCCTTGATGATGACGGGGCAAAGATTATAGATGCATCGAGTTATTATGTTATGCCAGGGCTTGTTGACGCACATACTCATATCGGGCTGTTTGACTTTAACGCCAGCGCTTCGGTAGATGACGCCAATGAAATGACAGACCCTGTGACGGCGGGAGTGGATGCCAGATACGGAGTGAACCCGAAGGCCAGAGAATTTGAAGTATGTTACCGAAACGGTATTACCACACTCCTGATTACGCCGGGAAGTGGAAATGTTTTTTGCGGGCAGGCATTCGCGGCAAAAACTTATGGCGACAATATTTTTGATATGACGCTGAAGGCTCCTTGTGCAGTGAAAATTGCGCTGGGGGGCAACCCGAAAAATACATATGGTGATATGAAAAGGCTGCCAATGACAAGAATGGGCGTGGCGCAAGTTCTCTGGGAGACATTCCGGAAAGCTAAGCAGTATCTGGAGGACAAGGAAAGCGGAAAAAATCCGGCATATGATGCAGATATGGAAGGAATCATACCGGCATTAAAAGGAGAGATTCCCTGCAAAATTCACTGTACGCAGTATGATATGTTGACGGCTATTGAAGTGGCTACGGCATTCGGCGTTCATTTTTCACTGGAACATGCGTGGGGAGCGACGGATTATCTGGATGAAATCGTGGAGAGCGGCTGTGACGTATGTTACGGACCCATTGCCACATACCGCTGTCCGGGGGAACGGAGAAAAATAGATGTAGAGGCAGTCAAACTTTTGGATGATAGAGGTGTCAATGTGGCGATTATCACGGATTCTCCTATATTGAGCGAGGAATCCCTTTACCACCACATCGGAGAGGCCGTCCGGGAAGGTCTTTCCCAAAAACGGGCTATGCGCATGGTGACCATCAATCCGGCCAGAATTATTGGTGCGGAGGAGAGAATCGGAAGCCTTGAGATAGGGAAAGACGCAGATATCATTCTGGTAAAAGGAAAATTAGGATTGGATACGGACGCTGAGGTTCAGTGTACAATCATTGACGGAAAGATTGTTTATGAGAAATCCTAGACGAAAGAAGGCAGGAATTCCACCTGCCTTTTTTCAGTTTTGCCAGTATCACCAGTGGTTCATTTCTCTTCGAAAGGTTTTTTTCCCGTGTAGCCTAAAATACCAGTCGCGACTAAAGTCTGCAACAGCCGGAATAGCTCTTCTATGCTCATTTCTTTTTTATTTTCATACCAATGTCCTACCAAACCTAACATAGCCGAGAACCCAAAGGCAGTCAAATAATCTAAATAGGGGTCATCCTTCGATAGCCCAGTAATGGAAAGCAGCGTGGGGCGCAGTTCTTTTTGGAGTTTTGCGGCAAAATGCGGGTCGCCCTGCGCGCTTAACAGAACATAGAGCTTATCCCCATACAGTGAGAATACATAGGAAAATGTGTTTGAAAAATCAGCGAAACTTTTGGGCAATCCCGATTTGAACTGCTGGGCTATCTGTACTTTCAAGTCCTCAAGTAATTTTTCTTCCAGCTTCTCAAGCAAATCATATATATCGGTAAAATACTCATAAAAAGTCCCGCGGTTATAACCGGCTGATTTTGTGACGGCCCCCACGGTCGTCTTGTGGATTCCTTTTTCGCAATAGATTGTCCAAAAGGAATCAATGAGCTTGTCTCTTGTTTTGGTCGTAATTTCTGATTTTTTCATAGTCCCCCCGTAATCCGACAAAGTCACTATTATTGTTGGTTGATAATTCAAAACGCCTCATATATACTTACAATACAACAGGTTGTTGGATTTTGCAAGTATAAGTAAGGAGGGATTTATTTGCCGATTATTGATGTAGAGCATCTTACTAAGGATTATGGACATGGAAGAGGTGTTTTTGATGTGTCTATTTCCGTGAATAAAGGCGAATGTTACGGTTTTCTCGGGCCTAACGGCGCGGGGAAAACGACGACAATCCGCCATCTGATGGGATTTTCGAAGCCGCAGAAGGGGAAAACCAGTATATTAGGGAAAGACAGTTGGCGTTTTGCGGCAAGCCTGCAGAACAGTATAGGATATTTACCGGGAGAAATCGCGCTTCCGTCAGATATTACAGGTACACAGTTTTTGAAAATGATGGAGAGGATGCGGGGGATTCGAAACGATGCGTATTGTAAGATGCTGCTGGAGCGGTTCGAACTTGACCCGAATATCCATACGAAGGAAATGAGTCTGGGCGTAAAGCGGAAGCTTGCTGTTGTCACCGCTTTTATGCACGACCCCGATATTTTGATTTTGGATGAGCCTACATCCGGTCTGGATCCGATTATGCAGCAAACATTTATCGACTATATCGTCTCGGAAAAGGAACGGGGAAAGACAATTTTCTTGTCTTCCCATATTTTTCATGAAGTAGACGCCACCTGCGACCGGATTGCGATTATTAAGGACGGGCGGGTGGTATCGGAATTTATCGCAAAAGATTTGAAGGAGCACAGCAATCGGATTTACCGGGTTACGTTCGGTGATGAAGAGTCATATTATAAATTCGTGTCTCTTCCTTATCAGTTCGCATCCAAGAACCCGAAAAAGAACCGTGCGCGCGTCCATGTGGATGACAGCCAGATTAATCAATTTATTTCTGATATTACCAGCCTCAACGTTATCGATTTTCATGAATTTTCTTTTACACTGGAGAGTTATTTCATGCAGTTCTATAAGGAAGACAAAGTGTTTGAGGGGGTGAAAAGATGACGGATACGGTCATTAAGATAAATCAGCTAACGAAGGATTATGGAAAAGGGCGGGGGATTTTTGATGTGGATTTAGATGTCCACCGTGGAGAAGTGTTCGGGTATGTGGGCACTAATGGCTCCGGGAAGACGACGACGATTCGGCAGATAATGGGATTTGTACGGCCGGATAAGGGACAGTCGTCCGTGCTGGGATACGACTCATGGAAGAATGCCACAAAGATTATGCAGTATGTCAGCTACATTCCGGGAGAAATCGCATTTCCTTCGCTGGCTTCCGGTACAGATTTCCTGAAGCTGCAGGCAGAATATCAGGGTGTAACTGATTTCTCCTACATGAATCATGTCATTGAGCTGCTTCAACTTGATCCGACTGCCAATTTGAAACGCATGTCAAAGGGGATGAAGCAGAAAACGGCTATCGTGGCAGCGCTGATGGCGGACAAAGAAATTCTTGTGATGGATGAACCCACAACCGGACTGGATCCGCTCATGCGGGACGCCTTTTTGAATCTGGTAAGAGAGGAGAAGGAAAAGGGGCGTACTATTTTTATGTCCAGCCATATCTTTGAAGAGATAGAAGAAGTGTGTGACCGTGTAGCGATGATTAAAGACGGTCATATTGTGGACACTCTGGAGCTTTGGCAGCTCCGGCATTGGAAGACAAAAACATTCCGTATTTATTTCTCTTCTAAGGAGGAACTTGCCAGATTCACCGAGGCATTTAGGTTTGTGATAGGGAAAAAAGAGGCGCAGCTTTGCTGTACCGTTGAAATGCCTGTCGAAGAAACAAGCCACTTATTCCATATATTAAAAGATTATCAGGTGTCTTCTCTGCGGGAAGAACATTTGAGCTTAGAACAGTATTTTATGCAGGTTTATCAGAAAGGAGCCAATAAAAATGGGAAATGTTAAGAAGGAAACGAGGTTTTTTTCGGGAACTTTGATGAAGCAGAATGTGAAATCAAATTATGTCTTGGTAGTGGCTATACTTGTCATTATGATTTTGATGTGTGTCGTCACTAATTTTGCCAAGAGTATGATAGGCGCCGACAAGTCAAGTGCAGATGTGACCGATGCACAGCAGGAGTTTTATTCATATCTGTATGTAATGGCTTCTTATAATGACATGGCCCAGACTGCATTGTCCTATGATGATTTCGAGAAGGCTTCTGACAAATCCCAATATGAAGCGGCTTTCGAATTGATGAACCAGCAGGCGGATATGGAGTTGAGTGTAGAAGGGCTTGAGCAGGCGGCGGCAGAGTTGAAGCAATCGGATATTTCTTTGGATACTTACGTGCATCAATTCGAATATACCTATGCGCTTGGGCAGGTAAAAGGCTGCTTTAGCGGCGAGGAGCTGGATATAGAGGATATGATGAATACGATGTTTGAAGTGATGGGAGTTCCGGCTGACCTTGTTGAAAATATGAGTGAGATGGATATGACATCTATGCTGGACCAAATGCATTTTACGGTGATGGCGATTCTGCCAATGCTTCTGTTCATTGTGTTTGCGTCCAATTCGCTGCTGGTGGATCAAGTGGACCAAGGCTCCATGGCGTATGTGCTTTCTACTCCGACAAGGCGTTCTGCGGTGGTCATCACACAGGCGGCGTTTCTGCTCATCGCTCCATTTTTAATTCTGACCGTGACCTGTGCCGCAAGAATTATCTCCACCTTTGTAATCTTTGGAGAGGCCGATGTGTTAGAAATTATCGTATTGTATGTGGGAATGTATATTTTATTGGAGGCGATAGCCGGTATTTGTTATTTGGGAAATTGTATATTTAATCAGAGCAAGAAGGCGATGGCATTTGGGGGCGGGCTTTCGGTATGGTTCTTTATAGCCTCCTTGATGGGAATGTTTGGCTCGAAGAATATGGTAGACTCCGGTATGGGTGTCGAGGCACTGGGAATCTTTAATAGACTTACGCTGATTGGGCTGTACGATATTGAATCTATCAGTACGGTGGGTACAGATTCGCTGAATACTGCGTTTATATGGAAACTGGGCATACTTGCGGCAATCGCGGTTATTTGCTATGTTGCCGGGGCAATCCGTTTTCAGAAGAAGGATTTGCCTTTATAATGATATTGGGAGACAGTGGCACGTGCGAGTCACTGTCTCCCTTGTTTATGGTTGTGGATAGATGGTCAACATCAATAGACGCCCGGCAGTTCGATTACCAAATCCGAAATGGGATAGGACGCGCAGGGGTGGATATAGCCATACTCTTTATCTGCGGCCCGCCGTCCGTCCGAAACCTCCGGGATATATACCTCTCCGCTGACCAGACGGCTGTGGCAGTATCCGCATTCACCGCTTCTGCAGTGGGAGGGCGCTGCAATTCCAGCCCGCTCGATGGCCACCAGAACCGGTTCGTTGGCAGATGCTTCTATCACTTTTTCATTTCCTACATATTTTACGGTCAACTGGAATATCTGATCTTTCTTATCCGTGGGATAACCCGGCAGAGTCCAAGGCTGTTTCTCTGCGCCCAGAAGTTCCCTTCTGATATATTTTTGCTCAAGATTCAACTTTGGAAGCTCTGTGTCCAGAAAATGATACATGGCGGACGGGCCGCATGCGAATACACTGAAGGGCTCTTCCCCCGCGTATTTCTGTATCAGGGATGCCGTCAGAAAACCGTGTTCCATCCCTTCTTTTTCTTCGTCGGAGAGTACGTTGACCAGATGAACCTTGGGGCATTCTTTCTCGATGGCAGCAAATTCATCCGCAAACAGGATATCCTCTTTTGTCCGGCTTCCATAGAGCACAGTCAGATTGAAATCTTCTGCGGCGTCCCGAATAGCATAGGCCATGGACAAAAAGGGCGTGATGCCGCTTCCGCCAGCCAGCCCGATGACTGTCTTTGCGTCCCGGAGCGGTTCATAGTAGAATTCTCCTTCCGGGCCGGATACATTTACGGCAGTTCCTTCCTGCCAATTCTCCAGTATATAATCGCTTGCAAACCCGGGAGATGTGCGTTTGACTGTTATCCAATAATTGCCTTGCAGGGCAAGCTGCGGGGCGGAGCTGATGGAATAAGGCCGGGTGATTTCCGAACCGCCAATGGAGAGACGCACGGAGAGGTATTGCCCCGCCCGGAAATAGGCCGTAGGCTCTCCGTCTTCTCTGCCCAGCAGGTAACTCTTCACATCCGGCTGATGCTGCCGCACCTCTTTTACCAGCAGAGTCTGAGCCTTCGGATGAAGGGCGCGCGCCCTTGCGTTAGTGCCGTATTCTTCCGGCAGGGGGGCGGGGGTCGTGCTGTCGATTATCTGGTTTCTCTTTTTTACTTGATTTTTAAACTTCAACATGTCTAGTGCGCCGATTGGGCCGACTTTAATATTTAATGCCATTTACTTCGCCTCCTCTGCCATATCTTTGAGAGTGAGACGGGCAATCAGCTCACCGCAGATATAAGTGGAGCTATAGCCGTCTCCGCGGGGGCCGTGTGCCCCTGCGAACTTAAGTCCCGGAATAGGGTAATCTGTGTTAAGGCTCATCAACCGGGCCATCATGCTGTCCCACTCATTGGTCTCGTATCCATACATAGTTCCCTGAGGGGTATTGATATAGCGGGCAAAGGTCCACGGGGTAGCCACCTCCGCCTCCTCAATATAATCCCGCAGTTTCACACCCGTTTTCCGCTCAAATTTGTCAATCATGCGGGAGGCTATCTGATTCTTCGTATTAACATAATTCTCCGGGGAGATATCCTTCCAAACCTCATCGCTGTAAAATGTAGTGAAGGACAGCATACACGTGCCTTCCGGCGAAGCCTTCGGATTGACGATATTGTAGCAAAGGCTGATGATATAATCGTTCGTCTCAAGAGAGGAAAGCGCCTGATATGCTTTTGCGGTATCCATCGTCGGCGGCATAAAGATGCTGTAATCCGTAAGCCCCAGCTGTTCTGCCGTTTTATTCAGGCCGAGATAAAGCACGAACGCCCGGGCGCTGTGGGTTCTGGCATTGGCCAGACGAATCTCCCGCTCCGGAATGACTTCCTTTGGAAGCATGGTGGCATAAGCTGTGTGAGGGTTGCAGTTCAATATTACATGCTTTGCAGCCACATCCCCCTGTGTGGTGGAAACTCCACTGACTGCCCCATTTTCAAACAATACCTTTTCTACCTTGGTATTGAACCATACTTCACCGCCCAGCTGCTGGAAGCGGTCGATGAATGCCAGCGATAAGCCATGGCTGGTTAGCTCCGGAATATAAGCAGAGCGGGTTACATACTTGTGAACCATGGCCGCATAATGCATGAAAGTGAGCCGTTCTGTGTCCACACCAAGATAGGACCAGTATGTATTCAGAATATCCTGAGCATCCCGTGGCATTTTAAGGGCATCCAGCACCTTGTTGGTCGTGTGTGCCGCAGTGCGGAGGAAATTGGGGAAATGCTTTTTCATGTACTCGGAATCCGGACTGCCGTTTGACTGATTGATATAGATAGTGGCGGCATTGCACTCGTCCCCCAGTGTAAAGAAATCCTCCATGGAAGCCCGGCTGCCGGGCACATATTCCTCCATCTTGTCAATAAAAGCTTTTTGTCCCACCGGCATAGCGGCGTCAATCTCCCGCCCGCTGCGCGCGGTGGAAATGACCCGGAAGGTATCGGGAACCTCCAGAAATTTAACATTTATCCCGTAATCTTTGAGAAGCAGCCGCACATCCCCCGGGTCAGAAGCAGGCCCATAATCACAGAGTTCGTGTAGGGAGGTCTCAAATTCAAACCGGCCGCGCCGAAAGCTGGTGGCGCATCCGCCGGGCAGATTGTGCTGCTCGATCAACAGTGTCTTTTGGCCGCTCATAGCAAGCTTGCAGGCGGCAGACATACCGGCGTTGCCGGCGCCTACCACAACGACATCATACGTTAACATATTATCCCTCCTTTAATTTATATTGCTTCCGCAAAGCGCCTATTCCCTGCTCCAGACAGGTGCGGGCGCATACCGCGCTTTTTTCCCCGTCACGGGAGAGGAGAGCGTCCACCAGAACTTTATGCAGAACTTCGGTTCTGCCAAGGTCAGGGGACAACTCCAGAAATCGTTTCGTCAGACAGGTGACCACCGGTTCAAAGCTCTTGAAGGTCATGGCATAGACCGTATTTCCGGAAAGCTGGGTCAGGCGGTAATGAAACAGCACCAAAGGCTCCAGTGCGTCCTCAGGATGTCCGGCCTCCCCGATCTGCCGGGCAAGTGCATCCAGCCCGGCGGCCTCCTCCACTGTAATCCGTTCCGCTGCCTGACGTGCGCTCTCGCACTCAATCAAATATCTCATTTCCATCATGCTTTCGAAAAGGGGATAGTCGATGCGGGAGGAATCATAATTCATCAATGCCACCAAAATCTGTAATGTGCCATTTTTTTCGTAGTCCGCCACGATTGTTCCCCTCCGGGGAATCCGGTGGACGAACCCCTGACTCTCCAGCTCCAGAAGTCCGGAATTGACAAGGCTTCTGGAAATTCCCATCTTTTCAGCCATCTCCCGTTCGGGCGGCAATTGCTCTCCAATTTGAACTTCTCCGGAAAATATTTTTTCCTGCATTTCATGAACAAATATATTTTTCAGGCTCTCTGCCTTTAACTTATGATATTTCATATCGCTGATTTCCTTTCGCAGAAAATTCTGTGGTCTAACCACCAACCATATTATAACATATTATCTGACTAATAACAATAAAAATAATAATTATCTAATAATTTAGGTTTGCACAAAAAAAGGACTGTAAGATTCTAGACCTTACAAGTCCTCTTTCATTTTCTAGCATTAGGAAACTTCGTTCCCTAAATTCCCTCCACGAACTGATCCAGCACATGTGGCAGCAGTTTATCGCTGTACTCAGTCAGGGAGTATTTCCCTTTGCTGAGCGCCCAGTCATAGAGCAGTGCGCGCTCGTACATGGCGTAGATCTTCAACAGCTCCTGAGTCGTGCTGGTGGCGTTGAACTCCCCGGACTCAATGGCGGCGGTGATAGTTTCGGTCAGCCATGTGAAATAGTAGCGCTTATTCTCGAGCAGAGAACGCTTATCCTTTGTTACAAGCTGGGAAGAGTAGAGGGAAGCCACCAGATTTACATCAATACTTGTCTCTATCATATAGAAAAGCTCGTGATTGAAGAAGAGCAGCTTGTCATACGCAGACAGATTGGGATCTACGATTCCTGCAAGTTCTTCATACTTTTCATCGAACAGGTAAGAGAGTGTGTTGAGCAGAGCTTCTTTCCCCTTAAAATAGTGGTAAAAGGTTCCTTTTGAAGTTTTGGAAGCAGCTATGATCTCATCCACCGTTGTCTGTTCATATCCGCTTTTGTAAAATAGAGTCCACGCAGCTTTGATAATGCGGCTTTTTGTGGAACGTCGTTTCTTTGGCATTGGTTTCCCCTTTCTTTCCGTTGTTTCCGATGTTCTTATTATAATATAAAACCAAAAAAACCACAAGAATTCATAGAAGAAATCTTGTGGTTTTTATAGTTGTCAGTTTATTTATCTTCCAACCTTGAAGCCGTATTTCAACGGGTCATCCGGGTCGATGACATAAGTTGCTTCGCTCAGCAGA
Source organism: Bariatricus massiliensis (assembly GCF_900086725.1). Taxonomy (GTDB): domain Bacteria; phylum Bacillota; class Clostridia; order Lachnospirales; family Lachnospiraceae; genus Allocoprococcus; species Allocoprococcus massiliensis. The sequence goes on along the minus strand of NZ_LT574838.1, from coordinate 1,247,162 downwards.
TAAGCGCTTCCTGTAATCTGAGGTATTACAGCGTCAAATTCGCCGACTTTCGCGGTTTCTTTGATTACACCCTTGAACTGGGAGCCGATAAAGCTCTCGTATACGAAGGGCTCGCCGATGCCGATCTCGCCTCTCTTATATAATGTAGCAAGCTTAGCGCTTGTACCTGTTCCGCAAGGAGAACGGTCAGCCATGTGGTCTCCAAAAATTACCACGTTACGTCTGTCGCAGCCCGGTGTATCGGTGGAGCAGTAGAGTTCTGCCAAATCGCAGGTGGTGATATCCAGTTCTGGATGGCTGATTTCCACTTCTTTATTTACCTGCTCGATAACCTTCATACCGAATTCAGTGAGTTTCGGTACGGATTCAGCGTCTACATGCCAGCCCAGCTGTTCCACGTCTACAAGAGCGAAGAAGCTGCCGCCGAAGGAAAGGTCATATTTAATCTCTTTTCCGTCGATTGTAGTTGTCAAGTTGCCTTTGTATAAGAAAGCCGGAACATTTGTCAAAGTAACGTTCAGCACTTTTCCGTCCTTAACTTCTGCTTTTGTGCGAATAATTCCGGCCGGAGCGTCCAATACTACTTCTGTATATGGCTCCTTTGCCTCTACCAGACCTGTCTCAATGATAGCGGTGACAGAGCCGATGGTGCCGTGCCCGCACATATTTAAGTATTCGCCTGTATCCATGAAGATAACACCGAAGTCGGCCTCCTCGTGAATCGGGTCTGTGAGAAGAGCGCCGAACATGTCATGATGTCCCCTTGGCTCAAACATCAGTGCCTGACGAAACTTGTCATAATGTTTTGCGAGAAAATTCTTCCGTTCGATCATTGTGTTTCCCTCTAACTGCGGAAAACCGGACATAATGATACGCGTATATTCCCCAACAGTATGCGTATCAATACAGTGAAATGACGCTTCGAATGCGCCCGTGTTTAACTTTGGATTGATTTCCATTATCCAAATACCTCCTTAGAATAATTAGTAATAGAAAAAGCCTATAAGATGAGAAACTTATTTTTTCTGTTTTTCACAAAAATGTAGTGCTGTTTTTGTGAAAATGTTTTAAAAACAATGATAAAAAACTAACAAATAGACTAGATTCTAGTACATGGTACAGTATATATTCATTATTATCTACGAAAAACCTTGAAAAGTCAACGGTTATTTGGTAGAATAAAAAAGAAATAAATGTTGAAAAACAAAATAAACTGTGGTACAGTAAAAAACACCGGAAAGTTATTTGGGGGTAGATGGGTAACTGGTGTGCCTCCTAGTCTTCAAAACTAGTGTGGGGCGTTAAGAGCGTCCTGGGTGGGTTCGATTCCCACATGCCCTCGCCAAAAAAGATAATAGATTTTTTCTATTGATTATAGTTAATTTTTTTTGCGTAAATTTCGGTAACTAATGTATGGATGAGAATGAGCGACCGTTTTTTAACGTTCGCTTTTCACATATATAAAAGAATGAAAGGGAGAACAGTCATGGGAAACTTACAGATTTTGTTGCGTCAGCATGTAGGTGCGCCTTGTGAAGCGATTGTAAAAGCTGGGGACAGGGTGGAAAAAGGTACCTTGATTGCAACCCCGACGGGACTGGGAGCCAATATCTTTTCCAGTGCATACGGAGTTGTAGAGGACGTGCAGGAAGACCGCATTATCATCAAACCAGACGAAGAGCAGAAGGACGAATTCGTTCCGATCGCAGAAGGCAGTAAGCTGGATATGGTAAAAGCGGCAGGCGTTGTCGGTATGGGAGGCGCCGGATTTCCGACAGGAGTAAAGCTCGGTGCTGATCTGCAGGGCGGCTACATCTTAGTAAACGCGGCAGAGTGTGAGCCGGGGCTTAGGCACAACATTTTGCAGCTCGAAGAGGACTGCGAGAAAGTTATCCGCGGAGTAAAGTACTGCATGGAGATTTCCAATGCGGCGAAAGGTATCTTTGCGATTAAGAAGAAGAATGAAAAGGCAGTTGCAAGACTGCGGGAAGCATTGAAGGATGAAGAGGCAATCACGATTCATCTCCTTCCGGATATTTATCCGATGGGAGAAGAGAGAGCGGTAGTGAGAGAATGTCTTGGAATCGAGCTGGAGACGACCCAGCTTCCGTCAGCGGCTAACGCAATCGTATGTAATGTAGAGACATTGGCAAGAGTGACAGAGGCAATTGAAGAGAGAAAGCCTTGTTTCTCCAAGAATTTAACTGTTATTGGTAAATTAAACGGCGGCAATGAACCACATGTATACATGGATGTCCCGGTTGGAACGAGTGTTGGGGAACTCATCGAGAGAGCCGGCGGCATCGACGGAGTTTACGGTGAAATTATCATGGGCGGACCGTTTACAGGAAGAGCCGTGGAAGCGGACGAGCCTATTACAAAGACAACAGGGGGAATTATCGTAACGATTGAATTCCCGGATTTACACGGAGCCAAAGTAGGTCTGTTGGTATGTGCCTGCGGCGGTAGTGAAGAGCGTATGAAGGATATATGCGCAAAGATGAATGGAGAGGTTGCTTCCGTGGCAAGATGTAAACAGGCCGTGGAGAACAAGCCGGGTGCGCCGCTTAAGTGCGAACGTCCGGGCAACTGTCCGGGACAGGCAAAGAACAACATTCAGTTCAAGAAGGACGGCTGTGAATATATAATCATTGGCAATTGTTCTGACTGTTCTAACACGGTCATGGGCTCGGCGCCTAAGATGGGACTGAAGGTATTCCATCAGACAGACCATGTGATGAGAACAATCGCTCATCCACTTTACCGTCACCTGCGTGTATCCAAACAGGTAGACCAGCTGCCGGAAGGCAAATAAGTAATACCGTCACGAATGTGATTGTATAGATGTTCAGAAACCAACGAGGAGGTAAATATTATGTCTATTACAGCTGAAACAGCGAAAGAACATGCAAAAGACCCTGCGGTATTGTGCTGCAGAGCAGAAGCAGGCGTTACAATCGAAGCAGCAAATCTGGAAGATCCGGCCATCTTTGATGATCTGGTAGATTCCAACTTATTAAATCTCGATGGTGCACTTACTATCGAACAGGTAATTGGAGCAACACTTACAAAGACCTGTGATTCTCTTACACCGCTTACCGCGGACGTTTTGGAAGGAATTCAGGCGGTTGCGGCTCCGGCAGTAGAAGAAGCGCCGGCAGAAGAAGTTCCGGCACCGGAAGCACCGGCTGTGCCACCAGTAGCGCCAGTTGCACCACATGCTCCATGCGCAGGCGGCGTGCTGAAGATTCATATTGGGGAAGGCAAAGATATCGACATCGAAATGCCGATGGGTTTTAATCACGGTGCTGCAATGGCAGAAGTTCCGGCGCAGGTGGTTCCAGTGGCAGCACCAGTAGCGGAAGCAGAACTGGAGCCGAAGGTTATCAGAAGCGTTTCAAGAAAGCATTACAAAATCACGGAAGTAAGACGTGGACCGGAGACAAAGATTGAAGGAACTGTTCTTTACATTCGTGAAGGAATCGAGGAAGAGGCAGTTGCTTCTCAGGAATTGGTACACAGCCTGAAGATTGATATCATCACTCCGGAGCAGTACCATACTTATTCTGAGACAATCATGGATGTTCAGCCAATCGCTACAAAAGAGGGCGAGGATGAGGTCGGAACAGGTACAACAAGAGTACTTGACGGTGTTGTTGTGATGGTTACAGGAACCGACGACAACGGCGTACAGATTGGTGAGTTTGGTTCTTCTGAGGGATATCTGGATGAGAACATTATGTGGGGACGTCCGGGAGCTCCGGAAAAGGGTGAAATCTTCATCAAGACAGAAGTTGTCATCAAAGAAGGCACCAACATGGAAAGACCGGGACCGCTGGCTGCTCATTCCGCAACAGATGTAATCACACAGGAAATCAGAGAAGCACTCAAGAGTGTGGAAGATGACAGTCTTGTTGTAGATACAGAGACTTTTGAGCAGGTGAGAAGACCTGGCAAAAAGAAAGTTGTTATTGTAAAGGAAATCATGGGACAGGGCGCTATGCATGACAACCTGATTCTTCCGATTGAGCCTGTAGGCGTTCTGGGAGCAAGACCGAACGTTGACCTTGGCAACGTACCGGTTATGGTTTCTCCGCTGGAAGTTCTTGACGGATGTATCCATGCACTTACCTGCATCGGACCTGCGTCTAAAGAAATGTCCAGACATTACTGGAGAGAACCGCTGGTTCTTGAGGCTCTCCATGATGAAGAAGTTGACCTCTGCGGCGTATTGTTCGTAGGAAGCCCGCAGATCAATGCGGAAAAATTCTATGTATCCAAACGTGTCGGCATGATGGTAGAGGCGCTTGACGTTGACGGAGCATTCGTTACTACAGAAGGTTTTGGAAACAACCATATTGATTTCGCAAGCCATATCGAGCAGATTGGTATGAGAGGAATCTCTGTAGTTGGTATGTCCTTCTGTGCAGTTCAGGGTGCGCTTGTAGTTGGTAACAAGTACATGACTCATATGGTTGACAACAACAAGTCTGAGTCAGGTATCGAGAACGAAGTACTTGCGTGCAACACACTTTGCCACGAAGACGCAATCCGTGCTCTTGCTATGCTGAAAGCAGCCATGGCTGAAGAAGAAGTTGCAAAGCCGGAGAAGAAGTGGAATCCGAATGTGAAGGCAACAAACGTAGAGCTTATTTCCAAGACAATGGACAAGACCATTGAGCTTGTAGCAAATGAACAGTCTCTGCCGATGAGCCAGAAGAGAAAAGAAAAATACGACTAAGAACAGGTGACCTACGATGAAATATGGCGATAAAATCATTTATATGGAAGGCGTAATCGTGGAGATACATGACGGCTGCGTCGGTATTGACCTAAAAGGCAGATTGGGATATCTGAAAATCCCGATGCGTATGCTGATTACGGATTATCCGTTAGTGGTCGGTCAGGAAGTGGGATGGAACATGAGTTTTGTCGAGCAGCTCGGGCCGGAAGCCAATGAAAAGTATGTAAGCAACCTGGACACTTATCAGAGACGACAGGAAGAAATGAAGTCTCGAAAAGATGATAAATAGAATTTGTAGGAGGTAATAACATGAGTTTAACAGTTGTTAAAGGACTGCAGTCAGAAATCTATGTTCCGATTACTCCGCCGCCGGTATGGGCGCCTGTGACAAAAGAATTAAAAGATATGACGATTGCACTTGCGACAGCAGCGGGTGTACACCATAAAGAACAGGAAAGATTCAACCTTGCAGGTGACTTTACTTGGAGAAAGATTACTGACACAATGCCGTCAAATGAATTGATGGTATCCCACGGTGGATATGATAACGGAGATGTCAACAAGGACATTAACTGTATGTTCCCGATTGATAGAATCCATGAGCTTGCAAAAGAAGGATTTATCAAAGCATGCGCACCGGTACACGCCGGATTCATGGGCGGCGGCGGAAATCAGGAGAAGTTCAAGAACGAAACTGGTCCGGCCATCGCACAGATGTTTATTGAGGAAGGCGTAGACGCTGTAATCCTCACCGCTGGCTGAGGTACCTGCCACCGCTCTGCAGTATTGGTGCAGAGAGCGATTGAAGAAGCAGGAATTCCTACAATCATTATTGCTGCTCTTCCTCCGGTTGTTCGTCAGACCGGTACACCACGTGCGGTAGCTCCGCTTGTTCCGATGGGAGCTAACGCCGGAGAACCTAACAACGTAGAAATGCAGACTGCTATCGTAAAAGATACACTCAGAGAGCTGATCAAGATTGACCAGCCGGGTAAAGTCGTAGCACTGCCTTACGAATATGTAGCTAAAGTTTAAGCTCAAGGGGGACAGGTCCCGATTCATCGGGACCTGTCCCCCTCTACAATTCCAGAAATATTCTGGCAATTTGGAGGTGAATTGTATGGAGAAGGATTTGCGCAGACTTGTCATTAAAGCGTATCATGTCACGGAGGTTCTGGCGGGGGATGAGAACAGGGTGACGGTAGACGGAAAAATGACAGTGAGTTCTGATGTTTTGGAAGGGATACTTAGTAAATACCCCCAGCTTGAGAAGCTGGATGTGCAGGTGATCCGTCCGGGGGCTCATGACCGTTGGACGAATACGATCATGGATATCATTCCAATTTCGACGAAGGTGCTTGGCGCTCTGGGCGAGGGAATTACCCATACGCTGACGGGCGTCTATGTGATGCTGACGGGAGTGGATGTGAATGGAAAACAGGCTCATGAGTTCGGCTCTTCGGAGGGCAATTTGCGTGAGAAATTATATCTGAACCGGGCAGGGACGCCGGGGAATGGGGATTTCATCGTCTCCTTCGACGTTGTCTTGAAAGCCGGTATGGGACAGGAGCGCGAAGGTGTTCTGGCCGCCCACCGGGCTTGTGATGAATTTATAAAAATCTTCCGGGAGCAGATGAAAAAGTTCCGTGGGGAAAAATGTACGGAGCGCCATGAGTACCACGATGTGGCCCGGCCCGGCAAAAAGAGGGTGCTGATTATCAAACAGGTCGCCGGGCAGGGCGCTATGTATGATACTTCTCTCTTTGCGAAGGAGCCGTCCGGTACGGAAGCGGGGCATTCCATTATTGATATGGGAAATATGCCGGTCATAGTGACGCCAAATGAATACAGGGACGGAATCATCCGTTCCATGCAGTAGGAGGTGCAGAAAATATGGGAATAGGACCATCGACAAAAGAAACCTCTCTTCATCATTTCAGAGATCCGCTTCTCGATGTGGTCTCATCGGATGAGGATTTGGATTTGATGGGTATTATGCTGGTGGGGACACCGGATGACAATGAAGAAAAGATGCTTGTGGGAACTAGAGCCGCAGTCTGGGCGGAAGCCATGCGCGCGGACGGTGTCATTATGTCCATGGACGGCTGGGGAAACAGTGATGTGGATTTTGCCAACACGGCAGAGCAGCTGGGCAAGCGTGGCATACCGGTGACGGGGTTGAAATTCAGCGGCACGGCGGGCCAGTTTGTTGTCACGAATGATTATCTGAGCGGTATTCTGGATTTTAATAAAAGCGCCGAGGGCGTGGAGACGAATATGGTAGGGGAAAATAATGTGACGGAACTGGATGCCCGGAAGGTAACCGCCCGTCTTAAGCTGGAGATGCGCAGGCGGAATCAATCTTAAGAAAAATGTTAGATTTATGAAGAGAAAATCTTAGCTTTTTATAGTACACTTTCAAATGAGAAACGAAAGACCGGAGGAGTTAGGGATGGAGCAATATCGTATTTTAGTTGTTGACGATGACAAAGAGATTGTGCGCTCGCTCGGCAAGCTTCTAGAGCTGGAAGGGTATTGTGTGCTTAAAGCGTATGACGGAATAGGGGCTCTCGATAGACTTGTTACAGATAAAGTACATCTGATTATCATGGATGTCATGATGCCGCAGATGAACGGCCTGTCGGCGCTGATGAAGATTCGAGAGCAGAACAATATTCCTGTCATTATGCTGTCCGCGAAGACAGAAGAAAGCGATAAGGTCATCGGCCTGTCCATGGGAGCGGACGATTATATCACCAAGCCCTATAATACGGCGGAGCTTATGGCACGGGTGAAATCCCAGCTAAGGCGGTATTTCCAGTTCGGCGCGGCAGGAGACGGCAAGGCGGACAAAGACGTGCTCCGCACGGGAGGGCTTGAGCTCAACAGGAACACCAAACAGATTATGGTGGATGGGGAGCCGGTGAAACTTACGGCCACAGAATATAAGATACTAGAACTCCTGATGGAACATCCCGGATTCGTTTTTTCGGCGGAGCAGATTTACGAGAGAGTATGGCAGGAGACAGCGTATGCCGGTGAAAACACGGTCATAGTACATATACGTCGTATCCGTGAGAAAATCGAAATCACTCCGAAAAATCCAAAATATTTGAAGGTGGTGTGGGGCATTGGCTATAAGATTGAAAAATATGAGTAAGCAGGAAAAAAAAGTATTTATTATTTGGGGAATTTTTACGGTGGCGCTGGTAATACACCTGTGCTTGTGGAGGTCGCCGGGCAGTTACGGAGTAAGTACTCTGGAAATGGCGAGCCTTTTGACACTGATAGTATTGGAAACGATAGCGATTTTTGCATATATCACTTCCTACCCGGAAGAAGAGCGCAGAGAGTTGAAGGCAGGCTGGTGGGATAAAGTAAAAACAGAAATCCTCGCCGCCATGACGGCGCTGCTGTTATTAGGTGTTTGGGCTATAACATCCGGTATGAGAGGGAATTACTCATTACAGTACCGCTGGGGATTTGTCCCCTCTTTATTTATCAGTTTTGGCGTTTTTCTTCTTCCCAGTGCACTTCTTCAGGGAATGATCGTGCTGTTTGTTAGAAAAAAGCTTCTGAGAACTATCGAAGAAGATTCTGTTCTGTGGAAAAAGTATCGTTCTTGGAAAGAGGCGGAATTGTTTGAAAAGCGTCTCCGTAAAGAAGAACATTTTGGACTTGTGGTCGTAATGCTGAGCGCACTGGCCATGCTTTTGATAAACCTTTATGAAGGGCTGGCGGTATGGTGGTCGCCGTTCTTCGTCCTCATCAGTGGGGTTGCCGTGGCTGGAGTACTTATAGGAGCCGCCATAATAAGGCTCAAAAGCAAAAGCTATAAAGATGTGGGGAAACTTCTACATCAAATCGATGTGATGGCGGAGGGGAATCTGGAGCTGGAAACGGAAGAGATAGACGATCCGGATATCCGGCGTTCCTCGGAAAAGCTTTGCGGTATCAGCAAGAATCTAAAACACATCATGGAGAAACAAATGCAGGCGGAACGGATGAAAATAGATTTGATTACAAATGTTTCCCATGATTTGAAGACACCGCTTACTTCCATGGTGGGCTATATTGATTTGCTGAAAAAGGAAGAGCTTAGCAGTGAGGCGAAAGACTATGTAGAAATTCTGGGCGTGAAGCAGGAACAACTGAAAGATATGATACAGGATATTTTTGAGCTGTCAAAGGCTACCAGCGGTACGGTGGAACTCGAGCTGGAAGAGCTGGATATGAAAAAACTGCTGGAGCAGACGCTGGGGGATATGGAAGACGCGATTACTGAGAGCGGCATGGTGATTAGGAAGAGGCTGTCTGAAGAACCCGCAAAATTCATTGGTGACAGCAAAAAAATGTACAGAGTATTCCAAAATCTAATTTCCAATGCCTTGAAGTATTCTTTGAAGGGAACACGTATTTATATAGAGGAAACACGTGTGGGAAAGAAGATTGAAGTGGCCGTTAAAAATACATCTTCGTATGAGATGGATTTTACGGAAGAGGAAGTGCTGGAACGCTTCGCGAGGGCGGACAGAGCTAGAAATACTGAAGGACACGGACTTGGGCTTGCCATTGCCGAAAGCTTCGTGAAAAACATGGGTGGAACCTTCCACGTAGAGATTGATGGCGACCAGTTTAAAGTGACTGTAATAATGGAGGCTTTGTAGTTGGCTGGGGAGTCTATATATAAACAGAAAGTCCGTGTATGATTACACGGACTTTTGTATGTTATTCAAATAATTTACGCCTTGTTGCGGTCGCGGAAGAAGGTGAATGCGGTATAAAGCATCACGCACACGATGATTCCGGTGAGAATATTCATTGGCAGCATGGATGCGACCTTATAGGCCACAAATACTCCAACGCATCCGAAGATAGTAATCATCACCGCTGCTTTACGGTCATACTTGCCGGCTTTTAAAAAGCGAAGTCCGGCCGAAGGCATGAGAAAGGCGCAGGAACCCATCATGACAGGGAAAGCTGCCGTTACGTTCATGCCTAAGGTACTGATTAAAGCCATACACGGTGCGTACAGTCCGACGCCGATTGTCATCAGCGCACCTAAAAGCATATTTCCGATTACGCCTATAATCAACTTAGAACCGGTGAGCTCATATATCAAATTGTCCTTGATAGCCGAGGAAAGCTTGCGCTTATCAATCTGCGTGTTTCCTGATTCTTTCAAGGCGTCTATCACGTGGTTCAATTCGCTCGGAGCCACAGAAGGGTCGCTGAATACGGCCTGCTCACGTTTGCTGAGTTTAGAGCTTTGGGCGGTCTTATCGGCCCAAATGTCTCCCCCTACAATCGTGATTCCCTGATTCTGCATTTCGGAAACAATTTTCGCTGGCTTCATTGTACTTTCGAAGGGGCCTATATGTGCCAGTTTACAGGAGAGCACTCCCGCTAGAATTACCAGTGCACAGCCCAGCGCGATACGAATCAGTTTCTTTGACCACTTGGATACAATAGATGCGCCGAAAACAGCCCCCACAACAGCTCCGGCAATCAATGCGATCAATGTGACACCTGAAATCTGAATCAGCTCAAGGAAAAGCAGGAATTCCAGAATAGTAGGGATGGTGTGGGCGATATTCAATGTGCCCGGCATCATCTCGTCATCACAAGATTTGCTGAACTTGAACCCGGCCTGACATGTAGCGAAGCTGCCGATTCCCCAAGTATCAAGTAGGTCGCTGATGAAGCCGATTGCCGCCAAAGGTACCAGCTTTGTGCGGGTAAAGTCTTCCTTGTGCTGTATACAGTCGCGGACGAGAATAAAGGCGAAGACGAAACCATAAATGATAATTGCTGCCTTGATAAGTAACATAATGTCCATAAAATTTCCTCCCAATGAAATTTAACTATATTTAATATCCATAAAAGAGTATAGGCGAGTTAGGGAGAAATGTAAAGAATAAATAATGTAAAAATTAAAGGAAGTTAAGGCGTGTGCACCGTAGAAAAACAGATGATAATGAGGGGCGGAAAAGCTGCGCGTTAGTAGCGCAGCTGTATCCCTTGTTCTTCGATCCAGTCTTCCAGCTCGTCCTGAGAATCGGCGGCCCACTCGTCATTTTGGCCGGCCTTATATTCATCCTTTAACTCTTCTGGCTTGGACTCTTGTGCTTTTTGCTTTTTCTCTTCGGACATGGTATTTCCTCCTTTTGGGTAAGAGAAAAGGCATGACAGCAGTCATGCCTTTTCTTTTTGGTATGTCATTGAGAGGTTTTTCCTCGTTGCATTGCAGTTTGTTTTATATACAAAGCTGGGGAATGCTCCTACAAAGAGGATGTATATATCAATTGGAGTTTATCGCTGCAGGATTATTCTTGGGGGAAACAATCGGCAACAATATAACTGCAATAACAACCAAATTGGTCGGACTCAACTGAGTTTTCAAAAATAGCGGTATCCCTCTGTTACGGAACCGCCCTTGGTTGTACGTCTTTTCTCAATTAAGTTGGTTACACTATACCACGTTGTCGTGGTAGTGTCAATAAATAATTTGAAAACTATTGTATTTTTATGCGTACAATTGTACGCTGAGCAGAGACACAATTAATTTCTAATAGTGTTTCTTCTATTATAATATGATGCTGGGGTCAAAACACTCTTTGACCTTGATGTCTACGGATTTCTCCGCACTTCGTGCTCCCAAAATCCTAAAAACATTCGAAATCCGCCCTAATCGGGCTACTTTCTCATGTTTTACGGGTCCCAAAGTTATCCAATTGCATGCAAGCATGCATTGTATAACCTTTTGACCCTGACATCATAATATAGAGGAAATGATTATGAATTTTTACTTAAATTGATTGTATTGAAAAAAATACAATATTTTCAACAAACTACTTGAAAACCTAATATTAATCATGTATACTAAAAAAGCTGTGACATTGATAGCTGTGAAGCGAGAGGTTGCTGCCCATATATGGCAGGTTTTCCGCGGAGCGAATGTCAAGTTAGGAAACTGGCGACAAGTCACTGTACGAATCATAACAGCCACTGAAATGTGGTAACAACGTGTGAGTTGCTCACGACACACACGGGGAAGTGTACAGTCACCGCTTGTCGTACTGAGGTTTAAGTACGAAAAGGAGGCGACTTTTTTTATGGCAAGTCAAGTAATGAGAATCACATTGAAGGCATACGATCATCAATTAGTAGATGCATCTGCCAAGAAAATCATCGAAACTGTAAAGAAGAACGGAGCACAGGTTAGCGGACCGGTACCTCTTCCGACTAAGAAGGAAGTAGTTACTATCTTAAGAGCGGTTCACAAATACAAAGACTCCAGAGAGCAGTTCGAGCAGAGGACTCACAAGAGACTCATCGATATCATCACACCTACACAGAAAACTGTAGACGCATTGTCCAGACTGGAAATGCCGGCAGGCGTGTATATTGATATCAAAATGAAAAGCAAATAAGAACACAGTAATTCCTAAGTTTTAGGATGAACGTGCAAGCCACGTTCCGCTGTAAATCACAGGAGGTAATTATAATGAAGAAAGCTATCTTAGCTACCAAAGTCGGAATGACTCAAATCTTCAACGAAGATGGAGTGTTAACTCCGGTAACTGTTCTTCAGGCTGGCCCATGTGTAGTAACACAGATCAAGACAGTTGAAAACGACGGTTACAGCGCAGTTCAGGTTGGATTCGTTGACAAGAAAGACAGAATCGTTAACGTTGACAAGAACGGCAAAAAAGAAATCGTGCACAGACACGGTGTTACAAAGGCTGAAAAAGGACACTTTGACAAGGCCGGCGTAAGCGGAAAAAGATTCGTAAGAGAATTCAAATTCGACAATGCAGACGAATTTGCATTGGCTCAGGAAATTAAAGCAGATATCTTTGAGGCTGGAGACAAAATCGACGCGACAGCTATTTCCAAAGGTAAAGGATTCCAGGGTGCAATCAAGAGACACAACCAGCACAGAGGACCTATGGCACATGGTTCCAAGTTCCATCGTCACGCTGGTTCCAATGGTGCTGCATCAGACCCGAGTAAAGTATTCAAGGGCAAAAAGATGCCAGGACACATGGGAGCAAAGAGAATTACAGTTCAGAACCTTGAAATCGTAAAGGTAGACGCTGAGAACAATCTGCTCTTAGTAAAAGGTGCCGTACCGGGACCGAAAAAATCTTTAGTAACAATCAGGGAAACTGTAAAATCTATCTAAGATTTGCACTAGGAAAGGAGGAACACACAGATGGCAAACGTATCTGTTTACAATATCGAAGGTAAAGAAGTTGGCACAATCGACTTAAACGACGCTGTATTTGGTGTAGAAGTAAACGAACACCTTGTACACATGGCAGTTGTAAGCCAGCTTGCAAATAATCGTCAGGGAACACAGAAAGCAAAGACACGTGCTGAAGTTTCCGGCGGCGGAAGAAAACCGTGGAGACAGAAAGGAACAGGTCATGCAAGACAGGGTTCTACAAGATCTCCGCAGTGGACAGGCGGTGGAGTAGTATTCGCACCGACACCGAGAGATTATTCTTTCAAATTGAACAAAAAAGAAAAAAGAGCTGCTCTTAAGTCTGCACTGACATCCAGAGTAGAGGCTAAGAAATTTATTGTTGTTGATGAAATCAACTTCGACGAAATCAAGACAAAAAAATTCCAGGAAGTATTAAACAACCTGTCAGTATCTAAAGCATTAGTTGTATTAGAAGACGGAAACAAGAACGCAGAGCTTTCAGCAAGAAACATCGCTGACATCAAGACAGCCCGCACAAATACAATCAATGTGTATGATATCCTGAAATACAACACAGTAATCGCAACGAAAGCTGCTGTTGCAAACATCGAGGAGGTGTACGCATAATGGCAAACATTCAGTATTATGATGTAATCCTTAAACCAGTAGTAACTGAGAAGACAATGGAGCTTATGGCTGACAAGAAATACACATTCTTAGTTCACACAGAGGCTACCAAGACTCAGGTTAAAGAAGCTGTTGAAAAAATGTTCCCGGGAACAAAGGTTGCAAATGTCAACACAATGAACCTTGACGGAAAGAAAAAAAGAGCTCGTGGCTCTATGACATTCGGAAAGACAGCAAAGACAAAAAAAGCTATCGTTCAGCTCACAGCTGAATCCGCTGAGATTGAGATTTTCCAGGGTCTGTAGACTTGACGAAAACGAGCGGAGCGAAGATTGAGTCTTAGTCGAGACCCGTTCTCGGAGCTTAGCGAGGAGAACGTCCCCACTCAAGTGGTGGCAGATGAGTTTAGCGAGGAGAACATCCCCACTAAGTGACTCAATCATTTAAACGGTGCAATTCCGTGACACAAATAATTAGTAAGTAACGAAAGGAGATATAGTAATGGGAATTAAAACATACCGCCCATATACACCTTCCAGAAGACATATGACCGGTTCTGATTTCTCCGAAATCACAAAGACAACTCCGGAAAAATCCTTAGTTGTATCTTTGAACAAGACAGCCGGACGTAATAATCAGGGTAAAATTACAGTTAGACACCGCGGAGGCGGAGTTAAGAGAAAATATAGACTTGTAGACTTCAAACGTAAAAAAGACGGAATCATGGCTACAGTAATCGGAATCGAATACGATCCGAACAGAAGCGCAAACATCGCGCTCATCTGCTACGCAGACGGAGAAAAAGCTTACATCCTTGCTCCGGAAGGCTTAACAGACGGAATGAAAGTTATGAACGGACCGGAAGCAGAAGTAAGAGTAGGAAACTGCCTGCCGCTTGCTAATATCCCGGTTGGTACACAGATTCACAATATTGAGCTTCACCCGGGAAAAGGCGGACAGCTTGTTCGTTCAGCCGGAAACAGCGCTCAGTTAATGGCTAAAGAAGGCAAATATGCAACACTCAGACTGCCGTCAGGCGAAATGAGAATGGTTCCGATCGAATGCCGCGCATCTGTCGGCGTTGTCGGAAATGGTGACCACAACCTCATCAATGTTGGTAAAGCAGGACGTAAACGTCACATGGGCTTTAGACCTACAGTTCGTGGTTCTGTTATGAACCCGAATGACCATCCACACGGTGGTGGTGAAGGTAAGACTGGAATCGGCCGTCCGGGTCCGTGTACTCCTTGGGGTAAACCGGCACTTGGTCTTAAGACTCGTAAGAAAAACAAACAGTCTAACAAGCTGATCATCAGAAGAAAAGACGGTAGAGGAATCAAATAGACAATTTTGAAGGAGGTTAGAACCTATGGCTCGTTCACTTAAAAAAGGACCATTCGCAGACGCAAGCCTGCTTAAGAAAGTGGAAGCAATGAACGCATCAGGAGACAAGGGCGTTATCAAGACATGGTCTCGTCGTTCTACAATCTTCCCAATGATGATTGGACATACAATCGCAGTTCATGACGGAAGAAAGCATGTTCCGGTATATGTGACAGAAGATATGGTTGGACATAAACTCGGAGAGTTCGTTGCTACAAGAACTTACAGAGGACATGGAAAAGACGAAAAGAAATCTAAAGTTAGATAATATTTAACGAATCGAAAGGAGGTTTCATCCCATGGCAAAAGGACATAGAAGTCAAATTAAGAGAGAAAGAAATGCAAACAAAGACACAAGACCTTCAGCGAAGTTATCTTACGCTAGAGTTTCTGTTCAGAAAGCATGTTTCGTATTGGATGCCATCAGAGGTAAGGATGTTACAACAGCGCTTGGTATTTTAACTTACAACCCAAGATACGCTTCAAGCATTATAAAGAAATTATTAGAATCAGCTATCGCTAATGCTGAGAACAATAACGGTATGAACGTTGAGAACCTTTATATTGAAGAATGTTACGCAAATAAGGGGCCAACAATGAAGAGAATCAGACCGAGAGCACAGGGTAGAGCTTACAGAATCGAAAAGAGAATGAGCCACATTACTTTAGTGCTGAATGAAAGATAAGGAGGGCAATAATGGGACAGAAAGTTAATCCTCATGGCTTGAGAGTCGGTGTAATCAAAGACTGGGACTCTAAATGGTATGCTGAAAAAGACTTCGCAGATTATTTAGTAGAAGACCACAAAATCAGAACATTTCTTAAAAAGAAATTATACAGTGCCGGTGTTTCTAAGATTGAAATCGAAAGAGCATCTGACCGTGTAAAAATTATTATTTATACAGCTAAACCGGGTGTAGTAATCGGTAAAGGCGGATCTGAAATCGAGAAGGTAAAAGCAGAACTTCAGAAGATGACAGACAAAAAATTAATCGTAGATATCAAAGAAGTTAAGAGACCAGACAAGGATGCTCAGTTAGTAGCTGAGAACATCGCACAGCAGCTGGAGAACCGTATCTCCTTCAGACGTGCTATGAAGTCTTGTATGGGAAGAACTATGAAAGCAGGAGCACTTGGTGTTAAGACTTCCGTATCCGGACGTCTCGGCGGAGCTGATATGGCTCGTACAGAGTTCTACAGCGAAGGTACGATTCCGCTTCAGACACTGAGAGCTGACATTGACTATGGCTTCGCTGAAGCTGACACAACTTACGGAAAAGTTGGTGTTAAAGTATGGATATACAAAGGCGAAGTACTTCCAACAAAGGCAAGTAAGGAAGGGAGCGATAAATAATGTTAATGCCAAAAAGAGTAAAACGTAGAAAACAATTCCGCGGCTCCATGAAAGGTAAAGCATTAAGAGGAAACAAAATCACGAACGGTGAGTTTGGCCTCGTTGCTATGGAACCATGCTGGATTAGATCCAATCAGATAGAAGCAGCCCGTATCGCGATGACACGTTACATCAAGCGTGGCGGTAAAGTTTGGATTAAGATTTTCCCGGATAAACCAGTAACTACGAAACCGGCTGAAACGCGTATGGGTTCCGGTAAAGGAACTTTAGAATACTGGGTAGCAGTTGTTAAACCAGGACGAGTAATGTTCGAGCTTGCAGGAGTACCTGAAGAAGTTGCAAGAGAAGCTCTGCGTCTTGCTATGCACAAATTACCTTGTAAATGTAAAATCGTTTCTCGTGCAGATTTAGAAGGCGGTGATAACAGTGAAAATTAAGACATTTGTAGAAGATTTAAAGGCAAAATCAGCTGCAGAACTGAATGAAGAATTAGTAGCTGCTAAGAAGGAACTCTTTAACCTGAGATTCCAGAACGCAACAAACCAGTTAGATAATACAAGCAGAATTAAAGAAGTTAGAAAAAATATCGCAAGAATTCAGACAGTGATCACTGAAAAGGCGAACGAACAAGCATAGATAGTGATTTCTAGAAAGGAGCAAAACCGTGGAAAGAAACCTGAGAAAAACGAGAGTTGGTAAGGTTGTAAGCAACAAGATGGACAAAACAGTTGTTGTTGCAGTTGAAGACCATGTAAAACATCCGCTTTACAATAAGATCGTAAAAAGAACTTATAAGCTGAAAGCACATGATGAGAATAACGAATGCAAGATTGGCGATAGAGTAAAAGTTATGGAGACAAGACCGTTATCCAAAGATAAAAGATGGAGACTTGTCGAAGTAGTAGAAAAAGTTAAATAGGAGGTTTACCTGCATGATACAGCAAGAAAGCAGATTAAGAGTAGCAGATAACACAGGTGCTAAAGAATTACTCTGTATCCGTGTGTTGGGCGGTTCTACAAGAAGATATGCAGCTATCGGCGACATTATTGTTGCTACGGTCAAAGATGCAACACCAGGCGGCGTTGTTAAAAAAGGCGACGTTGTAAAGGCAGTTGTTGTCCGTACTGTAAATAAGACACGCCGTAAAGATGGTTCTTACATCAGATTTGATGAAAATGCAGCTGTAATTATAAAAGATGACAAAAACCCAAGAGGAACTCGTATTTTTGGACCTGTAGCCAGAGAACTTCGTGAAAAACAGTTTATGAAAATTGTTTCACTGGCTCCAGAAGTACTGTAAGGAGGTGCGAGCATAATGTCAACAATGAAAATCAAAAAAGGCGACACTGTTAAAGTAATCGCTGGTAAAGATAAAGATAAAGAAGGCAAGGTTATCTCTGTAGATAAGAAAAACAGTACTGTTCTTGTGGAAGGTGTCAACATCAGAACAAAACACACAAAACCGAGCGCTTCTAACGCAGAAGGCGGGATTATCCATCAGGAAGGTCCAATCGACGCTTCTAACGTAATGTATGTCCATAAAGGAAAAGCTACAAGAGTAGGTTTCAAGATGGACGGAGATAAAAAAGTGCGTGTTGCAAAATCAACAGGCGATGTAATTGATTAATTCGAGGAAGGAGGTCCAAAGCTTTGAGTAGACTGAAAGAACAATATATGAATGAAATCATGGACAACATGGTTAAAAAATTCGGATATAAAAATATTATGGAAGTGCCGAAGCTCGATAAGGTTGTTATCAACATGGGTGTAGGCGAAGCAAAAGACAATGCGAAAGCATTGGATTCAGCTGTAGCTGATATGGAAAAGATTACCGGCCAGAAGGCTGTTCTGACAAAAGCTAAAAACTCTGTTGCTAACTTCAAGATTCGTGAAGGCATGGCAATCGGATGTAAGGTTACTTTAAGGGGAGAAAAAATGTATGAGTTCGTTGACCGGCTCATCAACCTCGCACTGCCTCGTGTACGTGACTTCAGAGGTGTAAACCCGAACGCATTTGACGGAAGAGGTAACTATGCTCTTGGAATTAAAGAACAGTTGATTTTCCCTGAAATCGAATATGATAAGGTTGACAAGGTTAGAGGTATGGACGTAATCTTCGTTACAACTGCAAAGACAGACGAAGAAGCACGTGAATTATTAACACAGTTCAACATGCCATTCACTAAGTAAGGAGGGAAATTCATGGCTAAGACATCAATGAAAAATAAACAGCAGCAGAAACAGAAATTCTCTACAAGAGAATACAACCGCTGCAGAATTTGTGGACGTCCACATGCGTATTTAAGAAAATATGGAATCTGCCGTGTATGCTTCCGTGAACTGGCATACAAAGGACAAATTCCAGGAGTAAAGAAAGCTAGTTGGTAGGCCGAAAGCAACTTAGTGAAAGCAAGCCATAGGCGAAGCTTGAACTTAGTGCGAGGCCGTTCTTGGAGCTTAGCGAGGTATTTTCGAGCTTAGCGAGAAGAACTACCTTAAGGTTGCGCCGGTCCGAGTCTAGTGAGAAGGCTGTTTCCAAGCGTTAGTGAAAGCGAGCAGAAGGCGAAGCTTGAGCTTAGGCGCACGGAACGTTGTCTGTCTTAGAAAGACTAAGTGGAGCGGTATTGCAAACCTATGATAATTAGAATATAAAAGGAGGATGCCCAAATGACTATGAGTGATCCAATTGCAGATATGCTTACAAGAATCCGTAATGCAAACACTGCAAAACACGATACAGTTGATATCCCTGCATCTAAAATGAAAATCGCTATCGCTGATATTCTTTTAAATGAAGGATACATCAAAAAATATGATTTAGTAGAAGAAGGAAACTTCACAACAATCCGTGTAACATTAAAATACGGTGCTGACAAAAATGAAAAAGTTATCTCTGGCCTCAAAAAGATTTCCAAACCGGGACTTCGTGTTTACGCAGGTAAAGATGAACTTCCGAAGGTACTTGGAGGACTGGGAACAGCAATCATTTCCACAAACGAAGGCGTAATCACCGACAAAGAAGCAAGAAAACGCGGAGTAGGCGGAGAAGTTTTAGCGTTTGTTTGGTAGCCCGAAAGCAACTTAGTGAAAGCGAGCCGTAGGCGAAGCTTGAACTTAGTGCGAGGGCGTTCTTGGAGCTTAGCGAGGTATTATCGAGCTTAGCGAGAAGAACTTCCTTGCGCAAGCAACTGAAAACAGAGCGGGCTTAGCCCCCGTTCCGAGAATTTAAGTGTAGGAGGTAAATGGAATGTCACGTATAGGAAGACTTCCAATCGCAGTTCCGGCAGGCGTTACTGTTGAGATTGCAGAGAATAATGTAGTGACTGTAACAGGTCCTAAGGGAACTCTCACAAGAGAACTCCCGGTAGAGATGGAAATTAAACAAGAAGAAGGTCAGATCGTTGTAACAAGACCGAACGACTTGAAGAAAATGAAATCCTTGCACGGATTGACAAGAACTCTCATTAACAACATGGTAGTCGGTGTAACTGACGGCTATGAGAAAGTTCTTGAAATCAACGGTGTAGGTTACAGAGCAGCAAAATCAGGCAATAAGTTAACATTAAGTTTAGGATACTCTCATCCAGTTGAAATGGAAGACCCTGAAGGAATTGAGACAGTTCTCGAAGGACAGAACAAAATCACCGTTAAGGGTATCAGCAAAGAAAAAGTAGGCCAATACGCAGCTGAAATCAGAGATAAGAGAAGACCGGAGCCATACAAAGGTAAAGGTATTAAGTATGCTGATGAAGTTATCAGACGTAAAGTTGGTAAGACTGGTAAAAAATAAGTAAGGAGAGTGTGAACAAATGGTTAGTAAAAAATCAAGAAGCGAAGTTCGTTTAAATAAGCATAGAAAACTGCGCAACCGTTTCAGCGGTACTGCTGAAAGACCGCGTTTGGCTGTGTTTAGAAGCAATAATCATATGTATGCTCAAATTATTGACGATACAGTTGGAAATACTCTTGTTTCAGCATCCACTCTTCAGAAAGACGTGAAGGCTGAATTAGAAAAGACCAACAACGTTGATGCAGCAGCATATCTTGGAACAGTGATTGCGAAAAAAGCAATCGAGAAAGGAATCACTTCTGTTGTATTTGACAGAGGAGGATTCATCTATCACGGAAAAGTTAAAGCATTAGCAGACGCAGCAAGAGAAGCTGGGTTAGAATTCTAGAAGGAGGAGCACACATGAAACAAGAACGTATTGATGCAAGTCAGTTAGAGCTGAACGAAAAAGTAGTATCAATCAAACGTGTTACCAAAGTTGTTAAAGGTGGTCGTAACTTCAGATTCACAGCTTTAGTTGTTGTTGGTGATGGAAATGGCCATGTTGGTGCAGGTTTAGGAAAGGCAACTGAAATTCCGGAAGCTATCCGCAAAGGAAAAGAAGATGCTATGAAGAAATTAATTACAGTATCAATGGATGATAATGGAAGTATTACACATGACCTCGTAGGAGAATTCGGAAGCGCTTCCGTACTTCTGAAGAAAGCTCCGGATGGTACAGGAGTTATCGCCGGAGGACCGGCGCGTGCCGTTATTGAAATGGCAGGAATCAAAAACATCCGTACAAAATCCATGGGTTCCAGAAATAAACAGAACGTAGTACTTGCTACTATTAATGGATTAAGTCAGGTGAAAGCTCCGGAAGACGTAGCTAAACTTCGCGGTAAATCTGTAGAAGAGATTTTAGGCTAAGGAGGAGATTACAATGGCAAACTTGAAAATCACATTAGTAAAATCAACAATCGGCGCTGTTCCGAAACATAAAAAAACAGTAGAAGCGTTAGGCCTTAGAAAGCTTAACAAGACAGTTGTTTTACCGGATAATGCTGCGACCAGAGGAATGGTACAGCAGGTAAGACATTTGGTAAAAGTAGAAGAAGAAGCTTAAATCTTATAGATAAGGAGGTGTCACAATGGACTTATCAAACTTAAGACCTGCTGATGGGGCAAAACATAGCGATAATTTCAGAAGAGGCCGTGGACACGGTTCAGGAAACGGTAAGACTGCCGGAAAAGGACACAAAGGACAGAAAGCTCGTTCAGGAGCAACAAGACCTGGTTTCGAAGGTGGCCAGATGCCGTTATACAGAAGAATCCCGAAGAGAGGATTCACATGTAGAAACTCTAAGACAATTGTTGGAATTAATATAAGTGCTCTGGAAGCGTTTGATAATGATAGTGTTGTTTCTGTAGAGACATTAATCGAAGCGGGAATCGTTAAGAACCCGAGAGATGGTGTTAAAATTCTTGGAAATGGAGAATTAACCAAAAAGCTTACAGTTCAGGCAAATGCGTTCAGCGCAGGCGCTGTAGAAAAGATTGAAGCTCTTGGTGGAAAAGCAGAGGTGATCTAATGCTACAGACATTCCGTAAGGCGTTTCAAATTGATGATATACGGAAAAAGATACTGTATACCCTTGCGATGTTGTTTGTAGTACGTCTAGGCTCACAGCTGCCGATACCGGGAGTGAATGGGCAGTATATTAAAGACTTTTTTGCGAATCAGTCCGGTGAAACGTTCAATTTCTTCAGCGCCTTCACCGGCGGTTCCTTTGAACAGATGGCTATATTCGCATTGAGTATCACACCGTATATTACTTCTTCCATTATCATGCAGCTCCTTACAATTGCAATTCCGAAGCTTGAGGAAATGCAGAAGGAGGGCGAGGATGGCCGGAAGAAGATTACCGCAATCACCCGTTATGTGACGGTTGCTCTGGCGCTGATTCAGTCCACTGCTATGGCAGTAGGCTTTGGACGTCAGGGATTCTTAGAAGAATACAATTTTGTAAATGCAGCGATTGTAGTTCTTACTATGACAGCTGGTTCTGCATTCCTTATGTGGATCGGTGAACGTATCACGGAGAAGGGTGTGGGAAATGGTATCTCCATCGTCCTGCTCATCAATATCTTATCCCGTGTGCCGTCAGACCTTACGACCCTTTATGAGAAGTTCATCAAAGGAAAAGGACTTGCTAAAGGAGGACTTGCAGGACTTATTATACTTGCAATCATCTTAGTATTAGTAGTACTTACTGTAATCCTACAAGGCGGTGAGAGAAGAATTCCTGTTCAGTATTCCCAGAAGGTTCAGGGCAGAAAGACCGTGGGCGGACAGTCCACTAACATTCCGCTGAAGGTGAATACAGCTGGAGTTATCCCGGTAATCTTCGCATCATCCATTATGCAGTTCCCAATCGTGATAGCGTCATTCCTTGGAAAAGGAGATGGGACTGGAATTGGCAGCGAGATTCTCCGTGGACTTAATTCAGGAAACTGGTGTAACCCACAGCATATTAAATATTCATGGGGACTTCTTATTTACATTGCCTTGACAGTCTTCTTTGCATATTTCTATACGAGCATTACTTTTAACCCGTTGGAAATCGCAAATAACATGAAGAAGAGCGGGGGATTTATTCCGGGTATTCGTCCGGGCAAACCTACGGTAGAATACTTGAATAAAATTCTGCATTATATCATTTTTGTAGGTGCATGCGGTCTGGTTATCATTCAGGTTATTCCGTACGTATTCAACGGAACGCTGGGAGCAAATGTTTCTTTCGGTGGTACATCACTGATTATTATCATTGGTGTAGTATTGGAGACAATTAAACAGATTGAGTCACAGATGCTCGTGCGTAACTATACAGGATTTTTAAATAACAAAGGAAATAATATGAAAAATAGTTTCCTTGGATATTAAAAATAAGACAATTTAGCTCGTTGTTTTTTATTCCTTGCGGGGAATAAAAGCCAACGAGTTAAGTACTATCTAAACAAAAATAAAAGGAGGCCGCAGAATGAAGATAATTATGTTAGGCGCGCCGGGAGCGGGCAAAGGAACACAGGCAAAGAAAATAGCTGCCAAATATGATATTCCACATATTTCTACAGGCGACATTTTCCGTGCCAATATCAAGAACGGTACAGAGCTTGGAAAAAAGGCGAAGACCTTTATGGATCAGGGACTCTTGGTTCCCGATGAACTGGTCGTAGACTTGGTTGTAGACAGAGTGAATCAGGAGGATTGCCAGAAGGGATATGTTCTTGACGGATTCCCGAGAACGATTCCTCAGGCGGAAGCCCTTGACAAGGCTCTTGAAGCACAGGGGCAGAAGATGGATTATGCCATCGATGTTGATGTTCCGGATGAAAACATTATTAAGCGTATGGGCGGCCGCAGAGCGTGTGTAGGCTGCGGAGCTACATATCATCTAGTATACGCGGCGCCTAAAAAAGACGGTATCTGCGATACTTGCGGAGGAGAATTGATTCTTCGTGACGATGACAAACCGGAAACAGTAGAGAAACGCCTTGGCGTTTACCATGAACAGACACAGCCGCTGATTGACTACTATACAAAAGCCGGTATTTTAAAGACTGTGGATGGAACTGTAGATATGGAAGACGTATTTGCAGCAATTGTTTCTATATTAGGAGAGTAATATATGTCGATTACGATTAAATCAGAAAGAGAAATTGAGCTGATGACAGAAGCCGGAAGGATTCTGGAAATCGTACATGACACGCTTCGGGAAGCATTGAAGCCGGGAATGACAACATTGGATATTGACAGGTTGGGTGAGGAAGTGATTCGCAGCTACGGCTGCGAGCCTTCTTTCCTAAATTACAACGGGTATCCGGCGTCTATCTGTGTCTCTGTCAACGAAGAAGTAGTCCATGGGATTCCGAGCGGCAAACGTATAGTCAAAGAAGGAGATATTGTAAGTCTTGACGCAGGAGTTATATACAAGGGATATCATTCCGACGCGGCCCGCACCTACGGGGTAGGGCAGATAAGCCGCGAGGCACAGGAATTGATACAGATTACCCGTGAAAGTTTCTTTGAGGGTATAAAGTTTGCGAAAGAAGGCAATTATCTATTTGAGATTTCAGAGGCAATCGGAAAATATGCTATGGCAAAAGGCTATGGAGTTGTGCGGGAGTTGTGTGGACATGGAATCGGTACTCACCTCCACGAGGAGCCGGAGATTCCAAACTTTCCTATGAACAGGCGCGGGCCGAAACTGAAGGCGGGAATGACATTGGCAATTGAGCCTATGATCAATGCCGGCACAGAAAAGGTCAAATGGCTTTCGGATGACTGGACAGTAGTCACAAAGGACGGCGCTTTATCGGCACATTATGAAAATACAGTGCTGATTACAAAGGGAGAACCGAAGCTTCTGACATTGTCGGACCAAGGGGTGTAGGAAGTATGGATAGATGGGAAAAAGGAATGCTTGCAAAGTCGCTGGCCGGACATGATAGCGGAAAAATCTATGTAATTATTGATTTGGATGAGACATATGTATATCTAGCGGACGGTAAGATTAGAACACTTGCCAAGCTGAAAAAGAAAAAAAGAAAACATGTGCAGCTCATTCGCAGACAGTATGAAATAGAAGCAGCGGACGATGTGAGAATTAAACGGATACTGAAAGAGTATGAAAACCAGAAAGCAGGAATGAAGGAGGAAAACTAACATGTCAAAAGCAGACGTAATCGAAATCGAAGGAACTGTAGTAGAGAAACTGCCCAACGCAATGTTTCAGGTTGAATTGGAGAATGGTCATCAAGTACTTGCGCATATCAGCGGCAAACTTCGCATGAACTTTATTAAAATTCTGCCGGGTGACAAAGTTACATTAGAGCTGTCACCATACGATTTATCTAAAGGAAGGATTATCTGGAGAGATAAATAAAAAAGTATTGACTTTAGGAAAAAAGTAGTGTTATAATATTAGGCGAACTGTTCTCGGACAAATTGGCTGGGAATAGTAGAAACTGCAGACAAAGCAAGGTATACCCGATAGGGCATCCCTCAACGTATACCGCAGCTATGCGGTCAGGGATAAGGTATGAAAGGAGGATTTGACGTGAAGGTTAGATCATCAGTAAAACCGATTTGCGAAAAATGCAAAGTTATCAGAAGAAAAGGGAGCGTCAGAATTATCTGCGAAAACCCGAAGCACAAACAAAGACAAGGCTAGGCATTGAACACTTAGCGAAGCGTAGCTGAGCTTAGTGAGAAAGCCGTTCCCAAGCGTTAGCGACGACGAGCCGACAGGCGACAGAGGAGCTTAGGCGCACGGAACTTGTATGTCTTAATGAGACTAAGAAGTCTCAAGTTAATTTTGTGCAAACTAATTTAGGCGGCTGATAGTAGGATACGCCAGGGTGTGTGTGGGCGCTATCTACTATTTAATATACATGACACCACGGGTTAGGTGGTTTCTAGTATATTGCTTAAATACCGGCGGTCATTAACCGAATAAACGGTTGCCGGAAAGGATGCGGATACCGACGCATCTGGGCTGGGATATCGGAACAGGATTCCGGTAGGGCATAACTTAGTTCGTTGCCCGCAGCCTCAGTTTTTGACAATGGACAGAACCAGAACATGAAACAGAAAATGGAGGAAATCACAAATGGCTCGTATTGCAGGTGTAGACTTACCAAGAGACAAACGTGTAGAAATCGGATTGACTTATATCTACGGAATCGGTAGAACAAGCGCAACCCGTATCGTAGCAGAAGCAGGAGTTAATCCTGACACTCGCTGCAGAGATTTAACAGATGAAGAAGTTAAGAAAATCAGCGCAGTAATCGACGAAACTCAGACTGTAGAAGGTGATCTTCGTCGTGAAATCGCCATGAACATCAAGAGACTTCAGGAAATCGGATGCTATAGAGGAATCCGTCACAGAAAAGGTCTTCCAGTTCGTGGTCAGAAGACAAAGACCAACGCAAGAACAAGAAAAGGACCAAAGAGAACTGTTGCTAATAAAAAGAAATAGTTTAGCGAAAGCAAGCTGATAAGCGCAGCTTGAGGTTAGCTATTTCTTTGTTCTGAGCACCGAGGGTGCGCAGAACTACCTAAGGGGGCTTAGTGAATCGAGCTTCTGCAAAGAAACCAATGAAATAATTTTAGGAAAGTGTAGGTTAGTTTAAATGGCTAAGAAAGTTACAAAAAAAGTGACAAAAAAACGTGTCAAGAAAAACGTTGAACGCGGACAGGCACACATCCAGTCATCTTTCAATAACACAATCGTTACTTTGACAGATGCACAGGGAAATGCTTTATCATGGGCAAGTGCAGGCGGTCTGGGATTTAGAGGTTCAAGGAAATCTACTCCATATGCAGCTCAGATGGCAGCTGAAACAGCAGCAAAGGCAGCTTTAGTACATGGTCTTAAAACAGTAGACGTATTCGTAAAAGGACCTGGTTCAGGAAGAGAAGCAGCAATCCGTGCACTTCAGGCTTGCGGAATTGATGTAACAAGCATCAGAGACGTAACACCGGTACCGCACAACGGATGCCGCCCGCCGAAGCGCAGAAGAGTTTAGTCTCGGGCTTTTGGTGATTTAGTAGGATTAGGAAACCAAGCGGTGCTAAGAGCAATCCGCTGTAATACGTCATTAATGTAGGAGGATATTAGAACATGGCAGTAAATAGAGTTCCAGTTCTTAAAAGATGCCGTTCTTTAGGAATGGATCCGGTATATTTAGGAATTGACAAAAAGTCTAACAGACAGTTAAAAAGATCAAATAGAAAAATGAGCGAGTACGGTCTTCAGTTGCGTGAAAAACAGAAAGCTAAATTTATCTACGGTGTTTTGGAAAAACCTTTCAGAAACTACTATGTAAAAGCAAAACAGATGAAGGGTATGACAGGTGAAAACCTGATGATCATCCTTGAGTCCAGACTTGACAACGTAGTATTCCGTATGGGATTTGCAAGAACAAGACGTGAGGCAAGACAGATTGTAGACCACAAGCATGTACTGGTAAACGGAAAACAGGTAAACATTCCTTCTTTCCTTGTAAAAGCAGGCGATGTGATCGAGATTAAAGAGGCAAAAAAAGGCTCCCAGAGATACAAAGATATCGTGGAAGTGACAGGCGGACGCATGGTACCGGATTGGATGGATGTTGATATCGAGAATCTGAAAGGTACTGTAAAAGAGCTTCCACTTCGTGAAGCAATCGATGTTCCTGTAGACGAAATGTTGATTGTCGAGTTATATTCTAAATAGAGCGGATTTCTGTAGAAAAATGCACCACTTAACGAACCTGTTTGTAAGGTTCGTTAAGGTTCTGTTAGGAAACAGACACCCTCAACATTTAATAACCCACAAGGAGGGACCAAAATAGTGTTTGATTTTAATAAACCGAATATTGAAATTACTGAAATTTCAGATGATAAGAGATATGGCAGATTTGTGGTAGAGCCGCTGGAAAGAGGATATGGGACAACTCTGGGAAATTCCCTTAGAAGAATCATGCTTTCCTCCCTTCCGGGTGCTGCTGTAAGCCAGATTAAAATCGACGGTGTACTGCATGAATTCAGTTCTATTCCGGGCGTAAAAGAAGACGTTACCGAGATTATTATGAATCTGAAATCACTGGCAATCAAAAATACTTCCGATACAGATGAGCCGAAGACAGCTTATATTGAGTTTGAAGGAGAAGGCGTTGTGACAGCTGCTGACATTCAGGTGGATTCTGATATTGAAATCATGAATCCTGAGACAGTTATCGCTACACTGAATGGAGGAGCCGACAGCAAGCTTTACATGGAGCTGACTATTACAAAGGGACGCGGCTATGTGAGTGCTGACAAGAACAAGAGCGATGACCTTCCTATCGCAGTGATTCCGATTGACTCTATCTATACACCGGTAGAACGTGTAAACCTTACGGTAGAAAATACACGTGTCGGTCAGATTACAGATTTTGACAAACTGACACTGGATGTATTTACCAACGGGACATTGATGCCGGACGAGGCTGTCAGTCTTGCGGCCAAAGTACTGAACGAACATCTCAAATTATTCATCGACTTATCTGAAGTTGCTCAGGCAGCCGAGGTTATGATTGAAAAAGAAGATGATGAAAAAGAGAAAGTATTGGAAATGAGTATTGATGAGCTGGAACTTTCCGTACGTTCCTACAACTGTCTCAAGAGAGCAGGAATCAATACCGTAGAAGAGCTTACCAACAGAACTCCGGAAGATATGATGAAAGTCCGCAACCTCGGACGCAAATCATTGGAAGAAGTTCTTGCAAAATTAAAAGAACTCGGCCTAGAGCTGAGCCAGGGAGAGGAATAGAGCACTTAGCGAAAGCAAGCCTAAGGCGCAGCTTGAGGTTAGTGCGAATTCCGTTCTTCGTATCTTAATGAGACCGAGTCGAAGACGAGAGACGAATTTAGAGACGAAGGAACTACCACGTCTCACTTAGCGAGCACAAGCCGGAAGGCGCAGCTTGAGGTTAGTGCGAACTCCCTTTTGACACCCAATTATCTGGCTAGTAAGCCCGATGAAGCATAACCAGATGGCATATCCAGTAAGTCCGAAGAAGCATGTGATATGTCCCAAATAATGGAGGACTAGAAAAATGGCAAAATATAGAAAACTTGGCAGAACGTCAAGCCAGAGAAAAGCATTATTAAGAAATCAGGTAACAATGCTGTTACAGCACGGCAAAATCAGAACTACAGAAGCAAAAGCTAAGGAAATCCGCAAGATTGCAGAAGGACTTATCGCTTCCGCAGTGAAAGAAAAAGACAACTTTGAAGAAGTAACAATCAAAGCAAAAGTTGCCAGAAAAGATAAAGACGGCAAGAGAGTCAAAGAAGTTGTAGACGGTAAGAAAGTTACTGTATACGACGAAGTTGAGAAGACAATCAAAAAAGATGCTCCGTCCAGACTTCATGCAAGACGTCAGATGTTGAAGGTTCTTTACCCGGTTAAAGAAGTTCCGGCTGGAAATGCAGGAAGAAAGAAAAATACTAAGGAAGTTGATTTGGTAGATAAATTATTTACAGAAATCGCTCCTAAGTATGTAGACCGCAATGGTGGTTATACAAGAATCATCAAGATCGGACAGCGTAAAGGTGACGCTGCTATGGAAGTATTGATTGAATTAGTATAATAACAGCGTGCTATTAAGAGTATAAATAGGCAGCCTGTGCAAGAGTCCGAGAGGGGTCTGCGCAGGCTTTTCTTTATTTCATGAGGAGTTGAAGTGGACTTGTCCACTTTATCCTAAAAGGAAGGAATAATTTATGTCAAACGCGACAAAATATGCATTGGAGGCGGCCTTTAAGAAACTGCTTTTGAAAAAGCCCTTGGACAAGATTACTATCAATGACTTGACCGGTGAATGTGGAATCAGCCGAATGGCATTCTACTATCATTTTAAGGATATCTATGACTTCGTGGAATGGGTATGTCTGGAGGACGCAAGAAGAGCGATTCAGGGAAAGAAGACTTACGACACATGGCAGGAAGGGCTGCTGCAGATATTTGAGGCAGTTGTGGAAAATAAACCTTTCATCATGAACGTATACCGCACGCTCAGCAGGGAGCAGATAGAGAATTATCTATTTAAGCTGACACATGACTTGCTGATGGGAGTGGTGGAAGAAAAATCAGATGGAATCAATATTTCCGAGGAGGAAAAAGCATTTATTGCAGACTTCTATAAATACGGATTCGTAGGTATTATGCTTGACTGGATCAAAGACGGCATGAAGGAAGACTACGATGATATAACAGATAAAATCAGTATTACACTCAAAGGAAACATTGGGAATTCTATTCACAATTTTACAAAACGGGGCAAATGATAAAAAGCTTATCATTTGCCTCGTTTTGTAAATTGCAGAGTAAAGATATGGTGATTATGATAAGAGTACAGCGAAACAAAAATAAGAAAGGTGGTAACAGTTATGGCGAAAAAAGGTACTAAAATCGGTGTTGCTTCCGCATTGGCAGTAGGTGCAGGCGCGGCAGCATTATACGCGAAGAAATCTATGAAGAGTAAGAATGAAGAACCTCAAAATACAAAAAATAATAAAACGGTGGAGCAGGAAAAGGATTACCGCAACACCGAGCGGGGAAAGGATGCTAAAAACAGTAAAGGCATCTACTATAGTAATGGCAACTATGAGGCATTTGCCAGACCGGAAAAACCGGCGGGAGTCGATGAAAAAAACGCATATATCGTGGGAAGTGGCTTGGCTTCTTTAGCGGCGGCTTGTTTCCTTGTAAGAGACGGACAGATGCCGGGCTCCCATATACACATTTTGGAAGCCATGGACATTGCAGGAGGCGCCTGTGACGGTATCTATGATTCCACCAGAGGATATATTATGCGCGGCGGGCGGGAGATGGAAAACCATTTTGAATGCCTGTGGGATTTATTCCGCAGTATCCCGTCCATTGAGACACCGGACGTCTCTGTGCTGGATGAATATTACTGGCTGAACAAACATGATCCAAACTACTCCTTGTGCAGAGCTACCGTTAACCGTGGAGAAGACGCCCACACAGACGGGAAGTTCAATCTGAGCCAGAAGGGCTGCATGGAGATTATGAAGCTCTTTTTGACAAAAGACGAAGATTTGTATGATAAAACGATAGAAGATGTGTTTGACGAAGAAGTTTTTGATTCCACATTCTGGCTCTACTGGCGTACCATGTTTGCCTTTGAAAACTGGCACAGTGCACTGGAAATGAAATTGTACTTCCAGAGATTTATCCACCATATCGGCGGCCTTCCGGATTTCAGCGCATTGAAGTTCACAAAATATAATCAGTATGAATCCTTGATTCTTCCGATGCAGAGATATCTGGAGGAGGCAGGTGTAGATTTCCAATTCAATACAGAAGTGACCAACGTTATCTTTGATTGTAAAGAAAATAAAAAAGTGGCGACAGCCATTGAGTGTAAGGTTAAGGGGGCGGAGAAGGGAATTCTTCTCACAGAAAATGATTTGGTATTTGTGACGAACGGTAGCTGTACCGAAGGAACGATTTACGGAGACCAGAACCATGCGCCAAACGGGGACGCGGAGGTAAGGACTAGCGGATGTTGGAACTTGTGGAAAAATATTGCCAAGCAGAATGCGGCCTTTGGCCATCCGGAGAAATTCTGCTCCGATATAGCTAAGACCAATTGGGAGTCTGCCACAATCACCACGCAGGATGACAAAATCATTCCGTATATTACCAATATCTGCAAACGTGACCCGAAGAGCGGCAAGGTGGTAACCGGAGGAATTGTAAGCTGTCAGGATTCTAAATGGCTGATGAGCTGGACGATCAATCGTCAGGGACAGTTTAAGGAGCAAGACCCGGATAAGGTCTGTGTGTGGGTATACGGATTATTTACAGATGTCCCCGGAGATTATGTGAAAAAGCCCATGAGAGACTGTACCGGAAAAGAGATTACGGAGGAATGGCTATACCATATAGGAGTTCCGACAGAACTCATTCCGGAGCTGGCAGAAAATAGCGCCGTATGTGTTCCGACCATGATGCCGTATATCACAGCGTTTTTCATGCCGAGAGCCAAAGGGGACAGACCGGACGTCATTCCTGACGGATGTGTGAACTTTGCGTTTTTAGGACAGTTTGCGGATACACCGAGAGACACTGTCTTCACTACAGAATATTCGGTAAGGACGGCGATGGAGGCTGTCTACGGATTGCTTGGGGTAGACCGGGGGGTTCCGGAAGTATGGGGAAGCGTCTACGATATCAGAGAGCTGCTTGACAGTTCTGTAAAGCTAATGGACGGAAAATCACCGTTTGAAATCAAGCTGCCCGGGCCGCTGAACGCACTAAAGAAACCACTCATACGGTTTGTAAAAGGAAATGTTATTGAAAAACTGCTCAGAGAGCATCATGTTCTGAAGGACTATATGTAAAAGGAAACGAGATTTGGCATAGACGATATTTACTGTCGTCTATGCCATTTTATTTGCCAAGATATTTGTTTTACGAGGAACAGAGACAATCACAGGGGCGAGCTATATGCGCCGCTGCTGCTTTGGAGACGGAACTCGGAAGGCGTGACTCCGTAATATGACTTGAACTGCTTAGTAAAATATGCACTGGAGGAAAAGCCGACAGCTTCGCTTATCTCCCGTATACTGGATTCCGTTGTCAATAACAGCTCCCGCGATTTTTCCAATCGAATAGTAGTCAGGGCCTGAATCGGAGTGATGTGGTAAGAATTCTTCATACAGCGGATGATATGTACCGGGTGGAAATTATACTTTTTGGCCAAGTCCTTAATGGTGAAGCTTTCACGATAGTTATTCTGAATATACTGCATAACCTCAGAGGCCAGACTATCTGAGGCATTGCTGAACTTTGTGTCTAAGTTCAGGAGATTTAGGATATCCACAAATAAACGCTGCTGCTGCAGGGGATTTAAGTTCGTGTAATTACGGGTAGTCAGTGTGGTGGATTCTGTCTGGCTGTTGTACTTATTGATTGTAAACATCAACAATGGTTCAATATATTTTTTCAGTGTATCGGCAAGAGGCTCAGGAAGCTGGTGGTATTTGGGGAGCGTAATATAAAATAAAGTATCTCTGAACAAAGACTTGCTGACTGTACGGTTGACCGGATGCAGATGTCCGGATTCATAGAAGGAGCCGGTGCATCCCATGTGAAGCCAATAGAACACAGTCTCCGTATCACAGAGTTTATAACTGTGGTGAGTCTTGTCAGGAGAAAGAATTAGAAGTTGATTTTTATCTAGGACATAATGTTCATTTTCTTCTACTATATACAACCTGCCGGAAACGACGAAGAGCAGGTCGAACACTCCGATGTTGGAGCGTTTTTTGTGTTTATCGCCTTTGCGGTAAGTTGCCTTACCTGCCGCAATAAAGTGTGGAGTGGGAGGACACTCGAAATGCATGTAAATCATTTTTATCTCCTTTCTGTACGACGTATTATGTCGAAAATCAGAACTATAGTCTAGATTTAAAAAAAAAAATGTTAATTATATTATAATAATCATCAAAAACTGTGTTAATTTTATTATACTAATATGTTAATAGTATACATTGTTAATTCTAAAATCACAAGATATAATCTGCTTATAGTTAGAATATTTCATGAAATATCAGGAAAATCAAACCATAAGGAGGAAAAGTATGAAAAAGATTGTGAAAAGATTATTGGCATCGGGGCTTTGTATTTCATTATGTTTAGGGCTAATTGGATGCTCCGGAGGAGCAAAAGAGGAAAAAAAGGACGGCGGAAAGACAGAAGTTACCATATGGGTGAGAGAACAGATGGAAGCGCCCATCACGGCCGCTGTGAAACAGTACAATGAGAAGCAGGATAAGGTGAAAGTAAATGCAGTGGTCTATCCTGACAATGAACTGACTGACCAGCTCACGTTAGCATTGTCATCGGGTAATGTTCCGGACATCGTTTCACTGGATGATATTCTTGCACCGTATTACAATTCAATTTCGGCACTTTCTGACGTGACGGAACAGTTTGACAAACTCCCATACAAAGATACTTTTAGTGAGGGAATGGTGGAGCTTGGAAAATATGACGGAAAACAGTATGCGATACCGTTTGCACCCGATGTTTCCGTAATGTTTTATAACAAAGAGCACTTCAAAGAGGCAGGGCTGGATCCTGAAAAAGGGCCAGAGAACTGGACTCAGTTGATCGAATATGCACAGAAGCTGACCACCAACGAGCGGTTCGGCTATACCTATAACGGAGGCGGCGGACAGATGTTTACCTTTGTCCCTTATATATGGAGCAACGGAGGAGACCTTCTATCCGAGGATGGAAAAACTTGTCTTTTGGATCAGCCGCAGGCGGTGGAGGCACTTCAGCTATATGATGACTTGACGAATAAATATAAGGTGACCCCGGAAGGAGTTACCACTTATTCTTGGTCTGAGTCGCAGGATGCGTTCCTGACTGGAAAGGTAAGTATGACGGTGCTGGGCAATTCACAGCTCTATACGTTCTTGACAGATTACCCTGATTTTGATTTTGGGGTCTGCCTGATTCCGAAAAGTGATAATGGGGAATACACCTCCTTTGGCGGCGGAGATTTGATTGCGGTCATGGAGCAGTCAAAACATAAAGAGGCGGCGTGGGACTTTGTCGAGTATGCGCTCAGCGAGGAGGTTCAGGTAGAGTTATTTGCCAAGAACGGACTTCTGCCGGCAAGAACAGATTTGTTCGACAACGAATATTTTAACGGGAATGATAAATACAAGGTACTGCAGGAGGCTCTGAAGGTTTCCCGCGCATCTTGGTCAGAGAATTATAATGAAATGAATCAGCCGCTGGTCAATGCGACGCAGAGCTGCCTGATGGGAAATGCCACCGCAGAGGAGGCATTCAAGGCCGCGACAGATGAGATTAATAAGATTATGCAGTAAGTAGATAGGGAGTGCGGCAGGCATACCGGCCGCACTCATTTCCACCCTGCGGGTACTAGAAAGGGAAAGAATATGAGAAGTAGAAGCAGGAAAATAAAAAAAACAATGATACCATATCTATTTATCGGCCCGGCGCTGCTGATTAATCTGGTGTTCTTCTGCCTGCCGTTTATACAATCCCTGCTGATGTCGTTCTTCGATTGGCCATTGCTAGGAGAAAAAATATTTGTAGGATTAGAGAATTACAAAGCTTTATTTACAGACGGACAGTTTGGAGTGTCGCTTGTGTTCACTTTCAAATACACGCTGTTGGTCACGCCTGCCTTGTTCATTATGGCTTTTATTCTGGCACTGCTGATCGACGGGAAATTCAAAGGCGTGACTTTGTTCCGGACGATTTACTTTTCGCCAGTGGTCATCTCTATGACATCATGCAGCTTAATCTGGCTTTGGATTTATAATGATTTGTATGGTATATTGAATTACATTTTTCTAAAGCTTGGTGTAATTGATAAGTCGGTCTTATGGATGGGGACAGAGAAGACATCACTTCCGGCGATTGTGTTTATGATTACTTGGAAAATGGCGGGATTCTCTATGCTTATTATTCTGGCGGCGTTCCAGTCAGTCGATATGGAGATATATGAATCGGCGGACATAGACGGAGCATCCAAAATACAACGATTTTTCCGCATAACATTGCCTATTATCAGGCCGCAGGTAGGGTTAGCCATGATTATGTCGGTGATTGGCTCCGTGCTGGCATTTGAGCAGTTTTTAATTATGACCAAGGGAGGGCCGACAGAGACAACGACGACTTTGGTGCATTATATTTACAATACGTCATTCAAATACTATAAGTTCGGATATGGTTCTGCGATGACAATGGTACTGTTGGCCATTATGCTGCTATTGAGCCTTTTGCAGATGCGCATGATGAAAGACCCGACGGAGTAGGAGGAGAGGATGAGAGAAAAACATACCGGAAAAATAATTGCCAATACCATTCTGTCCCTTATTATATTAATGCCGCTGTACTGGACATTTATAACGTCTGTAAAGGGGAAGAATGAAATATACCAGCAGCCGCCTCAATTGCTCCCTAAAGGGATCAATTGGACGAACTATAAAGAGATTCTGCTGAAAAATGACGGGGTATTTCTTGGATATTTAAAAAATTCAGTTGTCACGACACTACTGACAATGATTCTTGTAGCGGCAGTAAGCCTGCTCGCAGGTTATGCCCTCTCCAAAATGCAGGTAAAAGGGAAAAAGATAGTAATGCTTTTGATTATCTCAGCGCTGATGATTCCCTTCCAGACTTTGATGATTCCGCTGTATTCCGTGATGGCAAATTTGGGGCTTACGAATTCCAGATTGTCCATGATATTGATTTACGCCACTTTTCAGACACCCTTTGCCATCTACATGATGAAAAATGCATTTGACGCCATACCTGATGGACTGAGGGAAGCGGCGCAGATAGACGGGGCCGGGGACATCCGGATTTTTTTCAAAATCATGATGCCTACAACGTGGGCTTCCATTGCCACGATTTTTATATATTCGGCCTATACTACGTGGAATGATTATCTGATTGCGGTTGTTTTTGCGAATAATGATTCGATAAAGACATTTAACGTAGGACTTACTAATCTAGCAATCGGCCAGTACGGAACCGAATGGGGGCTTTTGACGGCCGGTTCCATTATAGGCCTTGCTCCGATTATGCTCTTATTCATCTTCTTGCAGAAATACTTCATAAAAGGGATGCTTGGAGGAGCCATGAAATAAAATGAACTCGACGGAGGATATTTATGTTTTACAAAAAAATGCAGACGCTTAAAGTCAAGGAAGTCAAGCCGGAAGGTTGGCTGAAAAAACAATTGGAGATTCAGGCGGAAGGCTTGTCGGGAAAATTGTTCGATATTTGGGAGAGCGTGGGAAAATACAGCGGATGGCTGGGTGGAAGCGGGGAAAACTGGGAAAGGGGGCCATATTTTGTGGACGGTATTCTGCCGTTAGCCTATCTGATCGAAGATAAAGAGTTGTATGAAACTGCTCGCCGCTTTGTAAGGTGGACCATTGACAGTCAGGATGAGGAAGGAAATTTCGGCCCAGACGCAAGCAAAGATGACTGGTGGTCCCGGATGGTAATGCTCAAAGTACTGATACAGTATTATGAAATTACGGAGGAGCCAGAAGTCCTGAAATTTATGGATAGGTATTTTCGGTATCAGTTGAAAACCCTAATCTTGAGGCCCCTCACTGGCTGGGGAAAGGCGAGGAGCGCAGAGCTTTTGTACTGCATTAAATGGTTCTATGAACAACGGCCTGAGGAGTACTTGCTGGAACTTGCAGGACTGGTGAAAGAACAAAGCAGGGATTGGAATGAGATGTTCCGCCAACTTCCCTTTACGAGACCTACCGAGGAATATTATAATTGGAAAGAATTAGAGCTGTTTTCAAAAGATATGATTCCAAAGCTTATGCAATTCCATGCCACACATATTGTAAATGTGACTATGGCCTTTAAATATCCGGCTGTCACTGCCTGGCTCACGCAGAACGAGGCCTATGCTGGACTGCAGGAGCAGGCGATTCGGAAGATGGTAAAATATCACGGTGTGGCCACAGGGGCAATCAATGGGGACGAGCATTTGAGCGGCAGCAGCCCTTCCAGAGGGACGGAGCTGTGCGCGGTTGCCGAGTATATGTTCAGCCTCCAAGTCATCATGGAAATATTTGGAGAGGCAAAGTATGGAGATTATCTGGAGCGTATTGCTTATAATGCCTATCCGGCCATGTTTACTGAGGACTATATGGGCCATCAATATCTGGAGCAGGCGAATCAGGTGGCCGCTACCAATGAAGAGCGGGACTGGTTCAATAATCTTCCTGATTCTAATACATATGGGTTGGAGCCGAATTTCGGCTGCTGTACAGCGAATATGCATCAGGCCTGGCCCAAATTTTTAAAGAGTCTGTGGTTCAAAGAGGGGGACCGGCTGGTATCTATGGTGTTCGCGCCCAACAGCCTGACTACCGAGATAAACGGAGAGCGGGTCTGCATTGAAACGCAGACGAACTATCCGTCAGAAACGACGGTACGCTATGAGATAAAAGAGGCGGGGGCACAGCCTGTCCTGCTGAAAATCCGCAGGCCGGCATGGTGCCGTCAGTGTAGTATCACCTGTAATTCGCGGCTGGCCGAGTTCCGGGAAGAAGAACAGTTTCTTATCTTGGAGCAGGGATTAAGGCAAGGGGACTGTCTGATAGTTGAGTTTAAAGCCGAAATCTTTATCAGCAGCTGGCACCACAATAGTCTGGCTGTGGAGAGGGGGCCGCTTGTATATGCGTTAGATATGGAAGAGGAGTGGACGGCATACCGGGAGAAGGCGG
The DNA here is from genome assembly GCF_900086725.1 of Bariatricus massiliensis. Taxonomy (GTDB): domain Bacteria; phylum Bacillota; class Clostridia; order Lachnospirales; family Lachnospiraceae; genus Allocoprococcus; species Allocoprococcus massiliensis. The sequence goes on along the minus strand of NZ_LT574838.1, from coordinate 1,209,200 downwards.
GAATTTCTGATTATGAGGTTACGTCTCACAGTCCTTGGAATTATGCACTGATCAAGGGAAAAGAAATTTCTGTAGCCAACGTGGAGGAGGCCGCTTACCCGTTTTCCAAGGAACGTCCGCCGGTGGTGCTGAAGGCAAGGGCCAAAAGAGTGAAGGACTGGAAGATGAAGAAAGGCACGGCCGAGGACGTGCCGGTCAGCCCGGTGCCAACAGCGGAGAAGGAAGAGGAAATACGTTTGATACCGTTTGGATGTACACACCTGAGAATTACACAATTTCCATATTGTGAGGAGTAGCTGCCGATTTTATAAAAACCAGAAAATGCACTGTCTGCATGACGCCAGACAGTGCATTTTATTATGGGTGGCAAAAGCCGCATTACTATGCATACTTAGTGATCATTATAAATTCTTCTTACTGTATCTCCGCCTGACAATCAATACAACGATACAGCAGCCGGAAATGCCGGCCAATATCCAGAGAGGAAGCATAGAATTGTCCCCTGTCTTGGCGGCGGTAAGTTTGGAGGTTTTTTCAAAGGTTACAGAAATTTTGTGGTCCGAACTTACATTTTCAAAGGTGTAATTATTATTTTTGACTTTAGTCTCCTTGCCGTCAATATAGACTTTGGAAACTTTGTAGTTCTTATCTGATGTAAAAGTAAAGGTACTGTTTTGCCCCTTTTCCACACTGACGGTTCCGGAAGGAGATATCTTGCCCCCGGTGCCGCTGGATGCGGTGATGTTATACTTCTCCACAGTCGGAGCCGTAACTTTAAATTCCACAGAGGAGGCTTCCGTTTTATTTAGGGAAGTCCAAGCAGAACCATCATACTCTTCCAGCCTGAAATTAACGGTGAGCTTGTAATTCCCGGCAGTTTTTAATGTAAATGGGATAGAATAAGGTTCTTTGTCCCATTTACTGACTTTCTTACTGTTCCAGTACCAGCTGTCGGGTACCCAGCGGGTGTCATTCTTGACAGGATGAGTATTCTCCATACCGTTCCCGGCAGCTGCCGCTGTGAGGGACGTGCCCGGTGTATAAGAAGCGTTGGGCGTAATACCTGTGATGGTGGAGCCGGTAAAAGGAATCACCGTTTTTGTGGTCACTGCTTCACTTGCTTTACTCTCCATGGCTTCATCGGAATCAAAGACAAAGCGTGTTATAAATTTGTATTCTGTGTTAGGCGTCAGACCAGTGAATTCTGGTGATACCTGCCACTGGCCAGCCATATTGCCTTGGACGATAGCAAATTCTTGATTGTCCTTTGCCGCTAGCGTTATGGTGGTTTCTGTTCTGCTTGATACTGTGGGAGCCTCGGGCGCGGCGGCTGCAGATTTTAGTGTTTTGACATTCGCATGGTCGGTGGAATCACTTTGTAAATAGGCCGTTCCGTCATAGGTGCCTGCCGCAATCAGCGCATAATAGATATATTCGGTATCTTCGTCCAGTCCAGTCACTTCGTAAGGCGCAGATAGAAGGTCAAAATTAACGCCTTTATCCTTTGAAAAATAAATTTCATAACCCTCTGCAAATTTTGCGTCTAAATCGCCGGGAAGCTGGAATCGGATTTTGGTGTCTGTTCTCGATTCGACTTCAGGAAGCGACGGTTTGCCGGCCTGCGGGGTTGATGGCGCATCATTTTTCGCATTGTTATTATCTATAATTTGTGTTTCTTTAGTTTCTTCTTCAATCAAAGACTTAGTTTTGTAGGATTGTATATTCTGGGGCAGAACCTCATCGCCATCGTCTGCCATGCTGGCAAAGGTATAAGAAGTGTCTGCCTTTAGGCCTGTGAAACTAACAGTGTGGTCTTCGGGATTGTATTGTTCGGCACTGGCCCATTGCCACACTTTGTCTTCTTCTTTGTCTATTTGTACCGCATATTTATGACCTGCCTCTGCTTTGAGTATAATGCTGTTTTCCGTGCTGGCATATAATTGCGGTTCCTTTTCGTTGGAAACCGGCGCGTCAGCTGCAAGAACATATAGCGCGCTGGTCGAAAAGACCATGACTATAACCAGCAGTGTAGATAACAATTTTTTTCCTCTTGATTTCATAATCTCACCTCTTTCTGTTTCGTATGATATCTTAAATGTTAAATACTGGTTTTTGTTCTTATTATTATAGCATAAGAAAACAGATATATGTTTAAAGTGAGAGAAAATTAATAAAATCATAAAGAATTAATTGTAAATAAATAATAAAATCAATAATTAACAGATTATAATGACGATAAAAATGATACAAGGAAAATATATAGGTATGATAACAGCGAAGCAAGATTTATAAAGACCGCAGCAATTTTGCATAATGCAAATATTACTTCCGCCAAGGATAATCAAAGAGAGAATGAAAATAAAAAGCAATTTTTTTAAATGGATAGGCAAGTTTCAGTAATGATACACAAAAAAATATGTACTATAATCGCTTTAACATACAAATTGACAAGGAAGTCTGAATGCGGAGAACAAAAGTCTCCGAAGTGATACACGATAAGAAAGGGAGGAAAGAGATGGAAAGTATTCTTGAATTTAAGCATATTTCCAAATATTTTCCGGGGGTAAAGGCACTTGATGACATTTGCTTTAAGGCATATGGAGGCGAGGTACTGGCATTTCTCGGGGAGAATGGGGCGGGCAAGTCCACACTCTTAAAAGTGCTGAACGGAGATTATCAGCCAGATAAAGGGGAATACCTTCTGAACGGGGAACAGAAGCATTTCCGGTCTCCCCATGAGGCGATAGAAGAGGGAATCAGCGTTATTTATCAAGAACGTCAGATTCTGCTGGAGCTGAGTGTGGCGGAGAACATCTATCTGGGAAGAATGCCGTCCAACAGGCTTGGGGTGATTGACATCGCGAAGGCGAACAAAATGGCGAAGAATATTATTGAAGACTTTGGTCTTCCCATTCAGCCGTCCACCAAGGTAAAAGACTTGAGCATTGCGTATCAGCAGATGGTTGAGATTATGAAAGCTTACAGCCGTGACAACTTAAAGGTCATTTGCTTTGATGAGCCTACAGCCAGTTTGAGTGACGCAGAAATCGACAGTTTATTTGAAATTATAAAAAAGTTAAAAAAAGAAGGGAAAATTATCATCTATGTATCACACCGAATGAGTGAGATACAGAGAATTACCGACAAGGTGGCTATTTTTAAAGACGGTCAGTACATAGCAACAGTGAATACCCATGAGGTACCGGAGAAGAAATTGATTCAAATGATGGTGGGCCGTGACCTTGGAGACATTTACGCAAAGCTTGATAAGAGTAAGGAGATCGGAGATATTCTGCTTGAGGTCAAAGGGGTTTCCTCCGACTATGTAAAAGAAGTATCTTTCACCTTGAGAAAGGGTGAGGTTCTGGGATTCTCAGGGCTAGTCGGGGCGGGAAGAACAGAGATTATGCGGGCCATAATTGGTGCCGATAAGATGCGGAGCGGCGAGGTATGGCTGGAGGGAAAGAAGATTGTAAATCGTTCTCCTAAGGAGGCGGTGGCCAATGGAATCGTTCTTGTGCCGGAGGATAGAAAGCTTCAGGGAATTGTCTCCAACTTGAGCGTGGCCGGGAATATCAACATTTCCCTGCTGGACAGGAACTCGAACTCAATTGGAGTTATCAGTACGGCAAAGGAAAAGTCGGAAGCACGAAAGGGAATTGATACGTTCAAGATAAAGACTCCGTCACCAGATAAGAAAATTGTGGAGCTGTCAGGTGGGAATCAGCAGAAATGTATCGTTGCCAGAGGAATTGCGACGCAGCCAAAGGTTCTCATTCTGGATGAACCTACAAAGGGAATCGATGTGGGAGCCAAATCCGAATTTTATGAGATGATTTGTGAATTTGCAAAGCAGGGGCTGGGCGTTATTCTGATTTCGTCAGAACTTCCGGAGGTCATGGGACTTTCCGACCGGATTATTGTCATGAAATCTCTGCGGATATCAGGGGAGATCATGGCGTCGGACGCAACCGAGGATAAGCTTTTGAGTTTAGGAATGATAGGAGAAGTAAAGGAATGAAAAAAGTAGAGACTGTGGAAAAGAAAGAAAGTGGATTAAAGAAAGTCGTATCGGCCATCGGCGGAGACAAACTGGTGTTAATGGCAGCTATCATTGTGGTATTTGTACTTTTCACCTCTTTGAACAGCAACTTTTTAAGCTGGCAGAATATGGTCAACCTTCTGGTTGCGGCCTCTCTTGTAGGTGTGGTTGCGGTCGGACATACATATTTGATTATCGCAGGACAGAATGACTTGTCCCCCGGCTCGCTTGCAGCATTCTCCGGAGTCATGGCGGCACTTCTTTTGAGCTGGGGTGTACCGCTGTGGATCGCCATTATTGTAACACTGGCAGCCGGCGCTCTTGTAGGCTTGTTTAACGCATGGATGGTCAACAAGATTAAGCTGGAAGCATTCATTGCAACATTGGTAACACAGGCGATTGTAAGAGGATTTGCTTATATCATCTGTGACGGAAAGCCGGTTGCAGTCAGCAACACTGCATTCATCAAGCTTGGAACATTAAGAATACTTCAGCTGCCGGTTGCGGTATGGCTTATGATTATATCCTTCGTCTTATTTGGATTTATTCTGTCGAAGACAAAATTTGGAAGAAGCGTGTATGCAATCGGAGGAAGCTCGGAGGCGGCAAGGCTTGCCGGACTGAATCCTAAGAAGATTATTACTATTTGCTTCATTTTAATCGGTGTGCTTACGTCAATGGGCGGTATTGTATTCTCTGCACGTATGAACGCGGGACAACCCGCGGCCAACGTCAATCTGGAGTTTGATGCCATCACGGCAGTTATTCTTGGCGGTGTATCTTTTGCGGGCGGTGTGGGAAGCATGGGCGGCACCGTACTCGGAGTACTTTTGATTCAGGCATTCAATACCGGTTTGATCATGGTGAATGTACCTTCTTTCTGGCAGTATGTAGCGCGTGGAGCACTGTTGTTGTTTGCGCTGACATTTGACTATATCAGAAAAGAAAAGAGAGACAAGGAACTGCTTGCGGCAAGTATGAAAAATGCAGCTTAATAACAGTACAATTCACACGAAAGTGTGTGTTGAAAATATGGCGCAGGGGCGCCCATTATAAGGAGGAACTCTATATGAAAATGAAAAGAGTGGCAGCGGCACTTTTAGCATTGGCTATGACAGGAGCTATGCTTGTAGGATGCAGCAACGGAGAAACAGAGAAAAAGGAGTCTGGGAAAAAAGAAGATGCAAAGAGCGAAAAGCTGGTAGTCTATGGCATCTATAAAGCAGGTGACCAGACATGGTTCATCGATGAAGGAAAAGCCGCACAGAAGGCGGTAGAGGATGCTGGAGGAGAATTCATCTATGTAGACGCAAAGATGAATCCGGAAGAATACTTAAAAGCGATTGACAATGCCATTGCAAACAATGCATCAGGTATCGTGACCTGTATCCCGGACCAGACCATGTCTCAGGCGGCTGTATCCAAGTGTGAAGAGGCAGGGATTCCTGTAGTTGCGGCGGACGATGCACTTCAAGATGAAGCCGGTAAAAAACTTGTGCCATGGGTAGGTATCAATGCATATAAGATAGGTGAAGCAAACGGTGAATGGCTTGCGAACTATACAAAAGAAAACAAGCTCACAGAAGACCCGGAAGTTGGTATGTTATTGATGACGATGGATACTGTTTCCAGCTGTGTACCTCGTGCAGAAGGCGAATTTGACAAGTTTACAGAATTAGTTCCGGAATTCGATCAGGCAAAAATCTTCAAAGCTGACTATGACGGAACAACGGACAAAGGTAACACGGCGGCAGCAGCAGTTATCACAGCTCATCCGGAAATCAAAAAGTGGATTGTAACAGGAGCTAATGAAGAAGGCTGTATTGGTGCGGTACGTGCACTTGAGAGCGCTGGTCTTGATAAAGATGCCTGCGTAGTTGGCCTTGGCGCTTACATGGCGAAAGATGAATGGAATAACAAGGGTGCTGACGGAACATGCATGAAGGCATCTGCTTACTTCTCAGCTGAGTCTGTAGGGGCAGGTTCTGTAGAAGTACTGCTTGACCTTATCGAAGGAAAAGAGGTAGAGATGGAAACAGCAGTAGACGCAGTGGTAGTAACACCGGAAAATTACAAAGAAGAGATGGGAAGCTACGCTGAATAATTGAAGAGAAGCAAAGGTAATTAAAGGCAAAAAGATGCTGTCCGTAACCAGATTAGGCTGCGGGCAGCATTTATTCTATTTGTAGTGGCAGTATATTATAGCCAGTTGTCCTCGACTACTTTATGATTGTAGGCGAAACTAATCCGATCAGGATAACGTTGTCGTACAGTTCGTTGTGGTTATAACTTTCTCCCATACCGTAGACCCTGAGATTATACAAAGTGCACAAAAATACTGATTAAATAATATGGAATAGAGCAAAAATTATAAATAGAGGAGCAAATAACCGTAATGTAAATCTTATCTGTAGAGGTTATAATTCAAATAATTAAGACTCAAATATAGCTAGAAGGAGGAAAAAATGAGAAGAAAAGCACGCAGATTTTTAAGTGCACTGCTGACATTTTCCCTGATTTTGGGAAATGTGATGGTCGCTCGTGCGGACGACGATACCGGCGTTTCGGCCGCGGCCGCTACAGAGAGCGTCGGCTGGCCGAAAGCAAACATGAGCGCTAGCGCCAGCAGCGCAGGGGCGGACAACTATACCGCAGACAAGGCCATTGATGGGGATACAGGGACGCTCTGGCATGGTCAATGGGAGGGGAATGATATTCCGCCCCACTGGTTCAGCGTTCAGCTGGACAAGGATAATGCGGAGGCCAAGAAGGTAGAGAGCATCAAGCTCACCTCACGCAAAGATGTCAATCCGGCCCACGAAAGTATTAACAATGTGTTCTGTACAGTGTGGACAAGTCTGGACGGTGAGAATTACACGGAGGCCGTGAAAGATGTGCGTCTTACAGACGGAGGCGGGGCGGAGACAACGATTGTCTTGAACTGTAAGGCCAGCCATATAAAGATAACAGGAAGCAGCAATTTTATGGCGATTGCCGAGTTTGAGGCATATGTCTATGGAGACGATGTGAATTTAGAGAAGAGAGCAGAGCTAATAGAAAAGATTAAAGAAGTAAGAGCGCTGGCGGACAATGCGGTAGTGGGAAAGGATTTTAATCAGTATCCACAGTCGGCTGTAGATGCCCTGAGGGGAGCGGCTGACAGCGCCGAGGGGGCGCTCGCAGGAGACGACAGTCAGGTAGAGCAGGCGCTTGAGGAGCTTGCGGAGGCAGTTGTTGCATTTGAGGCATCACAGATAATCTTTGGCCGGGCGAACTTTGAACAGTTAATTGAAGAGGCGAAGGCGCTGGATGCCAGAACACAGGTGGGGACTGAATCAGGAAACTGCCCGGAGGAGGCCAAGGAAGCATTTCAGGCTGCAATTACGGCGGCGGAAGCAAAACTTAGCGAAACGGATATGGACAAGCTTTTTGGAGAATATCAAAAGCTGAAAAAGGCCATGTCGGATTTTATGAGTACTATCATCATAGAGGACGAGAGTGACAGTATTGACATCTCAGGGACATGGAGCTTTGAGATGGCTGCCATGGAGGAGGCGCAGAATCTTAATGAGACGGTAACGCTTCCGGGCAGCATGGATGAGAATGGGAAGGGAAATGATAATACTTCCAATATTTCTCCAACATATCTGAACCGGGATTATGTATATACCGGGGCGGCCACCTATCAGAGGGAGATTGAGATTCCAGCAGACTGGGACGGAAAAGTGGTCACCTTATTCTTAGAGCGTACGCGTAAGACAAGAGTGTGGGTTGACGGAAATCAAGTGGGAAGCGGGCAGGAAAAGAGCTATACGGCCCCTCATGAGTATGACTTGACTGCTAACGTACAGGCGGGAAAGAGTCATGTTCTCACCATCGAGGTTGACAATTCACCGAAAGATATGCCAGAAGCAATGTACACTACGTTTGAGAAGGATTTCCCATGGGGGCATATGGTAAGTGAGCATACTCAGACAAACTGGAATGGTATTCTCGGCGAGATAAAGCTTGAAGCGGCACCTGTGATACATATAGAAAGCTTTAAGATACGTCCAGATGTGGATGCCAATATTGCCCGTGTGAAGATGACGGTTGCAAGAGATGGAAAGGAAGGCGCTGTCAGTGGGAGCATAGAGCTGCGGGCAAAAAGCTATAACAATAAGTCAAGGGAACATATTGCTGATGTACAGAGCTTCGCCTATGCGATACCGGAGGGGGAAAACAAAGCAGAATTGACCTTGGAATACAAGATGGGAGACAGTGTGCTCTTATGGGATGAATTCAATCCCAACCTCTATGAGATGACGGCAGTGCTGCGCTCAGCCGCAGGAGAAGAGGTTCATGCCAGCGTGGAAAAACAGAGCTTCGGTATGCGCAAATTTGAGGCGCTCTACGTGGGAGACGGCGGAAAGCAGTTCTCTGTGAACGGGCGTGCTACACAGCTTCGAGGCGAAATCAACTGCGCAGTATTCCCTATGACCGGATATGCACCTATGGATTTGGATTCATGGCTTGAGGTCATGAAAATATATAAGGACTATGGATTTAATCATGTTCGCTTTCATACATGGGTACCGCCAAAAGCAGCGTTTCAAGCGGCGGATTTTCTGGGGCTGTACATACAGTACGAGTTGCCACAGTGGGGACATAAGATGTTTGGTGATATTGATAAAGGCGATACCTCGGTATCTGACTATTACTGGAATGAAACCGTGAAGATTTCTGAATTTTTCCTAAATTCTCCATCGGCAGTTATGATGGCCCTTGGCAACGAGCTTCGTCCCGGATTTTACTATTACAATATTTTCCTTGAGAAATGTGAGGAGCTGGAACCGGAGATACTCTATACGGATATCGCAGGATGGAGCGCATACACGAGTAATGTGGAATTTTCCGGATCCGTGCCTACACGGGGAGCCAACTATCTCCACAGAGTCGATCCGACTACAGACTGGAATCACTGGGACAATACGAATCGGACGCCGGTGCCGTTTCTGGCACATGAGCCGGGTCAGCTTCAGGTATATCCTGACTATGAAGAAGAGATTCGGAAATACTATGATAAAAATTCACTGATGAAGCCACGAAATCTGGAGCATTTCCAAAAGATACTGGAAGGTGGCGGCATGGGAGACATGGCAAAGAAGTTCAACCAGTCTTCAGGAGAATTATCAGCCATGCTTTATCGTTACATGACCGAGGGATACTTAAGGACACCGGGGGCGGGAGGCTTCCAGCTTCTGGGACTTCAGGATTTCTCGGGGCAGGGAACTGCACTGGTGGGCATGCTGGATGCATTTATGGAATCAAAGGGTGATATTACCCCGGAGGAATTCAGAAGATCCTGCTCAGAACTTACGGTGCTTGGAGAATTCTCTAAATTTGTCTGGAAGAATAATGAGACTTACACTGCAGATATCGTAATCCCGAATTACAGTGCGGCAGATGTGACGACCGGAGTGAAATGGACGCTTGAGACGGAGGATGGAACAAAAGTTCAATCCGGTGAACTGGAGGCGATAGAAGCGCTTCAAGGCAAGGTGACAAAAGCAGGGACAATCGAAGCGGATTTGAGTGGGGTGAAGACGGCACAGAAACTGAAGCTGCGACTGGAGATGACAGAGAAGCCGGGCGCTGGAATCGCTCCTTACGCCACAGGAGACAATGACTACTCTGTTTGGGTATATCCGGATGATGTTTCCGAGAAGACTCCGGATGATGTTTCCGTGTACACCCAGTTCGATAATCAGGCCAAAAAGGATCTGGAGAATGGAAAGAATGTACTGATTGTTTCAAATGGTACAAGTACGGCGCTTCCACAGAGCAAGGCTGTGACCTTCCGCCCTGATTTCTGGAGCCCTATGTTCCACAATGCTGACAATGACGGGTATGTTCTGGGATGTTACATAGATAAAGAGCACCCCATATTCGCAGACTTTCCGACAGATACCTATGCGGACTGGCAGTGGTACGATTTGGTTAGCAATTCGCGCAGCATTTTGTTGGAAGGCGCACCGGTGTCCTTAAAACCGATGGTGCAGGCCATTCCAACCATTGATTTGGATGACCGTCTGGGCACGCTCTTTGAGGCAAAAGTAGGAAAAGGTAAGCTTGTAGTTTCATCTATTGACCTTTTGAATAAGGAATCTGCGCCTGCAAAGCAGCTGTTATATTCTGTGAAGAAGTATATGAGCTCGGATAAATTTAAACCGGAGGTCGAGCTGGAGGCGGAATATGTCAGAACACTTTTGCCTGCAAAGGATATGAAGGGAATCACGGCAAGTGCTAAGGAAGAGATAGCGGTAGATGAGAAAGCAGCCATTGCAGTGAAATGTGTAGATTATCAGGGCAATAACGTAGATATGCCTCAGGGCGCAGACGTCGAATACGAAAGTAAGAATAGTCAGGTGGCGGAAGTAGATGCAGAAGGAACAATAACCGGTATAAGTGCAGGAATGACAGAAATTGCAGTGCGGGTAACTGCAGAGGAGATTACGTATGAGACTAGTGTAGTCGTGGTAGTAGGCGCTGCCAAAGCGGAGGCAGTACCTACGGATTCCTTACAGATTAATGTGAGCAGTCAGGATCCATCTTTCCCGGCGGCTAACATGACTGACGGAGATGAGAATACATTTTGGCATTCTGATTACTCCAATCCGGAGCAGGGGATGCCTCAGGAGGTAGAACTGGTATTTGACCGGCCGACGGCAGTGAGCGCCATCCGCTGCACGGCGAGAAAAGGTAATATAGGAGGAGCCATACTGAGAGCCAGCATAGCTGTAAAGAGAAGCGGCCAGACTGAATATGACATGGTTATAGAGCATGCAGTGTTTGATGAAAAACAAAAGGAGCTTGTATTTACCTTCCCTCAGACAGAGGCGGACAGCATAAAATTAATTGTGGAGGATGCAGTTATGGACTCCACAAGCAAAAATGCGGCGGCTATAGCGGAACTGCAGATTTATAGCGGACATATGGTGACAGCGATAGAGGAATTTCCTGAGGCAGAGGTACGGTTCGGAACATCTTTGGAGAAGCTTATGAGCAAAATCACATTCCCTAAGACGGTGAAGATTACCGTGGATGGCCAGAACGAAGCCGAGGCTCCTGTAATCTGGAATACATCTTCCTACAATCCGCTTATTGCGGGTACGTACACCATGGAGGGAACTATTTTTGCAGAAGGCGCAGTCAATATGGGCAACCGGAAGGCACAGTACAAGGTAACAGTACTGCCCAAGGATTTGACCACACCGGCGGACACGACAGAATTCAACAAAGCTCTGGAGGACGCAGGGACTCGGAAGCGGGAGGACTATACGCCGGATTCATGGAAGGAATTCGACAAGATTTACCAGCAGGCAAAGAGCTTTGGAGCTTTGACAAATGCAACACAACACGACACAGATGTCATGACGGAAAAGCTTCTGGATGCCATTGCGGGATTGGTTCCGGCGCAAGGAGAGATAGCTGTGACAGGAGTTTCACTGAATAAAGAAGAGATTACACTGAAAATCGGAACTGCTGTGAAACTACAGGCGGAAGTTACACCTGCGGATGCAGCAAACAAAAATGTCACATGGAGCAGCAGCGCTCCGGAGGCGGCGTCCGTCAACCAGATGGGAATGGTGAAGGCTGTGGCTAAGGGTGAGACTGTCATTACAGTGACTACAGAGGACGGCGGCTTTAAGGCACAATGCAAAGTGACGGTGACTGAAGAAAGTAATCCGGATAAACCAGACATGGATGAACCAAATCCGGACAAACCAAATCCGGACAAACCAAATCCGGACAAACCAGCCGCGGAAGGCGGTCAAAAACCGGAGACCAGCACAACAGATGAGGTACAGACCGGTGATACAATGAATACAAGCATGTGGGCAGTATTGGTGGTGGCAGCGCTTGGATTGCTTGGATTTTCCAGATATAGGAAAAGAAAGAAACATTAAGGATAAAAAATGAGGCCTAAGAGGCCTCATTTTTGGGGAACGTGCGCCCGGCGGCATACGTTTCTAAACGTACAAGTCCGGAATTCGCCTGATAGTGGGAAGGATATAGCGAAGGCAAGGGTGTCTATCGTGAGGTAGAATCTGTAGGAAGTTGGATGTGGGTACATACCAACCCACTGGCAGATCTCTGGTCTGACGAGCAGAAATCACATCAGTCTTTGTTTTATATATAACAGCAACTACTGTTGCATGTCAAAAGCAGGCGGAAAATCCGCCTGTGATAAATAGGCTGAATTAGCTTATTCAGGCAGTCTGCCCTCATACATGATGCTTAGTTCACCATATACCTGCCCCCAATTCCTGATTGGCATGGACCATTTCTTTGTGGCTTCAAACGTTCTGACCGCTGTGGAAAATTTGAAAATCGGCGTGATAGCATCTTAGTTCTGTTTCCAACTCCTCATGGAATTATTTTCATACACTCCAGTTATCCGGTCAGGATAACGTTGTCGTATGGTTCATTGTAGTTATAGATTTCTTTCATCTTTGCCAGAGAAACACAAAAGTTTTCATATTTTTTCATAGATTATCATCCCCCCGTTCTTATTGAATCCCGCAGCTCCTGCTGCATATCTCTGTCCAAATTCACAATATCATATTCCAATAGGGTCGATGTATCCTCATTCACATCCAGAGCGAAACGATCGAAATCACCACCCGTCACTGCCAAATCAATATCGCTGGTTCTTCTGAAATCCCCCTTGCGCGGGAGCCAAATAAAATGACCTTGCTGACGTTATATTTTTGAGCCAGCGCCTGAATCTCTTCAATTACCTGTTGCCTGATACCTGTTTCTCCCATACCGTACCCCCGTGATTGTAAAAAAAAGATTGTATTTAAATACTAACATCTGTCAGAGGGGGTGTCAACGAACCGAAGGAGATTTGGGGTGTTGATAGAAGAATGCTCCAAATCGTACAAAAAGGCGGAATGTAAATTTTCTCTCATTTTTTTGGAAGGTGTAAAATATTTAACCTAAAATCTCATCCCTATACTGGCTCGGCGTCTTCTTCTCCCATTTTTTAAAGGTAGAGCAGAAGCTGCTCTCGCTGTTGAAGCCGGTGCTGAAGGCGATATCTTTTACCGATGTCTCAGAAGATTTCAGCATAAAACGTGCGGCGGAGATTCTCGTATTGATTAAATACTGATGGGGGGTGAACCCCGTCTCTTTTGTGAAAATTCTTGTAAAATGAAACTGGCTCAGCCCCGCCTTTGCTGCCAGCTCATCCAGAGAAATCGGTTCATGAAAATGCTCGTTGATATAAGCCACGCTGTCGGCGATAGTGACGGTGTGTAGGAAGGACTTTTTATTTTCCGGTGCGCTTAAGAAGCCGTCGAGCACGTTGGTAAGGTAGCCAGAAAGCTTGGATTCGTTAATGGGCAGGGCATTATGGAAAGAGTCATATATCTTGCCCATGGAGTGGCTGAGTGCGGTAGGGTTGTTGGGGCTAATTACATGTCCGTAGTTTCCTGTGATTTCTTTAAAATACTCCCGCGCCAGCGGGCCGTCAAAATGTATCCAGATGGCCTCCCAAGCATCAGGACTTCCGTACTTGTGGGGAATATAGCAGTCCAGCAATACAAACTGCCCAGCGTTCGCTTTATAATTTTTGCCTTCGGTATTAATATGACAAGTACCCTTTGCTATATGCATGATAAGGAAACTGTCAAAGTTATTTCGGCTGATAAAATAGTCCGGTTCATAGATAAAATACCCAACTGATACAGGATAAAGATAGAGCTTCTTTGCCAGTGCGCTGGGGACATAAACATAATAATCCGATTGGGGAGATATCTTTAATTCTTGAGAACGCATAACGACCCTCCTTCATTTTATACTGTAATTATATAGGAAAAACAGTTGATTGAAAAGAGCAATTTATTTAAATCCATAGGCAAGAAAAAGTAATGATTCTGTGAAAGTAGCCAGATATAATATGGTTAAATTATTAAATGAATAATAGAAGCAAAGGAGATAAGGATGAACGAGGTAAAAATCTGGGAAGAAAATGTTGTCATCCCTACTTATGAGGTGGGGGAACCGGATAAAAATCCGATGTTTTTGGAAAAACGAGTGTATCAGGGCAGCAGTGGCAAGGTATATCCCTATCCTACTATTGAGAAGATTAGTCACGAAAAGAAGGATAAGACTTACCGTGTGGTCTATCTTGAAAATGAGTACTTGAAGGTCATGGTTCTGCCGGAACTTGGGGGGAGAATCCAGAGAGCTTACGATAAGACCAATGGATATGATTTTGTCTACTACAATCATGTAATCAAACCGGCGCTGGTAGGACTTGTAGGGCCATGGATATCAGGGGGAATTGAGTTCAATTGGCCCCAGCATCACCGCCCGACTACCTACATGCCGGTAGACTATTTGATTCAGGAAAATGAAGGCGGCAGTAAGACATTGCTGGTCAACGATGTGGATCAGATGTATGGAACGAAGGGAATTGCGGGATTTACCCTATATCCGGATAAGGCCTATATAGAAATCAGGGGACAGCTCTATAACCGTACTGCTATGCCCCAGACTTTTCTTTGGTGGGCTAACCCGGCGGTTCCGGTCAATGATTATACGCAGTCCATATTCCCGCCGGATGTACATTCCGTGATGGACCACGGGAAAAGAGACGTTTCTCGTTTTCCTATCGCTAAGGGTGTTTACTATAAACATGATTATAGTGAAGGCGTGGATATTTCTCGGTATAAAAATATTCCAGTGCCAACTTCCTACATGGCGGAGAAATCAGACTATGATTTTGTAGGCGGCTATGATTACCGTCAGGAGGCAGGAATCCTTCATGTGGCGGACCACCACATTTCGCCGGGGAAGAAACAATGGACCTGGGGATGCGGAGAGTTCGGACAGGCGTGGGACAGAAACCTGACCGATGAGGACGGTCCGTACATAGAGTTAATGACAGGAGTGTATACAGATAACCAGCCGGACTTCACATGGCTGAAGCCTTTTGAGGAAAAGACATTCCGGCAATATTTCATGCCTTACAAAAAGGTGGGCTCCGTAAAAAATGCTACCATCAATGCTGTGCTCGGTGTGGAAGTGGCAGATGGAAAGACACAGGTGACTGTTTATGCCACGGGCCGTTACGAGGATGCTAAGGTCAGCGTATACCACAAAGGTCAGCTTGTGTCTGAGGAAGAAGCGGTTCTGTCCCCCTGCGATATTTACGAGAAGAGCATCGAGATTTCCGGGGCAAAAGCAAGTGATGTCAAAGTGGAGGTCTGCTCAGGAGACAAGCTTCTGGTTGCTTATCAGGCGAAGGAAGAGGGAATTCCGGAGTTGGCAAAACCGGCACAGGCGGCTAAAGACCCGGAAGAGATTATGACAAATGAAGAACTGTTCTTGACAGGACAGCACATCGAGCAGTATCGTCACGCCACATATTTACCGGATTCTTACTATCTGGAAGGATTAAAGAGAGATGAAGGTGACATCCGGATTAACAATGCTTATGGCCTTCTGCTCTTTAGAAGGGGATGCTTTGCAGAGGCTGAGAGGCATTTTAGAAAGGCCATTGAGCGGCTTACACGGAAGAATCCGAACCCATATGACAGTGAAGCATACTATCTTTTGGGAGTTGCACTATTTTACCAGAGCAAGAACGATGAGGCATTTGACGCATTTTATAAAGCCACATGGAGCAATGAACAGCAGGAAATGTCCTTTTACTATCTGGCAGCCATTGAGATGCTCCGGGGAAATTACACAGAGGCTCTGGAGTTTGTAGAAAAAGGGCTGGTGAAAAATGCTCATAATATTAAGGCTAGAGGAGCAAAAGTAGTAATTCTGCGTAAGCTGGGAAGAATTGAGGAGGCAAAAGCACAGGCTTTGGACAACCTTAAAGTGGATGGTTTTGATTATCTTTCCAGATTTGAACTGGCACAGCTTTCCGGAGAGGATAAAGAGAATATTTTGGAGGAAATGAATGCACTGATGCGTGATTTTCATGAAAACTATCTTCAGACTGCGAGAGATTATGCAGAAGCAGGATGTTTCGAGGAGGCGGTTGAGATTCTTAACCAGTGCACGAAAGAAGCTCCTATGCTGGCTTACTACAAAGCGCATTATTTACAGAAGATGGGATATGCGGAGAAGGCGCAGACAGAGTATGCTAATGCCAATGCCTGTTCTCCTTTGTATTGTTTCCCAAATAAATTGGAAGATATTGCTGTTCTGGAAGGGGCTATGGAGCATTTTAGTCAGGGGGCAAAGGCGTATTATTATCTGGGCAACCTTTGCTATGATAAGCTGCAGTTTGAACGGGCGGCACTGCTCTGGGAGAAGTCTATTGAACTGGATGGCAGTTATCCTACCGTGCACAGGAATCTGGCACTTGCCTATTACAATAAGCAGGGAAACATTGAAGGCGCAAGGCGGGAGATGGAGAAAGCTTTTGCACTTGATGAGACGGACGCAAGGGTATTTCTTGAGCTGGACCAGCTCTATAAGAAGCTGGACGTGGATTTTGCCACCCGTCTGGAAAATTATGAGAACCATCCGCAGCTTCCACTTGAGCGGGATGATGTAATGATAGAGTATGTGACACTTTATAATCTGCTCGGAAGACATGAGAAGGCTTATGAAGTGATTATGTCCCATACTTTCCGGCCATGGGAAGGTGCAGAGGGTAAGATTACGACTCAGTATAAGGTAGCGCTTACCGAAATGGCTAAGGAGCAACTCAAGAAAGGGGATGCAAAGGAGGCCCTTGACCTGTTGGAAAAAGCACTTGTATATCCGGAGAATCTGGGCGAAGGACGTCTGGAAGGTACAAAGGATAACAATCTGTATTACTACCTCGGCATAGCGAAGAAGGCCCTCGGTCAAAACGAAGAGGCGGAGAAGGCGTTCCGTGTGGCGCAGCTTGGTGAAAATGAACCGGCAGGGATGATGTATTACTATGATCAGCCGGCGGATATGATTCTCTACAAAGGGCTTGCAAAAGAGGAGCTTGGTGAGAAGAAGGAGGCCTATGCCTGTTTCTATAAGCTTCTGGACTACGGAGAGCAGCATCTTCGGGATGAGATGAAAATTGATTACTTTGCAGTTTCTTTACCGGATTTCCTCATATTTGAGGATGACTTAAATAAGAAGAACAAAGCTCACTGCTATTATTTGATGGGACTTGCCAGATTGGGACTTGGAGATAAGGCGGAAGCCGCTCGTTGGTTCAAAGAAGCACTGAAGTATGATTATAATCATCAGAACTGTCGGATTTATCTGAAACTGGCGGAATAACAGCGATATGAGGAAAGGTGGTTGATTATGAGGCAATTGGAAAGTGTGACAAGTGAAGCATTTGCCCCCTTCGGCACAGTGCTGGAGTTCCCAGTAAAGTGCAGGGAAGATTTTGTTATTGTTGACACGGAGGAGAAAGGGGGGTGGCGGGTGGCAGTGTTCCGCTACCAGAACAAAGAAATCCGGCGGATTGAAAATCATCCTTTCTCCAAAGAGTCCTTTGAACCGCTGGAAGGAATCACGGTTCTTCTTGTGGCAGGGCATGATACGCCTGAGGAATACCGGGCCTTTGTACTGGATAAGCCAATCTGTCTGAAGAAAGGAATCTGGCATCAGGTGCTAACGCTGACCCCAGAAGCGTCGGTCAAGATTACAGAGAACCGTGAAGTGGAATCAGTATTTTATGAATATGATACAGCCAAATCAGTGATGATTTAATTGTCCATTGGGGACAGACTCCTTTTAAAACCGGATGCGCGAAATCTACGCATCCGGTTTTCCTTTGTTAAAAGCACACAAAAAAATGAAGCAATATTTATAAATAGAAAGGCAAATTTGTATAATGTCAAAACAGTCGGCCAAAGTTACAATCTGGTTAGGAGGAATATAGCAGCATAATGAGTGTTTCATGAAGGAGGAAAGTATGAAAGGAATTAAGAAAATCGGCGTACTGGCGCTTACTGCAGCCATGCTTTTGGGCGTTGTGCCCCAGCCGATACCAGATGTAAAGGCTGCGGATGAGCCGGAAAAGGCATACGTGAGCAATGAGCTTGTAAAAGAGGTTACGGCCAGTTCATTTGCTGAGGGCTATGGGCCAGAGAAAGTAGTGGATGGAATTGAGGATGACCGCAATAACTGCTGGCATACCCCGTGGGATGCGGATGCGCCTACATTTCCGCACTGGATACAGGTGGAATTCAGTGAAGCGCAGACGATAGATTCTCTTGTCTATGTGGCAAGGGATGCCGCCGGACTTCAGTTTATCACATCCTATGAAGTGTGGATAAGCCCGGACAATAATGAGGAGAATCTTCAGAAAGTCACGGAAGGAACATGGGAGCGCGCAAAGACGGCGGAGGCCAAGTTCAAAGCCACATCTGCAGCGCTTGTAAGGTTCGTAGCCCGCGAGAAGGTAGACAGCAATTACAATGATACTTACAGTGCGTCTGCCTCAGAGCTTAAATTCGGTTTGGCAAGTCAGGAAGAAGGAAGCTATGACGAGGAAATCGATGGAACATTAGAAAGGGTGAAACGGCTTCTGGAGTATGCCTCTGCGGATGTGGGAAGTGGAGAGCATCAGTTCACGACGGAAGCGGTAGATATTTTAAAGGAAGCGAAAAACAATCTGGAAGCTCTCACTGGATCAGGTGACGGAGATGCGGTATGGATGGCGCTTGAGGCGGCGAAAAATGCCATAGATGGACTGCTGGCAAGTAACAAGGCAGAGGAGGAAGCCTTGATAGGAGGGATTCCCCATACTACGATGACAGCCACAGCAAATACAGAGAATGACGGTTATGAGGCGGCAAAGGCTGTGGATGGAGATTTGTCTACCATATGGCATTCTCAGTGGACGCCAGAAAACACGGAGCATCCGCATGAGCTTACCATTGATTTAGGGTATTCATTTATGCTGGACAAGATAAAGATTACGCCTAGACAGGATATGGGAAGCGGCAGAATCACGAAGGGTGAACTGTATGCAGGGAACACACTGGATGCGATGGAGTTGGTGGCAGAGTTCCGTGCCTCAAGCATCACTGAGATTTCGGTAGATTACAGGCAGGCAAGGTATTTATGTATCAAGGCGCTGGAAGGTTCAGATGCCAACACAGCAATCGCAGAGGTGGCGGTGGACAGCTATGACCGCGGACGCGTTCTGATGCTGAATACATACAGTGAAGCAGAAGATCTTCTGGGAAATGCCCAGACAGGTGATGAAATCGGACAGTATTCCAAGGAGACAAAGGAAGAATTCCGCACAGTGCTGGATAGTTTTTCGGAGAGTCTGAAGGAGGAACGCACGAATTCAGAATGCTATAAGGTAGCTGAAAAGATACAGAAAGAAAAAGAAAAATTCGCAGATAAAGTGAATCGATATGGGATAAAGGATTTAAAAGAGTTTATTAAGCAAGCCCAAGAGCTTGCCCAAAAGCTGGAAGGAAAAGATAAGAAATTAATGGAGGCTGCAATCAAGACGGCACAGGATGTGGCGGGTAATAAGGACAGCACAGCGGTAGAAATACACGAAGCGGCGGTGGCCTTAAAAGCCACCTTAGACGGCATGAGTATCGCTGGAGAAAATCATTACAGTCTTGCTGGGAAGTGGGATTTCAAGATGGGTGCTTATACAGAGGGTGAAGCTCTGGCCGATAACGTAACACTTCCGGGCACGTTAGATGAGAACAAAAAGGGAAGCTACAATTCCTTTAAGGATCCTCGCCGTTTGAGTAGATATTATGTCTATACAGGCCCTGCATCCTTTGAGCGTCAGGTATTTATTCCTAATGCGTGGGAAGGAAAGCAGATTACACTGTTTATGGAACGCTCCCGTGAGACAAGAGTGTGGGTGAATGATGTGGAGATTTTGGCGCCAGACAGCTCGAACCTTATGGCGGTGAGTCAGACATACAATCTGACATCCCAGATTAAGTTTGGCGAGCTCAATATAATCACCATAGAGGTGGATAACTCCTATACACATTCTCCAAAGGATGCTATCACTACTTCCTCAATGGCTACAGAGGAGACACAGACAAACTGGAATGGCATCGTAGGTGCATTTGAACTTCGTGCAAAGGATGCTGTAAATATTTCAGATTTACGTGTATATCCGAATAAGGATTTGAAGTCCGCCGCGGTGGAAGTGGATGTACAGAACAATAGCGCCGAAGACTACAGTGGAAGACTGACAGTTCAGGCAGAGGGCCTTACAGAGCGAGAACTTGTTGTATCGGTAAAGGCAGGGGAGCAGGCAACAATTTCTGTTCCGGATTACGATATGGGAGCGTCTGTGAAGTTGTGGAGTGAGTTTGAACAAAATCTTTATACCATGAAGGCTCAGCTGGATAACGGAGAGAAAGCAAAAGAAAAGTTCGGTATGCGTGTGTTTGAGGTGGACAAGGACACAAAGCAGCTTATGAATAACGGAAAGAAAGTATTTCTCAGAAATGAAGCAAACTGCGCAGTATTTCCGCTGACAGCGTATGCGCCTATGGATGATGCGGGCTGGGAAAAATTATTTGCCTCCTACCAGTCCTTCGGAATCAATTCTGTGCGCTTTCACAGCTGGTGTCCTCCGGATGCGGCGTTCCGAGTAGCGGACAGAATGGGGATGTATCTGCAGCCAGAGCTTTCCAGCTGGGATCCGGGCAGCATGTTTGGGGACGATACAGAGAAAGAATATTTTACGAAAGAAGCGCATGCCATTATAAAGGAGTATGCGAACCACCCGTCATTTGTCATGTTTACATTCGGTAATGAGCTGCATTTCGCGGGGGGCGGATATGAGTATGCGGATGCGCTGATTGGCCAGTTGAAGGAAGCGGACAGCACAAGGCTTTATTCCTTTGCCTCGAACAGCGATTACGGCAGCACGAAGCCAACGTCAAATTCCGATTTCTTTACAGGACAGGTGTATAACGGTACATCAATGCGTGGAATTTACGCGGGCATGAGTGGATTCATCAACCAGACACGACCGGCGTCCACGGCAAACTATAATGACGCAATACAGCGTGCGGCAAAGGAATCAGGAGTTCCGGCGTTCAGCTTTGAGGTAGGCCAGTTCCAAGTATTCCCGGACGTGCTTACAGAGCTTGAGAAGTATACAGGCGTTCTGGAGCCGCGTAATCTGCAGCTGGTGGAGGCGCGTCTGGCAGAAAAGGGAGTTTCAGACGAGACAACAAAGAAATTTATTGATGCCAGCGGAATGCTCTCAAGAATTGGGTATAGAATGGAAATCGAGGCGGCGCTGCGCACAAAGAACATGAGTGGAATCTCTCTGCTGGGAATTCAAGATTTCAGTGGTCAGAGCACGGCCCTTGTAGGTATGATGAATGCACTGGGAGAGGCGAAGCCGTATGATTTTGCCAATCCAGAGGAATTTGCAACCTTCTTCAGTCCAGAGACGGCGCTTTTGGAGACAGAGAAGTTTGTGTGGACAAATGACGAAGAGTTCAAGGGTAAGCTAATGCTTGCCAACTATGGGCCGGACGATATGAGCGGGAAGATGTTCTACCGCCTAAGCGACGGAAAAACAACAGTCGCAGAAGGGAAAACCGACAACGTAGAGTTTAAGCAGGGCGATGTGACGACTGCGGAGGAGATTACAATTTCTTTAGCGGGTGTCAAGGAGCCGAAACAGCTGAAGCTTACAATCGGTCTGGGCGATGTAGAGAATTATTATGATATCTGGGTATACCCGTCAGGAGAAAAAGCGTCGGAGGGCGATGTGTACATTACAGAGTTCCTTGATGAAGAAGCAATGTATGTTCTGGGAGAGGGCGGAAAAGTCCTGCTTACTCCGGATGCAAGTAAAACAGCGCTGCCAAATAGTATTACTGGAACATTTACAACTGCATTCTGGTCTTCCCAGTTTGTAAGCGAATCACAGCCGGGGTCCATGGGGCTTTTGATGGATCCGGAGCATCCGGTATTTGACGGATTCCCGACAGAGTACCACTCCAATTATCAGTGGTGGCCTATGGCGAAACTAGGACGGCCAATGGTGCTTGAGAATCTGACGCAGGAGGACGGCACAAAGATTCAGCCGTTGGTTCAGGTGCTTGACAGCTTCTCCACAATCCGAACGATGGGACTTTTGTACGAGGCAAGAATAGGAGAAGGTAAATTAATGGTCTCCTCCATGGGACTAGAGCAGTTACAGAATGATTATCCTGAGGCGAGAGCGCTTAAGAATTCCATTCTCAACTATATGAATTCTGATGAGTTCGACCCACAGTTTGAAGTAAATGCAGAGCAGATTAACGAGTCAGTCATCGGCACAGAGACCAAGAGCCGTCACAATGTAGTGGAGAAGTCCAACGGCGGTAATGTAAAGCTTGGAGAAAATACAATTACATGTCAGATTGGATATGACAATAATCCGCAGGACCGTGCATTGGAGCTGAACGACGGGCGTATAGATGTGGAAACGCCATCTCGTTCATGGACAGACTGGAATACCAGTGGTAATTATCCGAATCCAGCAGAAATTATGGGAATCTTTGACAAGTCCTATACTGTAGATACCGTAGAACTGCCATTCTTTGAGGATAGTGGCTGTAAAGCGCCTCAGGAGGTCATCGTGGAGTATCTGGATGAGGAGAATAATTACGTTCTGGTGAGCAATCCTTCTATGACAACAGGGTTTGTCAAAGGGACAAATACTATCACCTTTGACGCGGTTACTACATCAGAGATCCGTATTACCATGAAGCATCAGGAAGGCATGGGCATCGCGCTCAGTGAGTTCATCGTCTATGAAAAAGAGATTCCCGCTGAGAGTATCAAGATTGTATCCAAGGATGATAAGACTACGGTAGAGCTTGGAAGCACGCTGGAATTGGGAATTTCCTATCAGCCAGAAAATGCAAATGATACGAAGGTCCGCTGGTCAGTTTTGGATGAGAATGGAGAAAAATCCGCTCTTGCGAAGGTATCTATAAGCGGAGTGCTGAAGCCGTCCGCAGAAGGCACAGTATATGTTAGGGCAGCCTTAAAGTCTAATCCGGAAATAACGGACACGGTGGAGATTAAGATTGTCAAGGAGGGTGAGGACCCTGACAAGCCGATAGAGCCCGATAAGCCGATAGACCCTGACAAGCCGGTAGATCCGGATAAGCCAGATACTCCAGACAAACCGGGAACTTCAGACGGTAATCAGGAGCAGAAACCGGGCAATGGAAATAAGACAGACAAGGTAGAGACGGGCGATAGTGCCAATATGGATTTGTGGGCAGTTATTCTTGTGCTGGCATTCGGTGGTATTGTGGGCGTTTGTATTACAAAGAAGAGAAGGGGACGAAAAAGATGAAAACTTTAAGAAAAATCAATGTGCTGGTACTTGGTCTAGCGTTAGCCCTGAGTACTCTGCCCCCGAGCTCCTCCGTGAAAGCGGAGGAGGGGGTGAGCTGGCTGGAACAGGCTCAGATGTCTGTTGAAGATTGTATAAGCCAGCATGCAAGCACACCGATTGCCAACATTCTTGACGGGGATAAAAATACTCTCTGGAGTACAGATTGGACAGGACCAGGGGACGAATACCCGGCGGATGTTTTCACAATCAATCTGGGAGAGTTAAAAGACAATGTCAGTCAGGTGAAATATACCCCCAGACAGGATGACATTAACGGAAAGGTGAAAAAGTATCAAATTCTTACCGGAGAGAGCAAGGATGCTATGAAAGTGGCAGCGGGAGGCTACTGGGAGTTCTCGGACACGGACAGAGGTGATAATGAAGACAAATTCGCCACATTTGCATCCCGGAAGGCACAGTATATTACCCTGCGTGTGTGGGATACATCCATTAACGTAAGTGGCGGTGAGACCAAGCACACTACGACCTGTGCCGAGTTCAATGTGGGAGTTCAAGAGGGTGTTGTCTCAGGACAGGACCAGCTGGCTGCACTGATTGAAGCGGCAAAGGAGAAATTAGCGGAGTCCGAGGATGCGGATTACAAAGCACAGCTTCAGGAGAAGATAGATAGGGCAGAGGCTGACATTGCGCAGTTTGAGGTTCTGGCAAATGAGGATACGGCTGTTCACATTGGGAGTCTGGAGCGGGCAATCGCCGGGGAGTTAGAACTGAAAGTTTCGGTCAAATATGTTCCCAGCGAGGCGTCCGGCTACGAAAGCGCCAAGATGCTTGATGGGGATAAGAGCACATTTTTTGAGTCAAGCTGGGCGGATGAATCTTTTTATTTTGAAGCCGGCGATTATCTTGTGTTTGATTTAGGGAAAACGGTTTCCAATCTTTCTAAGATTACCTACACACCAAGGCAGGATAGTCAGAATGGAAGAGTGAAGCGCCATAGAATCTGGACAAGTAATGAGAATCTGGAGGGTGTTGATGTTACCGGTGAACAAGAATTTTTAGATGAACATTTTGAGTATATGGCGACAGGACTTTGGGATGTAACTTCTATGGATGATTATGTCTCAAGCTTTCGTCCGGTGAATGCACGTTATATAGCGCTGCAGGCATTCTCCATAGGTGGTGATGGCAATACTATTGGCTGTGCCGAGATGCAGTTCGGTCAGGGCGCCGACGTGGATGACGGGCAAGGGAGAATTGCAGAGCTTATCACGGAACTTAAGGAGATTAAAGAAGCGTCCGATAAACCGGCCGTGGTGGATGCGATTGAGAAGAAGCTCAGTGAAGTGGAAGGCGAGACATTTACCCCGGAATCTGTAGTACTGATTGAAAAAGAGTTGCAAAAACTGGTGGACTTGTACACCAACGTGGGCAATGTAACAGAGATTAAAAGCGGAGAAGTGTGGCTGGATACCGATGGGGCAGTGATTCAGGCCCACAGTGGTAATATTAATTATGACGAAAAGACAAAAACTTATTATTGGTATGGAGACCACAAAGGTACAGACAATGTAAATACAGGAGCGACCAGCGGCAATCCAGCAGTGGGTGTTTCCTGCTACTCCTCAAAAGATTTATATAACTGGAAAAATGAGGGTGTTGTGTTCCCTGTATTCAATAATCCGCAGTTAGTAGACGGCAGTGAGCCAAGTGATGACTACCCGCTGTATTTATCAGAGGAAACAGAGGAATATAAGAACAGCCCTCTGCAGGAATTCCCGGGATACACCTCGGGTGGAGGGGGACCGGTTGTTGCAAAAGCGCCGTTCCCTACACTTTCACAGTATTCAACTCCGGAATTTATCGAGGAGGCAAATGCCCTCTATGAGGGAATGAGCTATGAGGATAAAAGAGCATTGTACTTGAACTTCAACTGGAATAAGGTAGTGGAAAGACCGAAGGTAATGTACAATGAGTCCACCGGAAAGTATGTGATGTGGTGGCATCAGGACGGACCGGCAGCAGGTCAGTATTATGATGCAATGGGCGGCGTGGCAGTCAGTGATTCTCCGATAGGACCTTTTAAGTTCCTCGGAACGAAGAGATTACTGCCGGATAACCCGACAGACGCGGGCATGCTTAGGGATATGAATGTATTTGTGGATGACGACGGTACGGGATATTTGATTTATGCGTCAGAGGAGAATGCAACTACTATTATACACAGGCTGAATGAAGAGTATACTGATGTGGCGGGAACAGAAGAAGGCAAGGATTGGGTGAAAGTGTTCCCGGGACACTACCGAGAAGCACCGGCTGTTTTCCAAGAGGGAGACACCTATTACATGGTGACATCGGGACAGTCAGGCTGGAATCCGAATCCGTGCAAGTGGTCATGGGTGAAGGGCGATATCATGTCTACCGATTGGGCTGAAAACCAGACGTTCTGTGTGGGTGATTATGACCTTTCAGGGAATCCGGTCTCGGATCCGAACAGGGGCACTACATTTCACAGCCAGAGCACCTTTATACTTCCGGTGAGGGACACCGAGGGAAATAAGATTCCCGGACAGTATGTCTATATCGGCGACAGATGGATTCCCAATGATTTGAAGGATTCACGATATATCTGGCTTCCGTTGGAATTTGACGCTGAGGCAAAGGCTATGACTATGGAGTGGAAGGATGCATGGAAGTTCGAGGAAGTATTCCCCGGACAGACAGAAGAGCCGGAGATGCCGCTTAAAATTACTGGTGTGACAAAGCCGGAAGGACTGGAAGTCAAAATTGGGACTGTATTTAAGGATTTGAAGCTTCCGCATTCTGTGACAGCGTTATTGGAAAATGGGGAAGAGCGCCAGCTAGAAGTTAGCTGGAAAGAAGAGGGGTATGTCAAGGATAGAGAGGGCAAGGCCACTCTTACCGGTGAGCTGGTGCTGACGGAAGGAGTAGAGAATCCAGAAGGCATTGAAGCTGAAATTGATGTGATAGTAGTGAAAGGCATCTCTGAGCCTGATAAACCAGTAGATCCGGATGGACCGGGGAACGAAAAACCGGGAACAGAGAAACCGTTAGGAGAGGGGAATCAAAAACCGGGAAATGGCACGACGGATAAGGTACAGACCGGCGATACAGTGAATACAGGCGTATGGGTAGTACTTGTGATAGCATCGATTGGTTTGGCCGGAGCTGTCGGATACAAAAAGAGAAAAAGATAAAAGAGAGAAAAAATGAGATTAGCCGCAGACTTTTGGGGAGCCTGCGGCTAGTTTTATTATTGAAAAATTACGGCCTCAGTCCGCTTCCGCCCTGACAAGTGATAGTCTCACCCGATACATAGGCAGCCAAATCGGATGCGAGGAATACTGCTACGGAACCGATATCTGTCTCAGGATCACCGAAACGCTGCAGTGGAATTCCCTTGATCGTCTGCTCGAACAATTGTGGATATTCTGCTTTCCATTTCACCAGACCTTCTGTCATGGCCAGAGGGCATACACAGTTGGCGCGAACTCCGAACTCGCCCCACTCAGTAGCGGCTACACGGGTAAGACCACGGATTCCTTCTTTTGCCGCCGCATAAGAAGATTGGCCGGGTTTGCCGAAGAGGCCGGCTCCGGACGCAAAGTTTACAACTGAGCCTTTCGTTTCCTTTAGATAGGGGAAACATGCTTTCATATAGAAAAAGGTGGCGTACAGTCCTGAATATATTGCTAAATCAAAATCTTCCTTGGTATGATCGGCCAGTAACACGCCGGATTTAGAAACTTGGGCATTGTTGACCATTGTATTAATCTTTCCATATTTTTCAATAGTCTTATCTACGACATTTTGCACCTGTGCTTCATCAGAGCCGTCGGCGGCCACACAAAGTACTTCAACGTCAAATTCTTTCTCTAATTCTTCTTTGGCATGAAGCAGTGTGGATTCTGTACGACCACAGATCGTAAGGTTTGACCCCTGTTTGGCAAAGGCACGTGCGATGCCATACCCGATACCACGGCCACCGCCTGTGATAATTGTTACATTACCTTCTAATAATCCCATTTTCCTATTACCTCCTTTAATGTATGCGAGAACAATCTATAGATTTCATCCTCTTATAAGCTATTATACTATGGAAATAACAGAAAATAAATAGAAGAAGTGTAAAAAAACTGACAAATAATATTGAGGGACACGGTACTGTATTTGAACAAAAAATATGATATACTAAAATAAGCGGCGGGCAAAACCGGGTTAGGGGATATGGACTGCCTGTGGTTTATTTTTATGAGAGCATGAGGAGGACAAGTTAAGATGGAAGGACGTAAGATTATTCAGGTTGAGGACAAGGTGCCGGCAAAGCTATTGATACCGCTGAGCATTCAGCATATGTTTGCCATGTTTGGCGCATCCGTACTGGTTCCGTTTATTTTTGGGATTAATCCGGCGGTTGTATTGTTCATGAATGGTGTGGGGACTTTGCTGTTCATTTTGATTACGAAAGCGAAAGCACCGGCTTATCTGGGCTCAAGTTTTGCATTTTTGGCGCCTGCAGGTATCGTGATTGCGAAGTGGGGATACGAATATGCGCTGGGAGGATTTGTGGCGGTTGGATTCTGCGGATGTATCCTGGCACTAATTATTTATAAGTTTGGTTCTGACTGGATTGATATTGTACTGCCGCCCGCAGCGATGGGGCCGGTTGTGGCTCTTATCGGGCTGGAATTGGCAGGGAGCGCTGCAGGCAATGCAGGACTTTTGGATGAGCAGATAGATTCTAGGAAAGTGATTGTATTTTTGGTGACAGCGGGGGTCGCTGTGTTTGGCTCGATTTTGTTCCGGAAGTTTTTGTCGGTGATTCCCATATTGATTGCGGTCATTTCGGGTTATGTGGCGGCTCTTTTGTGTGGAATCGTGGATTTTAGCGAGGTGGCGGCGGCTCCTGTCTTTGCGTTGCCGAATTTTTCTGCGCCGAAGTTCAAGTTGGAGGCTATAGTCATTATTTTGCCGGTTATTCTTGTGATTGCGTCGGAGCATATCGGTCACCAGATTGTGACAGGGAAGATTATCGGAAGAGATTTGATTAAGGATCCGGGACTTCACCGTTCCTTGTTTGCGGATAATTTTTCTACTATGATTTCCGGTTTTATCGGATCAGTTCCCACTACGACATACGGGGAAAATATTGGGGTAATGGCAGTGACGGGTGTGTATAGTGTCCGAGTTATCGGCGGGGCCGCTATACTTTCTATTATTGTTTCGTTTATCGGTAAGCTGTCCACACTGATTAGTACGATTCCTGGGCCTGTCATCGGTGGGATTTCTTTCCTGCTCTACGGTATGATTGGTACTTCCGGAATCCGTATTCTTGTAGATGAGAAGGTGGATTACGGCAGATCCAGAAACTTGATGCTGACGTCTGTTATTTTTGTCACGGGGCTTTCCGGTGCGGCTATTAAAATTGGCAACATCGAGCTGACGGGAATGGTTCTGGCATGTATCGTCGGCATGATTCTGAGTCTTTCCTTCTATATATTAGATAAGTTTCATCTGACTAACGATGTCTAAGGAGGTGTATGAAAGCGGATATGAATAAAAAGTTGTGGAAGACATTGCTTTGTTCGGCTGTGGCAGTGTTTACCCTGATTGGGTGCGGGGAGAAAAAAACGTCCAATTATAATGTGTTGGAGGATGAGTTTGACTATTTGATAACGGTCGGGTTTTCTCAGGGAGGGCCGGAGTCTGATTGGCGTACGGCCAACACCGAATCATTGAAGAGTACTTTAATAGAAGAGAATGGATATGAACTTATATTGGAAGATGCGCAGGAGGATCAAGAACGGCAGATTGAGGCCCTGAGGGAATTTGTTAAGAAGGACGTGGATTATATCGTGTTGAGCCCTGTGGTTGAGACAGGATGGGATACCGTGCTCAAGGAGATTAAGGAAGCGAATATCCCCGTGATTATCATCAACAACCCAATCGAAGAAGACGATTCTTTATACGAGTGCTGGCTTGGCAGTGATTTTACGAAAGAGGGCAAGATGGCCGCGGATTGGCTGGAGCAGTATCTGGAGGAGCAGGAGCGCACCGAAGAGGAAATCAATCTGACCACCATTCAAGGCCCTATTGGAACGCTGGCACAGACCGAGAGGACAGAAGGGTTTATGAAGGCGATACAGGATAATCCCAATTGGATAATGCTGGCGCAGCAGACCGGAGAGGCATCAAAGAAAACAGGCAAAGAGGTCATGGCGCTGTTTCTGGAGACACATTCCAATATAGATGTAGTGATTGCTGAAAATGATGAGATGGCATTCGGGGCTATAGAGGCGATTAAAGATGCAGGAAAGACTTGCGGGCCGAAGGGGGATATTATAGTGATTTCCTACGGCGCCGGCAAGAAGGAATTAGAGGCCATGAAGGCGGGGGAATTGAACGCGGCCGTTGAGTGTAACCCACTGTATGGCCCTAAGATAGCTGAGATTATACAGAAGCTGGATTCGGGAGTGTCGCTGGATAAAAAGCAATATGTAGATGAGGCGTATTTCGATACATCCATGGATTTGGATGAAGCATTGACCGTGAGAAAGTATTAAAACATTATAGAAAGAAGGAGGAACAATATGAAAATAGGTATTGCAAATGACCATTCAGCAGTTGAAATGAAGAAACAGGTGGTAGAGTACTTAGTTGAAAAGGGGTATGAGGTGACTAACTATGGGACAGATTCCTTCGAGAGCTGCAACTATCCGGATTATGGGGAGAAAGTCGCAAGGGCTGTCGTGTCCGGTGAGGTAGATTTGGGAATTGCAATCTGCGGAACGGGCGTGGGCATTTCACTTGCGGCGAACAAGATAAAGGGAATCAGGGCGGTGGTGTGCTCAGAACCTTACACAGCTAAGTTATCAAGACAGCACAATAACGCAAATGTACTGGCATTCGGAGCAAGAGTTATCGGAATTGAGATGGCGAAGATGATAATCGACGAATGGTTGAATGCAGAATTCCTTGGCGGAAGACATCAAGATAGAGTAGATATGATAATGGCCTTAGAATAATTCATTCAAGGATGACATCAAGAGGGACGGGTCCCAACGCGTTGGGACCCGTCCCTCTCTACAATTTGGGCGCAATTTAGACAATAAAAAGAATTGTCCCCTCCGGTTGTCGAAAATTGGATGTCAAGTAAAAAATAGATTTTTTTACCCTCACTTTTTTTATGAGTTTTCATTAATTTTGCCATAAAATAGGTGAATATGTACATGTACAACTTTTGCTACAAACAATACAAGTTTAAAATTTGTACAAAAAGTTGTACTTGTTTTTGTAACATATTACGTCTTGTATATTTCAAAGTTGTGTTGTATATTAATACCAGAAACAATATTGACAGGCGAAAAAAGTGTACAAACCTGACAAACAGGGGTATCAAACGCCTGCCAAGGGAATTAAAAGGAGGAAAAAGAATGAAAAAGAGAATTCTCAGTGTGGCTCTTGTTGCAGTAATGGCATTGTCTCTCGCATTAACAGGATGCGGTGGCGACAAAAAGTCCGGCGGCGACGATGGGGACAAAGCAGAAAGCAAAGGCAAAAAGGTTGGTGTAGCGATGCCTACACAGAGTTCCGAAAGATGGATCAAAGATGGTAAGAACATGAAGGAAAAGCTGGAGAAACTTGGATATGAAGTTGACCTTCAGTATGCAGAAGATGATGTACAGGCTCAGGTTTCTCAGATTGAGAACATGATCGCTACAGGCGCTAACTGCCTTGTAGTTGCATCTATCGACTCTTCCGCACTTGTTAACGTACTGAAACAGGCAAAAGACGCAGAAATCCCGGTTATCGCTTATGACCGTCTGCTTATGGACACTGACGCAGTAAGCTACTACGCATCTTTCGATAACAAAGGTGTTGGTACAGCAATTGCTAACTACATCGTAGAAAAAGCTGACCTTGAAAACGCAGCAGAACCTCAGACAATTGAATTCTTCATGGGATCTCCGGATGACAACAACGCAGTTCTCCTTCACGAAGGTGTTATGGAAGTATTACAGCCATACCTTGACAATGGAAAGCTTGTTTGTAAATCAGGAAGAACATCTTTCGAAGACACATGTATCTTAAGATGGTCTCAGGAAACAGCTCAGCAGAACTGTGAAAACTACTTATCAGGATTCTACGCAGACGAAGACCTTGATATCGCTTGCTCCGCATTCGACGGATTTGCTTATGGTATCAAAGCTGCATTAGAAGGTGCTGGATACACAGACGCTAACTGGCCGTTAATCACAGGACAGGATGCAGAAGTTATGGCAGTTAAGAACATCACATCTGGAAAACAGACAATGTCTATCTTCAAAGATACAGGACTTCTTGCTGACAAATGTGTAACAATGGTAGAGGCAGTTCTCGAAGGAACAGACCCAGAAATCAACGATACAGAAACATATGACAATGGTAAATTAGTAGTTCCGTCTTACCTCTGCACACCAGTTGCAGTTGACAAAGACAACTATCAGGAAGTAATCGTTGACAGTGGATACTACACAGAAGACGAAATCAAGAACGCAGAATAATTTGTAAAAATTAATATGTGTGAAGGAACAGGGCGGTGGCGGTTTTAGCCGCCGCCCTGCTTTTTTAAACATAGGGAACGAAGTTCCCTATGTTATAAAAACCCCTCCGGGGGATGCACACGTTGAAGTGGACTTGTCCACTTTGTTCACAAGAATCCTAACAGATTCACAAACATTAAGGAAAAGGAGCTGAGAAAATGTCTGACAACATTCTGGAAATGAACCATATCACGAAAGAGTTCTCGGGTGTAAAAGCGCTGGATGATGTAAATCTAAAAGTAAAGCGCGGCGAGATTCACGCACTCTGCGGTGAAAATGGTGCAGGAAAATCAACTCTGATGAATGTATTGTCCGGTATCTATCCTTTCGGTACGTATTCCGGCGATATCGTTTACAACGGCGAAATCGTGAAGAATCACAGTATTAAGGACAGTGAAAAGAAGGGCATCGTTATTATTCATCAGGAACTCGCACTTAGCCCATATCTGTCAATAGCAGAGAACGTATTTATGGGTAACGAACAGACAACTATGAGGGGTGTCATCGACTGGACCCAGACACATAACAGAGCACAGGAAATGCTGGAAAAGGTCGGTCTTGACAATGAAAACCTAGATGCACCGATTAACTCTCTCGGTGTAGGAAAGCAGCAGTTGATTGAAATAGCAAAAGCTCTGGCAAAAAAAGTAGACCTCTTGATTCTTGACGAGCCTACCGCCGCCCTGAATGACGAAGAAAGTGCACAGCTTTTGGAAATCATGCTGAAGCTTAAAGAACAAGGCATCACATGTATTATCATTTCACATAAATTGAACGAAATCAGTTATGTTGCTGATTCTATTACTGTAATCCGTGACGGTAAGACGATCGAGACACTGGAAAAAGGAAAAGACGATTTCTCAGAAGACAGAATCATCAAAGGCATGGTTGGACGTGAGCTGACCAATCGTTACCCTGAAAGAACAGACTGCCCAATCGGCGACGTGGTTATGGAAGTTAAGGATTGGAACGTGTACCATCCGGAAGATGCAAACCGCCAGATGCTGAAAAATATCAACATCAAAGTCCGCGCCGGAGAAGTAGTCGGCCTTGCAGGACTTATGGGAGCCGGAAGAACCGAGCTTGCGATGAGCCTTTTTGGACGTGAATACGGACAGAAAATTACCGGTGAGATTTATATGCATGGCAAACCGGTGAAGATTAAAAGTGTAAAAGATGCGATTAAGAACAAAATCGCATATACATCCGAAGACAGAAAGACCTATGGTCTTATATTGATTAACGATATTAAATGGAATATGACACTGGCCGCCCTGCGTGATTTCTTCTCCAAAAACGGAGTTGCGAACACCAATGAAGAAGTCTTGGCGGCTGAAAAATATAAGAAACTGATTAATGTAAAAGCAAACTCTATTAACCAGACTGTTGGCTCATTATCAGGTGGTAACCAGCAAAAGGTTGTGTTGGCAAAATGGATGATGACAGAACCGGATGTATTGATTTTGGACGAACCTACCCGTGGTATCGACGTAGGAGCCAAATACGAAATTTACTGTGCGATCAACGATCTGGCTAAGGCAGGAAAAGCGGTTATCGTTATCTCCTCCGAAATGCCGGAAATCATCGGTACTTGCGACAGGACATATGTCCTCAACGAAGGCCAGATTGCAGGGGAATTATCAAAAGAAGAGTTATCACAGGAAAAGATTATGAAGTGCATTATGCAGCATAATAGTAAGAAAGGAGCATAACAATGGAAAAGAAAAAAACAGTAAATCTTAGTATGAAGCAGTACGGCATGGTATTTGCTCTCATTGCAATTTTTATTATCTTTTACTTTATGACGGGAGGAAACAATGCGACTCCTATGAACATGAACAACCTGATCATGCAGAACAGCTACGTTGTCATCCTTGCGACCGGTATGCTTCTCTGCGTACTGACAGGTAATATCGACCTTGGTGTTGGTTCTTATGTAGCTCTTTGCGGAGCAATCGCAGCAAAACTTGTAGTAGAGCAGAAATGGGCAATCCCGTTGGCATTTTTAGTTGCACTTCTTGTAGGTGTTGCATTTGGTGTATTTAACGGTATCTTTATCGCTTATCTGAACATTCCGCCATTCGTTGTAACATTGGCAGGAATGCTCATGGGACGTGGTCTTACATATACCTTGCTTGCATCCAAGACAGTAGGCCCGCTTCCGGATAACTATGTACGGTTCGGCGCAGGTTTCTTCCTGACGAAGAAAGTACCGTTCGGTGATGGGCATATTGATATCGTATGTATTATCGTAGCAATTATCGCTACATTGCTTATCATCTTCTCTGAATTTAAAAATATTAAGACAAAACAAAAATATGGATTTGCTATCGTAAAACCTTGGCAGACAATTGTAAAATTAGTAGTAATTCTTGGTATTGTATGGTTCTTCTTCTACAAACTGGCAAGATACAACGGTATCCCGATTGTATTGATTATCATGGGTGTAATTGTAGGTATTTACCATTTCATAACAAGCAAGACAGTAGCAGGACGCCAGATTTACGCTTTGGGTGGAAACGCTAAGGCAGCCAGACTTTCCGGTATCGATACAAAGAAGGTATTCTTCTGGGTATATACGAACATGGGATTCTTGGCAGCTATCGCAGGTATCGTGTTATCTGCACGTAATGCATCCGCTACACCAAAAGCCGGTGACGGTTTCGAGCTTGATGCTATCGGTTCTTGCTACATCGGTGGCGCGGCAGCAGCCGGTGGTGTCGGAACAGTAATCGGTGCCGTAGTCGGTGCGTTCGTTATGGGTATCCTGAACAACGGTATGTTCCTCGTTGGTCTTTCTACAGACCTTCAGAAGGTTGTTAAGGGCCTTGTACTTCTTGGAGCCGTTACATTCGACGTGCTTTCTAACAAGAAGAAAAACTAATTGAAAGTGGATATCGGGCGAAGCCAGTGCTTCGCCCTGATATATGGAGGATATCCATGGAAGAGCAAAAAGCAAAATATGAAGAAATAGCAGATTGGATAAAAGAAAGAGTAGAAGACGGGGAGTTGAAGCCCGGATACAGAATTGATTCAGAACATCAGCTGTGTGCTTTGTTCAAAGTGAGCAGACAGACGGTCCGCCACGCCATTTCCGTGCTGGAAAATGATGGGATTGTGGAAAGACGGCGGGGAAGCGGGACTTATATTAAAGAGACAATCAATGTAGGGGAAAAAGAAGTAAAAACAATGCGGGTCGCGGTAATCACGACCTATGTACAAGAATATATTTTTTCGGCCATGCTTCAGGAAGTGGAGCATACATTATCGGTGGCCGGATATGAGATGCAGATAGCACTTACGAATAATACAATTGAAAAAGAACGACTGGTTTTGAAAAATATTTTGGAGAAAAATATGGTGGACGGCATTATTGCGGAGACTACAAAAAGTGCCCTCCCCAATCCAAATTTGGATATATATAGAAAGATTATGAAACGTGGCATCCCGGTACTTTTTGTCAACAGCTTCTACAAGGAATTGGATGCGCCCCATGTAAGTATGAACGATAAGCTGGCCGGCAAGATGGTCACTGAACATCTGCTCAAATGCGGGCATCGGAAGATAGCGGCTATATTCAAAGCAGACGACGGGCAGGGACACGAGCGTTATAAAGGGTATATGGAAGCCTTGATGGAGGCGGATATAGAGTTGAAAAGTAAGCATATCGTATGGATAGATACGGACACCATCCGAAACATGAGAGAGGATGGGGGATGGATACTCCGGAGGATTATGGGATGTACGGCCTGTGTCTGCTACAATGACGAGGTCGCGAATCATCTGGTAGCCCTCTGCATGGAGCAGGGAATGCGGATTCCGGAGGAATTGTCGGTAATGGGAATCGATGATTCCAATCTGGCTACATTTTGTGAGGTGCCGCTCACATCTGCAAGGAATCCCATCAGGGATGTGGCGAAAGTCGCGGCTCTCGAGATGCTGGAGATGATGAAGGGAATGCCGGTTCCGAAAGCGGCAGAGCTGGATCCGGAAATCGTGAACCGTAGTTCGGTTCGGATTATTAACAGTATATAAAGACGCAGGTCTTTAAATAAAAGAAAGGAAAGGTGTAGGGAATATGAGTGATGCAAAGAATGCCATTTTGAATGGAAAGACTGCGCTGGGGATTGAGTTCGGCTCCACCCGTATTAAGGCAGTATTGGTAGGAGAAGATAATGCACCGATTGCTTCCGGGAGTCATGACTGGGAGAACAGATATGTGGATGGGATATGGACCTATACGCTGGAGGATATCTGGACAGGGCTTCAGGACTGTTACAAAAATCTGGCCGATGATGTGAAGGCACAGTATGGTGTTGTCCTTGAGACGGTGGGCGCGATCGGATTCAGTGCGATGATGCACGGATATATGGCTTTTGATAAAGAAGGAGAACTTCTGGTACCCTTCCGTACTTGGAGAAATACAATTACCGGGCAGGCTTCTGAGGAGCTGACAAAGGTATTTAACTATAATATACCGCAGAGATGGAGCATTGCCCATCTGTATCAGGCAATTTTGAACGGGGAAGAGCATGTGAAGGATATTTCCTTCCAGACCACCCTTGCAGGTTACATCCACTGGATGATGACAGGGGAAAAGGTTCTCGGTGTGGGAGAAGCTTCCGGTATGTTCCCTATTGATATACATACGAAGAAATTCAATACAGATATGGTAAGCAAATTTAACGAATTGGTAGCGCCGAAGGGATATCCTTGGAAATTAGAGGATATTTTCCCACAGGTACTGTCAGCCGGAGAGAACGCCGGAATTCTGACAGAGGCGGGGGCAAAACTTCTTGACCCGACAGGAAACTTGAAGGCCGGAATCCCGGTATGTCCGCCGGAAGGTGACGCGGGAACGGGAATGGCTGCGACGAACAGCGTAAAAGTCCGTACGGGTAATGTTTCAGCAGGCACAAGTGTATTTGCCATGGTCGTGCTGGAAAAAGAATTATCCAAGGTTTATCCGGAATTGGATCTTGTCACTACACCGGACGGAAGCCTCGTTGCCATGGTGCACTGCAATAACTGTACCTCTGACTTAAATGCTTGGGTAGGATTGTTCAAGGAATTTGCAGAGAGCTTCGGCATGGACGTGGATATGAACAAGCTGTTCGGAACACTTTACAATAAGGCGCTGGAAGGCGATAAAGACTGCGGAGGACTGCTGGCTTACAATTATTTCTCCGGAGAGCATATTACCGGATTCGAAGAAGGACGCCCGCTGTTCGTACGTACACCGGAGAGCAAGTTTAACCTTGCCAACTTTATGAGGACACATCTGTACACATCGCTGGGAGCATTGAAGACAGGTATGGATATTCTGTTGAAGCAGGAGCATGTGCAGATTGATGAAATGCTGGGACACGGCGGACTGTTCAAGACTAAAGGCGTTGGCCAGAGCATTCTGGCGGCAGCTATCGATACCCCGGTATCCGTAATGGAGACCGCAGGAGAAGGCGGCGCGTGGGGAATCGCCCTGCTGGCATCTTATATGGTGAATAAAGCAGGGGGCGAAGAGCTTGCTGCGTACCTCGCTGAAAAAGTTTTCGGCGGAAACGCGGGCAGCAAGATGGAGCCGGATGCAAAGGATGTGGAAGGCTTTGAGACATTTATCAAACGCTATACCGAGGGCCTTGCAATTGAGCGGGCTGCGGTAGAAGCTTTGAAATAAACTGTAACTATCAATCAGACAAGATAAGGAGGCAGGAGAAAATTGTTAGAACAGCTGAAACAAGAAGTTTACGAAGCAAATATGCTGTTGCCGAAGCACGGACTCGTGACATTTACATGGGGTAATGTGAGTGGCATCGACCGTGAAAGCGGACTGTTCGTCATCAAGCCAAGCGGAGTCGATTATGACAAGCTGACGGCAGAGGACATGGTCGTTATGGACCTTGACGGCAACAGGGTAGAAGGAAAATATAATCCGTCTTCCGATACGGAAACACATCTGGAGCTCTATAAGGCGTTCCCGGAGATGGGCGGAATCGTGCACACACACTCACCGTGGGCTACAAGCTGGGCACAGGCGGGAAGAGGAATCCCGTGCTACGGCACGACCCATGCAGACTATATGTACGGGGAAATTCCATGCGTCCGCAACCTGACAAAAGAAGAAATCGACGAGGCGTATGAGAAAAATACAGGACTTCTCATCGTAGAACACTTTAAAGATACAGAATACATGGCAATGCCGGCCGTACTGTGCAAGAACCACGGGCCATTTACATGGGGAAAAGACGCACACGAAGCAGTACACAACGCAGTAGTCCTCGAAGAAGTAGCCAAAATGGCCGCGCGCTGCGAGATGATTAACCCAGATGTAAAACCCGCGCCGCAAGAACTCCAAGACAAACACTACTACCGCAAACACGGCAAAGACGCTTATTACGGACAAGGCTAAAGCACTTGGCGAATCCGAGCCGAAGGCGAAGGATGAGGTTAGTGCGCAGCCTGTTCACAGTGGAGATATTTATAATATTATTATTGATGAAAAAGGAGAGTAAGAATTATGATAGCATGCAAAGAATATAAGTTTTGGTTTTGTACAGGTTCTCAGGACTTGTACGGAGATGAGTGTCTCGCAAATGTCGCAGAGCATTCTCATAAAATCGTAGATGCGTTGAACGCATCCGGTGTACTTCCTTATGAAGTAATTTGGAAACCAACTTTAATTACGAATGAATTAATCAGAAAGACTTTTAATGAGGCGAACATGGATGAAAACTGTGCAGGTGTCATCACATGGATGCATACATTTTCACCGGCAAAATCTTGGATTTTAGGACTTCAGGAATTCAGAAAACCGTTGCTTCATCTGCATACGCAGTTCAACGAAGAGATTCCGTATGACACTATCGACATGGATTTCATGAACGAGAATCAGGCCGCGCATGGCGACAGAGAGTATGGACATATTTTCAGCCGTCTCGGAATGGAGCGCAAGGTTGTCATGGGACACTGGGCAGACAAGAATGTTCAGGAGAGAATCGCTTCTTGGATGCGTACCGCTATCGGTGTGATCGAGAGCAGTCATGTACGTGTTATGCGTATCGCTGATAACATGAGAAACGTAGCCGTTACAGAGGGTGATAAAGTAGAAGCTCAGATTAAGTTTGGCTGGGAAATCGACGCTTATCCGGTGAATGAAATCGCAGAGGCTGTTGCCGGAGTTCCTCAGGGAGATATCGATACATTAGTAGAAGAGTATTATGATAAATACGAAATCCTTCTGGAGGGAAGAGATGAAGCTGAGTTCCGCAAACATGTGGCAGTTCAGGCGGGAATCGAAATTGGATTTGAGAGATTTTTGGAAGAAAAGAACTATCAGGCAATCGTAACGCACTTTGGCGATTTGGGTTCCTTGCAGCAGCTTCCGGGTCTTGCTATACAGAGATTGATGGAAAAAGGCTATGGATTCGGCGGTGAAGGTGACTGGAAGACAGCAGCCATGGTTCGCATTATGAAGATTATGACTCAGGGCATGAAGGACGCAAAGGGTACTTCTTTCATGGAAGACTACACCTACAATCTGGTGCCGGGTAAAGAAGGAATCCTTCAGGCTCACATGCTGGAAGTATGCCCGACTATCGCAGACGGCCCGATTAGCATCAAGTGCCAGCCACTTTCCATGGGTGACAGAGAGGATCCGACACGTCTTGTATTTACCTCAAAGACAGGCCCGGCTATTGCTACATCACTGATTGACTTGGGAGATAGATTCCGTCTCATCATCAACGATGTAAACTGCAAGAAGACAGAGAAACCAATGCCGAAGCTTCCGGTAGCAACCGCATTCTGGACACCGGAGCCGAATCTTCAGACAGGCGCTGAAGCATGGATTTTAGCAGGCGGAGCACATCACACTGCATTCTCCTACGACTTGACAGCAGAGCAGATGGGCGACTGGGCAGCAGCTATGGGAATTGAAGCTGTTTACATTGACAAAGACACGACCATCAGAAACTTCAAGAACGAATTATTGTGGAACTCTGTAGCATATAAAAAATAGAAGCAGCAGAAAA
Source organism: Bariatricus massiliensis (assembly GCF_900086725.1). Lineage (GTDB taxonomy): Bacteria > Bacillota > Clostridia > Lachnospirales > Lachnospiraceae > Allocoprococcus > Allocoprococcus massiliensis. Next base: position 1,169,216 of record NZ_LT574838.1, on the reverse strand, counting down.
ACAGAATAGATGTCAGACAATCAAAGGGGACAGGTCCCAACGCATCGGGACCTGTCCCCTTTGACATATAAAAATCTCCTTATATACTTGACATATATTGGTTACCTATATATAATGTAAGTAAGATATATAGGTAACCAATATAAAAAGTTTAAGGAGGGATTGGTCATGAAGAAAGAGATATCATTCAGGGTAAAAGATATTTGGGCACTGGTGGCTGTTAGTGCATTTTCGCTGCTTCTTGTGGTGATTCCTAAACCGTGGGAAATGCCAAGATGGGAGCAACCTCTAATCACAATCTGGTATTTGGCTTTTTTGTACCCTATTATTTTTGGTTTTTGGGAGAGTCTGGACGGGGATTTGCTGATAGAAGGCCGCACACAGAAAATGGGCGTAGTCAACAGTTTTGTGGTGTTAGCGATATTGATAGCGATTGTTTCAAGAGGAATTTTAAGCTGGCTGTGTACAGATTTGATTGCATGTGCGATTTTATTTGCAGCCCGAGAATATGGAAGATATATGCACCGCAGGCTGGAGAAAAAGTATATTGGAAAAGAGGGCGTTTTGCTGGGAGATTTGCCCAATATGGCGAAAGCTCAGATAGGGGATAAAGAAATAAAGGTCTGCTCTAAGGAGCATATTACAAAAGGAACACATGTTATGATTAACGAGTTGAAGGGCACGTATAAGTACGTAGTTAGAAAGTAGAGGTGAAAAAATGGCAACGGACGCAAGCTTGTTTTCTGGCAGCATGACTATGCTGGTTCTCAAGTTACTGGAAGAAAAGGATATGTATGGATATGAGATGATTGATACTTTATGCAGGAAATCCAACAATGTATTTGAGATGAAGGCGGGTACACTATATCCCTTGCTTCATACACTTGTGAAACAGAAATGTCTGGAATCCTATGAGAAGGAAGTCAACGGGAAGACCAGAAAATATTACCGCCTGACTGCCGTGGGAAAAAAGCTTCTGGAAACGAAGCAGAAAGTATGGCGTGAGTATTCCGAAGCGGTGGTGGATATTATCGGGGGTGCGCCGAATGAAGCCTGATGATTTTCTAAAAAAGGCGACCAAACCTATTTATAATGGGCAGGTGCGCAGCGAAGTGAAAGAAGAGCTGAGAGATTGTATAGAGGATCTGACCGAGGAATTCCTGAGCAGAGGGTTGACACCGGAAGAAGCCGAGGAACGGGCGGTGAGGCAGATGGGAGACGCAGGGGAAATCGGGTTACAGTTTCACAATGTGTACCGCCCGAAAATCGAATGGCTAGAAGTTATCTGGATATTGGGCTGGGCTGCCTTAATTGGCGGACTAAAGCTAAGCGGAATTTTGATAAGCCCCCCGATTTCAGAAAGCGATACAGGTTTACGGTTCGTGGGAATCTTATTTCTTATAGTGGCATTTTGTGACTCGGCCGTGGAGAAATATATGGATCTCCCCTTCCTCTACGCGTGGGCAGAAAACTGGGGAGGCGCAGGTCTAGGCGGACTTGCAAATGCCAGCCTGTTTGCGGCTATCGGCATCGGGCTGTGGGTTCGTACCTTCCAGCAGCTGGTCAGCCTGATTGTGATTGTCAATATAGTCTTGCAGTTCCAGCGGCTAAGCATATCCCGCCTGCGGGAGAGAAAAGAACAGAAATACCTATGGGAAATTGGGGTAGCAGAAGGAGATTTCGATTACCAAGGCAAGATAAAAATAGACGGTGACATCAAGAAAGTCAGGATGAAACGAGGACAGACCGCAAAAAAAGGAGAACCACTTATCATCACAGGAATTGATGGCTTCGTGCTATTGTCAGAAAATTTGTAGAATTGTAGAAGGGGACAGGTCCCAACGCGTTGGGACCTGTCCCCATTGTCTTAAAAGAATACATTGCCGCCGACTATGATTCCGGGACGGCCTGTCCAAGAAGCATTGAAGGAGTAGCATCCGCTTACGGATGAAAGGCGTGCGCCGTTCAAGGCGTCTTGTGCGACTTGATAGCAGAGAGAAGCGGGGCCGTTAGCGAGCACCCGATTTAAGCTTCCGTTCCAAGTCGGCGAAAACTGTCCGCTTTGATAGATAACTCCCCGGATAGTGTTAGGATAGCGCCCGCTGCTTACACGATTCATAATGACGGTTGCCACCGCTAAAAGTCCATCGTAATCGGAAGTACCTGCCTCACACTGTAAAATGGCTGCCAGTAATACTAAGTCATTGGTCTCGGCTTCTGTTGGTGGAACAGTCACGGTTCCACTGCCGCCACCGGGAGTAGTGCTTCCGCCTGAACTGCCGGAGCCCTGTGAGTCCTGTGGGGGCTGTTCTGCCTGTTCTTGCTTCAATGCCATAGCAGCAGCTGCCTGCGCTTCTTTCGCTTTGGCGAGGGCATCGGAGGAGGCGGCAAGCTCTCCGGAGGTTGAGGCAATGGTAGTGTTGAGTGATGTTTGTCTAGAATCAAGCTGCACTTTCATCTCTTCCAGAGAAGCCTGTTCAGCTTTTAGAGCAGCTTCCTTTTCGGCAACATCTTTATGTATCTGATTTAGTTCTTCAAGCATGTTACGGTCGTATTCCATGACATTGGAAACGAATTCCGTATTATTTAAAAAATCGCCCATACTTTCCGAGGAAAAAATTATTTCTAGGAGAGACGTGTTGCCGGCCTCATACATATATTTAATTCGTTTTTTCATCGCATCATACTGCATCTCTTCATTTACCTTGGCTGCGGCAAGATCAAGTTCCGCTTTCTGAACAGATGCGTCTGTTTCCTCAATTTTTGATGCCAAATCTGTAATCTCCGAACTTATTGCATTGAGCTCATTGTTCAGGGTGTCCAATTGATTTTGAAGAGTGGAGGTCTGCTGTTCGAGATTATCAACCGCATCATCGGCATACACCAAAGTGCTGACAGAACAGACAGAAACAGCACAAGCAATGGCAGTACATGTCCTCGCTAATGCTTTTAACTTCTTATTCATCATCATATTTCCTTTCGTCAAAAATGAGTTTCCCTAACAGTATACTACAAATTGCTTTATTTAGCAAATTTTGATATAATGAGCGCATAGCGACGAACGCGAATAAAGAAAAAGGGCCGTTGTCTGCTAGCAGACAAAAGGAACTTATTCTTTATTCATGTGAGTGCAACGTACACCGAGCAAGCTTGTCTTGCGAGGTGGAGTTCGTCGCGGACGATATGAACGACATGAACGCAGATTAGAAAAAGAGGCCGTTGTCTGCCAGCAGACAAAAGGACGCCTTGCGAGGTGGCGTTCGTCGCGGATGGAAGGAACGTGCATGAAGAAAATAAAGATAATAGGACTTGATTTAGACGGTACATTGCTGAATGACAAAAAAGAAATCACATCCCGCACGAAGGATGTGCTGACCAAAGCGATGGCGGCTGGGGTTATCGTATTGCCGGCGACAGGGCGTCCTTTGTCTGGTGTACCTGAGGAATTGTTGGAATTACCGGGGATTCGTTATGCCCTGACGGCTAACGGCGCCAGAATTGTGGATACAAAGGAGAACAAAATCCTATGGGAGAAATTGGTTCCGGCCGATATCAGCAGGCGTATTTTAAAAATAATGGAGGACTACGACACACTGCGTGAAATCTGTTATGAAGGGAAAAGCTTTGCGGAGGCCGACAATCTTCGGAATATCGGCAAATATATCACCGATAAACCTATGGCAGAATATGTACTGAGAACAAGGACGGCTGTCCCTGATTTATGGGATAAGGTAGAGAAAATGCAGGACCGGGGAATGGACAAGGTTCAGGGTGTGTTCGCTGTACATGAGGAGAAACAGGAGGCGCATGCCCGCATAATGGAGCTGGGAGAACTTTCTGTGAGCGGAGCAATGGGAAATAATCTGGAGGTCAACGCTCCCGGCATCAATAAAGGGGCAGGCCTTTTGAAATTGGGAGAGCTTCTTGGCATAGAGAAAGAGGAAATTGCCGCTTTCGGTGACGGTAATAATGACCTGCAGATGATTGAGATGGCCGGATTTGGTGTGGCCATGGACAATGGACTGCCGGAAGTGAAAAAAATTGCGGACTATATTACCGATACAAATAATGAGGATGGCGTGGCAAAAGCTATCGAAAGATTTGTACTCTAAGGTTATATATTTCAATACTTACAATAAAATAAATTAAAGTACAAAATGACCCTGAGGGGGAGGAAAGAGGAAAAAGATGTTAGATATTCTGAAGTCGATAATTCTTGGAATTGTGGAAGGAATCACAGAATGGCTGCCCATAAGTAGCACCGGGCACATGATTCTGGTGGATGAGTTCCTGCATCTAGGAACGAGTGAAGCCTTTAAAAGTATGTTCATGGTAGTTATCCAGCTGGGCGCGATTATGGCAGTTGTGGTATTGTATTTCCATAAGCTGAATCCATTCTCGCCGAGGAAGACGGCCAAGCAAAGGCGCAACACATGGAATTTGTGGACAAAAATCATAGTATCCTGCCTGCCGGCAGCGGTGATAGGCCTTCTATTCGACGATTTTTTAGATAAATATCTTTATAACTATATTGTCGTGGCATTAATGCTCATTATATATGGTATTCTCTTTATCTATATAGAAAACCGGAATGCCCATGTAAGGCCACAGATTACCAAATTGACGGAGATGCCCTATTCCACAGCCTTCTTTATCGGGCTATTTCAAGTTCTGGCGCTGATTCCCGGGACTTCCCGCTCTGGGGCCACGATTATAGGCGGCCTGCTCTTAGGTGCGTCACGCTATGTGGCGGCTGAATTTACATTCTATCTTGCCATTCCGGTTATGTTCGGAGCCAGCGCGCTGAAAATCTTTAAGTTCGGCTTCCACTATACTGCACTGGAAGTGGGGATTCTTCTTGTAGGATGTATTGTGGCATTTTTCGTGTCCGTATTCGCGATCAAGTTCTTGATGGCATACATAAAGAAACATGATTTCAAGGCATTTGGTTATTATCGTATTGTATTAGGCGTTATGGTCCTTTTGTATTTTATTGTATGGGGATAGAGCTTAAAATTAGGTGATAGTGGCATATTGTTAAAAAAATGTGGTTTTTTATGCAAAAAAATGTATAAAAAACCACTTGTTTTTTGTTGGGAACATGGTAGAATTAAAAACAGTACTATAAAGAATGAGTATATTTGATGGAGGAAAATATTATGAAGATGAAAAAGTTAATTAGTGTAGGACTGGTTCTTGCATGTGCCGTGACTTTGGCTGCATGTGGCTCTAAAAAAGAAGGAGCAGATGACAAGGGAGAAGATAAGAAAACATTAGTTATGGCAACCAATGCAGAATTCCCACCGTATGAGTTTTATGAAGGTGATGAAATCGTGGGAATCGACGCAGAATTCGCGGCAGCTATCGCTGAGAAGCTGGGCATGGAGCTGAAGATTGAAGATATGGCTTTTGATTCCATTATCTCTGCTGTTCAGGGTGGAAAAGCAGATATTGGGGTAGCAGGTTTGACAGTGGACGAAAAAAGAAAGAAAAGTGTTGATTTCACAGATACATATTATACAGGACGTCAGGTCATCATCGTGACAGAGGACAGCACCATTGCAGGGCCAGACGATCTTGAAGGTAAAAAGATTGGCGTACAGCAGGGGACAACAGGCGACCAGTACACAACAGACGACTATGGCGATGAGAACATCGAGCGTTTCAACAAGGGTATGGAAGCCGTTATGTCACTGACACAGGGAAAAGTTGACGCGGTAGTTATCGATGACCAGCCGGCGAAAACATTTGTCTCTCAGAATGAAGGCCTTAAGATTCTTGAGACAGAATATATAGAAGAAGACTATGCTATGGCTGTGAAAAAAGGAAATGAAGAACTTGTTAAAAAAGTGAATGACGCAATCAAGGCGTTGAAGGATGACGGTACATTTGATAAAATCGTAGCAAAATATATCAAATAATTTTGCGGACAGGCGGTATTTATGAGTTTTAAAGAACGGTTTATTTTTAATTTTATAGAAGATAAACAATGGCATTATATTACGGACGGATTAAAGGTTACATTACTTGTAACCTTTTGTGCCGTTATAATTGGTGTTGTTTTGGGATTTCTGCTTGCAGTAGTGCGCGCGACTTATGATAAAACAAAACGGATGAAAATATTAAATTTCATTTGCCAAGTTTACATAACAATTATTCGGGGAACCCCGGTAGTGGTTCAGCTATTAATCATTTTTTATGTTATCTTTTCCAGCGTTAACATTGACAAGACAATCGTTGCCATACTTGCCTTTGGAATGAATTCGAGCGCTTATGTGGCGGAGATATTCCGTTCGGGAATCATGTCTATCGACAACGGCCAGTTCGAGGCGGGCAGAAGTCTTGGCTTCAATTACCGGCAGACAATGCTCTACATAATCATGCCTCAGGCATTCAAGAATGTCCTCCCGGCGTTGGGAAATGAGTTTATCGTGCTGCTGAAAGAGACGTCGGTCGCCGGATACATTGCGCTGCAGGATTTGACGAAAGGCGGCGATATTATAAGAAGCCGGACTTTTGATGCGTTTATGCCGTTGATGGCGGTGGCGCTCATCTATCTGGTTATGGTTATGATATTCACCAAGCTGGTGAGCATGCTGGAGAGGAGGCTGAGGAATAGTGACCACTAATGGAGAAGTATTGATTAAAGTGGAGAACCTTCACAAAGCCTTTGGAGGCTTTCATGCGCTGAACGGAATTTCTGAGGAAATCCGCAAAGGAGAGGTAGTGGTGATCGTAGGGCCGTCGGGCTCGGGAAAATCTACATTTTTAAGGTCACTGAATCTTCTGGAACCTCCCACACAGGGAAAAATTTATTTTGAAGGTACCGATATCACAGACAAGAAAGTTGATATTGATAAGCACAGACAAAAAATGGGAATGGTATTTCAGCATTTTAATCTCTTTCCTCATAAGACTATTTTGGAAAATATCACGCTGGCGCCGATGAAGCTTCTGAATAAAACTAAGGAGGAAGCCGAGTCTCAGGCCATGGAGTTGTTAAAGCTGGTGGGCTTGGAGGAGAAGGCATCGGCATACCCGGCGCAGCTCTCAGGAGGGCAGAAGCAGAGGATTGCAATCATTCGTTCCCTTGCCATGGATCCGGATGTGATGCTGTTCGACGAACCTACATCCGCGCTGGATCCGGAGATGGTAGGAGAGGTGCTGGAGCTTATGAAGAAGCTGGCCCGTGACGGCATGACTATGGTCGTTGTTACCCATGAGATGGGATTTGCCAAAGAAGTTGGCAGCAGGGTGCTTTTTATCGACGAGGGACTGGTAAAAGAACAGGCGTCGCCCAGCGAATTTTTCAGTAATCCCAAAGATGCCAGATTAAAAGAATTTTTATCCAAGGTGCTTTAAAACTAAAGAAAATCTAAAGAAAAAGGCTCAATTCCCAAAAGAATTGGGCTTTATTTATTAAGATTGAAGGCCTCTCCTTGCTTTTTCGGGCATATCATGTAAAATGAATAAGAGTGATGCAAGCAAATATATTGATAAGGAAGACGAAAGATGGATAAACTGAAAATGAAATGGAAAGAATTCATATTTCCGGTTCACTGGCTGTTACCAGTGATATTTACATTTGTGTTCAATAATTCAATATATTTCGGAGTACGTCTTTTTACAGAGGGCAGACATCATTTTGACCTCACTTCATCGATAGACAATCTGGTACCCTTTATGCCACAGTTTATTATAATCTATTTTAGCTGTTACATTTTATGGGTCGTGAATTATTGCATGATTGCCAAGCAAGATAAAGAGCAGCGCTACCGATTTTTTACCGCCGATTTTTATGCACGGATTGTGTGCCTGCTGTTTTTCCTGTTCCTTCCCACGACTAATATCCGGCCGGTTTTATCTGGCGGCGATATTTGGACAGAGGCAGTCCGCTTTTTATATAGTATAGATCCGGCCAGCAATCTGCTTCCTTCCATACACTGCATGGCCAGCTGGTTCTGCTATGTGGGGATTCGTGGAAATAAAAAAATACCGTTGTGGTACCGGAGATTTACATGTATTGCGGCGTTTGTTGTATTCTATTCTACTTTGGCGCTTAGGCAGCACGTACTGATTGATGTGTTTGCGGGAGTCGCGCTGGCGGAGATTACATACTTTATCAGCTGCCATACGAACGGGTATCGTATTTATATGAAAATTTTTGAGCGAGCGGGAGACCGGCTCATGGAATTAATAAGAGGAAAAGAGCATGGGAAACAAGAAGAAAATGTTGTTTAATGTAACCTTTCTCGTCCTTGTATTCGGACTCACCATGTATGGTGTTTTCCATGGAGAAGATTTAGGACAGATACTTAATATCATTAAGACGGTGAATCCGGCGTTCCTTATACCGGGAGTGCTGTGCGTGGTTATATTTATATGGGGAGAATCCATCATTATCTATTACATGATGCGGTCTCTGGGAATTATGCTGAAAAAATGGACCTGTTTTCTATTTTCATCTGTCGGTTTCTTTTTCAGCTGTATCACACCATCGGCATCGGGTGGACAGCCGGCGCAAATCTACTATATGAAAAAGGAAAAAATACCGATTCCTGTGTCCACGCTCGTGCTGATGATAGTGACAATCACTTACAAACTGGTGCTGGTAGTAATTGGACTTGGACTTGTGATTTTCGGGCAGGGCTTTATCCACAAATATTTATCCGGTATGCTGTTCGTATTTTATCTGGGCATCGCTTTGAACGTATTCTGTGTTGCAGCTATGCTGATTCTTGTATTCCATCCCAGATTAGCCAGAAACATCATGGTAAAAGGGCTCTGGCTGCTTGAAAGAATGCATCTGGTCCGGCATAAACAGTCAAGAATTGATAAGCTAGAGGAATCTATGGTACAATACAGTCAGACGGCCGTTTACTTGAAGTCGCATACGATGGTCATCATCAATGTTTTTTTAATTACCGTATTCCAGAGGCTGTCTCTGTTTTTGGCAACTTACTTTGTATACCGTTCCTTCGGACTGAAAGGAAAAAGCATTGTGGTGATAGTGCTCCTTCAGGCAGTGATATCAGTTGCGGTAGATATGCTCCCGCTTCCGGGAGGCATGGGAATCAGTGAAAAGTTGTTTTTGATAATCTTTGTGCCTATATTTGGAGTAAAACTTTTGCTTCCGGGAATGATACTGAGCCGTGGCTTAGGCTATTATACAGAGCTTATCATAAGCGCCCTGTTAACTGTGACTGCTAACTTTACGATAGGAAAAAAGCGTTTGAATGAGGAAAAGGGGATTCAAAATGTTAGGATTTTATGATTATACTGTAGTGCTTACCTATATCAGCCTGTTCATCTCTGTGGGTGGCATGATGTTTACCATGAACGGACACTTTAAACTGGCGGTGACCTGTCTGGCGTTATCCGGACTCTGCGATATGTTTGACGGGAAAATTGCCAGAACAAAAAAGAACCGCACTGAGGATGAAAAACGGTTCGGCATACAGATTGACTCGTTGTGCGATATCGTCTGTTTCGGCGTGGCCCCGGCACTTTTATGCTACAGATTAGGGATGAGAAGCCTTATCGGAATATTTATCCTGATGATATATGTTCTGGCAGGCTTGATTCGGTTGGCGTTCTTTAATGTGATGGAGGAAAGACGGCAGGATGAAACAGATGAGAACCGGAAGTATTATCAGGGGCTTCCTATCACGTCAGCGGCCATAGCCCTTCCTATTGTATTTATGTTAAGTCCGATTCTGCGCAGGGATTTCCTCGTAACACTGCATGCCGTGGTACTGACGATCGGAATTCTCTTTATCACTAATTTCAAGTTGAAAAAGCCGAAAAATGCTACACTGGCTGTTTTGGTTACGATTGTAGCCATCGCTGTGCTGAAGCTGTTTCATGTAGGGTAGGTGTGGAGCTGATGAAATACATAGATAGAACAGGTGAAAGGCGCGAGGAAGCAACCGGTCAGGATAAGCTTCTGGCATGGGTATACGGTCATGCTTTAACAAGGATGCTGATCAGGCCTTTTGTTTCTCCGGCTGTGTCTAAGCTCGGAGGTAAGGTTTTGGATAGCAGGCTGTCGGCTCTTGCGGTGCCTCGGTTCGTGCGCAAAAATCATATAGAGCTGCAGGAATACGAGGAGCAGAAGTTCCGTTCCTATAATGCGTTTTTTACACGGCGCATAAGGGAAGAGATGCGCCCGATAGAGAGGGATGAGAGTGTATTCATAAGTCCGTGTGATGGAAAAGCAAGCGTCTATCCCATAGACAGCGAATGCCGTTTCGTAATCAAGCATACTCCATATACGGTAGGACAGCTGGTGAGGAGCAAGAGGCTGGCCGCATATTATGAGGGCGGTTATGCCATAGTGCTTAGGCTTACGGTGGATGACTATCATAGATATTGTTATATAGACAATGGGGAAAAATCAGGGCAGATTCATATCCCCGGAGTACTGCACACTGTGAATCCTGCGGCCAATGATGTGCTGCCCATATATAAGATGAATACGAGAGAGTACTGCCTTCTGCGGACGGAACATTTTGGAACCGTATTGATGATGGAGGTAGGAGCGCTGATGGTGGGGAGAATCAACAATTACCACCAGAGGTGCGAAGTGAAAAAAGGACAGGAAAAGGGACGTTTTGAGTTCGGCGGCTCTACGATTGTTGTGCTGACTCAGAAGGGAAAAGTAAAGATAGATGAAGATATCCTTCGCAATACCGAGGAGGGATATGAGACCATTGTGAAGATGGGAGAGAGAATCGGAGTCAAATAATGCATTAGAATAGAGAAGCAACTTCGGTAATATGCTGAGTATTACCGGAGTGCTTCTTTTTTTTATAAATTTGGTAAAACTGCTGAATTGATAAAAAAGTGACAATTGTAATAGTTAACAGAAAATTTGGGTTTGCTTTGTGAATAACGCACAAAAATGGTGGTGAGTATAAAAAAATACTATTTATTATTGACATATAAAAATGAGAGTGCTATATTGATTACAACAAGATTGTATCCAATATCCGATATCCAAAAAATGGAAACGGAAAATCAAAGGAGGAAGAAAATGAGAAAGAAAACGTTAGTATCTATTTTATTGACGGCAGCAATGGCATGTTCACTTCTGGCCGGATGTAGCTCTCCGACAAAAGAAACATCAGATTCCGGAACTAAAAATGAAAAAAGTTCCGATGACTCTGCAACAACTGCAGGAACGAGAGAAGCGGCTACGATTGTGGGCGCGGACAAGCTTCCGGTAACCGGAATCGGTGCTCAGATTGCATCAGACGTAAAGGCAAAAAAAGATTATAAGATTGGTTATATTGCGAAAAATACAACCAACCCATACATGGTAGCTCAAGCTGAAGGGGTGAAAAAGGCTGGAGAAGATATGGGATTCAACGCAGTAACACAGGCACCGTCCACTGCAGACAGCGTTGAAGAACAGGTTAAGATAATGGAGGATATGATTCAGCAGGAAATGGATGTTATCATCGTACATTGTGCGGACTCCAATGGTATCATGCCGGGTGTCAGAAAAGCACAGGAGGCAGGCATTATTGTTCTTACAATCGGCACACCAGCTTCAGAGGATACATTCTTAAGAACAGGTGTTGATTATAAAGAAACAGGTACAACTATCGCTACTGAGATGGCAGAGGCACTTAACGGCAAGGGGAATATCATCATTCTTGAGGGTCCTCCGGGAGCAGCAAACGCAATTGAAAGACTGGAAGGAATCAATGAAGCTTTTGAAAAATACCCAGATATTAAAGTGGTAGCTTCACAGACAGCAAACTTCAAGAGAACAGAAGGTATGTCCGTAACAGAGAATCTTCTCCAGAAATATACAGATGTACAGGGAATCATTGGAATGAACGATGAGAGTGCACTGGGAGCAATTCAGGCATTAAAAGCAGCAGGTATGACAGATGTTCTTGTAGCAGGATTTGACGGAAGTACAGACGCAACAAGTGCGGTAGAGACCGGAGATATGTTTGCTACATACAACACAGACCCGTACGGTTCAGGATATATTGCATGTGCGTACGCAGTGAATTATTTGAATGACGGCACCGAGCCGGAAGGTAAGTTTATTCCGTTCCCAACGGCAGCCAACGATCCATTGATCACAGCTGGAACCGTTCAAGATTATAAAGACAATATTGCTTGGTGGAAAGTAATCCAATAGAGGCAATCGTTGTTCTTGACATTTCACCTGAGGGTGTTCTGCAAAGCAGGGCACCCTCTATGTTAAAAGAGTATCCGGTTGGAAGAATGGATGAGGTGGAAAGATGGGTAAAACAATTTTAACAGCACGCCATATAACGAAACTGTTTCCCGGAATGAAGGCACTGGACAATGTGGATTTTGATTTACGGGAGGGCGAGGTACATATTCTGGTCGGAGAGAACGGCGCGGGAAAAAGTACGCTGGCGAAAGTAATCTTGGGGGCCTATAAGGCGGAAGAAGGAGAGGTTACTTTTGATAATCAAATCGTAAAATTTAACGGAACTAAAGAAGCACTGGCAAAAGGAATCGTGGCGGTATATCAGGAATTTACACTTGTTCCTCACATTAGTGTGGCACAGAATATATTTTTAAACCGGGAATACCGGACGAAGCTTGGATTAATTGATCATAAACGCATGGAGAAGGAAGCAAGGGAGCTGATGAAGTCGCTCAATTGTGAGTATATTGATGTAAAAAGCCATGTGAAGAATTTGAGTGTTGCGGAGCAGCAGATGGTAGAGATTGCGAAAGCGCTCTCATTCAAACCAAGAATTATGGTATTTGATGAGCCAACGGCTACTTTATCAGAGAGAGAAGTAGATTCTCTTTTTGCACAGATACACAGATTAAAAAAAGAAGGAATTGGTATTATTTATGTATCCCACAGGATGCAGGAGTTTCCGCTAATTGGCGACCGTATCACTATTCTAAGGGATGGTGTAAAAATTAATACGGTGGGAATCGACGAGTGTACGAATGAAGAGTTGGTCAATATGATGGTTGGCCGTGATGTCTCACAAGTCTATGTAAGGACAGAGAATAAGCACAGTGACATTGCGCTTAGGACAGAAAATCTGTGTGACCACAGAGGTAAAGTGAGAAATGTAAACTTGGAAGTAAGAAGGGGAGAGATTGTGGGAATTGCTGGACTTGTCGGTGCGGGACGCACGGAGACGGCAGAACTTCTTTATGGTATACAGCCTATAAAATCAGGCGAGGTCTATGTCAACGAGAAAAAAGTTTCGCCTAAATCTCCGAAACATGCGACAGAGCTTGGTATTGGTCTAGTAAGTGAGGACCGTAAGAGACAGGGACTAGCGTTAGATGAGTCTGTGGCACTCAACACGGTAGCTGTAAGCTTAAAACAAATATTTCCTAAGTTTTTTATATCTAATAAAAAAATTACAGAGATAGCTCTTGATTATAAAAAACAGCTTAGAATTGCAACAACGAGTGTCAATAAGGCGTGTAAATATTTATCCGGCGGTAATCAGCAGAAGGTTGTTCTAGCCAAATGGCTGAGCTTTAATCCGGACATTTTAATTTTCGATGAACCGACAAGGGGAATTGATGTTGCAGCAAAGATGGAAATCTATGGGCTTATGGATAAGCTTGCATCGGAGGGGAAGGCGATTATTATGATTTCTTCAGAACTTCCGGAGGTTATCGGAATGAGCGATAGAATTTATATCATGCATGAAGGGACTATTGTAGATGAAGTGACGCGCGGCTCAGAAGAGTTTAATTCTGAAAGCATCGGCGCGCGGATGATGCTGGGGTCAGGAGGTGCTGAGAATGCAGAAAGTTAATGCAGTTCAGAATAATACGGGGCAGAGCGCCAGCGTACTGCAGAGAATTAAAAGGGTACCTCCGGTGGCGTACATGCTTATTGTCATCATCGCGGCGTTTAGCTTTATGGATCCGCATTATTTGTCTTTTTCAAATTTTCGAAATGTTCTGATTCAGGCGACACCTTTGATGATCGTAGCGTTTGGACAGACTTGCATTGTACTGACACAGGGAACTGATTTGTCATTGGGTGCACAGGTAAGCTTTGTAACAGTATTTACTGTATTTCTTGCACAGCGGGGAATCATTCTGGAAGTAGCCATGTTGATTTCTATTGTCTGTACGATGCTCATAGGAGCTTTGAACGGACTTATCGTGGCCAAAGGAAATATCCCTCCTTTTATTGCCACATATGGTATGCAGAATATTGTGAACAGTATTTCACTGCTTTTGACTGCCGGCTCCTCTATCTTTTACTCTAGCTTTACATACAGGGTAGTGACAGAGACGACGATTTTGTTTATACCCCTTATGGTGTGGGTGGCAGCAGCCGTGTTTATCGTAGTCTGGATTGTACTTAGAAAAACAAAGTTTGGTACCAATATATATGGACTTGGAGGTAACAGAGAGGCACTGGTACTTGCAGGAATCAGCCCGGTAAAATGTCTGATTAAAACGTATGCGTTTGCGGGGATGATTGCTGGTATCGCGGGTGTCATCACGCTCTGCCGAGTAGAGTCAGGGCAGCCGATCGTAGCCACAGGGTGGGAGTTTCAGGCGGTAGCCGCGACACTTTTGGGAGGAACTTCCCTGAGAGAAGGCAAGGGCGGCGTGACCGGTACGATATTTGGAGTACTGCTGATACGGATTATTAAGAACGGCCTGAATGTTATCGGTGTCCAGTCTATTTTCCAGAATGCCATTATTGGTTCTATCGTACTAGCAGCTATCATTATCGATGCGGTTGTCCGTATTCGTTCAAAGGAATAGGAGGACATGGACATGAATGCAAAGAAAATGTTTGATGAAATAAAAAGTTCAAAAGTCTTCTACAGTCTGGTTGGCTTGATTGTGCTGATTGTAATATCGGCTGTTATCGCTCCGAATTTTCGGACTGTGGACAATTTGATTACTATTTTCAGGCAGGCCAGTGTTCTTCTTGTATTGAGCGCAGGGCTTACCGCAGTGCTTCTGACGGGCGGCATGGACTTGTCTGTAGGGGCAACGGCGGGGTTCGTAGGATGTATCTGTGCCCAGATGCTGAAAGCCGGTGTTCCGATTCCGGCGGCATTTGCCATTGGAATTTTAATAGGAATGGCTGTGGGCGTCGTCAATGGACTTCTGGCAGGTATTCTTCCGAGTTTTATAGCTACCTATGGAACAAACTGGGTGCTTGGAGGATTGGCGATTATCGTTATGCAGGGGGCGGTTATCTATGACCTGCCTAAAAATTTCACCAGAATAGGTGTTGGGTATACTGGACCGATTCCCAATCTGATTATCATAGCGGCTATTGTGGTAGTCATTATCTATGTACTGCTCCAGAGGACGACGTACGGAAGACAGGTCTATGCATATGGCTCCAATCCGGTGGCTGCCAGATATTCTGCAGTACCTGTGAAAAAAATCATGATATCAAGTTTCGTGATGTGTAGTATGTGTGCGGGGTTAGCCGGTATGCTAATCACTGCAAGGCTTAATGCGGCAGATGCAGCCATGGGTGATAGCTACGGTCTTCAGACTGTAGCGGCGGTTGTAATAGGAGGAACTTCCATGCTCGGCGGCGAAGGCGGAGTTGTAGGGACTGTTATCGGTTCGTTGATTCTGACGATTATCGTAAACGTTATGAATCTGAAAGGAATCTCTTCCTTTGCACAAGGTATGGTGGTGGGTATCGTAATTATTGCTATGGTTCTGTTTGACACTTATACAAAGAGAAAACAAGAAAGAAGTGCTGCATAGTCATCGAATTAAAATTGGCGACAATTTTAAGATATAACAAAAAACTTTTCTAAAGAAAGCGAGGAAATTAATTATGGCATTAACAATAAGACCACTTAACTCAGGATATATACCGACACGTCCGCTGGAATACTGGTATCATTTTTCCTGTAAAAAATATGTAGAGAAGCGTGGAGTTACCAATGAATCTGACCAGCTTCCGGATTTCACTTTTTTGATTGAAGGCGGAGACAAGCTTGTACTTGTGGATACCGGAATGTCTTGGACAGAACATGCGGATAAATACCATCACGGTCCGTCACTTCAAAGACCGGGAATTGACGATATTGAATCACGTCTGGCTCAAGTAGGATACAAACCTACGGATGTGGATATTGTGCTGTTCACACACCTTCACTGGGATCATGTGTTTTACCTTGAAAAATTTACAAATGCCCGCTTTATCTGCAATGAGACGGAATGGAATTATGCCCATAACCCGATTCCGCTGCATTACAAATCTTACTGCAGGCCGATTATTGCAAAAGATGGGGATGTCACCTGTGGCGACCAGTTTATTGCACCTTATGACCAGCCGGGCGTTCGCGAGCGTTTTGAGACAGTAAAGGGAGAAGTGGAAATTGTGCCGGGAGTCAGCGTTTATGAAGGATTTGGTCATTGCCCGGGGCATATGACAATCGTAGTAGAGACGGAGACAGGGCCGTATTTCTGTGTGGGTGATTCTGTATTTGTTATGGGAAATATTGACGCACCACAAGATATGCAGGATGAGCTTCACTATGATATCTGCCCTCCGGGACGTTTTGTAGATATCGTTGCCGCATGGGAAACAATCCGTGACACCGTTCGCCGCTGCAAAGAGGCTGGAGTAGATCCACACAGCCATCTGTTGCTGTCTCATGATGTAATCCTTTCTGCTGCGGTTGAAAAATATGAATCTGAAAAGGACAATAAAATTCCGGTAATCGGACCAAAGGACAGCGACTTTGTTTTTGAAGAATATAAAGGTGCGATTATCGATAAAGATGCCCGGAAAGCTGCTGATAAAGCGAAAACAAAGTATTTTGCATAAAAGGACGAATTGTATGAAAACAATTGCGATAATAGGGAGCTGCGATACGAAATATAGAGAAGTGGCTTATATGAGAGAATTGCTGGAAGCACAGACAATAAATGTTCTTGTCATTGATGTAGCGACTGGACCGGATTCTTCCTATGGATATGATGTTTCGAGAGAGGAAGTTACGGAAGCTGCCGGCACAAAATGGGAAACACTTGAGCCTAAGACAAAGGGAGAAAAAATTGCTTTTATGATGGAAGCCGTTGCCTTATATGTAGAAAAACTTTATGAGGATGGCAAGATTCAGGGGATTTTATCAGCTGGTGGCCTGCAGAATACTGTAATGGCAACGAATGCGATGAAAAGGCTTCCCATAGGATTTCCCAAAGTGATGGCTACAACGGTGGCATCAGGGCGAAAGACATTTGACAGTGTGGTAGGTGACAAGGATATCGTCGTAATTCCCTCTATCTGCGATTTTACAGGAATGAATATTGTGACCAGACAAATCCTTGCCAATGCTTGTGCATGCTGCGCCGGTATGGTGCAGTCTGCCGGGCAGGTGCTGGAGAAGGGGAAACGTCCGGTCGTTGGTATTACTTTGATGGGAATTACCAACACAGGCGCCTGTGCGGCGGTGGATGAATTAGAACGTCTAGGGATAGAAGTGATAGGATTCCATTCTACCGGCACGGGAGGCGCAATTATGGAGCAGATGGCTGCGGACGGATTAATTGACGGTATACTCGATTTAACTACTCATGAGATTACGCAGGAGTATTTTAAAGGTGGATTTTCTTATGGTGAGAATTCTAAGTACAGACTCGTAAAAGGGGTGGAGAAGAAAGTACCTTTGGTTATCAGCGTAGGTGGATTAGATTTTATAGATTTTTCCGTTGATGAGTTTCCGCCACGCATGGATGAGCGGGTTTACATGTATCACAATGCTACGACCGCCCATATCAAGCTTCTCCCTGATGAAGCGGAGATTACGACTGCCCGGTTTGTAGAACGTCTGAATAAAATTGATTATCCGGTAAAGCTTCTGATTCCCACTGAGGGGATGCGCCATAATACCCGTGTAGGTGAAGAATTGTATTATAAGGAAGTGGATGAGATTATTCTCAGACAGCTCTATGGTGTGAAAAACAAAAATGTTGAAATAATAACAATTCCGGGAAACTTAGATACAGTAGAATGGGGGATAAAAGCGGCTCATTGTATGATTGATGAACTCCGTGAACGCGGCGTGATTGGCAGTGAAATTTCTTATTAGTGAAAGCTTTATAGTAGCATATAAACTAAGACGAAATTCGACAGAAAGGGATTGAAAGACTATGGAAGAACATGTTAAAAAGATAGCAGAGGAACTTGTCATTGCCTGCAAAAGAGCTTATACTAGAGGTATACAGACAGGTAGCGGGGGTAATGTGAGTGCCCGAATACCAGGCAAGGATTTGATGCTTGTTAAGGCAAGCGGAAGTTCCTTTGCAGACAGTTCGCCGGAAGGATTTGTTATAACAGATTTTGACGGCAATCTAGTAGAAGGGGAAGGAAAACCTACAAGGGAAGCTTTGTTACATGGTTTGTTGTACAGAATTTGCCCAAAGGTGAATGCAGTGGTACATGTTCATTCACCATACTCAATTGCATGGGCCTCCACAGGGAAGGCTTTAACGAGAACGACATGGCATGCGAAGCTGAAAGTATGTACAGATTATCCTACATTGGATGTGCCTGCAGCGGTAGTCGGAAAAGAATATTTTCCGCTTGTGGAAAAATTATATGACGAGTGTCCTGAACTGCCCGGATTTCTCTTGGTGGATCACGGTATCGTGGCGGTCGGCAAGGATGCGATTAACGCAGAACATGCGGCAGAGTTGATGGAAGAAACCGCACAGGTGGCGATTTTGAAAGCAGCCGTTTCAAAGCTTGGCTTGTAAATATTACTTTAGGTGAAATCTATATGAGAACTAATATGCGAATTACAATGAATGACTTGAACAGGGAGACCCTGCAGCATAACCGTCTGCCGGACCTTGTTTTAGACAAGCTGATGGAATGGATTATGAGCGGAAAGCTGCTTATGGGTGATAAGCTGAATACTGAGGAGCTGGCAACACAGCTGGGAGTCAGCAGGATGCCCATAAGAGAAGCTCTAAGTAATCTGGAAAAAATGGGATTGGCTGAATCGATACCCTATGCTGGAACGAGACTTGTTACGCTGACTAAGGATGACGTGCGTCAAATATACATAGCCAGAACAGCTCTTGAGCCAGTGGCGGCCAGATACGCCTGTGCGAAGATAACGGATAAGCAGATTGAGGATCTTCGGCGTATTCAAGAGGAGTATAAGCAAATTGTCAGTCATGACGAACTTGATGCAGTGGATGTCTATCAACACAACCGCTTATACCATTTTTCCATCTATAAGGCAAGCGGACTTTCAAGAGTCTGTGCTATGATTGAGTCATTGTGGGATAACCTGTCTTTTTTTAAACTGATTTATGGCCAGAAGCTTTTGGACAGCAAAGAGTCAAGGGATAGTATGATAGCTGAACATCAAAGTTATTTAGACGCTCTTGAAAGGCGGGACAGCGATTTGATTTTCCAGCTTCTGGAGTGCAATCTTAAGAAGCGGGCGGAGCATATTCCATATAATTCGGATGCATATTTTCATGAAAAATAAAGTAATTAATAAGTCTGGATACGAAACGGTATCCAGACTTTTTTAATTACGAAGGGAACATAATAGATACCACCTTTTTTCGTTTCTGTATAAAAGGAGGCAATATGGATTCAGTACTTTATACGCTGCCGGAGAATATCCGCAGCAGAAATTATGTTGTTGCATCGTATTACATCAAGCTCCCAAAGGAGGTGGATGTGTTAAAAAAGGCAGCTTCGCTTGCCATAGGTCAGACTATTGGAACCTGGATTCCCATTCCGGGAATTACTGAGGATATTCGAGAAAGATATATGGGAAAAGTAGTAAATGTTTTTGACATCCCAGCGCTTGACTTGGAGACACAGGTTGATACACCGGAGAGGGAGTATATGATTCAGATTGCTTACCCAGCAGTGAACTTTGGCAGTGACTTTCCTCTTATGCTCACGTCACTGCTGGGGAATGATGCATCGACCTCAGCACAGGTTAAACTGTTGGACATTGAATTTCCCCGGGAATTTGCGGAGGATTTTGGAGGCCCGAATTATGGAATTGCAGGAATCCGCAAGTATACAGGCATTGTGAAACGTCCCCTTCTGTTGAACATGATTAAGCCCTGTACTGGTTTGACGCCAAAGGAGGGGGCAAGGATATTTTATGAGACTGCGCTGGGGGGCGTAGACTTAATCAAAGATGACGAGTTGTTCGGCAATCCCACCTATAGTAAGCCGTGGGAACGTGTAAAAGAGTATAAAAAAGCGGCTGCTGCAGCTTATGAGGAGACAGGGGAGAGGGTGCGATACTTTGTCAATGTTACCAGTGGGGCTGGAGAACTGACAGAGAATGTGAAACGTGTTCAGGAAGCCGGGGCCGATGGAATTATGATTAACTTTGCTGCGGTAGGATACAGTGGATTAAAGCAAGTGGCAGAAACTGCGGAAGTACCGATTCTTGGACATGCTGCTGGTTCTGGAATGTTCTATGAAGGGACTGCCAGCGGGATGTCATCCCCTCTTGCCGCGGGAAAACTGGCCAGACTTGCCGGGGCCGATATTGTGATGGTGAACACTCCATACGGTGGATATCCGCTACGATATCAAAAATATATGCAGACGTTAGCGCAGCTCACCCTTCCTTGGTATGACTTGAAGCCATCTATGCCGTCTATCGGTGGCGGGGTTCATCCTGGTATGGTAGAAAAATACATGCATCAGGCAGGGAACGATATTGTTCTGGCAGCAGGTGGAGCAGTTCAAGGACATCCGATGGGAGCCAGAGCAGGTGCAAGAGCCATGAGGCAGGCCATTGAAATTGTAATGGAAGGACGGGATTTTGCAGAGGCGTCAGGGGAAAAGGAAGAGCTGAGCGCTGCCCTTAGGCAGTGGGAATATATAAAAGGTTAACTTTACTTATGAGAAAGGAGGTGCTATACTTATGCTGAATTCTGAAGGAGGTAACAAAATGGTTCGAGATATTATGTTATATACGTCGAATGATTTGAGAGACTTCATGCATTTGGCGTGCTCATCCCCGATGGATATAGGCGTACATACAATGGACAACCAAATCGCAGATGGAAAGTCGGTTCTGGGATTGATGGCGATTGATTACAAAAAGCCTGTGACAGTGGTTTCAGAAGACGAAAAGTTCATGAAGCAGCTTGACCGTTGGGCAGTGGACACTGATAAATAAGTGTTACTGAGCATGTCCAATAGGCTGAACAGTAACAAATTAGCAAGGCTGCAGGACAGTCGTGTGTAAAGAAAAGATGCCGGTGAGTTGGCAGGCCATGCTCACCGGCATCTTTTCTTTCTCTATACTAAATCTGTGCTGCGAGAATCTCTTTCAACACCGGTTCAACAGATTCAATCACATGATCTGCATGCTTCACTACCTCAGGAACGGCGGTATCCATAGCGTAGCTTGTTCCTGCCAGTTTCAGCATTTCTACATCGTTCTGCTGGTCACCAAAACAGACACACTCCTCTTTCCGAATCCCAAAACGTTCCATCAAGGCTTTGAGTGCGGTACCTTTATTGGCATTTGGAGCGATGAAATCAATCCAGTGAGAGGCAGATGTGGCCACACGAATCTCACCTTTCAGCTTATCGGTGAAAAACGGAAGCAAGTCTTTAGTTCCGTTAAAATCGCAGATGGCAGCTTTGAGAAGCGGTTCATTCACGGCATAAAGATCCGGAATCTGCTTAACAATGTTGCCCATAGTATTGTGCATATAATCCATAAATTTGGCGTCATTAGAATCTGTATAGTAAGTGTCCTTGACGGAGAGAATACAATGGCCCGTGTGGAATTTACTGCGGTATTCCATGAGCGCGTCGAGAATATGGCGGATAGTATCAGGAGGGATTTGTCCCGTAGATAGAATCTCGTCATTGTAGATACAGAGAGAGCCGTTTTCCGAAATATAGGGCACTTCATAACCGAGAGGGGCGAACAGCCTACGCATGTTGGCATATTGCCGCCCGCTGGCAGGCACGAACATGATGCCCCGGTCTTTGAGCTGGCGAATCAAATCAAAAGTTTCAGTGGAAATAGTCTGTTCATAGTTTCGGACGAGAGTACCGTCTAAATCACTTGCTATCAGTTTAATCATGGTGTTCTCCTTATAGGTATAAAAATCCAAGCACAATTTACTTAACGCTATTATAATAAGCATAGTCCATGGGAAATGCAAGGACTATTTTGCATAAGATAGTGATTTGCCGCAAAGCGGGAGTAGGGCAGTAAATCCTTTCCAAGAATCTGCTTAATTCAAGCCGAAAATTTTCGAAAGTTTGGTGTTTGAATATAAGTTTGAGTAAAACAGAAAGTCCGTGCTATCTCACAAAGTGGAGCATGTACGCTACAAATGTAAGATGACACGGACTTTTAATTCTTAATCAAAAAATACCAAATTATACCTCAGCTGGTACTTCTGGATTGTTATTTGCGAAGTTCTGCAGAATAACGAGTGGCTGGTAGGAGCTTGTGTTTGTCACTTTGATACCTTTCTTAGCGGCTGCTTCGGATACGAAGTATTCGTCGCCGGTAATATCATCGAAGTGAACGAGCTCTGGAGCTTCGCATTCGAATACGCCGAAGGTACCGTGGCCTTGTACTACGATAGCGCAGTAGCAAGCCTGATCTGTCAATGTGTAAGTCTGGCCCGGGAGAACAGTTACTTCTTTAGCTGCAACCCATTCGTTAGCGTAGGCAACCCACTTTTCAACAGCTTCTGCGGACTCGGATTTTACCTTCGGAGCGCGGAAGTATGTTTCTTTGTAGTCTGGCCTTGTGCTTTCTTCCCAGTCAATCTGGTTGAAGATTGCGTTCAGGTCATTCTTTTCTTCCTCAGGAGCGCAGTCCGTCAACATATTGTGCGGGTTGACTTCTCCCATTGTAACATTTTCCATGATGGTGTTGACATCACTGTTCCACTGCGGCTCAAACGTAACGACAGAAGCCGGTGCGTGGATTACGCCTGCCGGGGTGTACCAGCCTGTGCCAAGCTGGATTCTGTATGCGCGGGACAGCTCTGTGATACGTGTATCTCTAACATCATAGTCTTCCAGACACTTCATAACATCTTCTTTTGTTGTGGAAGGATCAAATCCAAAGTATGTAAGCGGGAATCTGCCGAGATAGCTGCAATTGTATTGCGGCGGGAAGTAGTATGCTTCCGGCTTTCCGTGCATTCCGATTTTGTTGGCCTTTTCCTCTGTCAAATGAAGATGGTGGAAGAGAGGTTTGTCATAGTCATACAGTTTAGCAAAAGTCGGCCAAGTGCCGTATCTTGCCATCAGGTCGTCTCCGACTAAGTCAGCGCCCAATTCTTCTACATAATCTTTGAACAGGCGTGTTGTCTTGGTGGCAGCGTCCTCAAGTACGTAGCTCATACCTTCTGTTTCGCCGGTCTTCGGGCCGTTCAGTGCCTTTGCGAGGGAACCGAGCCATCTTTCACAGATACCGCCCCTGTCCATGCCGAGTGCAAAATAGTCATCCGGATGGAGACGCAGGCGCTTGCCCGGTTCGTTGAATCCACGCGGAACCCAGGTTGGTGTCAGATGAAGAACGCCTTCGCCCTGTTCAAATACTTTTCTTACATTGCTCATGATAAAAATCCTCCTTCTAAGAATTAATTTTATTTTCCTGTCTCCCAATCAACCTGATTGTCATAAAATGAAACTTGAATATATATATCACGGCTGCTGCCGGGAGCCACAGTCTTAAGTTTGCCTTGCTCCTCGATGGTTTTCCGGCCCTCCAATGTATTGGTGGTGGGCTCAAGGCCGAGCACGTAATCTCGTTCCCCCATCATCTTCCACTGTGTCATCTGCGGGAATACTTCAGTATCAAAGGTAATCTGAAGCCCTTTATTGATTTCCGGATTGTAGACCTTTGCACAGCCGGTGTTTCCTTCAAAGATATGGTAATAGCACTGTTCGGCAAAGTTGGGTACCGGAGGAATCATCTGGCTCCAAGTGTCAAGATCTTCGGCGGCACGGTCATCTCTCGGAACAACTTTGTCACTGTTGACAGCGAGGAGCGCCGACTCGCTCAGGAGCGGATATCCAATATTCATATGATAAAGGCACATGATGCCTTCCTCTTTTGAACCTGTATTCTTTATCTCATCGTGTATCTCCAGCTTATTCTCGTTCAGGCTGACGGTGATGGTACGGATAAGCGCCAGCTTTGAGCCGAAAATAATCTCGTCGTGGACTTCGGCTTTTAAAATAATGGCTTCGTCTGTAATCTCCCAACGGACATGTTCCGCCGGAATGTTACCTATGGTGCCATGAAGTCCATAGGGAGTGCCGTCTACTACATTCGGGGTTCCGATATTGTGGAGACCGCAGGTGGTCAAAAAACCACAATTAAAAGACTTTAAAAAACCAAAACCGTCATGCCCTTCTGTATAATAAGCAGGCGCTGTAACACCGCCTACAGAAGTATAGCTAAGATTTTTTCCGTCCAGACTCAGCTCCGAGATGTCGGCGCATCTGTCGGCAGACACGGTGAACTCCAATCCCTTTCCGTTTTTTACGTGAAGCATGTGCATCCCGTCGCTCTTGCCGCCCATCAGACGGTATTCGGTAACTCCGTAGAGCTGGGAAGGATGTCCATAATACTTGGATTGCTCCATGATTTGTCCCTCCTTACATTAAAATCAAAGGTTATTTTGTGCTTTGTAGCATGAAAAAAGTTTCCATGCTGTGAAAACTTTTTTCGTTAAGACTTCTTTGAAAGCAAGTTTTAATATATAATAGCACAAAAAAATAGAAAAATAAATAGCTAAATTAGACAAAAAGAACAATAGCATAAAATAAAATTTCACGAAAATATTGACATTAAGTTTCAGGTAGGCTAATATACAGTTATAACATTTATTAACAAAGCAACCTTGACTAATTGAGGGCATAAGGAGGAAGAAAAATGTTACTTAACATGAAAGAACTTTTGGCAGTTGCCAACGAACACAACTTTGCGGTACCGGCTTTTAACATCGGAACAGGACAGATTTTAAATGGTGTCATGGACAAATGTGAGGAATTAAAGGCTCCGGTTATTCTTGCTATTCACCCGTTAGAGCATGACTTTCAGGGGGACAGCTTCTTAAAGATGTGCATTGACCGTGCGAACAAATCTCCGATTCCGGTATGTATTCATCTGGACCACAGCGAGTGGGGCCCAATCGTAAGAGCAATCAGAGCTGGATTTACATCTGTAATGATTGACGCTTCTTCTCTACCATTCGAAGAAAATGTTGCGATTACTAAGAAAGTCTGCGAACTGGCTCATCCACTTGGAGTATCCGTTGAAGGCGAGCTTGGAACAATCGGAACAACAGACGGCGACACAGAAGGCGGAACAGCCGAGATCATCTATACAAAACCGGAAGATGCAGTACGCTTTGTAGAAGAGACAGGCTGTGACACACTTGCAATCGCGATCGGAACAGCTCACGGAATCTACCCGGCAGGAATGAAACCAGAATTGAAGCAGGATCTTCTTTCTGAAATCAAGAGCAAAGTATCTGTACCGCTCGTACTTCACGGCGGCTCAGGAAACAAAGATTCTGAGATTGCAGAAGCAGTAAAACGTGGTATCAATAAGATTAACATTTCTTCTGATATCAAAGATGCATTCTATCAGGAACTGAGAAAGACACTTCAGGATCCGAAGATCAGAGAGCCTTTCGAACTGTATCCGGCTAGTGTTAAGGCTATGCAGGACGTTGTTGAGCACAAGATCAAACTGTTCAATGATGATGATAAAGTACAGTACTATTCATTGAACGAGATGTTATAAGAGTTTATACATAATAAAAGGACGGAAACAACAATGGCTGAAAAAAGCAATTCTGTAATTGAAGACATAAAAGCGAAATATGATAAGCTGTTTTCTGCAGAGAAACGGGCGGCCGATTATATTTTGGCTAACCCCGGGGAATGCATTATGATGAATATTTCCGAGCTGGCACAAAAGAGCGGTACGAGCGAAGCTACGGTCGTGCGGATGTGCAAGCATGTCGGTTATCAGGGATATTATCAGATGAGGCTCCTTATGTCCCACGACTTGGGCAAGAATCGGGTATCTTATGATGAAAATGAAATGCTGAATTCAGCCAGAAGACTGTTCGACTTCAGTGCCGCAAGAATTGCGGCACTGGGGGAGACCATTGATATTGAGATGCTTATAAAGGCTGCAAGACTGCTGAGAATGAGCCGGATGGTATATGTCATAGCTGCCGGGAATACAAGTCCTATAGCTATGGATTTGGGATTTCGTCTGGAAAGATGTGGAATCCCCTGTTCTTATTCTATGATACCGGAACATTTTCTCAATCATATCAGCTTAGGTACAAGCGATGATACTATCATTGCAATCTCTCGTTCTGGCGCGTCTAAACAGGTCGTGCAGGCGATGGAACTTGCAAGAAAAAATAATATGCACTCGATAGTCATTTCAGGAGAACGTAAAACCCAGCTTACCGAATATACAGACTGTGTACTGCAGATAGTGGACAAACAGAAGAAGATTCGAGTGGGGATTGAACCGGATTCGCATTTGTGTGAGATGGCAATCAGTGATGCAATTCTTTACGTCGTCCGTTATTTTGACGCATTTATGAAAAGTGCGCAGGATAACAAGAAAGCTGATAATTACAGCGATGATGTGGAATTGCTGTTGAGCGAATACAAATTGTAATATAACATATTAAGCGGAGGGCGAAGATGGCTTATCAGGATAAGTATTTGGAATATCTTGAGGCGGTGCCGGGCGTTGTAGACCGATGCCGTGAGACAGGAAACAGGCCGGTACTGGCTTATACCAGCAATCTGGACGCCATAGTCAAATGGGACGTGGAAAGCTTTAACAGCCTGCTGGAGAAGTATTTAAAGGACGAACCTTCTTTTGCCGAGGAAGAGTCTGTTGATAATATGGAAGATTTTGCGAGAATCGTTACATATTTTGCCATTAACGGATACGGCGGCGAGGTGGATATTACTTCAGGAGAAGTGATTGAAGAGTTAAAGAGTTATTTTGAGATGCAGCACGGACTGGGAGGCACCTGTGCGCAGGGTGCGGCGGCTCTCGGTGCCATGGGGATGCCGGTGATGGTTCATATCACTGACCGTTCCAAGGAAGTGCTGGAATGGATGGACTATGAGGGAATGGAATCTATTAAGGGGGAAGAACGAGTACCTCTTGCACAGTGCGTTTCCGGAGATGAGCCTCTGATTCATTTGATCATGCAGTTCACGAAGGGCGATATCATCCGTGCCAATGGCAGAGAGTATGAGATTCCACTTTCCAACAGATTGATTATGGGCTATGATCAGGTTCATAAGATTATGCCGGTAGAGAAAGACTTCTTGAATTATATGGAAGCGCATTCAGAGAATATGTATTCTTATGACGTTTCGGGATTTAATGCAATTGTTAGTCTGGATGTACTGAAAGAAAGACTTTGTGAGCTGGAGCGGCATTACCAGATTTTAAAAGAAAAGAACCCGGATTTGAAGATTTATTTTGAAAGCGCGCACTTTATCAGCGCGAAGATTAGAGATTACCTGTACTCGGTACTGGCAGGATATGTAGATATCATGGGAATGAATGAGGAAGAGCTGGTAGACTTGACAAAGAAAAAGGAGCACCCAGTTGATAAAGATGATATTGTGTCCGTATTGTCGGGACTTGATTATGTGCTGGAGCTTTACCCGGTAAAAGGGATTGTCATGCACAGCAAGGATTATGCTTTATATTATGGGGAGCCAATGGATGGAGTGGACCTTGAGATGGGACTTACACTCGGCAACCTTATGTCAGGAACGAGAGCCAGAATCGGACGTTACGGTACACAGAGTGACTGCCGTGAATCATTAGAACTTGAACTGAGTCCGACAGGGGTAGAATTTGCAGAGAAAATCAACAAGATGGATTTGAAGCATACGGCTATTTTAGTGCCGTCACGCTATATGGAGAAACCAAGATTCACAATAGGGCTTGGAGATACCTTTGTGGCGGGAATGCAAATGTGTTTTGTAAAGTAGTTTTCTTTTTTTTATACCCCTCCATGAAAAAAAATTTCACGAGCGAAAGCCAAGA
Source organism: Bariatricus massiliensis (assembly GCF_900086725.1). Lineage (GTDB taxonomy): Bacteria > Bacillota > Clostridia > Lachnospirales > Lachnospiraceae > Allocoprococcus > Allocoprococcus massiliensis. The sequence continues at coordinate 1,141,143 of NZ_LT574838.1, read as the reverse complement.
TTATAGTATATGCACAAAAAAGGCGTTAGAAAATGTTCAAATCTGACGAAAATGAATGCTGGATAAAAAATGTTTTCGTGCACACATTGACATTTGGGGCAAATATAACTATAATTTGAATATAAGAGATATGATGGAAAGGGGGATGAAGATGAGCTGCTTACTAGGAATTGATTTGGGAACCTCCAGCCTGAAGTCCATGCTGATTACAGAGGAAGGACAGATGCTGGCACTGAGCGCCAGAGCTTATCAATTTGCGTCTCCGCATAATGGATATGCGGAACATGACCCCCGGGAATGGTGGAAGGCCTGCTGCGAAACTGTGCGGGAGGTTTTGAGTGACTCAGGGGTAGCAAAAGAGGAAATAAAAAGTCTTGGATTCTCTGGCCAGATGCACGGCGTGGTAATGCTGGATAAAGATTTCAAAGTAGTACGTCCGGCAATACTGCATTGCGACGCGAGATCGTCCGAGCAGGTAGAGTGGTTGAAATATACCATTGGACCGGATAAGATCAAGAATATTATTATGAATCCGATTTACACTGGCTTTTTACTTCCCTCACTTCTGTGGGTGAAGACGGCGGAACCGGAGAATTTTGACAGGATAGCTTATGTGATGCTTCCCAAGGATTACTTAAAGTTTAGGATGACGGGGGAGATATCTACGGATTATTCGGATGCGTCGGCCACACTGGCGTTTGATATCAAAGAGAACTGCTGGTCGGAAGAAATCTTAAGAATAACCGATGTTTCGAAGGATTTGTTCCCCAAATGTTATGATACGTGCGCACCCACTGAAACGGTTTGCAAGGAAGCTGCGGCAGAGACAGGGTTGTCTGAAAAGACCATAGTTACTGCGGGCGGCGGCGATCAGGTCATGCAGGGAATCGGAAACGGAGTCACGAAAGAAGGGCAGGCGTCCGTTAACATCGGAACAAGCGGTCAGGTGTCTTTCCAGAGCGGCATACCGATTCTGAATCCGCTGTTGAGCACGAATACATTCTGCGGGTATAAGAAGCATAGATGGTTTACTATGGGAGCCATCATGAATGCCGGACTTTCATACAAATGGTTCAACAGTTTGTTTGAAACAGTGGATTTTGAAAGTATGAATAAGAAAATTGAAAATGTGAAACCGGGAAGCGGCGGAGTTATCTTTCTTCCTTATTTGAACGGTGAGAGGACGCCACATTTGAATCCGAATATCAGCGGTGCGTTTGTGGGATTGAATCTGAACACCGGCCGGGAAGAGCTTTCAAGAGCCGTCATGGAAGGAGTTTCCTTTGCGCTCAATCAATGTATTGAGGTCTGCGGGGAACTGGGACTTAAGACAGATTCCATGATTGCCTCGGGCGGGGCGACAAAGAGCATGCCGTGGCTTCACATTCAGGCCGATATCTATAATCTTCCGCTCAGGGTTGCCGATACGGAAGAGCAGGCCAGCCTCGGAGCCGCGATTGCGGCAGGTGTAGGAGCCGGAATCTACAAGGATGTAGAGGAAGGCTGCGAGAGAGTTGTACGATATAAAGACTTTGTGATAGAACCCAGCCTTGAAAATCATAAGATATATAAAGAATATTATGGGTTATTCAAAGAAATGTATCAGGAAGGCAGGGGAGTTATCGAGAAGATAACACTTGCAGGCAGAAGAGATTAGGAAGGATGAGGTGAGACACTTGGCAGACACAACAATGAAAAAAGAAGATTACGTTCTGGAATGTCACGGCATATCGAAGGCGTTCGGGGGGACGCAGGCCTTGAAGGATGTAGAGCTTCATATCAGACCGGGTGAAGTACATGCACTGCTCGGAGAGAACGGTGCAGGTAAGTCCACATTGATGAAATGTATCATCGGACTCCACCAGCAGGATGAAGGAAGTATCACATTTGAGGGCAAGCCTTACTCTGTAAAAGGCCCGGTCGAGGCGCTGAATGCCGGAATTTCCATGATCCATCAGGAATTGAATCCGGAGCCGCATTTATCCATTGCGGAAAGTATTTTCTTGAAGAGAGAAGACACAAAAGGAATTTTCCTTAACAAGAAAGCTCAAAATGAAAGAGCAGAAGAGATTTTGAGAAAGTTTGATTTTCCTCATGGCGCTAAGACATTGATGAAGGAATTGACATTGGCACAGATGCAGATGGTGGAAATTATCAAAGCAGTATCCTGTAATGCCAGAATGATTATTATGGATGAACCTACGTCTTCACTGGACAGCGAGGAGACGGAACATCTGTTCAGAACCATACGTGAGCTGAAAGAAAAAGGGGTTGCCATTATCTACATCTCACACAGAATGGAAGAGATTTTTGAAATCTGCGACCGTGTTTCCGTATTCCGTGACGGTACATACATAGGCGAGCGTGAGATGGACGGCGTTACGAGAGATGAGCTGATTTCCATGATGGTCGGCCGTAAGGTTGAAAATGTATTCCCTAAGACTGATTGTGAAATAGGGGATGTAGTGTTCCGGGTAGAAGGACTTAGCGGAAAAGGGTTTGAAAATATCACCTTTGAAGTTAAGAGAGGTGAGATCCTTGGTATCTCTGGTCTGGTAGGTTCCGGACGAAGCGAGACCATGAGAGGAATCTTCGGAATGGATCCGATTACCAGTGGAAAGATGTATCTGGACGGTGAAGAAATTAAGATTAAAAAGCCAAGTCAGGCGATTAAGCATGGTATATGTATGGTAAATGAAGACCGGAAGAATTATGGTCTTGCACTGCACCGTTCTATCCGTGAAAATATGGCGCTTCCGACTCTGCCAATCAAGCAGAAGGCGCCGCTTCTGAATAAAAGGAAGGAAGAAAAAGACTGTCAGGATATGGGAAAGATGCTTACTTTGAAAGCAGCCAGCATCGATCACGATGCGTTCTCATTGAGTGGTGGTAACCAGCAGAAGGTCGTTCTTGCAAAATGGCTTCTGGCTGACCCTAAGGTTCTGATACTGGATGAACCTACCCGAGGTGTGGATGTAGGCGCAAAATCAGAGATTCACAGCTTGATGTGTGAGTTTGCGGCAAAGGGAATGGCAGTTATTATGATTTCTTCTGAGCTGCCCGAGGTTATGGGTATGAGTGACCGCATCTTAATCTACCATGAGGGCAAGATTAATGGAGAAGTAATGAGAGAAGAGATTCTGAGCGGTGCGGCCAATCAGGAGACCATTTTAGGCAAAGCATTCGGAGGAAAATAGGAGGAAGAGTCGATGGCGAAGAATAATTCAAAGATTTTAGGAATGGACAGAGAAAAGTTCCGTATGTTCATGGGTAAATACGGAATTGGAGTAATATTGTTGATCATGATGATTGTAATTGCGGTTATGGAGCCTTCATTCAGAACCGGAAGTAATATGATCAACGTAGCGACGCAGGTTTCTATCAACGCAATGATCGCTTATGGTATGTGCCTTGCAATTACGACAGAAGGTATCGACCTTTCTGTAGGCGCACAGCTGGCACTTGTAAGCTGTGTCCTTGGAACATTGATTTCCAATAAAGGCTGGAGCATTCCGATGGCGTGTCTGGCTGCGCTGGTTATCTCAACGGCATGGGGAGTTATCAATGGATTTTTGATTTCTAAGTTCAATATGTTCCCATTCGTTGTTACTTTATCTACACAGTTGATCATCCGTGGACTTGCACAGCTGGTCAGCGGCGGGCAGGCAATCCCGATAACGGACGCTTCCTTCAAGCAGATTTATTCCGTAAAAATCGGTCCGATTCCGTTCCCGATTATCGTGTTGATTATTGTTACAATTTTAATGTATCTTCTGCTTCACTGGACAAAATTTGGCCGCTATGTGTTCGCAGTCGGCGATAATATGCAGGCAGCAATCGCATCTGGTGTAAGTATTTTGAAGACGAAAACCGGAGCCTACGCAATTTCAGGATTTTTGGCAGGTATCGCAGGAATTATCTTTACTGCAAAGACAGCATCCGCGCAGTCTAATATCGGTGTAGGATATGAGACAGACGCCGTTGCAGCCTGTGTACTCGGAGGAACTTCCTTCGCAGGTGGTGTTACCACAATCCCTGGCGTGCTTATGGGTATCTTCATTATTGGATTTATCTACAATGGTATGAACCTGATTGGTATCGACTCTTATTATCAGTCTATGACAAAGGGTGCGGTTATCATCGGCGCGGTTCTTCTTGACATGGTAATGAATAAAAAGAACAGCTAATTTAAAGGATAATTTTGGGAGTGCACTTCACACTCCCTGATTATAAAAAGTTTATTTCAATATAAGGAGGAAAAAAGTATGAAGAAAAAAGTGTTAAGCGTGTTGCTCTGTGCAGCTATGGTAGCATCAATGGCTATCGGATGTGGATCTGACAAAAAAGATGATACCGCAGGTAAAACTGACGACAAGAAAACAGAAGACGAAGCTAAAGGCGGAGATGTTAACGGTGACGGAAAGCTTGTAGTTGGTTACATTTCCAAGAACATTGTTGACCCATTCCATGCACCGATCAATGATTACGCAAAAGAAACACTTGACGGACTGAAAAAAGACGGAACAATTGATGACTGGACAGGAGTTCTTGACGGTGAGACAGATGCTAATAAGCAGATTGACCGTGCTGACGAGTGTATCGCTAAAAACTGTGACTATGTTATCATTCTTCCTGCAGAAGCAACAGCTTCTGACGCAGCTGTAACAAAGATGACAGATGCAGGCATCAAAGTTATCGTAGTTAACTCTAAGACAGACAGCACAGACGACGTAGCTATGGCTTATGTTGGACCAGACGATGTTGAAGCTGGTAAGATGCTTGCTCAGTGGGTAATCGACAATGTACCGGATGGCGGAAAATACGCACACTGTCAGGGCGTTATCGGTAACTCTGCTCAGATTCAGCGTGGACAGGGTATCGAAGAGCTTATGAAGGACAACGACAAATTTGAATCAGTTGGTGATTTCCCATGTGAATGGCAGGCTGACAAGGCTGCTAACGTAGCAACAGATATGATGAACCAGTACGGCGATGAACTGAAAGCTATCATCTGTGACAACGACGATATGTCTTCCGCAGCTCAGAAGGCTTGTAACGACGCTGGAAGAACAGACATCGTTTGTGTAGGTGTTGACGGAAATGAGAACCCACTTCAGATGGTTAAAGATGGCGAAATGGGCGCAACAGTTCTTCAGGATGGTCCTGGACAGGTTGGTGGAGCTATTGACTTAATCAAGAAAGCTATCAATGGCGAAACAACAGAGAAAGAAGTTATGATTCCATTCGTACTCGTAACAAAAGACAATGTTGATGAATATCTCAAAAAATAACATGATGTCAGGGTTTATCATGACATAAGACAAAAGTAAATGTAAAGGGGGGTGCTTATGCATCCCCTTTTATGCAAAAAAGGCAGAATCAGGAGGGTTTGAAGGTGAAGAAAATAATCAACAATGCAGATGACACAGTTATGGAAGGTCTGGAAGGCTTTGTGGCCTGCTATAGCAAATATTATGAACAGCACCCGGAAGTCAAGGGTGTTATTTCTAAGAACCGGAGAAAAGACAAAGTGGCGCTCGTGGTCGGCGGAGGAAGCGGACATGAACCGATGTTCGCGGGATTTGTAGGCAAGGGGCTGGCGGACGCGGCTGCCTGTGGCAATATTTTCGCATCACCCGATCCTAATACTGTCTATGAGACTGCCAATGCAGTGAATGAAGGGAAGGGAGTTCTTTTCGTATACGGAAATTATGCGGGAGATAATCTGAACTTTGATATGGCGGAGGAGCTTCTCAATGATGACGGGATTCCCACAGCCCATGTACGGGTGTGGGATGATGTGGCATCTGCTCCTGCGGATAGAATCGAGGACCGCCGGGGAATTGCCGGGGATGTAACGGTAATTAAAGTGGCTGGCGCTGCCTGTGACGCAGGACTTGACCTTCAGGAAGTAACGAGAATAGTAGAAAAAGCAAGAGATAACACGAAGTCCATCGGTATCGCTGTTTCACCGGGACAGATTCCGGGTCTCGATAAGCCGACCTTTGAGCTTGGTGAGGATGAGATGGAATACGGAATGGGAATTCACGGGGAGCCGGGAATTCAGAGAACGAAAATGGAGCCTGCGGACGTACTTACGGAAGAACTGTACCGCAATCTGATGCAGGACGCAAAGCTAGAAAAAGGAGATCAGGTGTGTGTAGTTATCAACGGATTGGGAGCTACCACAAATCTGGAATTGGCAATTGTTTACCGTAAGGTGAAACAACTGCTTGATAAAGACGGAATCTATGTTTATGATTCAGACATGAATAACTTTTGTACCAGTCAGGGCATGGGAGGATTCTCCATCACATTCATGAAGCTGGATGATGAACTGAAAACATATTATGATATGCCCTGCTATTCTCCCTATTATGCAAAAGGGGAATTGACAGGGGCGGTAGAAAATACTTCTGCCGATACACCAGTTCCGGCGGAGTCCGAGACGGATAAGCCACAGGAATCTGCGGGGAGCCAGGCTGAGGCTGAAACAGCGAAGTGCTGCGGCAAGAGACGGGAAGGTGTTTTAGAGACACTGACTGCGGAAGATGCACGTGAGATGCTGATGTATATCGCCGATAAGGTGATTGCAAAGAAACCCTATCTGACAGAGATCGACAGCGCTATTGGCGACGGCGACCATGGAATTGGTATGGCAGGTGGTATGCAGAAGGCCAAGGGCAAGCTTGAGAATCTGGATGCACAGGGAAATGTATATGCCGTATTTGAGACGGCCGGAAAAGCAATGTTAATGTCCATGGGCGGAGCGTCCGGGGTCATCTTCGGAAGCCTGTATCTGGCCGGAGCCAAGGGGGCAGATGCAAAAACAGAGCTCACTTCAGCCGATTTGGCTGCCATGGAGCGGAAGAGTCTGGAGGCCATCAAAGAGCGTGGAAAAGCAGAGGTAGGAGACAAGACCATGGTAGATGCGCTAGAGCCGGCTGTCCTTGCTATGGAAGAGTATAAAGACAGACCGCTTCTTGAAATGCTGAAAGCAGCAGAAGAAGCAGCAAGACAAGGTGTGGAGAACACCAAAGATTACGTGGCAAAATTCGGTCGTGCCAAATCACTGATGGAAAGAGCAATCGGACATCAAGATGCCGGAGCAACATCCGTGTGGCTCATTTTCCAAGGAATGAGAGAATTTGTCGAAGGTGAGGTTTAATTGATTAATTGATTATATAACGAAAATGTGGGGCCGGTCTTGTCCCGGGACGAGACCGGCCCCACATTTTCTGTTTTATTCAAGACAGGAATCTTTGAGGTTGCATGTTTTATTATTTTGTTGAGTTATTCAAATTGAAAAGTAAATGGCGCAAAACGTTGCTTCCTTTCCTGCGTTTGTGGTATACTGATGTTACATCAAAATCGTGGACGGAGTTTCTCTAATATTCTAATCTGTTCCAAGACCGTTCCGGCTTCTCCGGAATGGATATTCTAATTTTCGTGGCGCTTCAGCCGGAAAATCAAATTTAATGAAAAAATAAAATAGGCTGGATGTGTTTTGGATTTTGCAAGGTCTTATTGCAGTTTTTTTGTTGTCTTCGTATAATAGAGGTAACAGGAGAAGCTGGTCTCTGCTGACATATTTGGCCTCAAAGGAGGAGACAGATATGTCAGGAGAAAGCGAGATAGCTTATCAAAACAAGGATATCACTGCAAAGTATTTGGAGCAGCATTTGAAAAATAAGTCTTTTGCTGTGTATGGAATTAACATACCGAAGATAGTGGATGTTCTGCCAACGAATTTGCCGATAATAGAGGCAAATGAATTAAGGCTTGACAATCTATTTGAGTTGGAGGACGGTTCTCTGGCGCTGGTGGATTATGAGAGCACGTATGCGGATATTGATAAAATCAAGTATCTGAATTATATTGTCCGCACATTGAAACGCAACATGGAGAAGCACAGCATGCTCCGTAAAATCCGTATGATTGTCATTTACACAGCGGACATTGAACCGGCACGCACTCGCCCGTTCATGGATGTGGGATGCTTGAAATTTCAGCTTCAGGAGGCTTTTTTGACAGAATTGGATTCTGAGGGTATCAGAGATAGGTTATGGGAAAGAGTAAAACATAGAGAAAAGCTCACAGAGGAGGAGCAGATGCAATTTATTATTCTGCCGCTGACTTACAAGGGGCAGGAGAAGAAGCAGGCGTGTATTAGAGAGTGTTTTGAGATGGCGAAGGAAGTGCAGGATATACCGGTGCAGACATTTATGCTGTCGGGAATGCTGGTGTTTGCGGATAAAGTGATAGCAGATAGGGATTCAAAAGAAATCAGGAGGTGGCTTGAGATGACGAAAGTAGGAAGGTTGATTGAAGAAGAGAAGCTGGAGTATGCGAGAGAACAGGTGGAGAAAGCGTCGGCAGAGGTGGCAAGAAGTAAGGAAACGGAGTTTGCCAGAATATTGCTGAAACGTGGAGATGATATAGAAGAATTCAAGGGATTTTTTACAATTCTTACGGATGAGGATATGGAGAGGATAAAGCGGGAGATAGAGTAGGCAAGCGGTTGAAAAAGCATATAGAGAGTGAGAAGAAAGGCGTTGGCAGATTAAACTGTCAACGCCTTTTTATATAATCTATACTAGGTAAAACGTTTTATAAAATGGCGTTATGCACAAAAATACAGTTTAATTTTGGTGAAAATAACGAGAATAAAAGTTATAATTGTGACAATTGACAAAAAATAACCGTATAAATCGTCGAAATGTGCCGATTGACACTTAGCAAATTGTAAAGTATGATGTTATTAAATCATTTGGAAAAACGATTTACCAAACGTATTTACGCAACAATGAGAGAAAGGTCAAAGTAAAAGGAGGAAAAACATGAAAAAATTTAACAAGTTAACAATTTTTTTGATTCCAATCGGTATTGCGGTAAATGTAGTAGGCGGACAGCTTGCGGTTCTGCTAAAATTGCCAGTATTTTTGGATAGTATTGGAACGTTCGTTGTTGGTGCTTTATGTGGAGGTATTCCTGGAGCATTGGTAGGATTAGGCTGCGGATTAATTAATGCTATTTCCCTGCCGACTCTTCTGCCATACACGATTATCGGTGTATTGTTTGGATTTTTAGGTTCATTTTTAGCTAAGAAGCAAATGTTTTCAAAATTCTGGAAAGCTCCGGTGAATGGTGTGGTAATAGCAATTATCAGTACATGTCTTGCGGTTCCGATTACGGCTGTTTTATATGGAGGATTTGTCGGGACGGGCGCCAGTGTTATTGTTACCACGTTGATGGCAGCAGGATGGGATGTTCTTCCGGCTACCTTTGTGAGTGAGCTATCATCTGAGCTGATGGACAAAATCATTTGCTTAATTATTATTTTCTTTGTATTGAAGGCTATGCCGGCACGTTTTGTAGTAAAGCTTCCAAATGGAAAACACTTTATCAAAGAAGAGCAGTAAAAATCGGTTGCAGTCATGCACGACATGACTGCAATCTTTTCCAAAAGGAGGATGATTAGATGGATTATGATTTTGCAAAACAGTATATGAATCCCAAAAGAACAGGGAATATAATAAAAGATTTGAATCCTATGAGTAAAGTCAATTTAATGCTGGTGTTGGGATTGACTCCATTTTTTGTTCAAAACTATTTTTTCGGATTTGGGATGGTGCTGTTCTTCATTTTGTGTTCAGCCGTAGCGGGATGTTTTCGCTCTTTCTTTTCACTATATTGGAAAGTCCTGCTTTTGTTTGGAGTATTCCTATTTATAGTAAAGGCGGCGTTTGCACCAGGAGAACATGTTTTATTTAAGCTTTGGGGGATTTGTGTTACTACCGAAAGTATACAGTCAGGGCTCAATATTGTATCTCTGGTTTTAGCGTTTAGTGGTGCGTTCATTTTATTTGTGAAAACAACGCCTATGGATGAATTTACATATGCCTTAGAGAAGAAGGGCGTATCACACATGGTTTCATTTGTTATTCTTTCGTCCTTTCAAACGATTACAGATTTGAAACAAAGTGCACAGGTAATCATGGAATCCCAAAAGGCTAGGGGAATTGAAACAGAAGGAAATCTTCTGCAGAGGGCGAAAGCGTATATTCCAGTTATGGGGCCGCTTGTGCTCAATGCAATATCCAGTACGGAGGAGAAGTCGATAGCTATGGATGCCAGAGCATTCTCTGCACCTGTCGCACATACATTTTTGTCAGAACTTCCTGAAGTGAGCAGGCAGGAAAAAGTATTTGTCATACTGTTTGATATTGCATTTGTTGGATTGATAATAGGGAGGATAGTTTTATGGCTTATATAGAGTTAAAAGAGATTACCTATACATATCCGCTTATGAAAGAACCGGCGCTAAAAAACGTGTCCTGTTCATTGGAATTGGGGAAATTTTATGGGGTTATTGGTGAAAATGCAGGGGGGAAGACGACATTTTGCAACTTATTGCGAGGCCTTATTCCACATTTTTATAAAGGTAAGCTCATTGGAGATATGACGATTAACGGAGAAGATATCCGAAAAGTTGATGTGGATATTTTATCTACAAAGATGGGATATATATTTCAAAATCCGTTTACTCAGATAAGTGGTGTCAGGAAAACAGTATTTGAGGAAATCGCGTTGGGACTTGAGAATCTAGGGGTCCCCAAGGAGCGTATGATAGAGAAGGTCATTGAAGTGGCAAAACTTTTGAAGATAGAGGAACTTTTGCAAAATGACCCAAACCGACTGTCAGGAGGCCAGAGACAAAGGGTGGCATTTGCGTCGATAATAGCTATGGATTCTGATATATTTGTGATAGATGAGCCTACATCTCAGCTTGACCCGGAAGGGACGGAGCGAATATTTGAAATTATACAGATGCTGAAAGAGCAGGGGAAAACTATCATTTTAGTGGAACACAAAATAGACCTTATTGCTGAGTATGCGGATGAAGTATTAGTATTTCAAAAGGGTGTTTTGTTAAAAAAAGGGCCGGCCAGAACAGTATTGAGTGATTTGGAGCTTTTGGAACATGGAACGATGCTGCCGCAGGCGGTTATTTTAGAACAGGAATTAAGGCGCAATGGAATTATTCTTCCGCAGATACCGGTTACTACAGAAGAATGTATTCGACTTTTACAGAAAGGGGATGAAAAGCATGAATCAAATTGAGCTGAAAAATGCAAGTTTTCAGTATCCAAATGGATTTTTAGCAAATGATAATTTGAACCTTGTTGTAAAAAGAGGAGAAAGAGTTGCAATTGTAGGTCAGAACGGCGCTGGGAAAACAACAGCAGTAAAAATGATGAATGGATTACATAAACCTTGTAAAGGTGATGTATTTGTAGAAGGAAAAAACACAAAAGATTTTACTACTGCCCAAATAGCCCGGCAAGTAGGTTATGTTTTCCAAAATCCAGATGACCAAATATTTAACCAAACCGTATATGCAGAAATCGCATATATGCCTAGATATTATAAACTAGATGAGAAAGAAGTTGAAAAGAGAGTAAAAGAGGTTGCAGAATTATTAGAAATAGAAAATTATTTGAAATCAAACCCCTTTGAAATTCCATATGTTATTAGAAAATTTGTAACCATTGCCGCAATTTTAGCGACAAGGCCACAATATATGATTTTGGACGAACCGACGGCAGGACAGGATTTGACAGGAATAAAGGTCCTTATACGAGTTTTAGACGAATTGGAGAAACAGGAAATCGGTGTAGTGACGATTACGCATGATATGGAATTTGCAGCCAACAATTTTGAGCGTGTGGTAGCCATGGCTAATAAAAAGATAATTAAAGACGGAAATGTGAGAGATATATTTAAGGAGGATGAAATATTACGGCAGAGTAAGATAAAGCGTCCTGAAATCGGGCAGATAGCAGACCGTATCGGACTTGGGAAAGATATTTTAAATGCAGAAGAGTTCGTAAAACGATATAAAGAAGTGATGGAATCATGATACAAGTATTGTGCTACGGAGATTCCAATACATGGGGATATCAGCCGGAAAAGGACGGTAGGTATTCATGGGAACAGAGGTATCCGGGAGTTTTAAGCAAAAAATTAGGCACCGAATACCGAGTCATAGAAAATGGGTTATGCGGTAGGACCACTTGCTTTGACAGTAAAACAGAACCTTATGTAAATGGGGTTGAAGAGGCAAAAGTTTGTGCCATGATAAATGAACCTATTGATATAGCTGTTATCATGCTAGGAACGAATGATTGTAAAGATGAATATTGTGCAAAAGCGCAAGTGATTGGTGAAGGTATAGAGAAAATAGCTGAAACATTTGAAAAGACTGGGGCAAAAATTATTGTTGCGGCACCACCGATACTTAGTAATCTGGAAAAAAGTCCTTTTTACAGTGAGTTCGGAAAAGGAGCGGAAGAAAAAAGCAAGGAACTTGCGGCTTGTTATAAAAGGCTGGCATCTCGACATGGATGGAAGTTTTTGAATGTAGGTAATGTGGTAAGTGCAGGGACTTTTGACAAGATTCATCTTGATGTAGAAGGACATGAAAAGCTGGCAGAAAGTGTTTATAAAATGATTATAGGTAAGGAGGAATATGATGAATAAGAAAATTGAAAAAGCATTGGAAGAAAATAGGCAAAAATATATAGACTATTTGTTGAAGATTGTTTCTATTGACACACATGACATCGGGCATGGAATCGAAGGAGGATTGGAGGCAGCGGGGCAGGATTTTTTGGCAGACATTTTCCACGAGTTGGGCGCCGATGAAGTTGTGAAAGATCCCTTGAAAGAAGAAAGTATTGTCGCTTGTAAAGAGAAATACAGAGAAGGGAATACCGGACATAACTACGATAACAGATACAATGTTTATGCAAGTTTTCCGGGAAAATCTGAAAAATCAATTCTGTTTAACGGTCATATTGACCATATGCCTGCAGAAAATGAAGAGAATTGGTGTATACCACCGCTTAGCCCGGCAGTTATTGAAAATAGAATAACTGGGCTCGGTGTGGCTGATATGAAAGCAGGACTTATGGCATCTGTAATGGCTACGGCTCTATTGAAGGATGCAGGTATAGAATTACCGGTTACTGTAAAATATGCATCAGTATGTGATGAAGAGGGCGGAGGAAACGGTTCTTTGTGCGCGGCGATGAGTGGCATAAAAGGTGATGCGGTGGTTGTCTGCGAGCCGACCAACTACGAGCTGATTGTGGCACATATGGGCTGGGTATTTTTTCAAGTCGAGATAGAGGGAATTGCAGTACATTCAGGATTAAAACTCGCGGGAGTAAATGCAATAGAAAAAGCCGGAAAGTTAATGAACGCTATCGATGAGTTAGAACACCGCTGGCTTTTAAAATATAAACATCCGCTCCTACCGCCGCCGTCAAGTAATGTTGGAGTTATTTATGGCGGAGAAGCTGGTTCTACTATACCGGATTACTGTTGTTTTAAAACCTGTGTCCATTACCTTCCCAATTTAATGAGCCACGAGCAGGTAGTCGAAGAGTATACAGGTGCCATACTACGATGCTGTGAGGGAGATGAGTGGCTGAAAGACCACAAACCTAAAATCAGCGTATACCAGACTGGAAATCCATTTGAAATGGAATTAGGCCACCCTTTTGTAGGTGCATTTAAAGAGGCTTATAAAAAAGCTACGGGAAAGAATGTAAAACTGACGGGTTCTCCGGCGGGCTGTGATTCCAGAACATGGCATAATATTGTAGGATGCCCAACGCTTCAGTATGGACCGGGGTCCTTGGAACAATGTCATGCGGTAAATGAATATGTTACTGTGGAACAATATCTTGATGCAATTAAAATTTATGCGAACTTGATTTTAGAGTGGGCGGAATCAGCAGAATAAGGGATGTGAAATCATGAAAAGGGACAGAAATTGTTCAGGCCGTATGATTTTGAAAAATGGTTTTGTAGTTGACCCGGCAAATGGAATAGAATCGGTAAAAGATATTGTCGTAGAAGGTGATTTGATTCATGAAGTATGTGACAGTGCAGCTGCAGAAACCGGTGACTATATTATCGATTGTTCGGGACTGGAAATATGGCCAGGATTGATTGACATGCATCTTCATGTTAGTGACCTTTTTGAGATACATACAAATACGGCGTATGGAGCCGCTGAGGACGGGGTCACGACAGCACTTTCTCCGGGGGCAGGCAATACTTTTATGGCACCGGCACTTTTGGGTGCAGAAATGGACAGGGGTCTTCCGATTAATGTAGGTGTATTCCTTGGCGCGGCTAATATCTTAGGAACGAGACTAAATGAGAATGAGCTGATTGAGTTGTTTGCGGGAACGCTGGGACAGGCGGAGAAAGAGAAAAAATTAAGTCATAATAATATTGTCAATTCTACGGCTCAATACGCTATAGGAATCAAGGAACATATGGGACATTTCCTATTGCCGGATGAAAAAATGGAGCAATTGTTTACGATTACAGATAAAGCTAATCTAATGTTTACTTCTCATACGCAAGATATTGAACACACGTTACACTTGTGTGATATGGCGCAAGGAAGAAACATACATATGGGACATGCAAATGCTGTCGGATGTGGTACACATGGAGAAGCAGTGTGGTCGATGCGACAAATGGTTGATCTGTGCAGGCGAAAAGAAGTGACGGGAGAATTTGTCACGACTATGCTTCGTGAGGGCGGAGGAAGCCGGGAAGGCCTGAAAATGACCGAACCTGCGAGACAGATAGCGCTGGAAGCATTGTCAGAACATGTAGTTAAGATTTTAGTATCTGATGGACAAAACCAATCTACTATGAAAGGGTTCGGAGATACAAGAGATAATATTCCGTGTCTGCTTGAGCTTGCAGAAAATAAAGTTCTAAGCAAAAAGGATTCAGTTGCGTTGATGACCAGTAATCCGGCAGAACTGTTGGCACAGAGAACAAGAAATGAGGAATGGAAAAGTCGATATGGACATCTTGGTTCCGGTGCCTACGCCAACATTACTGTTGTGGAGCCGAAGCGAAAATATGCAGTTTATGTGCTGACGAATGGAAGGCTGGTGTCATTTGAGAAAAGATACCTCCGCTCGGGTGGGAAAGCCGGATACTGGGTCAGCAAATTTCAGACAAAGAAAAGCATGGGAATCGGAGAATTACCCATGTATGATATAAAATAGAAAGGCGGTACAAGTAAATGAAGAAAGTATTATTAGCCGGAGAATCATGGATGAGTTATACCACCCATGTAAAGGGATTTGACAGTTTTTATACATCAGTATATGAGACTGGGGAAAAATGGCTGGTGGCGGCATTGAAAGAAGGCGGATATGAAGTGGATTTTCTGCCCAATCATCTGGCCACAGAACAATTTCCGTTCACAGTAGAAGAATTAAAGGAATATGATTGTGTCATCTTGTCAGACATAGGGGCAAATACATTGCTGCTTCCGGTTCCTACTTTCACAAAGAGCGAAAAAATGCCGAACCGTGCAAAAGTAATTAGAGATTATGTCATGGACGGAGGAGCGCTGTTGATGATAGGCGGTTATCTGACCTTCTCAGGCGTGGACGCCAAAGGAAAATGGCATGATACAGCGGTGCAGGAGGTTCTGCCCGTTGAAGTCCTGACTGTGGATGACAGGATGGAGCATTGTGAGGGAGTGCGTCCTGTCACGATAAAAGAACACGAGGCGTTGAAAGGAATTAAAACAGAATGGCCGGAAGTTCTCGGTTACAATAAGACCATTGCGAAACCGGAAGCGTTTGTAGCTGCGACAGTAGAAGACAATCCATTTATCGCGTTCGGAACCTACGGAAAAGGAAAGAGCGCTGTGTTTACCACAGACTGCGCGCCACACTGGGCACCGCCGGAATTTTGCGAGTGGGAAAACTACAACCAGATCTGGCAGGGAATTGTTGGCTGGCTTACTGATTAAGGGAAAAGACAGATGAAATACGATGCAGAAACATTTTTGATGGAAACGCTGAAAATACCGACGGTGAATGGGAAAGATGATGAGCGGGCGCTGGCTGTATTTCTACGTGATTTTTTGAAAGACTGCGGAGTCAGCGCTGTTGTACAGGAAATTGACAGCAAACGAGCCAACGTGATAGGAGTTCTGGAGGGAAAGTCGAAAGAGACGGTCATCTGGAATGGGCATTTAGATACGGTTCCTTATGGTAAGATGGGCGAATGGAAGACAGAACCGTCCGTGCCAATCAAGAAAAACGGCTGTATTTACGCCAGAGGCGCCAGCGATATGAAGAGCGGGCTGGCGGCGATGGCCTATGTTTTAGGGACGATGAAGAAAAAAGGATATGTGCCCTCCCACACTATTTATTTCTGTGGTACGTGTGATGAAGAAAAGGATGGACTGGGAGCAAAACAGCTTCTCGAATATCAGATGCTGGGCGAGCCAGCACTGCTCCTCATCGGAGAACCAACCGGACTGCGCCCCGGCACAGTTCAGAAGGGCTGCATCTGGCTGCAATTAAAAATACAAGGTAGAACCAGCCACGGAGCATACCCGGAGCAGGGCGTCAATGCAGTTGAATATGGTATCCGTATTTTTCAAGATTTAAAGGAATGCCTGAAAAAATACAACCACGAGATTCTAGGAGAGCCCACCTGCCAGATAACCATGGCAGAAGGAGGAATCGCCCCCAATATGACCCCCGATATGGCAGAATTCATGCTGGATATCAGAGTAATTCCCGGCATCACAACACTGATGGTCAGCGAATGGACTCAAGAAATTATTGACAAATACAAGGCAGAAACTGACGGCCAGCTAAAAGCAGAAGTACATATAAAAAACGACAGACAAGCCATAGAAATCGACAGCACAAACCCATGGCTAAAAAAATTACAATGGGAATTAGAGCTGAAAGGACTGCCAAAAGAACGAACAGGAATCAACTACTTCACCGACGCGTCCATACTAGCAAAAGGAATACCCAACACCCCAGTACTCCTCTTCGGCCCCGGCCAGCCCGAGATGGCACACAAGCCAAACGAATACGTAGAAATCGAAAAATATTTACAATATATCACGGTCTTAAGTCGATTATTTTAACCATATTATGGAAATATAGGGTATAATGTGCGTATAGGGCAGAGCCAAGTTACCGAACAAATGTCCGATGAGCTAGCTCAAGAGGACACTTGTTCGGTAATTTGGCGAGCGAAGCGACCGAGGAAAAGCGAAGCTTTTGCGAGGTGCTCTGCCCGGAAGCAGCGAAAGAGTAAAGTGCCAGCTCCGATGAGCTAGCTCAAGAGGACACTTGTTCGGTAATTTGGCGAGCGAAGCGACCGAGGAAAAGCGAAGCTTTTGCGAGGCTCTGCCCGGAAGCAGCGAAAGAGTAAAGTGCCAGCTCCGATGAGCTAGCTCAAGAGGACACTTGTTCGGTAATTTGGCGAGCGAAGCGACCGAGGAAAAGCGGAGCTTTTTCGAGGCTCTGCCCGGAAGCGGCGAAAGAGTAAAGTGCCAGCTCCGATGAGCAAGCTCAAGAGGACATGCTTCCGGTAATTTGGCGAGCGAAGCGACCGAGGCTCTGCCAGTATATACGCAGAAAAATAATAGTTTGGTGAGGGTGTGAAAAGTTGAGAACGACAATTAAGGATATTGCAAATTACACAGGTTTTTCAGTTACGACGATATCCCTGGTGTTAAATAATAAAGCAGATAAGATTCCCAAGAGTACGAAAAATAAGATTTTAGAAGCCGTTGAAAAATTAAATTATCATCCTAACCAGCTGGCGGTAGGGTTGGTTAAAAAGCGGACGCAGACAATCGGCCTGATTATATCGGATGTCAGTAATGTATTTTTCTCAACGCTGGCAAAAGGTGTGGAGGACTCCTGCCGCAGGCAGGGCTGGAATCTGATTCTGTGCAATACGAATGATAAACATGAGCGCGATATGTCATACATACAAGTTCTGGCGGATAAAGGCGTGGACGGTATTCTCTTCTGTATGGCGAGAGACAGTGATAAGAAAAAAGCAGAGGAGAGTATCCAGCTTCTGAAGAAGCTGAAAATCCCGTTTGTCATGATTGACCGGTATCTGGAGGAGGCGGACTGCAGTTCGGTCATAGTGGATCATAAACAAGGGGGATACGCGGCTGTGAAATACCTTCTAGGACTAGGACACCGAAATATCGGCTGTGTGACAGGGCCTAGTGGCTTGGAAGATTCCATGGAACGTTTGAAGGGATATAAAAAAGCATTAGAAGAATATAAGATTTCTTACCGGGATGAGTTTATCTACGAGGGAAATTATGACCGGGAGAGCGGGGCAGGTGCGGTTGATTTCTTTGAAGGCAAGGAGATAAGCGCCATATTTGCTTTTAATGATATGTCTGCTTATGGTGTCTATAACGGCCTGAAAAAGAAGGGAATCTCTGTGCCTAGAGGAATGTCTTTAATTGGCTACGATGATATTTTCTTTTCGGAAATTCTGGATGTTCCATTGACGACTGTGAAGCAGCCTATCTATGAGATGGGAGTGGAAAGTGTAAAGCAGCTTATCGAAGAGGTGGAGAGCGGTGTTGGGGCGAGAAAGTGCATTGTGTTCCAGCCAGCACTTATTATAAGAGAGAGTGTAGGTGAAGGGCCGGCCAATGAGCCTGATAACCGATAAAAGTATGCTTTTATTAAACGCTGTAGAATTGATCAAAGCGCTATAGATATAAAATTAAACCCTGATAGAGCCATTACAGATATTGGTTTAGATTATGGATACAGCGCTTCAAATTATAGCTCTGTATTCAAGAAACACCATGATATTTCCCCAACTATGTTCAAGCAGTCAATACCAACTCATAGTATGCCGGTTCCTTTTGATACGGAACGTGCTGCCAACTTTAAAAGTGCGGAAGAATACGCTGCTCAAATAGAAATTCGAGAGCTTAATGACCTTTTTGTGGTATATGAACGTTTTATTGGAAACTATGTGGATATTGAAAAACACTGGTATCAGTTCTTAGATAAATATAAAGCTTTTTTGAATGAGAAAACAATTCTGCTAGAGCGCTTTTTTAATGACCCGGCCATTACAGATATGCCACAATGCATTTGTGATATTTGCATGACTGTGGAGCAGGATTGCGATTTGGACAATGTTATGTGGATTGGCGGCGGGAAATGGATTGTGTATCAGTTTGACGGAGAAATCAAAGACATTTTCGAGACAATACAAGGAATCTTTAGTGTCTGGCTGCCGGGCAGCGGTTACCATATGTCACGGAGGTATGGTTTGAATATTTATCGCCACATTGACCGCGGCAGCCACAGCGTTATTATGGATCTATATATCCCTATATCATAAAAGCAAGAATTCAGAAGCCAGAAAGATGACGTCCTTTCTATAATTTAGAAGTGTTTTAAAATGCTTCATTATAGAAAGGAGGTCATTTTTTATGCTAATCAGCAAAAAAGAAGACTTTGTCATTTGGACGATACAGTATAGCGGTCCTCCGGCTGTACTGCGGCACTGTAAAAAGTGCGGCAGGAAAAGAGAGTATATCTGTTCTGGAGAATTTCGCGTCAATGCACAGCAAAAAACATTGGATATTTGGCTCATTTATAAATGTGCCCATTGTAATACGACGTGGAACAGCAGAATATTTTCTCGAATTTCACCACAGAGGCTGGGGGCCGCGCTGCTCGAACGGTTTCATGCAAATGATGAAGCCTTAGTCATGCAGTATGCGATGGATATTGCGCTTTTGCAGAAAAACGGGGCAGAAATAAAGCTACCTGACTATCAGGTTATTGGGGAAGACGTTTCTTTAGAAAGGACGGTAAGTATAAAGATTCAAAGCCAATATTTTTTGCCGATAAAAATATCTTCTATTTTACGGACGAAACTCAATATTTCACAGCGTGAATTTAACATGCTTCTTTTAAACGATCGAATTCATATCAATACCGGGCAAGACTTGAGAAAAGGGAAATTAACATCCACCGACACTATATTTTTTTTAAAATTTTCATAATCATATTGTAAATATAAAAAGAAACTGGTATACTAGATTTTAATATAAAAGACACTATTCGACATAAATATACTTAAATTTAATGAAAAGATAAAAAACTGGTATACCAATACAGGAACTGGGAGGAAACATTATGATGGTAGAAAATTTGGAAGATGTAATTGTGCGTGACATTAAGAACAGGATTATGTCGGGAGAATTAAAGGAACATACGAAACTAAGTGAGAGGGATATCTGTGATGCGTATTCTACATCACGTTCTACAGTGCGGATTGTCATAGACCGGTTGAAAAAGGACAATTGGCTGTATGTGAAAGCTAAATCGGGCACTTATATTGCGGCTATCGACACAAAAGAAATTAAAGACAGCTTCCAGCTGCGGCAGCTTTTGGAGCCGCAATTGTTGATATGGAATATCAATAATTTTGGGGAAGAAGATATTTTGAGAATGAAGCAGAACTGTGAAAATATGGAGCATGGATGTCATGAAGTTTATGGGTACAGTGAACTGGACAACCATCGTGTGATAAAAGAGAAGTCCCAGAACCAAATTATTGAAAAAATCATGGATGGAATGATGGATAATATCTTGCGCATTACATCTAAGACGTCTGTCACAGAAGCAAGACGCCGTGCAAGTATAATCGAATGGAGAAAAATTATTGACTGCATTGAAAGAAAGGAGGGGGACGATGCAAGCAAATATATGGTACTGCACTTAATCAATACGGCGGATGAGTTTTGGAGCAATTATGGTGAAAAGGAGGAAGGACGATGAAGGGTATGAACTTAAAGCTAGAGTTAGTTTATATCAAGGATATCAAGTTTGGCGACAGGACTTATGTACAAAATGGTGTCCTTACCATCTGCAAGGAAGAGCTTTTAGGGAAGCTTACAAATGATATTTTTTCTTCTATTGATTTGGAGCTTGCAAGACCGGGGGAATCGGTGAGGATTATTCCGGTAAAAGATGTAATTGAACCACGGGCCAAGGTAAGCGACGCGGGGGACGCGTTTCCGGGTGTCCTAGGAGAATGTGAAGGTGTGGGACAAGGAGTTACCAAGGTACTTAAAGGGGCAGGGGTAGTTACTACAGGGAAAATCGTGGGATTTCAAGAAGGAATCATTGATATGACCGGGCCTGCGGCAGAGTACTGCTATTATTCAGCACTTAATAATGTTGTTATAGTGGCAGAAGTTAAAGAGGGAGTGACACCGGCAGAACATGAGGCGGCGGTCAGAATGGCCGGTATTAAGGCGGCGCAGTATTTAGCACAGTGTGCGAAGGATGTACCGGCAGACGAGACAGAAGAATATGAATTAACAGAGCCGGCGCAGGAGCTTCCCCGGGTCGCAGTGGTCTTCCTTGCCATGGCGCAGGGGCTTCTCCACGATAATTATCTCTATGGGATTGACGCAAAACGGCTTCATCCAACGCTTCTCCATCCTAATGAAATACTTGACGGAGCTATCGTAAGCGGCAATTGTGTCGTTGCGTCGAACAAATATACAACTTACGATCACCAGAATAATCCACTCATAAAAGAACTCTATAAAAAGCATGGCAAAGAGCTGGAATTTGCAGGGGTCATTTTCACTCCTTCTTGCCCGGGGCTGGCAGATAAAAAGAGGTGCTGCATGGCGGCGGTCAATATAGCTTCTACTATTAAAGCGGATGGCCTGCTCCTTCCGGAGGAGGGCGGCGGCAATCCGGAGGCAGATTTAATGATGATCTGCAGAATGGCAGAGCAGCGGGAGATACGGACGGTTCTGATTGTGGGGGCAATCGGAGAAGAGGAGGCTATCACCGACACTACGCCAGAAGCAGATGCCGTGGTGAATGTGGGCAGCAGAATTGAGAAACTTCTGCTTCCTAAGATGGAGCGCGTAATTGGCCATGAAGAGCAGATCAAGGTATTGGCGGGAGGCTCGGACGAAAGCATACTGCCAGACGGAAGTCTTTACGTGACTGTATCCAGTATTATGAGCATGCACAATGGCATGGGAATGACGAAACTGACATCCAAGGTTTATTAAGAAACGAGGTGGAGAGATGAGAATCGTACATTATATCAATCAGTTTTTTGGCCAGATAGGAGGGGAAGAGGCTGCCGGGCACCCACTGGAAGTGAGAGAAGGAGCTATGGGGCCGGGTATTGGAATCCAAGGGGAACTTGGCGGCTGTGCGCAGATAGCTGCCACTGTAATATGCGGGGACAATTCTTTTGTGGAACATGAAGAAGCGGCGGAGCAAATGAAACGGATATTGAAAGAGTATGACGCTGAGCTTCTTGTGGCAGGCCCGGCATTTATGGCCGGCAGATACGGTGTGGCCTGCGGTGCTGCCTGTAAGGCGGCTTATGAGATGGGCATACCGGCCGTAAGCGCCATGCACCCGGATAATCCAGGCGTTCTGATGTACCGGAGATATGCGTATATCATCCCCTGTGGGGATTCGGCCCGCGGAATGAAAGAAGCCGTAGGAAAGCTGGGTGGACTCATAAGACGTATGTCAGATGGGGAGACGATAGATGAGCCGGAGAAGGACGGATACATACAGCGGGGAATCCGCAAAGTTTTTGTGTCAGACCGTACAGGAGCAGAGAGAGGTGTACAGATGCTGCTTGATAAAATCGCCGGACGTCCTTACCGCACCGAGCTGCCTATGCCAAAATTCGAAAAGGTGGAGCCAAGTCCTGCGATTAAAGATATGAGGCACGCTACCATTGCAATGATTACTACAGGTGGTTTGGTTCCAAAGGGCAACCCGGATCATCTGGAAGCGTCAGCTGCCATGAAATACGTTACACATGACTTTGAGGAGTATGGAGGCTACACCCTGCCAAATTCTGAGACATGCCATGGCGGGTACGATCCCGTATATGTCAACGACGACGGAAGAAGAGTGCTGCCGGCGGATGTGATGAAGGAGATGGAGGAGGAAGGTGTATTCGGACATCTTTACGATAAGGTCTATGTGACCACCGGGACAGCCATGCCTACGAGTAGGGCGTCTAAGTTCGGTAAAGCTATTGCCGGGGAGATTAAAGATAAGGTGGATGGCGTCATTCTGACATCTACATGAGGCACCTGTACACGTTGCGGGGCAACGATTGTAAAAGAACTGGAGGCGCAGAAGATTCCGGCGGTTCATATCTGTACCGTGACGCCTATCTCACAGTCAGTAGGGGCGAATCGTATCGTTCCGGGGATATCCATACCGCATGTCACGGGAAATCCGGAGGTAAGCAAGGAAGAAGAGAAAGAGGTGAGGCGGGAGCTGGTGGAGACTGCTCTTTTGGCGTTACAGACAGAGATTGATAAGCAGACTATTTTTAAAAAGTAAATATTGTGTTCTTGTTTCATACAGGGGGAAAACCATATGGAAAGAAAGGAAAATCAAAGAAGTATCAATTTTGGGGAAGCATTGGTTTTAGTTGCAGTATTTGTAGGTATTTTTATCTGGGCCAGCGGCCGGTTTCCCACAGGCATGGCAATACTTTTATGCGCGCTTGTATCAGCGGCCTATGGGGTAATCGTGCTGAAAATCAAATGGGATACCATTTATAAACAGATTCTTGCTATGTTTTCAAAAGGGATGTCGGCAGTCATTATATTGCTGATGGTCGGACTTATCAGTGCGTCTTGGCTGGCCAGCGGAACAATACCAGCCCTCGTGATAATGGGACTTAAGATTTTGACACCGGGAACTTTCCTTCTGGCTGCTTTTGTGTCATCCGCGGTTGTTTCCATAGCGACAGGCTCATCTTGGACGACCTGTGCCACCGTGGGAGTGGCGTTGATGGGGGTAGCAAACGGAATCGGTGTGCCTGTGGGCATTGCAGGAGGAGCCATCGTCAGCGGATGCTGGATTGGGGACAAGTGGAGCCCGCTGTCCGATACTACCAATCTGGGCGCGGCTATGACCGGAGAGGATGTAGTTGACGTATGGAAATACATGCTGCCGACCAGTGGAATCGGGGGATTGATTGCGGCGGCAATATTTGGGATACTTGGTATCAGCTATGCCGGTAAAGGCATGGACAAGGAGAAGATTCAGTTTTTGGTCGATGGCATCGGGGCACAATACCATATAAATTTTCTACTGCTTTTGATTCCTATCCTCGTGGTTGTCGTGCTGGCGGCTATGAAAAAGCCGGTTCTTCCGGTCCTCGTGCTTGGTGTAGTCTTGGCGATTTTACTGGCGGTATTCTATCAAGGGAAAAATCCCGGTGAGATACTGAACGCATTGTATAACGGTTATGTGACGGACACCGGAGTGGCTGAGATTGACAAGCTGCTGACGGGGGGAGGCATTCTAAAGATGATGAGTATCATGCTCATAATTTTTTGTGCTTTCATATTGGCCGGAACACTGGAGGCCGTAGGGGTCATGGACGCATTGATCTCAAAGATGGGTAAGATTACAGGAAAAAGAGGTACTTTAGTTCTTTCTTCCTATATTTCTGCCGTACTTTGTACTTATCTGGGTGGAACTGCATACACAGGAGTCGTATTAAATACAGGGATGTTCAAAAAGCCCTATGAGGACGCCGGGCTCCACAACTTGAATATGGCGAGAGCCCTGCTTGAAGGTTCGGGACATACGAATGCATTGGTTCCTTGGTGTGGCAGCCATGTATTGATTGTCTCCACACTTGGCATTACATTCAAAGATTTCCTGCCATTTTACTTTTCTTTCTGGGCTTCTTCCATCCTGCTCATTGTGTATGGATTTACTGGCTGGTTCATGAGACGGCTGCCTGAGAGAAGGGATGATGTACAGTGAAAAAGCATGAAAAAAGGGAACCCACCTTGCTGGAGTCGGCAGCAGCGCTTCTAGGTATGGCGGTTATTGTGGCTGTGGGATATATATGGCTTGGAATACGCATTGAGATTTTAATGATCGGGGCGGCGGTACTGGCCGGAATTCTGGCTAGAAGAGTTGGGCTGACGTTTAGTGACATGGAAGAGGGCATTGGGGAAAAGCTTTTGAAGGCGACGCCTGCAATCCTAATTATCTGGACAATAGGTATTGTAATCGGCGCGTTCATGTTCAGTGGCTCAATACCTATGGTCATCTATTATGGATTAAAACTGATTCATCCACAATATTTGTATGTATGTAGCTTTTTTGTATGCGCAATACTCTCCACAGTCACAGGCACATCATGGGGCTCCGCGGCGACCGGCGGAGTAGCCATGATGGGAGTGGCTGCGGGATTCGGGGTGCCGCTGCATATCACTGCCGCCGCGGTCATCTGCGGGGCGCTTGTGGGAGATAAACTATCTCCACTTTCAGAGACAACTAATTTGGCGCCTATGTGCTGTGGCGTCAACATATATGAGCATATCAAATCCATGTTGTGGACGACGATTCCTGCATCGCTCATTTCACTGCTGGTCTTCTTCATCGCCGGAAAAGGAATTGAAGTGACAGAGGCAGGGCTGCCCCAGACAGCGGCCGATATGCTGGCCTCATTGGACAGGATTTATCAATGGAATGTGATACTGCTCATCCCATTTATCATCCTATTTGCGGGGGCATTTTTAAAACAGCCTCCGGTTCCCGTCATGCTGATGGCCTCGGCCGCGGCTATTATTCTCGGCGGAGCCTATCAGGGATTTGATGTTGTAAAAGGGATGGAAGGCTGTGTAAATGGATTCTCCGTT
Organism: Bariatricus massiliensis; assembly: GCF_900086725.1. Taxonomy (GTDB): domain Bacteria; phylum Bacillota; class Clostridia; order Lachnospirales; family Lachnospiraceae; genus Allocoprococcus; species Allocoprococcus massiliensis. The sequence continues at coordinate 1,115,543 of NZ_LT574838.1, read as the reverse complement.
GCCATGGTGTATGCGGGAGAAGCTGCTGAAGGGGTGCTCACACTTTTGAACCGGGGCGGAATGAAATCCATGGCCGGGATTGTAATTGTAGTTTACTGTGGATATGCTTATGCGGCTATCATCGGAAAGGCCGGGTTCTTAGAGAAAGCGGCAGAGCCGCTGCTCAAGAGATGCAGAACAAAAGTATCATTGATAGGCGGAGCTTTGCTCGTGAATTTTGTGATTGCTGCCTGTGCCGGTTCTTCGTATCCAGCCTTCATAATGACCGGAGAGATGTTCCGGGAGGCGTTTATCGCCAAGGGGATGGATCCTTGTGTACTCTCGAGAACTCTGGAGGATTCGGGCACGATGATGCTGCCTCTTGTGCCGTGGAGCGCGGCAGGAGCCTTTTATGTGGCTACATTAGGAGTAAGTGTATACGGTATGAAGGGATATGCTCTGTACAGTGTAAACACCTACGCAAATCCTATTATGGCACTGCTCTTGGCGGCGCTGGGCATAGGAATCAGCTTTAAGAGAACAAAATAAATGGAGGTGTACTTCAAAGCCGTCCGCTTTGGAGTACACCTCTTTGCCGTTTTTGTCCATTCCTAGATGAAATTACCCTTTCGACAAATATTCCAAAATCCCTATCATCCATAGGTGAGCGGGATAAAAGATATAGAACATCCATTTGGAAGCTTTGCCGGATGGCCCGCGTTCTCCGTTATAGAGACAGATAAGCGGAATCGCGGCGGCAATCAGAAACTCACGGTCAAAGGCAAGGTAATGGGACAGAGATTCATAGGCCATGCCCACTGAATAATAGGAATATAGCGCTTTCCCAAGTAAAATCAGAGAAAACAGAAGATATCCGGTTACCTGGAATTGCTTCTTACCATAGAAGACATAGGTTATTAACGCAAAAGGAAGCATGTATATTCCCCCTTCCAGCATCAGGCAGCTGAAAGCGAGAACAGTGGCAGGAAGAAGCAGCCAATAGATACGAGGCTCTTCGTGCCGTTGTCTGCGGACAGTCTCTATCAGCCAAATAATTGTAAAGAGAACTGCTAAAGTCAGGAAAATATTGTTGGCGATACAGACATCTCTGGCCTTGAGAAATAAATTTAAAACAGCAGAACCAATGCCCATGGCAGCGGCGCTGACATAGAGACGGAAACAGTATTTAGGCCTGCTTTTTGTGTGGAAAAATCCCTCTATCAGAAAATAAACGAATACGGGCGCCACAAAAGCGCCTATGAACCCTAGCCAATAAGGCGTCTGGGTGTAAAAATGCGTATGTATATGGTCAATGAGCATTCCTGCCATTGCGGTTAATTTAAGCCAAAAGGCACTAATACCAAATCTTTTTTTCATAGAACCCTCCCTCATATGTAGGATGCCTGCGGAGAAATCTGTCGGCATCAGGGGACAAAATATATTTTGTCCCTAACATCACATGTATAGAAATATAATAACACATATTTGTTGTATATTATGCCATATTCTATGAAAGAAGAGTGGAAGAAGTTCTTAAGATTTCATTATTGTTTCTTTTCATTCCCGGGAACATATTTCTGTTTAACTTTATATTGGGATGTAAACTATGCTATAATGAGCGCATAGCGGCGTTCGCGCTGAGTGCGAAGTATATCATTGCGCAGGGAGGCAATAATGGAGCAGATAAGACTTGAGAACATAACAAAAAATTTTAATGGAAGATGCGTGTTGAATCAGGTGAATCACACCTTTTTACAAGGGCAGTCCATCGCTTTTATGGGGCATAACGGGTGTGGTAAGAGTACGCTTCTGAAAATTATAGCGGGGTTAGTCAGGCCGACAGATGGCCGTGTCCATTACAGCAGCCCGGTTCTTTTCCACTATGTGCCGGAGAAGTTTATGCCGCTGCCTCTGACTGCGAGATCTTACCTTAAAAGAATGGGAGAATTGGATGGACTGGAACAGAAGGCCATCGGCGGTATGATAGAAGTTTTAGGGGAGGAATTTTTCTTGTCGGAGCTTCTGGATGTTCCCATGAAACACTTATCCAAAGGGACACTTCAAAAAATTGGCGTTATTCAGGCATTTATGAAAAAACCGGACATACTGCTGCTGGATGAACCTTTGTCAGGGCAGGACACAGCATCCCAGAAAGTTTTTATCCAAAAGGTGAATAAGCTGAGGAGTGAGGGGGTAACGGTGTTTATGGCCTGCCATGAGCAGAGTCTGGTGGACGCTGTGGCGGAGGAGACTTATACGATACAGGCTGGGGTTCTTACCGCCTATCTGCCAGATAAGGAGAAGAGGTATGTTCTTATTCTGGAGAATGGGCAGAATAGTCAGCTGTGGGAAGGGATGGAAAGATTTGGGACAGGATACCGATTGTTGATAGGAGAAGATGAGGCACAGCCGGCTATCCTGAGACTGCTTGAAAATGGATGGAAATTGAGAGGTATGTATGATGAAAAAGACAGTTAGTTTAGTTAAGACTCAGCTCCAGATTTATTTTAAAGGTAGTACTTTTATCATGCCTCTTATTGTATCTGTCATATTTTTGTATACGATGTATACCATCAAACCCCAGCAGATTGTTTCCAGTTATCTGGTATCCAGCGTTTTCTTGTTTTTCGTGATGGTATGGGTAGGACTATCGGTAAACTCCGGAGAAAATATAGTGACAGAGCAGATTCTCTTGCTGAGAGTACAGAGTGTGTCTTCCTATTATACAAGTAAAGTGATTTTTCTTGTTTGCATCGCCCTTCTGGCGGATGTCTTGTACGCCTTGTTCCCAGTCATTCAAAATATACTGAACGGTGGTGATATGTTTACAAGACAGATGCTTGTCTCTGATGTAATAAATGCCTTACTGCTTCAGGGGGGCAGCGCGTTTGCGGGGGCGGCTCTGGGAAGCCTTCTTCACCCGCGGGTAATGAAGAACCGGAAACTGGCAATTGTATTAACTGTATTCTTCACAACTTTGACGTTGACCAGTACATCCTTGACGGCGGTGTTTCCGGCGCTGAAGGCTATTCTCTGGGTGCTTCCGCCTGTGATGCTTCCGGCGGAGATTTACGGAAAAGCAGAATATTTTTCTTGGGGCAGCATGGGCGCGCTTTTTGCCGCACTCATCCTTTACGGAATTATTTACAGCATCATAAAAAGTATTATCTGCCATAGAAATAAATTTTGACAAAAGATAGAGGAGATTAGGGGAATTGACAAATGGACAGAAATAATGAGTTATTGACGAATTTAGACAAGCTGCATACTACGGAGCTGGGAGTAGAGAGAATAAAAAGAAATCTTTCTTTATCTACGGACGACGTGGTGGAGTGGTGCAGGACTAGAACAGAATCTGCTGACGCGGTGATTACAAGAAAAGGGAAAAACTGGTATGTGAATGTGGAGGGATGCATTATAACGATAAACGCGTACAGCTATACGATAATCACAGCCCATAAGGAGAAAAAGTAATGAAATATGATTGGATGGATGAATTCCTATTAAGTAAAAAAAGTGTGACAAAAGATTTAAAGGAAGAATGGAACTGGATTCGTTATATGATAGGCGGTAAGATGTTTGCGGCAGTCTGCCTGAATGATGATAACGAGCCTTTCTATATTACCTTGAAATTAGAGCCGCTGGAGGGAGAGTTTTTCCGGGACAAGTATCCGGATATTATTCCGGGGTACTACATGAATAAGGTTCATTGGAATTCTATAAAGCCTGATGGAGAAGTTCCAGATGATCTGCTGAAAGATATGCTGGACAAGTCATATGATTTAGTGCTCAAAGGATTCAGCAAAAAGAGGCAGCAGGAATTACTTGCATAAAACTATTGACCCTCACGTAACGTCATAAAATATAATTCTAAGTAAGATATCTTTGCAGGATATCTGATTTAGCGAATTCTATTAAGAGCGGGAGGGAATTAGATGATGAGAACAGTTAAGGAAATATCAGAATTGACAGGTATCAGTGTGCGTACAATTCACTATTATGACGAGATTGGACTACTGAAGCCTACGGATAAGACGGCGGCCGGATACCGGCTTTATGATGAGCGTGCCTTGGAGATTTTGCAGCAAATTCTTTTTTTTCGTGAATTTGATATGCCTTTGAAAAAAATCAAAGCCGTTATGGACAATCCTTCTCTTGACAGAAATCAAATACTGCAAATGCAGAGGAGTATGCTGGTGGCCGAAAAGAAGCGTATGGAACGCTTGATTGCCAGTATTGATGACATTCTGAAAGGAGAAAATAAAATGGACTTTGAAGTATTCAACAAATCAGAAATCGAAGAAATGTGCCAGACGACCATGAATCATATGCCGGATTTTTTGCGCGAGACAATCGAAAAGGAGTTCGGCGGGATGGAGGCGTGGAGGAACCATTATATTGAGCGGGCATCCAAGCCGGACATGCAGAAGGGGTATCAAAATCTGGTTGAGTGGTACGGAGATAAGGAAACCGCGCTGAAGGTGATGAACAATCCGCCAAGTCCGCAGGCAGGAAAGCTATGTGAATTTAAAATAGAGCAGATTTTAGACAAGTTGATTATGCTGAAAGATTGTCCGGTTAACGCCCCTGAGGTACATGAGCTGATTGGTGAATATGGACTCGTAATGAAAGAGTTCTCAAAAATCAAGTATGAGAGAGGGATTATGCTGTCTACTGCGTCCAGCTATAGGGATGAGCATTTCAAAAACACGTTGGAGCAGAAATATGGTGAAGGGGCAGCTGAGTTTTTTGCACAGGCAATTGAAGAGTATTATAAGGAAAGTGAGGACAACTATGAACTGGGAACCGTGGACAGGGTGCTATAAGATAAGTGACGGGTGCAGCAACTGCTATTTTTATGGGCCAAATGCAAAACGCTATGGTCAAAATACGATTCAAAAGACAGATAAATTCGATTGGCCTATAAGAAAAAAAGCAAATGGTGAGTATAACATTAAGGGGAATAAAATCCTTCCCACATGCTTTGCCACCGATTTTTTTCTTCCGGAAGCGGATGAATGGCGCAAGGAAGCATGGGCCATGATTAAAGAAAGAAAAGACATAGACTTTTTGATTTTGACCAAACGAATTGACCGCTTTCTTGTATCGCTCCCTGATGATTGGGGAGAGGGGTATGAAAATATAAACATTGGCTGTACGGTCGAAAACCAAGAATTGGCTGATTACAGGCTTCCGCTTTTTTTATCTTATCCGATAAAGCGGCGGTTTATAGCCTGTGCCCCGCTTTTAGAAGGCATAGATTTAACCCCTTACCTGCATGGTGTAGACCATGTCACCGTGGGCGGCGAAACGGGCAGGGAAGCGAGGGAATGCGATTATGGCTGGGTACTCGATATCCGTGAGCAGTGCATAGAGGCAAATGTCACGTTTTGGTTTAAAAATACCGGTTCACTTTTTAAACGTGACGGAGTAGTTAATAAAATAAACCCATTCAAGCAGACTAGTATGGCGAAAGAGCTGGGAATAGATATATTAGATGGGAAACGGTTCTTTTGATTTTCTGATTGGTGAAAGGAGGAGAATATAATGAAAACATTTAAGGAGCTGGTCTATGAGAGACCGGATTTTGAGCAGGAAAAGGATGCTCTTAAACGATATGCGGAAGATATTAAGAATGCTTCCAGCTATGAAGAGCTTCGGAACGTATTTCTTGACCGTGAAGAGGCGTCCAGACATTTTGACACGATGTTCAATGTCGCGTATATACGCAATAGCATTGACACGAGAGATGAGTTTTATGACGCAGAGATGACCAATTTTTATAAGCGGCAGGGCAGTCTGACTTTGCTGGAGCAGGAGGCGGAGGCAGCCCTTTTGAAGTCTCCATATCTGGAGGATTTAAAGCGTGAGTTTGGTGAGCTTCTGGTTCAGGAGATTGAGATAGGGCAGAAACTGGCAAGCCCTGAAGTTGTGGACGATATGGCTTTGGATTCAGCCTTATGTCAGGAGTACAACAGAGTGATTTCTGCCTGCAGCACGGAATTTGACGGAAAGGCCTGTAATTTCTCGGGACTTTTGAAGCATATGCAGAGTGTGAACCGCAAGGAACGGCAGGAGGCTTTTCGAGCTTGGGCGGATATGTATGAAGGGGTGTCTGGTGAACTGGATAGAATATATGACCAGATGGTGGAAGTGAGAAGCCGCATAGCTGGGAAATTAGGATTTGACAGTTTTATTTCTTTTGTCTATGCCCGCATGGGACGCTTTGATTATACCCCGGAAGATGTGAAGAACTTCCGCAGACAGGTGAAGGAGTATATAGTTCCTTTATGTCAGAGGCTTTTTGAGGAACAGGCGGAGCGTCTGGGGGTGGAAGAGCTTCAATGGTATGATGAGCAGCTTACAGACCCGGACGGGAATGCGGTTCCTGCCGGTGGCAGAGAAGAGATGTTAGGCTGGGGCAGGGAGATGTATCAAGAGCTTGCGCCGGAGGCGGGAGAGTTCTTTGACTTCATGTTGGAGCATGAGCTGTTTGATTTGGAGACGAGACTAGGGAAACAGCCCGGAGGATATTGTGCGTTCCTTAAAGAAGAAAAAGCGCCTTTTATTTTCTCTAACTTCAACGGAACAAGCGCGGACGTGGATGTATTGACTCACGAGGCAGGCCATGCGTTTGAGGCGTATACCTCCAGCCGGATTTATCCGTTGTCTGCTATGGTATGGTCCAGCAGCGAAATCAATGAGATTCATTCTATGTCCATGGAATTTTTCACCTATCCGTGGATGGAAAAGTTCTTTGGAGATAAGGCAGAGCGGTACCGTATGCGCCATTTGGCGCAAGCCTTAGAGGCTGTACCCTATATGGTATGTGTGGACGAACTGCAGCACCGGGTGTTCGAGGAGGGGCTTAACGCCGAAGGACGCCGCCGGGTGTGGCGGGAGCTGGAGCAGACGTACATGCCGTGGAGAAGCTATGACGGCAATGTTTTTCTGGAGAACGGCGGTTTCTGGATGCAGAAGCTTCATATATTTGTCAACCCATTTTATTATGTGGATTATGCGCTGGCACAGATGGGAGCATTTGAATTTTACAAGAAGATGACCAAAAACAAAGAGCAGGCGTGGGCGGACTATTATAAATTGTGCAAATCAGGGGGAAGCCGTGGGTATTTTGAGACGCTTGCCTATGCCGGACTCAGCAACCCGTTCCGGGATGGGACACTGAAAGAGATTGCTGATTTCCTAGAAACAAAGCTTTTTAGTTGAGCTGTAATGTGAAGAAACACTCTTAATTTTGGGACGGAATTGAGAGGACAACTCCGGGTAGATTCGTTAGAATGATGACAAGGCCCAAGGGCCATCTAAACTACAGGAGGAATAAAAAATGAATCTACCATTCAGAGTTGAAAAAAGAGAAAGCTTTCGCGTAGTAGGTTATACGGTGCAGACTACCAACAAAGGAAAAGAAGGAAGAAAGGCGGTTCCGGCACAATGGGACGAGTTCAAGCAGAAAAATCTTCAGGATATTCTTATGCCGCTCATGAATCAGGAACCATATGGGTTGTTTGGCATAAGCGTCTATAATACGGATGAAACGGACTCTCGTAAGTTTGCACATTATATCGCAGTTTCCAGCAGTGCGCAGACGCAGCCGGGCATGAATGAGTATACCGTGCCCGCCGCAGACTGGGCCGTGTTCCCGTGTACGGTGGATACTATAGGAAAGACGGAGGTAGAGGCCATCACCAAATGGATACCGAAAGCAGGATATAAGGCACTCAATGCGGGATATATTACGGGCAGGATGAAGTCTGCTGCGCCGGATATTGAGTTTTATGGGGCAGACGGACTCGTAGAGGTGTGGATAGCCGTCAGAGAAAAGTAGTCTAAAAGCAGAAAGAAGTCCGTGGAGATGATAGAGAATGTACTGAGGTGAGCACACGATGGATATAGAAATAAGCATGGTCACAAGAGAGCAAAAAGAGATATTGGCACATTTATTGGAATTGTACCAATATGATTTTTCAGAATACGATGGCATGGATGTAAATCCGTGCGGACTTTACGGCTACTCTTATCTGGAGTATTACTGGACCGAGAAGAATAGATTTGCGTATTTTATTAAGGTTGACGGCAGGCTGGCCGGATTCGCAATGGTGTGTGGGCATTGCTATGTGTCCAAAAAGAAAGACACATTGTTTATGTCTGAATTCTTCGTGATGAAAAAATACAGAAAGCAGGGAGTCGGAAAAAGAGCGGCCTGTGAAGTCTTGAAGCTCCATCCGGGGCGGTGGGAGCTTACGATACATCCCAACAATCAAGGGGCACACGCTTTTTGGAAAAAGGTGACAGATTCAGCCGCAGCTGGTGAGGCCAAAGTCGTCACCGGTGTGCGAGGTGTATATGAAGATAGACTTGCGACTGCCTATTTGTTTGACATAGCTTAGTGGAGGTTATAATGAAAAAAATTCTAATTCACGGTTCGGGACATAAAGAAACAAGTTGGAATGAAATGATTTCATATATGGCAAGCAAAGAGGAAATTATGTGTCCTAATCTATCTTCTATTCTTGCAGGGAAAGAAGCAAGTTATGAAAATCTGTATTCTTCATTTGTGAAGTACTGTAACCAAATTGATGGAAAAATTCATTTGTGCGGTATTTCATTAGGAGGTATTTTGGCGTTAAATTATGCATTGGATTTCCCACAAAAAATAAAATCATTAGTTTTAATAGGAACGCCCCATAAAATTCCGAAAGTAATGTTTGCTTTTCAAAATTTAGTTTTCAGATTTTTACCAAAATCTGTTTTTGAAACAATGGCATTTGATAAAAAAGGAACATTTGCTTTAGGGAACACTATGAAAAACTTAGATTTCAACGGCAAAGTAAGTAACGTTCAGTGCCCCACCCTTATTCTTTGCGGACAGAAAGACAGCGCAAATATAAAATCGGCGAATTACTTATCGCAAAACATTAAAGATGCCGAATTGAAAATTATTGAAAATACTGGTCATGTTGTAAATGAAGAAAATCCAAAGGTTTTAGCAAAAATATTGAATGAATTTTATATGGAAAATCTTTAATTTATTTCAGAAGTCTAAAAAACCGTGTAGCTCCTTGCAAACTGACCTAACCTGCGGTATAAACTACATTTTAGTAGCTTTGAAATTAGCCTTAATGGTAATGATGGTGATTTTTGCCGTACTTACCTACATAGATAACTATCAGAATAAAAAATAGCTATCCTCTACCGCAAATAGAGGATAGCCCATAACTAAAAATTGTGAGTTAATCCGAAGCGCAATCATCAGATAAACCCATGTCTTTTGATTACTTCTAAGTAAATTATACACTGTGTACTTGAATTTTTCAAATACCCTTTAAAATTCTCACCTCAATTCTAATGAATCTTCTGCATCCACTCAGATCTGCATATTGTCATCGAGATATAGACAGACGCTCATATTTATCCTCTTTTCACTAATTTTTTAAATGCATTTCAATCAGTTTTCCAATTGTCATATGTTTTGTGATATACTATTTTATATGATTTTGCTTCCCTTATTTTTCCTTATCATGGTTCGTAGTGCCCAGTGGGAAGATATAATACAATAGGAGCTTTAAGGGAAAATTTGCCTGCGATAGCATTAGTATTTTCAAGGGAAATCATCAAATCACAATCAATATTTGTGGGAATGACAATATGCGAGAAATGAAATATCTGTGAGAAGATTGAGGAGAATGGACATGCTGTATTTAAAAAAAACAAACTGGGAAGACGCGGAGAAAGAATATGAATATATCACAGCTCTGCCGGAGGATGAAAGTGGATTTACAAACAACTATTTTGGGATTTCTAAGGAAGAATTTATGAACAAAGTCCTTCCGGAATTAATCGATTATTCTGAGGGCATCGGACTGCCGGAAGGATATGTGCCGGAAACGGATTTTTTCCTGTGGGACGATGACCAGATTGTAGGGTTATTCCGTATCAGACATTTTTTGAATGATTTTCTTAGGGATGGGGCAGGACATATTGGCTACGGAATTAAAAAAGAATATAGAGGCAGAGGATTTGCCACGGAGGGGCTTCGTCTGGCGATAGAAAAGGCGAAGGAAATTATCTCGGAGGATGAGATATATATGTCTGTTCACAAAGATAATCCTGCGTCCTTAAGGGCACAGGAGAAAAATGGCGCTTATATCCATCACGAAGACGAAGCAGAATATTATACGAGGATAAGGCTGCAGGCATAAATTTAATTTATCTATTGACCCTCACGCTGCGTGATGAGATAGGATTGATTTATCAGGACAGGAGGTAACAATAGATGAAAACAGTAAAAGAAGTATCACATCTGACAGGTATCAGCGTACGCACACTTCACTATTATGATGAAATAGGGCTGTTGAAGCCAACAAGAATCAGTGAGGCGGGATACCGGCTTTATGACGATAAGGCACTAGAAGAATTGCAGCAGATTCTGTTTTTCAGAGAATTTGACATGCCGCTGAAGGAAATCAAAGCGGTCATGGGAAATCCTGATCTTGATAAAAATCAATTACTAAGTAATCAGAAAAAAATACTGGTACTGAAAAAGGAAAGATTGGAGCGAATCATTGCCAGTATTGAAGACATTCTGGAAGGAGATAACAAGATGGATTTTGAAGTTTTCAGTAAAGCAGAGATTGAGCAGATGTATGAACAAATGTCTCAAAATATGACGGAAGAGCAAAAGAAAATATTCGTTCAAGAGTACGGGAGTATGGAGGCATTTGAAAAACATTTTGTGGAAAGCGCGTCGGGGGAAGAAGCACAAAAGAATTTTGCAAAAGTAGTAGAGTGGTATGGGGATAAAGACAGTACGTTGTACGCGGCAAAAGCCCCGGAGAATTCTGAAATTGTGGAGGCATATTCGAAACGGTACGAACAGGTGATTAAAAAACTTGTGTCAATGAAGGGCAAGGATGTAACTACGTTTGAAGTAAAACAGATTGTAGGCGAGTTGGACTTTGTGGTAAAGCAGCTCTATCGGATGAAAGACGTGACTGCATTTATGCTCCAGACGGCCGAGATGTATATGGACAATAAGGAGATGCAGGAGAGTCTGGATCAGATACACGGCGGCGGCTCCGCAATGTTTATTGGAAAGGCATTGAAGGCATTTTACGGCAGTCATGAATAAAGAAAGGAGTTCAATGGGAGAAAGATGAGGATTTTAGTGCTGGGGGCAAGCAGCTTTATCGGACGGCGTGTGAAAGAGGTTCTTTCAAGAAATTATGAAAATGTATACGGTACATACCGGACGGAAAATGAGATTTACGCCAGAGATATTACAATGTATCCATATAGTCTTGGAGACAGTGAGACTCTGAAACATATTTTCAATCAGACAGAGCCGGATTATGTAATCAGCTGTATGAGAGGAGATTTTGAAGAGCAGTTGGAGATGCACAGGCTGACTGCGGAATACTTGGCAGAGAGAGCAGGAAAACTAATCTTTTTATCCACAGCCAATGTATTTGACGCGGCTATGGAATGTGAACATTTTGAGAATGATTGTCTCAAGTCAAAAACCGAGTATGGACAGTTTAAGATAAAGTGTGAAATGGAGCTGCAGTCTTTGTTGGGGCAACGAGCAGTTATAATCCGCATTCCGGGCGTGTGGGGCAGAGATTGTCCAAGGCTCGTAAGGCTCATTCGTGATATAAAGTGTGGAAACCCAGTAGCTACGTACAAGAATTTGTTTATCAATCTTACCACGGACGTACAGATAGCAGAATGGATCTTGTATATTATCCAGCATGGTTTGGACGGGATTTTTCATGTGGGAACGAAGGATGTATGCGAGTATCTTTCCCTTCACCGCAGGCTCATTGCCTCGTTGCATCTGGAAGAGCCGGTTTTTGACGTCACTGATTGTGGCGACAAGAGGGAGGTGCAGGCAGTCATCCCCGGCAGAAGTGAGATTCCTGACTCTATGCAGACAACGATAAGTGAGGTGATTCAGTATGTTACCAGTAATTAGGGACAGACGAAGTGTTAGAAAATACAAGGATATTGCGGTGCCGAAGCATTTGGTCGAGGAGATTGTGGAAGCAGGCATACTGGCTCCGTCATCCAAAAACCGACAGCCGTGGAAATTTATCGTGACGACAGGGGCGGCAAAGGAGGAATCGCTTCATAGGATGGAAGCGGGACTGCAGAGGGAGAAAGAAAGCCCTCTTCTGCCAGAGAGCGTTCAGCATATTGGCGGGGCAGAATATACGCTTGCTATCATGCGGCAGGCTCCGGTGGTGATTTATATTGTCAATACGCTGGGAAAGGATATTCACTGCCCACTGGGGGCCGAAGAGCGTATATTTGAACTGTGCAACGCACAATCTATAGGAGCAGCCATTGAAAACATGACGCTTACAGCGACCGAACTAGGGCTGGGGAGCCTCTGGATATGCGACACTTATTTTGCTTATGAAGAATTAAATGACTGGCTGAAACAGGAGGGGGAGCTTTTGGCAGCGCTGGCGGTGGGATATGCAGATGAAGCGCCGAAGGCCCGGCCGAGAAAAGCGATAGAAGAGGTAGTTGAGTGGTGGTAAGGGATGCTTAACTTAGAAAAAGGCCGTCTAATCATACTTCATTACAGAGCCGTCCGCGCATAGCGGGCGGCTAAAATTTTATTCTCCTGCTTCTTTATAAAATCCTTAAAAATGATTGTTACCATAATAGTAACAAATCGAAAATGGAGGGAGTAGTGATGAACGAGCACATCATTGAAACAAGAGATGTTTCTAAATAATTTAGGAAAACTTACGCGGTCAAAGGGTTATCTATGTCTGTAAGGAGGAATTCTGTCTACGGCCTTTTGGGGCCCAACGGCTCAGGCAAATCAAAATTATTGGTTCTGGATGTAAACTGGGGTAACAGTTTTAGCCGTGTATCTAGTGCATAGAGCTAAAAAGAATGGAATATAGTTACTGTATACACAGTTGATATAGAGAATATGTGTATGAAGTAAGACAGAAACTTAGAAGAGAAAAAAACTATCTGTAGTCATAACGTTGAGGAAGATAATCGACATTCGGTCACGCGCATCTACAATAAAACCATTGGAACCAGTTGTAAAGATACAAACTTTTCCTTGGTTATCCGGAGAAGATATAATGGTGATTAACAAAGAACGTGTTATTCCATTTGAAAAGATAATTAAAAATAAAAACTTGATATATGGAGTATTCCTATAACCTACGCTTGCTTTGCCTGCTGCAATAAAGTTCGAAAGCTGATAACAAAAAGTGGCGGCACACGCTAGGAGCTGTGACCGCCGCATTTTATAAAGAAATCAAAGCTTTTTCAGAAATACACCTGCATGCAAAACACAGTCAACTTTGTAGTGCATCGCTTATTTTTTGATACATCGTCTGTATTTCTAATGGCTTTGCCAGATGCCCGTTCATTCCTGACTTTTGGGCCTTGTCTACGTCTTCTGCAAAGGCATCTGCGGTCATCGCCAGAATCGGGATGTTTTTTGCGTCATCTCTTTCTAGAGCGCGTATCCTTTTGGTTGCCTCATACCCGTCCATCACCGGCATCTGAACATCCATCAGGATTAGATTATAGAAATGTTCCGGCGACTGCTTAAACATTGTAACCCCATCTGCACCGTTAATTGCATATTCTATCTTGGCTCCTTCCTCTGTCAGAAGGTCTATTACAATCTCACGGTTCAGCGCATTATCTTCCACCAACAGGAAGCGTTGTCCGGCAAACTTGAGAGTCTGTTCCTGATGGAAGCTCTCAGTTTTTTCTCCCAGCACATATTTTTTGAGCGCATGGCAAACAGTGGAGCGAAATAATGGCTTGGAAATGAAACCATCTACACCAGATGCTTTGGCCTCGTCCTCGATATCTCCCCAGTCGTAAGCAGAGACGATAAGGATTGGTATGTTGCTATCAAATCTGGAACGGATTTCTCTGACGGTCTGTGGCCCGTTCATCTCAGGCATCTTCCAGTCTAATAAAATCGCATCATAGATCTGCTCCTCCTGATAAGACTTTTCAAGCATTGCGACGGCTTCCATGCTCGAACCTGCGTTTTCTATACAGACACCAAGTTTCTCAAACGCTGATTTCAGGTACTCACCTATCATGTGGTCATCATCCACGACCATGATTTTTAGATTAGGGAATACACCGTCATCCGGTGCCTTCACAGTCAGAAGCGGTAACGTAACTTGGAAACAGGAACCCTTTCCAGACTGGCTATGGACTTCAATGGTTCCCCCCATCAGTTCTGTCAACCTTTTCGTAATTGCCATCCCCAGACCGCTTCCTTCCGTTTTAGCCACCTGACTATTCCGTTCTCTTGAAAATGTGTCGAATAGATGGGCGATGAAGTCCTCCGTCATTCCAATTCCAGTGTCAGAAAACGAAAACCGCATAACTGCTGTATCTGCGTCTGCACTATTGAGTTCTTCTACATCTACCGTGATACAGCCCTTCGCCGGTGTAAACTTAGATGCGTTTGAAAGGATATTGATAAATATCTGTCGCATGCGCAAAGCATCGGCACAGAACCATTCGTGCTGAATGCCCTTCAGGTGGATTGAAAACTGTTGCTCTGCTGCTTTTATGGTCGGCTGCATGATTGCAACCACATTTTCCAAAAGCTCTGGCAGAGATAGTGATTCAGGGTTAACAGTCATTTTGCCATTTTCAATTCGGCTCATGTCCAACACATCGTTGATAAGTCCAAGAAGATGCTGGCTGGAGAGAAGAAGTTTTTTTAAACAGTTGTCAACCTTCTCATCGTCTCCCAGATGCGACCGAGCGATGTTAGCCATACCGATGATTGCGTTCATCGGCGTGCGGATATCATGAGACATATTTGAGAAGAAATCCGTTTTTGCCCGACTCGCCTGTTCTGTCAACTCCAGAGAGACCTTCAATTCCTCCGCCTGCTTCTCTAGTTTTTTCTGCATCTCGCGAAGTTCTGTCTCATTAGTGATATCGATAAAAATCGTGAGATAGATAGGATCTTCGCCCTGCCAACCAACGCAGGCCATGCTGGTCTGAAACCAGACGTCTTCTCCGTGCTGTCCATACATCCGAGCAACAAGGGAAACTGGCTCCCCCCTTAGAAGTTCGTCCCGGTGAGCTACCAAAACATCCAGATTTTTTTCCAAATCCCTGCGATACAAAGTATTACCAGGTTCCATGATATCGTCTCCGAAGAATTGCAGAAATTGGTTGTTCGCTCCGAGAATCTTGAGATCCAAATCCTTCGGAACGAGATACCTCGCTACAAGGCCAGGGATATCGTCATAGTCAGCAGAGTGCTCAGAGCGGTCAAGCATGATATCGCTGACATCCGTGACCGTCGTGTATACTAAGGGATACCCATTGTCAGATTCACCGGAGAAAGTACCCGTCAGCTTGACCCAGATGAATGCTCCATTCTTTCTACGCATACGCGACAAAAGCTTATATCCGGGCTGATGAGCACTGAAAGCATCTGCTATGGTCTTTTGCAGTTTATGCCACTCCGGTTTATCAGCCGCGTAGTAAAGATCCCACTGATTTTGGTAGAGCCTTTCGTACTCTTCCTTTGTGTACCCAATTAAATCATAATAAAACTCGCTGGCACACACAAGGGTAAAATGGTCATCTAATAGATTCTTACTGGCACTGACTTGCAACATGCTAATTAGTTCTAGATTTTCTGTTCTAATGTTGGGAAAATCACATTCCATCTGTTTGCTTCCTTTCAACGCAGTTTTGCGCCGTCCGCTCAGCTAAATGGTAATTACCAAGCATTTAGCTGAGCTTGGGGTTTAATATGCTGTATATTTTTTGCATTGCTTTATGGCATTTGCCATCCCTATTTAAGGCTTTCTAACAGCTCATTAGCTGTATTGGCCCAGTCATCTTTGGTGGTGGCCCCCATAACAGTTTTGATCACCTCTCCCTTGTCGTTAAGGAAAAAGCTGGTAGGGAAGGCAGTCACGTTCGGCAGGATGTCAGACTGGAGCTTTTCTCCGGGGATGATGTTTGTATAGGTCACGCCGGTCTTTTTCACGATCTCTTTTGCCAGATCTAACTGTTCCTGGCCCACCTTTCCTTTATCGTTTATCACGTCGGCTGCTATTCCCACGACCTTGAAATTTTTCCCAGCAGCGGCAAATTCCTTGTTCAGTTTCTCCAGATAGGGCATTTCCTCCAGACAGGGATTACAGAAGGTGGCCCAGACGTTCACCATCGTGACACCGTCTTTTGCCAGCAGATCATCCGGCAGGGCTTTGCCGTCCAGATCGGTCCCGTCCAGTGCAACATCTTGGAACAGTTCATTGCTGTCCGCGTAAGTCATTTCTGCGCTGGAATCGCTTGCCAGCATTGCTTTCATGTCGTACTCCTTCAAGATCGCTGAAGCCTGCTCTACCAGCTTTTTCGCCTCCTCAGCAGTGGCACAGGTGACAGAGTTTCCGAGGAAATAGCCGTCTTTATTCGTACCGGTCAGCTTTACGATATCTTCGGTATTTACGAAGATTTCATACAGCGGTGCGTTTTCTTCCGTGAGTCCTCCCACCTTGCCTTTTTCGCTATAGCGGTACAGTCCGGTAATCTCATACTCCGCCTTGCCCAGCGGCGTATCCACAGTCACCTTATCGCCTACCTTTTTTCCCATACTTTCCGCCATAGATGCAGGAATCACACAGCCTCCGGTGGAACCGTCTGCCGGGACCTTGCCCTCCGTCAGCTCATAAGTGACAAACAGCCCGTTTTCCTCCAGCTCAGGTTCTCCGCTGAGGAGCATATCCTTATTGTCACCCAAAGATACATCGTCGATATATCCTGAGATATGGTTTGGGCATTCCACTCCGGGCAGTTCCATTACTTTTTTCCATGTATCATAGCTGAGTTTTTTATCCGCTGTGAAACGGACGCTGCGGTTCATCAGTTCTTGATCTTCCTCGCTGATAGGATCCTCTTTCACCATATCGTTTATATCCGGTGCTGTGCTCTCGCTGTCCGCAGATGCGGACTCAGAGGAGGAAGAGGATGCAGAGGGACTGCCGCAGGCAGCAAGGGAAACGGTCAGGCCTAAGGCCAGAAATAATGTAGATAATCTTTTCATTTTATTTTATCCTTTCAATTGTTCAAAATATATGTTTATGAGTGTCAGTTTTTATGCCCTTCTTTTGGAGCGGAGTTTCCGGCGCACGACCCGGCACAGGAAGCACATGAACCTGTACAGGATGCCGCCGCTGCTTTTTTACCAATGCCGAAGCTTTTTGTAAGGGCTTCTGTGGGACATGCCCGGACACAGTCTCCGCAGCGGATGCATTCGGGGCTGTTTGGCGTCTTCCGTGGATCGATGCCCATCTTGCAGGTCTTTTTGCAGATGCCGCAGTCCACGCATTTCTCCTCATCCAGACGCAGATGGTAGAGGGAAATAGGATTAAATACGCCATAGACCGCGCCCAGTGGGCAGAGGAACTTGCAGAAAGGCCGATAGACGAACATGGAAAGCACCACGACGGATACCAGCAGAAAGACCTTCCAGTCAAACAGCCAGCCAACGGCAGCCTGCAGGTCGGGATTTCCCGCTACCAGAGGAATCCCTCCCAGCAAGGTGCCTGATGGACAGATCCACTTGCAGAACCAGGGGTCTCCCTGACCGATGATGTTCACCGCGAACATGGGCAGCAGCAGGACGAACACCACAAGAATGACATATTTGAGATATCGCAGGTATTTTTCCCCCGGCAGCTTTTTTATCTTTGGTACCGGGATCCTATGCAGCAGATCCTGGACCAGTCCGAAGGGACAGAGGAAACCGCAGACCACTCGTCCGATCAAAGCTCCAACAGCCATCAAAAAACCGATGATGTAAAAAGAGAACTGGTAGTTACGGCTGCCGATGACTGCCTGAAGGGAACCGATGGGACAGGCTCCCAGAGCACCGGGACAGGAATAGCAGTTAAGTCCCGGCACACAGAGCGCTTTTGTAGGCCCGGTATAGATCTTCGACTGGATAAAGCCATTCACGTAGCCGTTTGTCAGCGCAGCAAATAGAATCTGCACCCAGAGCCGGATTCCTTGTTTTGGCCGTTTGTTTGCTGTTTTTTTTGTAAGCTTTTTATTTTTCATATGTTTCTCCTAACCGATTCCAATACATTCCAGGCAGATCGCCGCCGCTTTTTTAAGTACCGTCAAATGCTCCTCCCGGAGTAGTCCGAGTCCCACAGATGCCAGACCCATAACAAAGCAGGCGATGCCCATATAATATCTTCTTCTTTCTGCCATCAGGCTTCACCTCCCTTCCCCATGTAAACCAGACGGCCGCCTTTGTTCAGTCCCCAGATTTCATCTGCAAAGCGGGTGATCTTATGGGAATGCGTCACAATGATCACGCATTTGTTCTGCACATGGGCCAGATCCACCAGAATATCTATCACATCCCGCTCTGTCTCCCGGTCCAGATTGCCGCTTGGCTCATCCGCCAGCAGCAGCTTAGGCTCGTGGGACAGGGCGCGGGCAATGCCCACCCGCTGCTGTTCTCCTCCGGAAAGCCCCAGCACACGTCGTCCTGCCGTCTCCCGGTCGATGCCCACGCTTTCCAGAAGGGCCAGTGCATAGGTACGGTTGTCTTTATGTCGGACTCCGCTGATGGACATAGAAAGCTCAATGTTCTCCAATGCGGTCTTATTCAACAAAAGGTTATAGCTCTGGAATATAACGCCTATTTTTTCGGCGCGGTACCGATCCCTGTCCAGCTCGCGCAAATCCTCGCCCTCATACTGGATGGCTCCCTCCGTACAGATATCAAGTCCGGCTAAAAGGGAGAGCAGGGAAGTTTTTCCCGCTCCGGATTTTCCCACGATACAGTAGAGCCTGCCCGGCTCAAACTCCGCATTTAATCCCTGAAATACCGGCTTTGTGGTTTTTTCATAGGTATATCCTACGTTTTTAAGTGATAAAACAGCCATGTTTCCTTCCTTCCTTTCAATCTCGCTGGCGCAGGATGCGCATAGGCTCGTACTTCATCGCGCAGACTGCACTGACCGCACCTGCAATCGCCGTAAGAATCAGGGCGATGCCTGTAAGCTCTGTAATGGTGGTAAGACTCAGCGCGGCATTGATATGCGTGATAGGGTTGTTGTCTGTAGCCAGCCCGCCAAAAGAGGCGCCGCCCATACTGCCTGCAAGGCTGGGTCCGGCCATAGCCTGAGACATCTGGTCTGCCAGCAGCATATCGGTGACCGGCTGGGCCAGCAGACTGCCAAGGGCAATGCCGAGGATCAGGCAGACTGTCATGATGAGTGCAGATTCCAGAACCAGCTGCACTGCAACTTTACTCTTTTTCATGCCCATAGACCGCAAAACACCAATCTCATATTTCCGTTCCCTCACTACTAACGCGGAGAGTATGATTAGGACCGCGGCCCCCAGCGCCAGAACCACCCACAGGAAGATTATGGAGATCACGCACATCTGCTCAATGGGTTTTACAAAAGTGTCGTAGGCGACCGTATCAGTGCTCAGACTGTAGTATTCAGAGAGACCGGCGTCATAGGCTTCCCGGGCAAAGGCATCCAAATCCTTTGGGTCTTTCAGGAAAAATTTCGTATAAAATACGGGTTCATACGTATAACGTGGATCGATCAGGAGCTTATAACTGGTAAAAATCTCATCGTCGCGGTCCATTTCGCCTTCGCTGTATTCCCGGTGATAGATGCCGCTGACTTTGAGAGTCATTTCTTCCAGTGGTTCCCCCTGCTTGTCCGTGTGGTAAATGCTTTTCGTCTGGAATGTATCACCGGGTTTCAAGTTGTTTAGCTCAGCCAGTGTGTCGGAAATCAGGCATTCGTTATCCTCCTTCGGGAACCTTCCGCCTTCGGCGAGTTTGGCCTCTCCGCTTTGGAATGGCTCCGCTTGGCTCACATCCTCGAACCCATTTAGATAGTACTGGGGGGCACGGGTTTTTACGCGATCTTCTCCTGCTCGCTGCATCTCCATATCCTCATAATCGATGGGTCTGGTGTATTTCAGGTCATCTGCCACAGCCTCCATCTGAACGTAGTACATCGCCTTTTTCAGGTATTTGGAGGCAGCCATTTTTCGGATCAGTTCATCCGCCAGTTCAGGCCGTCTGAATGTTTCATCGTCTTCACTGGCTTCACCGACCTTCCGCTCATCCACATCCAGAAGCACTTCCGTGCTCAGCCGGTCCTTGTACTGCTTTGCGATGTTATCTGCATCGTTGTAGACCACCAGAGCCACGCAGCTCATCGTGATGATAACCAGAAATATCCCGGCCGCCAGCAGATTCCTTCCCGCATTCCTGTACAGATTTTGAAACGCATTTTTTAAAATATACATAACATGTTCGCTCTTTTCTTTTAAGATTTTTTTCAGTATAGCACAGACAATGTTAATTCTGAGGCAAGGCCAGACTCTTTAGTGATTATATTTTTGTTTTATACAAACATTGACTGTGGTATACTATATAAATATAAATTTAGAACGGTGGGTGATTGTGATGCGTTTATTGATAATTGAAGATAATATCGAACTGGCTGACCTGATGAAGGTAAAACTGTCCGGCTTTGGATATGTATGTGATGTGGCCTATGATGGAGAAGATGGAGATCGGAAAGCTTTTGATAATGATTATGATGTAATCCTGCTGGACCTGAACCTGCCGGAAAGAGATGGATTTGAACTTCTGGAGGACTGGCGGAATCAGGGAATCTCAGTTCCTGTACTCATTGTGACCGCCCGGGGCGAACTGGAACAGCGGGTCAAAGGCCTGCAGCTTGGCAGTGACGACTATATCACAAAGCCCTTTGAATTCGCAGAGCTGGATGCCCGTATCCAGGCAGTGATCCGGCGGTTCCGGGGGCGGGCAAACCCTGTTATACTCATCAAAGAACTGTCTTTGAATCCGGCCACCCGGCGGGTAACACTGAAGGGATGTGAGATTTCTCTCTCCGCTAAAGAATTTGATATTTTAGAATATCTGGCAAGCTGCTATCCCCGCATTGTATCCAATGAGGAACTGGCAGAGCATGTCTACGACGAAAATTTTGATCCCTTTTCCGGAGTCATCCGAGTCCACATGGCCAACATTAAGAAAAAGCTTAAAATAGGAGATACATCCATTCTCTGTAACGTGAAAGGAAAGGGGTATTATCTATGTCTGGAATAAAAAAGCAAACCAGATTTTTAATTGCCGGATATACAATTGTATTAAGCCTGAGTATTGTTGCATGCTTCTATCTGTTTGTACGTAATTCAAGCGCAGACACCAGTGGGCTGCCGGAGACCCTGTTCTACGCCCCTCAAAGCGGACAGGTTGTCATGGACAGCTTTGTCACCTCAACTGAGCTGTATGATTATTTTCGTTCAGCCTTTTTCCAATATCTTCCTTTGTTGATTACCGCTGTCTGTCTTCTGGTCCTTTTACTTTCCAGCGCGCTGCTGCTTTGCCTCCGCGCACTAGAACGCAGGCATAACAGAATCATTGCCAGTGATCTGCGGGATTTATCTGAATTGGACCCTGAACGCATCCGGGAAACGGATCTAAAGGAGGAGTATCAGAACATTCATACACGGCTTTCCGCATATGAAAAGGACCAGCAGCGTCTCCATTCCTTTATTGCCCACGAGCAAAAAAATCTAATCATGCTCATCAAATCCCGCCTTGATGAATCCTCTGATCCCCTGTTGATACGGGATATTGGGAAACTGGCACAATCCGTAGATGATATCCTGACCATCTCCGCACATAGGGACGCCAGCCGTGAAATGGTGGATCTGGCGCTGATTGCGGCGGAAGAATGTGATACCTATCGAAGTGTTTATCCCAATCTCATTTTTTACTTTGATGAAGACGCTTCTTATGAAATGTCAGGTAAAGAGCAATGGCTGCGCCGGGCTGTTGACAATCTGCTGGACAACGCCGTTAAATACGGCGATGGAAGTTTGATCGAGGTAGCTCTGGAGCAGCAGCATGAAAGCGTTTTGCTCCACATACGGGATCACGGCATGGGAATGAGTGAGGAGGAGGAGGAACTGATCTTTGAACACGGTTATCAGATCAGGGAGTTGAACAAGGACGGCTATGGGATCGGATTGAGTCTTGTCCAGCATGTCTGTACCTTGTGTGATGGTTTCGTCCGTGTGAACAGCCGCGAGGGGCAGGGAAGTGAATTTGTTTTGGCGTTTCCTTCAGCCGGAATCCTTTAAACGTAATACTCCTTTTTGATAAGAATGGCCATATCTTCATTCTTACCAAAAAGGAGTTATTTTTACTATAGACACAAATTATATCTGACCTTCTATTTCTGAAAAGATCCAGAGCGTCTCCCTGCACTGATCTGTATATATTTTGAATTTCAGAATCCGTAACTTCATAAAGGAGCCATCTGTCTTTGGGTAGGTAAGTTCCGGTGTGTTATCCATATCCAATTGTTTTTTTACATAGGCAAGATCACAGAATTTTTTAAACTCCCTTCGGAATCCGCCTGCGACAATCTGTTCGGCATAAAGTGTCAATGCCTTACTGAATACATCACCTGCTTCTTCAAGCATTTCTGCAAAATAAGGAGGTATAAATATGTGTCGTACAGTATCAGTTCCCAGATCAACAAAATAGACGCCTTTAAATATTGGTGATAATACGGCAAGAAAGGCATCGGCATCCTGTTTTTCAAGTACCATTTTTTCTAATTTTTGGTTAAGTGCGCGGATTTGACGTTCCTTCCCATTCGATTGATAATACCGCTGCTTATCAAGGTTCATGGATTCTTCAGCCATGTTGACCATATTTTTAATATCAATGTTGCTGTCTCGCCATTCAATCCCAATGGAAATTTCATAGCCTTGTTCCTTAAGATTCTTACGGGCAAGTTCGCTTTTATGATATACCTCTTGTTCCTTTTGATTCCGACAGAACACTACGAATTCATCGCCGCCGATACGGTAGACGTTCTCTGGAGAAAAGACACGTCTCAGCACCTCTACTACCGTTCTAAGCATATTATCTCCTGCCTGATGCCCAAGATGGTTATTGATCTCATGCAGGCCATTTGCATCTATATAGATACAGGCCAGAGAACTGTTCTGTTCATTAGAAAGAGTATCCATTGCTGTGTGAAAACTGTTTCGGTTTAATGTACCTGTCAGGGGATCATAGTTTGCAATAATCTTTAATTCCTTATTTATGGCAACAGTCTTCTTAAAACTTGAAGCGATCCAATAGACAATAATCCCGGTAAGCATGAGAAAAACCACGATGCATATATTGAATATGGGACTCTTTATGATGGAAGAGTATAGGGCCGACTGTGTCATCGAAACTAACTCCTCCTCCCTCACACCAGCTAAAAGAACCCAGCCTTCGGATGGGATTGGGGCATATGCCAGATAACATAAACCATTATTCCAATAATAGTTTCCGGTTCCCTTTTCACCTTTAAGCCCTTTCTGCTCCAATTCAAAAACGGACCGGGTAACAGGATCATCCTTTGTATTTAAAATTTTTTCGGCATTGTACCGTTCATCTACCCACTCTATATGATTCTGATTGCTTACCGCAATATCGGTTCCTTCTTCATTAATGATATAAGATTCTCCGGTCCCCATGAACTGTATCTCTTGGATTAAAGAACAAAAATAGTAACCATCTTTTTCTATGCTCAGTACACCTGCAACTTTACCATCTTGGACAACTGGCGCAGAGTAACAGATCACATATTCATTATCTTCATTAAAATATGGACCATAGACACTGGTTTTTCCAGAAAAAGCTTCCACAATATCCGCTCGTTCTCTTATATCCAAGTGCTGTTCATCGGTAACAGTGACATCATCATTTGTGACATAAACCATGCGTATTATATTTGGATCAGAATCAACTGTGGGAAAAGTGACTGTTTTGTCATCACGATTAGAAATTGAAAAAGCTTCCGCCATGTCTGCTGCGTCTTTTTTCCCCACCTGCAGTTCATACTCGATCGTTGTTACACCCTGTTCCACCATCGAGCTAAACAGATTCAGTGTATTATCGATCAGCATATCCTGTACATTCTGTGAAATCACAATATAAGCTGCAAAAACCAATATAGCAAGTGCTGTAAAGAACACAATAGCAATCTTTATTCCCAGTAGGGCAGGTTTTACCTTCCGTTCTTGTTCGGTGCTTTCCATTGTATATCCGCTCCTCAGATATTAAAAATTTGGATAATCATGACAGATTATAAATGTAGTCTACATTTATTTACGCTTACAAATATAAGAAATCTCATGTTCTTTTGGTATAAGATCAAGCTGCCAAACAAAAACCTTACTAAATAAAAAAGGAAGGCTATCTCCTATGCTGATTTTACCTCAAACTTAATACAGATTATGGAGGGTCTTTTATATATTCATAAAATCTTCCGGTTTCTGTGCAAGTGCCTGCCGGACTTTTTCTGACATCTCTTATCTGCTCTTTTCCTAAAAAAGTACCTTGATATGACTTACTTAAATAATATCACAAACAAAAACCTTTTGCACTAGATTGTGTTTGCTGTATCCATAAATTTCTCGACTTTTAATGAGATTATTGGGAGGCGGTGATGAAAAAGTAGATAAATTGCCGTATAGCTGAAAGAAGCATGGCAATATTTTTCTATACAGTCAATTCTCAATAGACTCTGTTAGGGTTATAATTTTTTGGGATGACAGTTAGGAGAGATACAGGGTACATTCCGCTTGGAGTAGCGTACCAGAAGAAGCCGCCAGAAAAGACACACGCTGGGAGAAAATAAATCTCATGCCGAGTCCGAACACCCCCCCTTTATTCTGAACAGGCTTTTTGGCATAAGCCTCGTGTCAGGATTCCGAGCGGAAGATAATGATACTCCGTAACTTTTGGCGCGTTTGTGACGACATCCAGCCAGATGCCGGCCTTGTGTGTGTTCACTACAAAATGTGCCGGGGAAAGAGAAATACACGGCGCAAAGAGATTGATATTTATTTAATGAAATAAAAACTTACACAGTACACTTGTTTGTATATTGTTAACCCCAGTGTTTACAAGACATGTGGGAGGGATACCCCCATTTATGGATGAGCCGGCAAATGGGCTGGATTCCTTTGAGCTGGAAGAACTGAGAATTATGATCAGGGGATTCGCGTCGTCTGGCATATCGGTCATTATATCGAGTCATATTTTAAGTGAAATACAGCAGGCTGCCAATGACATAGGCATCATATACAATGGCTCTTTCTTATATTAAAATAAAATTGGCGCAGACGAAAATCTGGAGCAAAAGATTGGATTTTCCCACATAGCTGGCCTGCCAGAATCATGGTGGCATTTTTTGGAGTTATGACAAACGGTCTATTGGTTCCAGAAGATTCCAGATTGATTTTAAGTTTAGGATAAAGTGTACTTCTGATATTTACTGCGCTACTTTTCACGTTCGCTCTTTCTGTCTTGTTTTCACACTGGTATAGGAAACAGGTGTACCGCAAATGATGAGAAAAGAATTCCTTTCTAATTTTATCAAAATCAAGCGTACTCCAATGATTGTCCTGCATCTGTGTTCTTACAATTGGACATCAATATAAACGGTATTCAAAATACGCTTGGCCCGATTGGGTCAAGGACAAGTGTATATATGGGAAAACTACTCTTTCTGCTGTTTTTTTCAGCGATAAATATGCTATTATATGAAGTGTGCTTCTATGTGGGCGTGAAGTGGTCTGTAGATATGGAAACAATGGGCTTCGTTGTTTCTGTCGACGCTATGGTTTGGCAGGTGGGGAGGTCATACTGTCGGGCCGCATAATGTGATGAATGATGCAGGGAGATGAATATGAAGGAAAATAAAATTTTACTTGTAGATGATGAAAAGGACATTGTAGATTTAATGGAAGAGGTCTTGAAAAAGGATGGATTTTCCTTGATTGAAAAAGCCTATACCGGCATTGAGGCGTTGGAATCATGCAGGGAATTCATGCCTAATATTGTCGTACTGGATGTTATGCTTCCGGACATCGACGGGATTGAAGTCTGCAGAAAAATACGGGAATTCTCTATCTGCTCCATACTTTTCCTCTCAGCAAAGAATGACGATATCGATAAGATATTAGGCCTGTCAAGCGGCGGGGACGATTATATAACGAAACCATTCAGCCCCAGAGAGATTGTTTTCAGGGTTAAGGCGCAGCTGCGGAGGCAGCAGTTCCATAGCGAGGAAAGGGGCTTGGAGGAAGTATTGAGTGCCGGGCCGCTCACCTTGGACAAAGACAGCGGACGGGTCTATAAGGAAGGACGGGAATTAGAGCTTACTGGGCGGGAATTTATGATGTTATGTTATTTCATGGAACATGCGGATAAAATAATAAGCAAGGAACAGCTTTATGAGCAGGTGTGGGGAGAATACAGCAGTATATGTGACAATACTATTATGGTGCACATCCGTCATTTGCGGGAAAAGATTGAAGACAATCCGTCAATTCCAAGACAGCTCGTGACAATAAAAGGACTTGGGTACAAATTAAAGAAGAGGGCCGGTTAAATGAAAAAAACAAGCTATCGAAGTATGCTTCGCATTTATTTATTGCTTTTTCTCGCTTTTATGGGATTGATTACTTTGGCAGTTGTGCTTGTACTGTCGAC
This sequence comes from Bariatricus massiliensis, assembly GCF_900086725.1. Lineage (GTDB taxonomy): Bacteria > Bacillota > Clostridia > Lachnospirales > Lachnospiraceae > Allocoprococcus > Allocoprococcus massiliensis. Next base: position 1,088,926 of record NZ_LT574838.1, on the reverse strand, counting down.
GATTCTTGTTAAAGGTCCTGAAGGAGATATACGGAAAAGTGATTGGCCTCAGAGTGTCACGAAGGAATTTGGAAGTCAAATTGTTTTTTCGGAAAAAAAGGTTCAAGTCAGTCAGAAGGGGATAGAGTTTTTGCAGGATGAGCAGATTGGACTGCAGATTTTAGACGGGACGGGAAGTGAGGTCTATGGATACCAAAAGCCGTCATTTGCGGGTGAGTCCTATTCCCATGCCGAACTTTTGAATCTAATCCAAACGGGGAGGACGGAAGGCGGATGGAGCACTTTTGTGGAAACCATATCATTTAAAAACCGTGATTATACGTACCTGCTGTATTTTCCCATGAGGATTCAGAAGGTTACCATGTATCTGAATGGGGAACGTTTTTCTGATGGAAAGACAATGGCGCTCGTCATGGCGGGTGTACTGTCCTTTGCTATTCTTTTGATTGGCACAGTCTATGGAATTTACACTGCACGGACCGTGAAAAAGATGTCCGAGGCAATCGGTGACATCGCGGAACACAGTTATCAACCGGTGAGGCCGGAAGGAACATTTGCAAATATATATGAAAGTTTAAATGCGCTGGATGGGGAAATAAAGTCCAGTGACCGGCTAAGAAGGAAGACGGAAAGGCTCCGGGAGGAATGGATAGCGAATATCACCCACGACTTAAAAACGCCTCTGTCACCGGTCAAAGGGTATGCGGAAATTCTATGTGAAAGCCCCGAGGATACGGCGCTTCCATGTCGGCGCTACGGCAAAATTATATTGAAAAATGTGAGGCACATAGAAATCCTGCTCGATGATTTGAAACTCACATATCAATTGGAAAATGAAATGTTCCCTGTCAATAAGCAGGAGAAGGATATAGTCCGCTTTTTGAAGGAACTTGTAATAGATATTCTCAATATGCCAGAATACGAAGAGCGTAAGATAAACTTTGAAAGCAAAAAAGATATCATACTTTTTGAATTTGACGAAAATTTGTTAAAGAGGGCATTTGACAATCTTCTGCTGAATTCGTTCGTACACGGGAATGAGACAACTGAGATTGCAATGCAGGTTTCACAGGAGGACGGGAGAATCGAAATCATCGTTTCCGACAATGGGCAGGGGATGTCCCAAGAGGAAATGGATAATTTATTCGAGCGTTATTATCGGGGCATTGACACGGGAAAGAGGACGGAAGGAACCGGGCTTGGAATGGCTATAGCGAAGAGCATCATCGAGCTTCATAATGGGACAATTCAGGTCACCAGCGTGGCTGGCAGGGGGACAGAGTTTTATATCATTTTTTCTGATTAAGGTTAATTAAGGTACAATAAAAATTAGATTAAGGTTGGCAGTTTATTATCAAGAGTAATAGCTGTCAGCCTTTTTATTTTATGAAAGAATTTATGGAGGGGAAAATGAAAATCATACTCAAGTATATTTTAGTGAATGTCAAAGAACGAAAAGCCAGATCTGTTGTTATGATGCTGTCAATACTTTTGTCATCTGCATTATTGTTTGTTTCTTTTTGTATCGGTGCCTCCTATGAAAGCGCACAGAGAAAAATGGCCATAGGGATGGCTGGAAGTGCGACCGTTTCAGTCAGTCCCGCCGATGGAACAAGGCCTATATCGCCGGATGAAATCCCCGATTTGGAATCTACCGGCCAGAAAGTGAAAGTATTAAAGTCGGCCGCGCTCTATCACGAGAAGGGATACTATGAAACTGTTGATTTGATCGGGGCAGAACTAGATGAATTAAATAAAATTAATCCGCCCCGGCTGGCTGATGGCGGCCAAATCTCAGATTTTACGGGGAGGCAGATTATCCTTCCGGACCGTTTTACATCCAAATATCACATTGAAAAAGGTGATACGGTTACGCTGCAGGTAAATCAGAAGCCGGTTGCATTCACGGTCTCGGAGATAGCGGCCTATGATACTGTGTTTTTACGGCACACAAGAGGGGCGACCGCGCTTATTCCCTATTCAGCGCTGATGGAGATTTTGGGTGGGGAAGGGGGTGGCAGTGAAATATTGCTGGAGCCTGCCGCCGGAATTTCCACGGAAGAACTGCTCTATGATCTGCATGAAAATTTAGCGGCGGAAAAGTATCAGGTGGCCCAGATCGTAGATGAAATCCAGATAGAAGCCGGGGCAAGGCAAAAATCAATGCCATTCTTTCTGATTAGTTTTTTTGCGTTAACTATGAGTGTCTTTATTATTTATAGCAGTTATAAAGTAATTACATTGGACCGTCTGCCGTCCATAGGTACATTCCGCAGTATTGGAGCAACTGAAAAGGCCGTGACAGGTATTTTGCTTTTGGAGAGTGTTCTGTATGGAAGTGTAGGAGGCCTGCTGGGCATTCCGGCCGGGATGTTCGCTCTGAAACTGATACTGAGGGGGCTGGGGAAGTCATTGACAGAAGGGATAGAGATACCGGTAGTCATGCCGGTGCCGGTAATTCTTTTATCGTTTTTAGTTGCCTTGGCTGTGTCTATTTTAAGTGCGTGGATTCCGGTGCGGAGAGCAAGCCGTCTTTCGGTTAAGGATGTGGTCATGGGAATGGTGGAAGAGAGAGTCGTACCAAAACGTTTCCTTATGACGGCTGGTGTAGTCCTGTTCATCCTCTCCGTCATCCTTCCGCATCTGGCGGAGGGGAACATGCTTTATCTAGCCGGAGGAATTTCTATCGTGGGGATGATTGCGTCTACAATCATTATTATTCCCTTGGTCGTGGACGGTTTGGCCGCATGCCTTGAGCAGTTGTATGGACTGATTTTTAAAAATGAAGGAAGGATTGCGGCGCGCAATATGAAAGCCAACAAAAACACGGTGCAGAATATCACCTTGCTTTTTATTAGTATTTCGGCAGTTATCGTAATCAGCGTGGTGGGAGATTTTGTGTCTACTTATATTACCGATGTATTCCGGGATGCCGAACTGCAGGGCTTTGCGGACGGGGAGGTGGATCAGGAGTTTGTAGAGCAGGTAAAGCAGATGAATGGAGTAAAAACGATACTGCCTCTTTACGTGTTTAAAAATGAGATAAAAGGAGAGGGGGACATGTTCACCAGAGTGGAGGCGACGGATGATCTGGAAGCCTATAGTGCCATGTTCGGACTGAATTATACGGCAAAAGATATGGAAAAGAAGGCTGCTGCTGCGTTTGAGAAAGAACGCACGGTCATATTGAGTGAAGACTGTCTGAAAGAGAAGGGGGTAAAGATAGATGATATCATAACTTTGGCGAAAGACGGGGTGGAGAAGGACTACCGTGTTGCCGGAAGCTTTAAATCCCGCGCCACAGATGTGGAGGCGGTGGTGCCTTCTAACTATGCAGTCTCCGACTTCCATGCGGATTCCTACGGTTTTTTGGCTTACACGGCACAAGACGCAGATGCGGTCATGGTGCAAATCAGGGACTTGTTTGCGGACAGACCTAATTGGAGCAGGACAGTGGAGGAATTTAATGAAGATGCGCTGTCTACGGTTAGCGCATTCCTGAAACCTATGCACAGTATGACTTATTTTATATTACTGCTGGCGGCCGTGGGGGTCATAAACAATTTGTTGATTAACTATATACAAAAGAGGCGGACCATTGCCATGTACAAATCGATTGGACTTAGCCATAGACAGAATGTAAGTATCATGCTGATTGAAGGCTTTACCTCCGGGGTAATCGGGGCGGCCATAGCCGCAGGCGTGTCCTATTTAGAGATAAAGACAGTGTTTCTCGTGGCAGGGCCTAAGATAACAATGGCTCCGGAGCTGGAGCTATCAATGTTCTTCGCTTCTGGGGCTATGGGGATTGCCGTCACTTTGGCAGGCACTTTCATACCTATATTTAAAAGCAGGCGCATGAAGCTTGTCGAGGAAATAAGATATGAATAACATTACCGATGAATAGGAGGATTGAATATGAAATCATATAAAACAAGCACCGTGATTGAAGGGAAAGATATCACGAAGAATTTTCAAGTGGGTGGGGCGCCTGTGTGTGTCTTAAAAGAAATATCATTAAAAGTACAGCGGGGAGAGTTTGTGTCTGTTATGGGGGAATCCGGCTCTGGCAAGAGTACACTGTTATATATTCTGGGGGGTCTGGATTCACCGACAGGCGGATCCGTATATATTGACGGAACTGATATTTCAAAATTAGATGACCGGAAGATGAGTGAGATGCGCAGACGGAAAATCGGGTTTGTCTTTCAGTTTTATAATCTGATAGCCAATCTCAATGTGGAAGAGAATATTATGCTGCCTCTTCTTCTGGACGGTTGTAAGATGTGGGATTATAGAGAGCGGCTTGAAGAAATATTGGAAGTCGTAGGACTGAAGGACAGGAGAAAGCATACTCCACGGGAACTGTCAGGAGGGCAGCAGCAGCGGGTGGCCATTGCGCGGTCGCTTATAGGGAGGCCGGAAATCTTATTTGCGGATGAGCCTACCGGTAATCTGGACAGTAAGACCGGGGCAGAGATTATGGGACTTTTACAGGATATTAACAAAAATGATGGTCAGACGATTATCATGGTCACCCATTCTCCAGAAGCGGCAAAAAGCAGCAGCCGAATCATCACGGTAAAAGATGGAGCCATATTATAAGGCCAAGTCTGTCAGCTTACAATGCTTACCATTTTAAATCAACCTAAAGCATGCTATAATGAGCGCATAGTAAAGGACGGGATGAGCGTTCTGAAATAAAGGTGGAATTGGTATGCAAAGTCAGGTCGATGAACAGGAAAAAATTGATAAGAGCACGCAGGATAAGGGGCGTGCGGTGAGCCGGGTGGCCGGAGTTTATTTCATGGAGACGGAGCGGATTGGCTTCTCAAAGTGGGAAAAAGAAGATATGCCGCTTGCACGCCGGCTTTGGGGAAACCCTGAGGTGGCACATTACATAAGCGCCAACGGCACTTTTTCCGCGCAGGAGATTGAAGCACGGTTAAGAACGGAAATCGAAAACGACGGTAAGTATGGGATACAGTATTGGCCGCTTTTTGAGCTGGGCACCGGGGCATTTATCGGATGCTGTGGATTCAGGCCATGCGGTGGGAAAAGAGATATTTTGGAGATGGGATTTCACCTGTGCCCGGAGTTCTGGGGAAAGGGATACGCACAGGAAGCGGCGGAGGCTGCTGTCCGGTATGCTTTTTCGAAGCTTGGAGTTTCCGCTCTGCAGGCGGGGCATCATCCGGATAATAAGTCATCAAAGAGATTGATAGAAAAACTGGGATTTCAATTTAAGGAAGATTGTTTTTATGAGCCTACCGGATTATACCACCCCACCTATTTACTAAGCCAATGATACAACTTGGATACACTTATTCAGTAAAATCTTAGTAGATAGCTGGTCATGAACGATGAGGGGGCTGGGAAATGATAAAAATATTAATTGTAGAGGATGAAAAGCCCATTTCTGATTTGATTAAAATGAGCCTTACAGACGAAGGATATCACTGTGTCTGCGCCTATGACGGACAGGAGGCGGCAGACATCATCGAGAAGCAGGTGTTTGATTTGATACTGCTTGACATTATGCTGCCCAAAATCGACGGGTACGAACTGCTGGAGTATATTAACTATTATCACACGCCGGTCATTTTCCTGACCGCCAGAGCAGAGGTGAAGGACAGAGTGAAGGGCTTGAAGGCGGGGGCGGAGGACTATATAACAAAGCCCTTTGAGATTATGGAGCTTCTGGCAAGGGTGGAGACCGTACTTAGGCGCTACAATAAGACTTCAAAAGAGATTGGGTTCGGAGATATCAAGATAGATACCGAGGCCCATATTGTCACAAAGGCTGGGAATCCGGTGGGACTGACGGCAAAGGAATTTGCTTTGCTTGTCCTGCTTGTGAGGAACAAGAATAAGGCCTTGTATCGCAGCCAGATTTATGCACAGGTATGGGAGGAGGAGTATCTGGGGGACAGCCGGACTGTTGACTTGCACATACAACGGCTCCGGAAAAAGCTGTCTTTGGAAAAAAGTATCGTACCTGTCTATAAGATAGGCTACCGTCTGGAGGTGGAAGATTGAAGTTTTTCTGGAAAATATTTTTCACCACAATGCTTATCTGCACCGCCTGCTTTTCTCTGGGAGGCTATATTCTGATTGACTCTAATTTTAATGCGCTGTTGAAGAATGAAGTAGAGACGGCATACGACTACGGAGAAATCGTCTATTATTCTCTTGCGAATGAATGTAAAAGCGAGGGTGGACGTGAAGATATCAGGCAGAAACTGACCCGGGTTGCCCAGTCCATCGACATCAATAATATGAACCAGAGAATCGCCTTTGGAGTGACGGACACCGGCGGTGGGGAAGTGTTTTCTTCGCTGGACCAGACTTTCGATAAAGAGTTGATTGCCTCCTTAACAAAGAATGAGGCTGGCTGGACTATGAAAAAAACAGAGGCGGGGGCTTATGTCCAATTGATACGTCCGGCATCATTTGAGGGAAGCACTTTTTATATTGAGATGCTAAGAGAAGTAACGTTTATTTTTGATAATCAAAAGTCACAATATGAGACACTTTTAAAAGTAATGGCCGGCATGCTTTTGATTGGAGGGATGATTACCTTTGTGGTCTCTAAGCTTTTAATGCGGCGGGTCGTCTCTCTGACAAGAGCGACACAGGACATCGCGGCCGGGAATTTAAGCAGAAGAGTCGATATGAGGGGAAGCGATGAATTTGCCGCCCTGTCATGTAACTTTAACAAGATGGCGGATAATCTGGAAGAAAAGATATATGAATTGGAGGACAGCGCGCAAAAGAAAGAATTGTTTGTCGGAGCATTTTCCCATGAATTGAAGACGCCCCTGACCTCGGTCATCGGCTATGCGGATATGCTGCGCAGGAAGAAGATGAGCGCAGAGCAGATACATACATGCGCGCAGTACATCTTTGCGGAAGGAAAACGTCTGGAAACATTGTCTATGCGTCTTCTTAATTTGATTGTATTGAAGAATCAGGAAGTGAATCTTATTCCCACGGATATGCGCACCTTTTTTGATGAAATCAGTTTTATGATAGGGCCCCAGCTTGCAGAAGAAGGTATTCACTTCTCCTGCTGTATGGAAGAGGCTGTCATAGCGTTCGACGCAGAGTTGATGAAGACCGTATTTCTTAATCTCATCGATAATGGGAGAAAGGCTATGGAGAATGGTGGAAAGCTGCAGATAAGCGGAAGATGGAACGGGGATAACTATCAGGTAATCATACGTGATTCTGGAAAAGGCATGGAAAAGCAGGAGCTTTCCAGAATAAAAGAGGCCTTTTATATGGGGGACAAATCCCGCTCCAGAAAGCAGGGAGGGGCAGGGCTTGGGCTTGCTATCTGTGATGAAATACTGAAGCTCCACGATTTTACAATCACGTTTGACAGCGCTGTGGGCAAAGGGACGAGTGTGACAGTGACTATGAAGGAGGCCCAGAATGAGTAGAGTAAAACAAGGGCTGGGGGTCCTTGCGATTTTTGGCCTGTTGGTTACAGTGGCGGCAGCGCCGATTTTAGTTATGATGTATAAAAACAACAGAATGTTCGGCCGTATCAATGTCACTTCCTTGCCGGTGGAGGAGGGGGATGGAGAGAAAACGCAGCAGAGTTCTGATATAAGAGAGCGCCTTTGTATAATCCGGGAAGCTCCCAATGTGATAGTGCAGCAGGCGGACGCAGTTTCTGATGAGAAGAAGCGGGATATCGTAAGCATTATGGAGGAGGAGCTTGAAAAATTAACAGGTCTTGGAATCATTCCGCAATTAGTGTTCCCAGATGTATATCAGGCTTCTGTATCTAAGATAACCTATATCAAGTCTCAGAATCCGAAGGAAGCAGTCAGTCTATGGGAGATGCATGTAAGGTATGAAGGACTTGATATCATCGCGTATATGGACACTGATGTCTTCTTACTGTATGGCTTCGATATTATTTTTGAGGGAGAAAATTCTTTATATTCGGTAATGGAACTGCCGGAGGAGAAATTCTTGCAGTATCTGCAGCTTGGCTTGGAATCAGTGGATGAGGAGGGAGAGCGTTTCAGCGTAGCTGCCTATTATTCAGAAAGTATAATCAGTGTGTTTGCGGCTACCTATGATGAAAAAGAGCAAAAAGTCCATTCGTTTGAGTTCGGCAGTCAGGGAACGGTGGGATACAACCGTGTAGAAGAATATAATCTAGCAACCGAATAATGATGCAATTTTGATACAAATCCGAATCAAAAAGGAATCACCTGTCTTATAGAATCATCTACAGAACAATGTATATGATTCAGGAGGCAGAAGATGATGAGAGGAAATACAGGCAAACAAAAAAGAAACGGATGTTTGAGAATGCTGTGCTGCGGGGCGCTGATATGTGCGGTGGCAGCCGGAGGAACCGTGCTCGGACGGAAAATACGCATGAACGTTAGGGAAAACCAGACTCAGAATATCACTCAGGCGGCGCTGAAGGCAGAGCCTAAGACGAAACCGTCGCAGGGAAATGTGACCGCGTCCTTCAAGTCTGGCTGGAATATGATTCTTGTAAATCCATGGAATGCCATGAATCAAAATTTTTCCGTCGAATTAACACAGCTGGCCAACGGGCACGCTATTGACAAAAGAGCCTATCCGGATTTGCAGAATATGATGGATGACGCCCGTGCCGAGGGATTGTCGCCAATGATTTGCTCCTCCTACAGGACATGGGATAAACAGAGAACATTATACGATAACGAGACAAAACGTTATATGGCACAGGGATATTCAAAAGAAGAGGCAGAAAAGGAGGCGGCAAAATGGGTGGCTGTCCCCGGCACCAGTGAACATCAGACCGGGCTTGCGGTGGATATCGTGGCTCAGAGCTACCAGATTCTCGATAAGAAACAAGAGGATACCCCAGAGCAGAGGTGGCTGATGGAAAACTCCTATAAATACGGTTTCATTCTGCGCTTCCCCACAGATAAAAGTAAGATAACAGGAATCAATTATGAGCCATGGCATTATCGGTATGTAGGGAAAGAGGCCGCAAAGGAAATATATGAGCGGGGGATTTGTCTGGAAGAGTATTTGGGCGGAGAGGATTGACCCTATGAGGACTATTACAAGAGTGGTAATAGTCCTCTTTTTATGTTAAGATTATTATCAAATTATGAGAGGCGAGGCAGCCCCATCTGCTGTAATCTCCGTAGGATTGCAGGAGTGTCAAAGAATTTTGACAGTGGAAAATCCCTTGTGTCAAACAAGTTTGATAGACAATCTGCGTACAGTATGGCAGGATGTGATTGAAAGGAGACGTGTTATGGAGATTGGCAGTAAATTAAAAAATGCACGGACAAAGGCCGGGCTGACTCAGGAAAAGGTGGCGGAAGAGATTTCAGTATCCCGGCAGACCGTATCGAACTGGGAGAACGAGAAGTCTTACCCCGATATTATAAGTGTGATTAAACTGAGCGACCTCTATGACATCAGCCTTGATATCTTATTGAAAGGGGACGATGATATGATGAAGCATTTGGAGGAAAGTACGGACGTCGTGAGCAGTAACAAAAAGCTGCTGACGGCGATAGGCATAAACGCCTTTTTAGTTGTTCTATTTGTGTTTTTTAACGGATGGATTGCAGAGAACCGTTTTCTGATGGCTGGCAGTGCATCCATTGCTATCTTAAGTACGACGGCGTTATTTTATCAGATTATCAAAAAAATTTAGGAGGGTTTCACATGACTTGGTATATGGTTGTATTAGTATTTCTTGTTTTATTGGGAGCAGTTACATTGGCTTATCAGGTGTTCCGGATGACGTCTATCGACGCAAAAAGCAGGGGCTTGAAGCATCCGCACTTTTGGGGAATGTTTGCGCTTAGCGGCGAGGGCAGCGGAGGACTCTTGTTGTATCTGCTCGGGAGGAGAAAGTACCCTTCCAATATGAGCATGGGCGACAGGGAATCTATGGATAGCTGCAAGAAAAAAGCAGGTGTTTCCCTTACTTTACTGGCGCTGTCTGCCATCTGCCTGATGGCGGTTTGCATTTTGAAGTTCTAAAGGAGAGAAAAGATGAGAAAGATTGCGGTCGTGGAGGACGATTATTTATTTAATGAGGCGCTGAGCCGGACGCTTGTGAAGGCAGGATACGAGGTAGGCAGGGCTTATACTGTCCGGGAAGGGCTGGGGCTGATTGATGAAAGCCTCAGCCTGATGATTATCGACATCAATCTCCCCGACGGGGAGGGGCTTGAAATCTGCAAAAAGGCCCACGGCTTCAATCAGATTCCTGTGATTTTTTTGACCGCCAGAGATGAAGAGGCAGACATGCTTCAAGCATTTGATATGGGCGCGGATAATTATTTGGTGAAACCTTTTCCCATGCCGGTACTGCTGAAAGCCATTGCGGCCATCCTCAGGCGGACGGAGGATGACAGCGGCGTATTTGTCTACATGGATTTGAAATTGGATTTCAAACGAATGACGGTCACTTATAAAGGTGAGGAAATCAGGCTTACGCCAAAAGAATACAAGCTGCTGGAGCTTCTCGTCAGAAATAAGGGCAGAGTAGTCACAAAAAACATGATGCTTGAACAGGTGTGGGATAAGGAAGGGGCGTTCGTGGAGGAAAATACGGTGAATGTGACGCTGAACCGCCTGAAAAAGAAAATAGAGCCGGATACGGCAAACCCCATATTTGTAAAAAATGTATTTGGCCTTGGCTATACATTTGGAAAGTAGGACGTGATGTTTCAAGAGAAGAAGGAAATGGAAGCCTTGTCCCGGAATCTGGAGAGGCTTATCGGCGGAGAATATTTAGGGATGGCTGAGGTGAGCCGGGACACCCTGCCATCAAAGATACAACATCAGATTATTAGATTGTCGGATAAAATACGTGGGAACGAAGAACGTATCGGACGGGAAAAGGATGAGATTAAGAAGTTGATCGCAGAGATTGCCCATCAGCTGCGCAATCCCCTTGCCAATATGGAGGTCTATCTTGAGATGCTGGCGGAGGAAGAGGCCAGTGAGGAGGAAAGACAGTTCTGCATAGAGGCAATCGCCGCGTCGGAAGGGAGAATCCGATTTTTGACGGAGGCTTTTATTAGGATGGCGCGTCTTGAGAGCCGGATCATCCAGATAAAAAAGGAGTCCTTGTATCTGCGTGATACGCTGCTGAACAGTATCCTGCAGGCAAAGACACTTTCCGAGGAAAAAGGGATTCAGATTCGGCTGGAGGCGGCGGAAATAAAAGTCCCACACGACGCCAACTGGCTAGGAGAGGCCGTATATAATCTCTTGGATAACAGCATGAAGTATTCAGAAAAAGATTCCTATATTGATGTTAGGGCGGTACAAAATGAGATGTTTGTGCAAGTTGTGGTGCGGGATTATGGAATCGGTATTATGGAAGGGGAGGAAAATCTTATCTTTCAGCGCTTTTACAGAGGGAAAAGGGTGACTGTACAAGAAGGCTTCGGGCTTGGACTTTATCTTTCCAGAGAAATTGTCCTCCAACACGGCGGATTTGTGAAAGCACGGCGCATGAGTCCCGGGTTAGAGATTGCCGTTTATCTGCCGGTGGGAGAACGAAGGAGATGAATGTAAGTAGTTTGTAAGTATTAGATGCTAGAATAAGAAATATCAATCATGAAATGAGGTGGAGATATGGAAGTCTTAAGAACGAAGGGACTCAAGAAGATATACAATACCCCATCAAGCCAGATCAGGGCTTTGGACGGAATTGATATTTCTGTAGAAGAGGGAGAGTTCATTGCAATCGTGGGGTCTTCCGGCAGCGGGAAGACGACATTGCTGAATATGCTGGGCGGGCTGGACAACCCGACGGAAGGAGAGATTATTGTCAGGGGCAAGAACCTGACCGACATGGACAGCGAGGAGCTGACCGTATTCCGCAGGAGGAATATTGGATTCGTGTTTCAGAATTATAACTTAATGCCGATACTGAATGTGCACGAAAATATGACGCTGCCGCTCAAGCTGGACGGGCTGGGGGAGGACAGGAACTTTTTGGAGCAGATCATAGAAAGCCTGAAGCTCAAGGAAAAGCTTTACAGTATGCCGAACACGTTGTCGGGAGGGCAGCAGCAGAGGGTGGCCATAGCAAGGGCCTTGGTGGCGCGGCCTGCCGTAATACTTGCGGATGAGCCTACCGGCAATCTGGATTCCAAGACGGGGACGGAGGTAATCGGGCTGCTCAAAACAAGCGCCATCCAGTTCAACCAGACGATTCTTGTTGTGACCCACAATGAGGACATTGCACAGATGGCCGACCGTATTATCCGTATTGAGGACGGAAAGGTAAGCGGTGGCGGACATGAAGAATAACAATAAAGAAGTAATTGCCCTACTTGCTAAAAAAAGTTATAAAGACAATAAGGGACGGAACAAAATCCTCACCGCCGCAGTGGCTTTTGTAGTTATCATGCTGTTCGGTGTATTCAGCCTCTCCATAGGAAAGATTGAGTCGGATTACCTGCTCTATATACGAACTGCCGGAACTGCGGCGTACACGTCGCTAGAACGTCCCTCGAAAGAACAGGCCGAAATCATAAAAAATCTTAGTTATATCAAGGAGACCGGAGAGACAGTCGATATTGGCTATACAGAAGCGTTCGGATGCGAGGTCTTGGATGAAGATGCATATCAGCATATGCAGAAGCCGGCGTACACAGACATCAATGGGGCATACCCGCAAAAAGAGGATGAGATTATGCTTCCCGTGCGTGGGTTAGAAGCACTGGGAATTGAGACACCCCAATTGGGTATGGAGATTGTGGTGGAGATTCATCTTGTGAACGGGGAGAATCTAAAAAAAGCCTTTTATCTGTCAGGTTATTATACCGAATATGTAGACCCGCTTACGGCAGCCCCGAAAGGTTATTTCTCACAAGCTTTTCTGGACACACTGGACATCGACAAAGAGTACAATACAACCTTATTAATACAGCAGAATGATACGATTGTGGACGATTTTATTGAAAATCTGTTATATAGGGATGTTCCGATGAGTGATGACACCCAGCAGTTTATCGGTGGCATTGCCATGACCCGTCAGGTGATTTATGAAATGACAGGAGGTTTTGACACCGCGTTCGCGTTGATGCTGTTGATTTTAGGAGGAGCCTACCTGCTCCTGCACAATGTGCTGCATATCTCTCTGAACCGGGATATTAGACAATATGGCCTCTTGAAGACATTGGGGACGACGAAAAAGCAGCTGAGAAGCATCGTGTACCGCCAAGTCGCATACACCGTGCTGCCGGGCTGCCTGATTGGAAGCACGGTGGGCTGTATCCTCATTCTGTTTGTCGTGCCAAGGCTGCTCTCCGATATGTACCTGAAGGGACTGGGACAAGCCTCGGCTATGATTGCGTTCCGACCTTGGATACTGGTGGGCGCCAATCTCTTCGGTGCGTCGGTCGTCTTTATCAGTGCGGCATTTGCTATGAGGAGAGTCGTGAAGATGTCTCCCCTTGAGGCATCCAGATATATGGAGCGCACGGCTTCGGAGGGGAAAAAGGAGCGAAGGAGCACGGAGGGGGGAAGCATTTTCCGTATGGCGTGGAGGAATATATTTCGTTTCCGCAGACGTCTGATAATCACGGTGCTGTCACTTGTTCTTGGCATTACTGTATCTCTCGGGGCGGTGGTGATATCGAAAGGTACGGACACCACCCATGAGATTGATTACAACAATCCGGATTTCACGATACATTCTCATATGTCCGCATTGAGTACAGAGCAGTCTAAGGACGAGGACATTTTCTTTGAGCCGGCTTTAAGAGACGAGATTCTCAGCCTCGACGGTATCCAAGACAGTGAGATTATGCACGGAGGCTTTGCAAGAGTTTCGAGCAGCGAGAAGGCACTCGCAATCCGTTTTGAGGCGGAAGGGTTCGACATAGGGGAAGCGGAGAATGAACAGGCGGACAGATGTATGGTAGTGCAGGTACTTGAGGATAAGTATCTGGATGAGCTGGGCGAGCTCGCGGCAGAGAAGAATCTTTACATCGATGTGGATGCGGTGAAGAACGGGGAGGGACTGATTATCATGCATAATCACAGTCTTTCAAAGATAATGACGGAGAAAAGCCGTGAGACAATCGGGATGCCTCTTGTAGTGTATAATCTTGACAAGGATAAGGCAGAAACGATGACCTTAAGCGGATATCTGGACTTTAAGGAGAAAGGGCTTCCCCCGTTCAAAAGAACATGGAATGGCCCCGGAATCCTCTATTTTATCACCAGTCAAAAGGGATTTGAAAATACAGGACTGGCCGACCGGACTTTCGGCATAACCCTTGATGTGGATGAGGAAAAAGAACCGCTTTTAAAAATCCGTTTAAATAATCTGGTGCAGGCGAACAACCGCAGCCTTGAGATCAGGGCGGAAAGTGAGGGGGAAGAGCTGCTGAACCAGTCGCTGTATATGCTGGCAAAGTCGGATATGCTGGAGGCGGCAAGGGATTATATCTCTGCGTCCAGAATTGTTATGGGCGTGCTGTGCACAATCTTGATTTTGATGGGGCTGGTGAACTATATAAATGTGACGATGACCGGCCTGACTATGCGCAGGAAGGAATTTGCCGTTATGGAAAGCATCGGGCTCACCAGAAAGCAGCTGCAGAATATGATACTTTTGGAGGGAGTATTCTATAGTGTGATTGTTGCGGCGGCGACCGTGGTTATGGGAAGCGCGGCGTTGTTTGGACTGAAAATGTTGATGAAGAAGAGGATTGCGTACTTTGCGTTTACATATCCAGCGCTGGAGCTGGCGGCATGTATTGCGGCGCTCTTTGCGGTGTGCATCGTGATTCCCCTTTTCATGTATAAAAAGGCAGTGGGAGAAAGCGTCATTGATAGATTGAGAAGTTATACAGATTAGAGAAAGGAAGCTGTGGGCAGAAAAAATATGACAGTTGGGATAGTTGAAGATGACAGATTATTGAGTCAGGCACTGGAAATCGCTCTGCGTGATGCCGGTTATGACACCATATGCGCACATACAAAGAAAGAGGTTCTGTCCACGATTGGAGAGCAAGCTGAGCTGCTTCTCGTGGACATCGGTCTTCCGGACGGAGACGGACTCAGCATGTATCAGGAGATACGGAAGAGGCGTGATATTCCTGCCCTATTTTTGACTGCCAGAGATGAGGAACAGGAGATGCTGGCGGCTTATGACATCGGTGCGGATGATTACGTGGTAAAGCCGTTTTCTATGAGGGTATTATTAAAAAGAATTGAGGTAGTGCTCAGGCGGAAGAAGGAAGAGACGCTCTCCTTCCGGGAAATTGTCCTATATAGGGATAGAAAACAGGCTTTTATAAACGGAAGGGAGATTCCGTTGACGGCGAAGGAATTCAAGCTGCTGGAATATCTGATGGCAAATCAAAATCAGGTGCTGACAAAAGAGAATATTTTGGACAAGATATGGGGGCTGGACGGGCAGTTTGTGGTAGATAATACGGTCAGTGTGACTATCAACCGGTTAAGGAAGAAGATAGAGCCAGACGTAAAACAATCCACCTATATCATAAATGTGTTTGGCCTTGGTTATCGGATGGGGGAAAAATAACATGTATTTAGTAATCGGGACGAGCGTTCTGTTGGGAGTGGTGTTGGGTGCCGGTGGAATGTATGGACTGCAGAGGCGGTACCGTGGGCAGGAATTAAAAAAGATTGTGAAGATGGCGGAAGACATTTTAAATGAAAAGCGGATTGAGGCCGCAGCTTCGGGGGAGGAAACACTGTGCGCAAAGGCAGAGCATTATCTGGTGCGGGTGCAGGAAGTGATGCAGGGGAGAAGAGACGATGCGGAGAAGAGCCGCGACGGTATTCAGAAGTTAATTACTGAGATTGCCCATCAGATGAGGACGCCGCTTACAAATATGGAAACCTATCTAAGATTTTTGCGGGAGAGTGCCGGCAAAGAGGCAGAGAAGCATTTGAAATATATTGCAGCCATGGAAGAAAGCACGGGGAAATTACACTTTCTGGTGGAGAACTTTATCAAAATGTCCCGGCTGGAGCAGCAAGTAATCCCAATTAAAAAAGAGGAACGAGATATACTGAGAACTGTCAGAAATGCGCTGGGACAGATATATGGACAGGCGGAGATGAAGGATATCCGATTCCAAATCACACTGCTTAAAGAGGCTGTTTATCTTCATGACCCCAATTGGCTGGGCGAGGCAATCTACAATCTGCTTGATAATGCGGTAAAGTACAGTCAGAACGGAGATACGGTAGAAGTATCCATGGAAAAAAATGAAATGTTTCTGAAAATACGGATACGTGATTATGGAATCGGAATTGAAGCAGGGGAAGAAAATCTAATATTTCAACGGTTCTACAGAGGGAAACGTGTGACTGTCCAGCAAGGGTACGGAATCGGCCTCTATCTATCCAGAATAATCGTGAACAGGCATGGCGGTTTTTTGGCGGCGAAGCGGATGGAGAAGGGACTGCTGATGGAAATGAGTTTTCCTTTCGTTTGTTAGAAGTCTGTTAGATTTACCGTCTATACTTGTTTGGTAGGGCAGGAGAGGAGAAACTGGCTATGGAGATGGTGAAGGCGGTCGGATTAAAAAAATATTATAGGACAGATACTTATGAGGTACATGCGCTGGACGGTGTTAGTATCTCTGTGGAGGAGGGCGTGTTTGCCGCGGTGGTGGGAACTTCGGGATGTGGAAAGACCACGCTTTTAAATCTGCTGGGAGGATTGGATACGCCCACTGAGGGCGGTGTCTGGATTCGCGGAAACAGTCTGAAGGATATGGGGGACGAGGAGCGGACGGTATTTCGCAGGAGAAATATCGGTTTTGTATTCCAGCAATACAATTTGGTTCCCGTGCTAAGTGTATACGAGAATATAGTACTTCCCCTGCGTCTGGACGGCTCCGATATAGACAGCGGCCTGCTGGAGGGGATTACAGGCGTTCTTGGGATTCAGGAGCAATTACAGCGTCTGCCACGGACATTATCCGGCGGTCAGCAGCAGAGAGTAGCAATCGCGAGAGCGCTTATGACAAAGCCAGCCATTCTACTGGCGGATGAACCTACCGGAAATCTGGATTCGGAGACAAGCGTAGAAGTAGTAGGGCTTTTGAGAGCCTGCGCAGAAAGATTTCATCAAACGGTAATCGTTGTGACACATCAAGAGGAAGTGGCGCAGATGGCTGATTATGTCATACGAATCGCGGATGGCCGAATCTGCGGGCGGGAGGGGTAAGTCATGAGTGGAAACGGTGCTATCCCTAGTCACAATAAAGACGTGATTCGGATGTTGTCAAAAAAGTTTGGGCAATCCAATAAAGGAAGGAACCGCATTCTTGCGGGCGCGGTTTGTCTGTGCATTGTCACATTGACTATGGTATTTGGCATATCCTTTGGCAAGGTGAAGGCAGAATATTTGAGAGCAGTAAGGGCGGCCGGGACGGCAGCTTCGGTAGAAGTCGCGAATGTGAGCCAGCGGCAGTATGAGGAGGCGTCCACACTTGCGTATGTAAAATCGTTGGGCAGATATGCCCCTGCGGGAGAAGCTGTTTTCGAGGGAAAAGAGGCCGGCAGGATTCGCGTGTTGGATGAGCTGGCGTGGGAGAAGATGGTCAAACCTGCCTATACAGATATTCATGGGCATTATCCTGAGGAGGAGCAGGAGATTATGCTTTCGGCACGGACACTGAAAGACATGGGAATCCATGAGCCGGCAGCAGGGATGGAGATTCCGCTTACGGTGAACTTAGGACTGTTTCGCACGGAGGAAGAAACGTTTCGTCTCAGCGGCTGGTATACAGATTATGCAGACAGCCGGACAGTCTCTAGGACAAGCTATATTTCACAGGCAAAATATAAAGCCTGGGGATATGATATCCGGGAAAATGCGAATATGCTGATCTGCCAGTCCGACAATATGGACTGGAGGGAAGTGGAGCAAAGGCTGTATCAAGATTTGCAGGAGGATGGCACAAACATTAAAATAACCGCGGGCAACACTTTTACATACGATGCAGTGGGCCGGATGGCAGGAGGTTACGGCATGGCTGTGCTGGGGGCACTTGTAATCTTGTGCGGCATGTTTTTTTTGGTACATAATGTGATGCATATTTCTATGGCGGGAGATATTCGCCAGATGGGACTTTTGCATACGATAGGCACAACAAAAAAGCAAATTCGCAGCATATATTTCGGACAGATTCGAAGTGCCATAATTCCGGGAGTAGTGTTGGGGATTTCCCTTTCTACGTTCGTACTGCACTTCGCTATACCAAGAATTCTGGGCAGCCAGTATTTAAGCAGATATGGCGGTGCAGGGGGATTTGAAATATTCCGTCCGGAGATTCTTGGCGCCGCCACAGTATTTGCCGTGGTTCTTGCGGCAGGAGCCGCCGCGGGAGTCATTTACCGTGTCGTAAATATATCTTGTGTGGAAAGTGTAGATTATACAATTCCGGCGAGTAATAAGGCAAAAGTGCGACAAAAACCGGAAAGAGTGAACTATAAAAGAAGGAGCGCCGAGCTGGAGCTGTGGTATATGGCATGGCAAAACCTGACCAGACAGAAGGGACGGTTCTTGCTTACCGTTTTTTCTCTCTTTCTCGGCATGGAGGCTTTTCTGGGAACGATTGTCATTACAAAGGGCAGCGATTATATGCATGTGATTGAAAAACGCCCGGATTTTTTGATTTCCGGAGAATTCAGCGAGTGGGGGAAGGAAGAGGGATATGGCATGGAATATAAATCCCGGGATGCAGGAGAAGACCCCATGAAAACAGAGGGAGATAATTTTTGTCTGCTATATGGGAACGAATATGATGAGTTCGAACCTGTTTCCACGGAGGTCAAGGAGGAACTGCTAAAGCTTGACGGAGTGGATAGGACAAAGTCCTATATTATGGAGGGGGCCTATATGATTTCCACGGTTTCCCGGAAAGGGATTCGGCCTTTAGAGGATGATTATAATGGGAAAGCGGCTGAAAAGGAAGGTACGGGTTACAGCTCCGACTATGCCATGGTGGAAGGATTTGAAGCGGATATAATCCAGATATTAAGCGAGGAAGAAATCAATGAACTCCAGAAATATGCAGAAGAAAATAAACTGTCGGTGGACATGGAAAGCTTGCAAAATGGCACCGGTGTGGTAATTCTCCACGACCATCTATTATCCCCGGAGCAGGAAGTGATGGCGGCAGAAAGCGTGGGGGAACCGGTGTATTTTACTTCGCTCTGGTCAAAGGAAGAATGGATGGCTTGGAACAAGATGAACCCGGAGGAGCGTGATACCATGGAGGAGACATTTCCAAGAAAGCAGTCAGAGGCGTTTGCGCTGTGCGGTTATGTTGACAATCGTGGAGAAGAGTTCCCTGAAATCAGGCAGACATGGCATGGCGCAAAAGGCTCCATATATTATCTTATCAGTGAGAAAGGCTTTGAGAAGCTGCCTTCAGATAAAAAGACGCTCTATATGGAGCTGGAAGTGGAAAAGGAAAAAGAGCCGGCGGTTAAGGCAGAGATTCAGGAGATTGTCATTCGGGAGAACCAAAGAAGAGCGGCTGAAGTTACCAACATGGAAGGTGAGCGCGGAGAGGCGGGCATTTTCTGTATCAGCAAGTCGGAGCTTTTGTCGGAGGCGGCAAACTATATTCAGGGAAACCGCATGATTTTTGGGAGTATCAGTGCGGTTCTTTTGTCTGCCGGGCTGATGAATTACTTTAATGTCATGATTACGGGAATTTTATCTAGAAAAAAAGAGCTGGATATTATGGAGAGCGTGGGAATGACGAAAAGACAGAGGCGGAAGCTTCTGCAGGCGGAAGGCCTGTATTACTGTCTGGTCGTGGCAGGGCTGATGCTGACGGCAGGAAGCGGGATTTTGGCAGCGATATCTTTCTATATGAATGAGAAACTGTCCTATTTTGTGTTTGGATATCCGTTTGGGTGGTTCTTTTTGTTAATATTAAGTCTGGCAGGAATCTGCGCTGCACTTCCTGCCGCTGTTCGCATATCATAGAATAGAACGATGCGAAAGGAACTAATCTTATGCCATATTCAATAATGTTAGACGCCGGGCACGGCGGCAGCGATCCCGGAGCAGTATATAACGGGCGGCAGGAGAAGGATGACACTTTGCGGCTTGTACTGGCTATCGGAGAGATTTTACAGAATAATGATATAGATGTGGAATACACAAGAACCACGGATGTCTACGAGACCCCTTACCAGAAAGCCATGGAGGCAAATGAGGCGGGGGTGGATTTCTTCGTATCCATTCACCGGAATTCGAGCCCCATGCCCAATCAATATTCGGGAGTGGAAAGTCTGGTCTATGATTTGTCGGGAATCAAATATGAGATGGCACAGAATATTAACGCGCAGCTGGAGACGGTGGGATTTGTGAATCTGGGTGTAAAGGCAAGGCCCAACCTTGTCGTGCTGAGAAGAACCCGGATGCCTGCAGTTCTGGTAGAAGTGGGATTTATTAATTCGGACACGGATAATCTGCTGTTTGACAATAATTTCAACGATATCGCACAGGCTATTGCCGACGGCATATTAGATACATTAAATGTAGGAGCGGTAGAAGATGAAATGCATTACCGGGTACAGGTGGGAGCCTTCAGGAACAGTACTTATGCCAACCGTCTGCTTCAGGAGCTGATTGAGATGGACTTCCCCGCGTATATAGATGACAGTGGCCAATATGACCGGGTACAGGTGGGAGATTATATGACTCTGGCCGAGGCAGTGCAGATGGAGCAGCGGTTGAAACGGGCGGGGTATCCTACCGTGATAGTGAGTATGACGTAGTATCCGGAAGTGTGTACGTGACAAAAGGGTATGCAGAAATGAGGGACATTTCTGCATACCCTTTTTATCAGTGGCTGGTTTTGGTTTCTGCCTGCAGGGCAGGGAATTGTCTGGCAACAATCAGGACTGCGGCAAGTAATATAATGGGAATCCATACTTTAAGGTCTACGATAGTGTTCACGACGGAAAAGGAAGTCTCGTCGGCTGTATAACCGGCAAGTTCCAGAAAGCCGCCCACTATCAAGGTGGAGAACGCGCCAAAGAACTTGCGGACAAAGGTGCTGACGGAGTTGATGAATCCGGCATGGGCGTTTCCATAGTGGACTTCTGTATAATCCGTACAGTCCGGAATGAGGGAAAAGCAGCAGGTGTTGGCGCAGGTCAGGCCTATTGCCGTAATTGTGCTCATTATCACAACCAAAGGTAATCCTGCCCCGTCCCGCAGGACGAGGAGCATCAGGGCCGATACGGTCTGAAGGAGCATGCTCACACAAAGGATACGGATTTTTCCGAGTCTGCGCAGTAAGGCGGGCATCAAGGGCATAACGAGTAAAGTGGACAATATCTTAATCACGGAGATAGGGGCAAGGATGCTTGTATTATGGACAACATATTTGAGGTAGTAGATACTTATGGCAGCATTGAAGGAGATGCCCATATTTACAAAGCCAAGCAGTAACCCCGTACACAGGACTGCCTTGTTGTGAAAAAGAAGCTGTGCCAGTTCCCGGAAGGTGGCATGTTTTTTTGTGGGAATGGAATTATGATAGTCCATCCGGCGGGCGCTGCGGGCGGCAACTAATGCGCTGGCCACACATAAAAAGGCCACGATAGCGGCGGCGGCCAGCCAGCCCGCCCGAACATCATGAAAGGCAGACACCACGGGAATGGTAAATAACCCCACTGCGGAGGTGGCGAAAGCGCCTACCAGTTGGCGGGAGGCAAGCAGGAGGTTCCGCTGGTGTGGGTCTCTGGACATTACGCTGTTGAGGGCCTGCCATGGAATGGTAAATTGTGTATAGAACACGGAGAAGAGAGCCATCACAATTAAATAGTAGACGAGCCGCACAAGCTCAGAACCCGGCGGTACGACGAACAAAAGGAGAATGGTGACAGCCCAGAAAATAGAGCCGAATATCATATGGGGGCGGTACTTTCCGAAGCGCTTCGTATTCGTACGGTCCACCAGCCGGCCGATAATCGGGTCATTGACGGCGTCCCAAAAGGATAGCACCATGTTCCAGAAACCGACCGCAGCGATAGGCAGCCCGGCTATATCGGTCATAAAGCTCATCCCGAACTGGAGTTTGAATTGATGAGGAAGGGTTCCGGCCAGTGCTCCCAGCCCGTAGGATACGATTTCATTTTTGTACAGAGAATCGGAAAGAGATGCCTGTTTTGCATAATGTTTCACGGGAAATTACCTCCTGTGGAGAATCTTTTGTTTTTTAGTATGAGTAAATAATATACTATTTAATAAATAAATTCAATAATAATATTAAATACATTAGTAATACAGGAGCACAATTCTCCTAATTGCACAAAATAAAAGAAGGGAATTGATGCATAATGCACAACGCCCTTCCTGAAATGTCTATTATAATAAGATGCTGGGGTCAAAATACTCTTTGACTTTGATGTCTACAGATTTCTCCGCACTTCGTGCTCCCAAAATCCTAAAGTTATCCAATTGCATGCAAGCATGCATTGGATAACCTTGGGACCCTGACATCATAATAATATTTTATAAATGCGGCTTGGCCGTCCTTTTGAATAGCTTTTTTTCTCGGAAACGATTTCTGCATATCCGCTTTTTAACAATGTATTCAAGAAACGATTTGCGTTAGCGGCGGTAACCTGCAGGGAGGAGGCCAGATCTTGTGTGGTTAGCTCTTTTGTTCCCAGCATCTCCGTGGCGGAGAGAATACGCTGGATGGTGGAAAGTGAGAGACGGGAATCGCTTGCGGCCTGAAGAATACCGGGGGTTACTTCCTTCGTATTACCGGTACTGTTAGACGCCTCCAGCGGCCCGACCAAAGCTTCGCTTTGATTGATAAGGTAGGACTTGTGGTTCCTCTGCGCGATTTTAGAGGCGGCGGAGGCGTTGTTGCGGGCTTTCATTACGTTGGCTCCAATCCCATATCCAATCTGTGTCTCGATGCCTGTCCGGCTGAAGATAAAGGCCCGGAGCCGGCAGTTCGTGAAATTATCGGTGATGTTTTTTACAATCTGCTGTGTCGTGTATATCTCATAACAATGAGGGGCCTGCCGGATTACGAGCCCTGCCGTATTCTCCTGATCAAATTCCAGAAGGCTCTGCTGAATGCTTAAATTGTTGGAGTTGATGCTTGTCAATCCGTCGGACAGGAGCGCGTCGGAAGTGACATACAGTACGGCCGGCAGGTCGGAGTCCATCTGCGCCAGCCTGATATCGCTTATAAGAAGCTGGAATGTGTCTACCACCGTATCACTGGCAGGATAGACGAAGGAGCAGGGGATGCCCTTTTCCTGCAGTTT
>NZ_LT574838.1:1032713-1064984 GCF_900086725.1 Bariatricus massiliensis | reverse complement strand
CGACCACCGTATCGCTGGCTGGATAGACGAAGGAGCGGGGGATGCCCTTTTCCTGGAGTTTTTTTTTTTCAAGCAGAAGACGGCATACGATATGGTCGGCGTTTCCCTCTGCAAAGAGTGCGGAGGCATTGGTGATAATATTCTGCTCTGCTTTTAATATATCATCGGTGGAAACATACTCTAACAATTGTGTCTGCAAGTCTGCAAAACGCCGGTTGACATTGATGAATTCGTCTACATTTGATGGTATCGGCAGTGAGGTACGATTCCCCAGCCAAAGGGAAAAGTCGGTGACTACACGCTTGAAATCAATGGAGCGGTTCTCATTGACCAGATAGAAAAACTCTTTGAAATATTCCAGCGAATGAGCATAGATACTCTGAATCGGCTTTCCAGAAAAGCTGGTGAGCTGTAAAATAAGCTCCTTTGTAAAGTTACCGGTCACACAGAAACCGTCATATTGGTCATAAATCCGGCGGTAAAGCTCCGGGAGTTCTGCGATTAGATTATATTCATAAAAATCAAGATCACATAGATCGTTAAAATTGAATCCATAGTACTGCATAAGCTGCTTGATGTATTCACAATAGTGCGGCGCAGAAAGAAAAGCTACTCTTGGCTTCATGAAAAGCTACCTCCATAAATTTTAAATAGTTGAATAAATTATAACATAATGTTTATGAATTTGTAAATTGGAATTAACTTAAGATAAATTTATGAATCTATAGCTGGATAGGCAAAATGCACAAAAATTAAAGAGATTAATAAGTGAATATAACTATATTTTCAAATACATATTGACAAAAGGGACGGTAATATATAAACTATTTAATAAATAAGAATAAAATATTTAATAAATAGGAGGACAAAATGGAACCGACAAATACGTTTTTAAAAAGAGCGGAAGAAATGGCAGAAGAGCTAGTGGCAATGCGCCGCCATTTCCATGAAAATCCCGAACTTGGCATGGGAACCACGAATACGGCAGCCTTTGTGGTCAGCAAACTGAAGGAAATGGGGTATGAACCTCAGACAGTGGCCGAGACAGGGGTGACTGCTACCGTGGGAAAAGCAGGCGGTAAGGTATTACTGCTCCGAGCGGATATGGACGCCCTCCCGATGCAGGAGGAAAGTGGTCTGGAATTTGCTTCAAAAGTGCCGGGCGCAGCTCACTGCTGTGGACATGATCTACATACTGCAATGCTTCTGGGGGCGGCAAAGCTGCTGAAAGAGCAGGAAGAGTCATTGGAAGGCATGATTAAGCTTTTATTCCAGCCGGCGGAAGAGAATATGCAGGGAGCCCGCGCTATGATAGAGGCTGGAGTCATGGAAAATCCTCACGTAGACGCAGCCTTTGCCATTCATGTGAACTCGATAGCAAAGAGTGGACGGCTTCTTGTGTTCGGCGGCCCGACCTGTGCCTCCTCCGATTTATTTACAATACGAATCAAGGGACATGGAGGACACGGCTCCAGACCAGACGAGACGGTGGATCCGCTCAATGTTGCGTCCCACATACATATTGCACTGCAGGCGCTGCAGGCAAGGGAACTGCGTGCCGGGGAGACCGGAGTCCTCACAGTGGGATGCATCAAAGGGGGGACTACCTTCAACGTGATTCCGGATGAAGCGGTCATGCTGGGTACCGTGCGTACTTATAATAAGGAGGTCCGGGAGATGCTGCTGAAACGAATGAAGGATATTGCGGCAGATATAGCGCATGCCTTCCGTGCAGAAGCCACCGTTGAATTGAGCGACAACTACACCATACCACTTGTATCGGACAAAGACATGGCGGCGTTTGCAGTCAACTCATTCCGTGAGATGCTTCCGCAAGAACAAGTGGTAAGCATGCAGAAGTCATTTCCGGGCTCAGAAGATTTCGCTTTCATCGCCGACAAAGTTCCGACTTTGTTCGTAGTGCTGGGTGCTACAGTGCAGATGGGAACAGAGTTCGGTCAGCATCATCCAAAGGTAAAGTTCAATGAAGCATGTCTTCCAATCGGGGCGGCTGCCTATGCCCAGATGGCATGTGAGTGGCTGAAGAAGAACAAATAAAGGAGAAAAACAATGGAGAAAAAGAGAGAAAAGATACATTATGCGTGGTTTATTTTAGGGGCTTGTGTGTTGATTAATATTATTGTGCAGTCTCTGGTAATGCAGGTGAGCGCGCTGTACATCCTTCCGATGTACAATGATCTGCAGATTCCAAGGACACTGCTGTCACTGCAGAGTGTAATGATAACGGTGGGAGCCGTGGTCAGCGCTCCGGTGTGGGGGAAAATCTATAAGACGAAAGATGCAAGGAAGCTTTTGCCTATGAGTGTGGCCGTTACGGCGCTGTGTACAATAGGCAGGTCATTCATGCCGAACATTTGGTGTATTCTTCCCCTTTCCTTTATAAAGGGAATATTCTTCACCGGAAGTACCCTGCTTCCAATTTCTATATTACTTACTGCGTGGTTCAAGGAGAAACGAGGATTTGCGATCAGCGTTGCAACAATCGGTACAAGTATCGGTGGCGTTATTTTCAACCCAGTCGTAGAAAAACTCATATCTACTTATGGATGGAGAACGGCGGACCGTGTCACAGGCGCGCTCATGTTCGTCATAACCGTGCCGTGTCTGTATGCGATTATCCGTAACCGTCCGAAAGACAAAGGCCTTCTGCCTTACGGCGTGACTGATATTGCTGCACTGAAAGGAAATACGCAGCAGAAGCAGGAAGTTTTGACTGGCATGACAATGAAAGAGGCGATGAAATCTCCTATCTTATATCTATTCCTGTTTGCGGTTCTTGCCATGACATTTGCCAATGGCGCGGCGCTCCAGACTCCTACTTATCTGGCGGATATCGGATATGGAACAGCAGTGGCGGCCAGAGCGGCGTCTGCGTATGCGGCGGTAGGTATATTTGGAAAATTAATTTTGGGAAGTATTGTAGATAAATTCGGTGAGAAAAAAGGTGTTATTTACATCTGTTCAGTAACGACAATCGCATATATATGCTTTATCTTTGCAAGAAGCAGAGTGGCGTTTTTCGGACTTATTTTATTCTATGGACTTTCCACAGGCATGGTTTCTGTAATGCCTACACTTTTGACCAGCAAGATTTTTGGAAACAGGGACTATGGCCCGATTTACGGTGTTGTTGTTTCTGTGAACCGTTTCGGCGGAATCATCGGAAACCTTCTTGTTTCCCTGCTGTTTGATATCACAGGAAACTATTCTATCATCTGGCCGGCTTGCGCGGTGATGATTGTACTGACGCTCATTTCCATTTTGGCATGTATGGCGATGTCTAAGAAAAAGATGTCCGTTGCGGTGCCTGAGGCCGGGGCAGAAGCGTAATAAGTTTGAACGGAAATATCTTTTCATAAAAGTATGCAGAATATCTGAGATGATTTTCTGCATACTTTTTTAATTTCAGAGAGGAGCGGAAGTTTTGTCTGGTAAAATAATAGAAAAAAGTATATAATAGGAAGACAAAACTCAAAATCGGTAATCAAAGGAGTGTAAAAGATATGGCGGACAGACTGCAGTTTCAGAAAAAGCTTTCAGGATTAGTAAGGCTTTGTAATGAAAAGGGGAGAATGATAGAGATAGATGAAGTGGAAGCATATTTTGGGGAGGACGGGCTCACGGATGAACAGATGGAGCTTGTATATGATTTTTTGCTCTCACAGAAGATTATAGTCAAGGGGTATGTGAAGAAGGGCGGAACGGTAAAGCCTGCGTCGGATGACGCTCATAATCAGGGCATCTTAAGCTCTGAGGAGGAGAAGTATCTCAAGACTTATGAGGCGGAGATGGGTACGATGCCCGAAGACAATCCTTTATCCTACTATCTGCCCAAGGTGGTGGAGATAGCCCGAGAGCTTCACCGTCCAGAAGTTTTTCTGGGAGACTTGATTCAGGAAGGCAATGTGGGCCTTATGCTGGCGATGGAAAAAGAGGACACCGCAGAGGAAGAGATTCTCGCCATGGTCCGGCAAAGCATGGAAGCTCTTTTGGAGGAGCAGGCCGAGGTCAAGGTGAGAGACCGCAAAATGGTTGAGCGCGTGCAGGAATTAGATGAGCTGATTAAAAAGTTGACGGAAGAGATGGGAAGAAAGGTAAGTGTGGATGAGCTTGCCCAGTTTTCGGAACTAGGGGAGGAAGAAATCGCGGATATTCTGAAATTGGCGGGCGAAGAAGTTCCGGAAGATGAGGGGACAGAAAGCGTATAGAAAAAATCCATATCTGGCAATAATATATTGGAAAAATAAATAAATAATTCATCGGATTGCCTTGAAACAAACAAGTGTTTTGAGTATACTGATAATTGTTTGAAAAATATGTAAAAATATGTAGACCAGAGGAGAAGCATTATGAAAAAGAGATTGCTCAGTATTCTTTTATGCGCGGCATTGACAGGCATCCTTGTGGCTGGATGCGGGGCAAAAAAGAACGACGACACGAATAAGGAAGATAAAACAACAGAGACGAAGGAAATCACGGTGATGGTTCCGGACTGGGCCGTGCCAAGCGACGATATGCTCGCAGATTTCACGGAGGATACCGGCATCGAAGTGGTGATGAATGTGGTCGGATGGGATGATATCCGTGACAAGGTAGCCATTGCCGCGTCCGGCGGAGCCGCTGCGGCCGATGTAATTGAAGTGGACTGGTCCTGGGTGGGAGAGATGAACAGCGCAGGATGGCTGGAAGAGATTGAGATGTCCGATGAAGATAAGGCGGATATGCCTACATTGGAGACATTTACTATCGACGGTAAAGTGCTGGCTGTTCCGTATGCCAATGATTACCGAATCGCTTATTACAACAAGGAACACTTTAAGGCGGCAGGGATTGAGAAGGCGCCGGAGACTTGGGATGAAGTATACGATGCGCTGAAAAAGATTAAAGAGGCAGGAATCGTGGAGTATCCATATACCATGCCGATGAACGCGGATGAATCTGCGACCACCTCCATGATGTGGATGGCGTTCTCAAGAAGCGGACAAGTGTTTAATGAAGATGGAACACTGAATGAAGAGGCTGTCGTGGATGCATTGGAGTTTGAGAAGAAGCTGGTCGACGAGGGATATACAGACCCGGCGATCAAGACTGCGTCCGGCATGGACTGCTACCGTAAGATAACGGCCGGCGAGGCAAGCTTTATGGTAGGCCCTACGAAGTTTGTCGGACTTAGCAATAATAAAGAAGAATGTAGCGTGGTGGGACAGATCGAGGCAATTCTCCTGCCGGGCAAAGAAGGTACTTCTGATAAGACTATGCCGCTGCCCGAGGCAGTTGGAGTGACAAAATTTTCCAAGAATAAAGAGGCGGCTAAAGAGTTCGTGAAATGGTATACTTCTGCAGATACGCAGAAAGACCTGTTTAAGGCGAACAGCTCTATTCCTACACGGAACGAAGTACTGGCAGAGCTGATCGAGGACGGTACCATTGAAAATGCGGGCGCAATGCTGGATGAGGCGAAGCTTATCAAGTCCCCATTCCCGCAGGGAATTCCGGCATACTACTCCGAGATGAGCAACGCGATTTACAACAATATCAATAAGATGGTTCTTGGTGAAGTGTCTGCTCAGGAGGCGTTCGACGCGATGAATAAGAAGGTTACAGAACTGACGTCTGAATAGACAAAAGATAAGGCAAAGAGGAGCATATGGTTCATATGAAAAAAAGATCTGAGGGAGCGCTAGGCATTGCGCTCCTTTTGCCAATTATTACAATTATGGTAATACTGGTGTATTATCCTATTATTAAGACATTTTCATACAGCATGCAGAAGATGAAACTCACGGCCCCGCAGGATACTGGTTTCGTCGGGTGGGCCAATTATCGGAGTGTACTTACTTCCGATTCTTTTTGGTACAGCTTTCAAAATACCATGTTTCTTCTGGCGGTGGTTGTTGTACTTACCACGGTCTTTGGCGTGTGCGTGGCACTGATGTTAAATGTAGATACGAAGCTTTCCGGGGTGCTGATGGCGGCTGCCGTCCTTCCGTGGGCCTTGCCGCCGGTGGTGAACGGCATTATCTGGCGTTTTATATTCCATCCGGGCTATGGGTTTATGAATAAGCTTTTGATTGTGTTTGGCGTCACGGATAAACCGATTGAATGGATGTCCAGCCGCTTTCTGCTCTTATTTGTAGTGGCGCTCGTTGTGGCTTGGCGAAGCATTCCCTTTTCCGCGATTGTATGCCTTTCCGGGCTTCGCGCCATTCCACAGGAGCTCTATGAGGCGGCTAAGATCGACGGTGCGGGGAGATGGACAGTATTTCGTTACATTACGGCGCCCCTTGTACGGCCCTTTGTGGGAATCGGCATTACGGCAGCCTCCATTTCCGCGGTCAACATTTTTGATGAGATTGTCGCCCTTTCGGGATACAGTGACTTAGGGAAGAACCTTCTGATTGAAAGCTACCTCACCACTTTCTCTTTTTTGGACTTTGGAAAAGGCAGCGCCCTGACTTATATTATCATGTTGATTTCTGCGGTGCTGGGATTCTTTTATCTTAGGAGCCTCGGCAAGGAGGTGGAGTATTAGATGAACACAAAGAGAGGAAAGTTGTTATACACGGTGGTAGTGATTGTTTTTCTCATTTTTACGGTGGGACCTTTTGTATGGGCCTTCTTTGTATCGATAACCCCGGAATTTGAAATGTTTAAAAATACGATGAATATGTTTCCCACAGAACCGACTTGGACGAATTATGTCACATTGTTTACTGATTCGGCCAGACAGAGTAAAATCCTTTTCCAAGGAATGGCTAATTCACTGAAAGCTGTGGGGCTTACGCTTCTTATCGGAATACCGGTTGCGCTGATGTCGGCATATTCTCTTTCCCGGTTCCAATTCCGGGGGAAACGTGTGATTAAGAATGCAATTCTTATTACCATGGTAATTCCGGTATTTGCTACGGTCATACCTCTTTACCGGATTTTCGTGGCGTATGAACTGCTTGATAAAATGTTCTGGCTCAGCCTTGTATATGCCAGTTCATTTCTTCCGATGAGTATCTGGTTGATGTCCAATTACTTTACGACAATTCCTGTAGAGATAGAAGAGGCGGCAAGGGTAGATGGCTGTGGAAGAATCCGCACCTTTTTTGCCATTATTCTTCCGGTAGCCTATCCGGTTGTGATTTCCAGCGCGCTCATCATGTTCTTAAGTGCATGGAATCAATTTCAGATTCCACTGATACTGGCTTCCTCCTTCCAGACGAAACCAGTGTCCATCGTCACCAGTGAATTCATGGTAAAAGATTCTATACAATATGGCATAACTGCGGCGGCAGGGCTGATCGCCATCGTGCCTCCGGCGGCAGCAGCATTGATATTCCGGAAGTATCTTGTATCCGGGATGACAAGGGGATCGACCAAGTAAGGAGGAATGAAAATGGACAGACCTGATTTAAACAAAGAGATGAGCAGTTCGGAGTTTCAGAGTTTTTACTATTTAAAAGAAGAACTGACAGCCTTCTGCAGGGAAAACGGACTTCCGGTTTCGGGTGGGAAGACGGAGATTGCAGAGAGGATAGCGTATTTTCTTGACACAGGCAGAGTTTTAAACAATTCCCGCGCTAAAAAGAAGGCGCCGGTGGTCGGTGTGATCAGCGAGAACACAAAGATTGAGCCTGATTTTGTATGCAGTGAAAAGCACCGTGCATTTTTTAAGGAGCGGATAGGGAAGAGCTTCTCTTTTTATGTTGCCTTTCAGAAATGGTTAAAAGGCAGCGCTGGGAAAACATATGGAGACGCTATTGAGGCATATTACGAAATCTTGGAAGAGAAGAAAAAGGGAAAAACGGTTATAGATAAGCAGTTTGAGTATAATACGTATATCCGTGATTTTTTTGCGGCTAACAGCAAGAAATCCTTGGATGAAGCCATTAAGTGCTGGAAATACAAGAAGGGGCTGCCCGGACATAACCGGTATGAAGAAGCGGACTTGAAAGCATTAGAATAGAAGGAAAGATTATGAATAGGAATGTGATTGAAACGACCGCCCGTGAATATATAGCAAGGCATCTGAATTGTAAGGTAGAAGATTTTCAAAAGCCCTATCCGGTTTTTGTGGCTAATGACGACGAGGCCTATCCGTTTTTTGAGATATGTACCGTGGGAGCTTCCGCCATCGTTTCGGCTTCCGGTGGGCTGGTGGCAAAGCTTAAAAAGCTGTTGGAAAATAAAAACAGGGATGAAATATTCGAGTGCCCGTTTGTATACGGACAGTCTATATTCTATATCCCTGATACCAAGAGGCTCCACAGATATCCACTTGATACGGGATACAATTATGAATTGCTTCAAGGTGAAGAGATACGAAAGTTAAAAGGTATCTCAGGATTTGAAAATTCCCTTACGTTTGATGAAAAGGGAGTGCCTTCTGCCTGTATTGTGTTTTGCGCTGTGAAAAACAGTGAAGTCGTGGCTTTGGCCGGGGCGTCGAAGGAATCTGATGAGATGTGGGAGATTGGTATAGATGTAGTGCCACAATATAGGAAAAGAGGGCTGGCAGTTAGGTTGGTGAGCAATTTGGCCTGTACAATTTTGGAGCAGGGAATTGTACCTTTTTACTGTGCCTCGACTACGAATATAGGTTCCCAAGCAGTGGCCTTCAGGAGCGGGTTTGTTCCTTGCTGGGTAAGTACCTACGGTAATATATGGGATGGAAATTATGCTTACCATGATATTATGAAGGGGCTGTCCCTTGGATAACTGCATAATGCGCAAGGGCAACCGATATTTGCGCGATAGGTGGTAGAGGCAACCGGGTGGACATGTTAAATTAGAGTCAAGAAAAAGAAAGGAGACAATAAAGGATGCAGGTTACTTTTATTATGATTATCATCTCTCTCATTTTCTTGGGTGTGTTCATTTTACTTTTCACTCTTGTTGTCCGCGCGCTTTTAAAATATATTCGTTCTGTGGATGTGCGCAAAGAAAAGGAAGAATTAACGAAATCCCTTGGAGAATTGTTGAAATATCACCGAACCCAATGTAAAATGACACAGGAGTTTGTGGCTGAGGCGATCGGGGTCAGCCGTCAGGCGGTGTCGAAATGGGAGAATGGAACGTCTGACCCAAGCACTTCAAATTTGTGTGCTTTGGCAAAGCTGTATGGCGTATCGGTAGAAGAGCTGCTGAGACAGCTTGATTAGTAGTATAAAATAAGGCATAAAAATTCCCTTCAGACTGTGCAGCGTTCATTCGCGCCAGCCCGAAGGGAATTTCTTACATTTTATTCATACCAAAAAGTCATTGTAAGCGTGTGAATCATGCTTCTTCGGCGTAATCTTCGATGGTCTCTGTTATCATTGAGCTGTCCATATTCTCGGGCAGGTATAGATGTACCTGTTCCACTCGGTTCTTGTCCAGCTTTTCGACCACCATGCGGATACCTTCCTCTGTAGTAATCTCGTCGCCGGTCTCCGGCAGCCGGTCCAGCCGCTCGATGATGAATCCTCCGACAGAGTCGTAATCCTCGGAGTCCAAAGTCAGATCCAGACTGTCATTCAAATCATCCAGATTGGTGGAGCCTTCCACAATATATTCACGCTCGTTGATAGCGCGTATCATCTCTTCTTCATTCTCGTCGTATTCATCATGAATCTCGCCCACAATCTCTTCCAGTATATCTTCCAGAGTGATGAGGCCTGCTGTTTCGCCATACTCATCAAGTACGATGGCGATGTTGAAAGACGCCTGACGCATCTCTACGAGAAGTTCTGAGATGTTCTTATATTCATAGGTAAAGTAAGCTTCCCTGAGAATGTCCTTTAAATGGAATTCCTTCTTATTATCAAAGAGAAGCAGATCCTTCATATTAATAGTACCGATTACGTTGTCCTTGCTGTCCTCGTAAACCGGGAGCCGTGTGAATTTGTCTTCTTTAAATAATGCAATCAATTCTTCGTAGGTACAGTCTGCGTCGGCAAAGGTTACATTCACACGAGGAACCATTACATCTTTTGCCTTGGCGTCGCCCAGATCGAATACATTGTAAATCATTTCTTTTTCTTCCGATTCGATGACTCCGTCCTCATGACTGACGTCCACGATTGTACGAAGCTCGTTCTCTGTCATGGTGTCATTCTTGGCGTTGGGGTCTACCCGAAGCAAAAATAATACGCCGAGGGATAAACTGTTGATAATGAAGATGAATGGCGTCATCAACTTCATAAATATATAAATGATAGGTGCATAGAAGAGAGACATCTTCTCGGCATGGATAGTCGCCATTGTCTTCGGGGTAATCTCTCCGAACAACAGAATAAGTACAGTCAGTATTCCGCTGGCCAATGCGACAGCAGAACCGCCAAGATTGTACGCGAGGGTGGTCGTCAGGGACGCGGCCGACAGATTGACGATGTTATTTCCAATTAGAATAGCACTCAGCATCTTGCCTGAATCTTCAGTTACTTTTAAGGTTGTTGCGGCCCGCTTGTTTCCTTCTTCCATGAGGGAACGGAGCCTGATTTTGTTGACGGTCGTCAGGGATGTCTCGGCCGATGAAAAGAAGCCAGATAACACCAATAAGATAATTAGAATAATAATTTGCGTGACACTACTCGAGTCCACAGTAAAAGTTCACTCCTTTTAAAAATAGTATTTATTTACCAATATAGCGCATTTCCGGGGATTTTGCAAGTGTACGTTGAATTTACTAAGGGTTTCGTGTATGATAATAAGAGAAAAAAGTTTGGGAGAGTCATATGAATTATAATTTTGAAGAGCAGTTATTTACTATTATAGATAAAAAAAAGATACTTAGAGATGAACCAATGAAGAGCCATACTACTTTTCGGGTGGGCGGACCTGCGGATTACTTTGTGATTCCGGAAGGAGATGCCCAATTGAGAGATGTTGTCCTTTTATGCCGAAAAGAGAAGATGCCCTACTATGTGTTGGGCAATGGCAGTAATTTGTTGGTGGGAGATAAGGGATTCCGAGGGGTCGTAATCCAGATTTTCAAAGATATGAATCGGATTACGGTCGATGGCGATGTCCTCACAGCGCAGGCGGGGGCGTCTCTCGCCATGGCCGCCAATGCCGCTTTGGAGCATGGCCTGACAGGATTTGAGTTTGCCGCTGGCATACCTGGCACGCTGGGAGGAGCGACAGTGATGAATGCGGGAGCTTACGGGGGTGAGCTGAAGGATGTGCTCGTAAGCGCAAAGGTGTTGACGAAGGAGGGAGAGATTCGGATTCTTTCCAATGAAGAACTGGAGCTTGGATACCGGAGAAGCATCATCCCGGAAAAGGGGTATATTGTGCTGGAGGCGAGTATAGGCCTTTCTCCCGGGGATAAGGGAGAGATAAAGGCACGGATGGATGAACTGAGAGAACGCCGCATAAGCAAGCAGCCTCTGGAGTATCCAAGCGCCGGGAGTACCTTTAAGCGCCCGGAGGGATATTTTGCGGGAAAGCTGATACAGGATGCAGGATTGAAAGGATTTACGGTGGGGGGCGCACAAGTTTCTGACAAGCACAGTGGATTTGTCATCAACAAGGGAGACGCGACAGCGGCGGACATCAGGGAGTTGATTTGTCAGGTGTCCCGGAGGGTAAAGGAAGTGTGCGGCGTAGAGCTGGAGCCGGAAGTGAAGCAGATAGGAGAATTCTAGGATGAGATTTGTCATTGTGACGGGGATGTCGGGCGCGGGTAAGTCGACAACTTTGAAAATGTTGGAGGATATGGGATATTTTTGTGTGGACAATATGCCCATACCCTTGATGTCAAAGCTCACAGAGCTGCTCCTCCTGCCGGGAGGAGAGATTACCAAGATGGCTCTTGGTTTGGATATCCGAAGCGGCCAGAATATTGAGGAGCTGGAGCAGATTCTGAATAATATGGATGAGCAGGGGCAGGAGTATGAGATTCTTTTTTTGGAGGCCAACGACGCTGCGCTTGTGAAGCGTTATAAAGAAACGAGACGGAATCATCCGCTTGCGGGCGGCGGCCGGGTGGAGAAGGGAATCGCCGAGGAGCGCCGTAAGATTGGTTTCCTAAAAAAGAGGGCGGATTACATTCTCGATACAAGCCGTCTTCTGACGAGGGAGCTTAAAAGCGAGCTGAATAAAATATTTATTGAAAATAAAGAATATAAGAATCTGTATATCACTGTGCTTTCCTTTGGCTTCAAGTATGGGATTCCGAGTGACGCGGATTTGGTGTTCGACGTGCGTTTTCTTCCTAATCCTTATTATATTGACGAACTTCGTTCCCAGAGTGGGAATGACAAAGAAGTAAGAGATTATGTGATGAACAATGAGAATGCACAAATATTTCTTGATAAGCTCACCGATATGGTAGAATTTTTGATTCCTAATTATGTCGTTGAGGGGAAACATCAGCTGGTCATCGGAATAGGATGTACCGGAGGGAAGCACCGGTCTGTGACTCTGGCCAATGAGCTGTATGAAGCACTGAGGGCGACGGGGGAGACTTACGGGCTGCAAAAGGAGCATCGTGATATAGAAAAAGATGCCGTCACAAAGGCGAAATAAGGCGGGTGGTCAGATGTCGTTTTCGGGAAACGTGAAAGAAGAGTTGTCGAGACAGTTGAGTGCTGCCAGACACTGCCAAATTGCAGAAATTGCCGCAATCATCAGTATGTGCGGCGCGGTGTGCATTGATGTCAGAGGGAGATATTCGCTGAAAATCCACACGGAAAATTTGGCAGTTGCAAGAAAGTGCTTTACATTATTGAAAAAAACATTTAATATAAGAACTGATATCGCAGTTCGCACGAACCGTGCAAAGGGGAGTGTAGTGTATTATGTGATTGTGAAGAATCACGAAGAAGCTATACGTATCCTGCAGGCCGTGAAGCTTATAGACAGACATGGCGAAGTGATGGAAGAGCTTTCCGTGGTGCGGAACTTGGTGATTCAGCAGTCATGCTGTAAGCGGGCGTTCCTAAGAGGCGCATTTTTGGCGGCAGGGTCCATGAGCGATCCTCAAAAGTCATATCATTTTGAAATCGTTTGTGAGGCGGAGCCAAAAGCAGTGCAGATTCAGAAGATTATGCAGAGCTTTCGGCTGGATGCGAAGATTGTCTTGAGGAAAAGGTCTTATGTAGTCTATCTCAAGGAGGGAGCCCAGATTGTGGATGCCCTGAATGTGATGGAGGCTCATTTGGCGCTTATGGAGTTGGAGAACATAAGGATTCTCAAGGACATGAGGAACACGGTGAACCGCAAAGTGAACTGTGAGACTGCGAATATCAACAAAACCGTTTCTGCTGCGGTAAAGCAGATGGAGGACATTAAGTTTATTCAAGAGACAACAGGGCTGGAAAAGCTGCCGGATGGATTGAAGGATATGGCCCTTACACGACTTACATATCCAGAGGCAACTTTAAAGGAATTAGGAAGCCTTCTGAATCCGCCCGTTGGAAAGTCGGGTGTGAATCACAGGCTGAGGAAATTAAGTGAAATGGCAGAAGAGTTAAGGGCAAAGCAAGGAGGAGCAATATGATTAAGAAACCGGTAACCATTCAATTGTCAGAGGGATTAGATGCAAGACCGATCGCATTGCTAGTGCAGGAAGCAAGTCAATATTCCAGTAATGTACATATTGAAATTGACGATAAAAAGATTAATGCCAAAAGTATTATGGGTATGATGAGTCTGCGGTTGTGTCCGGGTGAAGAAATCACTGTTGTAACAGAAGGTACAGATGAGACTGCAGCAGCAGAGGGAATTGAGAAATTCCTTGTAAACGTTAAAAATAGATAAATTCATTCAAAAAAGGCATGATTTGACATGCCTTTTTTATGATATAGGAAATTCCTGAGGAATCCCCTATACCATAGATAAATTTGCAGAGGAGGCATTGCTGTGAAGAAAGCATTATTCATATATAATCCCAACGCGGGGAAGGAGCTGTTAAAGCCGAAGCTGTCCGATGTACTGGACATTATTGTGAAGGCAGGATATGAAGTGGTGGTTTATCCCACACAGAGCTATCGTGACGCATATAAAAAGGTTTCTAGATTTACGGACCACTATGATTTGGTTATATGCAGCGGGGGGGATGGCACGTTGGACGAGGTAGTCACCGGCATGATGAAGAGGGAGGAGCGCATACCGATCGGTTATATACCGACAGGTACGACCAATGATTTTGCCAACAGCCTACACATCCCTAAGGATTTGCTTCAGGCTGCCAATACGGCGGTGAACGGTGAGCCTTTTGCCTGTGACGTGGGAAGATTCAACGATGATATCTTTGTTTATATAGCAGCTTTCGGTCTGTTTACGGATGTATCCTACCAGACAAAGCAGGAAGTGAAGAACATACTTGGACATTTGGCTTATGTTCTGGAGGGGATGACCAGATTGTTCGACATCCCGTCCTATCAGATTCGAGTCACCCATGATGACCAGATCATAGAGGACGAGTTCATCTTTGGAATGGTGACCAATTCCCGTTCGGTGGGAGGTTTCCGCAATATGATAGGCAAAAATGTAGTGTTCGATGACGGTGAGTTTGAGGTTACGCTCATCAAGACTCCTAAGAATCCTATAGCTTTGCAGGAGATAGTGGGAGCACTTCTGATCAGTCAGATTAATTCTAAGTATATGTATTCTTTTAAGACGGGTTCTATCCGCTTTGAGTCTCTTGAAGAGATTCCGTGGACTCTGGATGGTGAATTTGGGGGACAGCACGACACTGTGGAGATTCATAATTGTCAGAAGACATTGGAAATCATGGTGCCGGAAGGGTGCAGCCAAGAGCTGTCGGAGATGGGGAAGAAGCACTTATTGGAAAGCGGTGAGATGAAAGAATCAGGGAAAAGAGAAGGAGACGGTCTGGAAATGTTCGGACTTATGAACCCGAAAATGTAGCTATTTAAAGGGCTTTTAAGCTTCTTGTAAAAAAAATAAAAAAAAGCTTGTATAAAATGTAAAAATACGATACAATGTCCTAGTGAGGAAATTATCTGGCCCCCTGGTCAAGCGGTCAAGACGCGACCCTCTCACGGTCGAATCAGGGGTTCGATTCCCCTGGGGGTCAGCCTATTTTAAGCCATCTGGAGAAGTGGAGGAATATAAGAATGTTAGTATCAGCAAAAGAAATGTTGCAGAAAGCAAAAGCAGGTCACTATGCTGTAGGACAGTTCAATATCAACAACCTGGAATGGACTAAATGTATTTTACTTGCGGCGGAAGAGACGAAGTCACCGGTAATTCTCGGTGTGTCTGAAGGTGCAGGAAAGTACATGGCAGGATACAAGACTGTTGTAGGAATGGTCAATGGTATGCTGGAAGAGTTGAAAATCACAGTACCGGTTGCGCTTCATTTGGATCATGGCAGTTACGAAGGATGTTTCAAGTGTATTGAGGCAGGTTTCTCATCTATCATGTTTGATGGTTCTCACTACCCGATTGAAGAGAATGTTGCTAAGACAAAAGAGTTAGTGGCAATCTGTGAAGAGAAGGGAATGTCTCTCGAAGCTGAGGTTGGTTCTATCGGCGGAGAAGAAGACGGCGTTATAGGAATGGGCGAATGCGCAGATCCTAACGAATGTAAGATGATTACTGATCTCGGCGTTACTATGCTGGCAGCAGGAATCGGTAATATCCACGGAAAATACCCGGCTAACTGGAAAGGGCTCAGCTTTGAGACTCTGGACGCAGTTCAGCAGCTGACAGGCGAGATGCCGTTAGTACTTCACGGAGGTACAGGGATTCCGGAAGATATGATTAAAAGAGCGATTGACCTTGGTGTGTCCAAGATTAATGTGAATACAGAATGCCAGTTGTCATTTGCCGCTGCGACACGTAAGTATATCGAAGAAGGCAAAGATTTAGAAGGTAAAGGTTTTGACCCGCGTAAGCTGTTGAAACCGGGCTGTGACGCAATTATTGCGACAGTGAAGGAAAAGATGGAACTGTTTGGTTCTGTTGGAAAAGCTGAATAGTCTACTTGGCATTTAATAGAAGGATATAAGAGGAGTTTTGCTTAATTGCAAGACTCCTTTTTACAAATATAAACTTGAGCTAGAAACGAAAGAAGTGTGAGGTACCAAAATGAGTAATGTAATCAATGTAGCTGAGATTTTTGGAGAGAATGTCTTTAATGATGCAGTGATGCAGGAGCGTCTTCCGAAAAAAACCTATAAGGAACTCAAGAAGACAATTGAGGAAGGAAAGGAACTGCAGGCTGCCACGGCAGATGTGATTGCACATGAAATGAAGGAATGGGCAATCGAGAAGGGAGCCACTCATTATTCTCATTGGTTTCAGCCATTGACTGGGGCAACTGCGGAGAAACATGATTCCTTTATCTCTGCGCCGAAGGCGGACGGCAAGGTATTGATGGAGTTCTCGGGCAAAGAGCTAATCAAGGGAGAACCGGATGCATCTTCTTTTCCGTCGGGCGGATTACGCTCTACATTTGAGGCCAGAGGATATACGGCATGGGATTGTACGTCTCCGGCGTTTGTTAAAAAGGATTCTGAGGGTACTGGAGCGATTTTATATATTCCTACGGCTTTCTGCTCCTATAAGGGCGAGGCCTTGGATCAAAAGACACCGCTTCTGCGCTCCATGGAAGCGATAGACAAGCAGTCCATACGGCTTCTGCGTCTGTTCGGCAACACTACATCCCAGAAGGTGACTCCTTCCGTGGGGGTGGAGCAGGAGTATTTTTTGGTGGACCGTGAAAAATATTTGAAACGGAAAGATCTTGTATTTACCGGGCGTACGCTTTTTGGCGCGAATCCTCCGAAAGGACAGGAGCTTGACGACCACTATTTCGGTGCGATCAGGGAGCGGATTGCGGCGTTTATGAAGGATGTCAATGAAGAACTCTGGAAGATGGGGGTGTCCGCCAAGACGCAGCACAATGAGGTGGCTCCGGGACAGCATGAGCTGGCGCCGATTTATGTGCAGTGCAATGTGGCCGTCGACCACAACCAGCTTGTCATGGAGACGTTGAAGCAGGTAGCTTACCGCCATAATCTTCATTGTCTCTTGCATGAAAAGCCATTTCAGGGAGTCAACGGTTCAGGAAAGCATAACAACTGGTCCCTTGTGACAGACGACGGGATTAATATTCTGGACCCGGGAAAGACGCCTCATGAAAATATACAGTTCCTTCTTGTTCTGACTTGCATTTTGAAGGCGGTAGACCGCCATGCAGAGCTTTTGAGGGAGTCGGCGGCAGATGTGGGCAACGACCATCGTCTGGGCGCGAATGAAGCGCCTCCGGCGATTATATCCGCATATCTGGGAGAACAGCTTGAAGATGTGCTGGCGCAGCTTATCAGTACGGGCGAGGCAGCACACAGCCTGAAAGGCGGAAAGCTGCACACGGGAGTGAGTACCCTGCCGGATTTCTCCAAGGATGCCACAGACAGAAACAGGACATCTCCGTTTGCGTTTACCGGAAATAAGTTCGAGTTCCGTATGGTAGGCTCCAGAGATTCTGTGGCGGCGCCGAATGTGGTGCTCAACAGTATTGTGGCTGAAGCATTTTCGGATGCATGTGATTATCTGGAACAGGCAGAGGACTTTGATTTGGCCGTACATGACTTGATCAAGTGCTATGCTTCCGAGCATCAGCGCATTGTATTCAACGGAAACGGTTATTCAGAAGACTGGGTAGTAGAAGCAGAGCGCAGAGGCCTCCCCAACATCAAGACGATGGTGGAATCTATCGAGTATCTGACCACGGACGACACTGTAAATATGTTTGAAAAATTCGAGGTTTTCAATCGTGCCGAGCTAGAGTCCCGTGCAGAAATTAAATATGAGACATATTCGAAGGCAATCAATATTGAATCCCGCTCTATGATTGACATAGCCAGCAAACATATTATTCCGGCAGTCATCAAATATGTCACCTCTCTGGCAAACTCAATCAATCAAGTGAAACAAGCTTGCGCAGGGGCCAGCGTTGAGGTTCAGGAGGAGCTGCTGCTGCAGGCATCCTCTCTCCTTTCGGATACCAAGAAAGCCTTGAAAAGGCTGGAAGAGGTCACTGAGCAGGTAACCGGCAAGGAAGAGGGAAAAGAACAGGCTTATTTCTTTATGGAACAAGTTGTACCTGCCATGGAGGCGCTTAGAAAGCCGGTTGACAATCTGGAGATGATTGTAGATAAGAGTATGTGGCCTATGCCTTCCTACGGAGATTTACTGTTCGAGGTATAAAATCTTGGGGTATATGCCTAAAAGATAATGATTATGATGCGGCATATTATGAAAAATATAGAAATTAGAATTAAGTATTGCATTTTAAAGTGAAAAAGTGTATCTTAGGTATATCTAAAAAGTGTATAAGATTAGAATGAACGATGGCGTTCCACTCAGGTGGGGCGCCATCGTTTTTTTAATCGTCTGTATTCAGAAGAAAGGAAGGAAATTATGAGCAGTAAATTGTTTAATGTAGCGGACATTTTTGGAGAAGACGTGTTTAATGACAGTGTTATGCAGGAAAGACTTCCGAAAAAGATTTATAAGAAGCTGAAGGATACGATTGGAGAGGGCAGAGAGCTGGATCTTGAGACGGCGGATGTAATCGCCCATGAGATGAAGGAATGGGCGATTGAAAAGGGAGCCACTCATTATACCCATTGGTTTCAGCCTTTGACGGGATTTACGGCGGAGAAGCATGATTCCTTTATTTCTGCGCCTCTGCCCAATGGCAAGGTTTTAATGAGCTTTTCTGGGAAAGAATTGATTAAGGGCGAGCCAGATGCCTCTTCTTTTCCTTCGGGAGGCCTGAGGGCCACCTTTGAGGCGAGAGGGTATACCGCATGGGACTGTACCTCTCCGGCGTTCGTGAGAAAGGACGCGGCAGGCGCGATACTATGTATTCCCACGGCATTCTGCTCTTATACAGGGGAAGCGCTTGATGAAAAGACCCCACTTCTCCGCTCTATGGAGGCTGTGAATAAGGAAGCTTTAAGGCTGCTCCGGCTGTTTGGCAACACCACATCCAAGAAAGTGACGCCGTCGGTAGGGCCGGAGCAGGAATATTTTTTGGTGGATGCTGATAAATTTCTTCAGAGAAAGGATCTCATATATACAGGGAGGACTCTTTTCGGAGCTATGCCGCCCAAGGGGCAGGAGCTTGACGACCATTATTTTGGAACGATCCGCCAGAAAATCGCAGGGTTTATGAAAGATGTTAACGAAGAACTGTGGAAGTTAGGCGTAGCCGCAAAGACTCAGCACAATGAAGTGGCGCCGGCACAGCATGAACTGGCCCCCATTTATGCAGAAGCCAACATAGCGGTCGACCACAATCAGATTATCATGAAGACGCTGAAAAAAGTGGCGTGTCAGCACGGACTTAAGTGCCTGCTCCATGAAAAGCCTTTTGCGGGAGTAAACGGTTCTGGAAAGCACAATAACTGGTCTATCACAACGGATGATGGAATCAATCTTCTTGAG
Source organism: Bariatricus massiliensis (assembly GCF_900086725.1). GTDB lineage: Bacteria > Bacillota > Clostridia > Lachnospirales > Lachnospiraceae > Allocoprococcus > Allocoprococcus massiliensis. Next base: position 1,045,565 of record NZ_LT574838.1, on the reverse strand, counting down.
CCGGGCAAGACCCCGCATGAGAACGTACAATTTCTTCTAGTCCTGTCCTGCATTTTAAAAGCTGTGGATATCCATGCGGACCTACTCCGTGAATCAGCGGCAGACCCGGGTAACGACCACCGTCTGGGCGCGAATGAAGCTCCGCCGGCTATCATCTCTGTTTTTCTTGGAGAACAGCTGGAGGATGTAGTAGAACAGCTGATAAGCACCGGCGAAGCGACACGTAGCTTAAAGGGCGGCAAATTAGATACAGGTGTTGCCACACTGCCCGACTTGACAAAAGATGCGACGGACAGAAACAGAACCTCTCCGTTTGCCTTTACAGGAAATAAATTCGAGTTTCGTATGGTAGGCTCCCGTGATTCCATTGCAGGGCCGAATGTTGTGTTAAATACAATTGTAGCGGAGGCGTTTGCCGAGGCTTGCGATATATTGGAAACGGCTGAAGATTTTGAAATGGCTGTGCACGATCTTATAAAAGAATACTTGATGAAGCATCAGAGAATCATTTTTAACGGCAATGGCTATTCTGATGAGTGGGTGGCTGAGGCAGAGCGCAGGGGGCTTCCCAATATTAAATCCATGGTGGAGGCGGTTCCGGCGCTCACCACTGATAAGGCGGTCGGCCTTTTTAGAAGATTTCATGTATTTACTAAGGCAGAACTTGCGTCCCGCGCAGAGATTAAATATGAAAATTATGCAAAAGCCATCAATATCGAAGCAAGAGCCATGTGTGATATTTCAGCGAAACAGATTATCCCGGCGGTCGTCAAATACACTAAATCTCTGGCGGATACTGTACTTTCTGTCAGGGAAGCGGGGGCGGACACTTCAGTACAGGCGGAGCTTTTGACTGAGACAACCAGACTATTGAAGGAGACAAAAGCGGCATTTACGGCACTTTCAGCAGTTGCAGTAGAAGCCACTGAGAAAGAGGAGGGCAAAGAGCAGGCGGAGTTTTATCATTTCACCGTCGTGCCGGCCATGAAGGCGCTGAGAGAGCCGGTCGATCAACTTGAGATGCTGGTAGATAAACAAATGTGGCCCATGCCTTCCTACGGAGATCTGCTGTTTGAAGTATAAACTCTTGTGACAGAATTTATAATTAGATGATTAAAACATAATGAAAAATTAAGACCTTATACTTGGAATGTTTAGAAAATTATGCTACTCTAAGTCTAAGGTCTTTTTAATGTCTGCAAATTTTTTTTAACCGTATACAACAGAAGAGACTGGGACAAGTTAAGAGTGAATAACAAGGAGAACGGCAGATGAATAGATTGGAATTTTTGGAGAAGCTGAAAGAAGCTCTGGAGCAGGATTTAGGGCCGCAGGCAGTGCAGGATAATGTGAATTATTACAATCAATATATTATGGACGAGGTGAGGGGCGGCAAGACGGAAAGCGAAGTCATAGAGATGCTTGGCGACCCGTGGATTATTGCCAGAACTGTTATTGACGCCGGAGCCGGGCAGGGTCGGGAAGAATATGTGTATGAGACGCCCCAGAACAGACAGCAGGGGCGGGAATCTTCGAGCAGCAGCCTGCGTGTGTTCGCGCTGGATACATGGTGGAAGAAGCTTCTTCTTATACTGTGTGTGGTCGGCGTCGTTATGCTGGTGTTTGCAATCGTATCGGGAATCGTGAGCCTGATAGCCCCAATCTTGATTCCGGTCTTGATTATCGCTATATTATTAAGGCTCTTGCGCGGCAGGAGGTAGAAACGCAATAGGGACAGGTCCCAACGCATTGGGGACTGTCCCTATTGCGTTGGGGACTGTCCCCAATGCGTTGGGACCTGTCCCTAATGTGTTTCAAAAGTAAAAGACCGGTAGGGGAGCTACCGGTCTTTTGAGGGGAGTATAAATAATTAATAAGGGGTTGTAGAAAGTGTTCTTTCTACAATTGCTAGTATAATATAAACTGGTAAAAAAATCAAGTTAAATCTTAAAAATTTCTTAGTATAAAAAATTTATTTCGAAACATACTATGTTTGTACTAAAAAAGGTTAGGAGGAAATTCAAATGGCAAAGAATTATAATGCTTCAGACTACAGCGGTACAAACAACAACTCAAATTCATCTAACAAAAATGCATCCAACAAGAATGCATCCAACCAGAACGCATCTAATCAGAATGCTTCTGACAGAAATGCATCTAACCGTAATGCATCCAACCAGAATGCTTCTGACAGAAATGCATCCAACAAGAATGCAAGCAATCAGAACAAGAACATGAATTCTAGTTCCAATGCAAGCTATGACGAAAGCAACAAGTACTAAAAAATAGCTTCAAGAGGAAAAATGAGTGAGAGAGGCAGCCTTTCCGGTATGGAGGGGCTGTTTCTCTTTATTCTGTCTTGACAACAATTTGCAAAAAACGTAAACTAACCTTATTAGAAATGGAGGTTGCAGATGGAAAAGATGGAATTAATCGCGCCTTGCCATTTTGGGCTGGAGTCAGTTCTGAAGCGGGAAGTGCTGGATTTGGGATATGAGATATCTGTTGTAGAAGACGGGAGAGTCTGTTTTTGGGGGGACGCGCAGGCAATTGCAGATGCCAATGTATTTCTGCGGACGGCGGAGAGAATCCTTCTGAAGGTCGGGAGTTTCAAGGCGGAGACTTTCGATGAATTATTTGAGAAGACCAAGGCTTTGCCGTGGGAAGATTATATCCCTAAAGACGGGAAATTCTGGGTGACAAAGGCAGCCTCCGTAAAAAGTAAGCTGTTCAGTCCCTCGGATATACAGTCTATCATGAAAAAAGCTATGGTAGAGCGTATGAAGATGAAATATCATATGGAAAGATTCCCAGAAGACGGAGCTTCTTATCCGGTCAGGGTATTTTTTATGAAAGATATTGTTACAATAGGAATCGATACATCAGGAGTATCCCTTCACAAAAGAGGCTACCGCCAGATGACGGTGAAAGCGCCCATAACGGAGACGCTTGCGGCATCCTTGATTATGCTGACGCCGTGGCACAAGGACAGAATACTTGTGGACCCATTCTGCGGAAGCGGTACCTTCCCCATAGAGGCGGCCATGATGGCGGCAAATATTGCTCCGGGGATGAACCGCTCATTTACGGCGGAAAGCTGGGACAATATCATACCGAAGAAAGCATGGTATGACGCGGCGGACGAAGCGAATGAATTGGTGGATACTACGGTGGAGGTTGACATACAGGGCTACGATATTGATTCAGAGGCAATCAAAGCGGCGAGGCAGAATGCCAAGGACGCGGGAGTGGATCACTTGATTCACTTTCAGGAGCGCGCGGTTAAAGAACTGCGCCATCCTAAAAAGTATGGTTTTATTATCACGAATCCTCCTTACGGTGAGCGTCTGGAAGACAAGAAGGATTTACCTGAGATTTACAGCCAGTTAGGCGAAAGCTTCCGCAGGCTCGACAGCTGGTCTGCTTATATGATAACCAGCTATGAGGAAGCAGAACGGTGGTTTGGAAGAAAGGCAGATAAGAACAGGAAGATATATAACGGAATGCTGAAAACTTATTTTTACCAGTTTCAAGGGCCAAAGCCGCCCAGAAGGGGCAATGGCAAATAGCGGACAGAAAGAAGAGAAGTGGGAATGAAAATTATTTTTGCGACAGGAAATGAACATAAAATGGTAGAAATCCGTATGATTCTAGCCGATTTAGGGATGGAGATACTGTCCCTTAAAGACGCGGGGATTGAGGCGGATATCGTTGAGGACGGCAGTACCTTTGAAGAAAATGCATTGATTAAAGCGTCTTACATCGGAGAGATGCCAGAGGTGAAGGCCATGGATGCCATTGTTCTGGCGGATGATTCTGGTCTGGAGATTGATTACTTGAACAAAGAGCCGGGTATTTACTCCGCCCGGTATGCTGGGACGGATACATCTTATGATATAAAAAACAGCCTGCTATTATCACGTATGAAGGGAGTTCCGGACGAGGATAGAAGCGCACGCTTTGTCTGCGCTATTGCGGCCGTATTCCCTGACGGTACGAAGGAGGTCGTGCGCGGTACGATGGAGGGCAGAGTGGCCTACGAGGCTGCCGGTCCCAACGGTTTCGGTTATGACCCGATATTCTGGCTGCCGGAATATGGATGTACATCCGCAGAACTGTCCCCTGAGAAAAAGAATGAATTGAGCCACAGAGGACAGGGGCTTCGTATGATGCGTGAGATTATGGAGAAAAAGTTATGAGAATTCTGATTGTGAGCGATACCCATGGACGACATTCAGGTTTCGACACAGCGCTCAGACAGGCTGGCGCGATTGATATGTTGATTCATCTGGGGGACACCGAGGGCGGAGAGCATTATATGGACGCGATGACCGATTGTCCCGCTTACATAGTAAGCGGAAATAATGATTTCTTTTCTGAACTGCCGCGCGAGATGGAGATTCCCATTGGAAAATATAAGGCATTTCTTACGCACGGTCATTATTATTATGTGTCGCTGGGCACCGAACGGCTTTTGGAGGAAGCGAAAGCCAGAGGAGCTGATATTGTAATGTTCGGACATACACATAAACCTCTGCTGGAGCAGTCCGAGGACATCACGGTATTGAATCCGGGGAGCCTCTCATTCCCGCGTCAGGAAGGCCGTAAAGGCAGTTATATCATAATGGAAATTGATGACAACGGGGATGTGTCCTACACAATCAATTATATCTAAAAAATGAAAAATAGTTGTTGACAAGCCTTGCCTGTTATTATATAATAATTCTTGCGTCACGGATAACGGCGCGAAATGGTACATCGGGGTGTGGCTCAGCTTGGCTAGAGCGCCTGGTTTGGGACCAGGAGGTCGCAGGTTCGAATCCTGTCACCCCGATACCGCAATTGCGGGTGTAGTTCAATGGTAGAACACCAGCCTTCCAAGCTGGATACGTGGGTTCGATTCCCATCACCCGCTTACGCTGAGATTTCAGTGTATGTGTTTGTAGCTCAGTCGGATAGAGCAACGGCCTTCTAAGCCGTGGGTCGGGGGTTCGAATCCCTCCAAGCACGTTTTGTGGTGGGTATAGCGCAGTTGGTTAGCGCGCCAGATTGTGGCTCTGGAGGCCGAGGGTTCGAATCCCTCTATCCACCCTTGTGTTTTATATCAGCAAAGAGAAAGCAAGCAGAGATGCTCGCATTTTTTTTATCATTTATCATTTGATGGGCCATCGCCAAGCGGTAAGGCACAGGACTTTGACTCCTGCACTCGCTGGTTCGAATCCAGCTGGCCCAGTTATGGGCGTGTAGCTCAGGTGGTAGAGCACTTGACTTTTAATCAAGTTGTCCGGGGTTCGAATCCCCGCACGCTCATGTGAAGAAGATGACAGTTTTATAATTTGATTCTTCTTAAATTGAATATGCGGATGTGGCGGAACTGGCAGACGCGCTAGACTTAGGATCTAGTGGGAGACCGTGCAGGTTCGATTCCTGTCATCCGCATCAGCAAGTGTTGATTTTACTGGCTTTCAGTAAGGTTGACACTTTTTTAATATAAAATCTTGGATTTATGTCGAAGTTTCCCGACAGCCGTGATATGATGTATTTATTAAAGGATAAATGAAATTGTATATAGAATAACAAGCGATTAGAAAATGGGCTTGGAAAAAGGGGGAGGAAAGAATGGCACTATTAAAATGTCCGGATTGTGGGAAGGAAGTTAGCAGTAAAGCAGAAAGATGTCCTAATTGTGGATGCCCGATTGACGATATTATAGATAGTTTTGAGGCTAAATCCGATGATATTCCAATTACCACACCGAAAGAAAATTACGATAAAACGGCAAAGAGCCAAAAAAAGACAACAAGAAATGTAATAATAATTTGTGGAATTATAGTAATAATTGTTATTGCTGTCATGTGCGCTATATTTTTGGGAAGCCGCAAAGCGCAGAAAGAAGAAACAGGTGCAGAAACTTTAAAGAAAGAAACAGAGTGTATAGATTTTTATGAGTCTTTATTAGGAAGAAAATTGCAAGAAGATAAAAGCTTGGCTTTACAAGAATCTGATCGTACAAAAATGGAAAACGTTAGTTTGTTTGGAATTATTGGAGATGTAACTTTTTCAATACCGAAAGAAAATCAGACAGAGGTAGTAGGAGTTACATGGACATCTAAAGAGTCTTGTGATGACAAATCAGCAATATCCCTATTGCACGGACTTGAAAAAATATATGGAAAGCATAAACAATTAGAGAATATTTCAGATGTACAGGGAAGTAATTATAATTATTTTGTCAACTCACATGGAATACTTAATTGGGAGGAAGACGGTATTAGCGCTAAGTGCGGATATGATGAAAATAATAAGATAGTTCTAAACTGGGAAAAAGTGGATAGAGAAAAAAACGCAAAAGAAGATACCGATCAATGGGGAAGTGAGCAGATTGAGATGGGATATAATTCTATAATAGAATTACCTGAAAATTCACCGGTTACTGTCAGTGGCATAGCGCGCGAGGAAGCAGAGGGGATATACTCCGTGGAAATTTTTGCGCTTGATTTAGATGATGTTGATCCAGACACAAACGGCGGCAGCGAAAAGAAATCCATCTTTGTTATTGATTCTGATAAAAGCCAATCATATGATAAAAAGTACATTTCTGTTCATGGATATAAAACTACATATAATGGTGTTCTTAGTGTAAACGCTGTTGAAATAACCGATGAATCAGAGTCATTTCTCGAATACGGTGGGATATTGCCAGAGTAGTATAACATTTCACGTAAAATTGAAAATGAATAGTCAATTAAAGAACAAGGTTTCTTCATTCGTGGAGAAACCTTTTTGTATTCAAAGATAAAACATGGAACTGTCTAATCAGCAATATACGGAGAAAGTATTGCCTGTCTTATGGTATAGGAAAGATAGACGCCACTCACCAAATTGGTATATAATTCGACAATATTTGTAAAAAAATGGTGGTATTTGTTAAACGCTGGACAATGATTCTAAAATCATGCAAAATAGTAAGGAATGATTAAAACTTGAGGGAGATAGTATGAAAGTAGCGATTGTAGATGATTTGCAGGCGGACAAGGAAATATTAGAACAATACATCAATAGGTACGCCGCGGAGAAATCATTATTTATAGAGATAGAATGTTTTTGCTCGGGGGAACATTTTTTGAAAAATGCAGCGCCGAATAAATACCGGCTTATTTTTCTGGATATTTATATGAAGGGATTAGACGGTATGCAGGTGGCGGAGGCGCTGCGGCGTGACGATAAGGAGAGCTTGCTTGTTTTTACTACCAGTTCAAAGGATTTTGCGATTCAGGGATACGCGGTGAAAGCGTCCGGGTATTTGGTAAAACCTTATGATTATGAAATGTTCCGGCAGACAATGGAACTTATCAGGCCTTTGCTTGAAAAAGATTTGAGGTTCATAGAAGTCAAGGAAAAGAGGAGCCATGTAAAAATTTTGCTGCATGACATATTATATTGTGATTATGATAATCATTATATCTTGTTTCACACAAAGGATGAAGTTATTCGTTCCTACATGAAGTTCAAGGAATTGGAGGAGCTGTTGGCTCCGTATGATGAATTCCTTTGCTGCTACCGTAATATAATGGTGAATCTGGACAGGGTACAAGTGCTGGAGAGTGAAAGCTTTATCATGGAAAATGGGGAACAGATACCTATCCGCAGGCCGGACCGCATCAAGGTACGTAAAATTTATGCCGAGTTTGTCTTTCGAAAAATGAAGGGAGGCCTCCGGCTTGACTAATTGGATTATCATAGCAACAGCTATAATAAAATCGCTGCCGGTTATTCTCATTTTTTTATATTGTTTTCGCGATACTATAAAGATAAAGATGAACTATGTGTTGAGCATTTTAGCAGTCTTGGAGTTGTTTTTAGTTGCGAACACAATCTATACAGTACCAAGAATAGATGGTAATTCTTGGGCCAGACTGACTTCCGTGATTTTGTCCATTGTGGTTCAATGCATACTGATTCATATATGGACAACATTGAGTCTTGGGCAAAATCTGTATATTACCTTTCTGATGTACAATATAATTGACGATATAGATCTTCTGCTACAGAGCAACATGACGACGGTCGTGCCTATTGCAGAAAAGATAAATGGCACGTATCTGCTCAAACTGACCTTATATACAATTATTGTACAGGCTGTGTTATTTGTTTTCATGAAGCATTATCTGCAGCCTTTGGCTTCCCAAACGAAAGATTTGTCCATTTGGAATGCCGTCTGTGTAATTCCTATTGTTCTATTTGTCATTTTTAGATTTGCCATTTATCCAAACTATTTTAATCAGGGATTTGTCTGGTCCGATCTTATGATAATTATGCCTGTGGTATGGACTGTAGGGACGTTCGCCATACAGTTCTTTGTAATGAACGGACTGATAACCCTGAGTGAGAACATTAGGCTTGAGAAGGAACTGACAACCATGAGGGCTCTGACAGAGGCGCAGCGAAAACAATATATTGATTTGAAGGATTACATACAATCAAACCGCCGTCTGCGCCATGATTTCCGCCAGTCACTTCTTGTCATAAGACAGTATGCCCGAGAGGGAAAATGCGAGTCTATTCTGCAGCATATTCAGGCGTATACGGATGAGATGGACAGCCATAATTTAGAACAGATTTGTGAAAATGTTGCGTTGAATACCATTTTGCAGTATTATAAGGAGAAGGCGGAGAATAACGGCATTACTTTTCATTTGCAAGTGCAGGCTTTTAAAGAGACAGGGTTTTCCGAGATGGACTTGTGCGTACTCGTGGGAAATCTTTTGGAGAATGCCATTGAGGCATGCCTGCGCCAGATTGAAACGGACAGGTATATCAAACTAAAGATAGAAATGAAAAGCCCTTGTATATTGTCGATGATGATTTCTAATAGCTATGAAGGGAGCATTAGACAAAAATCCGAGCGTTATTTGTCCTCCAAAAGAGAAGACTTTGGTATCGGTATTGCCTCTGTTCAGCATATAACGGAGAAATATGATGGATTTACAAAGATTTCTCATGAAAATCAATGGTTTACAGTATATGTATTGTTGAATGGTCGGAAATAATGAGAATATTAAGTATTACAGCACAGAAGCCCCACAGTACCGGAAGCGGTGTGTACCTTACGGAATTGGTAAAGGGGTTTGCCAAGCTAGGACATGAGCAGGCAGTGATTGCAGGGATTTATAAAGAGGATATGGCAGAGTTTCCGGATGGGGTAGAGTTTTATCCCGTTTATTTTCGTTCGGAGGCTCTGCCTTTTGCGGTTACCGGTATGTCGGATGAGATGCCCTATGAAAGTACCCGGTACCGGGATATGGATGAATGTATGAGCAAAAGGTTTTGTCAGGCGTTTGAAGGATGTGTTACGCAGGCGGTGGAGGAGTTCTGCCCGGAGCTTATTATATGCCACCACTTATATGTATTGACCGCGCTTGTAAGACGGTGGTGTCCGCAGATACCGGTAGCCGGCATCTGCCATGGCTCAGATCTTCGTCAGCTCAAGAAAAATGAATGGGAGCGGCAGCGGATTTGGGCTGAGATAAAGCATCTAGATAGGGTGTTCGCCCTCCACGATGTGCAGAGGCAAGAGGTTATAAGCCTGTACGACATCGATGCGGATAAGGTGCATGTCATTGGGACAGGATATAATGATGAGATATTCTTTAGGAAGAAGGAGACAGACGCGGAGAGGGAACGGAGACGAGGGAAGCTCTTGTTCGCCGGCAAGCTTTCGGAAAAAAAGGGCGTGATGAGCCTGCTCAGGGCTTTGCGGTATGTCAGTCATCCGGAGAATCTAGAGCTGACTCTGGCGGGGAGTACGGGCAATGAAGAGGAACTGCGGGAAATCAAAAGTCTGGCCCAGATATGTCCGGTCAGAACGGTATTTGCCGGCCGTGTCCCTCAGAGCGAACTGGCATGTTTGATGAGAGGGCATGAAGTTTTTATCCTTCCGTCATTCTACGAAGGCCTTCCACTTGTGGTGATTGAGGCATTGGCCTGTGGAGAGAAGGTGGTGTGCACGGATCTGCCGGGAATCCGGCCGTGGCTGGACAAGTATTTGAGTGGCCATGAGGTTGTGTTTGTAGAACAGCCGGAGATGGCTGGAGAGGACGAGCCTCTGGAGGAGGAACTGCCTCTATTTGAGAAACGGTTGGCGCAGGGGGTGGAAACCGCGCTGGAGAGGCCGTTTGTGATGCCGAAAGGGCTCACGGACATCTCTTGGGAGGGAATTTGCCGCAAAATTTTAAGGTGTGTCCGGATACCTTAAGTATTTTTTGAGGAACAGATAGATTTTTTATTGAAAGATTTGAATCTTGATAGTATGATGTTAGATAGAATTGGCAACGGAGCCGGAGGTTTTTAGCTTCCGGCTTTCAATCATAACATAGGAGGGACAATAATGAGTAAACTTACTATTTCTGATGCGGTAAAATATATTGGAGCGGATGATAAAACACTGGATTTATTTGAGAGCCAGTATAGTATTCCTAACGGTGTATCTTACAATTCGTATGTGATATTGGATGAGAAGATTGCAGTTATGGATACGGTGGACAGCCGGAAGACAGAGGAGTGGAAGGAGAACCTGCAGGAGGCGCTTGCAGGAAGAGCACCTGATTATCTGGTAATTTCCCATCTGGAGCCCGACCATGCCGCTAACATTCAGCATTTTGTAGAGATGTACCCACAGGCAATGCTTGTGGCCAGTGCAAAAGCAGTTTCCATGCTCCCGCAGTTTTTTGATATTTCCAACTTAAAAGACCGGACTTTGGTCGTGAAGGAGGGGGAGACACTCTCTCTTGGCAGCCATACATTACAGTTCTTTATGGCGCCCATGGTACACTGGCCGGAAGTCATGGTGGAGTACGAGCAGTCTGAGAAGATTCTCTTTTCTGCGGATGGATTTGGTAAGTTCGGCGCGTTGGACGTGGAGGAGGACTGGACCTGTGAGGCAAGACGCTACTATTTTAATATCGTAGGAAAGTATGGGGCTCAAGTACAGGGCCTTCTGAAGAAACTATCGTCATTGGAGGTCCGTACAATCTGTCCGCTGCATGGCCCGGTGCTCACGGAGAATATAGAATACTATATCGGAAAATATTTGACTTGGAGCAGTTACGAGCCGGAGGATGACGGAGTGTTGGTCGCATACGCGTCTATTCACGGCAACACCAAGCATGCGGCAGAGAAGATGAAGGATATTTTAGAAGCAAAGGGCGCTGAAAAGGTAGTGCTTACTGATTTGTCAAGAGATGATATGGCGGAAGCAGTAGAGGATGCATTCCGTTACGACAAGGTTATTTTGGCGGCAGCTTCTTATGACGGAGGCGTTTTCCCCTGCATGGAGTCCTTCCTGCTGAATCTTTCACATAAGAATTATCAGAAGCGGAAAATCGGTCTTATGGAAAATGGTTCCTGGGCGCCCTGCGCTGGCCGTGTGATGAAGGGAGTGATCGAGGGGATGAAGAATATCGGCCTCTGTGAGAATATGGTGACCATCAAGTCGGTTATGAATGAGGAAAATATAAAAGAAATGGAAATGCTGGCGGAGGAGATTCTGGGGTGATTCGCCGGATGTGGAAGGTATGAGAGGACTTAAGATTAAAGAAGAGACGATGAAAAAGACAGGGACGGTGTGCGTGCTGGCCATGATATGCTGTCTTCTGTGGGGGAGCGCCTTTCCCAGTATAAAAGTAGGATATGAGCTGTTCCAGATTGGCTCCGGGGATACTGCGTCCCAGATCTTGTTTGCGGGATGCCGCTTTGCGCTGGCAGGAGTGCTTGTCATAGCCATAGGCTCCCTGCTGCAGGGAGAATTTTTAAGGCCATCTAAGGCAGCCCTGCCTAAGATTGCAAAGGTGTGCCTGATGCAGACCGTTATACAGTATTTCTTTTTCTACGTGGGACTTGCACATACGACCGGAGTGAAGGGCTCTATCGTGGAAGCGTCCAATGTGTTTTTGGCTATTTTAATTTCCAGCCTGATATTCAGGCAGGAGAAACTGGAAGGGAAAAAGATGCTGGGCTGCCTCGTCGGTTTTGCTGGGGTGGTGCTTATCAATTTGAGCGGCGGCAATATGGAGCTTGGATTTAACCTTATGGGAGACGGATTCATTTTTATTTCTGCCATAGCGTACGCATTATCGTCCGTATTTATTAAGAAATATTCCCAGACTGAGAATCCGGTCATGCTCAGTGGATATCAATTCTTGGCGGGCGGACTTATTATGATAGCCGGAGGGGCGGCTGCAGGAGGAAGATTCGGACAATTCAGCCTTCCCTGTGCAGGAATTCTCCTGTATATGGCCCTGATATCCGCAGTGGCCTATACATTGTGGGGAATCATGTTAAAATACAATCCTGTGTCCAGAGTATCCATTTTTGGTTTCATGAATCCCGTATTTGGAGTGCTGCTGTCGGCGGTCATTCTCCGGGAGGGAAGCTCTTTCGGATTAAAAGGAGTCATGGCCTTGCTGCTTGTATGTGCGGGGATATTTATCGTTAACGCAGAACGCGGCGCTTCTAAGCCAGAGCGCTCCCACCGTTGACTGAAATAGGAAAAAGTTACATAAAATCCTTCTTTTCAAGAGATACTAAAAGTATTTCATGACAAGGAGGATTTTTTATGGTCAATATACAGAAAACAGCGGTAATTGGATGTGGATTTGTGGGCTCTACCATTGCTTATACTTTAATGCAGCGGGGGATATTTTCGGAGATGGTTCTGATTGACATGAATCAGGAGAAAGCAAAAGGGGAAGCCATGGACTTAAGTCATGGGCTTCCGTTTACCCATGCTATGGATATCTATGCGGGAGATTACTCGGATATCAGGGATGCTTCGCTTATCATCATCACGGCGGG
>NZ_LT574838.1:992256-1032516 GCF_900086725.1 Bariatricus massiliensis | reverse complement strand
AATCGCAATGCCCTCCAACTGCCGCTGCTTGATATTTTCTCGTTCTGCCTGTGCCACATAAGAGAGAAGCTGTAAGACAATATCAGAGATAAGGGTTCCTATTAAGTCTTTATTGGTGCGGGTATCAAGAATCGGCATATCTAAAATTACGATATCTGCCTTTTTGCCCTTTACGATCTCGCGCCACTCTTCTTGTATATCTTCGTAGTTCCTTCCAAGCCGGTCAATGCTTTTGACAACGAGTACATCGCCCTCGTGCAATTTTTGCTTGAGCTTCTGGTATTGCGGCCTATTAAAATCCTTGCCGGATAACTTATCGCAAAATATGTTCTGTTCTATAATGCCCCACCGCAAAAGTTCGATTTTCTGACGCTCCATGTTCTGCTCTATAGTTGAAACTCTCATGTATCCATAAAAATTTTTCATATAAAAAAACCTCCTGCCTTTAGTATGGCTGAAGGTTGAATAAATATTTGCCGTGATAAAAAATAGTATAAAGGTACACCTTTTTGACAAAGTGAAATAGCGTAAAAAACATAGCTATCCATCTATTATTTTATCCCATAATGGTTAAAAAGGCAAGGTATTCATGTATTTGTACATCAGATCGGCTGAAGGACAACCTGTCAAAAAGGTGTACCTTGTTGGCTTTGATAAAGAATAAAGTATTGATAGGTGACCGAGTTATGGAGATTAAAAGTAATAAACAAACTAAAAAAAGCGAAAAAAGATTATCCTTTCTAAAGGTTCGTATTACTTTTATCGTATGTTTACTTTTGAGCATCAGTATACTTATGATTGTAAATGCGTTCTGGGCTTATGTAAATATGAAACAAACAGCTCAGACAGTATATCAGAGTGCGTCAGCACAAATATCGGAAAAAGTGGACGAATCATTAAAAGTGTTAGAATCTCTGGCCTCACTTGAAATCTTCTATGAGCCTGACGTTGAGTGGGAAGAAAAGGTAGCGAAGTTAGATAAAATCAATGAATATTACGGGTATATGTTTATCTGCTATGTAGATAAAGATATTCTGGTATATACACTGGGGGAAGAACCGGCCAGTCTGGCGAGCCGTGAACATATGCAAAAAGTATATGCTTCAAAGCAGCCCTATGTTACGGATAGCTTTGTGGCTGGAGCGGACGGCAAAACTTTAAATTATACAGTGATTGTGCCCTTGATGAAAGACGGTGTTATGACGGGCAGCTTGTTTGCCACAATCAATTTGGATGAAACATCTGAACTTTTAGAAGAAATTACGTCTGCAACAAAAGCGGAGGCGGTTTTGATTGGCTCCAAGGGTCAGGTTATGTGCGCTACAAATAATATGACATACGGGGCGTCTATCCTTGATGTATGGGGCAAGTATAAACTATTGGATGTAACGGTGGACCAGTTAGAAGAAAATATGCTGAACAGACAGAAGGGGGCATTTCAAAGCCGTGAGGGTTTTCGTGTAATGTATACACAATATGGCCCTATTGAAAGTGCGAATTGGGATATTCTAATCAAGGTGGATTATTGGTCGGTATTCAGCTCGATTATAGGGCTTGTAAGTTTGACTATGGCAGGGATAGCGGGCGTCATGGCGGTGCTGTATTATTTTGTGGCCCGCCACGTTAAAGCGCAGTCCCAAACCATTGAAAATATGGTCAATTCGGTGCAGGAGATAAAAAAGAAGGTGTATCAAGGCGGCGATTTCACGGATCAGCTCGACTATGAAAATTTTATGCACTTATCCGGTAAGGGGCTTAATGATGAGCTGACCGGAACTTTTACTAGGGCAGTATTCATGGATCAAGCGGAAATGCTGTTGAAAGACAAACAAGATAATAAAATGTTGGCTCTTTGCTTTATTGATTTAGATGATTTGAAAACGTTGAATGATATGAATGGACACTCGGTAGGCGATACTGCGTTGAGAAAAGTGGGCGGCCTGCTCCGGGAGTACGCAGTAAAGTATGATGGGATTGTTGGACGTTATGGCGGAGATGAATTTATCTTAATATTATGTGATATCGATAATCATGATGAGCTGGACAATGTTCTACAGGAGTTAGTTGGCCGGTTGAAGTTTTCCATTCTTCATAAAGAGCAAGAAATATCAATCCACTGCAGCATTGGCGCCAGTGTCTGGCGTGAAAAACTTACACTGGCTATGCTGATTGCAAATGCAGATAAGGCCCTGTATGATGTAAAGCGCCATGGAAAAGCAAACTACTCACTTTTTCTGAACGGAGACTGCGATGAAATTTAGAAAAAAACAAAGTCTATTATTTGGCATTATCGCCTTGGTATTCCTCGGCGTTATGCTTCAGATGGTCCGTGTGGTAAAAGATAAAATAGTTGCAGGGAGGGTAGCGGAGGCTAAGACGGTGGAAATAGGTTTTCGGAGAGGGCTTGCTGAAACCTTCGGAAATATGAATGAGGCCATAAAGCTGTCCTATGCTATTGATTTAGACAATACGGGTGATTTAGGTTTATTAAAGAAGACGTCCCAGAGACTTCTGGAAGAAAATGAGCACATTGTCTATACTGCCTATTTCAAAGAAGATACGTTGGAATATATTTATCCTGCAGAGTCATTTGGCTCTTTTATCGGAAAAAATATGTCGGATTTGGCATACAGTATCACTCTGGCGAAGGTTGTAAAAACACCGGTTGTCGAAGGGCCGACCCACTTGTTCGATGAGGACAGCGATATCTTTCTTTTTATACAGCCGATTTATATGGGGACAGACTATGTGGGGGAAGTCGTTGTGGCTATGGACAGCGGTTATGTACTCTCATCTCTCGGGCTGGACGAACTAGAGGAAGGAAAGTACGACTATGAACTTTGGCGTGTAGATTTTTTGGGGCAGAGTAAGACTGTTATTTCCACTTCCGATTCTTCTGTAGACTTTTCAGATGCCGTCAAGCATGAATTCAGCTTGCCTGCCACATGGAATATCAGCATTCTGCCAAAAGGGGGCTGGATTACAAGCACAGAGAACACGCTCATTTATTTGGCATTTTTAATATTCAGCTTGAGTATTTGGGCAATTGGAGTATTGTTGTTTCGAACCTATCATTTGCAGAGGAAATTACAAATTGCAAGACATACTAACGCAGACAGTGGACTCCTTACAATGGATGGCTTTTGCTTCTTTGTAAATAAAAGGCTATTAAAAAATCCTGATACAAATCTATCAGTACTCAATGTTCAGTTAGGCAATTTTCGTAAATTCACCAAAAATATGGAGCGTGAAGAACTTGCCAAATATTTGGCGATGTTTAGGCAGAGTCTGATAGATTGTTTTCCCGAGGAGACGATTGCAACAAGGGTCAGTGACGACAGTTATTTGATTGCAGTTTTTACAAGTAATCAAAATCCAGAGTATTTAATTGAAGATTTCCTCTTACGGCTGCACTGGAAAAGAAGAATAGATAATAATAAACTATTCATCAGCCCGCGCTACTGCACCGTTAGATATCCCGAAGATGGCAGGGACGCGCCGGCTCTTGTAAAGGAGGCCAGCCGGCAGTTCGAAGAAAAATTTATAAAATAAATGGTTTGTTTTATGGGGGCTGCGGCCCCCTTCTTTTTATGCAAAAACGGATTTTGGTGTTTTAATTAAGTTGTACTTGCGCCCGGCTGGCTGCTGCTGTATGGTTAGGAAGTAAACGAAGAGAATGATGAGGTGGAAATCACGGATGAAAAAAGAAATTTTAATAGTAGAAGACGATAAAGATCTGGCGGAGGTGGCTGTGGATTATCTGACGGATCAGGGACTGGGATGTGTCTGCGCGGGGTCTGCGGAAGAAGCAGAGGAATGTCTATATGAATATCCGATAAGGCTGATTGTGCTGGATATCAACCTTCCCGGCATGAATGGCTTCCGGTTCTGCGAGCGTCTGAGGCGGGAAACGGAGGTGCCGGTTATTTTCATCTCTGCCCGGACAAGTGATACAGATAAGGTCAATGCGTTGATGCTGGGGGGAGACGACTATCTTGCAAAGCCGTATTCGCTGGTGGAGCTTTATTCCCGTATCTTAGCGCTCATGAGAAGGACTTATGGATATTCACGGAATCAAAAGCTGGAATTCGGAGACATTGCCATTGACCAGATGTCCCGCAGTGTGACGAAAAGGGGGATGGCTGTCGAGATGACTGCGAAAATGTACGATTTACTCGTTTATCTGTACCGCCATCCCGGGGAGGTGCTTTCAAAAGAAAAGCTGTTCACAGAAATATGGGGATATGGGTCAGAATCTTCTATATCAGTCCTGCCTGTCCACATCAGATGGCTGAGGGAACGGGTGGAAGAGAATCCGGCCCAGCCGGTTCATATTCTGACGGTCCATGGCAAGGGATACCGCTTCGAGCGTTAGGAGGAGATGATGAAAAAAAGATTTATTAAAATTACAGGTGTCTTATATGGCATAGCTGCGCTTGTGTTTTGCTTAGGATGGATGTGGATTGGGAAAGACGGAGGAGTGCGGGACGAGAGGGTGATGATCAATGAGATTACGCATGAGATTACCCTAGATGCGGCACAGCGGAATAAGCTGGAGGAGATAATCGCAGCTGGAAACAATCAGGCAATGCACCGTAAAGTCAATGAAGTATATCTGGCCGTAGGCATATTGCTTTTTGCAGGGGTGGGAATCTGCCTCATATGGTTCTACCGCACCAGCGTCCGTCCCTTTATACGGATGGAGGAATTTGCGGCGCAGTTGGCCAAGGGAAACCTTGATTTTCCGCTGGAAATAGAACGCTCACAGATGTTCGGGGAGTTTACGTGGTCCTTTGATACGATGCGGACAGAGCTTAAGGAGGCACGCAGGAAAGAAAAAGATGCGGTGGAGAAGAACCGCACAATGATTGCGGAGATTTCTCATGATATCAAGACACCAGTCTCCACGATTCGAAATTATAGTGAAGGGCTGGCGTTGATGCCGGACATGGCTCCGGAGCGGAAGCAGAGATATATCGAGGTGATATTAAAAAAGTGCGATGAAGTCGGCGCACTCACGGATGACTTGTTCCTGCATGCGTTAAATGACATGGACCGTCTGGAAGTGAATGCCCAGCCGGTGGACATAGGGGAACTATGGGACAGGATAAGCATGGAGCTGGCCCGGCAGGGCGCGAGCACAGGAGCCTGCCCTGTGGCAGGGAAGGTATTGGTCGATGAGAGAAGGCTGGGGCAGGTGCTGGAAAATGTACTGGGCAACGCAGAAAAGTATGGCAGGGGTTCGGAAGTGAGCGTTTCCGTTGAGGATGGGGAACGCCTGTATATTAAAATACACGACAAGGGGCCGGGCATACCCGATGCAGATATCCTTTATGCAAAACAAAAATTTTACCGGGGCAGCAACGCCCTTGAGAGGCAAGGGGCAGGACTTGGCCTTTATATCAGTGATATTCTTATGAAACAAATGGGAGGAGAACTGACACTGGAAAATAGAGGAGGCTTGTTGGTCACGTTGAGTCTTTTAAAAGTTATTTAAAGATTATTTAATAAGTCCCGTGATAAGCTGGCAGCATAAGGAGGATATATCATGCAAAAATTAATCGAGACAACAGATTTATGTAAAAGCTATGCCAGTGAAGGGCATCAAATTCATGTTCTGAGAAATATCAGCATTGATATTTATGAGGGACAGTTCACGGTTATTATGGGAGCAAGCGGTTCTGGAAAATCTACGCTTTTGTATATGCTCAGCGGAATGGACACGGTGACCAGCGGTCAAGTAAGCGTGTGCGGGCAGGAAATACATGGGATGAAAGAGAAGGAGGTGGCCGGCTTCCGCCAAGAAACGGCGGGATTTATCTTTCAGCAGATGAATCTGCTGACGCATATGACTTGTCTGGAGAATGTATGTGTGGCGGGGTATCTAAAGAGAGGAAGAACGGCAAAAGAGACAGAAGCGGAGGCAGAAAGACTCCTTGGGCTTACAGGAATCGGGGAGCTTAAAAGGCGTTTTCCAGTACAGATATCGGGAGGACAGCAGCAGAGATGCGCGGTGGCGAGAGCCTTGATTAATCATCCTAAAGTGCTGTTCGCGGATGAGCCTACCGGTTCGCTGAATTCCGCGGCAGGAAGGGAAATACTGGACCTGCTCTATCATATGAGCAGAAGGGGACAGAATATATTGATGGTGACCCATGATTTGAAGGCGGCTCTTCGGGCAGACCGGATTTTGTACTTGAAGGACGGCAAGATTGAAGGAGAACTTTCCATGCCGCCCTTCGAGGAAAAGGATACTGACACCCGCGAGAGACAGTTGATTGGCTGGCTTTCGGGAATGGGGTGGTAATATGGGAATTTGGCTCATTGTAAAAGGGGATATACGCAAAAGGAAGGGTCAGGCTGCCATTATTATTATATTAAGCCTTTTGATCTCTATGCTGCTTGCCACCACCGTATCGGTTCTGGTGCAGAGTCATGAGCAGTATGACAAAATGGCGGAGAAAGCAAATGTTCCGGAGGCAGTCAACATTTTTATGGAGGGACAGACGGAAGAGGCAGATACTGTTTTTGATAAATTAAAAGAACGGCCTGAAACAAAATCTGTCTCTCTCGAGGATATTTTATTGTTTCAAAGTCCGTCTATAAAGCTGGGAGGAGAGGAATGGTATTCAAATCTCACTATATTACGTGAATATCCGGACGGATATGAACTTGCCGAAGGGAGAAGGGGGGAGCAGGGCATCTATCTGCCCATTTCCTTAAAGTCTATAGAGCATATAAAGATAGGGGATGTGGTGGTATTAAAGCTTGATGGGAGAGTGATTGAGAGACCCGTCGCTGGATTTTTTGAAGATCCTTTTTTAGGCGGCGCCATGATTGGTGTAAAACAAGTGTTTTTAGAGGCGGAGGAATTCGACAGCGTCTTCTATATGACAGAGAGTGCTGCACGGAAAGGAAAGCTTCTCGGCATCTGGACTGAGACAATAGAGGGAAAGAGTTTTGCGGATAAAATCAAGGCCTTGAATAAGGAGACAGGACTATCGGAAGGCGGAAGTATGTATATGGAGCAGTCGTTGATTAAAATGGCTATGCTTATACTCACTGATATCTTTCTCAGTTTACTCTTTTTGTTCAGTCTCCTGCTGCTGGCTGTTATGCTGGTTACGGTGCGCTATATGCTGGCCTCGTCGCTTGAAGATGACTATAAGGAGATTGGTATCTTAAGCACCATGGGATATACGCGTGGACGGCTTCTGGGAGCCAGACTTTTGCAGGTATTCGTTCTATGTGCTGTGGGAGGAGCGACAGGTTTTGCCGGAGCGCTGGCGGCAATCCCTTCGTTTGGGAATTTTGCGTTGGATGAGACCGGTATTTTGTGGCATGGCGGTATTGCGGTTTTACCCGCCCTGTTAGCTGTAAGCGTCATATTTGTGATTGTGTTGTCGGTGACACTGAAAAGCCTTTGGAAGGTCAAGAAAATATCTCCGGTTCAGGCGATAAGAAATGGGAAGGCTGACGTACATTTTAAGAGAAGATACCAGATACCGCTCACGAAGCTTCACGCGCTGCCCCTGCCTCTTCGACTGGCAGTGAAAAATGTTTTCTCATCACTTCCTCAGTATTTACTTTTGATAGTGGTATGTGGGTTCTTGATTTTTTCACTTATCAGTATTTCGGCTTTGAATGAAAATATGCAGGATTTAAAAAAGACAGCAGCATTGTTCGGCAGCGCCGTGGCTGATATCTCGGTGACGGATCATTTAGAAGAGACAGAAGAGAACCGCCAAAAGTTTCAAGTATTTTTGGATAAGCTGAAGGAAAGTGAAGGGATAGAACAAGTCTATTCATACGACCAGCAGTATGTGGATATGGATGGATTCAAGATGCTGCTCGGCATAGATGGCAGTTTTGGGGAGACGACACACCAAAAGCCGATAGAAGGCAGGGCGCCTAAGTATGATAATGAGATGATGCTGACAAAAATAGCCTCTCAATATCTCGGCAAGGAAATCGGAGACACTGTGACCATTTCTTTGGATGGGGCTAAAGCAGACTTCCTTGTGACCGGTCTCTACCAGTCGAGCAGTGACGCCGGTAAGATTGGGGCAGTGATGACCGAGGGATACCGAAGGCTTGTTCCGGATTTTGGCTATACGAGCTGCGAAATTTTGTTGGAAGATAATAAGAATTTAGAAGAATCTATGCAGGAGGTGGAAGAGCTGGGAGCGGAAGAAGGGCTTGACCTTCAAGTGGAAGATTCTGCCGCACAGGTCAACGACATGATGAAGGATGCACAGGCAGGAATTGTTTTATTGGTAGTGTTCTTTTATATGCTCAGCATTTTGATTAGTGCTCTGATTACCTTCCTGCTTGCCATTACGCTGCTGAAAAGGCAGAGACATGAATTTGCGGTATATAGAAGTATGGGGTATCCTGTGCGGACGCTGAGAACAGCATTTGCCTGCTCGTTTGGAATGATAGGAATTATGGGGGCTGCCTTTGGCCTTGCGGCAGCGCTGCTGCTGACCAGCAGATTATTTAGCGCCATTTTCAGCAATGTAGGCATCAGCGAATTCAAAGCGGATATCACCGTCACCGCTGTCCTGCTTCCTATCTTGATAATAACAGGATTTATGATGCTGTTTTCCTATTACATCTCCCGAAAAATCCGCAGATACGGAGTGAGACAGCTGGCGGAGGAATGAGAATGTACGAAGACAGGTAGTAGGGAAAAGCCCTGTGAGCTATTTTACAGCTCACAGGGCTTCTTTTTCAATGTTTATCTTATGATGGTATTTCCGTCTTGGAAGACAGCGGACACTTTTTTGAGTGCAGAAATATCTTCTAATGGATTGCCGTCCAGTGCGACAAGATCTGCGGCAAGCCCTGCTGTTATAGAGCCGGTCTTATCGGAGATACTGCACAGCTTGGCGGCATTTACAGTGATACCTGCCAATACGCTTTTATTGTCAGCGCCCAGATCACAAATATATTGAGCCTCTTGGGCAAGTCCTTGGTGAATGCCGTCGGTACCGATTCCGAATTTTAGGCCTCCTGAAATTGCTTTTGAGAGACAGCTGCAGATGATTTCCTTTTCACGAAGGCTGCCTTCACGGTCTTGTGGAGAGAACTTGAAGAGAAGCTCGTCGTTCAAAGCATAGCTGGGGGTATAGACAACCCAGCGGTCGGCGTTATAGACGGTTTCCACCTGTTTTTCCGTGATATAGTATACATGTTCCAGACAGTCAATACCTGCTTTTACACAGTCGTCCAGACCCTGCCCGCCGGAACAATGGCAGGCGGTTGAGATACCTACACTTCTTGCCTCCTGTACAACGACATTTAATTCCTCGGGAGTCAGGAAATGGTAAATATATGGGGTGGCGTTGATTACTTTAGTCATGAATACTTTGAGAAAATCTACACCTCGGGCAATATTTTCACGTGCGGTTTTCCGGAACTCTTCCGGGCCATTGTGGGGCATACCTACATAACCGTGCCCGTGAGAAGCACGCATACCGATTCCGCTGACGACAAGTTTAGGGCCGGTAATACGCCCCTCTTTCTGGGCCTGCCTGCATGTCACATCGACATAGAACCTGTCCCCAAGACAGCGGGATGTGGTAACACCGGAAACAAGGTCATCTTTCATTGTTTTTATGGCACGGATTGTCTGCTCTGCCTCGCAGTCGTTCATCTTTACAAGGTGGTTTTCGAGACGCGTATCCAAGGCCAGATGATTATGGCAGTCAATCATGCCGGGAATCAGAGTCTTGTCGCCTAAGTCAATGACTTCATCGGCCAGATTGGAGGGAAGATTTGCGGCATCGTTATATAGTTCTTTGATCTTTCCATTATCAATGAGCAGAGCGGCATTTTCTTTTGCTGTAAGCTCCTGCCCTGCGATTATTGTTTTTGCTTTAATCAATGTTGTTCCCATAGAAATTCTCCTTTATGATTCCTTTGCTTTTTTGGCCTGTTCTTTGGCCGCAATTTTTTTGGCGGCTTTTTTGCTGAACCAGCCGGTCAATATAGGTGTCAGTATGGCTGTGATTACTACTGCGGCTGCGGTCTGGGCAGTCGCGGCCTCCGCATAAGGCTCCAAAGCCGGATCTGCCATGGCTACGGCGGCGGGAGTCGCGACGGCGTTTCCGCCTACTGTACCAATTGCCATTCCCATAGGATCGGGTTTTCTGCGGATAGCGCTATAGAGGTAATAGGTAAGCACACCGGTGGAGAGTACGGTTATGACTCCGAGAAGGATTCCCGGGACGCCGGCTTTGACTATAGTCACGAGGCTCATATTGGCGCCAAAGACAAAACCATTTATTGGTAGAATCATATTTAATCCCTTTGATAACAGATCCCTAAAGTCAGGGTCGAGATTTCCGAGGATCATACCGATGATAAGCGGAACAATTGCTGCCACTATGGACAGGAGCGGTATGGAAGCCAGCCCCGTTGTGCCGAGGGCTATCATCGTAAGGAAAGGCCCGTCATTCAGGGAGAGTACGGCGATAGCGCCCACGTCGGTCTCATCTCCGAATTCCTTGGCCAAGGCGGTATAGATCGCGCCGTTGGAATTGGTCACTGCTGAGATAACGGCAAATGGTGTCAAACCAAGGATGCCCACAGGCCCGAATAATTTATTCAAAACAAATCCGATGACAACACCGATAATCAACTTTAGTATTGTAAGTACAGCACCCTTATAGAGCGGCTGGCCGACTTGCTTTACGTTGATTGTCGCGCCGCTGCAGAAAATAAACAGTCCGACAAGAGTTGCCTGACCGCCTTTGAACAATGCGGTCGTAAATCCTCCTATTTCAAGACACTGGGGTATAAAGGTATTCACAAGACATCCGACAAGCAGAGGGATGACCATCATTCCGCCCGGGAATTTTTTCATCGTAGCACATATTTTCATATTATTGTTACCGTCCTTTCATTGCCTGAACAGGCAAAGTATTTTGTTCTGAAGTTTGCCGCAGCTGCACAGCATTCATTTCTTCTTACCTAACATTATCAGCAAAAGCCGTGCCAGCTATTGAAAAATAAATACAATATGTATAATTATTATAAAAACTCATGGTGGTAATTGTATATATCTTACAATAAATCCAATGAGAATCCAACGTTTTATCTATTGACGAATTGGGACGAATAAAAGAAAAAATTGTCGATGTTGCCAAAATGTTGTATGATTGATGCAAATGCAACGATGCAACGTTTTTGTGGGAGGTATTACAATGTTTAAAGCTTTACTTATAGTTCCATATCCGGAATTGGAAGAAATTGTTTTGAATGTATATGAGAATATGCTTACAGACAAAGGAATACAGGTGGATATTCTGGTCAAAAGAGCGGAAGATATCGCGCGGGATTTGGATTTACATGAATATAATGTGGTGATTGGGCGCGGGCATACGGCGAAAATACTGAGAAGCCTGACAGCGAATATTCCTGTGATCGAGATACCTATTACTGGTTACGATATCTTGAGGGGAGTGGAAGAGGTAAGGAAAATATACGCATCTAAGAAAATTGCTATTTTCCTTTCGGATGTCAGAAACCACGATGCGGCATTGCTGAGCGCGGTATCTGGCCTGGATATTCAGACTTTTGTGGTTCCTGATATTAAGCGGATACCTTCTATTGTAGAAAAAGCGGCCGCAGATGGATACGATACAGTGATTGGCGGATATTCTGCAAAGACGGCCGCGGACAGGATTGGGCTTCACTCTTTTACGATCAACACCGGGGAAGAGGCGGTCGTGCAGGTATTAAAGGAGGCCTTGAATATCATGCATTCACTGGAAAAAGAACGTGAGCGGACGAAGCTTTACCAGACGGTTACACAGGCATCCAAAGAAGGAATTCTCTATGTCAATCATGGAGGTATAATCGAGATGATCAACAGCAAGGGGCTCCAGATGCTTACCTCCTCGCTGGAAACAATTCATAACCAGAAACTTTGCGAGGCATATCCTTATTTAGACTCCTTATTTCAGAAGGGAATGAATAGGAAGAAACCTATTTTAAATGAACTGCTTGAAGTGGAGGAAAATAAAATCACTTTTGATTTTGTCCCGGTACTGGTCGGCGATTCGGTGGCAGGCATCGTGATTACCTGCCAAAGTGTCACTAAAATCCAGCAGATAGAGACCCAAATCAGGAAAAAATTAAGCGAAAAAGGTCTGGTCGCGAAGTATCATTTTTCCGATATTATACATAGAAGTGAAATCATGGAGGAAACGATTTTTTTGGCCCAGAGATATGCGGCAGTTTCATCCAATATTTTGATTGTGGGAGAGACCGGAACCGGAAAGGAATTGATGGCGCAGGGGATTCACAACGTAAGCGAACGGAAAAACAAACCGTTTGTGGCAGTAAACTGTGCTGCGCTGCCGGAAAACCTGCTGGAGAGCGAGCTGTTCGGATATGCTGACGGAGCGTTTACCGGCAGCAGGCGGGGTGGAAAGATTGGCCTTGTGGAGCAGGCACATCAGGGGACTTTATTTTTAGATGAGATATCGGAGCTTCCTATTAATTTTCAGGGAAAGCTTCTGCGTGTATTACAGGAAAAGCAGGTGCGCAGAATCGGAGACGACCGGGTGATTGATGTGGATGTGCGCATCATTGCGGCGACTAATAGAAATTTAAAGCAGCAGGTAAAGGAAGGTAAATTCAGGCAGGATTTACTGTACCGGCTGGATATTTTGAAACTGTATATACCCGCCCTTCGTGAGCGCAGGGAAGATATTACCTTGATTTTCCAGAACTCAATTAAGAAGTATAATAAGAGATTCGGCAGGGACATCAGCGGGTGTACAAAAGAAGCGGAAGAGGCCCTTTGTAACTACCCATTTGAAGGGAATATCCGTGAGCTGAGTAATATTGCGGAAAGACTTTGCGTCATGGCCAGAGACAATATAATTGATGAGAGGCTGATGAGGGCAGCGCTGTATCCCGATGATGTAGAGGTTCCCATTTATGGCACACCGGACATCCAAGATAGAGAAGACAGGGGGGCAGGCGAGTCCCGCCTAGAATCCGAGAGGGAACGGATAGTGGACGCGCTTCGAAAAACAGAGGGAAAGAAAACGGAGGCGGCAAAACTGCTGCAGATGGACCGTTCTACGTTGTGGAGAAAGATGAAGCACTACCAGATTCATTGGTAAATTAGTTTGGCACGCTTTTTGCTATATATAAAGACAAAGGATTGTTTTTAATGAAAAATTAGGAGGTAAAGTAATGGCGGAGATGAAACATCTATTAGGCTGTATTGCGGATGACTTTACAGGAGCGTCGGATGCGGCCAGCTTCCTGCAAAAAGCGGGACTGCAGACGATATTATTAAACGGTGTGCCTGAGCAGGGGCTTGGAATGAATGAGTATGACGCGATAGTCATAGCCTTGAAGACAAGGACTGAGCCAGCCGGCGAGGCAGTGGAACACACGATGGAGGCGGTCAAATGGCTTGAGCAGCATGGGGCAGCGCAATATTATTTGAAATATTGTTCTACTTTTGATTCCACCAAGGAAGGAAATATAGGCCCGGTTTTGGACGCGGTTCTGGAATATTTGGAGGAAACTTACACAGTCCTCTGCCCGTCACTTCCGGTGAATGGAAGAACTGTTAAGGATGGGCATCTGTACGTAAACGGAGTTCCGCTGGATGAGAGCCCGATGAAGGACCATCCATTGACACCAATGTGGGACAGCAGGATAAAGCATTTAATGGAAGCACAGAGCAAGTATAAGTGCATAGAACTAAACGGCGAACAATTGAAGGAAGACAATATAGATGCGTATCTGCTGAAAGAGAAGGAAGGGCAGAAACATTTTTATGTGATTCCCGACTATGAGACAGAGGAGGATGCCAAAAGGATTGTATCCTTATTTGGAAATAAGAAGGTTCTGTCAGGCGGTTCGGGTATTTTGCAGTATCTGGCACGGGGGAATAAAAAGGGAATTGTTTTGGCGGGAAGCTGTTCACAGGCAACATTGACCCAGATAGAGACTTATAAAAAAGCGGGACACGCGGCATATAAAATATATCCTGAAAAACTGGTGAGCGGTGAGGTTACGGTAGAGGAGATTTTGGAGTTTGTTTCTTTGCATCCGGATGATTATGTGCTGGTATATTCTTCGGATACTGCGGAGCAAGTCAGGGAGTCACAGAAACTTGGCAAAGAACAGGTGGCTCAGATGATTGAGAATGTGATCAGTGATCTGGCGGGACAGCTGAGAGATAAAGGATACAAGCACATTGTGGTGGCAGGAGGAGAGACATCCGGAGCCGTGACAAAGAGGCTGGGATATTATTTGTTTGAGATTGGTAAAAGTGTAGCGCCGGGGGTACCCGTGATGACCCCTCTGGAAGACCGGACCATGAGACTGGTCCTTAAATCCGGAAACTTTGGGCAGCCTGATTTCTTTGAGCGGGCAGTGCAGATGATAAGAGGAGAATAGACAATGGACAAAGAGTTGAAAAGTAAATTTGAAGAAGCCATATGGGTGGCGAAAAGCTTGTTCGAGAGGGGAAAAACATCAGGTTCATCAGCAAATCTAAGTTTTCGCCACGAGAACGATATCTACATAACCGGCAGCGGGACATGTTTCGGCAGATTGGAGGAAACCAGCTTTGCCAGAGTTTCTTTGGAGGGGACGCATCTGGAAGGAATGAACCCGAGCAAAGAATTCCCCCTGCATCAGATGTGTTATAAAAAGTCGCCTGACATTCAGGCGGTTATTCATACCCACAGTTTTTATGCCACGCTATACTCCTGCGTTCCCCACGAGTATAAAGAATCGGCAGTACCGGAGCATACCCCTTACCTGCGCATGAAAGTAGGGCGGATAGGGTTGATTCCATATGCTAAGCCGGGAAGCCAAGAACTATTTGGGCTGTTCCGGCAGGCTGTGGACGGCAGCGATGCATATTTACTGGCAAATCATGGCCCGGTAGTTCCGGGAAAGAGTATCATAGACGCATTTTACGGTATTGAAGAGTTGGAGGAAAGCTGCCATATAGCATGGGAGCTGGAAAACAGATCAGGCTGTAGGTGATGGAATGTATATGGAAATGTTTTTGTCCGCAGAGCAGCGGCAGAAGATATCACAATCTCAAATTCAATGGCTGAAATTGCTGGCGATGGATAATATGGAACTGAAGCAGATGTTGGAAACGGAATATTTGGAGAACCCACTGTTGGAACATAAGGAAACAGAATATGAACCGTCTAGGGAATGCATGCAGCAGTTGAATAGAGAGGGTATGAAGTTCGAATTGACGGCGCGGGACAACGGATATTTTTTAGAAGAGGCTATTACGAGTCAGCTGCCAATGGATAAGTATGATGACAGGCAGTGGAATGTTATCCGGTATTTAATAGGAAATCTGGAGGAGAACGGATTTTTCATGGGGAGTGTGACAGACGCGGCCAAGGCCAACGGTGTGCCTGAGGACATGGTAGCGTGTATTTTGGAGGAACTGAAAGGCTTAGAGCCATATGGAATTTTTGCTGCCAATCTGGAAGAATGCCTGCTGATTCAGCTGGATGCACAAAGCGATAACGATCCTTTAAAACGGAAGCTGATTTCCCAGTACCTCAATGAGCTGGCTCAAGGAAAAATCAACGTGATTTCCAGAGAACTGCATGCATCTACCGCTCAGATCCGTAAATGTCTCAAAGAGATAAGCCGGTTAAATCCGCGTCCTCTCAATGGGTTCTACACTGCGGAGACGTCCTACATCGTCCCGGATATTATCTTGACGGAAGATGTAGAAAATAAATGTTTTCAGGCCAGATTGAACGATGATTGGACTGCGGATTATCATATCAGTGATTACTACCGTTCTATGATGACAAAAACTTCAGACGCTCAATTGGCTGCTTACTTTGATAAAAAATACCGGCGCGCCAAATTTCTAATCGCAGGGATAGAACAGCGCAGGGAAACGATTCTTTCCATAGCCGACTACATCGGCAGAATACAATATCCGTATTTGAGAGGAACGGAACATAAAAAGCCGGTCACGATGACAGACGCTGCCAAGGCGTTGGGCGTGGCGGTGTCAACGGTGAGCAGGGCAGTAAAGGGGAAATATATACAATATCCCGCCGGGAGTGTCTTTTTCAAAGAACTTTTCGAGACGGCCATCACACTGCAGGAGAACACTGTTTCTACGAGGGGAGACGCAAAAGAACAGATTAAGATACTCATCAACAATGAGAATAAGGAAAAACCGCTCAGTGATATTGAGCTGGCCAGAGAACTGGAGAAGAGGCAGATTATTATTTCTAGAAGGACTGTGGCAAAGTATCGGGACAGCATGGGCATAAAAGGATGCTTTGACAGAAAATGTTTTTAAGACTTTGGGAGTTGGCATAAAGATTGCTGTTAAGTGAGGCAGCATGCTGACAAAATTATAAAAAAGGAGACAGGATAATGGATTATACAAATTTACTGAATGATTGCAGTGGAAAAAAATCAAAGGTAGGAATTATCGGGGCTACACGAGGCTACGGCTATACATTGCTGGCACAGATTCCAAAGGTCAAGCTGATGGAATTAAGAGTCATCTGTTCCAGACACCCGGAAGAATGCCACGAAGTTCTGACGGGAATCGGGTATGATGAGAAAAGGATTGTAGTCTGCCAAAATAAAGAAGAAATCGACAGGACAGAGGAAGATGAAATTCTTATTGTCAGTGATTACCGCCTTGTGATGGAGTGTGGTATTACGGCCATGGTAGAGTGTACCGGAAACACTAAAGTCAGTTCAGACGCGGCGCTTATGGCTCTGCGCAGAGGAATTAACGTCTATATGGTATCAAAGGAGACCGACAGCGTATGTGGGCCGGTGCTGAATCAGGTGGCAGCGGAGCATAATGCGGTGTATGCGCTCGTGAATGGCGACCAGCCCAGAAATCTTCTTGATCTTTATTCTTGGGCCCGGCTGCTTGGCCTAGAAGTCATTGTAGCCGGTAAGTCAAGTGAATATGACTTTGTTTGGGACAGAGAGAGTGGAGAGATGCACTATCTGGACGGGGAAAGCGATGCTGAAAGTATGCCGGAAATGTTAGAGCACTGGTATTACAAAGGAACAGAGACTTTAGAAGGGCGGAAAAAGCTGCTGGAAAAATATGCGGAAGTAATCTCGGCAGATCTTTGTGAGATGAATTTGGTCTCCAATGTCACGGGGCTGGTGCCTTCTTCCCCATTTTTAAGTTATCCGGTGGCTAAGACGAGTGAATTGGCGGAAATTTTTATTCCGGAAGAAGATGGTGGAATCCTCAAAAAGACGGGTGTGGTCGACGTGTTCTACAATTTAAGAGGAAAGGATGAGGCAAGCTTCTGTGGAGGAGAGTTTATCATTATCAAATGTGAAGATGAAAAGATGTGGGATATTTTAAAGAGTAAAGGCCATGTGATGAGCCGTAACGGTAAGTACGCCTGCATCTATTATCCGTATCATTATATGGGGCTGGAGACACCGGTTTCCATTCTTCTGGGGGATTTCATGTCAATCGGAACTCACGCTGAGTGCCGTCAAGTTTCAGTCTTGGCGGGAGTAGCCCGCCGGAATCTGGAGAAGGGGACTGTGCTCACTGTCTCTGGCCATCATCATTCCATTGAAGGGCTGACACCGGAACTTCTGGAGCGGAAGTCGGCCGATAAGGCTGCTCCTTTCTATCTTCTCAATGGGGCCACACTGCTCAGGGATGTAAAAGAAGGAGATGCGGTCACGCTTGACGACGTGGATTTGTCCGGGTTAGAGACCTACAAGCTGTATGCACAAGGATTAGAGTTATAAGATTCATGCCAATCTAACATTTATGTAATATACCCTATTTTCGTCTGTCGGTGCGGAGGAAAATAGGGTATACTTACGTTACAAGAGGTGATAGCGGTGAAGATACTTATAGTGGAAGATGATTTGATTCTTGCGGGCGAGCTGGCCCTTCTGTGCAGGAAGTGGGGATATGAAGCTGAATATATAAAAAATTTTCAGGATATTACGGCAGAGTTCGAGAAAAGGCGTCCGGACTTGGTGCTGATGGACATCAACCTGCCCTATTATGATGGGTTCTACTGGTGCGGGCAGATAAGAGAGCGCTCGGATGTCCCGGTGCTGTTCCTGTCCAGCAGGGATCAGAACGCGGATAAAGTGATGGCGATGGCTTCCGGCGGGGATGATTACGTGGAAAAACCTTTCGATACAGAGCTGCTGCTGGTAAAAATACGCTCTATGCTGCGGCGGGCCTATGAGTACAGGCCGGGGACGGGCAATTACCGGGAGTATATTACCGACAAGATGTATTATGAAAAAGGAATGGTATACTGCCAAAACTGCCAGACAGAGCTTACCAGATCTGAGAGTAAGATTATGGAAGCCTTGCTGGAGAGACGGGGACAGGTGGTGAGCCGGGAAAAGCTGATGATGATTCTCTGGAAGACCGATGAGTTTGTGACCGACGCGTCACTAACGGTTCTGGTCTCCAGACTTCGGGCTAAGCTCAGGGAGCTGTGCAGGGAGGACGTGGACGGAAGCGGCGTGATAGAGACAAAAAAAGGCATAGGTTACTATATTTCATAGTGCAGTGAGGACTTAGAAGATGAGCGAATACATGAGAAAACGGAAAATGCCTATTCTTGCAGGGAGCGCCCTTATCGTGTTCATCCACCTGTATTTTGGATATCTTGTCAGTACGAAAGTATATGTACAGGACTTGATTTATCTTGATGGGATGCTGTCCGTGATATTGGCAGTGTCTTTCTTTTTAGACTGCAGAAGGTTTCAGTTTCAGCAGAAGAGACACAAAGAAATGGAAGCGGAGATTGCGCGCTTACAGGAAGCGAACGGGAGACTTCTCAGGGAGATAGACGAGCAGAGTGATTATATTGCCAAATGGAGCCACGAGGTGAAGCTTCCACTGTCTGCTCTTGGCCTGATGAACGAGCGCAACCCTGACAAAGAGCTGAAAGACAGTATGGAGGATTGCCTTGCCCGCATCCGCCAGCAGCTCAGCACTATGCTCATGAGCGGCAAACTGAAAACGCTGGAGAATGATGTGGTACTCCGCAAGATGCCGCTCGCCGAAGCCGTGGGCGAGGCGGTGAAGGGACAATCATGGTCTCTCATACGTGAACACTTCCAGATAGAGATGGAGCTGTGCGATATCTGGGTGTACAGCGACCGGAGGTGGCTTGCCTATATCTTGGGACAGCTGATAGCAAACGCGGTGAAGTACAAAAAAGGAGAGAACCCCTGCCTGTGTTTTGGCGCGGAACGGACAGCGGCTGAGGAGGTCAGGCTGTGGGTGGAGGATAACGGAATTGGAATCGAGGATGCAGATCTTCCTTATATTTTTGACAGGGGATATATTGGAGGCAATTTAAGAAATGGTGACTACAGGTCTACGGGCATGGGGTTATATTTTGCGAAGGAGGCCGCAGAGCGTTTAGGAATTGAACTTGAGGCGGATTCACAGCCGGGGGAATGGACTCGCTTTACCTTGTATTTTCGAAATAATGCAGAATTTTTTCTTATGGAAGAAGAGAAGCTGCCCAAAGAGGATATGTTGCAGGAATGTTAGATTGAGTCAGGACTTGTAATTCAGATGTAAGGATTTTCAAGATTTTGTTTGTTAGACTCTAAATAGAAAGTAAGGAGGCAGCTAAATGAAAAAAATATTGGAAATCAAAGATTTAATTAAAAGTTTTGGCAGGAAGGGTTACGAGTCCCGTGTGCTGCGGGGAATCAGCATGGATATCTACGAAAAAGACTTTATCGCCATCATGGGGCCCAGCGGTGCGGGGAAATCCACATTGTTGAATCTTCTGTCGACTCTGGATAAACCTACCGGCGGCCAGATCGTGCTGGACGGGGAGGATGTGACCAAGGCAGGCAATAAGCGGCTCTCCCTTATCCGGAGGGATAAGATTGGCTTCATCTTTCAGGATTATAACTTGTTGGACAATATGACCCTGCAGGACAATATTGCCCTTCCTTTGTCGCTGAACGGAGAAAAAAGTCAGGTAGTACTGGAGAAAGTCCGGCATATGTCACGGCTGTTCCAGCTGGAGGCACATCTGAATAAGTATCCCTACCAGCTCTCGGGAGGACAGAAGCAGAGGGGGGCCAGCGCAAGGGCGCTGATTACCGAGCCCAAGATCATCTTCGCGGATGAGCCTACTGGAGCCTTGGATTCCCGCTCCAGCCGGGAATTGTTGTCAAGTTTGAGAACGGCCAACGACTCGGGGCAGGCCACTATCCTGATGGTCACTCATGACGCATATACGGCCAGCTATGCGAAGCAGGTTTATTTTCTGGCGGATGGACTGATTCAATGCAGGCTGAATAAAAAAGGGGACAGGAAGCAGTTCTATGAAGAAATACTGGAGCTTCTTGTGTCCATGGGAGGTGTAGGAGAATGAGTTTATTTCGACTTGCATGTTCCAACTTTAAAAGAAGTATACGGGAGTATGCGTCCCTGATCATATCACTGGCGTTCTCGGTATTCATATTCTTTAACTTTCAAAATGTGGTCTACTCAGATTCGATGGATGTTCTGAAGAATATGAAAAAATCATACATCGATATGATTGTGCAGGCTGCTTCCGTTGTCTTCGGCGTGTTTCTCTTTTTCTTTATCTGGTATGCTACCAATATCTTTTTGAATCAGCGTAAGAAGGAAATAGGAATCTACACTTTCATGGGACTGGACAACACAAAAATAGGCAGGCTCTATGCGCTGGAGGCATTGTTCATCAGCATATTCTCTGTTGTTTCTGGTCTCCTTACGGGGATTGGATTTTCAAAATTGTTCCAAATGCTCTTATTCAAGTTGTCGGATATTCAGGCTGACATCCAGTTCTCGGTGTCGCTACGGCCGATTTTCATTACGGCGGTTCTGTTTTTGTCCATCTTTGGCCTGATGATTTGGAAGGGATACCGGACTATTGTCAAGAGCAGTGTGCTGCAGCTCCTTTCGGGAGCCAGACAAAAGGAGATGAAGCACGAGGCGGCAGCGCTGACGGCCGTGAAGGTCTGTGTGGGGATAGGGGTTCTGGCTGCCGGTTATGTATGTGCGCTGAGCACAGGCCGCCTGAGCTCACTTAATTATGGTGTGGCGGCGGTCGTACTTGTCATAGCGGGGACATATCTGTTGTTCGGAGGCGCCATTCCTTGGTTTATCCGGCGGCTTACAAAGAATAAAAGGTTTTTGTATCAGAAAGAGCGCAATCTGTGGGTCAACAATCTTGCATACCGCATCCGGCAGAATTACCGGACTTATGCGATGGTGACTATTCTGATGATTTGCTCTGTCACTGTTCTTGGCACGGCGATTGCGCTGAGGCAGCGCTATGAAAAGATGATTCACTTTCAGGAGACTTACACGTTCCAAGTGCTGGCACAGAAAGATGACGTGGATGAGGGACAGATTTCCGCCGGGATTGAGAAGGACAATAAAATACGATATAAAAACCATCTATCATACCTAGGCCTGAATGCAGAGATGTTCCACACTAGGTTTGAAAATACGGTCTATGGCCTTGTTTCTTACTCTCAGATAAAGCAGGCCGCGGAGGATGCAGGCTTAAAGTTTGACTATGCAGAGCCCGCCAAGGACGAGGCAATTGAGCTGACCCACATTATTCTGATGAGCCTTGTGGATGAAAATGAGGAGGAGTATATGCATATCGGCGAGGATACCTATAAGATAACCGCGCGGGACTCAACGGCATATCTTGGAGATCTGCAGAATTCGATGGGAGCTTATATTGTGAATGACGACGTGTACGAAACGTATAAGCCCTTTGGGCAGGAGATGTATTTATACAATTATAAAATTGAAGATTCAGAGAGCGCGGGGGCGTCTGTTCCGTTCGTAAAAAGCCTAAGAGAGCTGCAGCCGGAAAGTATCGTGGGCTGTAATATGGTTCTTCCTGAGAACGCAGAGGATACATGGATAAAGATTCTGTATTCCCTTTGCATCTTCATGTTTGTGACATTTTTACTTGCCAGTGGAAGCATCATTTTCATAAAGCTTAACAACGATGCCTATGAGGACAGGGAAAGATATGGAATCCTGAAAAAAATGGGCATATCCGCCTACAGTCTGGGACGGGCGGTGAAACAGGAAATCCGTTTTACCTATTACTGCCCCTTCGTGCTGATGACCGTAACTTCGTGGTTTGCGATTAAGGCGCTGGGAAATGTTATGAAAGAAGAGTTGTTCCTAGTCAACATTTACAGCGCTGCCGCCATACTGGCAGTATTTACATTGATTTACATGATTTCGGTGAAGGTATTTAAGAAAAAAGTTTTGGATTAAAAATGAACAGTTGTTATATTTTGATTTTTTAAAAGACACATCTATTGAAAACATTTCTGAAACAATCTAAGATGAACCGCATAGGGAGGCTTAAAACATGCAGACAAAGAAAGAGGAAATTAGACAGACCATTCTTGAGGCAGCTCAGAGGGAATTTCTTATCCACGGATACGAGGGCAGCTCTATGCGGACCATCGCTAAAAAAGCCAATACTACTATTGGCAATATTTATCATTATTTCCCCAACAAAGAGGCGATTCTTGAGATTCTTATGGAAGAACCCATACGGTCGATTCATAAGGTCATCGATAACCATATGGCCGAGCAGAAGCGGATTTATTCTTATGATGAATTGAAGGAGGCGCTGGACGGTATCGAGGATATTATCGAAGAAAGTGACCTTTTTTACCTGATGGATGAGCGGATGATCATTTTGTTCGATTTGAAGACCACGAGATTTGTGGAAGTACGGGAGTGGTTCGTCAAAGCATGTAAGCAGCATCTGGCATGGCACATGGGCACAGAGGATGAGGATTCAGCCTATGTAGATAT
Source organism: Bariatricus massiliensis (assembly GCF_900086725.1). GTDB lineage: Bacteria > Bacillota > Clostridia > Lachnospirales > Lachnospiraceae > Allocoprococcus > Allocoprococcus massiliensis. The sequence continues at coordinate 1,009,655 of NZ_LT574838.1, read as the reverse complement.
CATAACGGATATGTTTATAGCAAGTGTGCGCCATGTACTCATGGAGCATAAGAATGTGGAGCAGTCCAAGAAGGAGTTCTGCAAGGTATTCAGAATGCTTTGTGCAGGGCTTATCAGCAATAGGCAGGAGGAGTAGATGAGTATTGTAGAATTACATAATGTCAGCAGGGGATACAAGAATGGGGAACGGACGATCTATGCGCTAAAGGATGTCTCCTTTTCTGTAGAATCCGGGGAATTTACGGTAATACTGGGGCCTAGCGGCGCGGGAAAGAGCACACTGCTCAATATATTGGGAGGAATTGACCGCGCAGATGACGGGAGTGTGAAAGTAGCCGGCGTTGAGGTGACGGCGCTGTCAGAAAAGGAGCTCTCCATTTACCGGGCACACAGGGTGGGATTTGTGTTTCAGTTCTATAACTTGATTCCCACATTGACAGTGCAGGAAAATGTAGCCCTGATGAAGGAATTAAAGAAAGAAGCGCTGCCTGCGGAGGAGGTGCTCGATAAGCTGGGGCTTCACGGACAAGGACGCAAATTTCCGGGCCAGCTCTCCGGCGGAGAGCAGCAGCGGGTGTCTATTGCCCGGGCGATTGCAAAAAATCCGGATATTCTTCTCTGTGATGAACCGACCGGTGCCCTTGACAGTGAGACCGGAGTCATGGTCTTGGAGGAGCTGCAAAAGCTTTGCAGGGAGGAAGGGAAAACAACTCTGATCGTCACGCACAACGCAAGCATTGCCAAGGCGGCAGACAAGGTGATACGGATTAAGAACGGTGAAGTCCGGGCGGTGGAAACCAATGACAGTCCGCTAAAGTTAAGTGAGGTGGAGTGGTGATGCTGTTTCGGAAAATGCTGAGAGACATTGTGAAAAATAAGGTTCAATTCTTGGCAATCTTTTTGATGATGTTTTTTGGATGCTTTCTCTATTCTGGAATCACTGGTGAATGGAATGGGCTTCAAAAAAACTTTGACGATTATAGAAAGGAGCAGAATCTTGCGGATGAATGGGCCTACAAGGCCACATTCTCGGAGGAGGAGCTGGAGAGGACGAAGGAAGATTCACGTATCCGTCAGGCCGAAGGGCGCCTCTGTCTGCCTGCGTCTGTGCAGGGGAAAAAGGACGCGTCTCTGGCTTGCTATATAGCGGAGGATAACGCGGTTTCCAAATTGTACATTACGGAAGGAGTGGATTTTGACGGCGGCTTGGCCGGCATATGGCTGGATGCGCTGTTCGCCGGGGAAAATGGTTATAAGCCCGGGGACAAAATCACATTGGATGTGCAGGGAATGGGCATTGAGGGGACCGTGCGGGGACTGGCATACAGCCCGGAGTATATCTACGGTGCAGCGGAGGATGAGATGGTGGCGGACCACAGGAAGAATGGATTTGCATGGTTGAGCCCGAGGATTCTGCCGGAGGACATACCGTTTTTTTATAACCAGATTGCGGTGACACTAAATGGAAAGCAGCAGGGGGATGTACTGTCTACCATTCTTGGGGATGGGACACAGACACTGAAAGCAGAAGACCACCCAGCAGTGTCTATGGTGGAGGATGAGGTGGAACAGCACAAAAGTATGGGCGATATCTTTTCCGCCGCTTTTCTCCTGATAGCGTTAATGATTACGGTGACTACGATGCACCGGATGCTGAAAAATCAGCGGACGCAGATTGGTGTGCTGAAGGCGCTGGGATTCTCGAAGAGCAGGCTTTTGAGGCATTATCTGTCCCACAGCAGCATGGTGTGCGCGCTCGGGGCGCTTGCTGGATATTTACTGGGCTATCAGACACTGCCTGATGTCATCTATCGTTTTATGAAGACCATGTATGTGCTGCCATTATGGGGAGGGGAACTGCCGGCAGAAGCCTTGATACTGCCCGTTCTTTGTGTGGTAGTGTCTCTAGTCGTTAGCTTATACATCTGCAGGGCATATTTGGGAGACACGGCGGCTGCCAGCCTTTCCGGTGAGGAGTTTTGCCCCTCGGCGGCGAACCTTCCGGAGCTGCCGGAGGGGATTCCCTTTGGAAGCCGCTGGAATTTAAGAGATATTTTGAGAAACCGCTTGAGGAGCTTTATGACACTCTGCGGCGTGCTGGGGTGCACGGCCCTTCTATTCTGCGCTTTTGCATTGTATGACACGTTTGATAATCTATCCAAGTGGACTTTTACCGAACAGCAGAATTATGCGTGCAAGATAACCGGTATTCCGGATGAGAAGAGCAGGCTGGAATTGAGGCAGATGACCGGGGGCGAGCTGCTGATGGAGAGCACGGCTGTCATCCGCGGTCAAGATGGAGAGCAGGAAGTGGGTCTTACTGTACCCGAGAGTGCAAAACTATGGCGGCTCGCGGAAGATTTGAAGACCTTTACCGACATCGGGCATGGCGTGGCAATTTCCAAGAAAACGGCGGAAAGTCTGGGCTTGAAAGTCGGTGATACGGTCACTTGGAGACATGCGGGGGATAAGAAATGGCAGAGGTCAGAGGTGGAAGCGGTTGTGCGGACTACGATGAGTCAGGGCATCATAATGAAAAAACAGGACTATGACAAGACCGGGCAGAGCTATACGACAACGGCCGTAATCGGGGATATACCGTCAGAGGGATTTGGAGTTTATGAGGAGAAATGTACTATTTCCAGACAGAAGCAATTGACGGAGGGGATTGACTCTATGATGGAAGGCATGGTGATGATGATAACACTTTTGGTGACCGGGGCCGTCCTTCTGGGCGGAATCATGCTCTATAATCTCGGGGTTCTTTCCTACCTTGAGCGATACCGGGAGTTTGCCACGATGAAGGTTCTGGGATTTGCCGATCGGAAAATACGCGGTATTATGGTACAGCAGAATGTATGGCTGTCGGCAGCGGGGATTATCCTAGGGATACCGGCCGGATATGGACTGATGCATTATATGCTGTCCACGCTCCCTGACTCTATGGATGTTCCGGTCATGGTGAAGGGGATGACTTGGCTTATAAGCATTGTAGGCACACTTATCCTTTCCTGGGCAATCAGCCGGGTCGTATCAAGGAAAATACCCGGCATTGATATGGTGGAAGCGCTGAAAGCCAAGGAATAATATAAAAGAATATTTCTCAAAGGTTATAGAGCACAATATCGGTATAATATCTGCCGTCGGTTATCTGGGTCTGCAATATCCCATGGTAAGCGGCGGCTGTTTTTTCTACATTTTTAAGCCCGGTGCCATAGCCGGGCATGAGGCCGGAACCGTCTGTGAGAACCGGGTTGTCCATATGAATCAGCAGGCTTTGTCCCTGATAGGACACGGTAAGCTGTATTTCTCTCCGGGGAACCTCCAGCTTTAGGCAGGCGGCAAGGGCATTGTCCAGCAGATTGCCGAACAGGGTGACCGTGTGGGAAAAGGAGAGCGGCAGTTGGGGTGGAATGGCGATATCCGGGTCACAGACTATCTTATTTTTTCTCAAATCGGAAATCTTGAGGTTCAAGACCGCGTCTATATGAGGATTTCCCGTCGTGATAAACGCGTCTGCCTCCTCGATGCTTCCTGCTGTCAGTGACAAGTATTCTCCCAATGCGTCCTGCTTTCCTTCCCGATAGAGCAGGGAGGCAGTTCTCAGTTGATTCTTCATGTCGTGGCGGATGGCGTGCAGCTCTTCGGAAATATCCATCATTTCCTGATAATGGCGTTCCTGCCATACAAGCCGGCTGCTTAAAAGAGCATGTTCCGCCTCCTTTTTCGCATACTGTGTAAATCTTCTGTAAAGTATAAATACCAGCACATTGATTGAGAGAAAGATGCCCTGCAGGACAAAATGGAGGACACTTCTGACATAATAATTTATGGTACTATAACTGAGAAATATCAGAAGAATGGGCATGGCAATCAACGTGCACAGGGGAATCGAAAATAAAATTCCCCAAAGGGAGCGGGGGATGTCGGCCTGCTCCCAGCTGCACAGGTGGAGGCAGAGAAATAAAATTCCCCATAATCCCAGATGAAATATAATCAGATAAATCATGACCCAGGGAAACCGGAAGGGCAGCATATTGGTGATATCGTTCAGCATGAACAGATAAGAATAGGTCAGACTGAGCAGGCATAAGGAAAACAGCAGTTTTTTGCGTGTGTTTTTTGGATAAAATACCAGCATAAGAAAGCTTAAGGGGACAAGAAAAAAGCTGTTTGTATAGCTTGGCAGTGACAGATGGGAATATAGCACAAGCAAAATGATGCCCCCGAAGGATGTCAGCACAGCCAACCTACGGTTTCGTGCGATTTTTCCATACATCCGGTCCATGAGCTCAATTAAAATGCACCAGTCGATAACATATAAAAAAATATCTACAAATACGTCATAAGGAGTGGCGTGGGTCATTTTCCGCACCTCCGTTTCAGGTACTGGAGATGCTGTTTTTTAACCTCTGCCCGATACCGCCTGCTGATTGGAATATTCTTTCCGTTTCGAAGGAGCAGCTCGGTCTCTGCCATGTAGTGGATGTACTCCATATTCACCAGATAGGACATATGAGTCTGTACAAAAATATCCGTATTTAAGGAAGCAGCTACATCCCGGAGCTTTCCATAAAAGTTGTAAGATTTGTCAGCCGTAGTCAGTATGATTCGGCGAAGGTCCGCCTCGAAACAATATATTTCCTGACAGGGTATCTGGTATGTTTTACGCGCAATACAGAAGGAGAACAATTGACTCTGCGTCTCGAGATGGGATACAGCGTCATTCAGAGCTTTAAGGAATTCAGCCTCAGCCACCGGCTTTATCAGAAAACGGAAGGGAAGGACTTCAAAAACCCGGTAGACGTATTCTTTGTAGTCTGTGACAAACAGAATCAATGCGTAAGGATACTGACGGCGGATGACGGCGGCAGTCTCTATCCCGTTGATACCGGGAAGAGAGATGTCCATAAAATAGATAGAAAACCCTTCGGTACGCGTTTCTAAGCAATCCAACAGTTCCTCCCCGCTGGAAAATATTTCCGCGCAGAGGGGAATGCCGGAGTGTTCTATATACTGTTCTAATTGGGCCTGCACATGGAGGCTGTCTTCACAGATTGCTGCCTGAATCATGATTCATTTCTCTCATTCTTTCGTTTTTCTTAATTATAATTCTTAGGAACCTTTCTGCAATAGCGGGGGGAGTCCGGTTATGACAGCAAATTCAGCCGGATATTACAGTCGTTAAAATTATCGGTGAAAAGCAGGTATGATAGGGAAAGAAAAATAAAATGAAGGAGTGACATATATGGACAAAGAGAAAAAAACGATGATTGTATGGACGACTACGGCAGCCCTTTTGGTGGAGGCGGCGCTTGTGATAACATCACTGACACCACTGGCACGGATTGGCAACGGCACCCGATTTGGAAGCGGAGGCATGTGGATAAACCTGATATGGTGCGGCAGCTGTTATTTTCTGCCTTTGATCGTATATTGTATGGATGTGCGTGCGATGAAATATGTACTTGCTGTATATAACGCTGTGTGGCTTATCGCACTGCCTATCCTGCTGGTGATGGCAGTGGGCGGTCAATGGGAGTATCTGAGAAGGGATGGACGGATATATCCGTCACTCCTTCTGATGGCGTTTGTGTGCCTGATAGGCTTGATAGTGCAGGTCATCTGGTATCCTATGTGCTTGAGGAGGCAGAAACCTAGATAAAGTATGTTTGTTGTTAAGCTATAAGGGGGAAAACCGTTAGCCCTAGTTTACCTACCGTTTAACTGCAAAAACTTGTTTTCTAAGGCGAGAATGTTATGATACAGGCATAAATGTCAGTTATTTAAGGAGGTAACGAGATGAAGAAAATGATAAAACTGCTTTTATGTCTATGTGCAGCAGCCATGCTTTTGCCAATGACCGTATTAGCCGGAATGGGAAATAATGGCGTGATGAGTGGAACGGGTACATGGGGTATCGACATTGACAATAATCAAAATGGAGTTATTGTCAGTGGAACATATACAAAAACGGTGTACAATAAGGGAGGTCTGATTGTTGGGGGGAATTTTACCAATCCAATTGTAGACGACGGGACTGGAAGATATGGACTGCAGCTTCAGCTTTCCAACGCCACAGCTGAGTTAGGGTCAGATATTTATGAGTATAAGGGTATTAAGTATGGAATCATGCCATACAGTTCTGACTTTTCTTTTACACTTACAGTCGACAATGCAAATGGCTTCACGCTGCCCAAATCTATTTCTATTACGAGAGCCGGAACGGAATTGTCACCGGGAACTGACTATTCTTATGATTCTGTAACTGGCGCGGTTAAGATAAGTGGATTGGTCATTAACTATCCCTTGGTATTAGAAGTGTCCGGGAAAATAGTGGAATCTGGTGTCGAAATCAATGAGGAAAATTTTCCTGATCCGATTTTCCGGAAGTACATACAGGATAACTTTGACACAAACGACAGCGGAGTGTTGACAGATGATGAAATTAAAGAGATTAAGACAATCAATGTGGGTCTTCAGACAGCAACAACCACTATTAAAAACTTAAAGGGAATAGAGCTGTTTCCATACTTGCAGGAATTATACTGTTTAGATTTGACACAGCTTCCGTCCATAGACATCAGTGCGAACAAAGAACTACAGTGGTTAAACATTGAGGGGGCAGCGCAAATTTCAACGTTAGATGTTGAACAAAATCAAGATTTGGAATATTTGAACTGCGCATATACGTCTATAACTAATTTGGAATTGTCTAACAACAAGAAACTAAAGCAATTATATATAAATGGCACAGGTATTGAAAGTTTAGAACTCAAAGAAAATAAGGACTTGGAAGTGTTGAACTGCTTTGGCGCATCCAAGATTACCAATCTTGATTTGAGCAATAAGCCGGGGCTTTCTTATCTGGAAATAGGGGGAACAGGAGTGAAGGAGATTGATACAAGCGGCAGTCCGCTGCTGTCCAGTTTCTTTTGCTCCAATACGCAAATTACATACTTGGATGTAAGCCATAACTCAAAGCTCGCTAACTTTGAATGCCGTAACAATCAATTGGGATATTTGAATTTGGGCGTGCAGTCAATAAACACTGCACTGTTAAAGTTGGATACACAGGTGACGGCAGAACTTACGATTAAAGGAAATGAGTTTGACATAACAGAAAAGTTCAAGGGAATCGACCCGACAAAAATCAATGTAATCAAAGGCGGAGAACTGAATGGCAATTTAATGAGTAATTATCATGCAGGTACCCCTATTGTCTATGAATATGACTGCGGAACAAATAAAGGTGAAACCATTACTTTACAAGTAATGTTAAATCTTGTGAAAGCGGAAAGCAGTATAATTATTAATAAAAATTTGGATAAAGTATATGACGGGAAGCCAGTTGTTTTGACGAAGGATGATTTGGTGATTACCGGGAGCAAAGGGGCTGTCAGTTTCATCTGGGAAATGTATAATGGAAACGATTGGGATAAGATTCAGTCTGCACCCATTAATGCCGGGACTTACAGAGTAACCGCCTATGTGGAAGAGGATGAGAATTGTGGGGCAGGAAATTCTGAGGCAAAGGAGTTTACGATTAGCAAACAGGAAGAACATTTGCCAAAAGGAGATTCTGGCAAAGATAAGAAAGTGGGAGGAAGCGTGCAGACAGGCGATACCAGCCCGGCCGGAATGTTTTTGGGGCTGAGTGTACTGTCTGGAATAGTTATTGTCTTGTTGATATGCAGAAAAAGGAAATTGAATGTAGAACACGTGCGGTAGAATTGAGCCCACTTTAGGGGATAAGGACAAAAACGAAAAGCAGCTGTCATAATCAGATTTGGATTATGACAGTTGCTTTTCTGATAATATTGAGATTTACTATGATGATAAAATCAGGACAATGTGCTTTTTTAAAATATATATAAAATCAAAATATATATATTGACAGTTTATATTATACAGTATATAATATGCTTATAAAAAACATATAGGGAGGAGTGAGAGTATGATATTTCCGTTAAATGCTCCCATGTTTGATTTGCTGGTTCTTTCAGTTGTTCTGAAAGAGGACGCGTATGGATATCAGATCAGCCAGATTATCAAGCAGGTGTCAAATACAAAAGATTCTACGTTATACCCGGTTCTCAGGCGGCTGCAGGAAAATCATTTTCTGGCCACATATGACCAACAATATCAAGGAAGAAATCGAAAATATTATAGTATAACAGAAGAAGGCAGACGCCAGTATGAAGAACTGGTGAAGGAATGGAAGAATTACAGTGACACGGTGAACCGTATTGTGGAGGGAGGAACTGACAATGAATAGAAATGAGTATATGAAACGGCTTGGCTATAGACTCCGCAGGCTTCCCAAGGAAGATTTTGACAGGGCAATGGAGTACTTTACAGAATATTTTGAAGAGGCTGGGCCGGAAAATGAGCAGCAGGCAATTGAAGATCTAGGGGCGCCGGAGGCGGCCGCGGACCAGATTGTCAGGGATATGGCGTTTGAGAATGCCAGAGAGAAGAACACAAGTGTCAAAAGAGGATTTTCAATGGTCTGGATTGGAATTCTTGCGATTTTTGCAGCGCCGGTGGGACTGCCGCTGGCATTTGCCGCCGTTGTTGTAGTGCTTGCCTTCCTTATCGTAATTGCAGCGATTATATTTGCAATCGCTGTGTCAGCATTTTCTGTCGTACTGGTTTCCATACCGTCTATCTTTATAGGTGTGTGGCTTTTATTTACATCTCCGGCAAACGGAATTGCCACCATCGGGTTCAGTCTCATCGGAATCGGCCTTGGAATTATTATTGCCGCAGGAAGTGTGGTACTGTGCAAATGGTTTTTGAACCGGATGACAAGAGTGTTTGGTAAAATGGCAGGGAGGGGAAGAAAACATGTTGAATAAAAAAGTGGTAGGATTGGCGGCGGCAGGCTGTATCGGCGCGGGGACAGCAATTCTTATTTTGGGCTTCATTCTCGGCGGACGTCCCGGATATTTTATTGACAGAGAAGGGGTTCATGCTGCAGGCACGGTAGAAAGCCGTGAACCGTATGTGCAGAAGAAAATAAAAATAGATGAATTTTCAAGTATGAATATCGATCTTGAGTATGCGGATCTGGAAGTGATTCCTTCCGATGATTATTATCTGGAATACAGAATTGAAGGAGGTAACAGAAAGCCGGTATGGAGCGTGAAGAATGGGAAGCTGACGTTTAACGAAAGGGAAATGAAAGGATTCGGCAGCTTTATGGTGTGGGGAACTACGCCCTTTGAATCGGACGGGAACTATAAAGTGAAAATCTATATCCCGGAAGACAAAGCATTGGAAAATGTAAGAATCAGCAGCGATGACGGGGATGTGGTACTGCCGGATCTAACTGTGCAATCCCTTTCCACCACCTGTGAATATGGTGATTTGGGTGTCGAAAGCTTAAGCGGAGACCGCTGGGATGTGGTTATGGATAACGGGGTTTTGAAAGCAGGAAATATAGAGATTGGGAAAGTAATAGTTGACAATGAATATGGTGACTGTATATTTGACAGAGTAATAGGAGACACAGTCAAAATTACGATGGATGACGGTGGTCTGAAAGTCAACAGCATGGATGTACGTGATTTCCGGGTGGAAAATGAATATGGTGATGTCGAGCTTACAACAACGGATTCATGGGAGAAGTATGACATGGATCTGTATACGGAATATGGGAAAATTATACTTCCGGATGGAAGAAACTGCTCTAGCCGGAGCGATGATGAAGAGCAGTACAGGGTGTCTAACGGAAATGACAAAAAAATATCTGTAAACAGCGATGACGGTGACATCCATATCAATACCGGAAAGAATTAGATAACAGGATGAGCCGATTAAAAGACAACTTGAAAAAGAAAGCGGTGCAAAACAATCCCCACTGGAAAATACAATGCTATATGCATTGATTCCAGTGGGGATGTGTTATTTCCGGGACAGCTCAGCTTATTTTACAAGATTTAAACATTTGTCAGGCTCAGGGGCGAACAGTGAAGTAATGAGAATTTTCTCCTCCAGCCCCTCTTCTCTTAACATATCCTTTAAGACAGACATAAATACACCTGGTCCGCGCTCCAGTCGGCAGTCGGCCAGTGTCTCCTGCAGATCTTTTCGGCAGTCAAAAGAGCCATACCAGTTGGCCCGGCAGGTGTAATCTACACCGCAGCTCGGGCTGCCGTCAACACCTACAAATCCCAAGATTTCAAATCGTTCTCCATTGTCCAGATATTCCTTCAGCTGCTCCAAAACCGGGGTGAGAATCTTCCGGCAGTGAGTGCGGAAGAACACATTGTCAAACTGGTCGCTCACATGGCCCCAGCGTTTGGCTCCATACAGTGTGAACTCCGGACATGGAAGCTGGATTACCTGAATTTCATTGTCAATTATCTGCCGCATAAATTTTTTGCGGAGCGCTTCTTCTGCATCAATCTCCTCTTGGTTGTAAAGAACAACCTTGGACGCCGTATTAAGAATACAGTGAGCTGTAAATACTATCTTTTGCATATCTTTCTTCCTCCTGAATGTAATGGTTTGGCCGTCTGCATATGCCCCCGCCAGACGATGATAAGAAGAATGTAGCACAGGAAATTAAAAAAGTAAAGCAGAGATATTCACAGGATTACATCTCCGTACCGTACTTTCAGACGCTCAAAATGTTCCGGTTCAATGACGATTTTTCCTTTCCGCAGCGTGAGATATCCGCTTGCTTTCATAGAATCGATATGCCGGTAAAGGGTGCGCAGGTTGATATGTAATTTTTCTGCCAGCACATGCCGTGTCAGAGGACAGACATAGGGCATAGCGTGCTGCGCCTGAAGGTACAGGTAGTGGCCCAGAATATCTTTGGGGTGGAACAGAGAATTTGTTTCCGCACGGTTCATGTTTGACTCCAGAACCTTTCCAAGCACCAACAGAGTCTGATAGCAGAGAAAAGCATTCTGCTGGATAATATGGATGAAGATTTCCACGGGAATCCGGAAGAGGACGCACTTTGTCTCCGCCATGACATAAGCGGTGTAGGCCTCGGTATTGTTTAGATATTCTACCATGCCTAATATATCGAGCGGCTCCAGAAAGTCCACCACGTTGTCACTGCTCCAAGTAATGTGGTTCAGAACACAGGCCCTCCCTTTCAGCAAAAGATAGAAATATTTTACAGGGTCCTTTTGGTTGATAATAGTATCATTTTTTTCAATTGTAAGCAATTGACTTTTTGTGGCCAATCCGCGAAGAGCGGCGGCCGGATTCTTAGGATCGTACTCTCCTTTAAATATCATCTCTAATATCTTGATAGTGTTATTATACATAAAATCTATAAAAACCTCCTTGTTATTGTAAAAAATAACGACAAAAACTGACATGTGTCATTTTTTATATTTTACATATGTGCTAATGTAAAGTCAAGTTAGGAACAGGATTTGTTATGTTTCGACAAAAAGCAACAATCGTTATGACACTGCTGATTTGGAGATGCCTGGAGGGTTGAAATTAAAAACAGCAGGTTATGTATGAAGGAGGAAATGAGATATGGAAAAAAAGAAATACTCAATCAAGGAAGATTTTTCAATGTTGGCGATTCTGGTAATTCCGGTAGGTGTGGCGGTTAACTTTGTGGGAGGCCAGCTGGCATCACTCTTAAAGCTGCCGATGTACCTTGATACAATCGGGACAATTTTTGCGGCTATGTTGTGCGGCCCGTGGGTAGGCGCGGTGACAGGTGGTTTGACAAATATCGTTACAGGTATTGCCAATCCGGTAAATTTCGCGTTTATACCCGTCAACGTTCTCGCAGGTCTGGTAACTGGTTTTCTTGCGAGAAAGCAGATGTTCAGTGTTTGGTGGAAATGGATTTTATCCATGCTCATCATGGCGGCCGTATCCATCGTTTCATCCGCTCCAATCGTAGTTCTTGTATACGGCGGCGTGACAGGCGGCGGTACATCCATCATTACGGCGGCAGCTATGGCGGCAGGCGCAAATATTTGGGCGGCATTTTTTGGCACGGAGGGTATTTTTACAGTACTTGACCGTGTAATCTCATTTGTCATTTGCTGGCTGGTAATCAAAGTCATTCCGGAGCGTACGTTAGTCAAATTCGGATGCGGAAGCAATTACATTAAAGAGAAAAAGAAATAGTATAAACTATACACCCTCCGGCAGCTCTTCAGAGCATCAAACAAAAACCTTACAGTAAAAGAGGTCAGATATGGAAAAAACTTATACAGAAAGAATACAAATTCACAAAGAAAATAAACTGGCAGCGCTCTATCCGTCAACCAAACTGCTGGTAGTCTGTTTATATATTGTGTGTACCTTTATCATTGGAACCGTACATTTAACAAAAGTGGGGCTTTCCCTGCTTCTCATCCCATGGTTCATCGCAGTGCCGGTCTTGTGCATGGCAAGTGGAGCTTTCGGCAAATGTATCAAAGCATTGAAGGCAGTTGCCATCATTGCGGTCATTATCTTGGCGGTACAGACATTCTTAGTCCCGGGCGGCGAGCTGCTGATGAGATTTGGCTTCATCACAATTTATGAAAAAGGGCTGAAAACAGCGATTTCCCTGTCATTTATGATTATGAACATAGCGGGAATCTTTGTATGGCTTTTTCAGACGACGGAAAACAGAGAAATCGCGAGAGCCATGGAAGCGTCGGGCATGAACTATAAGGCCGCGTATGTGTTTACTTCTACACTGCAGATGATAGAGATTTTGAGTAAAAATAGTAAGACAATCATGAACGCACAGAAAGCAAGGGGCGTAGAAACAGAGGGAAATATTTTCGTGAGGGCAAAAGCGTTCTTCCCATCCCTCGTACCTTTGATTTTAGGGGCGGTCATCAGCTCAGAGGAGAGGGTGCTTACCTTGGAGGCGAGAGGATTCTCCATACAGGGGGAAAAGACTCATCTATTTAATCTGGAAAAGTCGGGATGTGAAAAGACGGTGGCGGTTGTCGCGGTTATCATCACGGTATTGATACTGGCGGGGAGGATTGCTTTATGGATAATATAATTGAATGTAAAAATGTCACATACTCCTATCCACTGGCGGAGACACCGGCTATTCAGGAATTGAATGTGAACATTGAGCGGGGAAAATTTTATGGAGTTATCGGGGAGAACGGTTCCGGTAAAACTACATTTTGCGCCCTGCTCAGAGGATTTATACCAGATTTTTATAAGGGCGAGCTGAATGGCGAAGTCCTCGTGGAAGGAAAGAAGACTACCGATTATGGCGGAGAACTTTCTGCCAAGATCGGCTATGTATTCCAGAATCCGTTTACCCAGATAAGCGGTGTAAAGGAGACGGTGTTCGAGGAAGTGGCTTACGGGCTGGAGAATTTTGGAGTACCGGTGGAAGAAATTGAGCGGCGTGTGGTAGAAGTTATGCAGATGACAGACATCGAAGCGCTGGCTGAGAAGAATCCATTTGATTTGTCAGGTGGACAGATGCAGAGAGTGGCATTGGCCTCTGTCATAGTTCTGGAGCCGGACATCCTCATCATTGATGAGCCGACCAGCCAGCTTGACCCGGAAGGTACTGAGAGTGTTTTTGCAATCATCAAAGCCTTGAAGGAAAAACGTAAGACAATCATACTGGTGGAACATAAAATAGATTTGATTGCAGAATATGCGGACGAAGTTCTTGTGTTTAAAGAAGGACGCATGATCGCGGCGGGGGACAAACAGGAGATATTGTCCGATCTCTCCCTGTTGGAACAGGGAGCAGCGCTTCCGCAGGTGGCAATTTTAGGGAGCAGATTGAAGGAGAAAGGCCTGCCCATTTCCCGGATACCCGTAACAGAAAAACAGGCGATAGAGTTCATTGCCGAGGCACTGAAAGAAAGGGATAAGAAATGACTGATTTAGTATTAAAAGACGTAAGCTTTTCATATCCGGGCGGATTTCTGGCGGTGGATCATATCAACATGGAAATCAAGGCCGGTGAAAATGTGGCCATAGTAGGGCAGAACGGTGCTGGAAAGACAACCACCGTAAAGATGATGAACGGTCTTTTAAGGCCCACAGAAGGTCAGGTCCTGATTGGCGATATGAATACAAAAGATTATACCACCGCACAGATATCCAAGGTGGTGGGCTATGTATTCCAGAATCCAGACGACCAGATTTTTCATTCCACTGTGGAGAGCGAAGTAAGATTCGGCCCTAAGATGATGAAGCTTCCTTTAGAGGAAGAAAACAGGAGAGTGGAGGAAGCTCTGAAAATGACAGGGATGGACCGGTACAAAGACGAGAATCCCTATAATCTTCCGCTGTCCACGAGAAAGTTTGTGACCATTGCGGCGGTTATCGCCATGGAGACAGACATTTTGATTTTTGATGAACCGACAGCCGGTCAGGATATTGAAGGCAATAAAAGGCTGAGTGATATTTTAAAGACGCTTCATGAGAAGGGAAAAACGGTGATTACTATCTCTCATGATATGGAGTTCGTGGCAGACAATTTTAAGAAGGTCATTGTCATGGCGAAGAAAAAAATCGTGCGCAGCGGTACGCCGAAAGAAATTTTCTGGGATTATGAATCTCTGGAAAAGGCGATGCTGAAGCAGCCCTATGTAAGCAGAGTCTGTAAAGCTCTGGGAATTGAGGGCAGTGTAATCAATATTGAAGACGCCATAGAAAAAATTATGAGTAGGTAAAAACATGCAGAGAAATAATAGACTGATAGCGTTTTTGGCATTTGCCATGTACTTTTTAACAGGGGCAGCCTGTATTGTTGTCGGCAGCAGCCTTCCACATCTGGTGAAAATGTATGATATGCAGTTAGACCAAGTGGTACTTTTAGGCTCAGCCTATGCGTTCGGGCGGGTGCTTACCGTGTACACGACAGGCCGTCTGGTAGAAAAACTGGGGCCAATCAAAGTGCTGGCCGGAGGAGTTACGCTGATGGCCATCTTTCTGCTGGGCCTGCCCACGATCGTGAATTACTATGCAGGACTCTGCTTTGCCTTCCTCGGAGGTGTGGGGATGGGAGCGCAGGACACTGTGTGCCCGGTACTTTTAAGCGTGTCCTTCCAGAAGAATTATGCGGGTTCACTGAGTGCGGGGCAGGCGCTGTTCGGACTCGGAAGCTTTGCTACTCCCTTTTTGGTCGGTGTCTTGCTGGCAGGAGACAAGCCCTTCTTTTTTGCTTACTACATACTGTTGATTGTGCCTGTGGTAATGCTTATATGTATGCCGTTTGTGAAGCTGGATATGAAGGAGCACGCACAGACTCAGGAGGAGAATGTGAAGCCTCTTTATGTGAAGCATAAGCTGCTGGCCTACGGGGCAATCCTTCTCATATGCGCAGCCTACAGTGCGGTGGTGAACACGCTGGGGCTCTACCTTTCAAGCTTTGCCGAAAATATGGGCATATCACAATCCACGTCTGCATTTATGCTGACGGTCTATAATGTGGGATGTGTAATCGGTTCCTTTGTTTTCGTACTGGTATTGAAGAAGGTAAAAGCACAGGTTGTACTGTTGGTCAACAATATATGTGCAATGGCAGCGATTTTGGCGGCGCTCTTGATTAATACAGTGGAAGCTTATTTTATAGGAATGTTTACGGCCGGATTTTTTCTGGGAGTACTGTTCAGCGTTATCGTCGCGATTGCGACAAGAATCGGCTATGACCGTATCAGCGTGGCAAGTTCTCTGGTTGCCACCGCGGGAGGCCTGTCGGATATTCTCACACCTATCGTGACCGGATTCCTTGTGGGCAGGCTGGGCGTGGGATTCTCCTTTAAGTATGCGATTATCATGATAGCCGTCAGTATTGCGGCGGCAGTGGTATTACGGTTAAATACGACCGAAAAAAAGCAGGAGGTATAGAAAATGTCAGTACAGAGTAAAGAAGTAACAAATGACAAGGGGCAGCAGTACCATATCTGCTGCAGTAAGGAAGATATAGGAAGATATGTGCTGCTTCCGGGAGATCCATTTCGCACGGATATTATTGCCCGGCATCTGGAAAATGCAAAATTAGTAGCGCATAATAGAGAGCATAAGACATGGACAGGCACATTGAACGGAGAGAAAGTGACCGTCTGCAGTACCGGCATGGGATGCCCGTCGACGGCTATCGCGCTGGAAGAACTGATACACTGCGGGGCGGATACCTTTATCCGGGTGGGAACATGCGGAAGGGTATGCCCGGAGAGCTATAACGAAGATTTGGAAGGAGTTATCATCACCGGGGCAGTCAGAGACGAAGGGACAACGGTTCACTATGTGCCGATTGAATATCCTGCCATCGCAGACCGCCATGTAATCGACGCACTTGCTAAGGCGTGTAATGACAAGGGATATAACTTCGCAGAGGGTATCGCACAGTCCAAGGATTCTTTTTACGGACAGCACGACCCGGACAGCATGCCCAACAGCGGCAGGCTGCATCAGCGCTGGGAAGCGTGGGAGAAGAGCCGGGTGATGGCATCTGAAATGGAGACGGCGGCGTTGTTTATCGTATCCTCGATCAGAGGAGCGAGAGCCGGCGCGATTATGGCTTATGGCAGTATGAATGACCATACTATTGAGCTTGCCTGCGATGCGATTAAAGTTCTGATAGAAAGAGACAAAGAGTAAAAGAATGGTACATAGGACGGAAAGGAGCGCCGGAGATGGGATTCTATGAAGAAAAGCTGGTCCCCGTTATCCGAGAGGTCTGTGCAGTCATTGAAGAGACGCCGCACATGCAGGATATACTGAAGGGAACCATGCCATATGAAAAATTTCAGTTTCAGATAAAGCAGAATTACCAGTATTTGATGGATTATACGAGATGCTGGGCTGTTGGATTTTCAAAATGCAGCTGCTTTGATGAGATGGAGGAGTGGTATCAGATTGTAAAGAACACCATGGAAGGAACGGTTATGTTAAACCGGGACTTCTGGGCGAAGCAGGTGGGCGTGAGCCTGAAGGAGATGGATGCAGTCGTCGAAGCCCCGGCAAAGCGTTCTTACACGGCCTTTCAGCTGATGTGCGCGGAGCAGGGAGGGCTGGCAGAATGTATGATGGCGCTGTTCCCATGCAACATATTGTACCGTTTTTTCGGGGAAGACCTGCTGTCCAAGTGCACCCTGCCGGAAGACAATATGTACTACCAATGGCTGGCGTTTTATGTAAGTGAGGCTTATATAAATAAGACGGACAATGAAATTCAGATTGTGAATAGGCTTTGCCAGAATAAGACGGAAAGAGAACAGGCAAAGCTGCTGGAAATCTTTGCGGCAAGCTGTAATTATGAGATTCTGCAGTGGCAGGATATGTATCATAACATGACCACATGGCCGCTGGACAAAATCTTTCCGAAAAAATTTACCACGATAGAGGAGTAGAAATGGACACAATAAAGAAGAAAAAAATAATCATCGACACAGACTGCGGCTCCGATGATGCCATGGCGATTG
>NZ_LT574838.1:825139-992098 GCF_900086725.1 Bariatricus massiliensis | reverse complement strand
TTTTTTTCAAGAAGAAGACGGCATACGAGATTGTGCTGATTACCACGGTTTCAGGAAATGTGGATGTAGAGCAGGCGACCATCAATACGCTGACGACCATTGAATACGCAGGAACTTACGAACCGCCGGTATATAAAGGTTCTGCAAAAATGCTTTTGCGGGATTTGGTATTTGCCCATGAGACCCACGGTAATGACGGAATGGGAGATATAGGGCTTGTCCCAAAGCGGCTCAAGGCACAGGAAGGCAACGGTATTTTGAAGATGCTGGACACACTCAGAGAGAGCGAGGAAGGCGAGATTGATATCGTGGCATTGGGGCCGCTGACGAATTTGGCCCTTGCCATCAGGCTTGACTATGAAGCGATGAAAAAGGCCGGACGTATCGTTATTATGGGGACGGCCGGGCTTGGCGCCGGTAATGTAACTCCTGTGGCTGAGTTCAATATCTGGCAGGATGCGGAGGCGGCCAAGATCGTGACAGAATCTGGTCTGGATGAAATTATCTATGTGGGATGGGACGCTTGCCTTGGGGACAGTATGCTGAATCCACAGGAGATTGAAAAGATACGGACCGGCAGTGAACTTGGAAAATTTGCCATCGACTGCAATAAAAACCTGTTGGAAATGAATAGGGAAAGGTTCGGGGATGATTATTTGGATATGGCGGATCCTTCCGCTATGGCGGCGGCCTTGTATCCTGATTGCATCGATAAATGTGAAAAATATTATTGTGAGGTAGATGTTACCAATGGTCCGAGCTATGGGGCTGTGCTGGTAGATGTCAATCATTTTTCGGGAAAAGAACCGAATGTATATATCTGCAGTAAACTGCACGCAGATAAATATAAAGATTACATCTACCGGACACTGAAGATACAGTAACCATACAGTGATGTGGCGGGCGGATGTGACAACATCCGCCTGTCTGATAAGGAGGAAAAAAATATGGAAGAATTGAAAGTAAAGTTTTTAATGGGACCGGCAGAGTGTAATGACCGTTATATTCCCACCTACAGTCAGGAATTTTTAGAAAAACTGAGCGAAGCAATGGGGGTGGAAGTGAAATGTGCGGAGATGGACGAAGTTAAAGCGCAGCCTCTCCCCGTCTACTTCATCGCTTCCGGCGGGGCGGAGCAGGGATTTAAAGCAGTTCATGAGGAGACGAAAGAGCCATACATTCTATTGACAACGCCCGGTTATAATTCTCTGGCGGCGTCCATGGAGATTATGGGATTCCTCCAAGAACAGGGATTAAAGGGAGAGATTCTCCACGGCTCTGCGGAAGAAATCGCGGCGAGGTTGAAGGTATTAAAAAGAGTGGCGGAGGCGAAGGAGCAATTAAGCCACATGAAGCTTGGATGTTTCGGAACACCTGGAGGACTGATTGCAAGCGATGCCGACTTCGGACTTCTAAAGAAGGTGAGCGGCATGGAGCTGGTTCTGTATGAGCTGGATGAATTGGTGGCTGAATATGAAAAGGGCGGATATCCAGAGAATACATACACAGAAGAATTGAAGAACAAGGGATATAGCCCGGAGGAAGTGGAAAAGGCGCTGAATGTTTACGGGGCACTCAAGCGGTTAATTGCGAAGTACGATTTAAAAGGGGTGACCGTAAAATGTTTTGACCTTTTGGACATGATTCACACCACGGGATGCCTTGCCTTGGCAATCTTGAACGCAGAAGGGATTCCGGCGGCATGTGAGGGTGACCAGAAGAGCCTTGTAAGCATGGCGGTGCTGAATGCATTGACAGGCGAGTCCGGATTTATGGCCAACCCAAGCTGTATCGATCCGGGAAAGAGCGAGATTATTTTCGCCCACTGTACTCTCCCTATCGACATGCCAGATTCTTACAGCCTGACCACCCACTTTGAGTCGGGAATCGGTGTGGCGGTGAGCTGTGATATCGCGGCCCAGCCGATGACCATATTCAAATGTGACGATACCTTGCAGAGATATTACGCCGGACGTGCCGAGCTTATTGAGACTATGCACAAAAGCGATTTGTGCCGTTCACAAATGCGGCTTCACCTTACCGACGGAACCGAATATTTCTCAAGCTATCCAATCAGCAACCACCACATTATCTGCAAGGGTGACTGGAAGGATGTAATCGACGAATATTTCAGTCAGATGCAGTAAAGGAGCAGAATATGAAGAAATATAAGCGTGTCTTTCTGATTGTGATAGATTCACTAGGGGTAGGACCCATGCCCGATTCGGAAGAGTTCGGGGATGCCGGAGTCAATACGCTTGGGCATATCTCGGAATCGGTGGAGGAGTTTTGCATTCCGAATCTACAGCGGCTGGGTCTTGCGAATATCTGTCCGCTGACGCAGATTCCTCCGGCAGAGCAGCCCCTCGCATATTACACGAAGCTGAGAGAACGCAGCCGGGGAAAAGATACGATGACCGGGCACTGGGAGATGATGGGGCTTGAAGTCACCACACCATTCCAGACTTTTACCGACACCGGTTTTCCACCGGAATTGATTGCAGAGCTTGAGCGGCGTACCGGACGAAAGATTATTGGGAACAAAAGCGCCAGCGGGACAGAGATATTAGACGAGCTGGCGGAGGAGGAAATCGCGGAGGGACATATGATCGTATACACCTCGGCAGATTCTGTTCTGCAAATCTGTGGGAACGAAGAGACCTTCGGACTGGAAGAACTTTACCATTGTTGTGAGATTGCCAGAGAATTGACGATGCGGGATGAATGGAAAGTGGGGCGTGTCATTGCAAGGCCTTATGTGGGAAAGAAAAAAGGAGAGTTCAAAAGGACGAGCAACCGCCATGACTATGCACTGAAGCCCTTCGGCCGGACAGTGCTGAATGCATTGAAAGACCAAGGGCGGGATGTGATTTCCGTAGGTAAGATTCAGGACATTTTCGTGGGAGAAGGAATTACCAAGGCATATAAGTCAAAAAGCTCCGTCCACGGTATGGAACAGACACTCGAGATAGCAGAGACATCCTTCAACGGACTGTGCTTTGTAAATCTGGTAGACTTTGACGCCCTTTGGGGGCACCGCCGTGATCCACTGGGCTATGCCCGTGAAATTGAGAAATTTGACGAGAAGCTGGGGTTACTTCTGGAAAAACTGGAGCAGGACGACCTGTTGATTCTCACGGCCGACCACGGCAACGACCCAACCTATACGGGGACAGACCATACTAGGGAAAAAGTGCCGTTTCTGGCATACTCAAAGTCTATGAGCGGAAGCGGGGAGCTTGCCGAGCAGGATACCTTTGCTGTCATAGGGGCCACGGTCGCCGAAAACTTTGATGTGCAGATGCCGCAGGGGACGATTGGAAGCTCGCTGTTGGAACAACTGAGGTAATTAGGAATATTAGGGTGTGAGATGCTCGATTCCGCAGACTGTGAGGATTCCTTCTTCCACCCGGAAGCGGATATTCATCCCCTCGTATTTCATGCCATACATCCGGGAAGCGTCTCTCTGATAAGAAGGCCGTGGATCCTGTGCGAGCAGAGCAAGTACTGCGTCCCTGTGGGCTTCGGGTATCAGGCACAGGAGGGCGGGGGGACAGTCGACTTCCAGATGATAATCTTTGACATCTCCCGCGAAGCCTTCCGCAGCATCTGTCCGGATGTCGGAGAGCGGAAGATAAGGTTTGATATCAAAAATGGGTGTTCCGTCCATCAAATCTGCCCCCGCCACATGAAGAATAGGCCCTGCCTTAGTGTCTGTCTCTATACCCTCCAGACGGACACAGGACAGGCCTAGACTGTTGGGGCGGAAGGGAGAGCGGGTGGCGAAAACACCCATTCTGATATTGCCGCCCAGTCTGGGAGGGCGGACCGTGGGAGACCAAGTATCCCTTGCAGACTCTGAAAATCCCCAGATAAGCCATATATGAGAATAGGCTTCCAGTCCCCGGACAGCTTCGGGTATCGCGTATTCTTCTTCAAAGATAATCTCTGCCTTCAACGACTCGATCAACCCGCTTTGCCGGGGAATACCGAACTTTTCTGGAAACCCGCTGTGGATATGGGCCACAGGGGTTATTTTATATTGTTGATTCATATCAGTGCTCCTCCGTATCTAATTTCACACTCATAAGACCTTTTTTCACTTTTGCGGCATATTGTAATTCGTACGAGACATCACCGTTTTGAAGTGCTTCCATAATTGCATGTTGTTCCTTGTCTGCACTTTCCTTATCAGCATACCAGCCAAGTAGAGTCCGGTTTTCACCCCAAAATGTGACAGTGTCAATACCAAATAAAGCATATTGTGGTACGTCTGGAGTGGCCTTGAAGAGCCGGTTGAAAAGTGGGGAAATGAACACTTTATGGCAGCTTACAATTACATCTGTATCCAATGATTTTATCATAATTTTTCCGGTTAAATTGGCAGCTGTTTTTTGTGGTTCTGCGAAGTCCTTTTTATCACGCAGCAGGTAATCCAAAGAAACATTCAGCTTTTCTGACAGCAAAATCATTTTTTCAGTTTCTGGATAACCTGTCCCCTGCTCCCATTTCGACACAGCCTGTCTGCTGACATTCATCATTTCTGCCAAGTCTTCTTGAGAAATATTTTGTTCTTTCCTTATCGTCCGTAGATTCTCACTGAAACTCAATATAAATCCCTCCTAATTTTTTTGTTTTTATTGTATTATATGTGACCTAAATACCGCCACCAACTTAAGATTGCAAATTCGCAACCTTAGGTTGACGAAGGGGAATTTAGTGATAATTCTCCTATAATTATTTGAAATTCTATCGAATATCTTATATTATATAGATAAATGCCTAGAATAGCAATCAATGTCGCCGGGACACTATAAAGGAGAACTGAATGAATGGAGATATTGGAATTATGTAAAAGAATCGGAATGCCGGAGCCTGCAGTAGAGCAGATCATGCGGCTGGATATACCGGAGGAGGTATATCTATATATGAACCGTCTCCGCAAAACGGATTACGATGGCTTCTGCAGGGAAGTTAGAAATAGTAAGGATTTCCGTGTGCGTTTTCTTTATTATTTTTGCAGATTTGCCTGTGAGACCTATGAAGATTATATAAATGAGCAGATTAGTGAATCGATTTTTTTTGATACCTTTCGAGATTTGAAGCATTGGTGTGAGAACTGCCGTCAAGAATTCGGTGAATATGGAATTGATGAGGCTGAATGGTTCTGGCGTCTGTTTGACAGAACCTTATTTAAGCTTGGAAGACTTCAGTTCGAGACTATGAATGTGAAGCGTGACATCGGCTGTAATGCTTTTGCCATAAAGAAAGGGGAGCCTGTCATCAACGTGCATATCCCTCAAGGAGAACCATTGGATTGGGCTGCCTGTGAAGCGTCTTTTGCAGCCGCCTATGAATGGTTTGGCAGGGAGATTCCATACGTCTGCCATTCCTGGCTTTTGTTTCCGGGATTAAAAGAGATTCTTCCGGAAGAGTCAAATATTATTCAATTTCAGAATCATTTCCGGCTGCTGGAGATGGATTATCTGCAGACCGAAGCGTTATGGCGTATCTTTTCAAAAGTGCGGGAAGATATGAGCCAATATCCGGAACAGACCTCGCTGCAGAGAGGGGCAAAAGCGTACCTGTACAGTGGGAAACGGCTGGGGAGAGGATTGGGAAGATATCTGCCGGAGAGATGATGCTTGGTTTTCTGCTCAACTATAAAGAAAATATAAATTCTGTTGTCCGGCAGTTGACAGTAAGGCGTACATCACATATAATAAATCGCAAATGTGATTTAAGGTATTATGGAAAGAAAGGAATTAATTAAAACGATGGATGACGCTGACAGTAGCGACTCTGACCGAAATAATAATTATAATGATATGACAGCAGATAGATTTATATAAGACATAACCTGTGTCCTAGACAATAGAACACAGGCTATGTCTTTTTGTGTTTTTGAATCGGCATTACGCCACGATTCCGCTGACCACCGCCTTTGGCGGTCAGATATAAACTCAACAACAGGGGATGCGATTTTCATATCATCCCCGCCAAAATTATTTTAAAGAAAGGGGTGGTTTGTCCTATATGGATAATCACAGACAAATGCCTTGGCATTCACAGAAACTAGAAGAAGTGTTAACTACACTGTACACATCCGAAGAAGGATTAAGTGATGCTGAGGCTGCCGAAAGGCTGAAAAAAAATGGACGCAATGAACTGCGTTCGAAACCGCCGAAAACAATTATTCAAATGCTGAAAGCTCAGATTATAGAGCCTATGGTTCTTATACTTATCGGAGCGGGTACATTTTCTGCAATTCTTAGGGAATGGACAGAGGCGGCAGTTATTTTCTTTATTGTAGTCATCAACGCAGCCATAGGGATTGTACAAGAAAAGAAAGCCCAATCGTCACTGGAAGCATTGAAGAGTATGAGCGCCCCGGCGGCACGGGTAATACGCCACAACGAAGAGCGGATAATCCCGGCGGCGGAATTGGTGGCAGGGGATGTAGTATGTTTAAGTGACGGGGATATGGTGCCTGCCGATATGAGACTGATTCATTCCGCCAACTTGAAGGTACAGGAAGCGTCTCTCACCGGTGAATCGGTGCCTTCTGAGAAGGAGGCAGACAGGGTTCTGCCCGAAGAGTGTGTACTTGGAGACCGCTGCAACATGGTGTATACATCATCTATCGTCACTTATGGACGGGCGCAGGGGGTGGTAGTGGATACCGGCATGAATACTGAGGTCGGTAACATAGCCGGTATGCTGGACAATCAGGATGAGCTTGATACTCCTTTGAAGCAGAAATTGAATGCAGTGGGAAAGATACTTACAATTGTGGGTCTGATTGTCTGTATTCTCATTTTTGTAATAGGAGCGCTGTACCAGCGTCCGCTTGTACCACAGTTTCTCGTGGCCATTTCCCTCGCCATTTCCATTATACCGGAAGGGCTTCCCGCTACAGCCACCATTGTCATGGCTTTGGGCGTACAGCGGATGGCAAAAAAGAATGCTTTGATACGCCGTCTTCCTGCTGTGGAGACGCTGGGAAGTGCTACTGTAATCTGTAGTGACAAGACGGGCACACTCACTTTAAATAAGATGACGGTGACTCATATTGCGGTGAATGGGGACTTTGAAGCAGGGAAAATAACTCCGGTCGATTCTGCCGCAGAACAGCACCCAAAGGTATATCAGGAACTAGTGTATGCGGCAGCGCTCTGCAACAATGCAAGCATAGATCCAGACCGGGCGGGCAACATTATCGGAGACCCCACAGAAGGGGCGCTGATTTATATGGCTCAGAAATTCGGAATTGACCATGAATCATTGGAAACCACATTTCCAAGACTGTTCGAACAGCCATTTGACTCCCAGCGGAAGCGTATGACGACAGTACATCAGATAGATGGCGGGTGGGTCGCTTACACGAAGGGGGCGGCAGATGAATTACTTCCATTGTGCACCCATATTTTGACGGCGCAGGGAGTTCGCCCTATCACTGAGAATGATAATCGGCAGATTGCGGAGACTTGTCTTTCCATGTCTGAGAAGGCGCTTCGTGTTCTTGGCTTTGCAATGAGAACATTGCCGGCGCTTCCTGATGATGAGGAGGAAGACCAAGAGTTCAATATGACGTTTATCGGAGCGGTGGGGATGATTGATCCTCCGCGAAAGGAAGTGGCCCAGTCTGTCCAGACTTGTCTGGAAGCGGGAATCCGGACGATTATGATTACCGGAGATCACAAGGTGACGGCATTCGCCATCGCCAGAGAGCTTGGTATTTTCCGGGAAGGGAATCAAGTCATTTCCGGGGAGGAGCTTGAGACTATGAGCGATGAGAGTCTTGATTTGGCAGTTAAGAATACAACAGTTTTTGCCAGAGTATCGCCGGCTGATAAACTCCGGATTATCCAGAGCCTGAAACGCACCGGGGAAGTGGCGGCTATGACCGGAGACGGTGTCAATGACTCCCCTGCGCTGAAAGCGGCAGACATCGGCGTTGCCATGGGGCTTACCGGCACAGATGTGGCAAAAGAAGCTGCCGATATGGTTCTATTAAATGATAGTTTTACTACAATTGCCTATGCCATTAAAGAAGGCCGGCGTGTTTACCGGAATATACAGAAGGTAATACAGTTCTTACTGGTGGGAAATATTGCGGAGATATTGACTCTGTTTGCAGCCACTATATGCAACTGGGAGGCCCCGCTTCTTGCTTCTCATATTCTCTGGGTGAATCTGGCCACGGCCACACTTCCGGCTTTGGCGCTGGGGGTAGACCCAGCCAGCAAAAATATTATGAAACATCGGCCGGTGAAATCAGGTACTTTGTTTGAGCGGGACCTTATACATCGGGTCGTGACGCAGGGGATATTTGTGGCTGGAATGACAACCGCGGCATATTGGGCCGGTGCTTCCACCGGGAGCCATACGGCAGGGCAGACGATGGCCTTTGCCACGCTGGCGTTTTCACAGATGCTGCGTTCCTTCAACCAGCGTTCAAACACGGAGCCGATCTGGGTCAGGGCGGAGGGAATCAATCCTTGGCTGATTATTTCTTTTGCTGTATCGGCTCTGCTTATGGCTGTCATTCTTTTTATTCCCATGTTTCAAAGTGCCTTTAGGCTTACGAGCCTGACTGGAAGCCAATGGCTGGCGGTGATGGGATTTTCGCTGCTTTCCCTTATTCAGGTAGAAGTTGTGAAGTGGATGAAAAAACAGTTCAAACGCGTATAATATAGAAAAAGTGCTTCTTGACAGGAGCACTTTTTTATTTTATGATATTTGCGGGCGCAAAAAGTTGTTTGCGCCCGCAAATTTTTGAAAAGAGGAAATAGTTTATATGAAAGAGTTTATAAAATGGTCCTCCGTATTAAATCTAAATATGAGCAGTTGTCTTGATAAGCGTCTCGCTAAATTTGATATCAACAGCAGCCAGTTTTTTTACATCATGCGCATCTGTCAGGAACCGGGGATGACAAGGGAGAGTATCATGGAAACCGTGTACCGGAATCCAAGTAATGTAACCCGGGCGTTGATGCAGCTGGAGGAAAAGGGGTATGTGCGGAGAGAGCCGAGCAAGAAAGACCGGCGCACCTGCTACTTGTTTCCTACCGAGAAGGCAATCAGGGATTGTGAGGAGATTCAAGCCATATCGCAGGAGACAATCCGGGATGTGCTGGAACCTTTTACGGAAGAGGAACGTGAGATGCTTCCGAAGCTGCTGAAAAAGGCAGGGCTTCATGCATATGAGATTAATAAACTAGAACGACAGAAGGAGAAAGCTGAAGGAGGAGAATGTTAGATGAAGGCAGAAGTACAGAATGCGCCCAATCCATTAGGTGTGCAAAAGGAATCCAAGTTATTGGTTAATTTCGCCATACCATGTATCATTTCTATGTTGGTGACGGCGCTGTATAATATTGTAGATCAGATTTTTATCGGTCAGGGAGTGGGGATGCTCGGTAATGCGGCGACAAATATTGCGTTTCCGCTGTCTACTACTTGTACGGCCATTGCCCTGCTGCTGGGAATCGGTGGTGCGTCCAATTATTCTCTAAAGCTGGGCGCTGGTGAGAAGGAAGAAGCGGCACGCTATTCTGGCAATGCGCTGACCTTGATTACGATTTTCGGGGTGGCCCTATTTGTGGTGGTAGAGTTATTTCTCACACCGATGCTGAAAGGATTTGGGGCAACGAAAGATGTACTGCCCTATGCGGAGACTTATACGAGGATTACGGCCATCGGTTTTCCGTTTTTGATTGCGAATACTGCGATTAGCAAGCAGATTCTGGCGGACGGAAGTCCAAGATACTCTATGATGTCTATGCTGGTGGGCGCGGTCATCAATACGATATTGGACCCTATATTGATTTTCGGGTTCGGTATGGGAATGGCGGGAGCGGCGCTGGCAACGATTACCGGACAGATTATTTCATTTAGCATCAGTCTGCGCTACGTGTTTCATTTTAAAAATATCCGGCTTACAAAAGACAGTTTTCGTCTGGGCGGACGTTATGTAAAAAATATCGGCGCTCTCGGCGCCAGTGCGTGTTTTAATCAGATAGCTATGACAATCGTGCAGATTGTCATGAACAACGTACTGTCATATTACGGAGCAAAATCCATGTACGGAGGGGAGATACCACTTGCCTGTGCGGGAATTATCACAAAGGTGAACATGGTGTTTATGGCAATTATCATCGGTATCTCTCAGGGGACTCAGCCTATTGTAGGCTTCAACTACGGCGCCAAAAAATATGGGCGTGTGAGAAAGACTTATCTGCTGGCAGTGGGGGCTGCCACGGTATTATCCTTTGTGGCATTTATTTGCTTTCAAGTATTCCCAAGGCAGATTATATCCATCTTTGGCGCAGGGAGCGAACTATACTTCCGCTTCTCCGAGCGGTACTTTAGGATTTATATGTTTCTTACAGTCGTGAATGGAATCCAGCCGGTGACTTCCAACTTTTTTACTTCCATAGGAAAATCAACTTTGGGTATATTTATGTCGCTTACGAGGCAGATTTTGTTCTTGCTCCCACTAATCATTATATTTCCACTTATTATGGGGATTGACGGGGTCATGTATGCGGGCCCCATCGCCGACGCGGCTGCGGCTATTGTCTGTGGGTACTTTATGATACGTGAACTTAAGGAGCTGACGCACAAGATAAAGGAGAGCAAAGAGGCAGAATAGTATTTTGAATATATCAGACCAGTGTGGAGAGAAGCTATTGGCGGTTTTGGGATGACCAAAGCCGCTTTTTTTGTTATATAGGAAAGTCCTTTGAACTTTCCTATATAACAAAAACCCTCCGGGTGGATGCACACAATGTGCAGATGAAAGCTGCTTCGCAGCCGCACTTTGTGTAATAAAAACTGGTATGAATGTGCACCTGCAAAAAAATGTAAAATAATTAAATCCTTTTCTTATCAATTGCGATTATATTAAATGTAAGACGTTTTACAAAAGGGGGGAGGTCTTTTGGAGGACCGTGAACTTATCCGGCGGATTCAGGGCGGTCAGACAGAATATCTGAACGATGTGGCCGCGCGGTATTACGATGATATTTATTATTTCTGCTGTTACCAGACCGGTGACAGAGACGGTGCGTATGATTTGACGCAGGAGACATTTCTGCGTTTTATTCGCTATGTGGATCATTATAATTACCACAATCTCAAGGGATACCTTCTCACAATAGCTATGAATGTATGCCGGGCTTCGTGGAGAAATGAGGCAGACAGGGAAAGTGTCTTAAGGGCGGCTCGGGAGGAGCAGCACAGGAGTGCTGGTTCTTCAGAAGCCGATAATATCCGGGCGGTTCTTTTAAAAGAAGCATTGGCAGAACTTTCGGAGTCTCAACGGGAAGCGGTGATTCTGCACCATCTATATGGGTATAAGAACCGGGAAATCGCCAGAATGACAGGTGCTTCTCTGGCGGCTGTAAAATCCAGAATCCGGCAGGGGCTGGAGAAACTGCAATTGTTCTTGGAAAAGGAGGATTTTTATGGAGGAATATAAATCCCTTACCATTGATAAAGAGAAAAAGGAAAGAAATCTGGAAGAAATACGGAGAGCGGCTGCAGCAAAGAAAGTGCGCAACTATCCCAACTTTATCCAGAGCATGCTCATTCAGCTAAAATATAGGCCGGTTTTCATGTGGATGCTGGAGGGAGTTTGTCTGGGAGCGGCTTTCGCAGTCTGTCGATATTTTAAAAGCTGGCCGGGGCCGGAACTTTTTACCGTCTGCGCCATATTCCTTGTACTTTCGGGGAATATAGGTTTTGCAGGGCTGGGACGGCTTTTTTCCAGAAATATGGCGGAGCTTGAGCAGACGCTCTACTTGAATCTAAAGCAGATGGCCGCCATACAGTTGCTGTTCGGTGGAATACTGGATCTGCTTGTTTTTGGCATATTTGTTTTGTTGTTAGGGCCAGCACGGGCGGGGGAGACGGCAGTGTTTGCATTGTATCTGCTGGTTCCCTTTGTGTGGGCCGATGTCTGGATTTTGTGGGCGTTTACTCTGCTGCGGGGGATTACGTCTGGGCTGCGGCAGGCGGGGACGGCCCTGCTTAGTGCGGCCGTGGCGGCCGCGCCGTACTTTATTCCGCATATTTATGACCGGTCATGCCTGCCCTTATGGGGACTTGCTCTGCTGGCAGGGGGAGGCGCGCTTGTCTTGGCGGTGAAGAGAATATTTTGCGTGATTGAAGGAGGGGAAGAACTGTGCCTGAGTTAAAATTAGAGGGAGTAACAAAAAGGTTCAAGCAGAAAGAGGCAGTGAAAAATGTTTCTATGAACCTGACAGAAGGGGTGTATGGATTTCTGGGAGAAAACGGGGCCGGCAAGACGACGCTTCTTCGGATGTTGTGTGGTGTGCTGAGGCCCACGGAGGGGATGATTACCTGCGATAACGTGGATATACGCACATTGGATGGAGAGTACCGCCATATGCTGGGATATCTGCCTCAGGATTTTGGCTATTATCCAGATTTTACAGCGAAGAGATATCTAAATTATCTGGCGGCCTGCAAGGCCCTGCCGAGGGAGACGGCTGCCAGTAAGACATTGGAATATATGGAGCTCGTTGGACTTGAGGAACATCAGAACCAAAAGATTAAGACATTTTCAGGCGGAATGCTTAGAAGGCTTGGGATTGCACAGGCTCTTCTGAATGAGCCGGAGATTCTGATTCTTGACGAGCCTACCAGTGGGCTGGATCCCAGAGAGCGGATTCGCTTCCGCAATATCATCAGTTCTCTGTCCAAGGACCGGATTGTCATTCTGTCTACACATATTGTGTCCGATGTGGAGTACATCGCGGATGAAATCATGCTGATGAAATCCGGGCGTATCCTGTGTCAAGGCAGGATGGACTCTATCACGAAGGCTGCAGAGGGAAAGGTGTGGGAGTGTACGGTATCACAGCAGGAATCCGACAGATTAAATGATGAGTTTGCAATATGCAATTTACGAAACGTCGAGAGTAGCGTACATTTGCGCATCGTGGCAGAGAAATGCCCGGTCAAAGGGGCGCGTCCTGTGGAACCGGGGCTTGAGGATGCTTATCTCTACTATATGGGAGGAGAGAGAGAATGAGACTATTTTGGGAAGAATTGAGGAAAATTGTATCGAGGAAATTGGTGTGGGGCGGAGTCCTTTTTCTTATGATTCTGGTGACGGTGTGGACAATCGTGGCGGTATCGGAGGAGAAAACTATGATTGACGGAAAGACTTACAGAGGACGGGAGGCTGTTGTCGAGGATAAAGAGCTGGCGGAGGAATATAAGGGCGTTCTCACGGTGGAAAAGGTGCAGGATATCTACAATCGTTTTGGATTCTACTATTATGATACGAAGACCGGACAACCGGTAGGAAACTTCTGTAATTATTTTATAACATTGAACATGACCAACTTCAACCAAACAGGAGGAGAAGATTTATCCCAGATAGAATTTTATGAAGGGACGGAGTGGGAGAATAATTCACAACCTTTTGTGGAAGGTAACACAGAGTTTGCATATGTGCGTGGGTGGATGCTCATGCAGGAAAATGCAATGACAATTTGTGTGTATCTGCAGCTCATTTTAATTGCCGCACTCTGCCCCCTGTTTTCAGAAGAATACTCTCTGCGCACGGCGGATCTACTGCTTACAACAGAAGACGGGAAAAAGAAGGGAATCTGGATAAAATTATTGGCGGCGGTGGTTTTTGCGGTTCTGTTATGTGTTTTATTTGGAGTCTTTTATTTTGGACTGTATATGACGGCGTTCGGGGCAGAGGGATTGTCTGCTTCCAGCCAGCTGATAGGCAGTCCATTCTTCGGATTTACGCCGGAGTCTATCGGAGGATTCTTCTTGTTTGAGTGGGCGCTTGCGCTGGCGGGTATGGTGCTGCTGGCGGGGGTCACGGCTCTTCTTTCGGCATTCTCAAAAAGCTCCTTTTTGACTGTGATAGCTTCACTTATCATTTACGCTGTACCGTTAATCTGGCTGAAGGTGCTTGCGCCCACTTGGATTTTAGGGACTGCGGGCACGAAACTGATGAATCATTTCATGGTCTCCATGCCAGTGTGGCTGCAGTGGAATTGGGACTTTGCATTTGATGGAGGCCAGATAAGCGTACATCTGCTGGTGGCGGCTGTTGTTGGAGTATCTGCCTTTTGCTTCGCATATTTCCGGTATCGGAGCTATCAGGGGCAGAAATAAAAATTAAACAATTTTTTAGATAACCTTTATGGAATTCTAAGATTAGCTATCGTATAATAGAAAGACGTAGAGGAGAGATAAATATGCGGAAGAAAAAACAAAGAGCGGCACGGCCGCAGGAAGAGGCGGGAAAGAGGATTCCCACCACCAGATATAATCCGGATTACCGGGAAGGGCTCACCGCCCAGCAGGTACAAGAGCACCGGCTCCATGGCTGGGAGAATCTATCGGTAGAGCCTCCGTCTAAGACGGCGGGAGAGATTATCCACAGTAATGTATTCACGTACTTCAACTTGGTGTTCGCGGTGCTGGGCGTCCTGCTGTGTCTGGTAGGGTCTTTTAGAAATTTAACCTTTCTGCCGGTTGTAATTATTAATACGTTAATCGGTATTATACAGGAGATACGCGCGAAGAATGTGCTGGAGAAGATGAATATGCTCAATGCGCCCCACGCGAAGGTCATACGGGACAAGCGGGAGTGGATCGTCACTTCGGAGACACTGGTCTTGGATGATATTGTAGTGTTCTCGGCGGGGAATCAGATATGCGCCGATGCTATAGTGGCTGCAGGTGAAGTGCAGGTCAATGAGTCGCTGCTCACCGGAGAGGCCGACGAGATAACTAAGCGCAAGGGTGATAAGCTGATGTCCGGGAGCTTTGTGGTGTCGGGACAGTGCCATGCACGTCTGGACGCGGTGGGGGAGGATTCGTATATATCCAGATTGACGGTGGAAGCCAAGGCGATGGGGGAAGGAGAGCAATCCGAGATGATTCGTTCTCTGGATAAGCTGGTCAAATGGGTAGGCATTGCAGTTATCCCTATTGGCGTTATCCTTTTTTCACAGAGTTATTTTTATAATAATGAAACATTCCGAAGCAGTATCACGGCGATGGTGGCAGCGATTATCGGTATGATACCGGAAGGCTTATATCTGCTTGCCAGTGTCGCGCTTGCGGTGAGCTCTATGCGGCTCGCCAAGCAGAATGTGCTTCTTCACGATATGAAAAGCATTGAGACTTTGGCGAGAGTCAATGTACTCTGTGTAGATAAAACAGGTACGATCACAGAGAATAAGATGTCGGTCCACAAGGCGGTTCCGACGAAAGAATACCGCAAGGCCAGAGAGAAAGATGAGGAGAGCGGCGAGGCCAAGTATCCTTCTCTTTCCCTGATGCTGGGGGACTTTGCGGCCGCCATGAGTGCGGATAATATTACGATGGAGGCGTTAAAGGAATACTTTAAGGAAAATACGGGCAAAAAGCCTGTGAGTATCACGTCCTTCTCCTCCACGGTAAAATACAGCAGTGTAACTTACGAGGACGGCGCATACGTGCTGGGAGCGCCGGAGATGGTCCTCCGGGAAGATTATCCAAGGTATCAGGGGAAGATACAGCAGTATGCACAGAAGGGATACCGAGTGCTCGTGTTTGGACAGTACCATGGCGTCATAGACGGCAAGGCATTGACCGATAAAGTTACTGCGCTGGGGCTTGTACTGTTATCGAACCCCATCAGAGATAAGGCAAAAGAAACCTTCCGCTATTTTGCGGAGCAGGGAGTGGCTATCAAGGTCATCTCCGGGGACAATCCGGAGACGGTGTCCGAGGTTGCACGCAGGGCAGGAATAGAACACGCAGAGAGGTTCGTGGACGCGTCTACTTTAAAAACAGAGGAACAGGTGGCCGAGGCGATGGAAAAATACACGGTATTTGGCCGTGTGACGCCGAATCAGAAGCGTCAATTCGTGCAGGCGTTGAAGGAAACGGGGCATACGGTTGCCATGACTGGCGACGGAGTCAATGATGTTCTTGCGCTGAAGGATGCGGACTGTAGTATCGCCATGGCGTCGGGCAGTGAGGCCGCGGCACAGGCAGCGCAAGTAGTGCTGCTGGAGTCGGATTTTTCTTGTATGCCTTCGGTGGTGCTGGAAGGCCGGAGAGTGGTCAACAATATTCAGCGTTCGGCGAGTCTGTTTTTGGTAAAGAATATATTTTCATTCCTGCTTTCCATATTCGCGGCAGTGTTCATGATAACATATCCGCTGGAGCCGGCGCAGGTGTCCTTGATCAGTATGTTCACTATCGGGGTGCCGGCATTCTTCTTGGCGTTGGAGCCGAACAAGAGCCGAATAGAAGGACATTTTCTTACCAATGTATTTTTGAAGGCATTGCCCGGAGGCCTGACGGACGTGCTGGCGGTTGGAGCGTTGGTCATCTTTGGGATGACGTTCGGGGTGGGAAGCACAGATATTTCGACGGCGGCCACCATATTGCTTGCAATTGTCGGGTTTATGATTCTATATAAGATAAGCCTGCCTATGAATGCTTTGCGCAGAATTATATTGATAGGCTGCGCGATAGGACTGGTCTTCTGTGGTACATTCCTGAATCAATGGTTTGCGCTCAGTGATATGTCCACAAAGTGTATTATGCTGTTCGTAGTCTTCTCTATAGCTACAGAACCGGTATTCCGCTACCTGAGTTTTACGGTGGAGAAAATAAGAGAATGGTATAGAAAGATGCGCGGGCGCGAACCGGAGCAGACGTATCCGGAGCTTCCGGATAATGAGCGGTAGTGGAACTTGGGAGTGGCGGATTTAAGGCTCCTTTCAGAAAAGGCATAGAAAGGATTACGTTATGGGATTACTTGGAAATATTTTATGGTTTATTTTTGGAGGGGCGCTGAGTGGCTTGAGCTGGTGTCTGGCCGGCCTGCTTTGGTGTATCACAGTTATAGGTCTGCCAGTCGGCCTGCAGTGTTTTAAGTTTGCTGCCTTGAGTTTCTTTCCATTTGGAAAAGAAGTGCGTTATGGAGGGGGAGCCGGCTCGCTGCTTCTGAATATTATCTGGCTCATCGTGTCGGGGCTGCCCTTAGCCATAGAACATGCAGTGCTAGGGTGTGGATTATGCATTACTATAATTGGGATTCCATTTGGCATGCAGCAGTTTAAATTGGCAAAATTGGCGCTCATGCCGTTTGGAGCGGCTGTATATTAAAAATAAACAAGGGGAACAGCTCCGAAGCGGGCCGTTCCCCTTTTTTTCATTTTCCTTTTTATTTATTTCTCCGAAGTTTCTTTCAGAGCGGTAACAAAGTTGTCGATAATGTCCTCCAGATGACGATACTGGGCAGGGGTGAGAGTGGATACTTTATCAGACAGAAGAGAGCGGTCGTTTTCTGTTATATTGCCCAATAGAAGATAATCGGTGCTGATTTCCAGCACAGAGCAGATTTTGATAATATTTTCCGGGCGCATTGCCTTCTTCCCCAGTTCCGCAGTGGAAATCATCTGACTGGTCACTCCGGCACGTTCGGCCAGTTCCTCTTGTGTCAGACGCATCTGTTTTCTACGCTCTAAGATTCGTTTCCCCATTTGTTCGAGAAGATTATTCATTTCGTCCTCCTGCATGCTATAGTTACATTTTATCCGCTATGGAATAAATTATTAAGCGATTATAGTTGCTAAAATACAACCATGGGATGTATAATGAGCCTATGAGCAGATGGAAATTAAGTTTTACCAATCATCGCAATTATTCGACATAAAAACACGGGAGTAGGGAAATTAGATGGAGATGGTGTTGATAATACTTGTAATAGTTCTGACGACTGTAGCCGCGGTGTTAGCATACCGCCTCCGTGTCAGAGAAAGACAAATTCAGGAAATGCAGAGAGAAAGTTTTGAAAAAAGTAATTATCTTACAAATATGAGCCATGAGATTCGGACGCCCCTTAACGGCATCATTGGATTAGAATATCTAATGAGGGAGAATGTGGATAATCCGGAGCGGCTTAGGCTTTATCTTGGCAAGCTGAGGGTCTCTTCACAGTATCTTAAGAATCTTGTGACAGACGTGCTTGATATATCGAAAATTGAAAACGGGCAACTGGATATTGACGCCATGCCCTTGGATTTGCGCGAAGTTCTCCGGGAAGTGCAGGGTATGGTGCAGATTCAGACAGAGGAGTCAGAGATTACGTTTCAAATGCATACAGAGCTCAGCCAGCCCTATGTGGTCGGGGACAGCGTGCGCCTTAAACAGATTTTAGTCAACTTATTAGGCAACGCGGTAAAATTTACAGATAAGGGCGGATGGGTGCATTTAGAGGTGAGCCAGATAATGCTGCCCAGAAACAATGTCGAGACATGTTTTGTTATCACCGACAATGGATGTGGAATGAGCGAAGAATTTCTTGGAAGGATATGGGAGCCCTTTGAGCAGGAGGGGGAGGAGAAGAGCCGTAGCGGAAATGGACTGGGTACTACCCTATGTAAAAACCTGACCGAACAGATGGGAGGCACAATATCTGTTGAGAGTGTGAGGGGGGAGGGGACTAGGTTTACTGTACGGATTCCGGCAGAGACAGCCGCCCGCACGGAGTCTTTTGACCGAGGTGAAGTAAAGGATATCCCGTACACGGATCATGAAATTAACGAGGAGCCATTGGTATTGGTCGCGGATGACAATGAAATCAACAGGGAGATTGCCTGTGAGATTCTACATGGCAAAGGATACAGGACTCAAGAGGCATTGAACGGCAAAGAAGCAGTTGACATGTTTGAAGAAAGCACCCCCGGCAGTATCAGCAGAATTCTCATGGATATACGGATGCCTGTCATGGATGGGTATGAAGCTGCCCGTTTTATACGCAATATGGATAGAGCGGACGCGGAAACAGTCAAAATCATAGCACTGACTGCCAATGCGTTTAAAGAGGAACTGGAGAGGGCAGAAAAGGCAGGAATGGACGGTGTGATTACCAAGCCTGTGGATATTGAACAGCTTCTGGCGGCCTTGAGATAAAAAAGAGATAAGCAGAAAATCCCCTCCGGGGGATGCGCACAATGTGCAGAGTGTACAAGTCCCTCATGAGTGAGGGATTTGTACACTCTATTTATATAGATGTGATTTTTATCTAGGATTGCACTGGCGTCAGAGAATGAAAGTTAAACATATGCGGAATAACATCGGGTTCTTGATGATAGACTTGCCTGTAGAGCATTGCATACAAATCACCTAAGGTATCGGAACCCTCCCGAACGTCATCCAGAACGAAGCCTTTTTCTGAGAGCAGTATTTCCATGGCTTCTTCTGCGTTTCCGGTATGAGCGAGAGCAGTAAGATAGTCGAACTGAATACGGCTCTCGTTCTGGAGCTGACTGTCCAGCGTATGGTATAGGGTGCGGATATCTTCATAGCCGTTTGACATTAGGAGAATCCGGAAACCTTCTTTCACGTAGGACAAGTTGTCCGGCAGCAATGAAATGCCCCGGGTCATATACGGTCGTACATTTTGTTTGTTGCCATGTGCCAGCGCGAGGACAGCCAACCCGTGAAGCGCCCATGGATTTTCTTCCAGCTCTAAAGAAGTCTCGAACTCTCTCTCTGCGTCCGGATAAGACTGGGCGTGCAAATGCATAACTCCGAGCTGGTAATGTGCGTACCAGTTGCTGTTGTTGACGGGCTCGGAGATAACGCTTTGTAACTTATCATAAAAAATGGTATCACTTTGGAAATCTTCCGGTATTTCTTCTGGAGATTTCTGTATGAAAATTCCACTCTTAAGAAAATCAGCCCACGCTTTCTGACTTTCTTCTAATTCGCCATAATCCAGATGGCTGGAGAGCTGGCATTCATTTTCCAAATCCCTTATTACATTTTTTAACGCGCCGTAAGGCTTCCCATAATAGACAACAGACCCCTTTGTCTTTGCCATTTCCTGTGTGGCAGCCAGAAGTTCATCGGGTCTGGATTCTGCCATTTTGCGGCAGACCATATCTGTCATATAACTTCGCAGCTCTTCAAAAGAACGGCGGAGATAATCTGTTTCAATCCGGACGGGACCGTATTGCTCTACCCATTCCCACGCTGTGTGTGGAGCCATCGGGAGACAGCCATACTGTGTCTTGGCGAGACCGGCCTGAATTTCTACATAGCGGCCGGCATCTTCTGTAAGGAATTCCTGCCAGCGGTCTGAGCCATCATTTTTCCCCCAAGAAAAGAGCTTACGTCCTTGTAGACGGCTGGTAGACATGTGGAGCAGTCCATATCCTGAGGCATCCAGATTCGTGATATATTTGGGACAATTAGCGGGAATATTAAAAAAATAATCCACTTGATTAGGAATATCATTATATTTGGAAATGTCGATTCCATCCACCATGGGGATGGAGGTTTTATATACTTGATTATCATTTCCTTGGTATCCACAAGTATACGCCTCATCGGCAGGCACGACAATCCGTCCGCTGTCATACTCCGGAACGGCCATATTGCTCCACCAATACATGGGGACGACAGAGGAGCTGGAATTGACGATTCTCATACGGCAGTTGAGACAGGTGTCTTCCTCCCCCAGCCAGAAATCCATCTGGTATTCTACTTCCCGTATACGCTCATATGCATACATGCGCAGAATCGGGATTCCTGAGTCATCAGTCAGACTGGCGGTGTGGAGCGTTTCTGTAGTCAATGGAGTATGGCCGATTATGCCGATGTTCCACTCTACACCGCCGCTGAACCATGCATTCCGTATGGCAAGATTGCTAAAACGAATCACATCATTGGTATAGAGAAGATTGCGGCCTGTATTTTTATCGACCAGTGACCAGAGCCTTCCGCCTAAATCAGGAAGAAATACAGCCGTCAGATTATTGTTTTCTAAAACTGCTGTTCTAATATTCGATTCTTCTAATACACGGTCGTAGGTGTTGAGCTCACGGTAGGGATAACAGGATGGGCAGCGTCCGTATGCCTCATAGATTTCATCCCATTCGTCCAGATGGAAGGATACTTCGTTTTGGACAGTCAAGGTGCCCAGAAAAGAAGGGACGCAGGACTCGTGTCCGAAGTGTCCGGTCTTCACTTTCATTTGCTCAAATCTTAATTCCGGTTTCATGTAAATACCTCCTTCAGATTGTTTTCTTTAATTTTATTATAAGGAATGAGAAAGAAATGTCATTAGGACAGATTGCCCTTTACTTGTAAAAAATTGCCCTTTATAATAGAATAACAAATAGGAGAAATCGTAAGAGGTGGACAACGATGCTGATAAATGTTGAAAATATATCTTTGGATTCAAAACTTTATTTTCATACCCCTACGGCGCAGGCGAAAGAATTATACCTTTATCCCTTATGTGTAGGCAGTTACCGCTATCTGCCGGGGTATACGCTGGAGCGGAAGGACTATCCGGGATACTCCATCATGTTGGTGCTTTCGGGACAGTGTCATATTACATGTGAAGAAGCACAGGCGGATGCCGGACCCGGACAAGTCGCTTTGGTGAGTGGGTATAAGCCGCATGCCTATTATACGGAAAAGGGACTGAGCGCCTGCTGGATTCATTTCGATGGGGTGATGGCGGAGCGGTTCTACAACGCTATCCGGGAAAAGAAGGGGAATGTGATTACACTGGCCGAGACGTCCAACTGTGAGAAATTAATCAAGACAATTTATGATATATATGAGAACAGCCGGAGAATCAATGAGGCAACTATCTCAAAATATTTGACAGAAATTCTTACAAGCCTTCTTTCGGAAGAAGTGTTTGAGTCAGAACCGGCAAAGAAAATATATGAGAGTATCCGATACATGAATACACATTTTGACCAGCCATTGACTGTAGAGATGCTGTCATCCGCTGCCTGCCTTAGTCCTTACTATTATATACGCCTGTTCAAGCGCGTGACAGGAAGCTCTCCCCATGATTACTTATTAAATCTGCGTATTACTCACGCCAAATACTATCTGAAGACGACGGAGAAGCCGGTCAAAGAGATTGTGTATCTTTGTGGATTTACAACGGAAAGCAGCTTTTGCAATACATTCCGAAAGAGGGTGGGAAGTTCACCGACTGGCTATCGAGGTGGCTCTTATTAAGGAAAAGCAGAATATGTAAAGCACCTTAAAAAGGTGCTGGCGTACTATTTGCCACGTTCTTCGACAAAAAAATCAACGAGGTGCTGAACGTCATCCAAACATGCGCCGCAAACAGTTCCGGCTCCTGTAATTTCCTGTACTTCTTCTAAAGTGTCTGCTCCGGAATCCACGGCATCTTTGATCATACCATTGGTGACGCTCATGCAGTTACATACAATTTTATCCATGTTCATATATACCACATCCTTTCCGGAATAGCGTATGTAGAACAAGAGATATATATACATCAAAGGAAAACAAAAAAATAGCAGAAACACCAGTATTCATAGGGTTTCTGCTATTTGGTCTACTGCGGAAGATGCTCCCTTAACCACCGTGTATCTTGATATATATATACGCCAAAACGGCTTAAATACGTTGTTTTTTGAACTGTATATTGTAGTATCAATGCATCTTGGGGGACAATTCCTCCCCCAAAACTCCCCCCTGAATACCTCAAAAAATTACATGACGATTTTAACATTCCTTATTTTCTCCTTATCCCGCTCCTTTAATTTTTCTGTTGTGTGAAGGTAAATCTCTCTCGTGACCTTGCTGTTTTCGTGGCCGAGGCGGCGGGAGATAGTGTCTATATCAATTCCCTGCTCAAATAATAGCGAGGCGTGTGTATGACGTAGCGTGTGAGCCGTTATTTGCCTCCCTAATGCCTTTTTTGATATTGCCTTGAGGTATTTCTCATAAGCGTAGTATTGAGCGTATCCGTCCGTTTTAGACGGGAAGAACAGGCGGTTGCTGTTATGGTAGCCTTTCTCGAATTGTTCATACTTTATGTTGAGCCGGATTTTTTTAGCTACCTTTAATAATTCTGCCTGCATATATACATCGCGGATAGAACAAGAGGTCTTTGGCGGTGTAACGACCTTATTCTGGGAATCGTATGTCTTAGTCACATGTATGACCTCTTCTTTGATGTCTACATCAGTCAGACTCAAGGCAACAAATTCCCCGAACCGCAGACCGGACAGGGCCAGAAATTCAGTCGCATATTTCCAGCGCCAATCGTCCATAGCGGCAATTAATTTTTTCAGCTCCTCACCCTCTAAGAACTTGTCCGAAATCTTTTCCCGGTGCGGCGTGGCATCGAAGGGCTTGACCTTGCCCATGTATGATACATCTGCAATATAATCGTTTTCATATCCCCAGTTAAGCAATGCCTTGAGCCGCGCCCGATGTTCGTTCAATGTGCCGGCCGATTTGCCGGACTGTAAAAATTTCTCCTTGATGTACGCTGCGTTTAATTTATCAAGGAACGTATTTTCTCCCAAGAGCTGCATTAATGAATTGCAGGCGTGATAATTGCGGCTGTATGTTGATGCTTTAACGGTCATTTTCTGATAATCACGATATTTTTCAACAAGTTCCTTGAGCGTCAGGCGCTCCGATGGAACGTAGGCGCACCGTTTCTCTATCAGTTTGTCCAGCTCCCGGCTGGCTAGGTCCCTGTAGGCAGCAGTATCTTTTTCCAGCGTGATTGATACTCGCTTTGTTTCCTCGGTGTAATAGTCCTTGTATTCCTTTACAAATTTGTACTTTCCGTTTGCCCTTTTTTCTACCCACATAATCATTTTCCTTCCTAAAAAAGAGTATAAAAATTACAGCCTGCGTAAACATTTGTTCCGCTTGCGAGGCTGCCCCGAAGATGATACAATATCTATGTGAGTATTGTCTGCTCTTCGGAGTTGACATTGTGATTTGTTTAGCCGTCCAGTGCGCCAACACTGGGCGGTTTTAAAGTTAAAATGTGTGTGCTTGATTTACATAAACTTCGAATCTATCATAAACAATGGTTGAATAAGTATTAAATTCTTGGGTAATTGTATCGCCTTGTGTAAAGTCATATATATCTTTTGCGTGAGTCACAGATGCTATAGACTCGCCATTATAGAACACAACTACAAGTTCTAGCTCCTCAATATCAACACCGGAATTATTGGTTGCTTGAACGATTACACAATCATCGCCTTGGTTGCTCGTAACGGTTATATCAGCGGCGTGATTAACGTAGTCATTATCATCTGGTATAACTTTCTTGCTGATTTCATAGTCTGCATAGTTATCAGGGGTGCTAATTCTTGATACAACAGTACTACCTGATAGGACAGCGTCATGCCCATCTTCCTCTGTCTTTATTATTTGTCCACTTTCATCTTTAAAATTAACTTGAAAGTCTATTTCTGCGATTGTAATATCTGCATTATTTGTGACAAATACACAGAGGAGGTTATCTTCTGTTTTTTGTGCTATAATTTCAACTTGTGAAGATATGTCGTTCTGTTCAGCAGACTCCTCAATTTTTGTTTCAGATGCAGGGCCTACGGTCTTTTCCGTTTTGTCTGGCAGAGACAATCCAACAATAATTAGGATGAGAGTCCATATTACTGCGATAGCGGATATGATAGTACCAATTATCGCAATCACTTTTCCTTCACGTTTAGATACAATAGCAATCATACCCATAACAAATCCCGCTATTGCCGGAATTATTCCAAATAGTATCATAGACCCAATCAATCCGATAACTCCAAAGATGAGAGATAAAATCGAAAGCAATTTTCCCTTTTTCATATTTTAAATATACCTTCACTTTCTTTCTAATCGTAAATAAATTATGTAAAACATAATTACTAAATATTACCAGTAATATCTAGCATGCAATCTATTATAATAAAAGTATGAAAATATTACTTGGTGAAATAATGTATAAACGTAACTTAACAATTCGCCAAGTTTCCATTCTCACGGACATCCCAAAATCAAGTATTGAAAACATCATGTCAGGCAAAACGGACCCGCGATTAGGAACTTTGGAGCGGTTAGCAAAAGGTCTAAATATACGCATTTCTGACCTTTATGACTCCCCGTTTAAATAAGTGTCCGAGGACTCGGACAAATCCATCATTTCCCATTAGTTTACTGCGTCACCATTGTTTATATAGTAAAGGGGATAGATTCCCCGGTATCAGTTACCATTAAAAGACAGAACGCTTGTTCGAAAAAGGTGTTGATTTTTTAATTCTGTTATAGTATTATAATATCAAGAAAACACGAACAGACGTTCCTCGACATTGAAGGAGGCAGTACATATTATGGAAAATGAAGAGTACATTAATTGCATTATCAAAATGCTAAAGGAAATCACTGATAACAACAAATTAAAGTTAATCTTTGAATTTGTACATCGTATGTTCCTTTGAATTATGCGCCGGGTTACTCCGGCGCCTTTTTCATAATATTTTCGATTAATGTCTTTATAACTTTTCTTGCCTCTGGCTCCAGCTTCACATACTCCTCTATAATAGCTTTATCCATATTATCTAACTCATATTTTTCTGCAACTTCATCCATTATTATTGATGGTGGTGATAGATAAGGTTCACCCTTTTCTTCTGTCAACC
Organism: Bariatricus massiliensis; assembly: GCF_900086725.1. Lineage (GTDB taxonomy): Bacteria > Bacillota > Clostridia > Lachnospirales > Lachnospiraceae > Allocoprococcus > Allocoprococcus massiliensis. The sequence goes on along the minus strand of NZ_LT574838.1, from coordinate 966,587 downwards.
AGAAATAATTTACATGATGCACTTTGCATATAAGTCTGATGTGTTGCTCTTTAACTGTGGAACCTGTCTTCTCTAAATAACTCACAGTTGTCTGACCAATACCCAATGTATAGGCAAATTCTGCTTGACTCATGCCCAAGTCTTCGCGAAGAAATTTTATTCGTTCGTTAACTGTCAATTTCATCCCCTCCTTTCTTAAGAGTTCCCAATGTACAGATACTCCGAATTATATTATGTTTTCATTTTATTATAAGGAAGTGCCATATGTAATTTCTTTCGTATAGTAATATAGCGCTTATATCCTATAAGTAGATAATAGCAACAGTTGCTAAAAAAGTCAATAATAAATGGTAAAAAAGTATTGACATTAAGCAACTATTGTTATAATATCTAATTAAACAAAGCAAACATTGCTGAAAAGAGGTGATAAAATGAAAACAGTAAATGAGGGCAGGGCTTTAACAAAAGAAATCGCCGAACTTCTTAAAAATGCATCTACAGAAAAGAAGCTTATTGTAAAAGGGATTCTTCTTGGAGCCAATGCGTTAGGCGGTGATGATGTTAAAGTAGGGGCTGATAAAGAGAAGGAGGTGGTATAGGTTGAAAAAAGTATTTGATAAACTAAAGTACTGGTATAAGTACGATGCACCGGCATCCGCTTGGGACTGGATTGAAGATATGTATCTTTACCATCCGTGGTTTGGTCCGCTTGTTTCAGTTATAAGTTCAGTTGTTGGCGTGGGTATAGGGTTTTGGCTCTTTAGTTTAATACTTTCCATACTCCAAAGATAGCCTACAACAGCAATAATCAGCGATGTAATGACTGACACAACGACAGGTACAAAGATGGATTTCAAAATAAAATCTTTGTGATTTTTAAATCTGATTTCTTTGTACATAATTCCTTCATATGTAAGTTGAAAATTGAAACGAATCCTTGTTTGAATATGGAGATTCTTAATATATCCTTTTTGTTCAAGTTTTTCAGCGCATTTTTGGAGAATAAAAAGTGATGAATCAAGGTGCAGAAGTAAATCATCGCTACCAATTACAGAATTATTAATATAATTTTTAATGCAACAATTCAAAAATCTTTTTTCTAGTTTTGTCATAGGTAATCTCTCATTCGCAGTATTCCGACTGGCACTCGGTAATTACATTATATTAGCGATGGAAGAAAAAGGCAATAAACATGTCAAAAGATGAGCTGGATAAACATTGTGATAAAGATAAGGAGGTGGTAGATATGACAATCACAGCATTTAAAACAATCAAAACCACGCCGCCGTATGTATCCAAGTCGTGGATTCAGAAAAACATGGATATGGGGGCCCGGTCGGTAGACACAAGATTCAAAGAAATCAAAGAAGAGACAAAGAGGTATGGAGAATACGCATACATAAAGGACGGTGGCTTCTTTTTAGTTAATTTTCTTGTGTGGGTAGATTATCTGACATACCGCACACGATTAAAGGACAAGAATTTAAGGAAGCATGTACCAGATTTTGACCCGGAGGAAGTGGCCCGCGCTATTGGAATGTACGGGGAGGCAGAATCAGCATGACAAAAGAACATAAGCGTATGCTTGCCTACATTGACCGGGAAATAGAAGTAGAGGCCGAAAAAGCCGCGGCGGCCTCGGCTATATCATCAATCGTGGTGCCGGTGATATTACTAGTATGCTGGATGATAACAGGGTATTGAAACGAGGAGGTGAAGACAGTGTTATATGCAGTAGAAGCAAGAATATTCAACAGCGGTAAAATTGTTGCCAGAGTACGTCCGGCAGTAGATGGAGAGAAATGTGGATGTACAGAGACAAGGAGCTGCGATATATGGGTAGACATTTTTGAAAATGAAAGAGAGGCAAGACAGTTTTGCAATGATTACAAGAGAGCATAAAAAGAGCGCCTTCACAGGCCGGCAAGCCTCAGGCACTCAAACAAATAACCAATTACATTATAACAGATTTGGAGGAAAAATCAAATGGGCAAATTTAAAGTAGGCGATTTAGTGAAAGGGATATCTGATAATTATAATATCACAGATAGAGATATGACAAAGGGAATCGTTAGGAGGGTTTGCGGTGATATTATTACCGTTGAAGTAATAGAGCATAAATCTGGTCGTACCGGAACATTCGAAGTTGACACTAAATACTTCGAAAAAATCGGAGAAGCAATTCCTTTTGACAGAGAAGAATTTTTAAAAATACTTGGCAACAGAGATAAAAAGAAGCTTCTTGAATTTAACCTGAGCGATGCTGACCTGAGCGATGCTAACCTGAGACGTGCTAACCTGAGCGATGCTGACCTGAGCGATGCTAACCTGAGACGTGCTAACCTGAGCGGTGCTGACCTGAGCGATGCTAACCTGAGACGTGCTAACCTGAGCGGTGCTGACCTGAGCGATGCTAACCTGAGACGTGCTAACCTGAGCGGTGCTGACCTGAGCGATGCTAACCTGAGACGTGCTAACCTGAGCGGTGCTGACCTGAGCGGTGCTGACCTGAGCGATGCTAACCTGAGCGGTGCTAACCTGAGACGTGCTAACCTGAGCGGTGCTGACCTGAGCGGTGCTGACCTGAGCGGTGCTGACCTGAGCGATGCTGACCTGAGCGATGCTGACCTGAGCGGTGCTGACCTGAGCGATGCTAACCTGAGCGGTGCTAACCTGAGCCAAACAACCGGCTTGTTGGATGCCATTAATTATCTTGAGGCCCATTTTGAACGAAATAAAGATGGTTATATAGTGTACAAGTCTTTCGGTATATATTACGAATCTCCTGAGAAATGGGAGATTAAACCAGATAGCGTTATCGAAGAGGTCTGCAACACAAACCGGACAGATATTTGTGGCTCCGGAATTAACGTTGCGCCCATTGATTGGGTAAGAAGCGACAATCATGGAAGAATATATAAGCTTCTCATTAGATACGAATGGCTGGCCGGTGTGGTAGTGCCGTTCGGTACAGACGGAAAAATCCGGTGCAGTAGAGCGCAGATTATCGGGCCTGTAGAGGAGTGATAGCATGCACATCCCCAATTATGACCAATTAGTAACAATGACACCGGAAGAATACCGGCAATACATAATACCACACCAGACGCTACAAGAGAGAATAAGTGAGAATAGAAGATTATACGAGGAGGAAATAGAACATGAACGATTTGAGCTTTGATATTATTCAGAAACCGGGCATTATTCACATGAATGTTGAGCCTCTTAAGGCACAATTGCGTGAGAAGATGGAGGAATATGCATCGAAAGTATTTGCCGAGGAAGATAAAAAGGATGCCAAAGATGATTTGGCGTTTCTCCGGAGCATTAAGAAAGCGGTAAATGAGCGAAGAATTGAGGTCAAAAAGGAGTATATGAAACCTTGCGATTTGTTTGAGAAAGAGGTTGCAGAGCTAATTTATTTGATTGATGGACCTATCGGATTGATAAATGGACAAGTAAAAGAATTTGAAGAAAAACGCATAAGAGAAAAAAATGCAGAGATACAGAAGATATATGACGAACTTGTGGAAGATGAGCTACAAGATTACATCCCACTTGAGTGTATTTACGGTACCAAGTGGGGAAATGCCGGTACAACGTTAAAAAGTATACGGCGGGAAATAGAATCCGTAGTAGTTAAAACAAGTGCCGAAATCAATGCGATTAAGGCAATAAATTCTGACAAAAAAGAAGCTGCCCTGAATATATACATGGCTACACGTAATCTTCCGGCCGCAATGAAATGTATTGCTGATTATGAAAAACAGAAGGCTGAAATTTTAATAAAACAGGAGGCTGAACAGGCAGAAAGAGCGGAACGTGAACGTCAGAAGGAGATTGAGCGTATCCGAAAAGAAGAACGTGAACGGATTCGAAGTGAAGAAAAAATCAGATTTGATGCGGAGAAATTGGCTATTGAAGCGTTGAAGACTGTAGATGAAAATGCGGCCGCGCCATTAAGTACTAAAGAATCACAGAAAGTAATTTATACAGTTGTTGCTACTCCAGATGAGCTGCAAGAAATTGAAATGGCATTTACCAGTCTTGGCGTTTATTTTGAAAGGAAAGATGTCTAATGAAATCATCTGACAATATGGTGCTGTATGATAAGTTTAGGAAAGTTCCGGAAGAAGCAAAAAAAGAAATAAAAGCAGGTAGAACAAAAGGATTTACTGACATAAATCCAATGTGGCGGATAAAGCAACTCACTGAACAATTTGGACCAATTGGCATTGGTTGGTATTATAAGCCTATTAAAAAATGGCTTGAAAATGTAGGTGATGAATATGCGGCGTTCGTGGATATTGAATTGTATATCAGGGTAGATAATGAGTGGTCACAGCCAATTTCTGGAACAGGTGGGAGTAAGTTCGCCACGGTCGAAAAAAGTGGAATATATGTATCTGACGAGTGCTTTAAGATGGCAACAACCGACGCTATATCGGTAGCATGCAAACAGCTTGGGATAGGGGCAGATGTTTACTTTGATGGAGATAAAACCAAATATGACATGGAAAAAGACCCACTAATTCGTGAGAAAGACCGAGAGCTTCTTTTGCAAGCGGCAGAGCGTACGGGACTTAACTTAGACGCAGCCATGAAAAAACGGGGCATTAAATCCATCGAGGACATCACCGTATCGGTCTACACCAAGTGGATGATACAGCTGGCAAATGCTGAGAGCAAAGTCCCGAAGGCCCCGGAAGAGGAACAAGAGAACATCGAGGATGTCTCGAAAGATACTCCGTTCAAATAGGTGGGCATATGGAACTACAAGGACAACTTAAGAATATAGCAATTGGAATAGGCGAACATGGCAAGCGTACACTTGATATTACTTTCTCTTTTCCTTTCGTGCAGTCTGTTGCGGAGGACGTTCAAAAAATGTCGGACAAACTGTTGACGGTGGTATTTAAACGGTTCAGAAAGAAAAGGAGTTTGGACGCAAATGCTTATTTGTGGGTACTGTTACAAAAGATGGCAGATATGCTATCAGCACCCGGACATCGTGTCGGGAAGTGGGAAAAGTATATAGATATGCTTGAGGAATATGGTGTATTTACGCATATTATCGTAAAACCGGATGCCGTGGAACGAATGGCAACTGAATGGAGGGCGGTCAAAGTGCTTGGCGAGATAACGGTAGGAAGTATGACAGGAGTACAACTACAGTGTTATTATGGCTCCCATACATACGACACAGAAGAAATGTCACGACTGATTGATGGCGTTGTCACTGAATGTAGAGAGCTTGGGATTGAGACTCTTCCGCCAGATGAGCTAAAACGGATGAAAGAACAGTGGGGAGTTGAAATTGGGTAAAAAATTGCGGAGCGTCTTCACCGATGATATGGAACACTGTTATTTCACTGATACACCATATTGCCACCGTCATCATATTTTTTATGGCAGTAGGCGGGACTTATCTGAAACATACAATTTTATAATACTGTTGGCCCATTATTTACATGAGAATTATCCGGGCAGCGTACATGATAACCCCAATCACGGATTGGATTTGGAACTAAAACAGATGGCACAGGCTTATTTCGAAGAACATCATGGGACACGTGAAGAGTTCATAAATGTCTTCGGTAGGTCTTGGCTATAGTAACCCGTAAACATAAGTTTCACGCATAAGTAGTATATCACAGTAGCATAATCATACACAGTTTGCCTCCGGCTATTATGCGGGCCGGAGGGGAAAGGAGAACTCGTGGAAGGACAGATAGAGTTAGTTGATTACCTTCGCCAGATTGGCAGAAAGAATTTTAATATATTGGACTATATCCCTACGGGGAGCGAAAAGGCAATAAGAAGGTCTGATTTGGTCAAGACCTGCGGCCTGCCGGATAGATATGTCCGAAATGCAATCGCATTAGCGAGGCGGGAAATACCAATCCTTAACTTACAGATGGGGCGTGGATACTTCATCCCTGACATGAACGATGAAGAGGACCGAAAGAAACTGATAAGGTATGTGCGGCAGGAAGAGAGCAGGCTAAAACATATAGGCTGGTCACTAAAGTCAGCGAGGCAGACTCTTCGCAATTGTGGGATTGATTGGAGGACAGAAGGTGAAAAGAAAAAACAGGGGAAAGGGAAGAAGAAACACAAGAAAGATGCTGCATGAGGAGGCTCAAATATCCCTGTTTGTAGAGCGAAAGGCAGGTGGTTGCCTTGCAGGATAAAAACAGTTTTGTGCTGTATACCAGTTACATGAAACATATTGAAATGTTGAGCAGGGAACAGCGTGGAGACTTATTTACGGCCATAATGCTATACGCCGCCGATGGAACTATTTCGGAGATGGATGGCATGACTAAGATGGCGTTCAGCTTTATCAAAGACCAGTTGGATAGGGACAAAGAAAAATATAAATCCATCGTTGAAAAGCGTAGAGAAGCGGGCAGTAAAGGAGGCAGACCTAAAGCAAGTGATTCTGTAAGTAAACCAAAAAAAGCAAATGGTTTTTGCGAAAACCAAAGCAAAGCAAAAAAACCTGATAATGAATATGTATATGTATATGAATATGATAATGAATTAAATAATAATATTGTCGAGCAGAGCACGACCGAGTACCCGTACAAGGACAGTGCCACTTCGGAGTACCCGTACAAAGAGGTGATTGACTATCTTAACATGAAGACTGGCAAGGGATTCAAGGACAAGTCTAAGGATACCATAAAGCATATGAAAGCTAGATTCAAAGAAGGATATACGCTTGATGATTTTAAGAAAGTCATTGACATAAAGGTTTTAGAGTGGGGGTCAAAACCGGAAAAGGCCGGAGAAAAAGATATGCGTTCATATTTACGCCCTTCCACACTCTTCGGAACCAAATTCGAATCATATCTCAATCAGGATGTGTCGGCAGGTGGGAAGGGATACATAGAACGTGATTACAACATGGATGAGCTGGAAAGGCAGCTATTGAGATAACAAGGAGGTTTGCAGAAAAGAAATGGCAAAGGGTACAAAGAAGGTAAAGCTTGATTATCAACTGCTCTGCCGGAAAATAAAAGAAAGTGGAAAGACACAAGAAGAGTTTTCTTACGAGTTGGGAAGAAGCAAAAGCTATGTCTACAGCTTGAAAAAGAGCATAGAACAACCTGAGAGTATGGAAAAGCTTATGTGTCTGCTTCTGGGGTTAGAACCGGGCAGTTTGATTGATACGGGCGGAAGTAACGGGGAAGTCAAGGCGCTGGAAAACATATTCAAAATGGCACATGAGACTGACAGGAAGATAAGCGAGGTGTATAAGCTCTTAAAGGCAATAATTGAAAACACGGAAGAACTGGAGGTAATGAAAAGAAAAATCAGTGCCAATACAGTACAGCTGGAGAAGATAAAAGAGAGCATGCTCGAACAACAGAGAATCTTAAAAGAATTTGAGTAAAGGAGACAAAGATATGATTTTTACATGGACAATGATTATTATCGTGGGAGCAATAGGACTAATAATAGCAGGCGTTAATATTTATGGATTGGCAAATGGAGGTGGCAAGTCATGTATAGCGGGCCTGATTGCGTCTCTTGTAGTGGCCGCTCTTATATGCGGGGGTCTCGCATGGTGGCTCTACAATACGGAAGGAGGGAAAAGAGCCATCAAGGATACGCAAAGCAATATATCAGGTGGTATAGAACGAACGGTTACGGTATATGACTTTGACGGAGATGTTTTACAGCAATACACAGGAAAGTTTGATGTTTCTTATGATTCGGAGCGAATTAAATTCGATGATGAGAAAGGGAAACGGCATGTCATATATTACACGACTGGAACGGTTATCATTGATGAGAACTAGTTATCAAAGAGATTCGGAAAGGATAATAGATGGAAAAAGTAAATGCAACGCTGATTTTATATTTTGAAATTAATGACTCCGAGATATATGGAGGAGATGGAGAAGGAGATTTATTAAAATGGCCCTTTAACGAAGGAAGGACTTTTTAGGAGGTGAACGAAGTGGAGGGGCAAATAACCCTACTTGAATACGAGGCACAAATAAGTTATAAGGAACCAGCAAGATTACTTGAAACAGGGCAAGTAGTATTTGTAGTACATAAAGGAGACGTTGAAAGAAGTGTAGTCCTCGAAAGGAACTGGGCGTGCAGAGATGGAGGGAATGATAGGGGATATTGCATATCAAAAGAATCTGGTGGATATGGCGTAATATATAACAGCGATATGGGACAGCGTGTGTTTACAGACAAAGGACAAGCAAAAGAAATAAGTGAGAAATTCCTCTCTGAACATGCTGTCATAAGAGCGTCAGACATTATCCTGCATGAGGTCGTAGCATATACCTACAAAAGAAATGTAGATGGCCGTAAAATGATTGCATTTTACGGTGATATAGGAAACGGATTGCTGTACATGAAAGATTTCATGACCTATCATCACATTTCTAAAAATTGCAGTAAAACCATTAAAGAATTCACGAGGGGAATAGAAGAACTTAAAGAGTATGGAGTTACCGTAGAACTGATAGAGTACACGCCGGTTTCGAAGAATATGTATCGTTGTACTAGCGGGGACTGGGTGTACGCAGAAGCCGGGTATTCGTATGCAACAGGTTAAATTGAGCTTTAAGGAGGCAAATATAATGTGTGAAAATATCTCTTTAAAACAAGCCAGAGACGATTATGATTATATAACAAGTCAATATGGTGAACCATGTGATTTTTGTGGAACATTATGTAATAATGACCTCCTATCTTCCATACTGGAAGGAAAAATCACGAGAAAAGAAGCATACATTCAGATGATTGAATACATTTGGCAAAATGGACTGGAAACTGGGAATAACGGTGGTTCAACAGAATTTTTCCCAGATGAAACTGATAAAAGAATACAAAGAATAAAAGAACGATACTCAATAGACTAATTATACTTTATGGAGGTACGAAATGAGACCATATACAGTTAGGATATTTTTTAATGATGGGACGCACATATCTGTTGACTGTGACGATTTTATAATCTGTAACGAGGGTTGTTATGTCGTCATACGAGACGGGCTAATGATTATGACGCTGCCTTTTAGCAATGTTAAGTATACAACGACAATTCAAAATTAAACTTTAGCGGAGGGTATAGGCATGGAAGAATTAGAAAGCGTTGTTAACATGTTTATCGAAAAACTTACAGAAGAAATGAAAGAAACACAATCTTCGATAGATTGGTATAAAGGAAAGTTTGAAGAACAGAAACGATGTATGTCAAGATTTTTATGTTTGAAAGATGACATAGACTCACTGAAAGAGAATTAAACTTTATGGAGGAAATAGAAATGAGTACAAAAAAAGATTGTTCGTTGCCGGACACCACTGTGTTGAGAGAATTGATTTTAAATAATCCAGAATTGCCAGTACTTATTTTTTGCGGCGAAGAGTCCTACACAGGTGATTATAACTATAATCAGGCTGATGCAAGCAAAGGAGAGATTGAGGAGCTTATTTTATATGATAACAAATGGATGACAGAGGATGAATATAGGGAAGGGTTGGCAGACGAATTTAGTGATGAGGATGAGTATAAAGACCTTAGTGACGAAGAATTTGAAAAGATGATTGATAAAAAAGTAGCAGAAGCAGAATTTGTTAAAGCCATTGTTATTTGGGTAGGATAGGAAATTAAACTTTAAGGAGGAAAAGCATGGATGAATATGTAGTCATATGTCCATATTGCGGGGGTAAAATGCAGTGTACAGAACCGCATATACACACTAATAGAAATGGAATTGGTGTCAAATTGCAATGTCATTTTTGGTGTCCCGATTGCCGTTCTGGTGCACCGTGGGTTGACAGAGATTTTGCATCAGGCGATGAGTGTAGAGAAGCTGCATATAAAAAAGCTCTTGGGCGCGTAAACTGAGATTTAAGGGGGCAGAAAAATGAGGTTGATTGATGCAGATAAATTGATGAATCGAATTGAATTAAGAATTAAAGATTATTGTAGGGATTGTAATACTGGAGCGCAAAAAATTGCGAATCTGTACCAGCACCAAATTAAAAAGTTGGTAGAGAAACAGCCTACGGTATTGCAGTGGATTTCGGTATCGGAGCGGTTGCCGGAAAAAACAGAATATTTAGAAACTTCGGACAGATGTGAATATTATATGAGGCGTTTTGAAGTGGCATACATGACCGATACCATAGAATACACATTTGGGTATTACGATGGGGAGAAATGGATGGATAAACGGCACGGTAAAATTGAAAATGTGGTTGCGTGGAAACTCCATGAACCATACCGGAAAGAGCCGGAGAAGGAGGATAACCAAATTGAATGTCATTAGGAAGAAAATCAAACCCGAATATTTCCGAGCGGTACGAGCGCGAGAGAAGAATTTTGAACTTCGCAAGGATGAAGATGGTATTCAAGCAGGTGATTTACTTATTTTAGAAGAATGGAATAACGGATATACGGGTAATAGTGTGCGTCGGTATATAAAATATGTCTTGCGTAATGTTCCGGAATATGGACTTACGCAAGGATACTGTATTATCGGATGGTAAACGGCACTTTAATGGATAATTATTTTCCGCGAAAAGAATCAATTAAAGAAAGGAAATCAGCCAATAGATTAGACTTCTTCTTTGCTTTGCGTTTGGAATCGCCAGTAAGCCTAAAACAGTTATAAGATATGTGCTTAATAAAGAAAGATGCTATTGCAGAAACTATCAAGCCAGCATATATGATTATCATGGGTTTGCTAAGAAATACTTCTTTAAGGCCAGCAACAATATTATTAATTGCATCATGTAAAACAGAATAATAGTCAAAATTCATAAATGATTCGCTCCTTTAATTGCTAACGATAGTATAGCATGACAAGGAAAGAAAGGGAAGTATCACAACGAAAACATAGGGTGTATAGATATGGGTGGAGCAAAATAAAAAAGACAATGCGAACTCGCCAAAGTTCTAAACGCATTGTCTCCACCCAAGAGAATTATAACATAATTACAACTCTTGGGCAATACAAAAGAGGAGGACAAATTATGTTAAATACTAATGCAAAAAGTAATGTAATGAATAATATTGTAGTACAGATGTCAATGTACCTTGATGCGGTCAAATTAGATATCCTGCAAAGAATAATTGAAGAGCAGTTTGTGTTTGTGAACATGGAGGAGATAACCACTCTTCCGGCCACGGTGGACAACAGCGCACAAGAACAGAATGAATATCTTATCAAACTATTGAAGATTAAGAAAAAGAACCTGTCTGAGAAGACGATTGAACAGTATGAGCGGGCAGTAAGGAATCTGATTGCACAGATAGATAAGCCGCTAATAAAGATGGATGAGCTGGACATAGATTATTACTTGCGATATTACGAGCACAACAGCGGGAAGCGCAAGCAGGCTACCACATGTAATAATGAGCGGCAATTCCTTCAAGCCTTCTTTACGTGGTTGCGAAAGGAGAAATTTATCGCCAACAATCCGGTAGAAGCTATAGAACGTAAGAAAGAACCGAGAAAGCCGATAGACTATTTTAGACCAGACCAGATAGAGCGCCTGCGGGAAGGATGCGTAAGCCTACGGGATAGGGCAATCATAGAGATATTGCGGAGCACCGGGGCGAGGGTTGGAGAAGTGGTTGCAATCAACAGGAAAGACATAGACTGGAATACGGGAGACATCCTAATTTGCGGTGAGAAGGGCGGCAGATACCGGACAATATACCTTGATGAGGTTGCCCGATATCATGTCGAAAAGTATCTTGACAGCCGTAAAGACAACAACGAGGCACTAATTGTCGGTTTAAGAGCACCATACAAACGCCTCACTACAGACGGAGTAAGGGCCGCGCTTAAGGTTATCGCAGAGCGGCAGCATATCACATACAGAGTGTATCCGCACAAGATGCGTAAGACGTTAGGCATGCAGTTGAAGAATCAAGGACACGACATAGGAACTGTACAAGAAGTGCTCGGGCATGCATCACCTGCGGTAACATCACGGTACTACGCAGAAAGCACGCCGGATACATTAAGGAGTATAAGAAAAAAAGTAGCATAGGAGGACGAAGATTGAAAAAAAGAATAGGTGCAATCATTGTAACAATGGTGTTAATAGCTGGTGTGGTATCTTGTGAGAACGTCCCGGAGAAACCGAAAAAAGCAGAGCCGGTTATTGTACATACTACCACAAGATGCACGACCGGAACAATCAAAGTATATGCAGAAGAAGGCAAGGTGTTTGATTATTCTGGCGAAATTGATGTAGAGAACAGTGGATGGAACGGTAAGCCAATAAGGATTGTTGTACACGTGGAAGGGGAGAGTGAAGAAATATCTATGGAGGAAGGGAATTAATGAACGGAGAGGGATATAGGGACCCTACAGCCGATAGAGCTATCGGGAGAGCCAATCAGATGTCGCATAAGATGCGTGAGGCACTCTATGCGCTCCGGGCCATAGCAAGCCTTTTAGGTTTTGAAATCGTGGTTGTTAGGGACAAGAGGACTGGAAAGGAGTATAGATGAGAAGGGTATCAAAACGAGAAACTCGTCAAAGGGGATGTGAATACTGCTTGGACCGAGTAAGCGTTGGGGAGAGTGGGCTTTATGTTGGTGAGTTGGAAAAGCAAAAAGCATTGAATGATAAAATGCGTGAAGAAGGGTATCTTGTAGATGAACTTTCATATGGAAATTGTTGCAAATATTCACGCTGCCCTTACAGAGAGCTTGATAAGTATAATAATTACAAAGAATTTTTAGAGAACGAGGGAGACAGCAAAAACATATTAATTGTCAGATTAAGGAGCGATGTATTATGACCCAAGATGAAAAGGAAGCGGAAATTCAAAAATTAAAGGAAGAAAAAATCCAGAAACTAGATGAATATAGATTAGCTGTTCAACAATGTAAGACCGCGGCTATGAAAATTCAATTGGCAAGGGTCAATAAAATGTTCCCTTCGCTGGTGCTTGACAATATGCCTAAAGGGAATAGTGTTGGTGACTTGTCGGATTATTCTGTGAGGTTGGATGAACTAACGGAAAATTTAAAAAAAGAATTGAAAAGGAAAGGAGAAATAAAAAAAGAGATTATGAAAAAGATAGCAGATATCCCAATTCAAAGAGGGCAAGAAGCTATAAGATTAAAGTATATAGAGTTCCATAGTTTTGGAAAGATATCAAAGGAAATTGGAGTGTCTTACAGGCAAGTTCTTAGGATTCATGAAAAGGCATTAGAATTTCTGGAGTTTAATTGACGTGTCATATAGCCTGTAATATAATTATAACATGGGATAAATAGGCAAAGGAGAGATTAGTTGATAGACGAAGCTTTACAAGATGGTGTTACATATTGCGGTAGAAATATTTATCTTATACCTTGCGAAATATGTGGTGAACTAATAAAAAGAACACAATATAGCAGGAAGCGCACATATATATGTGATTCATGTAAAAAGATTATTAAAGAGAAAAAGGAAGGTAAGAAACCCGACACAGATTCACGTCATGATAAAAGGTTTAATTGTGCTGTAGAAAAAGTAAAAAAGCAGGTAAAGAATTTTGATAAGTATGATAAAGCTGTGAGAGTTGCACGGACAAGAGCTTATCAATACGCGAGTATTCCAGAGGCAATGCTTGCAATTGAGTTATTGAAAAATAAACTTAAAATAATTCCACAGCAAAAGATTGGCAAATATAAAGCAGATTTTGTTATACCATCAATGAAATTTGTTGTTGAAGTGGATGGAGAACTTTATCATTCCGACCTAGGCAAAGAAGCAGAAAGAGATTTTTACATAAACAGAACTCTTGGGTTTGATTGGAAAGTTGTTCATATACCGGCAAGATATATCTTAGAAGACGTTACAAAAGTAACAAAATATATATTAAAATGTAAAGAAATATAGTAAAAAACGCTGTCCACTATAACGGGCGGCGTTTTTACTAAAGTTAATAGTATTTGCGTAATGATAATTAAAATGATATAGTATTTACATAAATATTATGTGAGGTAAACATGTTAACATTTAAAGCAAATACGGTAAGCCAATTTTTGGCTGCAATTGAAGAGATATGTGAAAATCATTTATTTAGCTATGAAAACACAAAACCAACTAAATTGTTATTCAGAGGGCAAGGGAATAAAGATTTAAGGTTAATTCCTAGTTTGTTTAGAAGAGAAGAGTTTTACAATCACGAAAAAGAAATTATAGAAGAAGTCGAACGAAGATTACCTGATGAGTTTAGTGGAACTAGTGGTTTTGAAAAATTGATAAAAATGCAGCATTATGGTGCTCCAACAAGGATGCTTGACTTGACGGGAAATCCGCTTGTTGCACTATATTTTGCCTGTTCAAATGATGAAAGCTGTGATGGTAATGTTTTTGTTGAGAATATGCCCATTTTTTCGCTTACTGATCCACTAATTGATAAATTTAAGTATTTAATTAATAGATATAGTTTTATAAAAAGTGAGGAAGAATTACTATTAGGCAAAGAACATGCAGTTGTTACAATAAAATCAGCAATAAGTAATCAACGATTGAGAAACCAAGACGGCTATTTTAGTATGTTTACATATACAGGAGAATATAGAAAATTTACGTGGTCTCCATTAGACACCGAAAGCCCTTTTTATTTAGCCGATATTATAATACCCAAAGAAAAAAAGAAATCATTATTAAAAGCACTATCTCTTTGCGGAATAAAAAAATCGTTTTTATTTCCTGAATTGCAGTATCAAATAGAAAACATAGTCGAAGATATTGTCTACGGAGAAAATAAAAAAATACATTTAGTGTGGGATGGCGAGGATGAGAATCTGTAACAAAGATATGTTATTTTATTGTATGGAGAAGTCAATAAATGCAATTGCAAAAATTGGAACCACTGATGCAGATGAGACAGAGGTTTATTATTTGGTGGGAACGGCCGTTCATTGGACAGTAGATTGTTTGGACCGTATACCATATGAGGTTGTGGATGTTTTACATAGGGAGTTGTTTTCTGCATTACGTTGTGCTAATAATTGTTTAAAGCATAACATAACGTTTAAGAAAGCTCATAAATCGGTGGGGCACGGTTATCCATATAAATATCCATATGATTACGGGGTGCATTTTTTGTGGTCTGCACTAGACGATGTTGATATCCCAGAAAGCATGAAAAATCAGAGAAAAAACTATAAGGAAAAATTAGAAGATAAGAATGTGTTTTATACGCTATTAGAGGTGAAAAATATTGTGAGTGAATATTTTAAAGTGCTATAAAGATGAGTGCTATATTATTGCGTTCTTGAATTACGGCCTTAAGAGAAGGAGCTTGATATAGAAAAAAGTCAGCCATGCAATAGTGGTTGATTTTTTTAATATAAATTCAAATTTCATGCATGGAGGAAACGATGAACATAAGAGCAAAAATAAATAAACTACAGTTATTTCTCGCTATAAACGGAGTAGAGCTAAAGATTAATCAGTATCAACATTATTCCGAAGAGCAAAAGAGGATGAAGAACATATACTGTATATGCACTCCGGTATATGATAACCTCATAAATGCTAAAAGAAACCGCCAGCTATTTTCTACGAGCTCACAGATAGATATCATACAGATATTCGCAATGATGGCAAAAGAAGTCATGCGGGTAGCAAGGGCAGGTGGATAAAATGAAAGAATTAACATCAAGGCAAAAAGCCTTCGCAGATTACTACCTTGAACTTGGAAACGCAACTGAGGCGGCAAGGAGAGCCGGATACAAAGGAAACAACCTTAACCGGGTTGCAAGTGAGAACTTGACAAAACTAGGCATAAAGCAATACATCGAAGAAAGACAGAAACAAATAGACTCAAAGCGCATTGCCACGATAGAAGAGGTGATGCGCTTTTATACTGCGGTAATGAGGGGGGAAGTTAAGGACCAATTTGAATTGGATGCAGAGCTTAAGGATAGATTGGCGGCAGGGAAGGAACTTATGAAGCGGCTGGAGTTGTCAGAGGATAAGATGAGCGATGGAGGAGGTATAGAGATAATAAATGACGCGCCAACAGATTAGAATATCAGATATTATTATCCCTAAATATCTTCCCATATTTAATAATCGGCAAGTAAAACATATTATTCTTACATCTGGTAGAGCCGGAACAAAATCAAGTTTTGCAGCAATCAGGGCTGACTACCAGCTTGTGTCAGATGCTAATGGGTCTGTAGTAGTGCTAAGAAAGCGTCACAATAAACTACGGAAAACAGTATATAAGGAAATGTTGAGGGGAATAAACAGGTTACAAGTACCAAAGCACCTATTTAAAATTGGAAAGTCACCAATGGAAATCACTTACAAAAAGTATGAGACGACGATGTATTTTTCGGGCTCAGATGGGATAGATGATACAAAAGGTATTATTGACGAAGATAAGCCGATTAAGCTTGTAATTCTTGATGAGCTAACAGAATTCTTTGATGATGGAGAAGGGGAAGATGAACTTGCTAACATAGAAGCTACGTTCGTCCGAGGAAACAAATCAGGATTTCAAATGATATATCTGTATAACCCTCCAAAGAATCCTAATGCTGAAATAAATCAATGGTGTAAGAAGATGGAAGAGCGTAGTGACTGCGTGCACATCCACACTGATTATAGAGATGTCCCGATTGACTGGCTCGGACAAGACCTTATAGATACAGCGGAGGAGATGAAAGCGGCAGATATAAAGATGTATCGCTGGACATGGCTAGGGGAATCAACGGGAGTCGATGATTTGATATATTATATGTTTTCTCCCAAAGCACATATATACAATCCTGAATCTTACAGTAAAGAGTCGCGAGAGGCAATAGGGGAAATAGGAATCGGTGTAGACTACGGGCAGAAGAATCCAACAACGTTTGAAGCATTTGGTATAGACCATGAAGTACAGTGTCTAAGAGGCCTGAAAGAATACTATTACTCGGGAAGAGATGAAAACAAACAAAAGTCTCCTTCTGATTATGCAAAGGATATGAAAAAGTTTTGTGATGAACTGGAGCGCGAATATAAAAGGGTTGTAAGTTATATTTTTATTGACCCATCGGCCGCGGGGTTAATTGAAGAGGTGAGAAGGATTCTTCCACATATAAGTGTTATTCTAGCTAAGAATGATGTAGCGCTTGGCATAAGCAGAGTACAAAAATTCCTTTCTTTCAAAAAGATTTTGGTCAGCACATCACAGAAAATGCTTATTAGAGAAATGGGCCTATATCAATATGACGAGAAAAGTATACAAAAAGGGAAAGAAGAGCCTCTCAAAGTAAACGACCATTGCGAAGACGCGCTACGTTATCTAATAATGGGGATGTGGAGGCTTATATCATATATGCTCCCGATGTCAGAAAGGGGTGATAACAGATGATACAATACGAAAATGTACAGAAAGCTATGGGAGTAGACATTGCTGTATCAAATAAAATGTCTGATGCTATATATAAATGGACAAAGATGTACGCAAACGAAGCACCGTGGATAAATGAAGAGATAAGAAGCTTGAATCTGGCCAGTTCTATATGCTCTGAGATGGCTAGATTGGTTACGATGGAGTCCGAAATCAAGATAACTGGAAGTCAGCGGGCAGACTTAATAAGCGATTCTATGGCAATGTTTATTAAGAATTTGCCAGTATATGTTGAGCACGCGTGCAATGGCGGGGGAATTGTATTTAAGCCTTATATAGATAGTCAGGGGATTGCGATAGATATAGTAAAGGCTGGATATTTCTATCCGGTTGAATTCGATGGTGCGAACCACATAACTGCAGTTATTTTTCCTGAATTCAAGACAGTAGGGAAAAAATTATATACTAGATTAGAATATCAGGAATTAAAAAATGGACGCTATATCATTGCAAATAAAGCGTTTGTCAGCAGGAAAGCAGTAGTGAAGAATGATAACGTTATAAATCTTGGACAAGAGATATCATTAGAAGATGTTCCCGAATGGGCGGATATGGAGCCATATGTAGAATTTGAAAGCGCTGACAGAACACTATTTTCTTATTTTAGGATGCCGATGGCCAATAATATTGATACGGAGTCACCGCTTGGCGTTGCAGTGTATGCAAGAGCTGTAAATCAAATAAGGGATGCAGACGAACAATATGGCGCTACAATGTGGGAATATAAAGCAAAAGAGACCGCTATACAAGCCGCTGACGAGTTTTTTCAGAGGGACAGAAAGGGTCATGTAATTCTTCCAAAAGGGAAAAAAAGAATATACCATGCTATGGGCCCCGGTATTTCTGACATTGAGGGGAGACCGTTTTTTAATGTATACTCTCCTCAAATACGTGATGAGAGCTTTTTTAATGGTTATAATCGTATTGTGCAGAAAATTGAATTCAATAGTGGACTTGCCTATGGGACATTATCAGACCCTCAAGTGGTGGAGAAGACAGCCGAAGAAATAAAAACTAGTAAACAGCGTTCCTATGCCACTGTAAAAGCAATACAAAATAGCTTGGAGGATGCGCTTCAAACGCTGGTAAGCGCAATTGATGCGTGGATTGATATTGCCGGAATGTCTCCACCCGGTAAAGTCGAAATGACGAGTATATGGGACGATTCAATAATTGTAGACAAAGAAACCGAAAGGCGTCAAGACTTGCAAGATGTTTCAATCGGCGCTATGCAATTATGGGAATACCGGATGAAATGGTATGGGGAAACAAAAGAGATTGCGCAAGCAATGGTATCAGACACAGCAGAAGTAGTTGAAAAGTAGGCGATAGAAATGTTAACGCAAGGAGATATTGAGAAAATTCCGGTTGCTATGGAACAAGCTGCATCAAGGCTGGAACTAAACATTATGAAAGATATCGTCAGGAGAATCAAAGCCAATTCTGATATGACATCATCTGCAGAATATCAGATAGATAGATTAAGGCAATTGGGGAAAACAGATGCGTACATAAAGAAGGAAATACAGTCTTATTTGCAAATAACAGATGATGAATTAGAACGTTTATTCAAAGATATTATAAAGAATGAATATGAGAAGTTCGATGATATATATATAAAGACAGGTCACAATCACACGCCGTTCGGAAGCAATAAAGAGATTGTAAAGATGGTCGAAGCTGTAATGAAACAGACAGCGGATAGTTTCAAGAATATATCACAATCCTTGGGGTTCACAACGATGAAGGATGGTGTAAAGATATTCCTGCCTATTGCTGAATATTATCAAACAGTACTTGATAATGCAGTTCTTGGTATGACCACGGGGGCATTTAGTTATGAAACTATGTTAAAAAAGGCCGTAAAGGAAATGACGAGAGGGGGTATGAGGACTGTCGCATATGCTTCCGGGAGAAGATACCGTATTGAATCGGCTACCAGAGCTGCACTAATGACTGGATTCAACCAAATCAATAGTTTTATGAATGAACAAGCCGCAAGGGAACTAGGAACTGACGATTATGAGGTGTCTTATCACATTGGGGCCAGACCATCACATCAAACATGGCAGGGGCGCGTATATAGCTATCAAGAATTGAAAAGTATTTGTCTTCTTGGGGATGTAACAGGTTTATGTGGAGCGAATTGTTATCACTCGTATACTCCGTTTGTCAAAGGCATATCCACTCGAAATTATACGGATTCGCAGTTAGATAAAATGATAGCAGACGAAAATACTATAAAGTATTATAAGGGGCAAGAGTATACAACTTATACTGCCCTACAAAGACAACGGGATTTGGAGCTGCTTATGCGTAAGCAACGTCAGGATATAGCATTGTTAAAAGAAGGGCAAGGGAATGACTTTGATATAATGGCATGTCAAATAAGATATCGCGATACGATGAATAAATATGTAGATTTTTCAAATGTGCTAAATCTACCCCAACAAAAAGAACGTATTTATATGGATGGACTTGGAAGAGTCGCATAGCAAAAAGTTTATTGCACACAAGAAATCCCTTGTGTGTTTTATTTTGTCCGAAAAACCCTTAAGACAGATAAACTGATGGGGAATACTCCTGTGGCATGAGAGATAAACTGCCACGGCCGGCGGAGACACCGCAGATAAAAACAGATAGGCCAAGAAAGGAAAAGCATGGATTTTTTAAAAGAAGTATTAGGCGAGGAAATGTATGGTCAGTTCGCCGAAAAAGTGAACGCTTACAATGAATCCGCAGGGGAAGGGAAACAGATTAAAATCGACAATATCAATAGCGGAAACTATGTAAGTAAAGCTAAGTATATGGACATGCAGACAGAAAGAGACGGCCTGAAAGGTCAGCTCACGGAAGCGACAGAAACTATCGGTTCATATGAGAAATTGGACATAGATGGGATTAGAAAATCTGTTGAAGAATGGAAAGATAAGTATGAAGCGGATACTAATGCCCTTCAATCCAAGATTGAAACACAGCAAAAGCAGTTCGCTGCTGAGAAATTCATTGATGGCCAAAGAATCAAGTCGCCATTATCGAGAAAAGCAATACTGGGAGAATTCATGTCGCAGGATTTCGAATTCAAGGATGGCGCTTTTGTTGGGGCAGAAGATTACATGAAGACAATGAAAGAAAAGTACCCCGATGAATTTGAACAGGATGAACCGGAGCATAAAAAAACTTTCGTGCGCGGCACCCGTAACACACACAAGCCTCAAACGAAGTCTGAACAGGAAGCGTTTCTTGAGGCCAAATATGGAAAGAACAAATATTACAAACAGTAGAAGGAGAATAGACTATGGAATATGGCGGATATAATGTAAACGAAAAATACAGCAGCATTGTTGCACCTAACCTTTATTTTGACTCGGTGTTTCAGCCGGGACTTACTTACAGCGACCAGTATCAGGGAGATGCGGAAAGCGCCGGGGCGGTAAAAATATTCCGACTTGCGGCAAAGTCGGCAAATGGGCCCAAAGCACCGGGGTCAGACTTTGACCATGAAAAAGGAGATAACGAACTCATTCCATTGCTGTTAAACAATCTGCAGCAGGAATCTACAAAAATATACAATGTGCAGGCAGAGGCGGTTCCTTATGATATGGCAGATGCACATCTATCGCAGTCAGTGCAGGTGTGCCGTGAGGGATGGCAGATGTCCGGGCTTGCCTGCCTTGCACGCGAAGGTACAACATTGTCAGATACCGAAGCAATTACAGCATCTAACATTATAAGCAAAATCATTGCAGGTAGGAAGAGCATTAGAAAACAGAAAGCTTCTGCAAATGTGGTAATGGCATCTGTGGAGACATACAGCACGATGCTTGAAATTGCAGGTGACAAATTCACGCCGGTTACTAATGATGAGATTGTAAGAACGGGCCAGATGGGATATTATCTCGGAATGTTGTGGGTAGAATGTAATATGCTCGACCTTACTTCGGAGGCGAAGTATTATGATTTCACCGGGACATTACAAACAGAAGACCTTTCCAAGGTAGAGTACATCATGTATGACTGGAGAGGTCTCCATATTGTAGATTTGCTGGCTATGGCAAGGCTTAAGGATTCTGAGAATTTCAACGGCTCATTAGCACAAATCGAAATCTGTACAGGTTATCGGCTTGGCGATAAAAATTATGCGGTTGTAAAAAAACAGGGAGCTTAGTTAATCTGAATGTTACCTCAGTGGCGGGTAGCACGAGCGGGACTACGAAGATAACAGTAGTCCCAATTTTAACAAGCGGAAATAGCTACAAATATAAAATAGCCGCAAACCCGACTATGCCTAAATTAGGTGTAACATGTACGACCGGATACAAAACGTGGGACGGAGTATCGGATATTGAAGCAACTTCCGGAATGAAAATTGTTATTGTAGAAGTTGACTCAATGAACAAATGTGTCGGAGTTGGTAGCGCTATACTTGAAGTGGCGTAGTTAAGGAGGTGGCAAGCATGGTTACATATGCATCATATGAATACTATACAAAGTATGCTGGAAAAACAAAGAAGATTCCGGAAGAGGATTTCGAGTATTGGAGTAATCGGGCCTCTTCCGAAATCAGACACCTTACGTTTGGGAGGATTGATTTGCTATCAGACATTCCATATTGTGTACAGATGTGCTGTTGCGAAGTGGCAAATAAATTGTATCAACACGAATCAACCAAGGACGAAAGTGGTAAAATCTTACAAAGCTATAGTAATGACGGAGAGTCAGGAACGTATCTAGTGAGCGAACTCACAGAAAGCGCATTAGAGAAAGAGATTTATAAGATTATATATAGACATCTTTCGCTTACTGGCTTGATGTATGCAGGGGTATGATAATGAATCCAAATTATACACATACAATTACGTTATATAATTGTTTGCGTGCGTCTGATAATGCGAAAAAGACTGATGTATGGTATAGGAAAGTCATACATAATTGTTATTATAAATCTTTGATTGATAGGGTAGAATCTGGAAAAGGCTTACAAATGACAAATGTATATACTGTTAGGATTCCATCAAGCAATAATTACAGACCCTATCATCAGTGGATACTTCTTGACGAACAAGATAGAGAACAATTCTTTACTCTTAAACCAGATGATATTGTAATACATGGCGAATGTAAAGATGAAATCGGCGCAAATCATGCAATCTCATCGGCACAATTACTCAATAAGTATAAACCAGAATCGTTCCGGATAACAGCCATTTCGGATAATACAAAAGCGATTGCCGGAAAACATTATAGGCTTGGAGGGTAGTTGCATGAAAATAGAAATGAAGTGGAAAAAAGAAGTAAAGCAGATTGCAGAAGAAGCTACCGGAAAGGGGTCAACTCTATTGTTTATGGCTAATGAAGCAAGAAGGCTGATGGAGCCATATGTTCCAGCCAGAAATATGATATTGTCACGCAATGTAAGAACATATGTGCAAGGAAACGAAGGGATTGTTCATTACTTGTCACCACATGCGAGATATCAGTTTAATGGAATCTTAATGGTGTCAAGGATAACTGGAAGTCCTTGGGCGAGATATGGAGAAAGTAAAGTCGAGACGGGCCGCCCGCTAAATTATGATAAATCCCGACATGCATTTGCTACATCACATTGGGACAAAGCCATGAAAACAGCAAGAATAGAAGAGTTTACAGATTCTGTACAGAGATTTGTTAGAGGGAGGTAATATGACAAAGCATGAAGCGATGATAGAATACATAAAACCTATCATTGGAGAGCTGACGGGTGGGCTCACCGTATTTAACTTTGCTAATAATTCCCCCGGCAGTTTATCATTCTTGACGGACTATTCTGGAAAAACCATAAAGAAATATATAAGGGCCGCTGATAAAGAATATGGTTTTTCAGTCGTATTTACATGGTATTATTCACCAGATACAGATTCCACAAATATAGAAGCGATGAATATGGCACAAAGGATGATTGACTGGATAGACGAACAAAATAGAAGTGAAAATTATCCGGATTTTGGAACGAACTGTAAGATGAGAAAGATAGAGTCGCTCCAGAATATGCCGAATCTTGCAACAGTAGACCTTGAGAACAATTTGGCACAGTATATGGTCCAGTGCCGTGTTATCTATTTTGAAAAGGAGAAATAATTATATGAAATTAAATGAACTTATGAAAGGCTATGCAATTAAACCTGAATATGAGGGCTGGGTGACAAATGATGATTATGTATTTGCAATTGATTTAGAGCCCAACGCATCAACACCGACGACTGAATCTAATTATGCTGTAGTAGAAATGGGAATTGCCGGTCTTGATGCGCAGCTCAATCCAGTAACACAGGATAAACAGTATATTCGCGCAGGTCAGAACACAATGAAAACAGGGACGCAACGTTCTTTCGCAGTTACTGGAGATAGGTATGCAGGCGATGAAGCACAAGACTTCTGTTTGTCACATGCTATGAAATATGGTACAGGAAACGGAGTCGTAACAAACTATGTGTATTTTAATATTTTGAATGGCAAAGGTGAAAAGGGGCAGTGTTCTATTATCGTAAATTCTGATGGTTCTGGTAATGCAGGGGAGTCTTCTGCAATTGACATTGAATTCAAGAAGATTGGTGTAAATCCGGCAGAATATACATTTACACCTGTTGCACCAACATCAAAGTGAAATACACCGGTTCAAGAGAATATTAAGGTATTAGAGCGAGAAATGGAGGATGAACAAGATGAAAATGGTGGAAGTCAAATTGTTAGGAGTAGCGTTGCAAGCAGATTTATTGAATCCAAAGGTAGTACAAAAATTTGAAACAAAGTTTGATGAGACCGTAAAAAGAATCAAGGCTGCAAGCTCCGAAATGACTGGAAGCATAGCAATTAAGGAGCAGTGTAGTGCCATCATAGACTATGTTGATGATATATTTGGAGAAGGAAGCGCGGAAAAAGTATTTGGCAGTGAGGTGGATTTTCTGACATGTCTTGAAGCTCTTGATGAAATGGCTTCGTTATATCCGGAACAAGTAGCGCCTATTATCAAAAAAAGAACTGCAAAAATTAATCAGAAATTAAAAGTGATAGGCGAATAATGGTATTCGACATTATAACGGGCGGTCTTCCGGAGTCGGTATCTGTTTGTGGTATAGATTACCCGATAAGAAGTGATTTTACCGTTGGTATTTTATTTGACAAGGTATTAAGGAGCGGCAAAACTAATGAAGAAATCTTGATTCATATGCTTGAGCTATATTATCCCAATATACCCGCTAATATTAAGGAAGCCATAGAACGGATATTATGGTTCTATCATTGTGGGAATATACCAGAAACGAATACCGATAATAAAAAAAGATATCATAGAAAAGAATCATCAAATGCACCATATGCGCTTTCTCAGGATGCTGCTTATATTTATGCATCATTCAAGGAGCAATATGGTATCGACCTTACTCAAGAAAAGATGCACTGGTGGAAATTCATGGCGTTGTTTGAGTCTCTTGGCGAAGATACGAAGATGAGTAAAATAATGTACTACCGTACTGTAAGTACATCGGGACTTTCGAAGGAACGCAGGGCCTTCATTAACGATATGAAAAACCTATATAAGATTAAGTCCGAAGCGGATGAGAGCAAAAAAGTAACACTTGATATGCGAAATCAGCGATGGAAGGACTATGTACAAAATAGGCATGAAGAAATAGTAGAGGGTAAAGGAATGGCAGATTAAGCTCCTGCCGCCCTCATAGTAAGCAATTAAGGCACAGCGAAATGCGGTGCCTTTTTTGCGTCACAGATAGGAGAGCGACGCAAAATGGCAAGTGATGGAAGTATAAAAATCACAACGGAACTGGACAATGCCAAGACTGAAAAAGCAATGGCAAAGTTTGAGGGGACAGCTAGAAAAGGGCTCACTGGTGTAAAGATTGCTGCCGCCGCGGCTGGCGCAGCATTTACCACAGCGTTAACTGCTACGGCCGTATATGCTGTAAAAACTGGTATTGAATTTGAAAGTGCATTTGCAGGCGTAAAAAAAACAGTTAACGCTACAGATGAAGAACTCGGCATAATGCGGCAGGGCATAAGGGATATGGCTAAAGACATTCCTCAGACAGCTTCTTCTATTGCTAACGTAGCAGAGGCGGCCGGCCAGCTTGGCATAAAAAATGAGAATATAATGGGGTTCACACGTACGATGTCAGACCTCGGCGTGGCAACAAATATGAGTGCGACGGAAGCGGCTACTTCTCTTGCCAGATTAGCAAATATTACACAAATGCCCCAAGAGTGCTTCGAGAATTTAGGCTCAGTAGTAGTTGATTTAGGGAACAATTTGGCAACTACAGAGTCGGAAGTTGTGGAAATGGGTTTGAGGCTTGCTGGAGCAGGGAAACAAGTCGGCATGAGCGAAGCGAAAATCCTTGGACTTTCCGGAGCAATTTCTTCGGTGGGCATATCAGCAGATGCCGGTGGTTCTGCAGTATCCACGGTAATGGCAAAAATGCAATTGGCAGTAGAAACTGGAGGGGAGTCATTAGAAGAATTTGCCTCAGTTGCGGGAATGACCGGGGAAGAGTTTAAAACTGCTTTTCAGCAAGACGCAGCTCAAGCGTTAGTATCGTTCATAACCGGTCTGGCAAACATGGACGAAAGCGGTAAAAGCGCCATTGCTACACTGGACGAAATGGGCATTACAGAGATAAGGCAGAGAGATGCATTATTAAGACTGTCCGGAGCTGGTGACGTACTTTCGAAGAGTTTGGATATTGCTACACAAGCATGGGATGATAATAATGCGCTAACAAAAGAAGCTGAGCAAAGATACGAAACTTTAGAGAGCCGTATACAGATATTTAAGAACAATATTGCTGATTTTGGAATTTCAATATATGACAATATGCGGGAGCCGCTCAAAGTTGCGGTGGATGCGGGCATAGATGGTGTGGGGAGATTACAAGAAGCCTTTGAGTCAGGCGGAATAAAATCAGTGGTAGAAGAAGCGGGAGACATTTTTAATGATTTTTCCGATAAAGTCTCTGAGTCTAATGAAACAGTTGGTAATTTAGTTACTCCAGTAAAAAACATTGTAAATATAGGTGGCAATCTTGCAAAGGTAACATTTCCTGCAGTTGTAAAAGCGATTGAACTCTTCACAAAAAATATGGATGTTGCAGTGCCATTGGTTACTACTGGTGTGGTGGCATTAAAATCTTATAATTCAATAACAAAGGCAGTTACAACTGCTACGAAAGCTAATGCCGCAGCGACTACGATTTTGAACCGCATGGAAAAAGCTAATGCACTACAGACAGTTGCAATAAATGGCGGACTTACGATAAGACAGACTTTAATGGCACTATATAATGGGCAGATAGGAGTTACAACCGCACTTACCGGATTGTGGACAAAAGCACAAACTTCGTTGAATATAGCAATGAGTTCAAATCCTATAGGCATTGTAGTGACGGCAGTTGCCGCGCTTGCTGCAGGTCTTGGGGCTTATGCACTAATCACGGATTCAAGTGCCGAGAAAACGGACAAACACGCGAAAGAACAGGAAGAACTGCGTGAACGAGTTGAAGAAACTACAAAAGCTGTCAGAGAAGCAAAAGAGGCGCGTGACGAGGCTGTATCTGGCGTTTTGGCTGAATCAGCGCATACTCAGGAGTTAGCAGATGAACTTAGGGGAATCGTTGATGAGAATGGTCGAGTAAAAGAAGGATATGAAGCGCGAGCTGCATTTATCACTTCTACGCTGGCAGAGGCGCTGGGTATTGAGATAGAGCTTGTTGATGGACAAATTCAAGGGTACGAAGAATTAGCCGGGGCAATTGATAAGGCGATTGAAAAGAAAAAGGCAGAAGCTATATTAAGTGCTTATGAGGCAAGCTATAATGAAGCAATAAAGAACAGGAGCAATGCATTAAAGGACCTGCTTTCCAGTCAGGAAGCATCGGCAGAAGCCTCGAGCAAATTAGCTGAGAAACAGACTCAATTGGGAATAGCAAATGCAAAGGCGAGAGAAGAAGAAGAGAAATATGGTCAAGTCTCTGATGTTACTGCCGCGCTCCAAACTGGCGCCGCCTATGCTGTGGAAAAAGCAAAAGAAGCCTACGAAGAAGAACAAAAAGCCCTGCAGGAAGCAAGTGATAGCTACGAACATTATAATAGTACAATTCAAGCTTATGAGGGACTTAGCGCGGCTATAATTTCGGGAGATTCTGTTGCTATACAAGATGCCCTAATGGCTATCCAGACAGGATTTAAAACACATGGCCAAGCAACAGACCAAGAATTAAAAAATCAAGCTGTTAAAGCAGGAGAAAATATGGTCCTTCTTGGTGACGCAATTAAGAATGGAACCATAGCGGCAACAGACAGCGCCGTAACCGAATTTGCTAATATGTCAGCAATGAGCCTAGCAGAGCTTGCAAAACTACCCGGAGGAGCGGCTGCTGTTGCAAAAGACATAGACCCGGCCATGCTCGGACAACTGGCAGCGTTATCTGGCTCGCTGAATAATGAGTCGCGGGCCGCTGTAACAAGTTTCCTCGAAGGATTGAAGGGCGTAGATGAAGGGACTCGGAAAAAGTTTGAACAGGCTGTACAAGGTGCTATAGAAGGCTCTGAGTTTGGTGGTGAAGTTGCTGCAAAGGCAGATGAACTCGGATGCTCATATTTGGATGCGCTAGCTGCGGTATTGCAAGTCCATTCTCCATCAAGGGCCGTACATGATATATTCAGTCAAGTCGTACCCGGTGCGGTAGAAGGTGTAGAAGAGGGAAAAGAGGGCCTAATTCAAAAGGGAGTCGGACTTGTTACTGATTTCTTGAACGGACTCAAATCAAGCGGCGGTGAGTCAGAGGCACAAGGAATTGGCTCACGTATAATGCAGTTCTTTGGTATTGGGGCTGCATCGCAGGCAGGAAATTCAAAAGCGTCCGGAAAGGCTAATGCAGATGCGGCAAATGCTGGAGCTGGTTCTGTGAATCCGGTAAATACTGGTGGCATTTTTGGACGATTATTCAGTAGTGGAATATCTGGTATGTTGGGTTCTTCGCAAAATGCTGGGCGAAGCAATGCGGACGCAGCAAAACGTGGAGCAGGCTCAATAGACCCATCCACAACAGGTACTTCCTTTGGTGGCAGATATGCATCTGGAGTTAGTAGCAAATCTGGTGCTTCGCATAAATCAGGTCTGGAATTAGCGCAAAATGCAAATGACGGTGCAGGTTCTAAGGATAGTTATACAACGGGTTCCAACTTTGGTTCTGGATTTGTGCGTGGGATTGGTAGCTGGATATCAAGTGCGGCATCTAAGGCGGCAGAATTGGCAAAATCAGCGTTAGATTCTGCGAAGAGAGTACTTGGTATAGCATCTCCATCAAAAGAAATGAAAAAAGTTGGGCGATGGTATTCACAAGGATTTGGGTTGGGTATAAAGCAGGAATCAAAATCAGCCACAGATGCGGCAGAAGAGCTGTCCCAAAATACATTAAAAGCTATCAATATCAATGAAATCTCACAAAGATTAAAAGATATTGACGTACCTGATATAATGTCCCAGATATACGCTGTTGTGGAGGACCAGCATAAAATTGTAGCTGACAAAATCGTAGTAGAAATAGAAGCGAAAGAGTTGATGAAAGAGCGCAAGCAGGCTGATGAAATAAGCCGCAATGAGTCAGTACAGCAAGTAATAAATATTTATCAGCCAGTAAAATCACCTATTGAGACAGCTAGAGAGTTGAAAAAAGTCGGGAGGGAGATTGCGTTTGGAAAAAAACAATGAAATCATTTTTACATTTGACAATGGAAAGGAAGAGCTTGTTATCGATGGCTCTTCCTTTGATGTTATCGACTATGATGGGATTGAATCTACTGATTATGAAATAGTAACGGAAGATAATATCAACCATATCGGGGCAAGAGTAAAGAGAAAGAAATTGCTTAAGCGTCTTATATCAGTGGAATTTGATTATGTGGCAATCACATCAATTGAAGAGGTTGCGGCACAACGGCGTAGATTAACCAGATTTTTCACACCTTATTCAAGCGGTTTGCTTACCATTAAATTATTGGGCATTGATAGACAAATAGAATATGAGGTCCAAAAGTTTAAAATAAATAATAAAACAATTTGTGAACCATTATCCTGTCTTGTAGAACTTGTATGTGTTAACCCGGAATTATTATCTGCGGTAACTGTTGGGCAAAAAATCATGACACTTGTAGGAGGATGGAAATGGAAGTTCAGTCTCCCATTTAGGATGAAACAATATGGTCCATTGAAAAAGAACATATACATCGATGGAGATATGGAAACGCCGGTGGAAATTTACTTTCGGGGGCCAGCGGTAAATCCAATGATAAAGAACCATCGGACCGGAGAACACATAAAAATCATGAAGACATTAACGAGTAATGACACGATGTATATAAACACTGCGTACAGGCAGAAAACCGTCGAAATCGTCAATGGTAATGAGCGCGAAAACGCATGGGATAACTTGGATTTTTCTTCTAAATTTTTTTGGCTGTATCCCGGCGACAACATGATTGAATTTTCCGGTGATAGTGAACCGGAGAAGACGCGAGGTGTAGAAATATACTACCGGGAACGGTATCTTGGAATATAGGAGGGCATGATGCAGGAATGTGGATTTTTTAATGGTGATTATGAGTACGGACAGGATGAATTCAACCGGTACTTTGAGAACCTCTTCGAGAGTGGGGTCAGCATAGATGATAATGGTGAAATGACATTGAAGGTAACAGCAGGGACTAATGCGGTGACGGTATCGAAAGGTTTCGCTATTATCAAGGGATTCTATGATTATAATGATTCAGACTTGGTATTGCCAATTGTCCCAGACGCAAACTATGAAAGAATAGACCGTATTGTTGTGCGAGTGAACAGATTGTCCGGGCCAGTTGAGATAGTGGTTAAGGCGGGTGCGGCAGGGAGCAATCCTAAAGCACCCGAACTACAGAGAAGCGATAATGTGTGGGAAATATCCCTTGCAAAAATTAGCGTAAGGCCGAATGGAAGCGTTGAAGTAACGGATGAGCGTTTTGATAGTTCTGTATGCGGAGCCATCCGGCCGAAGAACCTTACCGAATACAAAGCTATGGTAACAGAATTTCAAAAACAATTTGATAAGTGGTTCGACGCACAGCAAGGGAAAGGCTGGCGGAATATCTTTATACAGCCGGATAACCCCGAAGGGAGCGTGACGGGAAGCATATGGATACAAGAGCAGTAAGATTTTACAGCCCAGACTTTCGGATGCTCAAAGAGGTAGACGATGCCGTTGTCATTTTTACAAAACGCTGGCATAGTTACGGTCAATTTGAAATCCATCTGGACCGGATGGAGGCATACATAAAAAAAGACAACCGTGTCCTGTTTGATGGTGATGAGTATAAGAATGGAATCATCAAATATATTTTCGAAGATACAGATGGGAGCGTTACGATTAAAGGCTTTACATTGTTGTGGCTCTTAAAAAACCGCATAACGGTTCCAGACGCTGGGAAGGACTATGTATACTACAATGCGCCCGTCGAGGATATCATGATAGATATCGTAAAAACAAATGCGGTGACTCCTGTCAACGGCAAGAGGAAACTGGAGCGATTTGAGGCTGTGGAATCCCTTGGGCGTGGGGAAAAAATGGCCTACCAGTCGAGTCATACGGAGCTTACCACTTGCTTAGAGGAGCTGTCAAAATATTCTATGCTTGGTGTGGCCGTAAGGATGGATATAAGGAATAAGAGATATGTATTCGAGGTGTTGGAAGGTACGGACCGAACAATACAACAGAAGGAACGCCCGCCTGTCGTATTCCGGGAAGAATACGATAATCTTAGTAATACCACTTATACAGTTAATGACAGCAACACAAAGAATTGTGCATATACTGCTGGGCAGGGAGAAGGAGCAGACCGGGCTATTTATATCGTTGGCGATGAGCTTTCCGGAGAGAGACGGCGCGAGGTGTATGTGGATGCAAGGGATGTAGAAGATGCAAGTGAACTTCCGGAGCGCGGTGCGGCAAAATTAGCGGACATGAAGCTTGAAGAGAATTTTGAATCCGAGGTTGATTCAGCCGATTACGGTAAAAAGTGGCAGCTAGGTGATATGGTGACCATTATCCATGAAGAGAGCGGCCTAACGCTGAATGATTATGTGGTTGAAATTGACGAAACGATGGACAGGGATGGTTACAGTGTCATTCCAACCTTTGGGGTGCCAGAAAAGGGGCTTTCTTCTGGTAGTAGCAGTGGGGCGGGATTTGGCGGTGGAGGCGCAGGAGATGCGCGGTATATTTATACAAGGTCCGTTCCTGCAGAAGTATGGGAAATCAATCACAATCTGGGTAAATTTCCTTCCGTTACAGTAACAGACAGTGCTGGAACTATGGTCATGGGCGATGTTGTGTATATAGACAGGAACAATCTGAAACTTATTTTTATTGGCGGCTTCGCTGGCTTTGCGTACTTGAATTAGGAGGCATAGATGAAAAATTTACAAAATATTGATTTGAACAAAAATGAGCTGCAGAACGCCAGACTACAGAACCTTGCGGCGGCTCCCGAAAGTCCGGTCGAAGGACAATTTTATTTTAATACCATTGATAAAACAATGTATATGTTTGCGGGCGGGGTGTGGAAGAACGCACTATACTCCTACACAGGTGAGACATTCACGACCGCATTAAAACAAAAACTTGATGCAATTGCATCGGGGGCAACAAAAGTCGAAAAGTCTTTGACGAATGGGAATATAAAAATAAATGGTTCGGAAGTGGTTGTATATGCACATCCGGGAAGTGGTACAAACCCACACGGAACTACGAAAGGTGATGTAGGCCTAGGGAATGTACCTAACGTGGCTACGAACGACCAGACACCGACGTATACAGTGGCCACAGCATTAAGCGCCCTGACATCTGGAGAGAAGCTTTCAGCAGCCTTCGGGAAGATTGCAAAGGCGGTTACAGACCTGATAGCGCATCTGGCCAACAAGAGCAATCCCCACGGTGTTACTAAATCACAGGTAGGACTTGGCAGTGTGGAGAATAAATCCTCGGCGACAATATTGAATGAGCTCACAAAAGCAAAGATTGTTGAGAAATTAGGATTCACGCCGGCGCAAATCAATATCGGCGCTGATGCAGACAAGGGTACGGCAACCGGAAGCAAAATAGTGTATATAGCAGCCGATACGAAAAAAATCTGGTTAGATAATGCGGCTAATGCATGGGTGCAGGTAGGGGGGCAGGATACCATAGCGTGGGGGAGCATTACAGGCAAACCATCTACTTTCACTCCTCCAGTCGCTTCCTCCACACAACTAGGCGGGATAAAGGTCGGAGAGAATCTGTCCATGACAGGGGGAGTGTTGAGCGCAAATAACAACCCATCGAGCTGTCTTATCAAACAACAGCGGTTCGTGGCTACAGAGGGACAAAAAACATTCACGCTTACAAGCGGATATTACCAGCCGGGACACGGCGGGCTTTCTGTGTTTATAAATGGCGTAAAACAAAGCTCTGGAATCTTCGTAGAAACTTCAAGTACGGTGTTTACTTTGAAAAGCGGGGTAAATGCAGGCGATGTTATACTTGCGGAGTATATGCAGTTAATTAATATAGAACCGTATCCGGTGCACGGCGCAGAACATATAGCCGGAGGGGCTGACCCAATACCAAATGCGACGGGAAGCGCCGCTGGCTTGATGAGCAACACAGATAAGACAAGAGTTGATAATCTCTATAAACGGATTGCCGCATTTGCGGTTACAACTGGGACAACGAGCGCGTATAAGGCATCTGTTCCGGGGGCCGCACTGGTGTCAGGAACGATGATTATTTTGATGTTCAACGCCGCAAATGCCGCAAATGCGACACTCAATGTCAATGGTCTCGGTGCAAAGCCAATCTATTATAAGGGAGCAGCAATACCAGCTAGCCGCGCGCCGGCAAATGCAGTCATACAACTCTTGTATGACACGACGCAGGTTAGTACTGGAGCATGGCATCTGGTCTATAGCTATGACAGTAATACGACGTATTCCCTCGCAACAGCAAGCGCGAACGGATTGTTGAGTAAGGAAGACTTCGCAAAATTGGCGAAAGTGTCAGCGGCAGAGATGGATTGTATAGCTGGCGTGACATCAGATATACAAACACAGTTAAATGGGAAAGCGGCATCGAACCACGGGAATCACGTACCTGCCGTACAAACAGCAGATGCACGAAAGTTCTTGAGAAATGATAATACATGGCAAAGCCTTCCGGCTGGCACTACTGGACAGACAGGAATTGTACAACTAAATGATAATATTAACAGTACATCGGTAGCGCAGGCGGCAACTGCGAACGCGGTGAAGAAAGCTTATGATAAAGCAAACCATAGTCATCCATATATAGCGACTTCGCAGAAAGGTGCTACAGGGGGCGTAGCTGAATTGGATGCTGCGGGAAAAGTACCAGCGTCTCAGTTGCCTAGTTTTGTCGATGATGTTATAGAAGGATATTTGAGCGGAGGAAAATTTTATAAAGAGTCTGCGCACACGACAGAAATCAGTGCAGAAGCTGGAAAAATTTATACGGACCTTTCCACCAATAAGGTCTATCGATGGTCTGGTAGTGCTTATGTAGTCATTTCGGATACTATTGCGTTAGGAGAGACAAGCTCTACAGCATACCGCGGTGATAGAGGCAAAATAGCTTATGACCATAGTCAGCTCAAATCCGGGAATCCACATGGAGTGACAAAAACAAACGTAGGTCTAGGCAACGTCCCGAATGTGGCTACGAACGACCAGACACCGACGTATACAGCTACGACAACACTTTCTGCGTTGACATCCGGAGAGAAACTATCGGCGGCATTTGGTAAGCTTGCTAAAGCTGTAGCAGACCTAATTACGCATCTCGCTGATACGACAAAACATATCACGGCGGCGGAACGTACTACATGGAACGCTAGGACAAAGAAATACAGCGCCGATATTGGGAATGGTACGGCCACGGAATTTACGGTCACGCATAATCTTGGTACGCAGGATGTGACTGTCATGCTTCGGGAGAAAGCATCGCCATATGAAATGGTTCTTTGCGATGTACAGATAACAAGTACATCCGCAATCAAACTGCTTTTTGCTGTAGCTCCTTCGGCGAATCAATACCGGGTGACGGTTACTGGATAGGAGGTATTATGAAAGGTCTTTTTAAGTATCTTAAGGTTAATGGATATGACGTGTACCATAAAGGTAATAAGCCTACGCCCGCAGAGATTGGAACTTACACAAAAAATGAAATAGATTCAAAAATTACAAGCAGTAATGGAACTAAAATAACAGTATCCACAGAACCGCCTACTACTCATGTGGTAGGCCAAGTGTGGTTACAGATTTAACGGAGGTAATACTAATATGGGAGCAATAAAAAAGAGTAAATTTAAGGTGGATAATGGTACTGATTTTGACACTATACACTTTGAAACATCATCGGAACAGATAACAGATAAGATTGTTTCGGTGGATGATTTGGAGCTTGTAACAGAACCGGGGTTTCTGGTTGATGCTCTGGTAGCTAAGCGGATAAATAGCAATTTAACGGCTTTAAATAATAATTTAGGATATGAATTAGGAAGTAGCGGATATACATATTATAAAAAGTATAATGACGGTACGCTCCTAATGTGGGGTATCGTAAGTATTGGCTACACCACTGGCTCGGGGACTATTAATTTCCCAATTGCTTTCAAGGATACTCTTTCTTATCAGCTCTTTGTGCAGCAAAAGTATGTGAGTTCGGCGTATGTATTTGAGATTATATCAGCGCAAAAAATGACCGGAAGTTTAGCAAACGTGTACAGCCGGAAGTATCCTACCACAACTGATAAGGTTGAGACACATGATGCCGACTGGTTCGCAGTAGGCCGTTGGAAATAACGCATAAATAAAATTTACTTCCAGCGACCGACCGCTATAATACTGATATCAGTCAACAATCCTGACGTACTTACCGGGTTGCAGAATGTCAGTCCTACCGATTGTAAGTCACTAGATGCACGTATGCTCGCCACATATGTCATACCTGCGGAACCGGCAGAAGCGGCTATCGAAGGTTTTGTAATGAATGCTTTTTCAAACTCGAAATATTGGGCTCCTGTGTGATACACAGAACCATATGCCGTGCTGTAGTTGTATGTTGCGCTCTTGGCAATCCAGCATAGTTGCGTACCATCTCTATAACGTACATAACCGGCGCCAGATTCTACGATGCCTCCGGTGCCTAAATTGCTATTTAAGTGAATATGTAACTTATTAACCTAGAGCTGCAAAGGCTCTATTTTTTATCTATGAAAGGAATAATTTTATGAAAAACATTCGATTTTTAGATGCAAATGAAATTGTATATGGTGAGGTAGAAAAACTCTCGCCGCATACAGTAAAGATTACTGGTGAGATTTCGCCGAATATCTCTGGTTTTCGCCTAGAACTTGATTCTGGAGCTGTATATGGAAAATATGATGGTTTTACCACGCTTTTCAAAGAAATTGAAGGCGGGTTTATTTTATCGGATGATGGTTCTATATACGTTGAGCCTGAGCCAATGCCGGAACCCGAACCAGTCCCGGAGCAAACACTTGAGGAAGTGCAGGAGGCAAAGGTTGCTGAAATGAATGACGCACAGCAGAAAATGATTCAAGAAGGAATTAATGTCACCTTAACGAATGGTACAATTGAACATTTTACGCTGACGGACCATGACCAGACAAGTCTCGTCGGACTGCAGGCGCAGGTCCTTGCAGGAGAGGAAAATATACCGTGGCATACCAGCGATGAGACCGAGCATTGCAAATTCTATTCTAATGCAGATATGGAGCTGATAACCGCGGCAGCGATGGCGTATGTGACATGGCATGTTACCTACTTCCGTGATTTAAGGATATACATCCGTTCACTGGCCGATAAAGCTACCATCGAATCAATACGGTATGGTGTAGAAATTCCGGATAAATACAAGTCCGATGTCTTGAAAGCGATGGAGGTAGCATAGTGAAACAATTCGTGAAATATTTGTTTTTGCTAAGTACTGGCGGAACGCTGTACTATTTTGTTGAAATTATTGCGAGAGGGTATAGCCATTGGACGATGTTTCTGGTAGGTGGTATATGTTTTATAGTAATTGGGTTACTTAATGAGGCAACTCCTAAAATGCCTTTGATTAGGCAAATGTTACTTAGTACGCTTTGGGTTACAGTTATTGAGTTCGTGGCTGGTTGTGTTATAAATTTATGGCTTGGTTGGAATATTTGGGACTATTCTGACCGAGCCTTTAACTTTATGGGACAAATATGCCTTAAAAATTCCTGCTACTGGTTCTTGCTATCGGCGGTGGCGGTTTACATAGATGATATGATAAGATATTTGTTATTTGGCGAAGAGCGGCCACATTACGACATTGTTTGAAAGGTAGGTAAAGAAATGTGACAGAGTGGGAAGTTTTTGGGGTAATTGTAGCACTTGCGGGATTTGCGATATCTATATGCACGCCTATCGTAAAGTTAAATACATCGATAACCCGTTTAGTAGACAAACTGAATAATTTAGATGAGGGTATGGACGACCTTACAGCAAGAAACAGTAAGTCTCATGAAAGATTGTGGAAACACAATGAAAGTCAGGATAAAACGCTCGTAGACCACGAGAAACGTATTGGAATTTTAGAAAAAGTAAAGGAGAATTAGTATGGAACAGGTTATGAATTATGTGAAACCGGAACTTATTGTTGTAGCGGTAGTATTATACTTTGTTGGAATGGGGCTTAAACAAGCCCAAGCTGTAACTGACAAATTTATACCTCTTATACTAGGAGGGGCTGGAGTTGCATTGTGCGCGGTATATGTGATTGCGACAACAACATTAAGGAGCGGACCGGATATCGCGATGGCGGTGTTTACGTCTATAGTGCAGGGGATTCTTGTAGCAGGGCTAAGTACATATACAAATCAGATTATTAAGCAGTCGGGAAAAGAGGAGTAGTATTTGAGGGGGGACTATCCTCTTTTTTCATGCAGTGATATTGATGCAAAAGAGGAGTGAGCGCATAAATGAAGACAATAAATACAGGGGAGAAGTCCTGTCAGGGTATGTTCCTGACCTCCCCCATATCCCCAGATGGGCGTGGCGAAATGCTGCGCCCTATTTTATTCCATTGGTAGGATGGTTTCAATCCACAGTCTAATACTGACTATATTTATTATAACAGAAGAGATGTGGGGTGTGGAAAATATTTGAAAAACCTCTTGACTTTTTGGCTGACATTAATTATGATGTATTTAGTGGCAGACAAAAAGTGAGGTGATTGCATGAGTCCACGAACAGGACGGCCGCCAATCGACAATCCAAAGTCAGAAAGAATCACGGTACGTTTAGGAAACGAGGAAAGCAATATTCTAAATGAGTATTGCCAACAAGAAAAAATTGAACGTGCAGAAGCTATAAGACGCGGAATAAAGAAATTGGTACCGGAACTAAAAAAATAGAGTAATCGCCAACCTACCAAGTCAACCGATTACTCTCACCAGAAGTTTCCTTCTGCAAATATTATAATGCAGGATGGAACTTCTTTCAAGAACAATTTGAAAGGAGATTTCATATATGCAAAATTTAACAGTAATTGAGAACGAGCTAGTACCAGTTTATGAGACAAGCACAGGGGAAAAGGTAGTATATGGTACGGAACTACATCAAGTGTTGGGAGTGAAGAGTGTGTATCGCGAATGGTCGGCACGAAGGTTGAAGGACTGTGACGCATTGGAAAAACAAGATTTTGAAGCCGTAGAGATTTCTACACCTTCTGGACAGACCATGAAAAACCACATCATCAAGCTAGACACTGCTAAAGAGATGGCAATGCTTGAGCGTAACGAGAAGGGCAAGCAGGTGCGGCGCTACTTCATCAAAGTGGAAAAGAAGTACAAGGAAATGACACATGATATGTTGGCTGATTTATCAACAGAGCTAAAGGCGGTCATTGTTGTTGATAAGCGAGTTACGAAAGTAGAACAAAGAGTGGAAAAGCTTGAAAATAATATGACCATTACCCACGAACAGATACAAGTCATAAAGAACCGGGTGAATCATAAAATAACTTGTTTGTTAGGTGGACGTGAAAGTAATGCATACAAAGACAGAACATTGAGAGGAAGGGCTTATAGCCGATTCAATAAAGATTATTGTGACTATTTCCGTATTAATGCAAGAGCTAATACTTTAACTGCTAAATTTGATGAAGCGCTCCAGTATATAGACCTATGGGAGCCGGACACAAATTTAAGGATTCAGATTCTGGACAGCAATTCACAAATTAATATGGAGGTGGCATAATATGAGCTTATTGATACCCACATACGAGGAAAAAGTGCAAAACGATAAAGAGCGGATGAGCATTATCAATGATATTATGAATATACAGAGTACAAAACACCTGCATACATTGGCGCTTATGTCAAGCAGGCTTCACTGTGATGAGATTAACAACATACCGCTATCATTGAATGATTTTGTCGATATGCTGGAGCTTCCGGTAGTTGTACGGTTAATGGACATATTTGAAAAAGAACCATCTCAGTATATTGTCAATGCGCAAATGATGGAATTGCTAAAAAAAGCTATCGAATCGTACACTGGAATGGAAGAGGAAAAAGAATCAGCATAATGAAAATGGCATGGTTTAAGAGCGAGTGTCTTTATATAACTATAATTTGAGAGCTTGGAGACAGGCTCTCTTTTTAGTGCAATAATGCACAGAAGGGAGAAAACATATGGCAAGTTATAACGTACACGCAGGACATTGCCCACAGGGGCAGGGAGCGTCAGGAGCCGTTGGCATGCTTAAGGAATCGGTTGAGGACAGGCTGGTAAAAGATGAGGTTATCAGGCTGCTAAGAGCCGCGGGGCACACCGTATATGATTGTACGGTTAATTACGCAACTACAAAGCAAGGGTGTCTGAATGGAATAGTGGCATTATGTAATCAACATGCGGTAAATCTTGATATTAGTATTCATCTGAATAGCGGCCGTAACGATTACAAAGGAGATAAATCAACGGGCGGCACAGAAGTATTTAATTATGATTCCCGTACTAAGGAAATATCAGATAGGATATGCCAGAACATTAGTGCCGCTCTGAGTATCCATAATCGGGGGACAAAATATGATAAAAGCTTACAGGTCCTTAACAGGACAAAAAGTCTTGCAATCCTTATAGAATGTTGCTTCGTTGACGATAAAGACGATGCGGACAGATGGAATTATAAGAAATGCGCGCAGGCAATTGTAGAGGGCATACTTGGGCGAAATGTGTCCGACAGCACCTCCTCAGGAGAGAGTACATCAACAGAACAAACATCCGGTACGTCAGGAACAGCTAAAGACGGTCAGGCAGTATGGCAGGCCTACGCCAGTGGCAAGTGGCAGAGCTATGTCAATGAGAACGGGACAGGCACAGAAGCTTATGCGGGAGTACTCGGGCAGGCCCTGCGTGCGCTTAGAGCTTATGTCAAGGGGACAGCGAAGAATGTCGGATATCTTGAGTACCGAGTACATAAGCTTAACGGCGGCTGGTACAACTGGCAGCGTGACCGTGAGATGGATAAGAACGGTGAGAACTTCGCCGGTGACTGCCGAAATCAGTTCGATGGCCTACAGATGCGCATTGTCGGTGCGCCGGGGAAACATGTCAAGTACCGAGTACATGTAATTGGCAAAGGCTGGCTTGATTGGGTGACCGATTGGGGCAGCGGAAACAATGGATATGCCGGCTGGTATGGGTATGTCATTGATGCCGTACAGATTAAGATTGTATAAAATATCCCCGGGAGCAATCCCGGGGAGTTATATTATAGTGAGTGTTTGATTTCTTTATAATCATCTTTGAAATTGTTATAATCATCTTGATTGTTGACCTTGAAATAGTAGCCAGTCTCATCATCCGTCCTACCGTCAAATCCACCTTGGAATTCCCAGCCTCTATCAATAAGTCCGTTAATAACTTCTTTGATTAAATCATAATCTTTAGTAAATATAACAGCGCTTGGCGTTCCGACATATTTATTTTCATATCTTCCGGTTTTAGGGTTATAGATTTCTTCGTATCTACGTCCTTCATATTGTATTTTCATTATACATACCTCCGATTAATTTATTTTTCTTATCTTGTAATTACACTATACACTATTTTTTATATAATGTCAACACTTTTTTATAAAATAATTTATATGATATAAAAATAAGTATTGACACAATATAAAATAAAGTGTATGATGAAGAAAAAGGAGGTGCAATATGCATACAGATGTAAGAGAATATATAAATCTTTGTAGGGTGAAACGGGGAAACATAACAGAAGCAGAGCTTGCTCGTAGGACAGGGCAGACACCACAGAACATGAACAACAAATATAAGAGAAATACTTTTAAAATATCAGAACTCGAGAAAGTTGCGGAGGCCCTCGATGCCGACCTGAAAATTTCCTTTATTGACAAGGAATCAGGACAGCCAATAATATAAAAAAGTGTGTATTATACAAATAAAATAGTTTAAAAAATATAAAGAATAATATAAAATAGAGTTGACATAATATAAAAAATAGTGTATACTAAAGATAGTTAAGGAAGGCAAGTAACTTAACAAATATCAGAAAGGAGACAGTATGAAAGACATGGGAATGACTGATAAGCAGTTTAACGGTTTCATAAGATTTTTGATTGACGATATCAAAGAAGTACAAGAGGAGAAAGACGAAAAGAAGAAAGAAGAGAGGCTACAGAAAATATTAGATAATCTACAAAGTACATTAGAAGATTAAAGGTAGCAAAGGAGGGCGGGCTTGCCACCGCTCCCCTGCGAGAACAGTATAACATATTTACGAAGAATAGTCCATTAAGGAGAGTTTTTATTTTGCCCATTAGTTTTTTCAGACATAAATTCATTCAATTTCTCGGCGGCTTCTTCCAAGCTCGAAAAACGCCCAACATGATATTGTTTGCCATTAAAAAATGGCATGACTCTCCATTTTTGCGCTCCCTTATCCCAAGATATATATTTTACCCCAGATTTACGACCTTCACCAGCATGTCTTTTTTTACTTAAGTTCCGCTTTCCTTCTTTTATTTTTTCTGGATTTGCCCGTTTCCATTCGAGGGACTGTGCATTATCTACAAGTTTTAAGTGCTCTTTAGCGCACTTTGGACAGTATCGTTGATTGCCGCTATTTTTAATTACAATTGCACCACATAATTCGCATGTTATTGGACTACCAAGCGGTATATAGTTATTGCTTTTTTTCGCCTCCCGCATTTTCCTCTGTGAGTCCTTTTTCCGTTCTACCCGGCAAGCAGGACAATACCATGCACGAGGGCCGCCGATAAAGCTACACTCGCATGACTTGCACACTCTTGGTATCATATTTTTACTCATAGCAAATCCCTCACATCACACTCTAGTGCATCAGCCAGCGCAATAGCATTTTTGAGAGTCATGTTACCAGTATCACTCGATAATGATTCGTATTTCTGTATCTGCCGGATGTTTATTCCGGCCTTTTCTGCAAGTTCATTCTGAGTCATTCCGCAGGCGGTCCGCTGGAAGAGCAGGCCGCAAATTTTATTGTTGTGGCAGTCGAGACCCCTGTTTACAAGAGAGCAAATGCCGCACATGCCGTCTGTCCTGATGCAATCTGGATATCTTTTCATATTCTTTCACCCTACCATTCTACTATTTCATCTTTGTATTCTTCTACCCATGAGCCTTTGAGCAACCATCCTATATCAGAAAAGTCCACGTCTCTCTGCCAGCCGTTTTCTTCTTCAAATTTGGAAAAGTTTTCTTCAGCTATTTCGGTAATGTCTTCTGCCACTTCCCAATCAAAAATGTCTACGCCCTCATCTTCCAGCTTTTTAAGAGCTGCCATTCTGTGTGAACCGGTCATTAATTCGTCATTCCAAATAAGGATAGGGCATCCAACAAAGCCGTTTTTTCTCATACTCTCTGCAATTGCATTTACCTTTTCTTCGTCTACATTATTGATAAGAGCTTTATTTGCTATATTTTTATACTTCATGATTTTTATCCCCTTTCCTTATCTTTAATTACATTATACGCCAATATTGGCGCAAAGTCAATACATTTTATAGAAATATTTTAAGATAAATAGCAATTTAGCACATATTGGCAAGAGCGCGGTGTATTGTCATACAGGCAATTATAATGTCAATAGTGATGCGAGTAATCCGGGCGGCACAGGCTGGAATACAAAAATATTCGATAGCCTTGGGCTAGAGTATGTCCCTGATTGGACAACATACAAGCACGGCTTCCGAGTCCCCTTCGCCGGAGTATACAGGATTGATGTCCTTATTGACTTTACAGAAGCCGGGTGGAGTGGACAACACGCATTATACGGTTATCTTGACCGTAACAATATTAATCAGAGCCGTCAGATAGCCACCGCATCAAATTACGTTAGCTGTATGTACTCATTCGTTAATGAGGCATCTGCAGGTGACTTATTCACTTTCACACTTTTGCAAAATTCTGGCAAGGCCGTGGTGTTAAGTGCCGGTAACAGCCGTTTTATGGCTACTTACCTCGGACCAAAATAAACTATAGCTTAGTGTACTTAATTGCCACTATGCACGCGTACCCAGTCCAGTTTGTTTTGGTTGTGATTGTTAATGTAGTAAAGCTATTTTGTAACCGTCCAGTTATTGCATTTGATAGGCTGCCGGGGTCAATATACGGAAACGGATAATGTGCGCCGCTGTTAAATACCATACTGTTTGCGGTATCAATCCATACATAATTGACACTAGTCAGGCCGGTAGACACATTCTTATCTGAGTTATTGGGAAGCGCGCCTACGTCTATTAGCTTTGAATACACCGGCGCACCGGCAAAATATTCCCCGGTCAAAGTCTCCCCAGCCACGGCAGATAACTTGGTAATGTCGGCCTTGCCAGCTAAATTGCTATTTAATAGTGGTTGATGTATTTTAATATGGAATATAACATAGAATTATAGTAATCTCCCCAAATGTCCCCCAACGAGAAAAAAAGACAATAAAAAAATAGCAGAAACGCCCGTATTTACGGTATTTCTACTATTTTCTATACCTGCGGAAGATGGGACTTGAACCCACACGCCCTTGCGAGCACTAGAACCTGAATCTAGCTCGTCTGCCATTCCGACACTTCCGCAATCCGCCAACTCAACTCGCTGACAAAAATCATTATACCATAAAATTGATACTTGTCA
This sequence comes from Bariatricus massiliensis, assembly GCF_900086725.1. Taxonomy (GTDB): domain Bacteria; phylum Bacillota; class Clostridia; order Lachnospirales; family Lachnospiraceae; genus Allocoprococcus; species Allocoprococcus massiliensis. The sequence goes on along the minus strand of NZ_LT574838.1, from coordinate 922,877 downwards.
AACATTTTTTTTTATGATATAGTAGCTATTAGTTTGAAACTCAAAGTATTTTAAAATCAAATAATATTACTGTAAAACAACTATATGGAGAAATGTAAAAATGATAGGAAAAATATATGGGACAGGAGCTTACACGCCGTCGAATTATTACCATAATAATGACTTGGCTAAGATGGTGGATACGAACGATGAATGGATACGTGAGCGTACCGGAATTGTAAGACGCCACATTATTAAAGAAGATACGACGGTCAGTATGGCCTCGAAGGCAGCAAAGCGCGCGCTGCAGGACGCACAGATTACAGCCGATGAGGTGGATTTGATTCTTGTGTCCACAATCTCATCTAACGTGATTCTCCCCTGTGCGGCCTGTGAGGTTCAGCGGGAGCTGGGGGCTGTCAACGCCACCTGCTTTGATTTGAGCGCGGCCTGCAGCGGCTTTGTGTTTGCGTACAATACGGCACAGGCATATATTGCCTCCGGCATGTACAACACGATTCTTATCATAGGAAGTGAGAGCCTTTCGAATCTGGTGGATTGGGAGGATAGAGGCACTTGCATCTTGTTCGGGGACGGCGCGGGAGCTGCGGTTCTGAAGGGAGTAGAAGGAGAGCTTACGCCCTGCGTTACATATTCTGACGGTGTCAAGGGAGGTGTGCTCACTTGCGAAAGCCGGCATCAGAAAAACTGGGAAGAAAAGATGAAAGATAAAAGTACCTATGTATACATGGACGGCAAAGGCGTTTTTAAATTTGCGGTGAAAAAGGTACCGGAAATGATTCACGAGCTTTTGGATAAGGCGGGGCTCGAGGTGGAAGATATCGACTGGTTCATTTTGCATCAGGCCAATAAACGAATTATTGAATCTGTGGCAAAGCGTTTGAAAGTAGATATAGCGAAGTTCCCCATGAATATTGAAGAGTACGGGAACACATCTTCTGCAAGTATACCGATACTGCTGGATGAGATGAACCGGAAAGGGATGCTAAAGGAAGGACAAAGGGCAGTACTTGCCGGATTCGGTGCGGGGCTTTCCTGGGGAGCATCTCTGATCAACTGGTAAAGAGAGAGGAATCTCTTTATATAAAATAAAATTGAGAAAAAAAGGAGCAGAATATTATGTTAGAAAAAGTGAAAAACATCGTAGCAGAAGGATTAGGAGTAGACGTGGCAGACTTGGCAGCGGAGACAACCTTTGAATCACTGGGGGCAGACTCTTTGGATTTGATGGATATGGTAATGTCTTTTGAAGATGAATTTGGTGTGGAGATTGACACAGAAGCTATCGGCGGATTAAAGACCATTGGCGATGTAGTAGTTTATATCGAAGGACTGCAGAAATAATTTAGTACAGATAACGTAAGTAAAGTAGACAAGAAAGAGGTTGTAATATGAAAACAGAAGTAACCGAATTACTGGGAATTGAATATCCAATCATTCAAGGCGGAATGGCTTGGGTTGCTGAGTATCATCTTGCGGCCGGCGTATCGAATGCCGGTGGGCTTGGACTCATTGGAGCTGCCAGCGCTCCGGCAGACTGGGTACGTGAACAAATTAGAGAAGCAAAAAAATTGACGGATAACCCCTTTGGGGTAAATATTATGCTGATGAGTCCCTATGCGGATGAAGTGGCAAAGGTAGTGGCGGAGGAAGGCGTGAAGGTCGTGACGACAGGGGCCGGGAATCCGGAAAAATATATGAGTATGTGGAAAGAAGCGGGAGTCAAGGTGATTCCGGTGGTGGCTTCTGTGGCGCTTGCGAGACGTATGGAGCGCTGTGGCGCTGATGCGTTGGTAGCGGAGGGCTGTGAGGCAGGCGGCCATATCGGAGAGAATACTACAATGGTATTAGTCCCGCAGATCGTGGATGCGGTCAATATCCCGGTGATCGCGGCCGGAGGGATTGCCGACGGCAGAGGAATGGCGGCGGCATTTATGCTGGGCGCTAAAGGCATGCAGCTGGGAACGCATTTTGTGGTAACGAAAGAATCTATTGTACATGAAAATTATAAGAAAGCAATCATAAAAGCAAGGGACATTGATTCCAGAGTCACAGGAAGAAGTACTGGCCATCCGGTGCGTGCGCTGAGAAATCAGATGACGAAGGAGTATTTAAAGCTGGAGCAGGAGGGGGCTTCTTTCGAGGAGCTGGAACACCTGACTTTGGGAGGCTTGAGAAAATCTGTGGTAGAAGGCGATGTGGCAAATGGCAGTGTGATGGCGGGGCAGAGTGCGGCTATGGTAAAAGAAGAATGCACTTGTAAGGAGCTGATCGACAGATTAGTAAGAGAGACTGACGCACTGATTAAAGGAGCAGGATTCTATGAGTAAGATTGCATTTATCTACCCCGGACAAGGCGCGCAAAAATGCGGGATGGGGCAGGATTTTTATGAAAATAGTAAAGTGGCGGCGGAGCTTTTCGACAGGGCAAGCGAGCTGCTGGATATAGATATGAAAGCATTGTGCTTTGAGGAAAATGACAGACTGGATTTGACAGAATATACGCAGGCTGCGCTTGTGACGACCTGTCTGGCAATGACAAGAGTTGTGACAGAAAAGGGACTAAAGCCGGATGTAACTGCGGGATTGAGTCTGGGAGAATATTGTGCAGTCAGTGCGGCTGGAGGGATGTCAGAGGAAGACGCCATTAAACTTGTACGGAAGAGAGGGATTCTTATGCAGAATACGGTTCCGGCGGGCGAGGGCGCTATGGCAGCCATACTTGGGATGACGGGCGAAGCCATCGTGGAAGTCCTAAAGGGGCGGGAAGGCGTGACCGTGGCCAACTTTAACTGTCCGGGGCAGATAGTGATTACCGGAGAGACGAAGGCCGTGGAGGAAGCGGCTGAGGCGCTTAAGGAAGCGGGGGCGAAGCGTGCGGTCATGCTGAACGTCAGCGGCCCCTTCCACTCACCGATGATGAAGCCGGCGGGAGCAGAGCTTGCGGAAGTTCTTGAGAAGACCGAGTTGCGGGCGCTCCGGATTCCCTATGTGACCAATGTGACTGCCACATACGTGTCAGATATTGGGGAGACGAAGGCGCTCTTGGCCCGGCAAGTGTCAGAGTCAGTACGCTGGCAGGAAAGTGTAGAGCGCATGATCGCAGAGGGTGTGGACACCTTTGTGGAAATCGGACCGGGAAGAACGCTGGCCGGATTCTTGAAGAAAATCAACCGCGAGGTGCAGGTATATAATATCGGAACTTGGGAAGATGTGGACAAAGTAGTAGAGGAGCTGCCGGTATAAGAGAAAACGGCAGTTGAAAAAGGAGTACAAGATGTTAGAAGGAAAGATTGCGGTAGTAACGGGAGCGTCGAGGGGCATCGGAAAAGCCATTGCCAAAAAACTGGCGGCTCAGGGAGCTTCCGTTGTAATCAATTATAATGGCTCGGCCGATAAAGCCGAGGAAGTGAAGGCAGAAATCGAGAGCGCAGGCGGTAAAGCAATGGTTATGCAGTGCAATGTGGCGGACTTTGCGGCCTGCGAGCAATTCATAAAAGAGATTGTGGATACATTCGGCAGAATCGATATACTGGTGAACAATGCGGGAATCACGAGAGACGGGCTTATGATGCGGATGTCCGAGGAGGATTTCGCAGATGTCATCGATACCAATTTAAAGGGAACGTTCCACTGTATCCGGTTCGCGTCCCGTCAGATGATGAAGCAGAGAAGCGGGAGAATTATCAATATGTCTTCTGTAGTCGGAGTGGCGGGCAACGCAGGTCAGGTGAACTACTCCGCCTCCAAAGCGGGGGTGATCGGCATGACAAAGTCAGCGGCAAAAGAGCTGGCGTCCAGAGGAATCACGGTCAATGCGATTGCGCCGGGATTCATAGAGACGGATATGACCAATGCACTTTCAGACAAAGTAAAAGAAGCTACGCTGGCACAGATTCCGCTTGCCCGTCTGGGGCAGGGAGAAGACATCGCGGCTGCGGCTGCATTTCTCGCCTCCGATGAAGCGGCCTACATCACCGGACAGGTGCTCCATGTAGACGGCGGAATGTGCATGTAACCTGCCGGAAGAAGATAGCAGGCAGATTGTGGCTTAGAAGATGAAAAAGGTAAAATCAAGGAGATTAGATATATGAAACGAAGAGTAGTGATAACGGGACTTGGCGCCGTTACTCCAATCGGTAACACGGTAGAAGAATTTTGGGCAAATGCAAAGGCCGGAACGGTAGGAATTGGCGAGATTACCAAGTTCGATACCACGGATTATAAGGTGAAAATAGCGGCGGAAGTCAAAGACTTCGTACCGAAAGAGCATATGGACTTCAAGGCTGCAAAGCGCATGGAAACATTTTCTCAGTATGCGGTGGCGGCGGCAAAGGAAGCCTGTGCGGATGCGGGTTTTGAGATTGAAAAGGAAGATGCGTACCGGTGCGGCGTTATCATTGGCTCTGGGATTGGAAGTCTGCAGCAGGTGGAAAGACAGTACACGGTGATTCAGGAAAAAGGGCCGGGCCGGGTCAATCCCATGATGGTGCCTATGATGATTTCCAATATGGCGGCAGGGAATGTGTCCATTCAGCTTGGGCTGAAGGGAAAGTGCACGAATGTAGTGACCGCATGTGCAAGTGGAACGAATTGTATCGGCGACGCCCTGCGCGCGATTCAGTATGGCGACGCAGAAGTAATGTTCGCAGGAGGTACAGAGAGTTGTATCTGCCCCACAGGGGTGGCCGGATTTACTGCTCTGACCGCACTGACGACTTCCGAGAATCCAATGCGCGCGTCCATTCCATTCGACAAGGAGCGCAACGGCTTCGTACTTGGCGAGGGCGCAGGCGTGGTCGTACTGGAGGAACTGGAGCACGCGAAAGCAAGAGGCGCGAAAATCTATGCGGAGCTTGTAGGCTATGGCTCTACAGGGGACGCCTTCCATATCACGTCCCCGGCCGAGGACGGAAGCGGCGCGGCTAAGGCCATGGAATTTGCCATGGAAGAGGCGGGTGTCAGACCAGAGGATGTGCAGTATATCAACGCCCACGGAACGAGCACGCACCATAATGATTTGTTCGAGACGTATGCGATTAAGCGGGCATTTGGCGAGGCGGCAGAGAAGCTTGTGATCAACTCAACAAAGTCTATGATTGGACATCTGCTTGGCGCCGCCGGGGCGGTGGAGTGTGTTGCCACCGTAAAAGCCATTGAGGACGGATTCGTCCATCAGACGATGGGAACGGTTGAGACGGATGAGGAATGTAATCTGAATTATGCGGTAGGAGCGCCAGTGGAGATGGATATTCGATATGCCATGAGCAATTCACTGGGATTCGGCGGGCATAACGCCACACTCCTTATAAAGAAGTGGGAGGAATAATGATGGAATTTGAACAGTTGGTAACATTGATTCAGACAGTATCGGATTCGACGCTGACCGGATTCAAATATGAAGAGAACGGCATTAAGCTAAGTATGAGCCGGGAGAAGGATAAAGTGGCCTTTGCGGCTGCAGGGGCCGCTATTCCGGCGGAGGCTTTACAGGCAGTGCAGGCTGCGCCGCAAATGACAGCCGCTTTGCAGACAGCAGAAGATGATGAGGAGTCAACCTCCATGGAGGATAAACCGGGCAGACTGATTAAGTCACCCCTTGTAGGAACCTTCTACGTTGCACCTTCTGAAGAGGCAGAGCCTTTTGTGGAGGCGGGAGCCAGTGTAAAGAAGGGGCAGACCATCGCTATCGTGGAGGCTATGAAGCTGATGAATGATATTGAGAGCGAGTTCGACGGTACAGTTGCAGAGGTGCTGGTCGCGAACGGGGAAGCAGTGGAGTACGGACAGCCGTTGTTCCGTATCGTGTAAGGCCGTATAGAGCAGGAGGAGCAGAGAATGAATTATTTAGGTATTAACGAAATAAAGGAAATTATCCCTCACAGGCATCCATTTTTGCTGGTCGACTATATTGAAGATTATAAGGAAGGCGAATATGCGGTCGGATATAAGTGTGTCACTTACCGGGAAGACTTCTTTGCAGGACATTTCCCTCAGGAACCCGTTATGCCGGGCGTGCTGATTGTGGAGGCGCTGGCTCAGGTTGGCGCGGTGGCTGTACTCGTGAAAGAGGAGAACAAAGGAAAACTTGGTTACTTTGGCGGAATTAAGAACTGTAAGTTCAGAAGGAAAGTATGTCCCGGCGATAAGCTGAAACTGGAGGCGAAGATTATCCGCCAGAAGGGGCCTCTTGTTATCGGCGAAGCGACGGCTTCCGTGGACGGTGAAGTGGCGGTGAAAGCCGAGTTGTCATTGATGATAGGATAGGTGGGAAGTTCATGATAAAGAAAGTATTGATTGCAAACCGGGGAGAGATAGCCGTGCGGATTATCAGAGCCTGCCGGGAAATGGGCATTGAGACGGTGGCGGTATATTCAGAAGCGGACCGGGAAGCGCTTCATACGCAGCTTGCGGATGAGGCAGTCTGCATCGGGCCTGCACCTTCCACGGAGAGCTACTTAAATATGGAGCAGATAATCAGCGCCACCATCGTTTCCGGGGCGGACGCGATTCACCCGGGCTTTGGATTCCTCTCCGAGAACAGTAAATTCGCAGAATTATGCGCACAGTGCAATATCATTTTCATCGGGCCGGACGCGGAGGTCATCCGCAGGCTGGGGCATAAATCACAGGCGAGAAACACCATGATTGAGGCGGGAGTCCCGGTCATTCCGGGCAGTAAAGAGCCAATCTACGATGCCCGGACAGGGGCGGAGATTGCGGCACAGACCGGATATCCAGTGATTGTGAAAGCGGCCCTTGGCGGCGGCGGAAAAGGGATGCGGGTAGCCCGCACGCCGGAAGAGTTTGAAGCCGCTTTCCAGACGGCACAGAAGGAGACAAAGGCAGCCTTCGGGGATGATACGATGTACATCGAGCATTTTGTAGAACACCCGAAGCACATAGAGTTTCAGATTCTTGCGGATAAATATGGCAATGTCATCCATCTGGGCGAGCGTGACTGCTCCATACAGCGGAATCACCAGAAGATGATCGAGGAGTCTCCCTGCACCGTCATCAGCGAAGAGCTGCGTCAGGCTATGGGGGATGCCGCAGTCAAGGCAGCCAAGGCGGCGCATTATGAAAACGCCGGAACCATCGAGTTCTTACTGGAAAAAAGCGGAAATTTTTACTTTATGGAAATGAATACAAGAATTCAGGTGGAGCATCCGGTGACGGAATGGGTAACTGGAATTGACTTGATCAAAGAGCAGATTCGCATTGCGGACGGAAGGGAGCTTTCCTACAAACAGGAGGATGTACAGCTCACAGGCCACGCCATTGAGTGCAGAATCAATGCGGAGAATCCGGCTAAAGGCTTTCGTCCATGTCCGGGTACGATTACAGATATGTATCTGCCGGGGGGCAAGGGAGTCCGTATTGATTCGGCCATTTACAGCGGTTATACCGTGCCGCCTTACTATGACAACATGCTGGCAAAACTGATTGTATTTGCCAAGAATCGTACCGAGGCAATCATGAAGATGAGAAGCGCGCTGGGCGAGGTGATTATCGAGGGAATCGATACCAATGTAGATTATCAGTATGAGATTCTCAATCATCCGGACTATCAGGCGGGAAATTTTGATATTGAGTTTATTGCAGACAAGGAGCAGGAGCTGCTTGTAGGAGGAGATAACGTTGAAATTATCTAACATGTTCAAGAAGACCAATCGGAAAAATTATATTTCCTTGACCGAGGCACATGCCCCGGGAGCATATAGAGTCGAACTTGCGCGGACAGAAGCCGCGTCAAGACAGGAGGCGGCGCCAGAAGTACCGGAAGGGCTGATGAAGAAATGCAATGCCTGTAAGTCTGCGATTTTGACAGAAGATGTGAAAAAGGGATATTATATCTGCCCGAAGTGCCACAATTACTTTCGGGTGCATGCCATGCGCCGGATTGAGATGGTCGCGGATGAAGGTACATTTACCCAGTGGGATACAGGGCTTACATCGGGAAATCCATTGAATTACAAGGGTTATGAAGAAAAGATAGCAGCCCTTCAGGAGAAGACCAGTCTGGATGAGGCCGTCGTTACCGGCAAGGCAAAAATTGATGGCAACGATGTGGTGCTGGCTGTCTGTGACGGCAGATTTATGATGGCGAGCATGGGTAAGGTAGTAGGTGAAAAGATTACACGGGCGGTAGAACGTGCCACACAGGAGAAACTTCCTGTCATTATATTTGCATGTTCCGGCGGCGCAAGGATGCAGGAGGGGATTCATTCTCTGATGCAGATGGCCAAGACATCCGCGGCGCTGAAAAGACATCACGATGCAGGACAGCTGTATATCAGCGTGTTGACCGACCCCACAACCGGAGGGGTGACCGCGAGCTTTGCCATGTTAGGAGATATTATTCTGGCAGAGCCTAATGCACTGATTGGCTTCGCGGGCCCCCGTGTAATCGAGCAGACCATCGGACAGAAGCTTCCAAAGGGCTTCCAGCGCGCAGAGTTTTTGCTGGAACACGGATTTGTAGATAAGATTGTGGAGCGGGAGAATCTGAAGGATACCTTGGCGCAGATTGTGAAGCTTCATGCACAGGAAACACTACCGCTGGAGGACAAAAATACTACCGTTTGCGGACTGAAGAAAAACGGCAGGGAAACTGCTGCCCCTTGGGAGCGGGTACAAATTTCCCGCATGAAGGACCGTCCGGTGGGAGCGGATTATATGGAAGCTTTATTTACAGAATTCGTGGAATTCCACGGTGACCGCTATTTCAAGGATGACAAGGCAATTGTCGGCGGCGTGGCAAGATTCCATGGGATTCCGGTGACGGTCATTGCACAGGCGAAGGGGCGCACCACGAAGGAGAATATTGAGCGTAACTTTGGAATGCCTTCACCAGAAGGTTATAGGAAGGCATTGCGGCTGATGAAACAGGCGGAGAAATTCGGCCGTCCAATCATCTGCTTTGTAGATACACCGGGAGCGTTCTGTGGATTAGAGGCAGAAGAGCGAGGGCAGGGAGAGGCCATCGCACGCAATCTTTTTGAGATGTCGGGCCTTGGCGTACCGATACTCTCTGTAGTGATTGGGGAAGGCGGAAGCGGCGGCGCTCTGGCCATGGCAGTCTCGGATGAAGTATGGCTGCTCGAGAATTCCATCTACTCTATCTTGTCACCGGAAGGTTTTGCGAGCATTCTTTGGAAGGACAGTAAGAGAGCAGAAGAGGCGGCAGGCGTTATGAGACTGACTGCGGGAGATTTGAAAAAGGCAGGAATCGTGGAGCGGGTGCTGCCGGAGCCGGCGCATCTGACCAAGGAAAATCTGGTGGAGGTGACAGGCCCTATGGACTCCTGTATCTGTGAATTTTTGAAAAAACATGGAGCACTCACACCGGAGGAACTGACGGAAAAGCGATATGAGCGTTTCCGCCAGATGTAAGAAAGGATATAGGTAGAGATCATATGGAGTATCCGTCATTAAAAATAGGAGATCTCATAGTTGAGAAGCCTCTGATACAAGGAGGTATGGGCGTGGGAATCAGCCTTGGGGGACTGGCCGGAGCCGTGGCGAAGGAAGGCGGCATAGGCATCATCTCCTCCGCCCAGATTGGATTTAAGGAGCCGGACTTTGAGAGCTGCACGAAGGAAGCAAACATCAGGGCAATAGGAAGTGAGCTTCAAAGGGCGAGAGACATCGCGCCCCACGGTGTGATTGGGTTCAATATTATGGTGGCGCTTAAGTATTATGATGAGTATGTAAAGGCAGCCGTGGAGGCGGGGGCCGATTTGATTATCTCCGGAGCGGGGCTTCCCACAGATTTGCCGTCTTACGTGGAAGGCAGCAGAACAAAGATTGCCCCGATTGTCTCCACTGAGAAGTCTGCAAAAGTGATTTTAAAATATTGGGATAAAAAATACAGCCGGACTGCAGATATGGTCGTAATCGAAGGGCCCAAGGCCGGAGGGCATCTGGGCTTTGATAAAGAACAGTTAGATAAGTTCGATGAGGCGGCTTACGACAGGGAAGTGCAGGCTATTCTTGCCGTGGTTAAGGAGTATTCAGATAAATATGGAGTGAAGGTACCGGTGGCGCTTGCGGGCGGGATTGAAAATGCCCATGATGTCAGACACGCTTTTTCTCTGGGAGCCGACGCGGTTCAGGTGGCGTCCAGATTTGTGACGACAAAGGAATGTGACGCAGACACAAAATATAAGGAAAGATATATTCAGGCTGCGAAAGAAGACATTGTCATTGTAAAAAGTCCGGTGGGAATGCCGGGGCGAGCCATACGCAATCCATTTATGGAGCGGGTCATGTCCGGGGAGCGGCAAGCTCCGAGGAAATGTCTTGGCTGTCTGCGCAAGTGTAACCCTGCGGAAATACCTTATTGTATCACAGAAGCTCTGGTGAACGCTGCAAGGGGAGATGTTGACAATGCCCTCTTATTTTGCGGGGCGTCCGCATACCGGGCAGAAAAAATAGAGACGGTAAAAGAAGTCGTTGATTCTTTGCTGGCATAGAGGGTATAATTAAAAAAGAATCAAGTAAAGAGAGGGAAGGTAAGACGTGGACGCATACGAGAGCATCAACAGAGTGTTAGTGCATTTGTTTAATGATATCTGGGAATTGGAAGAAAAAGCAGTTATCACAGACGAGTTCAAGGATTTGACCAACAACGATATGCATATCATCGAGGCCATCGGGCTGGGGGACGGGAATAATATGTCCGCCATCGCCAGAAAGCTGAACATCACGGTCGGTTCTCTTACTACGTCCATGAACAGCCTTGTAAATAAAAAGTATGCCATTCGGGAGCGCAGTGAGGAGGACCGGAGAGTGGTCTATATCCGCCTGACGAAGAAGGGGGAGAAGGCTTACCGGCATCACGAGGAATTCCACCGAAAGATGGTGGAGTCGGTGCTGGAGAATCTGGAGGAAGAGGAGATTCCGGTGCTCACCAAGGCGCTTGACGGAGTTTATAAGTTCTTTAAATCATATAATAATTAGAAGCCTAAGCACAGCGGTTCCAGTTTCTGGACCGCTGTGCTTTTTATTATATTAGGAAAGTCCTTCGAACTTTCCTAATATAATAAAACCCTCCGGGGGATGCACACAATGTGCAGCGGCAATAACGGTAAAAACACTTCTGTAATAGTAAAGAGCAGGGGGAGGGCAGCCATGACCCCTTTTCCCATAGTATAATCATATGATGTCAGGGTCAAAAAGTTATACAATGCATGCTGGCATGCAATTGGATAACTTTGGGACCCGTAAAACATGAGAAAGTAGCCCGATTAGGGCGGATTTCGAATGTTTTTAGGATTTTGGGAGCACGGAGTGCGGAGAAATCCGTAGACATCAGGGTCAAAAGGTGTTTTGACTGCGGCAGTATCATATTTACAAGGAGAGGAGGAAGAGCAGGTGGGACAGAAAGCAAAACTTATCATCTGCAGCGGACAAAGTGGAATAGAGCAGTACCCGCTGGCGGAGACCGTGTATCTCGGCCGGAAAGAAGAGGGCAGTCCGGCGGAGATACAGATAGACTGCCCCTTTGCGGCAGAGCTTCACGGGAAGCTGCTGAAAGAAGAAGGACGGTTTGTTTACAAGGATTTGGGAACCAAATACGGAACCTACTATAACGATGAAAAGGTGGGCTCCAGATTTACGGATGATGATAACCATGTAAAATTGGAAGACGGCGATGTGCTTCGGATCGACGATACGCAGTTTGGCACGGTAGACGCGCAGGCGGCAATATTGATTTATCGGGATAAATTTGAAGAAGAGACGGAATGGAGAAGTTTTTCACTGGAAGATCGGCAGAGGAATTATTATCTGAGCTGCAGAGAAGAATCGGAAGGAGAGGAAGTAGCAGAGACAGAACTTCCTGAACATTATGCGGTTATGCGGTATGACGGGAACCATTGGAGAGTGGAAGAACACAATACAAAGTATGGCGTATATGTGAACGGAGGGCAGGTAAAGGGGAGCTGTACGTTAAAGTTTCTTGATGTGGTGCGAATTGGAGAGACTTTGTTCTTGCTTCAAGGAGACCGGCTTTGTTACAATCATCATGAAGCGTCCAAGCATAAGCTCGTGATACATATAGAAGAGCGCAGTGTCTGGAATTTATTCCGTAAACGCCTTCTTTTGAAAGACATTGATTTGACTATCAGGCCAAAAGAGATGGTGATGGTGCTGGGCGGCTCAGGCGCCGGAAAAACCACATTCTTCAATGCCGTCATGGGGTATGAAAAAGCACAGGGAAGTGTTTCGAAAGACGGGGTGGATATCTATAAGAACTATGACAGCATGAAGTATGAGATAGGTTATGTGCCGCAGCAGGATTGGCTTCGCATGGAGGACACGGTAAAAGACACATTGGCAAACGCGGCAGAGCTGAAGCTTCCCGTAGATATCTCGGAAGAGGAGCGGAGGCAGAGAGTGGAGGAGGTGCTGGAGCTTTTTGGACTGGAACGTGAGTCAGAATCCCTTGTAGGTAAACTTTCTGGCGGGCAGCGTAAGCGTCTTAGTATCGCGGTAGAGTATATTGCGGACCCGGGACTTTTCTTCTTAGATGAGCCAGATTCTGGTCTTGACGGTGTCATGGCACGCCATTTGATGGAGTCGCTGCGTCAGATAGCAGATCAAGATAAGACTGTACTTGTCATTACGCATTCACCGGACCGTGTCATAGATCTTTTCGACCGTGTGATTGTATTGGCGAAGGGCAATGAGGACAATATTGGCCATCTGGCCTTTTATGGTACGCCCCATGAGGCCAGAACTTTTTTCGAAGTGAATACGATGGAAGAGGTCATCCTAAAGATTAACCGCACCGATGAAGGCGGAGAGGGAATGGCGGATTACTATATAAAGAAATACAAAGAACTAGAGGAGAAATAGGGGATGGAAGAGAAACGTGAGGGCCGTCTGGCACAGGTTAGAATTTATGTTGGAAAATTATTCCGTATATTTAAAAATGAAAAAGATTGGAAGACACTGGCTTTTGCCGTCATCGTATCCCTGCTTCTGGCTGTAGTATTGAAGGATTCAATGATGCTGAAAAAGGAAAGTACACGTTCAGGATTTTTTGCGATTGTATCGGCCAGTATCTGGATTGGAATCTTTAATTCGATTCAAAGCATTTGCAGAGAACGGCAGATTATCAAACGGGAGCACCGGACTGGACTCCATATCACTTCCTATGTCGCGGCGCACGTAATATATCAAGGAATTATCTGCATCATACAGGCATTGATTATGGTTTTGGTGTATGGTTTTTTCATGAAACTGCCATCGAAAGGCCTTGTTACCGGAAGCTTTTATGTGGATATATTTATTACACTGTTTTTGATTCTATTTGCGGCGGATATGCTGGGGCTGGCCATATCTTCTGTTGTGAAAAGCACGACATCAGCCATGACGGTGATGCCCTTTGTGCTCATCATACAGTTGATTTTTTCCGGCTCTATTTTTCCAATAACAGGCAATGCAAAAATACTCTCCGACCTTACAATCAGCAAATGGGGGCAGCGGGCGCTGTGTGTAGAGTCGAACATGAACGAGATTCCTTCTGAGATTCTTCAATCGGAGCTGGAGATGATTGAGGACATAGAGCTAGTGGATGATGTTTTGGAGCTGCTTCCGGATAATGTGAAGGAAAATGCTTATGCGGGATTTGAAAAGTTTCTTCATGATTATACATACCGGAAAATTTATGAATATAAAGATGAGCTGGTGGTTCGAAGATGGGGATATCTTCTGGCATTTGCCGCGGTATATGTACTAATAGCAGCAATCAGTCTGAAATTTATCGATAAAGACAAACGTTAGTTTTCATAATTGTATGCCCTGCCCATAGAAAGGAGTATTGTTTCTATGGGCAGGGCTTCTGCATGTCAGTGTACGGCAATCTGCCCCAGAACTTCACCGATAGGGGCGTGGATGGTAAGCTCTGCACCCACTTCCCGGGCGGCAGCGTCCTTATTGATGACTGCCAGATGCCTGCCGTGGAAATAGTCGATAAATCCGGCGGCAGGATAGACAACGAGAGAAGTTCCGCCAATAATGAGCATATCTGCTTCGGAGATGGCCTGTATCGCTTTTTGGATGATTGCAGAATCCAGAGCTTCTTCATAGAGTACCACATCCGGGCGGATAGTGCCCCCGCATTCGCAGACAGGGATGCCGGCGGAGTGCTTGACATATTCGGCGCTGTATGACTTATGGCAGTGCATACAGTAATTTCGCAAAATACTTCCGTGCAGCTCCAGTACATTCTTACTGCCTGCAGCCTGATGAAGACCGTCAATATTCTGGGTGATAACTGCGGCTAGCTTTCCCGCCGCTTCAAGTTCAGCCAGTTTCAGATGCGCTTTGTTTGGTTTTGCGTCCAGAAACATCATTTTTTCTTTATAAAATTCATAAAATTCTTGTGGATGCCGGGTGAAAAAACTGTGGCTCACTATCTGCTCTGGAGAATATTTGTATTGCTGGCGGTAAAGTCCGTCCGCACTCCGGAAGTCAGGGATATTGCTCTCAGTGGAAACACCGGCGCCGCCGAAAAACACAATACGGCTGCTCTCATCAATCATTTTCTGTAGAGTCATTATATCATTCATTTTCTGCCCTCTTTCCCATGCTAATGTTTGAATCAGCTGAAATGTTATTCTGAAAATTGTTGTTCATAGTTCTATTATAGCAGAGTATTGAATGAATAAAAGCAGATTATGAGAAAATTATAAAATGAAAAACAGAAAAAGTTGTTCTAAGCACTTGTTGAATAAACACCGCGAATGTATACTAATAGCTAGATGTCAGGGACAGAATAATTTTTGAACCCGGCATTATATCGAAAGGTCAGGAGAGGAAAACTGTGAATAAGACAAATATAAAGAATCTTTGTTTAATACTATTGGGGAATACGATATATTCATTAGCGATTGTAGTTTTTATTTTACCGAATAATATGATTACGGGCGGTACCACTGGTTTGGGAATCAGTGTAGAACATTATCTGGGACTTCCCATACATACATTCGTATTGATATTTAATACGATTATGTTTATCTTGGGCGCCGTCATGCTGGGAAAGAAGTTTGCGCTGACTACTCTGGTGAGCACATTCTATTATCCGTTTATTTTAGGTGTTTTTCAGAATATACCTGCATTGGGAAATGTGACTAGTGATAAGATGCTTGCCACAGTATGCGGGGGATTAATGATTGGATTCGGAATCGGGATTGTCATCCGTGCCGGAGCATCGACGGGAGGTATGGATATTCCTCCTCTCGTTTTAAATAAAAAGTTCGGGCTTCCGGTATCGGTAATGCTTTATGCATTTGACTTTGGGATTCTGATTTTACAGATGGTATTTTCCAATAAAGAACAGATTATCTATGGAATTTTGCTGGTTCTAATCTACACAACGATGCTGGATAAGGTTCTGCTCATGGGAAGCACCAGAACGCAGGTAAAGATTATCAGTGATAAAACAGAAGAATTGAATCAGATGATTCAGGAAAAACTGGATAGAGGAACAACCTTCATTCACGCAAGGACAGGGTACTTGAAAAAGGAGCAGCCGATGCTTCTGGCCGTGGTCACCAACAGAGAGCTGGTTAGAATCAACCAGATCGTGCAGGAAGTAGACCCCAATGCTTTCATGATTATCGGGAATGTGAATGAAGTAAAAGGGCGTGGATTCACTACTCAGAAAGTCTATAAAAACGAAGTGGGATAGAATGAACAAGAAAGAACGTCAGCAGAAACGCGAAGAGAAGAAAAAGAATAAAGAAGAAATACGGACGGGCAGGAAAGCGCGTCGAAAGGCAAGATGGAAAAGACTCAGGCGTGTCGTCTGTGTGCTTTTAGTGTTGGCGCTGGCGGGTACCGGATACTGGTACTACGCTTTCCAATACCGTGCCCAGCACGAGCCGCAGACGGAACTGACGGAGACGAATACAGATGCTTTATATACAATGAAGGAGCACATGGAAACCGTAAAGCGCAATGAAGAAGTCTATCAGTATGCGTACACGGACCGTGACGGCGATGTGGACTATGGAACCTATATAGTGCCGGGGCTGGAGGCTACCAGAACGCTTCGTATCCGTTCTACAGGAAAACCAGCCATGTGTACGTCTATGACGCCGCAGGGGCTGGCTATCACGGAAGACTATCTGCTGATCAGCGCTTACTGCCGGACGAAGGAACATAATTCGGTCATCTATGTCCTAGATAAGGTGACACATAAATTCATCAAAGAAATCGTACTGAACACACGTGCACATGTGGGCGGCATGGCGTATGACACTATGAATCATAATCTCTGGGTCACGGGGCAGGGCTCTACGTGGGCACAGGCGAACGCCATATCACTGAAACATCTGGAAGAATACCAGTTCACAGATGAGTATAAGCCGCTGGAATTTGACATGTCCTACAATCTGTACCGGATTAAACGGGCATCCTTTATGACTTACCACGACGGGGCGCTCTTTGTAGGCTTTTTCACACAGGATGAAGCCAGTGTGATAGAGAAATATTTGATAAATGCCGACGGCACACTTTACGAGAAGACCGATATGAACTTAAAACGAACCGTAGGCGTAATCGACCCAGTCGCCTGCGCCGTCAGTATGCAGGTCATCTCCGGAAAAGTACAGGGCATGGCATTTTACAATAATAAAATCCTCCTCACACGGTCATGGGGCGTCCTGCCATCGGAAGTACAGGTATTCAATTACAGCCGATACGGGATTCTGTCCACCTCAGAAGCTTATAAGACGATAAAATTCCCGGAACGCCTCGAACAGATCTATCAGGATGGAAGTGATATATACGCATTGTTCGAGTCCGCCGCCTACTCTTATCGCATGGCCTCCATCAATAAAATAGACCGCGTGTTGAAACTCAATGGCAGCGCTTTGGTGCTGCCATAAGTCGCAAGAGGTATATCATATGGTTCTTGTCTGTTCGTTATGCCTTTTCCCTTTGGCACCGTGGACAGAATACGCTGCTCCGTCCGGCGATTACCATTTTGGATAGTATTTCACCACACACGGGACAATTTTTCCCCTCGTGTCCATAAACCTGTAAAAACGGGGTGTTACGGTAGTCCCGCCCTCTGGTTTTCAAGTAGTCCTCTGGCGTTATTCGGTTTGCTTCGATAAAATAAGAAATACGTTCTGGGATAGCAGCAGCGAGGCGTTCCCATTCCTTTATTTTCAAGCTGCCTGCAGGTCGTGCAGGGTGAATTCCTACAGTAAACAGAATCTCGTCAGAATAGATATTGCCTATGCCTGCAATGACACTTTGGTCTAGCAGGCATTCTTTTACGGCTTTTTTGCGTTTCCCTAAACGGGAGCTCAGATACTCGGCGTTAAGCGACTTGTCAAACGGCTCTACCCCTAATTTTTCTACCCCGCTGTATGTATCGGCCTCGCCTTTTTGAAGCAGCCAGAAACGCCCGAAACGCCGTGTATCAGAGAATCGTAGTTCCTTGCCATTATTTAGACTGATAATAATATGTGTATGCTTTTCTTCCGGGTAGTCTGCCGGGGTTACCAGCAGGCAGCCTGTCATACGTAAGTGCAAGATGATACGGTCATTACTGCTCAATTGGATAATCAAAAACTTTCCCCTGCGTGTCATGTGGAAAATGACCTGTCCTGCCAGCAGCCTGCAAAATTCGTCTGACGTGGGATAAGCTGTGACTTCCGGGCGTCTTACCGTAACTTTTTCAATGGTAAGTCCTTGTATTTGAGGCTCAAGCACTCTTTTTATTGTTTCAACTTCTGGCAGTTCTGGCATGACTTTCACCCTTACGCGCTGCGCCCTTTCTTGCAGATTTTTTAATCTGTTCATGATAAAAATAGTTGACAATAACAGGCGGGGAATGAAAGTTCCTTGTCATGCTGTCGTCATTTGTTACATAAGCAAGCCCGGCTTCGGCGGCATAGGCTTTTAGCTCCTTGTCAAGTGCTATCCAATAACTACGGTCTTTACAATCGTATATTTCATGATACAAAGGGAAAAGCTGTGGGTATTTTTCCTGTATGTAATTCATAATGACAGATTTGTAACCGCCCCGCAGGTTGAGATTCTCCAGCCAGATTAGATTGCATTGTGATTTTACCTGCCGGATGATGGCTTTTATATCCGTGATTCCGGGAAATATCGGAGAAATAAAACAAGTAGTACGCACACCTGCAAGATAAAATGCTTTCATGGCGGCAAGCCGCCGTTCTATTGAAACGGCATTATCCATATCTGCCCGGAAGTTTTCGTCCAGTGTGTTGATAGACCATGAAACACGGGTATTTGGAAAAGTCTTTATCAAGTCCAAGTCACGCAGTATCAAATCGGATTTCGTGGAAATACTTAATTTTACGCCGCTTCCTTTTAACTCTTCAAGCAAAGTCCTTGTACGTTTGTATATTTCTTCCTGCGGATTATAAGGGTCGGTGACGGAGCCGATAAACAACTCCTTTCCTTTATATTTTGCGGGGTTTTTGATTTCTTTCCAGTACTTTACGTCTAAAAAAGTTCCCCACTGTTCCGTATGTCCTGTAAACCGCTTCATAAAGGAGGCGTAACAATATTTGCAGGCATGGGTACACCCTACATATGGGTTTACTGAGTATTCACAAACAGGCAAATTGGATTTTGTCAAAATATTTTTCGTTTCAATTTCATTGATAATCGGCTTATTCATTGTGTTTCTCCCTTAGAAAAGACTTTTTCCATTCCACTTTTTGCATAGAAAAGGGCATTTACTACCACTGAATTAATTATAGCATTTCATCTATGTCCCTTTGTAGTTTTTTGTTTTTCAAATCTGGACACTCAAATCAGCTCGTGCTAAAATATAATCAAAGCATTATATTTCTTCACATTCTAAGCAGCGTTGCTGCCTCTGATATCATCATTCTGAAAAGTATCAATTTACAGAAATCTCAATGCTTTACATTCCACTTTAACAGCAGCGAGGTTTCTTGTACGGACGAATACGGTTGGAGGGCCTCCTGCATCTTTTTAACAAGGAGGTACTTATATGCAAGAAACACAACAAAACCCCGGGAACGTATCGGCATCCACAGCAATCACTCCTACGGTCAACCGTACCTACAAGTCCAGAATATTTGAGATGATATTCAGCGACAAAAAAGAATTACTGCAGCTCTATAATGCGATGAATGGAACTAATTATGACAATCCGGAACTGCTGGAGATTAACACTCTGGAGAATGCAATCTACATGTCGATGCACAATGACATCTCCTTTGTCATTGCTTCGCAGCTGTACCTGTATGAGCACCAGTCCACCTACAGTCCAAACCTTCCGCTGCGCTGTCTGCTGTATATATCAGATTTGTACTCTGCCCTGACTATGGATGCAAATTTCTACGGCACGAAGCTCATCAAGATTCCTACACCTGAATTCGTGGTATTTTACAATGGAACGGATGAGATAGCCGACAGGCAGACTATCAAGCTGTCGGATGCGTTCATGATAGAGAAAGAGGACTATTCTTTGGAACTTACGGCCACGGTACTCAACATCAATCCCGGTCATAGCAGCGCTGTTTTAGATGCCTGCAAGACACTTAAGGATTATTCCGAGTACAGCGCACGGGTCAGGAGGTATGCTAAGACTATGGATTTGGAAGCGGCTGTTGAATTGGCTATTACCGAGTGTATCAGAGAGGACATTCTGGCAGAATTCCTACGGAAGAACAGAGCGGAGGCGAAAAGCGTGAGTATTTATGAATATAACGAAGAAAAACATATGAAGTTCGTGAGGGAAGAAGGACGTGAAGAGGGCCTCGCCGCTGGACGCAAAGAGGGCTTCGCTGCGCGTGACGAGCTGATTCTGCGTATGAAGCAGAGCGGACTGCCACTTGAAGAAATCTCTAAAATATCAGGAATGTCCGTTGAAGAGATTAACGCATTATCCGCTGACACTAATTAACCATATGAAGGGGGACACATCCCGGAGGGCGCATCCCCCTTCCGGCTTTTAGTTTCAACTCAATAAAATCACAATTTAGGCCATCCCACGGCTGCAGAGTGAGCATCCTGTCGGTGTTCCGGCGCAGCCGCCCATGGCAGTTTCACGGAGTTCGAAAGGAATACTTTTTCCTACGCGGTACATGGCCTCGGCCATCTCATCGAAGGGAATCGGGTGTGTGACGCCGGCGAGAGCCAGTTCCGCACAGGTAATCGCGTTGGACGCCCCGATGGAATTTCTGCTCTGGCAGGGAGCTTCTACAAGGCCTGCGATCGGATCGCAGACGAGTCCCAGAAGGTTGGACATAGCGAGGCTTGCCGCCTGCAGGGACATTTCCGGGGTTCCGCCCATAATCTCTACGACGGCGCTTGCCGCCATGGCAGACGCGGCGCCCACCTCAGCCTGACATCCTGCCTCAGCGCCGGATACGGAAGCGTTGCGCATGAGGATGTAACCTACGGCCGACGCGTTCAACAGGCCGTGATGAATCCGTTCGTCACGGAGCTGCTTTTCCTCCTGAAGTGCCAGAAGTACTCCCGGAAGCACGCCGGAAGAGCCGGCGGTGGGGGCTGCCACAATCAGTCCCATGGAGGCATTGACTTCCAGAACTGCCATACTGTAGGAGATGGCTTTGCTCATCAGAGAACCGCAGATACTCTGCTCGGTTCTCCCGAAGTCGGAAACTTTTTTAGCCTCGCCTCCAATCAGTCCTCCGATAGATTTCTTGGGCTGCATCAGCGGCTTATTTACTGCATCTTTCATAATAGAAAGCACGGTCTTTAACTTGGCCGCCACTTCGTCTTCTTTCAGTGTTCCGCAGGTGATTTCCCTCTGGCGCATTACTTCAGAAATAGGAAGGTTCTCCTGCGCGCATATTTTCAATAATTCATGTCCGTTTCTAAAATCCATTTTCCCTACCTCCTACATCTGAATCAGCATGAGTTCCTGCACATGCGGATTCTGCTTGATTTCTTCCAGAATACTTTCCGGAATCGGCTCGTCCGATTCCACCACCGTATAGGCCGCTGCTCCTTTATCCTCACGGAAAAGGCGCATGAAAGCGATGTTGACGTTTTGGTTGCTGAGGCATTGGGTAATGTGTGCGACAATACCGGGCAGATCAAGCTGTTTTACGATTAATGTACTGTACTCACCGGTGAATTCTACATCGATAGAATTGATACGGACGATTTTAATCTTGCCGCCGCCGATGGATTCTCCACGGACTGATAATTCATATCCGTTCACGCCGGTAATGGCCATATCTGCTGTATTTGGATGATCTGTGATAGTTTCCTCATCAATGATATATTCGTATTCTACACCAAACTCTTTGGCAAGCTCAAAAGCGTCCCGAATACGCGGGTCGTCGGTATGAAAACCGAGAATTCCCCCTAACAGCGCACGGTCTGTCCCATGTCCGTGATATGTTTTTGCAAAAGAACCGTATAAGGTAAAGGTCACTTTGCGGATTGGCTCCGGACACATTTTCCGTGCCAGTAAAGCCATGGATACCGCCCCCGCTGTGTGGGAGCTGGAAGGCCCTATCATATTGGGGCCGATGACATCAAAAATACTCAAAAAATTCATTTCATATTCCTCCCAAGAAACATTCTTTCCATATACAATAACATAGAAGAGAACAAATCAAAAGGGAAAAGTGGGAAATTCTGTGCTATACTTTCTTTTAGAAAAGGCGGATAAAGACGGAGGAAGAAGAGAATGAAGATAGACGGCCACGTACATTTTGCGGAGGATTTGGAAGCCGGCAGGCTTAGAGCGGTGATAGAAGAACAGGAGCTTTCGGGAATTGGACTGTTATGCATTCCCAAGGGTGGCGTGCGGCCGGTGGAGCAGGACGCGTTCGCGTTCCGGGAAACATGCGGTATTCCAATCTGGATATTTGGAGGCATCGACAGGAACATTTACAGAAGACAGGCCCCAGTGAGGCAGACCGCACAGGAGCTGGCGGGGGAGATTGACCGCCTCATGAAACTTGGATGCACAGGTATTAAGATGCTGGAGGGCAAACCGGATGTGAGAAAGAATGATAAGGTGCCGGATTTTGACGCGGAAGTGTGGGAACCTTATTGGAAGGAGGTGGAGAGACGCCAGATACCCATAATTATGCATGTCAACGATCCGGAGGAGTTCTGGGACGCGGCGCAGGTATCTGAATACGCGAAAAAAGCGGGCTGGTTCTATGATGAGACATATGTGAATAATGAGGCGCAGTATGCGCAGATGCTTCATGTGCTGGAGCGTCATCCGAGGCTTCGTATCTTGTTTCCCCATTTTTATTTTATGTCCCGGCAGCTTCCA
Organism: Bariatricus massiliensis; assembly: GCF_900086725.1. Classification (GTDB taxonomy): domain Bacteria; phylum Bacillota; class Clostridia; order Lachnospirales; family Lachnospiraceae; genus Allocoprococcus; species Allocoprococcus massiliensis. The sequence continues at coordinate 900,580 of NZ_LT574838.1, read as the reverse complement.
AGACTGGCAAGTGTCTTGGAGCGCTTTGAGGAGGTGAGAATTGATATCACTCCCGGGGTGGAACTCTATTATAATTTGTCCGAGAATGTGGAGGAAGCCGGCATATTTTTTGAAAAATACCAGAATCGTATTTGTTATGGGACAGACATAGGAGCACGCTCTGTCATCTGGAAAGAAGCAACACCATTGTCCATGAAAGAAAGCCGGGCGAGGGCGGAGTTGATTACTAGATTTCTGGAAACAAAAGGGGACTATATTTTAGAGGCGGACGGGTATTATGTGAAAGAAAAAGAGCCCACGCTTATGCATGGACTCGGGCTATCTGAAAAGATACTTGAGAAAATATATAGTACAAATTTTATGGATTTCATCGGGGCATGATAAGAAGCCTAGTGAGGAAATGTGATTCCGGCGCCGGTGTTTGGCTGAAAGACAGAAAATATGGCATCGCCTGCAAAGATTAACAGTAGTACGATGCAGAGCCCTCTTCTCACATAGACCGGCATAGTGGACAGCTTTCTATCTAACCACGGCGCGCCTACATAGATGATGAGACAGCCTCCCACTGCAAATAGAAGCAGACCGGCCAGACATACACGTCCTTGGATATTGAAGAGCATGTCGCTGTAGTCCCACCATTTGGCATGGAATACATACTCTAAAAAAGTCCCGGTCACATATTCAATGACACCGCAGAGTGCCATGATGGATAAGAATAACTTTTTAGGGTTCTCTGCCAGCCGCTTGAGAAGCAGAAGCATTAGAATTCCGCCGCTTCCGTATATAGGAAGCCACGGGCCTGTCATAACGCCGCGGTTTATAAACGCATGGTCTGTATATACGTGCAGCAGCACTTCCCAGAGCCATCCGATGAAGGAAAAGATGAAGAACTGCAGTACTAACGAGGAAACACTGTATGTATGGCTGGCCACGGCCGCCCGATCTATAAATGGTGTCCTTGTATATATTGAGTTGGAGATTACCTGTAGTTGCTTTTTCATAAGTGCCCCTCCTTTTTGAAGCTGATTCCTTTTGTATGAGTGTATTGTATCGTAGAAAAACTAAGATTCGCGCAAGCAGGAATAAAGATTTGTGAAAGATTTTAGGGTAAATCTTAAGAATTTCTTGATGTTTTTGAGAAAATACTTCTTGAATATATGAGGGGAGTATGTTAAAATAATCGTGGTTTTATCCATCAGGAGGTGTGAAAAGTGGAAATTTTAAAGACAGTACTTTTAATTATTTTTGCAATAGATTGTATCGCATTAACAATCATCGTATTAATGCAGGAAGGTAAGGCGGCAGGCCTTGGGACGATTGCGGGGGCAGCGGATACTTACTGGGGACATAACAAAGGCCGTTCTATGGAAGGGGCGCTTGTAAAGTCCACGAAGTTTCTGGCGATTCTTTTTATCGTGCTTGCAGCTGTGCTGAATCTGAAAGTATTTGCGTAACGAATGAATGGATGAAAATGAGGAACACTCTATAGGGAATATAGAGTGTTCTTTTTTCGATATAGGAGGTGGAGAAAGTGGACCAAATGTTTGAAAAACGGAAAAAGTTGATATATGATTTCATGTGTGACGAATTCTACGTGCCAATGAAGCTGAAGGAGCTGGCTGTGCTCCTGCAGGTGCCGAAGGAGCAGAGAGAAGAGCTGAAGGCTGTGATGGATAGTCTGGAGAGAGAGGGTAAGATTCATGTCACCCAGAAAGGCAAATATATTAAAGGGGAAGCCAGACATCTGCGGGGGACATTTCAGGCCCATGCAAAAGGGTTTGGTTTTGTCATTATTGAAGGCGAACCGGACGATATCTTTATATCCGAGGACGATATGAACGGCGCTATGCAGGGGGACGAGGTGGAAGTGGTCGTAACCGCCGCGCCGCAGGGTAAACGTCGGGAAGGAAAGATACTCCGAATCGTGAACCGGGGAACGGCGACTCTTGTGGGATATTATCAGAGCCGGAAGAATTTTGGATTTGTGGTGCCGGATAACGCCCGCTATTTACAAGATATTTTTGTGCCTGCTGAAAAGTCCAAAGGAGCGGTGACCGGGCATAAGGTTGTGGTAGAGCTGACTTCCTACGGCGGGGAGGGCAAAAAGCCGGAGGGCAGGATTGTCGAGATTCTCGGACATGCCAATGACCCCGGGGTGGATATCCTTTCCATTGTGAAGGGGTTCGGCCTGCCAACAGAATTCCCGGAGAAGGTACTGAATCAGGCAGAGCGGCTGGCGAAGCCTGTGAGTTCTGCGGATATGGCGGGGAGAAAGGATATACGGGGCTGGCAGACGGTCACGATCGACGGCGAAGATGCCAAGGATTTGGACGACGCGATCACGCTCACGAAAGAGGGAAATAAATACGTTCTCGGGGTGCACATTGCGGATGTGACGAATTACGTGCAGGAGAACAGCGCGCTAGACAGAGAGGCCTTGAAGCGGGGAACCAGCGTCTATCTGGCGGACAGGGTGATTCCTATGCTGCCCCATGCGCTGTCGAATGGCATGTGTTCTTTGAACGCGGGGGAGGAGCGGCTGGCGCTGTCCTGTATTATGAAGATAGATAACAAAGGCGACGTGGTGGATCATCTTATTGCCGAGACTATCGTCAAGGTGGACGAGCGGATGAGCTACACCAGTGTGAAAAAGATTTTAGAAGACCATGACGAGGCTGAATGCGAGCGCTATCGGGACTTGATTCCCATGTTCGAGCATATGCAGGAGCTGTCCGCGATTTTGAGGGAGAAGCGCCACAAACGGGGAGCGATAGACTTCGATTTCCCGGAAGCAAAGCTGAAGCTGGACGAGAATGGCAATCCGCTGGAGATAACGCCGTATGACAGGAATGTGGCTACGAAGATTATTGAGGATTTTATGCTGCTGGCCAACGAGACAGTGGCGGAAGACTACTTCTGGCAGGAGATTCCCTTTGTTTACCGTGTGCACGAAGCCCCGGATGAGGAGAAGATGAAAAAGCTTCAGACATTTATACAAAATTTCGGTTACACGATGCATTTATCGAATCAGGTTGTACGGCCAAAGGAAATACAGAAGCTGCTGGACAAGATTGAGGGGACACAGGAGGAGGCCATGATATGCAGGCTTACGCTGCGTTCCATGAAGCAGGCCAAGTATTCGCCGGACAATGAAGGGCATTTCGGACTTGCCACCCAGTATTATACACATTTCACATCACCCATCAGAAGATACCCCGATCTGCAGATTCACCGGATTATCAAGGACAATCTCCGGGGACGCATGAACGAGGGACGCCGGAACCATTTTGATAAGATTCTGCCAGAGGTTACCATGCAGGCAAGCAGCTTGGAGCGGCGTGCGGAAGAAGCAGAGCGGGAGACGATCAAGCTGAAAAAGGTGCAATATATGCAGCAGTTCTTTGGCAAAGAGTTCGAAGGTGTTATTTCCGGTATTACGAAGTGGGGAATGTATGTAGAACTGCCCAATACAGTGGAAGGGTTAGTGCATGTGACTGTGATGACGGACGACCATTATGATTATGATGAGGAACATTACCGGATGATTGGTTCCCATACCAGAAAAGTGTATGAGCTTGGACAGAAGCTGCGCGTGCGGGTAATCGGGACAGATATTTTGACCCGGACTATTGATTTTGAGATAGCGGGGGAGGAGAGTTGACATGGCAAAATCACAGGGAAAGCTGATTGCGAATAATAAAAAAGCATATCATGATTATTTTATCTTAGAGTCTTACGAGGCAGGGATAGCACTTCACGGAACAGAAGTGAAATCCCTGCGTATGGGGAAATGCAGTATCAAGGAGGCCTTTATACGGATAGAAAACGGAGAGGTCTTTATCTATGGTATGCATATCAGTCCATACGAAAAGGGAAATATTTTTAATAAAGATCCTCTGCGCGTGAAGAAACTTCTGCTCCACAAGACGGAAATCAACAAGCTGCTGGGAAAAACGAAAGAAAAGGGGATGGCTATCGTACCGCTTAAAGTGTATTTCAGCGGCAGTCTCGTGAAAGTGGAAATCGGGCTGGCAAAGGGGAAAAAGCTGTATGATAAACGTCAGGATATCGCCAAGAAAGACCAGAAAAGAGAAGCGGAGCGGGATTTCAAGGTCAGAAATCTAGGATAAGGAGTGAAGAAATATGGTACCTACAACAAAAGAAGAGCTGAATAAGCTAGTGACCCAGCAGACATTGGAGACGTATGAGGAGCTTGCGCCTCAGCTAGTCCGCCTTATTGATACGACTAAAAAAAGAGAGGATTTGACTGAAGCGCAGCAGTGGGACGAAATATCTTTACATATGATGGGATATGTGAAGTCCTGTACGAACGAGATTATTGTGGAAGTGCTGGCAGAAATATTGGGATTGGAATAGATGTGGAATTAACAGGTCATTGCGCATCTGTCCCTTCAAAAAAGTTCAAAATTGGATATTTTTATATGTACAGTATAGTGGTATGATATAGCAAATATGAGCTAGCTTGAAAGAAAGGACGGATTAACGATGAATAAAAACAATGGTACAGTGATGAAATTAGCGCAGACCGCGCTTTTGGCGGCGTTATGTTATGTGTCGTTCACGTTTCTTCAGATAAAGATTCCCATGCCGGGAGGAGACGCGACTTCTCTCCACATTGGCAATGCGTTTTGCGTATTAGGAGCGCTGCTGCTGGGAGGGTGGTACGGCGGACTTGCAGGAGCGATTGGCATGACTTTTGCGGATATTCTTGACCCAATTTATATAACAGGGGCGCCGAAGACATTTGTGTTGAAGCTTTGTATCGGCCTGATCGTAGGGCTTGTGGCACATCGGATTGCAAAGATAGACGAAAGCAGTGATAAAAAATATATTTTTAAATGGAGTGTCATTGCATCCGTGGCAGGGCTTGGCTTTAACGTAATCGCAGACCCGATAGTAGGATATTTCTACAAACAGATTATCCTTGGGCAGCCACAGGAGATGGCAAGCGTGCTGGCAAAATGGAGCACAGCCACCACATTTGTGAACGCGGTAGTATCGACGGTCTTGGTGGCTGTCATATATAATGCACTGCGCCCAGTTCTTCTGAGGAGCGGGCTGCTGGTAAAAAAAGAGGCCCACAGCTAGGGAAGTATGAAAATGTGGGCGCAATACCTTGACAGCGAAAGAACGTGCCCATATAATAAAGGAAGAAGCTAGACGTTTGCATACCAGTGCCGATATATCAGGGCTTGTACTGGTTTCGACGGGGGTTTAGAAGTTAGAGAAGCTATCCGCGGGGCGGGACCGCGTATCAATCCGTAACTAAATATAAACGCAGACGAAAATTTAGCGTACGCTGCCTAGTGGCAGCAGTCGGCCTTAAGTCACTCATCGCTTAAGTCACCGGCTTCAAACAGATGAGGCACTTCGTTTCCAAAGCTTTGAGGGAATGGAAGAATTGATGAAGCTACTAAAATCAGCAGCCTGTCATTAGGCGTCTGACGGAGGGAATGTCAAAGTAATGACTGTGATAGGAGAAGCTTTAATGGAAGAGCTTTCGGACAGGGGTTCGACTCCCCTCAGGTCCACCAAAAGAGGAAGCGTCGAACTCTTCTTCATCAAGAATGAGTTCGCGCTTGTGTATAGATTTGGGGATGCCCTTTAGGGTGTCCCCTTTTCGTTTTTCTGACATCGTATTTTGCGTTTTAAGACGTTTTAAGTCCGAGGAGGTACTTGTTACCCTTCGGGCTTTTCTGTGCCCTAAAACGGCTTTTGGGGCATTCTGAAGAGGATGTGGGAGCACAACCAGCAATCTCGCTTCGCTCGATGCGCTTTATGGACTGGGTACGTGGGAAAGATGATGTATTCAAGAGATTGTTGTTCCATTTTGTTCCAAAAAAGTTGGAACAGACATTTCCCGCAATTCCTCGGTGCCCCAGCCCGATTTGAAAAATCTTGTTCCATTTCTCAAAACAAAATTGGAACAGACGAAACCCGCATATTCTCGGGGCATTTCTTCGATTGTTCCATTTGTTCCACTTTTTTATAAACCTTTATTTATGCGAGAAGAAAAAAGAGAAATCCGTATATATAAAAAAGTTTGTTGAAAAAAACTGGAACAATTGGAACAACGGCGTTTCGGGTCGAGAACCATCGGGAAATCAGCGTTCCATTTTGCCTGAAAAAACTGGAACAAAAGTGGAACAAAACTGGAACATTTACCTGAGAGCACCCCTCTTCCCCCTGTACCGCGATTTTTTTGCATACTGTTTCCGCTCATTTATGGCGGGAAACAGCGTCGAACAAGCCCCTGACCTGCAATTATATGACGTTTGCTATTGCTTTCCGTCATTTCATGTTGTATAATATCCATATATTCGCGACATGATTGCCGATGGATAGCGGCCGGGATATACCGACGTAAGCCTATCTGAGACCGAGCCTTAGGCTCGGGAGGAAGCCGATGAGGGTCCGCCCTCGAAACTGCGTCGGTCTGACGAGCCGATGCGGGAGGCAACAGCGTCTACCCGTCCAAATAGGACGGCAATCGCACGAACGTGACGAGCGGCGAATCAGATTTCAGCTTGATTGCTGGATTCTGGTTCGCCGCTTTTTTGCGTTTATAGGCAGAAAAAAGGAGGTTGCTTTATGGCAAATGCAAAACAGAAGAAGGGATTCACGAAGAAGATTCTCGGCGGGAGCGAGCTGACGATGGAGGAATACGCGGCCTACATCACGGCTCTGAAAGCGAAGCCGTTCCTGACGAGTGCCGAGGCGTCGACCCTGTTCGAAATAGGAATCGGGCGCGTGCGTTCACTGATGAAGGCCGATGACGCGGACTTCGTGGTGATGACTGACACGATTCGCAGTCGTCGTATTCACCGCGAGACGTTCGAGAAATATCTGGTGTCTCACGGGATTCATTAAGGAGGTGAGGTTATGAGGCAAAAAGAAAACCGCCCCAGCGCTGGCGACGCTTACGGGACGGTACCTTTCAACTGTGTTAATGATAGCACAGATATGAGCGAATTTCAAGACTTAACATACAACGGACTGCTCAAGGCGGTCACGGACGATTATCTGGACGGCCTCGACGAGGACGCCGACCTGCCGTTCGAGAGCATCGAGGCGGAGCTTCTTCAGGCGACCAACAACGCAATCGAGGAATACAACCTCGGTCCCCGCGACCCGAACGCCCCTATGGGAGCGCCCGTCAAGGACGCGTACCCAAACGCGAAAGCCCCTGCTGACCGCGTACGGAAACTGAAGGCTCTGACGCCTTGGCAGGTGGCGAGCGTGATAATTCGCCTGTACCACGCGGTCGGAATCCGCCTGAACGGTCAGGAGGGCGACGGGAATTTCGATGTGGGGGTCTACCAATCCCACGGGGAACGGCGAGGGCTGTACGACACCCGCACCGAGACGGTCCGGAGGTTGATTACAGCTCTCCACCCGGGAATCAGCGATGTGGACATGCGCAACACCGAGAACAAGCTGCGCGTCCTCGTGCCGAAGGTGGAGCCTTGCAAAGACAAGGCACTCGTTCCCGTGAACAACGGAATCTTCGACTACGAGAACAAGATTCTGCTGGATTTCGACCCGAAGTACGTGTTCACCAGCAAGTCGAACGTGGATTTCGTCCCGAACGCCCGGAATCCGGTCATCCACAACGACCAAGACGGAACGGATTGGGACGTGGTCTCGTGGATGGAGGAGCTTTCCGACGACCCCGAGGTTGTCAAGGTTCTCTGGGAGGTGCTGGGGGCTTCCCTGCGTCCGAACATGCCGTGGAACAAATCCGTCTGGCTGTACTCTACTCAGGGCAACAACGGAAAGGGCACGTTCTGCGCCCTCGTCCGGAACCTGCTCGGGAAAGGCTCTTGGGCCTCGATTCCCCTGAAGGATTTCGGGCAGGATTTCATGCTTGAGGAGCTTACCCGCGTACAGGCGATTATCACGGACGAGAACGACGTCGGAACGTATATCGACAAGGCGGCCACGCTCAAGTCGGTCATCACGGGAGACCCGTTCCTGCTCAACCGCAAGTACAAGGCTCCCATGCCGTGCCTTTTCCGCGGGCTGATGATTCAATGCGTGAACGAGATTCCAAAGCTCAAGGACAAGTCGGAATCCATGTACAGGCGATTGCTCGTGATTCCGTTCGAGAAGCGATTCGAGGGCTGCGAGCGGAAATACATCAAGGACGATTATCTGGGACGAAAGGATGTCCTCGAATACGTCCTGTTCCACACCCTGTACGAGATGGATTTCGACGAGTTCAGCGTTCCCGAAGCATCCGAGAAGTCGCTGGACGTGTTCCGAGTCGACAACGACCCTCTTCGCCAGTTCGCGGACGAGGTGTTTGACCAAGCCACATGGGACCTGCTCCCTTGCAAGTTTCTATACGATTTGTACCGCTACTGGTTCCAGACGAACGTCCCTCAGGGAAAGATGCTGAGCCGGAACTCCTTCTATTCCTCGCTCGAACTGATTGCACCGGAATACGGATGGCAGTTACAGGACAAGGTCCGCTCGGCGAACCGGATGGATGTCCCCGAGATGCTGATTCTCGAATATCAGGTACAGGAGTGGATGAATCACGACTACCGGGGAAACGACAAGATGCGTCTGGCGCAGCCCGACGTGAAGGACAGCTATCGAGGCTATGTGCGGAACAAGGTGGGGTCGATTCCGGCGTACATGGTGTCCGGAGAAACGACCGCAAGTGAAGAGATAGATTCAAATAGATAAGGAGTGATTGATTATGGCTATCAAGAGATTCGATGACATCGACAAGAAGGCGCGTGAGCTTGAGGCTCAGGCGAAGAAGTTGCGCCGCGAGAAGCAGGCTGCGAAGACCAAGGCGTACGCCGATGCCCTCGTAGCGGTCTTCCCCGAAGTGAAGGAGATGGGTTCCGCCGAAGAGGTGCTCGCGTTCGTCAAGACACTGCGCAGGGACGCCGGACATGGAAACGGCGGAAATCCTTCCGATGGTGACCCGAACGCAGTCGTGCGCGAACCTGCGGGCGACGCCGATTCTTCGGACGGCGACCGCGGTTCTCTCGGCGTCGAGGGGTTCAATCCCGAGCGCCGTCCCTTCGATTAAAACGCGCCGGAGGTTCGGACATGGGGAGTCGTCCCCGTGTCCGACATTCGGTCGCGTGGTTCTGTCGGACAGAACATGTTGAGTCGGAGGGGACAGATTCGGGGGTTCGAAGGGGACGGCGGAGCCGCCCCCTCGCAAGCTGACCATGGCGGGAAAAATGCGATATTCGCATTTTGTACGTACATGGTCAATGCTTGCTCCCTTCCCCGTTTCGCAGATTGCAGCAAAGTGCGACGAGAAATGCGCATCGCATTTGGATTGCGAATAAGGAGGTGTTTTGCATGGCAAAAGAAGTTGAGAAGAGAAGCGGCAAGGCGACCCGCCAGCGCTACAAGAAGGACCGTCGCGAGGCGGTGGTTCAGGTGCGCATGAACGCCGAGGAGCTTGCCCTTCTGGATGGGAAGAGAGGCGGACGCACGCGCTCGAATTATCTGCGTGGCGCGCTGTACGGTTCCGCCGGTTCCCACACGGAGCACGAGGTCGTTGCGGACACTCCGCAGCTCGACCGGATGCTGATGGAATTGAACCGAATCGGCGTGAACATCAACCAGATTGCGCGGGCCTTCAACGCCCGCGTGAAAGGGATGGGCATGCTTGAGGAAATCAAGATGGAGCCGGACAAGAAGGCGTTCGAAAGCCTGAGGGAATCCATCGAAGGATTGTCGGACGAGGTCAAGGAGCTTCGAGCCGATTTGCATGGCGGAATCACGGGAGGTGATGTCTGATGTCGACGACGTATGTGCAGGCATTGCCCGACGTCCGGGGGCGCATGTCGTACACCGAGTTCGGAGAGGGAAAGCGCAGACGCGACCGCCTGCGAAACGGGACGGACCGCATCGCCGCCCAGATGGGCGACATGCCCTCCCGAGGTGAGTTCATCGCGTACTGCAACGGGCTTCATGCCGTCCATCCGAACATGGTCAACGAGGGTTACGAGCTTCGCGTCTCATGGGCGCTCGACGAGTTGAATCCGGGCAATCCCGATGATGTGCAGAGGGGCATGGAGCACGCCTACCTGCTCTGCCATAGACTCGCCCCCGACTCCCCGTGTTGGGTGACCATGCACGTGGACGGCGAGGGCGGATGCGTCCACGCCCACGCGACAATCGCGAATCACGATTGCCGCACCGGGCAGGTCATCAACAAGGACGACACGAGCCTGTTCGCCCCGCGCGTGCAGGCGGTGAACGACGAGCTGAGCCGCGAGTGGGGTCTGTCCGTGATTGGAGCGGGCAAGGACAAGTCGACATGGGCGGAGAAACGGGACTCGTTCGAGCACGATTCCTTCGACCGCCATCTCGGCGATGCGGTGGCAAAAGCAAGGGACGAGGCCAGCGATATTGATGATTTCAAGCAGCGTCTTGCGTTCGCTGGAGTGACCCTCAATGAGACATCGAAAATCGACAAGAAGACGGGCGAGAAGTCCGTCGGATGGTCTTACAGGATGCGGGACGAATGGGGTCCGAAGCGTAGGACCCGGAAGCGCCGTGCCTCCAACCTCGCAGACGACCTGACGAAGGAAGGCGTCGAGCGGTTCTTCGAGGAGAAGCAGGGACAGCAGGCCCGCGAGGAACTGAAGACAGCGCCGTCCCCGAATCAGGATTCCCAGATGGTCGGCATGGAGGATACGCAGCAGGATTCCCCTGCCCAGCATGATTTTGACATGTACGAACCGAGCGAGTCCGACGTGAGGGACATGGCCTCCGATTTGAAGAACGTGTACGCCCGCCGCAGGAAGAGCGAGGGCATGCCTATCGCCGGGGAGCAGTACGAGGCGCTCGCGAATGCAGAGAACGACCCGGAAGACGCCCTCGCCCAGCTCCGCGCCGATGTGGAACGCGCCCGCAGGGAGTTCCGCGATTCCAAGGAGGCACGAGACGCCCTGAAGGGAGCCTGCCCGAGCCTCGCGATGGGATTCGGGCTGTACACGCTGGCGAGCAGGACCGGGACCGACCCCGTCTCCCGCATGATGTCGGACATGATGGCCCGGATGTTCCGCATGATGATGCTCCAGTTCATGGAGGACCAGCGCCGCAGGATGCAGGAGGATGCCGAGCGTTGTCTCTACGAATCCCGAGGCAACATGTGGGACGCCGAGAAGCGCCTGAAGGCCGCCGAGGAGGCTCTGGACAACGAGGCCGCCCGCACCGTCAAGCATCGCGGCGTCACGCCGAAGATGCAGCAGACGGCCGAGGCGACGGAGCGCGTGCGCGACGAGGACAAGTACCTCGGGGAGTAAAAAAATGGCGGCTCCCTTGCGGGAACCGTCATTCTCAGCGAATCTCGGGGGCGGGCACGCAGTCCCAGCCTGTACCGAAGTGGGTGATTCCCCAGACGTACAGGTCGAGTTCCTCGTCATGGAACACCGGCTCGTCCGTGTGCTCCATCAGGAAGTCGGGGTAGCTGATGATGTACCACTGGAATATCTCGTCCCATGGTGCGAAATCCCCGCTCACGAATTCCAGCGGACGATGCGCCATCTCGTTGGCGAGGACCATCCCGCCGACCGTCTTGGCCAAATCCGCATAGGTCTCGATGCCGTAGCCGTTCATCTCTCGTCTCCCTTTCTTTCGGGCCTTCTCCTTCACGCGCCGACCCGATGCCGAAGGCATATCGACGGTCGAGAGCGCGGGTGGGCTTGAGATGGGCTTGGAAAAGACCTTTCAAGGGTCTCTCCCCGAAAGAGGCGGAAACGTCGAAAAATCGACTTCGGCTCGTCTATGGGACGATTCCCGAAAATCGTTCCGAAAGGGGTCTAGGGATGATGGAACGGTGGGCTTCAGAAAGCCCCTCGGAGGGTCTCAGGCGTCTTCGCCTATGCCATGAGTCGTATCGCGATAGTTTGGCGGGTATCCGCCGTACCGCCTGTGGCGGATAATTGAAAAAAAAATACGGCTATGCCGTTCCCCGTGAGGGGTCTGGCATAGCCGTGGTATGGACGGTTGCGATTAACGGCGGGCACCGCAGTCGCAGTATTCGTAGTCGACATAGGTCTCGTTGTGACCATGGTCTTCCTGATGGGAACCGACCTGAACCTGTTTCGTTTCGTAGATGGTTTCTGTACGGTAGTTGCCGATGTAACCAGCTTTAATAAGCTCTTTGGCATGAGCCTTTGCGTCGTTGATGTTACTTGCGACATATCCATCTTCAGCGAAGATGAAGTTTGTTCCAACAGCAACCTTCTGAGTTTCATAGTCGGGAACCGTCACCATGTTGGATACCCACTTCTGTGCGGTGTGTTGTTTCCACGAATGCTGGTGAGCAGGTTTGCTCGGCTTGTCGGAACCGCTGGAGTTTCCAGTGTTGCTGGAAGAGCCAGAGCTGGAATTGCTGTTTCCAGAGTTTCCAGAGTTAGAATTTCCAGAGTTGGAGCTGGAAGAGTTGGCGTTTCCGTCGGAAGGCTTGTCAGCAGGCTTGCTGGTAGTGTCGGCAGGTTCGCTGTCGACATTGACTTCCTCGTCGGCTTTAGAAGCGTCTTCCTTCGTCTCGTCAGAGGCGTTCGGGTTGGCGTTCACATTGCTATCGAGCTTGTCGAGGATGGCCTTTCCGTTGTCACCCTTGAGGGTGGAGTCGCCGTTTTCAACGGCGGTCTTCGTGTCGGTAACGATTGCCTTGAGCATATCGTCCGTCACCTTGTCTGCGGAGATGAAGGTCATCTGGCAGTCGACAGTGACCTCGTCCTGTTCGTCGGAGATTGCGACCTCTGTCGCATCACCTGTGTCGAACAGCTCGTAAGCTGAGCCGTCCTTATTGACAGGGCTGATGACATCGATGTCGTAGCGTCCCTTGTCAACTTCTACTTTGTCGCTGCCACAATGACAGGATAAGGAACAAGGGCATTTTCCGGGTAGCCGGGTTCGTTACCATTCGTCCCATTCATCAGCATTTTCCTCCAGATATTTTCTTAATTTCTCAAAAGAGCTTGTCCGCCTGTACTGTATCGTGCTTCTCGACGTGTTGAACAGCTCCGCAATCTCGGTATCGTTCATTCCCTCGAAGTAATACAGCAATATGGCTTTGCGCTTTTCTTCCGGCAAAGTACGGATTGCTTCAAGAAGCAGCTTTGGCGTGATTTTCTTCCCGGCTTTCTCAAAGACGGTTTCGGCGGCTTCACGTTTGAAATATTCATCAAACGTATGAAGCTGCCGCGCTTCGTCTAAGGTCATGTCGGAAAAGGTCACTTCCTTTGCCTTGTGTCTGCGAAGTTCTCTATGGGTGTCGCAAGCTTCATTGTGCAATACCGTATTACAAAACTTCTGAAAAGCACACTGTTTGTAAAACTCCCTGCTATTAGGTTCCACATTCTCACCTCCTTTCTCGTTGGAAAGTTGGTGGTGCTTCCCCCCTTTTCGCGGGGCAATACGGCGTTTTTCAAAAACGCCGAAGATTTTTTGAAATTTCTTCAAAAATTTTTTGAACGTACAAAATGCGCCCGTCCGAAAAGCCCGGACGGGCGCATAGGCATTGTAAGCAGTATCCAGATGATTAGACAGTTCATATATATAAGCGTAGTTTCCCCCGGTGGTGGGCGGGCTTTTTTTGATAAGTCAATAACTGTCGGATTTTGTCGATATGCTTTTTGCTTCATGGCGGCTACCTCCTTTAGCCGCCGATTTCAACAGTGATACCGCGTCATTTCATTAGAAGATAAAAAGAAACGGCGGCTTTGATTTTTCAAAGCTGCTGCGGAAACCAAAGAACGACAAGCAACAGTTCTGATTTTGCTCCAATATGGTTATTAGGGGCACAAATTAAAATCAAAAAAGAGCCGATAACAGCAGTATTTCAAACTGCATATTATCGGCTCTGCGTCTGTGCGTCTGGCTCTTTTAATTAAATTATTTCTGTTGTTTTTTGGCTTTATTATATGTATTAGCTAACTGTCCACAAGCTGCTTTAATCTCTCTACCATGAGAAACTCTCATGGTAACTTCAAGTCCTGTTTGCTCTAATTGATGTTTGAACGCAACCATTTCTTGTTTTTGTGGTGCTCTAATTTTTGAATTACTCGTCGGGTTGTATTGCAGCACGTTAATCATAACATTTTTGCCCTTAAACCATTTTGCAAGTTGCCTTATATCTGAGGAACGGTCATTTATACCTGGTAAAAGCAAATACGCAAATACCACTTTTCGATTATGCCTTTGAGAATAGGACAATGCTTGCTTAACAACATCTTCAATAGCGTACATGTGCATATGAGGAATGATACAGTTTCTCGCAGCCTGTGTTGCTGCATGTAAAGATATTGTCAACTGAATTTTTAGATGTTCTTCGCGCAATTTTTTTAATTGATTAACTGGACCAACTGTTGATACGGTAATGCCGTCGGTTGGAAAGTTAAGTCCATTTCTATCTCGAAGAATATGGATTGCTGCAATCAAGTTGTCGTAATTGAATAAAGGTTCTCCCATTCCCATAAAAACGATACGATTTACTTTTTGACGTATCAATACAACCTGCTGCACAATTTCAGACGGTGTTAGATTACGAACAAAACCATTGCGTCCGGACTCACAAAAAATACAGCCAACAGAACAACCAACTTGCGTACTTACGCAAACAGTCCCACCATCTCGCCGTTTAATAAAAACCGTTTCAATATACCTGTTATCTTTCAATTCATAAACATACTTTTCAGTATCGCTACTTTTATAGACTTTTTTTGTTGATATTGATAGATTTTCTTTGTGAAATGGCTGTTTATACAATTCCGTATATAAGGCTCTTGCTTTATCCTCTCCAATTACTTCCGACATTTCTTTGTAAGTAAATCCGTATGGGTCATTCAATATTTCCGTAGGTGTACTTTTAGGTAAGTGTTTCATTTAAATATCCTTCCTTTTCAAAATTAAAAAGTTTGTTTTTCAGAGTTTTTGATTATGATTTCTAGTTTTTCAACATCAACGATATGCGTTAATTTACATTTAGGGCAGAAAAGAGGAAAATTTCTTAATACCGTATTATAAAATACTTGAACCCTCGTCTTTCCGTTACAAAAACAAAATTAAGGCATAGTTTTGGATGTGCCCTTGTTCCCGTCCTTATCAGCCTTCACGGCGTGATAGAAGTCAACGGAAGCATTGTCCTCATCAAGCCCCTTGATGTGGACGATGGCAGGCGTGGAATTCTCGTCCCAGCCCTTGTCCGCCGTGATGGTCAATGTGATTCGATGGCCCGGCGCTTCTTCCCCCGTTTTAGCGGTTCCGCATGCGGCCAGTGATAAAGCCATGGCGAGGGACGCCGTCACGGCAAGCAGGCGCTTGACGGTCGGTGTTAGAGTCATATGAAAGAACCTCCTTTTATGTGTAAGCTGCCACTCTCACTTTTGGTGCGGCAGGCCGCACCTCATTGTCAGAGCAAAATCCAACATATTATTATATAATTATATATAAAATCTGCACGTAAATCAAGGGATTTCCCGGTCGGCGCACATTATCACGCTGTCCGGTGCCTCCCGCCGGAGATTGACACTCTTGCGTTGCAATTATATAATTATATAAAGTTTACCTAGGGAGGGAGTACGGATGGATGGGACCAAGAGTGGAGCCGCCCCCGAGAGGACGATTCTCTCGCTTTCCATAACGGTGGAGGACAAGAGAAAGCTGAAGATTATGGCAGCAGAGAGGAACACGACCATCGCGGCAATCATCCACGGGTGGGTGAAGGAGCATTGTTCCGACAAGTCGGAAGAAAGCACAAATTGAGCATTTGCGGACTAATCAAAAAGCATTTAATCAATTGAGATTGAAATAGAAAGTGTCTAAACGAATGGAGGTGATTCATTTGGCGAGAAAGAAATCAAAGCTCAACGACAACAACCTCGCCATCGCGTACTATCGCTACTCCTCCCACTCGCAGAACGAGGCGAGCATCGAACAGCAGCGCGAGCTTGCCCACGAATGGGCGGACGCGCACGGGCTGAAAATCGTCCGAGAGTACGAGGACGCGGCCATATCCGGCACGAAGGAAGACCGTCCGGGATTCCAGCTGATGTTGTCGGAGGTCGCAAAAATCCGTCCGAACACCCTCATCGCGTGGAAGACCGACCGTCTGGGTCGCGATAAGTACGTGCTGGCGATGGCGAAGAAGACGATTCGCGACGCGGGGTGCGAGATACACCTGCTGGCGGAGAACATCCCGACGGACACCGCCGAGGGAATCCTCATCGAGGGGCTGATGGAGGCTCTGGCGGAGTATTACAGCCGGAACCTGTCCGTGCACATCCAACGAGGGATGGACTTCAACGCCGAGCACGCGAACTTCAACGGCCATAAGGTGTTCGGCTTCAAGACGGAGAAGGTGGACAAGAAGCGCAAGTACGTCATAGACCCCGATACCGCGCCGTTCGTGCAGTTGATGTTCACGAAGTACGCCGAAGGAGAACCCATGCAGTCCATCTGCGACGAGTTCAACGAGGCCGGTCTGCGTACGTCGAGGGGTAACCCCTTCGGTGTGAAGACGATGCACAGGATGCTCAAGAACCGCGCGTACATCGGCGAGTACAGGCACGGCGAGTTCGTCGTTCCCGGCGGGATGCCCGCTCTGGTCGACGGGGAGACGTTCGACAGGGCGCAGAAGCGCCTCGCCGAGAACAAGCGCAAGGGTTCCCAGAGGGCGCGAGGAATGGACGAGGATGGCGCTCCTCGCTACTGGCTGACCGGGAAGCTGTACTGCGGCGAGTGCGGGGAGACGATGCAAGGCGTCTCGGGCACGAGCAAGACGGGGCGCACGTATTACTACTACTATTGCTCCGCCCAGCGGAAGAAGCTGTGCACGAAGAAGAAGGTCAAGAAGGACTGGATTGAGGACCTCGTGACCGACGTCCTGAGGCACATCATCGACGACTCGGAGAACCTGATGTCCCTTGCGGTGGACGCCGCCGTGTACTACAAGGAGCATTACAAGGAGACGGGGTACCTCGAAGGTCTGGAGGCGAAGCGCAAGGAGGTCGAGAAGGGCATCGCGAACCTGATGAAGGCAATCGAGGGCGGTGCGCTCAGCGACACCCTCATAGAGCGCCTAAACCAGCTTGAGGCGCAGAAGGCATCCCTGAACGACGCTATACAGGCCGAGAACGTCAAGGTCTCGCTGTGCGAGGACGAGCACAGCATCAAGGCGTACTTCGAGAAGTTCCTTCACGCGGACTTCGACAACCCGGAGACGCGCGATAAGATATTGGAATATTTCGTCGATAAGATTTATCTCTACGACGAAAAGCTGGTCGTGACCTCGTGGTATTCGGAGGATAAGACCGAAATCACGTGGGATATGCTGAAAGGAGCGGACGGCGACCCTTTTGTTAAAGGGGAAGCCGCCGAGTTCGACTGCTTCCCCTTAGGCTCCACTAAAAAAGTGCCGTGTTTACGGCACTTTTTGTTGTATGATAACAAGTTTTACGGAAGGGGCCTACTCGGCTTCCCCTTCTTTTACTATATCTTCCAGCACGTTGATGAGATCATGAATAGAGTTCAGCTGTACATCGCGCTCGAGAATACAGTTTTTAAGATTGATGGACAGAGATTCAAATTTATCCCGAATCTCTGGAGCTACATAAGACGCCATTAAAATCACCTCGGCATAGTATGTGAAATATGGCGGTAATTATACAAAAAATGAAACTAAAATAAAAATATCATGAAGGAGGAGATTATGATGCAGGAAAAAACTTTGGAGGAAGTGCGGGCCATATTTGAAAACGATCGGTTTGCCACGGAGAATGGAGCAGTAATTGATGAGATAGGGGATCACTATGCAAAATGTAGTTTGAAGATAGAGGACAGGCATAGGAATGCTATGGGAGCCGTGATGGGAGGCGTTTCATTTACTATCGCTGATTTTGCGTTTGCGGTAGCTGCCAATTGGCAGGAGATTGGCACGGTGTCCTTGAACTCCAGCATTACATATTTGGGCGCGCCAAAGGGAGAGTTCCTGACTGCGGAAGCGGTCTGCGTAAAAAATGGCAGGACGACCAGCTGTTACCGGATTATCGTAAGTGACGAGCTGGGTAACGCCGCCGCCACAGTGACAACGACCGGTTATAAAAAGGCGTAAGTCCCTTCCTGCTAACGTGGAGGGAAGGGCCGCCTATGCCTGAGGACGGGATTTCCGCCCGTTCAGAAGGGACATAACAATCAGCATCAGGGCCGGAAATACTATGGCGGTCAGGATGCCGCTTTTCATGGAACCGGAAGTGTCGGAGATGATGCCTACCACAGCAGGGCCGGCAGAGCAACCCACATCTCCGGCCAGAGCCAGCATAGCGTACATAAAAGTGCCGCCGCCTCTGCAGAGCGTCCCGGCGAGGGAGAAGACTCCCGGCCACATAAGGCCTACCGCGAATCCGGATACTGCACAGCCTGCGAGAGAGAGCACAGGAATTGGGGCATACACGGTAATCAGATACCCACAGACGCAGAGGCCGGAAGCAGCCAGAAGACCGTGCTTTAGATTAAGTTTATGCCCCTTCAGGCCGTATAACAGACGGCTCAGTCCCATACAGAAAGCGAAAGAGCAGGGGCCGAGCAAGTCTCCTGCCGTTTTGCTGATACCCAGTGCTTCTTCTGCGAACATAGAAGACCATTGGGCAATAGAGTGCTCAGAAGCGCCGGAGCAGATCATTAATATAAAGAGCACCCAGAAGATTCCACTACGGAATAGTCCTCCGGGCAGTCCTTCTTCCCCATTGTCCCCGGGCACTTCAAAAATTGGTATTTTTAAAAACCAGATGGCGGAGAACAGAGGGATGAATGCCCACAGCGTAGGGAGAAGACGCCAAGAATCGATACCTGCCGCGGCAAAATAGCATGTGGATAAAATAACGACTCCCATATGCCCCCAGCAGTAGAAAGAATGAAGAAGACTCATGGCGGACTCCTTGTTATCACTGGGAGCAGCCTCTAGCATGGGGCTGATGATGACCTCAAGGATTCCCCCGCCCACGGCATTCAAAAACATACAGATAATCAACCCTGCGTATGCGCTGGGAAGCAGGAAGGGAAGCCATGAGAATCCACTTAATCCTGCGATGGTGAATAAAAAAGAGATAACTCCGGTGCGGCGGTAACCAATTCGCTTGATAAGACGGGGAGATAAAAAATCCACTAGAATCTGAACACAAAAATTAACAGAAATCAGCAGACTGATTTTTTCCAGTGAAACACCGAACTGCCGGTGGAATGTTAAGAATAACAAAGGGGGAAGATTGTTTACGACAGCCTGTGTAATATAACCCATATAACAGCCGTAAATTGTGTGTTTCGCATTTAGTTTCATCGTACAATGCTCCTTGATTTTTATATGTAAAGCGGATGGTATTCTTATTAAAGTTACTACAAATAATAAGGTAAATCAATAGGCATCAAGGGACAAAATATCTTATTATCCTGACATCATAATATAAAAACAATCCGTATACTATGATGTAGGGAGTAAAAGGCTATACGATTGAAAATTAGCGGAAGGAGATTGGCTGAGTGGGGAAAAAGAACAGAGAAAAAAGAAGAGGAGATAGCCACAGGCAGAGGAAGCGTCTGATTGGGGGCATAATAGCTCTTATTGCCGCCGCCGTATATATTCTTATTTATCACAGGCCGGCTCCGAATTATGACATTTCTCAAAATGCAGCAGGGAGCCTGAAGGTACACTTTTTAGATGTGGGGCAGGCAGACTGTATTTTGATTCAATCTGACGGTAAAAATATGCTGATAGACGCGGGGAACAATAATGACAAAGAGTATGTCATATCTTATCTAAGAGAACAAGGAGTGACGCGGCTGGATTATGCCATTGGGACACATGCCCATGAGGATCACATTGGAAGTATGGATGATGTAATTCTCAATTTTGAAATAGGAGAATTGTTTCTGCCGGACCAGACTTATGAGACGCAGAGCTATACCGATGTCTTGATTGCGGCTGAGAATAGGGAACTTCACGTGACCCATCCTAAGTTTAAAGAGACCAGATATCTGGGGGAGGCCAGATTCATCTTCGTGATGCCGGATGCCGACCGGGAGTATACGGATATTAACGACTCATCATTGGGAATCCGCATAAGCAACGGCAAACACAGTTTTTTACTGTGCGGTGATTCCAGCAAAGCGATGGAAGAAGAGTTCCTTGACTCCAGAATCTACCTGCATTCCGATGTTTTTAAAGTAAGTCATCACGGGAGCAGTGATGCCAATTCCACCGCTTTTCTCAAAGCCGTAGACCCAGAATATGCAGTGATATCCTGCGGGAAGAATAACGACTATGGACACCCACACAAGAGGACGCTGAAACGCCTAAAAAAAACAGGTGCCAAACTATTCAGGACAGACCAACAAGGGACTATCATCTTCGAAAGCGACGGGAACATACTGACCTGCAATACAAATGCACTATAATCTGAACACTATCCATATGCCAATAACCACCCCGCCCCGTTCACACAAACAACACAAATGTTTGATAAGATGATACTAGAGTCAAAAAGTCATCCAATGTATGCTTTGCATGCAATTGGATGACTTTGGGACTCAAAAACATGAGAAAGTAGTAAGTATCATGGAAGTAATGTATACACCAATGAGGGAAGGAGCAGATGAGTAATGGAAAAGGTGAAAATATTAGTGGTAGATGATGAAAGCAGGATGCGTAAACTGGTGAAAGACTTCCTAGAAAGGGAAGGGTTTGCGGTGCTAGAAGCGGGGGATGGTCTGGAGGCTCTGGACATTTTCTATGAACATAAAGATATCGCGCTGATTATATTGGATGTCATGATGCCCAAAATGGATGGATGGCAGACCTGCAGGGAGATACGAAAGGAATCTAAGGTACCGATTATCATGCTGACGGCAAGAGGGGAAGAGCGGGATGAGCTGCAGGGATTTGAACTTGGTGTGGATGAATATATCTCCAAGCCTTTCAGCCCGAAGATTTTGGTCGCCAGAGTGGAGGCGATTTTAAGAAGAACGAACGCACTTGCCAGTGACGACGTGGTGAACGCTGGTGGGATTGAAGTAGATAAGGCGGCTCATATGGTCAAGATTAACGGCGAGTCTGTGGACTTGAGCTATAAAGAGTTCGAGCTTCTTACATACTTCATTGAGAATCAGGGGCTTGCACTCTCCAGAGAGAAGATATTGAACAATGTGTGGAACTATGACTATTTTGGAGATGCAAGAACGATTGATACCCATGTGAAGAAGCTGAGAAGCAAGCTGGGAGAAAAGGGAGAATATATCAAGACAATTTGGGGCATGGGTTACAAATTCGAGGTAGAATAAGATGAAGCATTCAATTAAACGGCAGATGATAACCGTATTTGTCGGTCTTGTGGCATTGATGATTGTTGTGTTTTTGGTGATTAACGGCAATTTTTTAGAGCGCTACTATATTGCGGACAAGCAGACCAAGTTTGTGAATTTATATGAGCAGTTGGAAGTGGCTGCGGTGGAAGATACCCTGATGGAGGATTCGGTCAATGAATCTCTGGGCATGTTCGCGCAGCAGAATAATATTTCTCTGCTTGTGAAGATTCAAGTGGACGGCAAGATGTACAGTAATGCGAAGGATCACAGTATGATGGAGAATCTGCTGGCAGGGCTGACATTTGACAAAATTAAGAAAAGCACTTTGAACAAGACGGACAATTATGAGGTGGGGAAGATCAGCTCGCCCAAAGATGCGACAGATTATCTGGCTATGTGGGGAAGATTCAGCAATGGAGATACTTGCATTCTGATGAGTCCGCTTGAAAGTATCCGGGACAGTGTGGATGTGTTCAATAAATTTATCGCGGTGGTAGGTATGTTCGTCATTGGGGTAAGCATCCTTCTTGCCTGGTATTTTTCGAAGAGGCTGACCGACCCCATTTTAGAGCTGGCAAGATTGTCTCAGGATATGGCTGATTTAGATTTTGAGGCTAAATACACGAGCGGGGGAAGCAACGAGATTGGTGTGTTGGGCCAGAATTTTAATATTATGTCGGAGACATTAGAGAGTACCATCTCGGATTTGAAGAAGGCCAATTATGAGCTTCAGAAGGATATTGAACAGAAGGAAAAGCTTGAACAGATGCGGACGGAATTCCTTGGCAATGTATCTCACGAGCTGAAGACTCCTATCGCGCTCATACAAGGCTACGCAGAAGGCCTGAAGGAGGGAATCAGCGACGATCCTGAGAGCCGTGAGTTTTACTGTGATGTCATAATGGATGAGGCGGCGAAGATGAATCAGATGGTGAAGAACCTTTTGACGTTGAACCAGCTGGAGTTCGGTGAGGATGACGTACAGTTCGAGCGGTTCGACATTGTTGATTTAATCCGCGGCGTCGTGGAGAGCAGTGAGATTCTGATTGAGCAGAAGGATGCCCACGTGATATTTAGGGAAGAAGAGGCAGTCTACGTCTGGGGAGATGAATTCAAGGTAGAGCAGGTCGTGAGGAATTATTTTAACAATGCACTGAACCATGTGGACGGGGAGAAGGTCATCGAGATTAAGATCCGAAAAACAGATAACATTGCAAGAATCAGTGTGTTCAATACTGGCGCCCCTATTCCGGAAGAAGACGTGGAGCAGATCTGGGATAAATTCTATAAGGTGGATAAGGCACGTACCAGAGAGTACGGCGGCAACGGCATAGGATTGTCCATCGTCAAAGCCATTATGGAATCTTTTCAGAAAGATTATGGACTCCATAACTATGACAATGGAGTGGAATTCTGGTTCGAATTGGACATGAAGTAAATGCGGCGAAATTCCACTTTCCTGTATTGCAATGTGAAAGTGTTTCCCTTATAATAGAGGACAATGAAAACAAAAGAATGAGGGACAAACGATGATAGCAATAATCGATTATGATGCGGGCAATATAAAAAGCGTGGAAAAAGCGCTGTTGTCTCTGGGGGAGGAACCGGTCATCACCCGGGACAGGGAGCAAATCTTAAATGCAGATAAAGTGATTCTGCCGGGAGTGGGAGCTTTCGGCGACGCGATGCAAAAGCTGAAAGAATATGGCATGGATAAGGTGATTCACGAAGTCGTAGCTAAAGAGACGCCGCTTCTGGGAATTTGTCTGGGCCTGCAGCTTTTGTTTGAGCGCAGTGATGAGGCGCCGGGGGTTGAAGGACTGGGCGTGCTGAACGGAGAAATTTTGAGAATCCCCGATATGGAAGGGCTTAAAATCCCCCATATGGGATGGAATTCCCTGCGTCTTATAAATGACGGAAGACTGTTTCGCGGATTAGATGATGAATCCTATGTATATTTTGTGCATTCTTATTACTTAAAAGCGACAGATGAGCGGATTGTCAAAGCGACGACAGAATACAGTACCTTGATTCACGCGGCCGTGGAGCAGGGGAACGTGTTCGCGTGTCAATTTCATCCGGAAAAGAGCAGCGATACAGGGCTTCATATATTGAAGAACTTCGTGGAATTGTAGGAGGGTAAGATTGTGTTTACAAAAAGGATAATTCCCTGTCTGGATGTGAAAAACGGGCGGGTTGTAAAAGGGGTCAATTTTGTAGATTTAAAGGATGCGGGAGACCCGGTAGAGATTGCCAAGGCTTACGATAAGGCGGGGGCGGATGAGCTGGTATTTCTTGATATCACCGCGTCTTCTGATGCCAGAAATACAGTGGTGGATATGGTGCGCAAGGTTGCGGAGACTGTGTTCATACCTTTCACTGTGGGCGGCGGGATTCGTACAGTAGATGATTTTAAGGCACTGCTCCGAGAGGGAGCGGATAAGATATCCATTAATTCTTCCGCAATCAACCGCCCGGTGCTGGTCAGTGAAGCGGCCGATAAGTTCGGCAGCCAGTGTGTGGTAGTAGCCATTGATGCCAAGAGGCGTGAGGATGGAAGCGGATGNGCCCGGTGCTGGTCAGTGAAGCGGCCGATAAGTTCGGCAGCCAGTGTGTGGTAGTAGCCATTGATGCCAAGAGGCGTGAGGATGGAAGCGGATGGAATATCTATAAGAACGGCGGACGGATTGACATGGGAATCGACGCGGTCGAGTGGGCGGCCCGTGTGGAGAAGCTTGGAGCCGGGGAGATTCTGCTGACCAGCATGGACTGCGACGGCACGAAGGCGGGGTATGATCTGGAACTCACCAGAACCATCGCGGAGACGGTGTCCATTCCGGTTATCGCTTCCGGGGGCGCCGGTGAGCTGTCCCATTTTTATGACGCGCTCAGTGAAAAGGGCAGGGCGGATGCAGCGCTTGCGGCATCACTGTTCCATTATAAAGAATTAGAGATCAGGGAAGTAAAAGAATACTTAAGAGAAAAGGGCGTGCCTGTGCGCCTGTAAGGAAAGAGTGAGGACTATGGGAGCAATTAATAATGACTGGCTGGAGGCTCTGAAAGAAGAATTTAAGAAGCCTTACTATAAGAAATTATTTCAGACTGTGAATCAGGAATACCGTACCCGCAGGGTGTATCCCCCGGCGGACGATATTTTCAATGCGTTTCACTTGACGCCCCTTAAGGATGTCAAGGTAGTCATTCTGGGGCAGGACCCGTATCATGGTGACGGACAGGCGCATGGGCTTTGTTTCTCGGTAAAACCAGAGGTGGAAATTCCGCCGTCTCTTGTCAACATATATCAGGAGTTGCATGACGATTTGGGCTGTACGATACCGAGTCATGGTTACTTGACGAAATGGGCTAAACAAGGGGTGCTTTTGTTGAATACGGTACTCACGGTGCGGGCACATCAGGCGAACTCCCACCGGGGAATTGGCTGGGAAGAGTTTACGGACGCGGCAATCACGGCGTTGAATGCACAAGACCGGCCGATTGTCTTTATCTTATGGGGGAGGCCGGCGCAGATGAAAAAGCAGATGCTGAATAATCCCAACCATCTGATCTTGGAGGCGCCGCATCCAAGCCCACTCTCGGCCTACAGAGGATTCTTCGGAAGCCGTCCGTTCAGTCAGGCCAACAGGTTTCTGGAGGAACACGGGGTGGAGCCAATAGACTGGCAGATAGACGAGCTGTGAGAACAGAACACGCCAAACTTAAATATAAAGATTGTGTGACACCAAGATTAAGAATTTCGTAATTTTGGTGTCATTTTTGTTAAATAGTTGACCATGTCTTCTACATTTGGCATAATAGATACATGAATGAATATTCATATGAAAGGGGTAAACATGAAAAAGATGGAAGCGGAATGTTGTGATACTGTACACATTCATGAAGAACTAGTCCACAAAGTGGAAGGGCATATTCCGGATGAAGAGGTTTTAAAGGATTTGGCGGATTTTTTCAAAGTATTTGCAGATACTACAAGAATCCGGATTTTATGTGTACTTTTCCAGACGGAAATGTGTGTCTGTGATTTGGCTCAGGTGCTGGGCATGACACAGTCGGCCATATCTCATCAGCTCCGTCTTTTGAAGCAGATGAAGCTCGTGAAGAACCGAAGGGAAGGGAAGACTGTTTTTTATTCTCTGGCAGACAGTCATATTCAGACGATTATGAATCAGGGAATGGAGCACATCTCTGAGTAAGTGGAGGTGCGCCAAGTTTTAGAATGAAGAGGCATTGGATTGATGGCAGATGAGGGAAAAAAACAATGGATAGTACTTGGCATAGGAATAGTTGTGTATGCCGGGGCTGTCATTTTATCAATAAAATATAAGCTGAGGGGCGGTTTAGAGTTTGCGTTGTTTGCCGAGGCGTACCTTCTGATTGGATTTTCTGTATTCCGAAGGGTAGTGGCAAACATTGAGCAGAGACAGTATTTTAATGAGAATGTCCTGATTGTATTGGCCACGGCGGGAGCCATGGGAGTCGGACGGTATATAGAGGCGGACGCAGTGCTGCTGATGTTTGCTCTGGCAGGTATCGCGGAGAACCGGACGGTGCGGCGCTCGAAGAAATTTATTCAGGATTTTATCGATATCCGTCCGGTGACTGCTATTAGAAAGGTTCGGGGAAAAGAAGTGGAGGTCGATCCTTCCGAACTTAAGCTGCGCAATATTGTAGTGGTAAAACCCGGAGAGAAAGTTCCTATCGACGGAATCGTGACGGCGGGGGCGACCACGCTGGACACACAGGCCCTGACGGGAGAGACGATTCCCCGGGCAGTGGGAGTTGGAGATAAGATTTACAGCGGAAGCATTAATCTGACGGGAGCTGTAGAACTGCGGGTGACCAAGACTTATGAAGATTCTACCGTTTCCCGGATTATGGAGATGGTGGAGGCTGCCGGGCAGGAAAAGGTAAAGCAGGTCACTCCCGTTAAGCGATTTATGCATATTTATACACCAATCGTAACACTGGCTGCTTTTTTCATTGCTGTCGTGCCGCCGCTGAGTTTTGCGTGGGGACATTGGCATGAGTGGATATACAGAGGGCTGATATTTCTGATTGCGGCCTGCCCGTGCGGGCTTTTGATCAGCGAGCCGCTGGCTTATCTAGGCGGTATTGCGGCGGCTGCAAAGCATGGTGTGATTGTAAAGGGCGGACATTTTCTGGAGCTCCTTACCCAGTCGGACATTTTTATATTTGATAAGACGGGGACTTTGACAGAAGGCGTGTTTGCCGTGACAGAGGTGCACCCGGAAGCGGGGATGGAGGCGGAGGAGCTGCTTAAAATGGCGGCTTACGCGGAGTGTTATTCGAATCATCCGATAGCCAAATCCCTTCAGGAAGCATACCAAAAGCCGATAGATAAAAAGCAGATTAAATCCGTGAAGGAGACGGCGGGGTATGGGGTCAGCGCGACGGTCGAGGGAAAAAGAGTACATATCGGCAACCGCCGCATGGCTGAGAAGCAGAAAGTAGAATATGCCCATGTGGAAAGTTCCGGAACGGTGCTCCATGTGGTGATAGATAAAGTGTATGCGGGCTATATTGTCGCAGAGGATATGATAAAGGAAGAGGCCTATTCTACAATGGAATGGCTGCAGAAGAAGTTTCACGCGGTGCTGGTGATGCTGACGGGAGACCGTGTGGCAGCGGCGAGAAAGGTGGCGTGGGATCTGGATATGGACTATGCTTACGCCAATTTACTGCCTGAGGAGAAGCTGGAACATCTGACAGAGTTCAAGCAGATTCAAGGGGATAAAGAGAAGGTGGTGTTCGTCGGAGATGGTATCAACGACGCGCTTGTCCTGACGGAGGCTGATATTGGAATCGCAATGGGGGCTTTTGGCTCTGACGCGGCTATCGAGGCGGCAGACGTTGTTCTCATGGAAGACGATATTTCGAAAATTATAGATATCATTAAGCTGGCAAAAGAGACGGTGCAGGTAGTTAGAAGTAATTTGATTTTGGCCTTTGCAACAAAGGCTGTCGTTCTGTTGTTCTGTATCCCGGGATATATGGGGCTGTGGACAGCGTTGGCTGCCGATTTGGTGGTTATGTTCGTGTCTTTATTGAACGCTATATCTATTGTGAAATATCCGGTAGACTGATGATGTGATAACGAGAGAACTATTAGGAGTATAGAATGAAGACTGGAAGAAAGAAACAGATTCTTGCGGCGCTGCTTGCGGCAGCCTGTATTGGGCTTGCTGGCTGTGCGGATGCTGTGGAGGATGGATTGGAGCTTTTTAAGGAAGCAAAATACACAGAGGCGGCAGAGAATTTTCAAAAGGCGGTTGATAAGGGTGAGAATTTAGGAGAAGCTTATCGAGGCCTCGGCATCTGTTACTGGGAGCAGGAGGACTATGAAAAAGCGTCGGAGGCTTTTCAGAGCGCGCTGGACAATGGGACAGAGAAGACTGCTACGATTTATAATATGCTTGGAATCTGTGAGATGAAGGCGGAATCCTATAAAAAGGCAGCTTTTTATTTTATGAACGGGCAGATGAAAGAGGGGGCCAGTGAAGAGCTGATGCAGGAGATGGCATTTAATGAGATTGCCGCATATGAGGCGGACGGCGATTATGGAAAGGCTCTGCAGAAACTGGAAGGATATGTGGCGAAATACCCGGACGACGAGAAGGCGGCAAAGGAGCTGGCATTTTTGAAGACACAGGCGCCTAAAGAGTAGCAGAAGAATGAAAATGGGAGGCAGATATGCCGGTATATGATTTGACGGAAAAAGAAGAACGAGTGATTTTGGTAGGGGTGCGCACGGGCGAGCATGATGATACGGAGCGCTCTTTGGATGAGCTGAAGGATTTGGTGAAGACTGCCGGGGCTACGTCTGTGGCGCGGGTCATCCAGAATCGAGAGGCGGTGCATCCGGGCACCTATGTGGGCAAGGGCAAGATAGAGGAGATTAAAGAGCTGATTTGGGAATATGAGGCCACCGGCATTGTCTGTGATGATGAATTGAGTCCTGCCCAGATGGGGAATCTGACGGATGAACTGGACACGAAGGTCATGGATAGAACCTTGGTAATCTTGGATATTTTTGCGGCGCGGGCGTCTACCAGTGAAGGGAAGATTCAGGTGGAGCTGGCCCAGCTCAAGTACAGGCAGTCCCGTCTGGCCGGTTATGGAAAGGCCATGTCCCGTCTGGGCGGCGGTATCGGTACCAGAGGGCCCGGTGAAAAGAAGCTGGAGATGGACAGGCGTCTGATCAAAAGCCGTATCGCACAATTGAACCGGGAGCTGAAGGATGTGAAGCGGCACCGTGAAGTTACGAGAGAACAGCGCAGCCGCAGCCATATGCCCGTCATCGCTATTGTGGGATATACTAACGCAGGAAAGTCTACGCTGCTCAATACACTGACAGATGCAAAGGTGCTGGAGGAGGATCAGCTCTTCGCCACGCTGGATCCGACCACGAGGAACTTGAAGCTGCCAAGCGGGCAGGAAATCCTGCTTACGGATACGGTCGGGTTCATCAGGAAGCTTCCGCATCATCTGATCGAGGCATTTAAGAGTACGCTGGAGGAAGCCAGATATGCAGATATTATCCTGCATGTGGTGGACACTTCCAATCCGCAGATGGACGATCAAATGTATGTGGTCTATGAGACACTGCAGAGACTGGAAGTGATGAATAAGCCTGTGATTACGGCTTTTAATAAGATTGACCGGACAGGTCAGGAGGTGCTCGTCCGCGATTTTAAGGCGGATAAGACGGTGCAGATATCTGCGAAGAAGCAGCAGGGACTGGAGCAGCTGCTGGCCGCTATAGAAGATATCCTCCGGGAACAGAAGATTTATGTAGAGCGGGTATATCCGTACCCGGAAGCCGGGAAAATCCAGCTCATCCGTAAATACGGAGAGCTCATGGAAGAAGAATGCCGGGAAGACGGAATATACGTAAGGGCCTATGTGCCGAAAGAAATCTACGGAAAACTATAAAATAACAGGCGGCAGAGCGGCGTCAGCCGGCTCTGCCTGTCTCATTTAAGAAAAGGACTGTGGGTATTATGTCTTTGCAATTTATTTTTGGGAATTCCGGATCGGGGAAGTCCCATTATTTATATGAGCATATCATACAGGAGTCAATCAAATATCCGAACATCAATTATATTGCCCTTGTGCCGGAGCAGTTTACTATGCAGACACAAAAAGAGCTTGTCCTGCGACACCCAAGGCAGGGGATTATGAATATTGATGTGCTGAGCTTTGCGCGGCTTGCCTTCCGCATATTTGAGGAGACGGGAGAAGGACGGGCGGATGTGTTGGATGATGAGGGAAAGAACCTGATTCTGAGGAAGGCTGCCGGCAAAGTGGAGGATTCCCTCCGTGTTTTGAAGGGGAATCTGAAAAAGCCGGGCTATATCAGCGAAGTGAAGTCGGTGATATCGGAGCTGACGCAGTATAATATACAGCCGGACGGAATGGACGCGATGCTGGAGGCCGTTTCCGATGAGTCTTATCTGTACTATAAGCTGCAGGATATCCAGACGGTATATCAGGAGTTCGAGGATTATCTGGCGGACAAATATATCACGAAAGAAGAGCTTTTGGATGTGCTCTGCGGGGCGGTGGGTAAGTCGGAGATATTGAAAAACAGCGTAATCGCCCTTGACGGATTTACGGGATTTACTCCGGTGCAGAATAAAGTGCTGCGTGAGATGCTGCGGCACTGCCGGAAGGTATTTGTTACGGTTACGCTGGATGAGCGGGAAGATCCTTATGTACTGCAGGATAAATACCAACTGTTCGCCATGAGCAAGCAGACGGTCATCAGTTTGACGAAAATCGCCAAGGAAGAAAAGGTCTGGGTGGAGGAGCCGGTGTGCCTGTATGAAAAGCCGGTCTATCGGTTCCGGGACAATGAACCGCTGGCGTTTTTGGAATCGGAGCTCTTTCGGTACGGAAACAAGACTTACGGCTGCAGGCAGAGTGCCGTGCGTATTTATTGCGCGAGAAATCCGAAGGAGGAGGTGGCAGCCGCGGCGCAGCGGATACGCGCGCTGGTGCGGAAAAAAGGCTACCGGTACCGAGATATCGGAGTGATTGCCAGTGATATGACGGTCTATGCCGATGAGATTGAGGCAGAGTTCGAGAAATATAACATACCGGTATTTTTGGACTATAAACGGAATGTCCTGCAGAATTCGTTTGTGGAATATGTTCGCAGCCTGCTTGCGATGGCGGAACAGAATTTTACGTACGAGAGTGTATTCCGCTTTTTGAGGACCGGTCTGGCCGGATTTACGGCGGATGAGATAGACAGGTTGGAAAATTATGTACTTGCGCTGGGCATGCGGGGATACAAAAAGTGGCAGGAAAAATGGCTCCGCAGGGCGAAGGATACGACGGAGGAAGAGCTGGAGCTGCTCAATGGACTCAGGGTCCGTTTTATAGAAATGATGGACGAGTTGATGTTTGTCCTCAAGCAGCGCAGAAAGACCGTGCGGGATATGACGGAGGCGCTCTATTATTTTTTTGTAAGAGAAGACATGCAGAAAAAGATGAAGATGCAGGAAGAACTGTTTGCGGAAGCGGGAGAATTAGCCCTTGCCCGGGAATATGCCCAGATATACCGGGTAGTGATGGAGCTGTTTGACAAGTTCGTGGGGCTTTTGGGGGAGGAACCAATGTCGCTGGCAGAGTATAGCCGGCTGCTTGACGCGGGATTCGAGGAAGCCCGGGTGGGCGTGATTCCCCCGAGCATTGACGAGGTCACGGCCGGAGATATTGAGCGGACAAGGTTGAAGGATATAAAGGCCCTATTCATGCTGGGGGTAAATGACACCCTGATTCCGGGGACGGCGGCGGGCGGCGGCTTGCTGTCCGAGTGGGACCGGGAGCGTTTTGAAAGAGAAGGAATCACGCTGGCTCCGGGAGCGAAGGAAAAGACGTATATTCAAAAGTTCTATCTCTATCTGCACATGACAAAGCCTACACAAGAGCTGGACTTGTTCTACAGCAAAGTGGGGGCGGACGGGAAGGGGCTGCGCCCTGCCTACTTAATCTATGACGTCCGCCGTATGTTTCCGGATGTCACCGTATTTGATATGGAACAGTACGGGCTGTCCTATATGGAACTGACCCCTCGTACAGGTGTTGATTTTGTGATTGAAGGATTGCGGGATATGAGGCTTGCCCAAGAGGGGCCTTGGCAGGAATTGTACAGATGGTATATAAACCGCCCGGAATGGAGGCAGGGGATAGAGAGGCTGGTGGAAGCCAGCTGTTACCGGAAGCAGAAGGATGGAGTGAAGCCGCAAACCGCCAAGGAGCTGTATGGAGATAACGAACCCAGCGTTACCAGATTGGAGCGTTTTACTGCCTGCGCCTGTGCCCATTTTCTTACTTATGGGCTGCGGCTGCGGGAGCGGGAGGAGTATGAGTTTGCCGCGGTCGATTTCGGAAACGTGTTTCACCGTTCACTGGAGCACTATGCCCGCAAAGTGGAGAAGGAATCCGGGGATTGGACGGCGCTTCCGGAGGAGAAGCAGCGGCAGTTCGTGGAGGAGAGCGTGGAGGAGAGCATCGTGGATTACAGCAACACGGTTCTGTACAGCTCCGCCCGCAATGCGTATATGATTCCCCGCATGAAGCGGATGCTCACGAGAACAGTATGGGGGCTGACACGCCAGCTGGAGCGCGGGGAGTTCAAGCCCGAGGGATACGAGGTAAGTTTTGCCAGCGGCAAGATTGACCGTATTGATATTTGCGAAAACAAAGACGAAGTGTATGTGAAGGTACTGGATTATAAGACCGGGGCGAAAGCCTTTGATATGGCAGCCTTTTATTACGGACTTCAGCTGCAGCTTGTAGTGTATATGGAGGAAGCCTTGAAGCTTGAAGAGCAGAAACATCCGGGGAAAAAGGCGGTTCCCGCAGGTATTTTTTACTATCGTATGAAGGATCCGGTGGTGGATAAAGAGATAGATGAGGAGAAGCTGAACGAGGCCATTTTGAAGGAGCTTCGTCTGGATGGGATTGTAAATGGTGACGATGCGGTCGTGCGGAGACTGGACAAGGAGTTCTCAGGCACATCCTCCGTCATACCGGTGGCCCGGACGAAAGCTGGATACAGCAAAACCTCGAAAACATTGAGCGCCGAAGAGTTCGGGGAAGTGCTCCGGTACTCCGGGGAGAAGCGGAAAGAGCTGAGGCGGGCGATGACAGAAGGCGAGGCGGACGCGGCGCCCTATGCCATGGGGCAGAATACGGGCTGCGATTTCTGCCGGTTCCGAAATATATGTGGGTTTGACGAGCGAATCGAAGGGTATGAGTACCGGAAGCTGGCGAAGCTGAGTCAGGAGGAAGTGATTGAAAGGATAGAAGACCGGAAATCGGATAAGACATCGGATGAGGATAGTCGAATGGAAGGAGGCGCCGCAGGAGATGGGGACAACATGGACGAAAGAACAAGAGCAGGTCATTAATATCCGGGATAAGAACATATTGGTCTCTGCGGCGGCAGGCTCAGGTAAGACGGCCGTTTTGGTGGAGCGCATCATAGGCAGGCTGACCCGGGAGACTCCGGCGGTGGATGTGGACCGGCTTTTGGTAGTGACTTATACGGAGGCGGCTGCGGCGGAGATGAAGGAGCGTATCGGCGCGGCCATCGAGAAAGCGTTGAATGAACAGCCGGACAATACACACCTTAAGAAGCAGTCCGCCCTTATCCATACGGCCAAGATTACAACGATTCACAGCTTCTGTCTCTCGGTCATCAAGGAATATTTTCATACCATCAATCTGGATCCGGGGTTTCGTATTGCGGAAGAAGGGGAATTAAAGCTCTTGAAGCAGGACGTTATGCAGGAAATGCTGGAGGCTAGATATGAGGAGGCGGATGAGCAGTTCCTGCAATTTGTGGAGAGCTTTGCCACTGGACGCGAGGACGCCAGACTGGAGGAGATTATCTTGACCCTCTATGAATTTGCGGGCAGTTACCCGGAGCCGGAGGAATGGCTGGATTTCTGCGCAGAGGCTTATGAATCTGGTTTGGAAGAGGAAGGGCCGCTGATGCGCAGGGCAGTATCCTATATCCGCAAATGCATGGAGGATGTTCTTAACGATATACAGGAGGCAAAGCAATTGTGCCTTGAAGAAGGCGGGCCCTATATGTATGCGGCTGCGGTGGAGTCCGATGAGGAGATCGTGGAGCGGATTCTACAGGCGGAGGCCTATGAGGAGCTGTTCTTGGCATTTGGCGGCGCGAATAAGTTAGCCTTCGCCCGTCTCGCGGCCAACAGAGATAAAACGATAGAGGAAGAGAAGACCGAGGCAGTGAAAGAACTGCGGGAGCGGTGGAAAAAGACGATTAGCAGTATCAAGGACACCTATTTTTTCCAAGAGCCCAAGGAGATGCGGGCAGATATGCAGATGTGCCGACCGGTGGCAGGGATGCTGACGGCTCTTGTCAAGGAATTTCAAAAAGCGTTTGCAGAGAAAAAAGCGTCCCGGGGCCTCATAGATTTTCGTGATATGGAGCAGTTTGCCCTCCGGATTCTGACGCGGGTGGAGGACGGGAAGCGTGTGCCCTCTGAGGCGGCCGAAGAATATCAGGAGCAGTTTGTAGAAGTGATGATCGATGAGTATCAGGACAGTAACCTGATTCAAGAGGCAATACTCACCAGTGTCTCCCGTGTGGGCAGGGGGGAAAACAACTTATTCATGGTGGGGGATGTGAAGCAGAGCATCTATCGCTTCCGCCTGTCCAGACCGGAGCTGTTTATGGAAAAATACCACACGTATAGTACGGCGGAGGAAGGAGATTGCCGCAGGATAGATCTGCATAAGAATTTCCGAAGCAGGAGGGAAGTGCTGGATAGCGCTAATGCCATTTTCCGCCGGATTATGACGGAGGGATTTGGAGGAATTGCCTACGATGACAATGCGGCCCTCTATGTGGGGGCGGCCTATGAAGAACAGCCGGGTAATGGAACAGAAATCCTTGTGATTGAGACAGACGGCGAGGAGATGGAGGGAAAAAAGACTACAGAGGAGCTTCGAGTGCTGGAGGCGCGGGCATCGGCTGCCCGGATTCACCGGCTGATGGAGCAGCAGAAGGTATGGGATAAAGAGGCAGGACACTTCAGACCGATGTGTTACAGTGATATCGTAATCCTTACTCGAAGCCTAAAGGGCTGGACGGATGTGTTCGCCAGAGTCCTTGCAGAAGAGGGCATTCCCGCGTTTGCAGGCTCTAAGGAGGGCTACTTTGAGACGCTGGAAATCGGATGGATGCTGGACTATCTGCGGATTCTTGACAATTACCGGCAGGACATCCCTCTGACCGCTGTTTTAAAATCACCTTTTGGAGGACTGAGTAATGAGGAACTGGCGGAGATAAGAAATGGATGGCCGCAGGAACCGTTTTATTTGGCGGTTCGGAAGGCGGCAGATTTAGAGCGGGTTCCTGACAGGCTGCAGGAAAAGCTGCGTGCAATTCTGGCCCAAATGGACGAATTCAGGGAAAGAGTACCTTATACTGCCATCCATGAACTCTTGGAGCAGATTGTAACAGAGACCGGATACCGCAATTATGTGGCGGCTATGCCCGCCGGAGAGCAGAGGCTTGCCAATCTGGAAATGCTGCTGAACCGGGCCAAGGCTTTTGAGGCTACCAGCTACAAAGGATTGTTTCACTTTGTCCGTTACATCGGCCAGCTGCAGAAATATGATGTGGACTATGGCGAAGCGGGAATCTATGATGAGAAGACGAATGCGGTGCGGCTTATGAGTATTCATAAAAGTAAGGGGCTGGAATTTCCCATTGTGATTGTGGCAGGAATGGGAAAGCAGTTCAATACACAGGATGTACGGGCCAGTGTTGTGCTGCATCCGGAGCTGGGGATTGGCATCGATGCGGTGGATATCCAACGGCGTACGAAGTGCCCATCGCTTTTGAAGAAGGTCATTCAGACGGAAACTGGGCTTGAGAACCTTGCGGAAGAACTACGCGTCCTTTACGTCGCCCTGACCCGGGCAAAAGAAAAGCTGATTATGATTGGAACCGCGTCAAAGGTAGAAAAAATGCTGGAGCCCAGTGCGGGACTACGTGGAGGGAGAAGCGCCCTTCCTTATACACGTCTTACGGGCGCCCGTTCTTACTATGACTGGGTGCTGCCGGCAGTGGCCGGAATTTCGAAAGAAGTGCCGATTTCCGTGAAAATGGTCAGTTTGGAAGAGCTGGATGAGGAAGAAAGGGCGAAGGAGGAAGCGGAGGTTCTGGATAAGGATATCTTGCTGCCCGCAATCGCGGAGGAAGACAGCCCCCTTGCAGTACGGGACAAGGAATTTGCAGAAAGGCTGTCGGAACAGTTTTCCTATCAGTATCCATATGAAGGGGAAGCGCAATTGAAATTAAAGTTCACGGTGTCAGAGTTGAAAAAACGGGCAGCCCTTGCGGAGGATGTGAGCGAAACCGGCGAAGAGTTGGTGGAAGAGGCGGATGTGGTGCCGCTGATACCCGGTTTCCTGCAGCAAGAGGAAGAGCTAAAGGGTGCGTCCAGAGGGAGCGCATATCATAGGTTCTTAGAATTACTGGACTTTACAAGGGAATACGGGGAACTTGAGCTGAAAGAGGCCATGGAGAGATTCCGGCAGGATGGCAGGATGAGCCAAGAGGAAGTGAGCTGCATACGCTGTGACGATATGCTGTGCTTCCTGAATAGCAGGAGTGGGAGGCGGATGCAGCGGGCGGCCAGAAGCGGTAAACTGCATAAAGAGCAGCCGTTTGTTTTTGGGGTGGATGCCAGAGAGGTCTATCCGGAAACAGATGCCGATGAAGTGGTGCTGATTCAGGGAATTATAGATGTCTATTTTGAAGAAGAGGATGGGATCACCGTACTCGATTATAAGACAGACCGAGTGTCGGACGGGCAAGAACTGGTGGAGAAATATCAAGAGCAGCTTCATTTGTACGGACGTGCCCTGCAGCAGATGACGGAAAAGCCGGTGAAGGAAAAGATTATTTATTCCTTTTTCTTGAGAGAAGAGATCGGGGGCGGTCTGGATGCCAATGATATATAAAATGATTGCTGCTTATCTGCTTATAATAAATGTGGCGGCTTTTTGTGCATTTGGAATAGATAAAAGGAAAGCGAAAAAGAATGCATGGCGTATACCGGAAAAAACGCTTCTCGCCCTTGCTCTATTGGGAGGTTCTGCCGGGGCACTGCTGGGCATGGCAGTCTTTCATCATAAAACGCGGAAAAAGAAGTTTTCTATAGGCATTCCTCTTATTTTGACGGTACAGTCTGGGCTTGTCTGTTTTCTTTTATGGAATTTTTAGATTGGTTTGGAAAAATGAAAAGCGTTGGAAGAATCTTATGATTCTCCAACGCTTTTTTCTATAAAAACTTTGTTCCCTATGTTATAAAAACCTCTCCGTGGAATACGCACAATGTGCGGTTTACGGAAGAATATGTCCGGGTTCCGGATGGCGGAAGGGGTTGGGGGTGTTGATGGATAAGAGCTTCGCCACTTTATTGGTGCTGTTCATCCAATTGTGAGGCTCGGTAGAGTGAATCTGTACGCTGTCCCCCGGATACAGGGTATACTGTCTTGTCCCGATGAACAAAGTGACAATCCCTTCCAGCACATAGATGAATTCTTCCCCGGCATGGCTGTACATTTCCAGATCATCAGCGTCAAAATTGGCGAAGGGCATCAGCGTAAAGATACGCGGAAGAAGCCCGAAGCCCATCTCGTCGTTGGATAATATATATTGAAAAATCTGCTCGCTTACTGGGGTGGCCTGAAGTTCGAAGTTGTGTACGACCGGGTCCTGATTTTTTCTGGGAACTTCATTGAAAAAGCTGGTGAGCGGCACATCCAGCGCTTCGGCGATTTTTTCTAATGAATCAATCGCCACGGAGGACATGCCTCGCTCTAATTGGGAGAGAAAACCGATAGAAAGGTCCGTCTGCTCACTCAATTGTTTTAATGTCATATTATTTCTCGTGCGTATTGTTTTTATCTGAAGTCCGATCGGGGTGCTTGCAGCCATAAATATTCCTCCATTTCTTTGTCCTCATCTTACTAAAATTCTACTTGTGTGTCAACGAATTCTACCAAAACAGTCTGAAACGCCACCCTTTTATTTGTTTAATGTTTGACAATGAATATTTCATAATTGTGAAAAATGGTAAAAAATGAGGGAGAAGAAATATTGTATAAATTGTACTAAAAATTATAAAAATACATATAAACCTTATAAATACTGAATTACAATGTAGACCATAACGCAAAAAATCAAAAGACAAAAATTTCACAAACATAAAAATATTTTTACAAATGTGAAAATATTTCGTTGACAGTGAAATTAGACCGTGGTATAGTCAAGGTATAGAACGGATGTCGGTATAAGACGGCAGATGAACGATTCGACAGGGGATATGAAAGGAGAAAGATTATGAACATTAAGAAGACGTTTCACACGATTGACACCCACACCTGTGGGGAGCCGACCAGAAATGTCGTAGGCGGTATTTCGGCGATTCCGGGAGACACCATGGTGGAGAAGATGGAGTACATGGCTACAGAAGGGGACTGGGTGCGGAAGCTTCTCACTTATGAGCCTAGGGGAAACGACGTAATGTCCGGAACTATTATCATGCCTCCGTGCAATAAAGCAGCTGATGTAGGAGTTTTATATTTTGAAGTGGGCGGATGGATGCCGATGTGTGGACATGACACAATCGGAGTGGGTACCGCTCTCGTAGAGTCAGGCATGGTAGATGTCAAAGAGCCTTACACTTATGTGACACTTGACACACCGGCGGGGCTGGTAAAGCTTCAGATTAAAGTGGAGAATAATCGGGCTGTCAATGTTACCTTTGTCAATGCTCCCGCGTTTGTCATGAAGAAAGACGCTGTGGTACATACGGAAGAGTACGGGGATGTTCAGCTGGATATTGCTTACGGCGGCAACATTTACGCAATCCTTCCTGCTGAGAAGTTCGGACTTCATATTGTGCCGGAACAGGCAAGTGAGATTATAAGAGTCGGCAACATATTAAAGGAAGCGATAAATGAACAGATTGAGGTCTGCCATCCGGAAATTGCTTTTGAAAACCATGTGACACATGTGGAGTTCTATGAAGGGCACATTGGAACGGAAAAGCCGGTCCGCAACGCAGTAGTTATACCTCCGGGGGCAATCGACCGTTCTCCGTGCGGCACCGGAACATCCGCAAAACTGGCTATACTGGCCAGCAAGGGCGAGATTAAAAAGGGAGAGCAATTTGTACATGAAAGCATCATAGGAAGCCAGTTCGTCTGCAAGTATATTGATGATTCAGAAGTTGCAGGTATACCGGCGGTAATTCCGGAAGTTACAGGAAGTGCATGGGTAACGGGTATTCATACATTTATTTTGGAGCCGGACGACGTGTTCCAGACAGGATTCCAGTTGAAATAGCGTGAAAAGAAGAAAGGAGAATGAAACGGTATGGAAGATTTGAGAGTCACAAAACATCCGATTCTAGGTGATCAGGAGCCGGAAGAGCTGGTCGAAATCACAGTGGACGGTAAAACACTCACAGCAATTAAGGGGGAAATGATTGCGGCTGTTCTGATGGCGAATGGTATCAAGGTACACCGCCACACCCACAAAAGTCATGAGCCGAGAGGGATATTCTGCGGCATAGGACAGTGCACGGACTGCGTAATGACTGTAAATGGACGGCCCAATGTGCGCACCTGCATCACTCCGGTCGAGGCAGGGATGGTGATAGAAACGCAGGAAGGTTTCGGAAAAAGGAGGGTGTAACTAAGATGAAAAAAGAAGTAGTAATAATCGGAGGCGGGCCGGCCGGTCTTGCTGCGGCGATAGAAGCCGCAAAATGCGGGGCACAGGTTCTTCTCATTGATGAAAATAAACGTCCCGGCGGGCAGCTGTTTAAACAGATACATAAATTTTTCGGTTCCAAAGCACATAATGCAGGAATCAGAGGAATTGATATCGGGCGCCAGCTTTTAAAGGAAACGGAAGAATGCGGAGTAGAGGTATGGCTTGACAGTGCTGTGATTGGACTTTTTGCCGATAAAAAGGTAGCGGTGCTCCGAAATGGAACTACTGTTACGGTGGAGGCAGAAAAGATTTTAATCTGTACAGGGGGTGCAGAGAATCCGCTTCGTTTTCCGGGCTGGACGCTGCCGGGAGTTATGGGCGCCGGTGCTGCGCAGACTATGATTAACGTGAACCGGGTGCTTCCGGGAAAAAGAGTGCTGATGGTAGGTTCCGGGAACGTTGGTGTCATTGTGGCTTACCAGCTTCTTCAAGCAGGCGCTAATGTGGTTGGGATTGTAGAAGGAATGCCGAAAATCGGCGCATATGGGGTACATGCCGCAAAACTTAGGCGTGCCGGAGTGCCGTTTTTCTTAGGACATACAATTGCAGAGGCAAAGGGTACCGAAAAAGTAGAAAAAGCAGTCATTGCTAAATTTGAAAACGGACAGATTGTAAAAGGGACGGAATTGGAGACAGAAGTGGATGTCATCTGTATCGCAGTTGGACTTCGCCCGCTTTCAGAGCTGGCGCAGATGGCAGGTGTGCAGCATGATTTCATTCCAGAACTGGGCGGATGGATGCCGCTTCACGACGGAGATATGGAGACAAATGTGCCGGGAATTTATGTGGCAGGCGATACGGCAGGCGTGGAAGAGGCCAACACGGCAATGGATGAAGGAAGGCTTGCCGGGGTATCCATTGCACATACGTTAGGATATTTGAAGGATGAAGAAACAGTTCAGAAGAAAAATGAAATCAAAGACCGTCTGAATGCGCTTCGCCAAGGTCCTTTTGGGGAACGGCGTCTGAATGCAAAACAAAGAGTCATTGAGAAAGGAGAGGCAGTCTAATGGGAAACGGAGTAATCATTGACGGGTTTCCGTCTATGGAAGAAATTAAAAAAGCCAATGGATGGCCTACAGAAAAACGGTTCGCGAAGGGGCCGGTAGCTATAGCGGAATGTGTACAGGAAATTCCTTGCAATCCATGTGAGGGAGCTTGTCCGTCACATGCAATCTGTGTCGGACAGCCAATCACCAATACACCGCAGGTGGACAGAGAGAAATGTACCGGGTGCGGACTTTGTGTGGCGGCCTGCTCTGGACTGGCAATTTTTGTGATTGACAAAACTTACAGTGAGACAGAAGCTACGGTTAGTTTTCCTTTTGAATATCTGCCGCTGCCGGAACCGGGAGATAAAGTGGAAGCGCTCACTAGAGGCGGAGAGTACCGGTGCGAGGGAACTATCGTGCGGGTGATGAACCCGAAACGCAACGACCACACTGCGGTTGTTACTATGGCTGTTCCCAAGGAATATATTGATGATGTCCGCACGATGAAGCGTTTGAATGCGCCGAAGGAAGAGACAGTATTTGAACCGGTGATTCCGGACGGCCCCATTGACGACGACGTGATCGTATGCCGCTGCGAAGAAATCACAGCAGGTGAAATCCGTAAGGCGGTTCGGGAATACAAGGGTGAATCTGTCACTGAAATCAAACGCCGTGTACGTGCCGGTATGGGATTGTGTCAGGGACGTACCTGCGGAAAGCTTGTGACAAGAATCATTCAGGAAGAAACAGGAAAGAAACCGAATGAAATACTGCCGAGCACAGACCGTCCTCCGGTGAGAGCCGTGACGTTCGGAGAATTGGCCGGCGCCAAGGAAGGGGGATGCGGCGATGAGTAAAATATATGACGTAGCTGTTATCGGCGCAGGAGCGGTAGGTTCCTCTGTTACATATTACAATACGCTGCGCGGTGCAGATGTAATCCTGATTGATAAGGGAGACATTGCCGAGGGTACCAGCAGTAAGAGTGACGGAAATATTCTTGTCTGCGATAAGATGCCGGGGTTCGACGCAAAGTTTGCGAAGGCAAGTCAGGATATGTTCCCGGCCCTCAGTGAAGAATTGGATTATGAAATTGAATGGCGGCAAAAAGGCAGCCTTTATCTGCTGGAAACAGAAGAAGAAATTGAAATCGCAAAGGGATTTTGCGAGGACATGAAAAAATGTGGAATTGAGATGAGAATTCTCAACAAACAAGAAGTTCATGAGGATGAGCCACTCCTTGCAGAAGATATTCCCGCCGGTCTTGAGACGATAAGTGACGGCAGTGTTTATCCGATAGGGCTTGCGTACGGATTTGCTCTTAAGGCGGAAAAACTGGGAGCTGAACTGAGCCTTCACAATCCGGTAAAAGGTATCGATAAAGAGGGCGATTTGTTTATTATCCACACAGAAAATGAAGATATCACGGCGAAAAATGTAGTAAACTGTGCGGGCGTATGGTCACCTGTCATCGGAGAGATGGTGGGACTTGATATTCCCATTCAGGCAAGACAGGGACAGATTCTTGTGGCAGAGCAGACCTTTCAAGTCGCAAGGAGAAAGGTGCATGAGTTTGGCTACATGCTGACTAAATTCCAGAGCGGCACTTACAAACGCCCGGTGTCCGAGCGTGTGGAACGAAACGGAGTAGCTTTTGTATTTGAGCCGACAGCCGCCAACAACTTCCTTATAGGCTCTTCCAGAAAGTTCGCGGGGGAGGATATCAGCAATGATATCGAGGTAATGCAGGCATTGGCGGAGCGCGCCATGCGCTTCTTCCCGGTGATGGAAAATATTAAAATTATCCGTGCGTACAGCGGCTTGCGCCCGTACACACCGGATCATATGCCGATTGTCTCAGGAACTCCGGTTCCGGGCTTCTATATCGCGGCCGGACATGAAGGGGACGGTATCGGACTTTCACCGATAACTGGAAAAGTAATTGCGGATATGATTGCTGGGGATGAGCCATTTATGGATTTATCACCGCTCAGCTACGATAGATTTATAAAATAAGAAGAAAGTGAGGAAACAATATGAATCCAAATTTTAAAGGAGTATATGCTGTTGCAGTAACTCCATTCAAAGAAGACGGGAGTTTTGATTTTGAGGCTGCGAAAAAGCATTTAGATTGGCTGATCGAAAATGGTGTGCATGGCATCTGTGTGCTTGGGGCGACCGGAGAATACCAGAGTGTCACCAATGAGGAGCATAAAGCCTATGTAAAAGAAATCGTACCTTATATCTGTGACCGGGTAAGTGTAATTGTAGGAGCTTCAAGAGAAAGGCCTGAAGAGGTTGTCGAACTTGTAGAAAATATCAAAGTATGCGGCGGACACGCTGCCATGGTTTTACCGCCATTCTACTGCCATCCTTCACAGGATGAAGTGGTGGCTCATTACAAATATATCATGGATCATGTAGACTTCCCGGTTGTTGCATACAATAACCCGGGCTCAGCAGGAATTGAGATTGAGCAGGATACATTTAAGGAACTGTTTAAGCTCAGCAATACTGCGATTGTAAAAGAGTCCAGCGGAAGCATGCAGAAATTGACAGAGGTTCTTATCGATGCGCCTGAAAGTGTTTCTGTGTTCTGCGGCTGTGACAATCTGGCCTTTGAAAGCTTTGCAGACGGCGCAGTAGGCTGGATCAGCATGCTCGCAAACGTAGCTCCCCGTGATTGTGTGGATTTGTTTGAGTCAGTGTATGACAGAAAAGATTTGACACATGGATTCGAAGTATACAAAAAGATTCTGCCGGCACTCAATGTTCTGGAATCATTCCCGAAGCCGGTTCAGGCTCTGAAATATGCTCTGAAATCAAAAGATCTCGGAGGAGGATATGTGAGAAGACCGAGGCTGGAGCTCAGCGAAGACGAAAAAGCGTTTGTAGACGCTCAGATGCATTTGGAGTCACTTAAATAGGAACAGAAAATAAATTCCCCGGGCGTGAAGCCCGGGATATAGAAAAGGAGATTGAGATATGGACATTCGTAAATTGTATATTAATGGTGAATGGGTAGAAGCAGACAGTGATTCTTATATCGATATTGAAAATCCGGCCACACATGAAATTTTCGCACAAGTTCCCCGCGGAAATGAAAAAGATGTAGACAACGCAGTGAAAGCTGCTCGTGCCGCGTTTGAAACGTGGCAGTATACTCCTCTTGAAGAGAGAGTGGAATTGATGAAAAAAGTTCTTGCCGGCCTTAAGTCCCGCCGTCAGGAGCTGATTCAGACAATTACCAACGAGCTTGGGTCACCTTTAAAAGTATCAGCCGAAGTACACACTGATCCCTTCCTTTTGGAGACCGAACACTATATTAAAGTGGCGTCTGAATTTGAATATGAAGAGCGCCGTCAGACGTCTGTAGTGCGTAGAGAGCCGGTCGGTGTCGTGGGAGGCCTTACGCCTTGGAACTTCCCTCTGGAACAAATTGAAAAGAAAGTTGTTCCTGCACTGCTGGCCGGCAACTGCGTTGTCTTAAAACCAAGCCAGTTTACACCGCTTACTGCATATATCCTTGCGGAAGAAATCGACAAGGCAGGATATCCAGCAGGTGTATTTAACCTTGTGACAGGAAGAGGCGGAGAAGTAGGAGATGCTCTGGCAGTACATCCAGATGTTGATATGATTTCCTTTACCGGCTCTACCGATGCCGGACGCGAAGTGGCAAGAAAGGCCTTGGTGAACATCAAGAAAATCGCGCTGGAACTTGGTGGCAAATCAGCAGCTATCCTCTTAAAGGGAGGAGACTGGGAGCAGGGAATCCGTGCAGTTCTTGACACTGTGATGCTGAACGGCGGACAGACATGTAATGCGCTCACCCGTCTTCTTGTGCCGGAAGATTCACTTGCGGAGGCGGAAGAGATATTGATTCGTCAGACAAAAGACTATACATTCGGACCGATGGATGACCCGGAAATTACGATGGGGCCTCTGGCAAGCAGAAAGCAGTTTGACAGGGTGAAGA
Organism: Bariatricus massiliensis; assembly: GCF_900086725.1. Taxonomy (GTDB): domain Bacteria; phylum Bacillota; class Clostridia; order Lachnospirales; family Lachnospiraceae; genus Allocoprococcus; species Allocoprococcus massiliensis. The sequence goes on along the minus strand of NZ_LT574838.1, from coordinate 856,365 downwards.
AATACATTGAAGTAGGCATCGGTGAAGGGGCTAGAATTGTCCTCGGCGGTGTTCCAGAGGACGACGGAACTTATAACGTGGCTCCTACAATCTTCAGTGATGTGAAACGTGATATGAGAATCGCACAGGAAGAAATCTTTGGACCGGTACTTGTAGTTCTTCCGTATAAAGATGTGGATGACGCCGTTTCTATCGCAAATGACAGTATCTATGGACTTGCAGGCGGAGTTTTCGGACCGGAAGAAGAGGCGAACGAAGTGGCCCGCCGCATGAAGACCGGAACCGTATATGTAAATGCGGGAGAATGGGATGTTGCGTCTCCGTTCGGAGGCTACAAGCAGTCAGGCCTCGGAAGAGAAGGCGGACGGGAAGGATACGAAGAATTCCTCGAAGTAAAGACAATTTACGACAGATAAGATTATTTACATATTTTAAAAGGCATGGCGCTTTGCCATGCCTTAACTGTGTGGAAAGATGTTGCTTATATAGAAGCCTTCTGGGACAATTCGGCGATAAGCTCCCGGATATGCTCAACAGGCTCCTCTAACATCTCGGAAATCTCTTCCGGCGTATTGCCTTTCGCAAGCTTTTTTGAGATTTGCTCCTTTAGCTTTTGCGTTTCTCCTTCTTGCCGGCCGGTTTCTCGGGCGTCCTCCTGCAGCATACGCATGACTTTTTCTTCATCATATTCATAAATACTCACTTTTTTCGCCTCCGCTCTGTTTTTGCTTAAAAATTCTGCCAGAATCCCCTCTTTGATACATTCTGTAATTGCCTGTTCCACCGCCTCGGACAGAGGGGAGCTTTCTGCATACCGCCGGACTCTGGCAGTGTACTCAGAATAATCCCTCAACGTTTTACAATTATCTAAAAGATGAGGGTTATGACCCGGATTAATGTTCAACATCACAGCCCTTAAGTCTAAAGAGGGTATGTTGTCTACAATCTCAAACATATCTGACAGCCTTAGCTCCTGCATGTCTGGCTGTTCATCAATACCATTGTAAAATATGACAAACTTGGGAGCTGGAAGTAGTATCTTGCGTGTGCCGTATAAATTCTCGTCCTTCGTCATATTTGAATATAAGTCCGAGATATACATCAAATACCTAAGGGGCAGGTTCGGACTATAGGTCGACTGGTGCTCATACAACGTAAGTCTGGAATCAATCACAAATGAGATGTCATTATGCATCGAAAGGTAAATCGCATTCTCCAGCGTATTTACTTCAAGCAGTTCTGGATCATCATAATGTGTTCCGTTGGTTGCATTATACAGGCTCAATAAATCCTTCTTGTTACTGAAAATCATTTCAAATATCCGTGATTTGTAAGTGCGGTTAGCCGGAATGTCTTTTTGGTAATTGTAATCTGTCATAAAGTATCCTCCTTATAAAAAGTAATTCGCAGGAGGCATCTTACCGCTCACATTCTCACCGAAACCTCTCTGCAGTTATCAAAAGTGAAATAAAGCATTGAGATTCCATAAAAAGTTTATATAGAAATGATAAACAGTAGTGGGGAGTAATCCCGTTAGAATTTTAGAATAATAATGCTTTATTGTATTTTAACATATATTATTAGGTCGTTCTACCGATCCCTGAAATCCTTAAGGAATTCTTCAGATTTTCTTTATTGCTTCTTTAACAATATTATATTGACAATTAATATTATACATCATATAATATAACCATGAAAACAGTATTACACATTACACACAATAATATAAGAGAGGGTGAGAATATGGTATTTAACACCGGAGCAGCTCTTCTGGATGCGATAGTACTCGCGGTAGTTTCCAAGGAATCTCAGGGAACATATGGCTATAGGATAACGCAGGACGTACGGAAAGCGCTGGATGTATCAGAATCTACATTATATCCTGTTCTGAGGAGACTGCAGAAGGATGAATGTCTGGAAGTCTATGACATGCAGTTTGACGGAAGGAACAGACGTTACTATAAAGTGACAGAGAAAGGGACGGCGCAGTTGAACCTGTACCGGATAGAGTGGAAAAATTATTCACAAAAGATAACAGATATGTTTGAGGGAGGTGTGACTGCATGAGCCGCATAGAATTTATGAGTGAATTACGCGCACTGCTGTCGGATCTTTCTGTTGAGGAGAGAGACGAGGCACTACAATATTACAATGACTATTTCGATGATGCAGGCACAGAGAATGAGGCTAGTATTATCAAGGAGCTTGTCAGTCCCGCAAAACTGGCGGCTACCATTAAAGCAGGACTTAACGGACGGGATGAGGAGGAAAGTGAATATAGCGAGACGGGGTACACCGACACTCGTTTTGACACAAAGGATACCCCGGCAAGAAAAGGAGAAAACTCAGAAGGATATAGATACACTGGCCAGACTAATAGTTATGATTATGGAGAGCAGTCTGGGAAATCTGGGGACAGTAAGGCCCTGAAAATAGTGCTGATTATTTTGATTGTATTGATAGGGGCTCCTGTTGCAATTCCGCTGGCGTTTGCGCTTTTGTCTGTGGTCATTGGGCTTCTTGTATCCATTGCGGGCATATTTATAGCCCTTCTTGTTTCGGGATTGGCACTTGTCGTGGGTGGAATCATCATGTTTGTCGTAGGAATCTCAAATGTTGTACATTCCATTCCCATAGCCCTCGGAGTGATGGGCGGAGGCCTTGTGATGGCGGCGGTCGGCGCCATGATGGCAGTATTTATGGGGTGGCTTTTTGTAAAGATTGTTCCGCCGATGTTCCGGTGGTTTGTTGAACTTTGCAGGCGTCCGTTTCAGAAAAGGAGGGTGGATAAGTAATGAAGAAGGGGTGGAAGATTTTTTGGATTGCCGCAGGCGCGGTTGGAGGCATCGGCCTTTTGCTATGTGGTGTCGCGTTGGCGATGGGACTCACATTTTATGATTTAAGAGAAGCATACCCGAATGGCATCGGTTTGATTAGAAACGAGTATTGGGAAGAACACGTTGAGAAGCGGGTCAAATCTTCAATAAAAGAAAGCATTGACTATGCATATAGCGGCAGTGGAATTACGGGGCTGGAATTGAATTTGGCTGGCTGCGATGTGATTATGGAGGATAGTAGTGACGGGCAGGTACACATAGATACAGATTATGTTTCTTTTGGGGACAGCGGCATCGAAATTCAGGCAGAAGAAGAGGACGGCAAGCTTATCATCCAGACAGTAAAAAACGGTGAGCTGTGGAGTAAAATCACAGGGAGCAACACATACTATGGTACATTATACATTTATCTCCCAAGTGATTTGAAGTTTTCTACAGCAGAGATATCCTTCGGTGCCGGAGAGCTTTATATAAAGAAACTCGACGCGGAAGAATTGTATATAAATGTGGGGGCCGGAGAATTCGAAGTGGAAAATTTTCAGGCGGATGAAGTCACGGTCAATGTAGGCGCCGGAGATATAGAGATGTATGGAGACTTTCAAAGGGAATTCAATCTCAAATGTGGTATCGGCGAGGCAGAAATTAATCTCAGAGGCAGACAATACGACTATAATTATACCTTGAAGAGCGGCGTGGGCGATATCAACATCAGTAATGAAGAATATAGTGGGTTAGCCAACGCGAGGACCGTGGATAATGGAGGAGATAAAGATATGGATATTATCTGCGGCGCAGGAGAGGTAAACATTGAATTTGAACAGTAGGAATTGTTGATTAGAAGATAGAATTGGAGGAAAGAGTATGGAACCTAAAAGATTATATCGTTCAAGAGAAAATAGGATGGTCTGTGGTGTTTGTGGAGGACTTGCTGAGTATTTCAGCATTGATCCGACCATCGTCAGGCTGGGATTGGTTTTATTGATGGCTATAAGTTGTGGCACCGGATTACTTGCGTATTTCATTGCGGCAGTCATTATTCCGGACCAACCTCAAACATATTAAACTTAAGCAGAAAGTTAGGGAGTGCCGGCGGGCGCTCCCTTCTTTCTGTATATTTTTCTTATGTCAGGCAATACTTTCCTTAAAAGGAGTTGATAATGTATGTCTGGAAAAACAAAGAAGACAATCCGTCCGGAAGATATTAATGCTATGGAGCCGGAAGAGAAAATGAAATATGAAATCGCTGAGGAGCTGGGACTTTTGGATAAGGTTCTGGAGGAAGGCTGGAGATCTCTGTCATCCAAGGAAACCGGACGGATTGGCGGACTGATTACGAAGAAGAAAAAAGAGGCAGAGAAAAAGTGACAAGAATATTAACAAGTATGAATATTTTGCTACTTTAGTTGAAAAAAGACATGGGGTCTGATATAATCGCATGACTGGGAGAAGAAATACAGGTGATTTTATGGATGGGAAAACGAATGTATTAGATGTACAGTTAGATGATTATACAGCCAAAGAGGCGATGAAAACCGTTACCGAATATATGAAAACAGAAGCGGTGAACACGATAGAAATTGTCACGGTCGATATTCTCATGCGTGTTGCGGAGGATGTGGCCTTAAAAGAAAATTTAGAGCAATTGGACATGGTGCTTGCGGGGGATGAGGCTATACTTGAAGCGGCGGGGGTTACAGAGCGCAGGCGTCTTCAGGAAGCTGAGGGACAGGTGTTTTTGAGGATGTTGATGCGCTTTTTCCACAAGAACCATTCCAAAATATTTCTTCTGGCGGACAGGGAAGAGGAGCTGCTTCAGATTGAAAACTATTTGAAGGAGACCTGCGGCGGGGTTCAGGTTGTCGGGTCGGCTGTTGTCCCGGATGACGAGAGCGCCGATGACATGATCATGAACCGTATCAATGGCGCTGAGACAGAAGCGGACTGTGTGCTTGCCATTTTGTCGTCCCCCAAGCAGGAAGCCTTTATCAAACGCTGCAAGGCGGTCTTGAACGCAAAGATTTGGCTTGGCATTGGTAAAGGGCTGGATCCGGTCAGAAAGAGAGCGGGTTGGAAGGAACGTATGGCAGATTTTATCGAAAAGAAGATACTTAAGCGGGAGATTGAAAAAGAAAAGAAGAAGAAAGATATTTAATTGACACTACAAAAAAGTCAGAAATTATAAATTTTGTAAACAATGTCCAGTATGAAAATTGAATTATATAGTAAAATAATTGAGGAAATGCATAAAAAATTATGATTTCCTCTTTATTTTTTTGTTTATTTGTATTAAAGTATAGTATAAGTATGAGTGCGTTTCCATGTTTTCGGGGGAAAGGTATTGTGTAAAATGTATAATGATGGAGGAAAAAAGTATGATATCAAATCAGATACTGCAAAACACAATTGAGGGTTTAAAATCAATTACAAGGATAGATTTGGGAGTAATGGATACAGACGGAAAGACACTTGCTACAACATTCTCAGAGCCCGGCGACTATGAAAGCGCAGTGTTGTCTTTTGTAGAATCACCCGCGGAAAGTCAGGTAATTCAAGGTTATCAGTTTTTCAAGATATATGATGAGCATCAATTGGAATACATCCTTCTTGCCAATGGCGGAAGTGAAGATGTATATATGGTAGGGAAGATTGCAGCATTTCAGATTCAGAATCTTTTAGTGGCATACAAGGAGCGGTTCGACAAAGATAATTTTGTGAAAAATCTGCTTCTGGACAACTTGCTTTTGGTGGATATTTATAACCGCGCAAAAAAATTACATATTGACACTGAGGTCAGACGTGTTATCTTTATAGTGGAGACTTCACACGAAAGAGACACTAGTGCCTTGGACAGTGTGCGTTCACTTTTGGGCGGCAAGACCAAGGATTTCATTACAGCGGTGGATGAGAAGAACATCATTGTTGTAAAGGAGCTCACGCCGAGCGACGGCTATCCGGAGATGGAGAAAACGGCTCAGGAGATTCTGGACCTTCTAAAATCAGAAGGGGAAGAAGGCGTTCATATCGCCTATGGTACCATTGTGAACGACATCAAGGAGGTATCCAAATCTTACAAAGAGGCAAAGCTTGCCCTTGATGTAGGAAAGATTTTCTTCGATGAGAAGGAGATTATCGCGTACAGCGCGCTGGGAATCGGGCGATTGATCTATCAGCTGCCGATTCCGCTCTGCAAGATGTTCATCCGCGAGATTTTTGAGGGGAAATCACCGGACGACTTCGACGAAGAGACGCTGACTACTATCAACAAGTTCTTTGAGAACAGCTTAAATGTTTCAGAGACTTCCAGACAATTGTATATTCACAGGAATACACTTGTGTATCGTCTGGATAAGCTGCAGAAGAGTACAGGACTTGATCTGCGGGTGTTTGAAGATGCTATCACCTTCAAAATCGCGCTCATGGTAGTCAAGTACATGAAGTATATGGAGACACTAGAGTATTAATAATTAGGAGGAACTTATGATTGAACTGAAAGAAGTGACAAAAGAGTACTCTAAGGGGATTGCTGCGCTTAATGGTATCAACCTTAAGATTGAGCAGGGAGAATTCGTATTTGTCGTGGGAGACAGCGGCTCAGGTAAATCCACCTTAATCCGCCTTTTGATGAAGGAGATAGATCCAACATCAGGCAGCATTATCGTCAATGGCCAGAACTTGAACCGAATGAAGCACAGACAGATTCCGACATACCGCAGGGGAATCGGAGTTGTGTTTCAGGATTTCCGTCTTTTGAAGGACAGAAATATTTATGAGAATATTGCGTTTGCTCAGCGGGTTACAGAGAAGCCGGGACGTGTGATCAAGAAAAAAGTACCGGCAGCGCTTTCTCTTGTAGGACTTGCGCAAAAATATAAGGCGTTCCCGAAGGAATTGTCAGGAGGAGAGCAGCAGAGAGTGGCCATTGCCAGAGCTGTTGTGAATGAGCCGGCCATTTTGTTAGCCGATGAACCGACAGGAAACCTAGACCCCACCAATTCATGGGAGATCATGAAGCTTCTGGAGGAGGCCAACGAAAGAGGGACTACAGTACTGGTAGTTACTCACAACCAGGAGATTGTAAACGAGATGAGAAAACGCGTTATTACAATGAAAAAGGGTGTCATTGTCAGCGACGAACAAAAAGGTGGGTATAGAAATGAAAATTAGTACAGTGGGATATTCTATGAAGCAAGGCGTTAAGAATATCGGAAGAAACAAGATGTTTTCCTTGGCATCCGTTGCTACGATGGCAGCTTGTATCTTCGTGTTCGGCCTGTTTTTTGCGATAGTAATGAACTTTTCGTATATAGTGCACAAGGCAGAGGAAGGTGTTGCGATTACCATATTCTTTGAGGAAGACGCGACACAGACAGAAATAAGCAATATCAAGACTGAATTGGAAAAAAGAGACGATGTCAAGGAAATAAATTATATCTCCGGAGACGAGGCGTGGGAAAAGTTTAAGGATGAATATTTTGGTGAAAACAGCGACGCCGCAGAAGGATTTGCCAATGACAATCCACTTGCCAATTCTGACAACTATGAGGTGTTCATGTCGGAAGTCGCATCCCAGCAAGATCTGGTAGAGTTCGCGGAAGGACTGCCGGGGGTGCGTGAAGTTAAAAAGTCCGATATGGTGGCAAAGACATTGATGAGCGTCAATAAGCTGGTGGCCTATATATCAATTGCTATCATTGCCATTCTTTTGGCGGTTTCTATCTTCCTTATCAGCAATACGGTAACGATGGGTATCACCGTAAGGCGGGAGGAGATTGCCATTATGAAATACATCGGGGCAAAGGATGGATTCGTCCGTGCGCCGTTCATCATTGAAGGTATTTTGATTGGTCTGGTAGGGGCTATCATACCGCTGATAATGCTGTATTTTATGTATAATAAGGCAATTACCTATATTTTAAATAAATTCAGTCTTTTGAATAATATCTTAGATTTCCTTCCGGTAACACAGGTGTACCAGACACTTCTTCCGGTAGGATTGGTACTGGGAATCGGAATCGGTTTTCTGGGAAGTTTCTTTACAATCAGAAAGCACTTAAGAGTGTAGCAGGGGATGCCCGTATGGGTATAAAAATACAGGTGATGAATATGATAATAGGGAAGAAAATAAGAAAAGGGAAGAAAACAACAGCTTTTGTGCTGGCGGCTGTGCTCAGCTTCAGCGCAGTGATGCCTGTTATGGCGGATGACATTTCGGACGCGAAACAGAAGCAGGAAGAATTGGAAGAACAGAAGAAGGCGGCTGAGGCTGAAAAGGAAACATTGGCTGCGGAACTGAACCAAGTGATTGCGGAGATGGAGCAGGCGAAAGCAGATCTGGACGCAAAGCAGGTGGAGATTATTCAGGCGCAGGATGAACTGGATATAGCCCGCATCAATGAGAATGAACAGTATACGGCGATGAAGCTGCGTATCAAATATATGTACGAGAATGGCAACGCCCAGTTTATTGAAATACTTTTTGAGGCCAAAGACATCAGTGACTTCCTGAATAAGGCAGAGTATATTCAGCAGATTTCCGATTACGACCGCAGGATGCTCGTGGAATTTCAAGAGATCGTGAAGCAGGTAGAAGAGAAGGAAGCGCAGCTGAAGAAGGAAGAAGAAGAGCTTACGGCGCTTCAAAATAATCTGATCAACAAGCAGGGTGAAGTCGAGACGATGCTTGCCGGTAAAAATGAGGAGATATCTTCACTTGAATCTGAGATCGGCGAGAACTCAAGTAAGCTGAAAGAACTGATCGCGCAGGCGGAAGCGGCAAAAGCCCAGCAGCAGCAAAATTACAACAGTAATAGCGGCGGTGGAGGTACACCGGGGCCGTCTCAGGTAGTTGGAAACGGACAGTTGTGCTGGCCTACGACCAGTACACGGATCACAAGTTATTACGGAATGCGTCCGGTGCCTGTGGCGGGGGCGACCTCGAACCATGATGCCATCGATATCGGAGCGCCGATGGGAGCTGCGGTATATGCGGCGGACGGCGGTACGGTGACAACGGCCAGCTATGGATATAACGGCGGGCGTGGCAACTATATTATGGTAAACCACGGCAACGGCATGGTCACCAGATATCAGCATCTGAGCGCTATTTATGTCTCTGTCGGACAGAGCGTAGGAAGAGGCGAGAATATTGGGGCTGTGGGAAGCACAGGAGCAAGCTCCGGTCCTCATCTGGATTTTGCAGTCTATATCAACGGTTCTACTGTGAATCCACTTTCTTACTTGTAGAGCGTAATACATAACAAAGTATAAAGAAGACAGGTTGAAAAATGGAAGATAAAAAAAGACATTTTTGGCAGGGGGCGCTTTGTGGCGCCCTTGCTATGTTTCTGATAGGGGCGGCATCTCTTGGGGCGGTACATTTTGCCGGCATGGATGTACTGCTTAAGACGGAAGCGGATGCTGAGGTCGGCGCAGATGCCCAGAAGAAACTGAAAGCATTAAAGAAATTGATTGATGAGAAATATTTATATTCCGATGAAGTGGATGACACATCACTGACGGAGGGGCTGTATGCGGGCTATATCAATGCCTTGAACGACCCATATTCCATCTATTATGACGAAGAAGAGGCGAAGAGTTTCAAGGAGAGTACCTCAGGAGAATATTCCGGCATCGGGGTTGTGATGTCTAAGAATCTGAACACAAATATTGTTACAGCGGTTCAGGTGTATGAAGACTCTCCGGCCGAGACGGCGGGTATCAGGGAAAATGATATTATATACAAAGTCAACGGGGAAGAAGTGACCGATCTGGAGATAGCTGAAGTTGCCGCCAGAGTAAAAGGGACGGAAGGAACACAAGTCGATATCACTCTGATACGGAATGATACGGGGGAGGAAGAGACGGTAACCGTGACAAGGGGAAAAGTTGAGGCCCGCACGGTAAGCTCAGAGATGAAGGAGGAGCAGATCGGTTATATCCGCGTGACTGAATTTGACAGCGTGACGTATGACCAATTTGCACAGGCTTTGTCCGATCTTGAAGCACAGGGGATGGAAGGCCTCATTGTGGATTTGAGAAATAATCCCGGGGGAAATCTGCTGACTACGGCGAATATGCTCGACCTTCTTCTGCCGGAAGGAATCATTGTTTATACTCAGGACAAAAATGGCGAGAAAAGTGTTCTTTCGTCGGACGATGAACATCAGTTTACGAAGCCGTTGGCAGTTCTCGTGAATGGCAACAGTGCCAGCGCTTCCGAAATATTCGCGGGGGCGGTGCAAGACTACGGGCTCGGTGCGATTGTTGGTACTACAACTTACGGGAAAGGTATTGTACAGGAAGTAATTACGCTGGATGACGGCAGCTTGGTGAAACTGACGACGGCGGAATATTATACACCGAACGGAAGGAACATTCATAAAAAAGGGATTGAGCCGGATGTGGCGGTGGAGTATGAGGTAAATGCAGAGGATAAAGATGCAGACAATCAACTCGATGCAGCAATCACAGAGATAAAAAATAAGAAAGGGAATGCCGATTAGGCATTCCTTTTTAAGTTGGTCTATGTTACTATAATTGTATATGTGTATTTTTAAGGCGGCAGATGAATGGCATAGATTTGGCCGTCACATGATACGGAAAGGATAGAAAAACATGAAGATTTTAATTAAAAACGGGCATGTGATTGATCCGCTTTTCAAGAAGGATGAAGTCCTCGATGTACTGATAGAAGATAATAAGATAAGTAAGATTGGGAAAAATATGGGCGTGGAGGCAGACAAGGTGATAGAAGCCGCGGGATATTACGTGATGCCGGGATTTATTGACTTGCATGTGCATCTGCGCGATCCGGGCTTCACCTATAAAGAAGACCTTTCAAGCGGAGGAGCTGCGGCTGCAAGGGGCGGCGTGACAACGATGTGCGCAATGCCAAATACAAAGCCGGTGACAGACACGAAAGAGATGGTGGAGGATGTGCACCAGCGTGCACAGAAAGAGTGCCCGGTTCAAGTGATACAGCTGGGGGCGGTCACGAAAGGACAGGCAGGCGTCGAACTTGCGGATATCAAGGGAATGGCCGAAGCCGGCTGCCATGCTATCAGTGAGGACGGCAAGTCCGTAATGAATGCGTCCCTTTACAGAGAGGCGATGAAGATAGCGAAGGAAGCTGGAATTTCCGTTTTTGCCCATTGTGAAGATATTACGATGGTGGAAGGCGGCGTAATGAACGCTGATGAAAAGGCCCGTTCCTTAGGATTGCCGGGGATTACGAACTCTGTGGAGGACGTCATCGTGGCACGGGATATCCTCTTGGCAAAAGAGACAGGTGTCCGCCTTCATCTCTGCCACTGTTCTACGAAGGACAGTGTGGATATGATAAGACTTGCGAAGGAAGAAGGACTTCCCGTCACCGGTGAAGTATGCCCTCATCACTTTGTCTTGAGTACTGATGATATCAGGCAGGATGACGGGAATTATAAGATGAATCCGCCTCTTCGCTCAAAAGCGGATGTAGAGGCTTTGAAAGCCGGGCTTCAGGCAGATGTTATGGATGTCATCGCCACAGACCACGCCCCTCATTCAGCGGAAGAAAAGAATAAATCCATGAAAGAAGCATACTTCGGCATTGTTGGTCTGGAGACTTCCGCAGCGCTCACTTACACAGAGCTGGTTGACAAGGGGGTTCTGACCATGATGCAGATGGCGGAAAAGATGAGTTATAATCCTGCCCGGATTCTTGGGCTTGAGGACAAGGGCTCTGTCTCAGAAGGTATGTGCGCGGATTTAGTAATTTTTGATCCAAATAAAGAATATAAGATTGATAAAAATACATTTTTGTCCAAAGGGAAAAACACACCTTTTGACGGTTATCCGGTCAAAGGTGAAGTCGTATGTACGATTGCCGGCGGAAGAATTGTATACAGCAGATAAGGAGGAAGTAAGATGATTAACAAATTAGTGGAGAATATTAAAAAGACGGGTGCGCCGATTGTTGTGGGATTGGACCCGATGTTGAATTATATACCGGAACATGTACAGAAAAAAGCATTTGCTGAATTTGGTGAGACGCTGGAAGGAGCGGCGGAGGCCATCTGGCAGTTCAATAAAGAAATCGTGGACAAGACATGGGATTTGATTCCGGCTGTAAAGCCTCAGATTGCCATGTATGAGCAGTTCGGAATTCCGGGACTTATGGCTTTCAAGAAGACGGTAGACTATTGTAAGGAAAAAGGTCTGGTGGTAATCGGCGATATCAAGCGGGGCGACATCGGCTCCACTTCCGCGGCATATGCTGTGGGACATTTGGGCAGAGTCCAAGTAGGAAGTAAGAGCTATGTGCCCTTCGATGAAGACTTCGCGACTGTGAATCCCTACCTCGGTTCCGACGGTGTGAATCCATTCATCAAGGTTTGTCAGGAGGAGAATAAGGGATTATTTATTCTCGTGAAGACTTCAAATCCGTCCAGCGGAGAGTTCCAAGACCAAATGATTGACGGAAGACCGCTCTATGAATTGGTGGGCGAGAAGGTGGCTCAGTGGGGCGAGGAACACATGGGCAATGAATATAGTTATATTGGAGCTGTAGTAGGGGCTACTTATCCGGAAATGGGCAAAATATTGAGAAAGATTATGCCGAAAGCCTATATTCTCGTTCCGGGATACGGTGCACAGGGCGGAAAGGGCAAAGACCTTGTACATTTCTTCAACGAAGACGGACTGGGAGCAATCGTCAATTCTTCCCGAGGAATTATCGCGGCCTATAAGCAGGAGGACTATGCAAAATACGGTACGGAGAACTTTGGGGAAGCATCCCGGGCAGCCGTGGAAGCAATGGTAAAGGATATACGAGAAAGCGTTGAGCAGCGGTAGAGCCGCAGCTTTTGCAAAGTGATGAAAAAGTAGGAGAAAAAAGATGAGAAAGCAAAAAGAACAGGCAGTTATAGTGTCACAGGAGGAGCTGGCACAAGGTATATTCAGTATGCGCCTGCAGACCGAGGCTGCGGCGGAGGCCAGGCCGGGGCAGTTTATTTCTATGTATACGAAGGACGGCAGCAAGCTTCTTCCGCGCCCCATTAGTATCTGTGAGATAGACACGGAAAAAAGTCAGATTCGGGTAGTATACCGGGTGACCGGTGAAAAGACGGGGACTGAACAGTTTTCTCAAATGAAGCAGGGGGATACGATACCGATTATCGGGCCTCTGGGCAATGGGTTTCCACTTCAGCAGGCAGTAGGGAAAAAGGCCTTTCTCATGGGCGGCGGAATAGGCGTGCCTCCCATTCTGGAACTCTCAAAGCAGCTGGATTGTGCCAAAAAGCAGATTGTGGTAGGGTACCGCGATGAAGACACTTTTTTGAAGAGCGAGTTTGAAGAGAACGGGGAAGTCTATATCTCCACGGAAGACGGAAGTGTGGGCACAAAAGGGAATGTCATGGACGCTATCCGGGAGAATGGGCTGGAGGCAGATATTATTTATGCATGCGGGCCGACGCCTATGCTCCGGGCGATTAAAAAATATGCAGAGGATAATGCGATAGAGTGTTATCTTTCCTTAGAAGAGAGAATGGCGTGCGGGATCGGCGCCTGCCTTGGCTGTGTGTGTAAATCAAAGGAAAAAGACCACCACAGTAATGTAAATAATAAGCGGATCTGTAAGGATGGACCGGTATTCTTGTCTACGGAGGTGGAAATCTGATGAACATGAAGGTGAATATTGCCGGTGTTGAGTGGAAGAATCCTGTGACGGTTGCCTCAGGGACCTTCGGCTCCGGCGCGGAATTTTCGGAATACGTAGATTTGAATAAGCTGGGAGCGGTGACTACAAAGGGAGTTGCCAATATACCTTGGGCCGGGAATCCCACGCCTAGGGTGGCAGAGACTTACGGCGGCATGATGAACGCGGTGGGTCTTCAGAATCCGGGGATTGATTTGTTCTGTGAGAGGGACATTCCGTTTCTCAAAGCTTACGATACAAAGATTATTGTAAATGTGTGCGGCAAGTCCGCGGAGGATTACTGCGAGGTGGTAGAGCGTCTGGCGGATGAAGATGTGGATATGCTGGAAATCAATATTTCCTGTCCAAATGTTAAAGAGGGCGGCATCGCCTTTGGACAGAACCCACAGGCGGCGGAAGAGATTACCAAAGCGGTCAAGCGCTATGCCAAGCAGCCTGTCATTATGAAATTAAGCCCTAATGTCACCAGCATTGGGGAAATGGCTAAGGCGGTCGAGGCAGGGGGAGCCGATGCGGTATCCTTGATCAACACCTTGACCGGAATGAAGATAGATATCAACCGAAAGGCATTTGTGCTTGCGAATAAGACCGGAGGTGTGTCGGGCCCGGCCATCCACCCGATTGCGGTGCGCATGGTGTATGAGGCGGCGAATGCGGTCAAAGTTCCGATTATCGGCATGGGCGGGATTGCCAGTGCTGAGGATGCGATTGAGATGATTCTGGCTGGTGCCAGCGCGGTGTCCGTGGGGACGGCTAATTTCCACAATCCGGCAGTGACGATGGAAGTGGTGGACGGAATCGCAGAATATATGGAGCGCCAAGGATTCGAACAGATGAAGGATATGGTTGGTCTGGTCAAATAACAGTATGGGATAAGGAGAAGAACAAAATGGAAGCTTACAAGCAGGAATTTATTGAATTTATGGTAGAGAGCAACGTGCTCAAATTCGGGGAGTTTACACTGAAGAGTGGAAGAAAATCACCGTTCTTCATGAACGCGGGCGCTTATGTGACAGGCACGCAGCTCCGCAGGCTGGGCGAATACTATGCCAAAGCAATCCATGACAACTATGGGCTCGATTTTGATGTGCTGTTCGGGCCGGCCTATAAGGGCATCCCGCTCAGCGTTGCCACCACGATGGCAATCAGCGAGCTGTACGGAGTGGATATCCGGTACTGCTCTAACCGGAAGGAAGTCAAGGATCATGGCGATACCGGAATCCTTCTGGGAAGCAAGCTCTGTGACGGAGACCGTGTCGTGATTATCGAGGACGTTACCACATCCGGAAAGTCAATCGAGGAGACTTTTCCGATTATCAAAGCACAGGCGGATGTGGAAGTGAAGGGTCTGATTGTTTCACTGAACCGTATGGAAGTAGGAAAAGGCGGAGAAAAAAGTGCCCTTGATGAAATCAAAGAGCTCTATGGATTTGATGCCAATGCAATCGTGACTATGGATGAGGTTGTTGAACATCTCTATAACAAGCCATGTAACGGAGAAATTGTGATTGATGACACAATTAAATCGGCAATCGACGCATATTATAAAGAATATGGCGTAAAATAAGGAGGATTTCAAGTGACGGAAAAAGCATACAAAGCGATGGGAAATGCTGGGGCGGCCAATATAACAATTGGAATTGTCCTGATAATTATGGGGATTGCTTCGGGGGTAATTTTGCTTGTGAGCGGGGGACGCCTGTTCCGGGCAAAAAGAGGTTTGACATTTTAGGAAGGATGCTCTGATTTGAAGGCTAAGAATAGAAAACGAGTCCGGATGCTGGGGAAAATATTATTTATACTTTATATTGGGTTTTTGTTGTATTTTCTTATATTTTCCGACTGGTATGGACGAACCGGAGGAATGAACGAGTATCACTATAATCTTGTACTATTTAAGGAGATTAAAAGATTTTGGATTTACCGGGAGCAGCTTGGCTGGGTATCGTTTGCCAATTTGTTCGGCAATGTCCTGATTTTTATGCCTTTCGGTTTTTTTATGCCGATGGCAAGCCGCTACCGGAGTTTTTTTCTCACATTGTTCTACAGTTTTGGGCTGAGCCTTTTGGTGGAAACGTTCCAGTTATTTACCAAAGTGGGAAGTTTTGATGTGGACGATTTATTATTGAACACCATAGGCGGTGTGATTGGATATATATTTTTTGTAATCTGCAACACAATAAGGAGATGGCATGATGCGAATCGGGCGGGAAAAAGAGCGGGCTCGCGAAAGAGATAAAGAGCGGAAGAAGCGAGGGAATAGAAAATATGGACAGGCGAAATTAAAACATTCCAAAAAAGGGATAATGGCCTGTGTTCTGTCGGCGGTTGTGGCAATTCTTTTTATTGCCCTAATTTTGACATCGTTTTTACATAAGGGACAATCTCAGGCGATAATAGGAAGCTTTGGCCTGTTTGCGGTGATTATTGCATGGATTGGTCTTGTGACTGCAGTCCGGGGATTCCGGGAGCGAGATAAAAACTATATAACATGCAAGGTAGGAATAGGGGTGAATGGAATGGTTCTCCTCTGCCTCATCGCAACATTTATAAGGGGGATTGTTTAATGGAAGAACGATACTATCTAACGCTGGAGCGGATTATAAAAATTATGGACGAAGAGACGGTGAAAGAACCATACCGCTCTTATTTTCGGACGGTTGCAGACTTCCTGCTCCGCATTCATGATGTCAAAGACAGCCTGAATACGGCTGTGCGCAGGACAGCCTCTGTTGAAAAGCTTGAGCTTGAGATGGATGCGCTTTATCATGATGTGCTGCCGGCCTATTATGATACGTCCTATGCCAATCCGGCTTATGCAGTCCGTGTGCTGGGCGAGAGAACGGGCGCGTTCTTAAGCGCGCTGTATACTGAGCTGCGGGGGGATTTGGCCTATGTGTATGAACAGAGGGATGACTATCTTACCATAGGAAATGAATTGTTCATTGAAGTCTACAACAAATTTGAGGAGGAAGAGGAACCTTCCTTGGACAGCCTGAAAAGTATATTTTACTGGTATGCAAGCGATTACTGTGATGTTTTTGCGGCCGACAGAATCAGGGAGCAGATAGACCCGGATTATTGTGACTTTGCGGCGAAAATGATTATGACGTCGGACTTATCCGATATCCGTTATCTGTACCGCATGGGAGAATATATCAGTGACAATGAGCGGAAGACCGCAGAGTATCTGAACACGCTTCCGCAGGAGACCATCGATAAGATGGCGGATACTTTTACAGAAGGGTACCGGATTGGATTTGTGAATACCGGTAAGGATTTATCCAAGAAAACTACCGTCAATATCCGGTTCGTCCTTGGCTTTGAGAGAGTGGTAAAAAAGGCAATAGAGAACTTTGAGAAGATGGGGCTTCGGCCTACCATTTACCGCTCTGCCCTCAGTGCGGTCACGAGGCCGCGTCAGGCTAAGAACGGTTATTACGGCGCGGTTGTGAATAAGCAGTATGATTACGACCACAAGGACGACATGGGGCTGTTCCTCGACAAGCAGTTCGTGGAGCGCAAGCTGGAAGTGATGCACACAGTGCTGGAGCAGAACAAGGAGATGGCCGCCGGGTTTGCAGGGCCGGCCGTCATGGAAGTATTTGGGGAAAAGCCCTTTGCTCCCAAGGTGAAAAAAGAGGCAATACACCTGACAGAGAAGCAGGAAGAGCTGCTTCTTTCGATGAATGCAAGAGCCGGACAACTCACCAATCAATATATCAAAGGTGAGGAGAGAAGCTTTACTATCATTTCTTGGCCGGTGCCGGAAATCGGAGAACAGTTCGCCGAGATATTTGACGAGACGATACGCATCAATACGCTGGATTATAAATTGTACGAGGGCGTGCAGCAGACTATCATCGACGCGCTCGACAAGGGGGATTATGTTCACATTGTTGGGGCGAACGGTAATAAGACTGACTTAAAGGTGAAGCTGCACCCGCTGAATGACGCGGCAAAAGAGACAAAATTCGAAAACTGTGTGGCGGACGTGAATATTCCGGTCGGCGAAGTGTTTACCTCACCGGTGCTGGAAGGAACGGAAGGAACGCTCTTCGTGAGTCAGGTATTTCTCCATGAGCTTCCGTACTATGAGCTGGAAATCCAATTTAAAGACGGAATGATAACTGAGTACACCTGCGGCAATTTTGAGAGGGACGAGGAGAACAAAAAATATGTGTCAGATAACATCCTGCACAATCATGCCACACTCCCCATGGGAGAATTTGCCATAGGCACCAACACTACAGCGTATGCCGCGGCTAAAAAATATAATATAGCAGACAAGTTTACTATCTTGATAGCGGAAAAAATGGGACCACACTTTGCGGTGGGTGACACATGCTACAGCTGGGCTGAGGATATCAAGGTGTTCAACCCTGACGGTAAAGAGATTGTCGCCAAAGATAACAGTATCTCCCTAAATAGAAGGGAGAATCTGGAAAAAGCTTATTTCCAATGCCATACAGATATCACGATTCCGTATGATGAGCTTGGGAAAATCAGTGTCTTTACGGAAGACGGAGTTGAGACGGAGATTATCAGGGAGGGCCGGTTCGTACTTGAAGGGACGGAAATTTTGAATGAACCGCTTGACATCATTCAATAGACTTAGTAAAATATCTTATAAGTGGAGAGCTATTTATTCATCATACTAATAAATAAGAAAAGGAGATTTAATTATGCCAAAAGTGGGAATTGTAATGGGCAGTGACTCAGACATGAAGATTATGAGCAAGGCTGCCGACATGTTGGAGAAGTTCGGAATCGATTATGAGATGACAATTATCTCGGCGCATCGTATGCCGGATGTGTTCTTTGACTATGCAAAATCAGCAGAAGCAAAGGGATTTAAGGTTATCATCGCAGGAGCGGGAATGGCTGCGCATCTTCCTGGAATGTGTGCGGCAATCTTCCCGATGCCGGTAATCGGAATTCCGATGTCCGGCAAGAACATGGATGGGATGGATGCACTGTTGTCTATCGTTCAGATGCCGCCGGGGATTCCGGTCGCTACGGTTGCGGTTGACGGCGGAGCCAACGCGGCGATTCTTGCAGCCAAAATTCTTGCGACTTCAGATGCTGAGGTGCTTGCAAGATTAAAGGACTATTCTGCGGAAATGAAAGACACTGTGCAGAAAAAGGCCGACAAGTTAAGTGAGCTGGGACATAAGGAATATTTAAAACAGATGTAGATAAGTACATTCACGGAGGATATGAGATGGATTATAAGAACGCGGGCGTAGACATTGAAGCAGGTTACAAGTCAGTGGAGTTGATGAAAAAACATATTCAGCAGACCATGAGGGAAGAGGTCCTCACGAATATCGGAGGTTTTTCAGGAGCCTTCTCTATGGAGAAATTTAAAAATATGGAGAAACCGACACTTGTGTCAGGGACAGACGGAGTGGGTACAAAGCTTAAGCTGGCATTCCTTTTGGACAGACATGACACCATCGGAATCGACTGTGTCGCAATGTGTGTGAACGACATTGCCTGCGCAGGTGGAGAGCCTTTGTTTTTCCTTGATTACATAGCATGCGGCAAGAATGAGCCGGAGAAAATCGCTACCATCGTGAGCGGTGTGGCAGAGGGATGTAAGCAGTCAGGCTGTGCGCTGATTGGCGGAGAGACTGCTGAGATGCCGGGATTCTATCCGACAGATGAATATGATCTTGCCGGTTTTGCGGTAGGGATTGTGGATGAGAAGGATTTAATCACCGGGAAGGATTTAAAGCCGGGAGATATATTGATTGGTATGGCTTCCTCAGGGGTACACAGCAATGGATTTTCACTGGTAAGAAAAGTATTCAATATGAAACCGGAAGTGCTCAATGCAGAATATGAATGTCTGGGAACTACTCTGGGAGATGCGCTCTTGGCTCCGACAAAGATTTATGTCAAGGCACTCCGCAGCGTAAAAGAAGCTGGTGTCAAGATTAAGGCATGCAGCCACATCACCGGCGGTGGTTTTTATGAAAATATTCCGCGTATGCTGAAAGATGGAACACACGCGGTAGTGAAAAAAGACAGCTATCCGATTCCTCCGATTTTCCACATGCTTGCCGAAGACGGTGATGTGGAAGAAACAGCAATGTACAATACCTTCAACATGGGGCTTGGCATGGTTGTGGCGGTGGATGAAAAGGATGTAGATGCCACTATGCAGGCCATCAAAGAAGCCGGAGAAGAACCTTATGTGGTAGGATATGTAGAGGCCGGAGACAAAGGGGTAACAGTATGTTAAGAGTCGTAGTTCTCGTATCCGGCGGTGGTACGAATCTGCAGGCGATACTGGATGCGGTGGATGCCGGAAGGATTACCAATACAGAAGTCGTTGGGGTAATCAGCAATAATAAGAATGCATATGCGTTGGAGCGTGCCGCAGGGCATGGAATTCCGGCGCAGTGCGTTTCACCGAAAGATTTTGAATCCAGAGATAATTTTAACCGGGTATTTCTGGAACAGATAGATGCGTTTGCGCCGGATTTAATTGTGCTGGCTGGTTTTTTGGTAGTGATACCGGAAGCGATGATAGCAAAGTACTGTAACCGGATTATCAATGTTCATCCGTCCTTGATTCCTTCTTTCTGCGGCACAGGGTATTATGGATTGAAGGTACATGAGGCGGCACTTGCACGCGGAGTAAAGGTTACAGGCGCTACGGTTCACTTCGTGGATGAGGGAACGGATACAGGGCCGATTCTTCTCCAGAAATCGGTGGAAGTGGAGGCGCAGGATACGCCTAAGACACTTCAGCAGCGGGTGATGGAACAGGCAGAGTGGAAGATTCTTCCCCGAGCCATAGATTTGATTGCCAATGGTAAAGTTAAGGTGGAAGACGGACAGACAGTAGTGTGCGAATAGGAGGGTCTCAATGAAGGTATTAATTGTAGGCGGCGGCGGAAGAGAACATGCCATCGCATATTGTGTGGCAAAGAGCAGCAAGGTAGAAAAAATCTATTGTGCGCCGGGCAACGCGGGTATTGCGGAGCTGGCAGAATGTGTGCCCATAGGTGCGATGGAATTTGAAAAGCTTACTGCGTTTGCCAAGGAGAAAGAGATTGATCTGGCGATTGTAGGAATGGACGACCCGCTTGTGGGCGGACTGGTGGACGAGCTGGAAGCGGCAGGCATCCGTACTTTCGGGCCAAAGAAAAATGCGGCCATACTGGAAGGTTCCAAGGCATTTTCTAAGGACTTGATGAAAAAGTACAATATTCCCACTGCAGGCTATGAGAATTTTGACAATGCAGAGGATGCGTTGAAATACCTTGAGACAGCGAAATTCCCAATCGTGCTGAAGGCGGACGGCCTTGCTCTCGGAAAGGGTGTGCTCATCTGTAATACACTGGAAGAGGCAAAAGACGGTGTGAAGACGATTATGCTGGATAAGAAGTTCGGCGAGTCCGGCAATACCATGGTCATCGAAGAATTTATGACAGGAAGAGAAGTATCCGTACTTTCCTTCGTGGATGGAAATACTATTAAGACCATGACATCCGCTCAGGACCACAAGCGTGCGAAGGACGGGGATCAAGGGCTGAACACAGGCGGTATGGGGACCTTCTCCCCCAGTCCTTTCTATACAAAGGAAGTAGAAGAATTCTGTAACGAGCATGTGTATCAGAAGACGGTGGATGCCATGAAGGCAGAAGGAAGACCGTTCAAAGGGATTATCTTCTTTGGGCTGATGCTCACAGAGGAAGGCCCGAAGGTGCTGGAATATAATGCCAGATTCGGTGACCCTGAGGCTCAGGTCGTACTGCCGAGAATGAAGAATGACTTGATTGACGTGGTGGAAGCTTGTATCGACGGGACACTGGATCAGATCGATTTGGAGTTCGAAGACAATGCGGCAGTCTGTGTTGTACTTGCATCCGACGGGTATCCGCTGGAATATAAAAAGGGAATTCCGATTACAGGGTTCGAGGAATTTAAAAAGCATGACGGCTACTACTGTTTCCATGCGGGAACGAAGTTCGACGGCGGGCAGATTGTGACCAACGGCGGGCGCGTGCTCGGCATCACGGCTAAGGGCGCTACGCTGAAAGAGGCGAGGGCCAACGCTTACAAAGCCACGGAGTGGATTCAGTTTGAGAATAAGTATATGAGAAATGATATCGGGAAAGCAATTGATGAGGCGTAAATGAATTAGTTGCTTTTGGCAATTAAGGGACTGCGAAAAAGCAGTCCCTTAACTCTTAAGAAGTTATGAATATTTCATGAATTCCTTGACAAACCGGGATTTCGATACTATCATAAGCATTAGTTATGAAAAAGGCAGAGAAAAAGAGGAGTATGTATTTAGGCCGCGAAAGAGAGAGCCTTCCATCGGCTGGGAGAGGGCTTGCGGGATGCGGATACAGAAGGTAGCTTTTGAGCCGGATATCTGAACGGGCGAGTAGGATATCACGGGGTAGTTTCCGTTACAGAACTGTGAGATGTGTGAGAACTGAGGGCTATGATTATGCGGCGGCAAGCAGGCAGCATAGAAGGAAGTTTTACATAACAAAGGTGGTACCGCGTTAACACGCCCTTTACATATGTAGGGGGCTTTTTTATTTCATAGAAAAAACTGTCCTATGAAATAAAACCCTCCGGGGGATGCACACAATGTGCAAAGGAAAGCTGCTTCGCAGCCGCACATTGGCGCGCAAAGTGTACAAGTAAAAGTGTGAGTGATTGAGGAGGACATGATGAGTAAGAATCTTGAGAAGACTTATAATCCAAAGGAGATTGAACCGAAGCTTTATGAGAAGTGGTGTGAAAACAAGTATTTTCATGCAGAGGTGGATCGGGATAAAAAGCCGTTTACAACGGTGATGCCTCCGCCGAACATTACAGGTAAACTGCATATGGGGCATGCATTCGACAATACCCTTCAGGATATTTTGATTCGCTACAAGAGGATGCAGGGATATAACGCGCTCTGGATACCGGGGACGGACCATGCGGCAATTTCCACAGAAGTCAAGGTAACGAACCAGCTGAAGTCAGAGGGAATAGATAAAAAGGAGCTTGGTAGAGAGGGCTTCCTCAAGAGGACATGGGAGTGGAAAGAAGAGTACGCCGGAACCATCGAGGGACAGCTGAAGAAGCTGGGCGTATCCTGTGACTGGGACAGAGAACGCTTCACTATGGACGAAGGCTGCTCCAAGGCGGTAGAAGAAGTTTTTATCCATCTCTACGAGAAGGGATATATTTATAAGGGCTCCAGAATCATCAACTGGTGTCCGGTATGTAAGACTTCCCTCTCCGACGCAGAGGTAGAGCATGCGGAGCAGGCAGGCCATTTCTGGCATATCAAGTATCCGATTATCGGGACAGACAGATTTTTGGAGATTGCGACCACCCGTCCTGAGACGATGCTTGGGGAT
This sequence comes from Bariatricus massiliensis, assembly GCF_900086725.1. GTDB lineage: Bacteria > Bacillota > Clostridia > Lachnospirales > Lachnospiraceae > Allocoprococcus > Allocoprococcus massiliensis. The sequence continues at coordinate 833,449 of NZ_LT574838.1, read as the reverse complement.
ACTGCCATCGCGGTACACCCGGAAGACGAGCGGTATAAGGATATCGTAGGTAAGAAGGCGCTCCTCCCATTGGTAAACAGAGAGATTCCAATTGTGGCGGATGCGTATGTGGATAAGAAGTTCGGTACTGGTGCGGTAAAGATTACGCCGGCTCACGACCCGAACGACTTTGAAGTGGGAAAGAGAAATCAGCTTCCTGAGATTAATATTATGAATGACGACGCTACAATCGTGGATGGGTATGGCAGATACTCCGGTATGGAACGTTATGAGGCGAGAAAGGCGATTGTTGCAGACCTTGAGGAGCAGGGCTATCTGGTAAAGGTAGCGGAGCACGACCATAACGTTGGGACACATGACCGCTGCGGGACGACAGTTGAGCCTTTGATTAAACAGCAGTGGTTCGTAAAGATGGAAGAGCTGGCGAAGCCGGCAATCGAGGCGCTGAAAAAAGGTGAGCTTCGCTTTGTGCCGGAGCGCTTTGACAAAGTATATTTGAATTGGCTTGAAAATATCCGTGACTGGTGTATTTCCCGTCAGATTTGGTGGGGACACCGGATTCCTGCGTACTATTGCGATGAGTGCGGTGAATTCGTAGTCGCGCGAGAGATGCCGGAGGTATGCCCGCACTGTGGATGTACACATTTTACACAGGACGAGGATACGCTTGATACCTGGTTCAGCTCTGCACTGTGGCCGTTCTCCACACTGGGGTGGCCGGAGAAGACGGAAGATTTGGATTATTTCTACCCGACAGACGTGCTGGTAACCGGATATGATATTATCTTTTTCTGGGTTATCCGTATGGTATTTTCCGGCTATGAGCACACCGGAAAAGCGCCGTTCCACACGGTTCTGATGCATGGGCTGGTCAGAGACTCTCAGGGAAGAAAGATGAGCAAATCTCTTGGAAACGGTATCGATCCGCTGGAGATTATCGACGAATATGGCGCGGATGCCCTGCGTCTTACACTTGTCACGGGCAATGCGCCGGGCAATGATATGCGTTTCTATAATGAGCGTGTTGAGGCCAATCGTAATTTTGCCAATAAGGTATGGAATGCGTCCCGGTTCATTCTTATGAATATGGAAGATAAAGTGATTTCCAAGCCGGACGATGTAGACCTTACATTGGCGGACAAGTGGATTCTCTCTAAGGTGAACACCTTGGCCAAGGATGTGACGGACAATATGGATAAATTCGACCTTGGCATAGCGGTACAAAAGGTATATGATTTTATATGGGATGAATTCTGTGACTGGTATATAGAACTTGTGAAATACAGAATCTATCACGCTGCGGATAATTATAAAAGTGCCAATGCAGCATTATGGACATTGAAGACGGTGCTTGGAAATGCATTGAAAATGCTTCATCCGTTCATGCCGTTTGTAACAGAAGAAATCTACAGCGCATTGATTCCGGAGGAAGAGTCACTGATGATTTCTTCTTGGCCGGTTTTCGAGGAAGGCTGGGCTTTCCCGGAGGCAGAAATGGTGACGGACCATATGAAAGAGGTGATCCGGGGAGTCAGAAATGCCCGTGCTGAGATGAACGTTCCGCCGAGCAGAAAAGCAAAAGTATATATCGTATGCGAGGATAAAGAACTTCAGGATGGACTGGCGGAGCTGGCTGTTTCCGCGTGTCCGCTCATGAATGCCAGTGAATTGGCTATTCAGTCCGACAAGAAGGGAATTGCAGAGGACGCGGTATCTATCGTAGTGCCGGATGCGGTTGCCTATGTCCCGCTGGAAGAATTGATTGATTTTGCGCAGGAGATCGAGCGCCTTACAAAAGAGGAAGAGAAACTGAAAAAAGAGCTTGCGCGTGTCAATGGAATGCTGAATAATGAGAAATTCATGAGCAAAGCGCCGCAGGCGAAAATAGAAGAAGAAAAAGCAAAGCTTGAGAAATATCAGCAGATGATGGCGCAGGTGCAGGAGCGCCTGACAGGATTGAAAAAATAGTCCAGACAGACGGATACACAAGGGGTAAGCAGATGAAAAAATTGGATGCTTTTACAAAACTTAAGAATATGAAGCCGGAAGATATTAAAGAGCATAGAAGAATGCGCAAGGAACGCCGGGAACGTATTTTAGAAAAACGAAGGAACAGTGCATTCGCAAAGAAGATGGCACCGTACTATCGGTTTATGAATCGGTTTTCTCTGTTGTTCCATGCGGTATGGGCCTGTGTAATCAACTTTTTGATTGAAGCAGTTTCCAGACATTCGCCGGTGGAGGCGTGGAAGTATATGACTGGCACCCCGCTTGTATTTTTCTATAATGCCGGGATGATATTTGTGACGTTTATGCTGGTGTACCTTTTTCGGCGGAGGGTATTCGCACGGATTATTATCAGTGTTGTATGGCTGTTCATCGGAGTATGTAACGGAGTCATGCTGTTGAAGCGTGTGACGCCCTTTAACGCGCAGGATTTAAAGACATTCACGGAGGGCCTTTCCCTCTTTACCAATTATTTTTCGCCCTTTGAACTGGTGATGATGGCCGTAGGAATCTCTGCCCTGATAATCTGGGGAGTTGCCATGTGGCGCAGAGGCGGGCAGTATGAAGGCAAGATGCACCGGCTGGTTGCGCTGGCTGGCGCAATGATTAGTTTTGGCGCGTTTTCGCTGGTCACAACGGCCGCTATAGACAACAGGGTAATCTCCACATACTTTGGTAATATCGCATTTGCTTATCAGGATTATGGAGTGCCCTATTGTTTTTCGGCGAGTTTGTTCAACACAGGCATTTCGGAGCCGAATGATTACAGCAAGTCGACCATTGAGAAAATCAGCCACAACGGCAAGCTCACAGAAAGCAAGGCAGACACGGATGTGAAGCCGAATGTGATTTTTGTCCAGCTCGAATCTTTTTTTGATGTTAAAGAATTCGAGGCGCTTCAGACATCGGAAGATCCGCTGCCTAATCTGAGAAAAATGTTTCAGGAATACCCGTCGGGGTACTTTAAAGTGCCATCCGTGGGGGCAGGCACGGCGAACACGGAGTTTGAAGTCCTTACGGGGATGAATCTGCGCTACTTTGGACCGGGAGAATATCCCTATAAGACAGTGCTGAAGGATCAGGTGGCTGAAAGTGCCGCAACGGCTTTTGCATCTTTTGGTTATGGGACACATGCGCTACACAATAACGGAGGCAATTTCTACAGTCGTGCGAAGGTATTCAACAATATAGGATTTGACAGTTTTACAAGTAAGGAGTTCATGAATATACTGCAGACCACCGAGAATGGATGGGCTAAGGACGACATACTCTTGACGCACATCAATGATTCATTGAATTCTACGGAGCAGGAAGACTTTGTCTTTGCAATCAGCGTGCAGGGACACGGGAACTATCCGGAGGAGAAAATCATCGAGAATCCGAAGATTACCGTGAGCGGTATGGAGACGGAAGGAAAAAATAACGCGTGGGAATACTATGTAAACCAAGTGTATGAGATGGATCAGTTCGCTGCCAATCTGGTAAAGATGATGGAAGACAGAGGGGAACCGGCGGTTGTTGTATTTTATGGAGATCATCTGCCGACTATGGGGCTGGAAGCCAAAGATTTGAAGAGCAGATATCTTTATAATACAAATTATGTAATATGGAATAACATTGGTCTGGAAAAGCAGGACAGGAATATACCGGCCTATCAGATTATGGCAGATGTCATGGAACAGATTGGCCTCCATGCCGGAACGGTATTTAATTATCATCAGGAGAGAAGGCAGACAAAAGATTATCTGCTGGATCTCGAGCTTCTGCAGTACGACATCCTCTATGGAAAACAATATGTATACAACGGACATCCGCCGATAACAGAAGGCCATATGGAAATGGGAATCAATGATGTGACTTTGACAGGGTTGAACAGTAATCTTGACGGAACCTACAGCCTGTATGGAACTAATTTTACAAAATGGAGTAAAGTATATATTAATGACGAAAAGCAAAAGAGTACCTTCCTCAACAATACAAGGATAGAGTTGCCAGAGAGTACTTTGGATGAGAATGATATTGTGACGGTCAGTCAGGTGGGCTCGAGCAATACTATCTTCCGCACCTCTAAGGAATATATTTATAGAGACAAAAAGCTTATGGAATATACAGACGAAATGAAACAGGAAGACAATGCGCCTGCCGGAACAGATGAGGAAGCGCCGACAGAAACTACGAATGAGTAAGAAAATGGGGTACGACAGTGAATTACGAAGAAGCAGTCCGCTATATCGAGGACATCCCTAAATTTACGAAAAAGCATACATTTGACCATACACTCCAATTTTTAAAAAGGCTTGGCGACCCCTGCCGCGGGAGAAAAGTACTCCACGTGGCGGGGACCAATGGAAAGGGAAGCGTCTGCGCATATATGCAGGCGATTCTTCTTTCTGAGGGGAAGACGGTAGGATTTTTCACGTCGCCCCATCTTGTCCGGCATAATGAGAGAATCAAGATCAACGGGGTTGACATTACCGACAAGGATTTTGTGGAGGTATTTGAAAGAGTCAGGGAGATTACAGTACAAATGCAGAAGGAAGGCATCAGCCATCCTTCTTATTTTGAGTTTCTATATGCAATGGCAATGACGGCTTTTGAAAAGGCTGAGGTGGAATTTGTGATTTTGGAGACGGGGCTTGGCGGCAGGCTTGATGCCACCAACTCTTATCCCCGCCCTCTTCTGACGGTCATCACCTCCATAGGACTGGATCATACGGAGATTCTCGGAGATACGATAGAGAAAATAGCGGCAGAAAAGGCTGGAATCATCAAAAAGGGAGTTCCTGTTTTTTATGATGGCACTATAGAAGAAAGCAGTGTCATAATAGAGCGGACGGCGGCAGAAGCCGGCGCACCTTGCAGAAAAATCTCGAAAGATGCGTTTGAAATTCTGGAAATAACTGAGAAAGATATTGCTTTTTTGCCGGGCAGTGAGTATGATAATAATACCGTATGGCGGGTCCGCGGGACAGGTGTTTATCAGGTCATGAATGCGATGCTGGCCATTGCCGCCATGGAATTTGTCTTTGACGGCTGTATGCACATGGAAAAATGGAGACAGGCATTGGCGAGGACCCAGTGGCCGGGGCGCATGGAAGAAATTCTTCCGGGAGTCATACTGGATGGCGCCCATAATCTGGCGGCTGTAGAACGTTTTATAGAGAGTGTAAACGCCCAGCCAAAGTGTGATATAGTTGTGCTGTTCTCGGCAGTGGCAGAGAAGGATTATGAGCATATGATATGTACACTTTGTCAGGGAGTACAGGCGAAGGCGTATGTGATTGCGAAACTTGAAGATAAAAGGGGAGAGGGAGCCAGAGAGCTTGCGGAAGTATTCCGGCGTTACACGGATGTGCCGGTTTATACGGAAGAATCAATGGAGGAAGCATTTACACTGGCACTCAGACAAAAAGGGGAGAACGGAAGGCTTTACTGCCTAGGTTCTTTGTATCTCATAGGTGAGCTGAAAAGAATAATAGGAGGCTTAAATGCTTAATTTTGAAGAAGAACTCAAAAAATTTAAACCAAGTTTGGAAGTAGAGGAAATCGAACAGGCCGTCTATGAAGAAGATTTGACGGATATGACTGATATTTTACGGGAAATGCTTGAGCAGACGAAATAGGGGAGAAGCACATGGATTATACAGAAAGACTGGCATACCAGTCCAATTACTGGTATAATGACGGGCTGAAGAAGGCAAATATCCGGGATCTTTCCGGGGCTGTCTCATCGCTTCGGCGGAGTTTGCAATATAATAGAGAGAACATTATGGCGAGGAATCTTCTGGGGCTTGTGTATTATGGAAGAGGCGAAGTTGTAGAGGCTCTGGTCGAGTGGATTATCAGCAAGAATTTTAAGTCTTATGAAAATATTGCCAATTATTATATAAAAAAGGTACAGGAGACACCAAGTGAGCTTGAGACGATCAATCAGGCTATCCATAAATATAACCAGTGTCTGATCTACTGTCAGCAGAACGGCGAGGATTTGGCTATTATCCAGTTGAAAAAAGTGGTGGCGGCCCATCCCACGTTTTTGAAGGCCCATCAGCTTTTGGCTCTTTTGTATCTGCACACGGAGCAGTATGCAAAGGCGAGGCAGATTCTGCGGCGTGCCCACAAGATGGATACCACCAATGAGATTACGCTGAGCTATATGCATGAGCTGGCACAGATCCGCAGCCAAAAGGTGGCCAAACTTAAGGAAGATAAGAATCAGACGGTTTCCTACAATCTGGGAAATGAGACGATTATCCAGCCGGCCTCAGCAAGTCTGAAGGACAATGCGGGGGTACTGACTATCGTCAATATTTTAATCGGGATTGCGGTGGGGGCAGCGGTCATTTGGTTTTTGATTGTGCCGTCTGTGAATCAAAAAAAAGCAGGGGAAGCCAATCGGAACGTGACGGAGCTGAGCGAACAGATTGCTTCCAAAGACGCCCAGATCAACGCCTTGAAAAAAGAGCTGGAAGGATACCGGTCTTCCAGTGACGAGGCGGAAAGTGCCATAGCTACCGCACAGTCCACTCAGGAGAGCTACGAGAAGCTCATGACAGTCTATAATCAATATCAGGGCGGTAATACAAGTAACGCTGATATGCTGGAAGGTTTACTTGCGGTCACACCGGATGCTCTGGGCGAGCAGGGCAAGGCTATTTACGGTGAGATATCAGGGGATTTATTCCCTAAGATGTGCGAGAGATTATATGCACAGGCCCAGTCTGATATGGAGGGCGGCAGCTATGGAGAGGCGGTCACCGCACTGGAGAGCGTCATCCGGATGGATGAAGGATATGACGAGGGTAAGGCGCTCAAGCTTTTGGGAGATGCTTATGCCGGCAACGGTGATGCCGAGAAAGCCAAGGAGACTTATGAAAAAGTAACTGCCAATTATTCGGGAACAGATGCCGCCAATGAGGCACAGAATGCTTTGAGCGGTACACCGGCGGAAAATAACAGCGGCGGAGAGGACAATCAGTAAGGAGTGTGCGTCCGCAGGCATTTAATTTCATATGGAATTACTACGAAAGAGGATATGCGAAGAGGCATATCCTTTTTTGTGCGGCAACCCGCAGTCTTACTTATAAATATGTGCAGTCAGCACACAAAAACAGGAGGGATTATATGCAGTATCAAGTTGAAGAGAATTGTCTTACAATCTTTCTTCCTCAGGAGTTAGATCACCACAATGCCGAGGATATCCGCAAGGAGGCGGATAGACTGATTGAAGAGAAACACATCAAACATGTTATTTTTGATTTTCAGGGAACCAGCTTCATGGACAGCTCCGGTATTGGTGTCATCATGGGGCGGTACAGACAGATTTATCTGCTGGGCGGCGAGGTGTGGGCCGTCCATGCCAATGAGAGAATGAAGAAAATACTGGCAATGTCAGGAGTTACAAAAATAATGCAGCTTTATGAGGAGGAGAAAGAATAATGGGAAGCACCGGGGAAATGGAATTAATTTTTGACAGCAGTTCTGCGAATGAGAGTTTTGCGCGGGTGACGGTGGCAGCATTTATGACGAGGCTGAATCCGACTTTGGAAGAGGTGTCGGATGTGAAGACCGCAGTGTCGGAGGCGGTGACCAACGCTATCATCCATGGGTATGAACAGGAAAAGGGTAAGATTCGTATCCGTTGTAAGGTGGAGGAGAAAACACTTTACATAGAAATTTCGGATGATGGCCGAGGCATCGATGATGTCAAAAAGGCGATGGAGCCGCTGTTTACAACAAAACCAGAATTGGATCGTTCGGGTATGGGATTTGCGTTTATGGAGGCATTTATGGATGAGGTTCTGGTGGAATCCCATCCGCATGAGGGAACTACTGTGAAAATGAAAAAGACTATTGGAGAAGGGTTAAAACCATGGATCACACAATCGCTTTAATTCAGAAATCTCACGATGGGGATGAAGAAGCGAGAGCCCAGCTGGTAGAAGAAAATACGGGGTTAGTCTGGTGTATCGTCAAGCGTTTCTATGGACGTGGAACAGAGGCGGAGGACTTGTTTCAGATAGGGAGCATCGGTCTTTTGAAGGCCATCGACAAATTTGATATTTCCTACGATGTCAAGTTCTCCACCTATGCGGTGCCCATGATTTCCGGAGAAATCAAGCGTTTCTTGCGAGATGACGGCATGATTAAGGTGAGCCGCTCCTTAAAGGAACTTTCGTATAAAGCTTTTTTTGCCAAAGAAAGACTGCAGGATAAGCTTGGACGGGAGCCGGATCTTGAAGAGCTGGCTGCCTACTTGGAAATAGAAAAAGAAGAGCTTGTGATGGCGATGGAGGCGGGCGG
>NZ_LT574838.1:374985-824858 GCF_900086725.1 Bariatricus massiliensis | reverse complement strand
CGGGCGGTGAAGTGGAATCCCTCCATAAACTTATCAAGCAGAAGGCGGGAAACGAGATTCAATTGATGGACAAGCTGGCAGAGGAGGAGGGAAAGGAAGAGGAGGTCTTGAACCATATGCTTCTCAACCAATTGCTGGGAGAGCTTGGGAAGGACGAGAGGCAGCTTCTCTATATGCGTTATTTCGCGGATAAAACACAGACAGAGATTGGAAAAGAGATGGGAATATCCCAAGTGCAAGTATCCAGAATGGAAAAGCGGATTCTGAAGTCGCTGCGGGAAAAGGTGACTTAGTTGTATTAATTTTTAAAAATGAAATTGTGGCAGGCATGTATATTGTAAATAAAATCCGGCATACTACCAGCAAGAAAGGTTGGTGTTATGTTGTGGAAAAAGCGAAAAGAAGAATACGTGTCTGCCTGCTTGTCGTTGTGTTGGCGGCAGTCTGCATTGGAATTGTCTATTACTGCTATAATATAAAGGGCGGGGACAGCATCACGGAAGGCACTTTAATAGCCAATATAGGGACTGGCTTGGAAAGGCTGGTGCACTATGGCTTCAAGTAATGAGATTCTATATATAAAGGGCGATAAGAATGTAGAAGTCAAAAAGCTGGATGTCACTTTGGGAGATATTTTGAGCATGGAATGCAGCAACCAAAATATAACGAATAAAGTGAAATCTCTGCGCCTTCTGAGGGTACCGGAGAAGGGACAGCATAGATTCGTCGTCTCTATTCTGAAGATTATTGAATGTATACACAAAGAATATCCAAACCTAGACATTCAGAACGAGGGAGAAATCGACCTTATTATAACTTATGAAAAGCCGCAGAAGCCTAACATGTTTTTCCATTGGGTAAAGGTGATTGTAATCGCAGGAATTACTTTTTTGGGAGCGGCATTTTCAATTATGTCTTTTAATAACGACGTTGGGATCACAAAAATGTTCGGTCAGGTGTATGAGCTCTTGATGGGACATTCGTCTGACGGCTTTACGATTCTTGAGTTAACCTATTGTATCGGGTTGATTGTAGGAATTTTAGTATTTTTCAATCATTTTGGGAAAAAGCGTTTCTCCGTGGATCCGACACCTATGGAGGTGGAGATGCGTCTGTATGAGAATGATATTCAATCTACACTGATTGAGGCATATGCAAGGAAGGAGAAGGAGCTGGATGTGGGTGGTCAAACAAATTCTGCTGGCAATACTGGGGCTTAGCTTTGGGACGGCCATAGCGGCAGGGCTTTTTTCCTTTATCATCGGACTTGGCGTTGTATCCGACTTTGCTGACAGGACGCACACGGGAGAGCATATCCTTTTTTATGAAGATTGTATTGCGGTGGGTGGAATTTTGGGGAACATTTTCTGGGTATACCACATTTCTATCCCGTATGGGGGCTGGCTCGTCCCTCTGTTCGGCTTGTTCGGAGGCATCTTTGTAGGATGCTGGTCTATGGCTTTGGCGGAGGTGCTTAATATTTTCCCGATTTTTATTAGAAGAGTCAAGCTTCTGAAGGTGATACCTTATTTGATACTGGGAATGGCATTGGGGAAAGGTTTTGGGGCGCTGCTCCATTTTTATATGCGGTGGTAAAGAGTAAGGAGGGAATCTGTGATTGGGCAGATTCCTTTTTTTATTATGATTTGAATAATAAGTATATTTTCCAAACTTTTTCAAATACTAAAGCAAGAGAAACAGGAGGATTTGATAAATATGGAGGATAAACAGAAAAAGCAGGAGGCATATGAAAAGTATGTCAAGGAAAAAACCCCTGTTCACAAGCTGGTTCCCAATATGGCGAAGGCGTTTGTGACAGGCGGGGTCATCTGTGTAATCGGTCAGGTGATTTTGAATTATTGTGAAAAAATCGGGCTGGATAAGGATACCAGCGGAGGGTGGACTTCTCTGATTCTGGTGCTTTTAAGTGTCATTCTGACAGGATTGAACATTTACCCTCAGATTGCCAATTGGGGAGGCGCAGGAGCACTTGTGCCAATCACGGGATTTGCCAATTCTGTGGCGGCTCCGGCAATTGAATATAAAAAGGAAGGTCAGGTATTCGGTATTGGCTGTAAGATTTTTACAATAGCCGGTCCGGTTATCCTGTACGGGATATTTACCAGCTGGCTTTTGGGGCTTATATACTGGATTGGTATGTGTATAGGTATTGTGTAGTGAATTGTATGGAAAGAGAGGAGCAGATATCATGAGTGATGACAGAATGAGTGAAATACCGATTGGATTTGCGTTGAGCCTTGCTATGAACAGGGAGGCGCTGGACGTTTACACAAGAATGGGAGATGCCGAGCGGGATGAAATTGTGGAAAAGAGCCGTCAGGTAAAGTCAAAGGAAGAGATGGAACGTCTGGTGGACGGACTGGGGCAGGACAAATATTTCTGAAAAGATGAGAGGTGACAATATGAACCATACAAAAGGGGCGCAGAGTATCGGATTTGCCGAAAGCCCGTTTTTGGTGAGCAGCGGTTCCGTTGTAGGAAAAAAAGAGAGCGAGGGGCCGCTGGGTAAAAAATTTGATATGATATCCAAAGATGATTTGTTTGGAGAGGAGACTTGGGAGGCGGCAGAGGGAGTTATGCAGAAAAAAGCCTGTGGTCTGGCGCTCAACAAGGCGTCTATGCAGCCTGAGCAGGTCAGGTTCCTATTCGGGGGAGATTTGCTCCGGCAGGGGATTGCCACTTCTATGGGGGTGGAGGCGCTGCAGATTCCGATGTTCGGCCTTTTTGGCGCCTGCTCCACATCCGGCGAGGCGCTTGCCCTCGCGGCAATGAGCGTGGCAGCAGGATATGGAGACTACATGCTGGCAGTGACGTCAAGCCATTTTGGAAGCGCCGAAAAAGAGTTTCGATTTCCATTGGGGTATGCAAACCAGCGCCCATTGTCCGCCACATGGACTGTGACCGGAAGCGGAGCATTTCTTGTCGGAAAGAAGAAAAGCCATGTAAGGATAAGCGGCGTCACAATTGGTAAAATAGTCGATTACGGACTCAAGGATTCCCAGAACATGGGAGCCTGCATGGCTCCCGCTGCCTGTGATACCATCGTACAGAATCTGGAGGATTTCGGGCGTCAGGAAAGCGATTATGACCGCATTATTACCGGGGATTTAGGTTATGTGGGGCAGTCTATCCTATTTGATCTGATACGCAAAAAAGGCAGGGACATTAAAGACAATCATATGGACTGCGGGATGGTCATCTTCGACCAGAAAACACAGAATACCAATGCAGGAGGAAGCGGCTGCGGCTGCGCCGCCACCACATTGTCCGCATATATTCTGCCCAAGTTAGAATCCGGAGAATGGAAGCGGATTCTCTTCGTACCCACCGGAGCGCTGATGTCGACAGTCAGCTTTAACGAAGGCGAAAGCGTGCCGGGAATTGCACATGGAATTGTGTTAGAACATTGCTAATTGTATCTAAATTGTAGAGGGGGACAGGTCCCAACGCGTTGGGACCTGTCCCCAATGGAGGAGACTATGGATTATTTGAATGCTTTTTGGGTAGGCGGACTGGTATGTGCGCTGGTACAAATATTGCTGGACAGAACGAAAATGATGCCGGGCCGTGTGATGGTGCTGCTTGTAGTGAGCGGCGCGATTTTGGGGTTCATACACATATTCAAGCCAATTCAGGACTTTGCCGGTGCGGGAATCAGTGTTCCGCTTTTGGGATTCGGCAACACGCTTTGGAAGGGCGTAAAAGAAGCGGTGGAGCAGAATGGATTTATCGGAATCTTTATGGGAGGCTTCAAGGCCAGCGCGGTCGGAATCAGTGCGGCGCTTATTTTCGGGTATCTTTCCTCGCTGATTTTTGAGCCAAAGATGAAGAAATAGCGGTTGTGTTCTCGTAAAAACAATGTTAAAATCAAGTTTAGGCGGCTTGTAAAGCCGCCGGATTTGAAGAGGACAAAAAGATGGTATTGACAACATTATGCTATATTGAAAATGAAGACTCATATCTAATGCTCCACCGCATTAAAAAATCTCATGATGTCAACAAGGACAAGTGGATTGGGGTGGGAGGCAAATTCGAGGCGGACGAGAGTCCGGAGGAATGTCTTTTTAGGGAAGTAAAGGAAGAAACCGGTTTGACGCTGACGTCATGGCGGCTTCGGGGAGTCATTACGTTTTTATGTGCCGGATGGGAGTCGGAGTACATGTTTCTTTATACTGCCGACGGCTATGAAGGCACGATTGGCGAGTGCCCGGAAGGGACACTGGAGTGGGTGAAAAAGTCAGAGATTGAGAATCTGAATCTATGGGAAGGCGATAAGATATTTTTCCGGCTGCTAAATGAAGAAGCGCCGTTCTTCTCCCTGAAACTCAGTTATGAAGGAGACACACTCAAACTGGCAGTGTTGGACGGGATACAGATAGTACCGGAATGTCCGAAAGAAAACAACAAATTCTAAAAATGAGAGGGTACATAATAGGAGAAAAGATATGGAATACACAAGTATAATTATCCCATTTGTCGGCGGTCTCGGTATGTTCATCTACGGAATGCAGATTATGGCGCAGGGGCTTGAGAACGCGGCCGGAAACCGAATGAAATCTTTGCTTGAAGTGCTGACGAAGAACAAATTCTTCGGCGTCCTGCTGGGGGCATTTATCACAGCAGTTATCCAGAGTTCATCCGCCACCACAGTCATGGTGGTAGGCTTTGTAAATGCGGGAATTATGAACCTGCAGCAGGCCATGGGCGTTATCATGGGAGCAAACGTGGGAACCACCGTTACAGGCTGGCTCGTTTCCTCCGTCGAATGGGCAAAATTCTTGAGTCCGTCGACGTTAGCGCCGATTGCCATCATGATTGGTGTCATCATCATGCTGACAGGGAAGCGCCGCTCCGCCAAAGATATAGCAAGCATTGTCATTGGGTTTGGGCTTTTATTTGTGGGAATTTCCACCATGTCCTCGGCAGTTGCTCCGCTGAAAGAATCTGAGGCGTTCTGCAACATTTTTGTAAGGCTGGGGCACAATCCTTTCCTAGGCATATTAGCCGGCGCAGCGGTAACCGCTATTATACAAAGTTCATCCGCATCGGTAGGTATTCTCCAGAGCTTGGCGGCTGCGGGTCTTGTACCTTTCAGCGCAGCCATCTATATCATTATGGGACAGAATATCGGAACTTGTGTTACAGCTATTTTGTCAAGTATGGGCGCAAAGAAAAATGCTAAGACAGCGGCTCTTATGCATCTTCTCTTCAATATAATAGGAACAGTGATTTTCAGTGTCGGCGCAATCTTGTTTTTGAAGATTGCAAATCCGGTATGGGGACATGGAATGATCAGCCAGACCCAAATCAGTTTGGCGCATACTATATTTAACATTGCCACGACGGTGCTGCTGTTCCCGGCATCCAACTTAATTATCAAGCTGGCCAAAGTAATCGGACGCGTGGAAGACACCGAAGTGGACGACAGCAAGGTACATCTGGATGACCGTATGCTGGAGACACCTACTATCGCCATTCAGTCCGTAATCTCCGAGATTGTCCGCATGGGCCATATTGTGGCCGACTCCTTAAAGGTGGCGAAGGAAGTACTGTTCACACAGGATCAAGAACAGATTACCTTCTTGAAAGAGGAGGAAAATAAAGTAGACCGCCTGAGTGCAGGCATCACAGAGTATGCCATTAAGCTTTCAGGACTTCAAATCAGTGAACGTGAGCATCAGGCAGTTTCCCACATGCTTCAGGTTGTATCCGACATGGAGCGGATCAGTGATTACTGTGAAAATATATCCGAGTTTGCTGAGACATTGGTAGAAAAGAAGGTCGCATTCTCAGATGTAGGGGAAGGTCATCTAAAAGAAATGATGGATGTCTGTACCCAAAGTTATCTCTATTCACTGGAAGCGTTTGAATCCAACGACAAGGAAAGCGCTCTCAGGACAGTGGAGAAGGAAACGGAGGCCGATGGTCTTGAGATTTCGCTTAGAAGTAAGCACATAAAGAGACTTACGAATAATCAGTGCAACACAGAGGCCGGCATCGTATTTCTTGATACACTCGTCTGCATGGAGCGTATTTCGGACCATGCAAGAAATATCGCAGAGGAAGTACTGGAAGATTAAGCCAGAGTATTGTATAATATCAGGTAACACAAGATATCCTATCAATGAACCTTAACAAGAATTGAGGAGGCGGTCGGTATGGCAAATAACACAATTATTGTAATTGGCAGACAGTTTGGAAGCGGCGGACACGAAGTGGGGAAGCGTCTGGCAGACAGGCTTGACATCCCGTTCTACGACCGTAACCTGATTCAGATGGCGGCGGAGGAGCTGGGAGTCAGCCACGAGAAGGCGGAGGAAGTAGATGAAACTATTCTTGGCAAATTCTTGTCTGCCTATGTGGTCGGTTCCGGAGATTATACAATGCACACGGAAGGCGAACACGGGGAAAAACCTTTAAGTGACAAGCTGTTCATGGCCCAGTCCGACATAATCAGAAGACTGGCGCGGCGGGGTTCCTGCATTATCGTGGGAAGGTGCGCCGATTACATATTGGAGAATGAGTTCCAATGCATCAATGCTTTTATTTATGCAGAGATTGAAGACCGTATCCGGCGTATTATGCGAATCTATAATTTGACTGAGGAAGAAGCCTGGACCAAGATCAAAGAAGTAGATAATGCCAGAAAGCTGTATTATGAAGCACATACGGGCAGCACATGGGGGAGCATAGAATCCCATCAAATGCTGTTCAATGTGAGCCTATTAAATATTAGTGATGTGGTGGATATACTGGCGGCCATGTATCGTGCCAGAAGATAAGCACAGAATAAGATTTAAACTACAACAGGGGAATGAAAAGCGATTGGCGTTTCATTCCCTTTTTGCATAAATTTTCAATAAAAAACCTTAAGAAAAGATTAATTATTTGCATAGTAAAAACTTCCTAATTTTTCTATATAATACTGTGTATTAGAGTTCGGAAAGGAGGAGCAGGGTGGAATCAGTTATTGAAGTACACAATCTATATAAATACTACCGTGTCGGGGACAGCATTGTCAGGGCGCTGAACGGCCTGAATTTTGAAATTTACCAAGGCGAATTCTGCGCCATTGTAGGAACTTCTGGCTCAGGAAAGTCAACATTATTAAATATGCTGGCAGGTCTTGAGAAACCTACTAAAGGTGAGATTGTTATCAGTGGAAAGCATATTGAAAAACTAACAGAGGACCAACTGGTCAGCTTTCGGCGGGATAATGTTGGGTTCATCTTCCAGTCTTTCCATCTGCTGGGGACAATGAACGCTTTGGAAAATGTAGCGCTTCCATTGAGTTTCAGGGGAGAGAAAAGGGAGAACAGGTTGAAGAAGGCAGATAAAATGTTGGATTTGGTCAATCTGGGAAAACATAAAAAACATATACCCAATCAGATGTCAGGGGGCCAGCAGCAGAGAGTCGGGGTCGCGCGTGCCTTAGTAGTAGACCCAAAGATTATATTTGCAGACGAACCTACCGGGAATCTGGACTCACATACCTCGGAAGATGTGATGAAATTGATGCAGAAAGTAGTGCGTGAACAAAAGAAGACATTAGTCATGGTTACACACGACGATCATTTGGCAACTTATGCTGACCGGGTATTTCATATTATTGACGGGCAAATCGTCAAAATAGATAACAACTATCAGGAAAACAGGGAGGAACCTAAAAATGAAAAGAATTAAGAAATTATGGGCAGCTGTCATCTGCATAGTATTGGCGGCGGCCACCATACCTGCACAGCCGGTCCGGGCGGCAGAAGGCCTGCTGGTAAGCGTGCAGGCAGCAGATGAAGGAACACTGAGCTACAACTATTCGGAGACTAAAAAATTGTCCCTTAAGGTCGCTAATTTAGGAGGCGTAAATGCTAAAAACATCCAGATTGTGCCGAGAATCAGCGAGAATATCGACGCGTGGCCGTTTGAAATCGCAAATAAAGACTATACACAGACAATCGACACACTTGCTGCCGGGGAAACGGTTAATGTTGAATTCGAGTTTACAGCCAGAGAAAAGGTGAAAACACAGTATTATAAACTGGCTTTTGATTATACATATGTGTCTGCGGATGACGGCGGAGTACAGGGTGACGGAGAATACGGCCTTTATGTAAAGACGGTGGCGAAGCCTAAAAAGGATGACGGCGGTCAGGGCGGCTTAAATGACAATAACAATCAAGGCGGGAATACAGGAGACGGCGGTCAGGGCATCCCTCTTGACACAGGAGGCGGCGTGGCCAATTCCGAGCCTATGATGACAAGCGGCGGCGGTGCCGGCGGAGGAAGTGAAGGAAACGGTTCTGTCCCTCGAGTAATTGTCACAGGATTTACAACAGATCCGGCAGAAGTGAAGGCAGGAAGCAATTTCAAATTGACCATTCATTTGAAAAACACATCCAAAAAAACGGCGGTCAGCAACATGCTCTTTGATTTGAGCTCACCCACAGAAGGCGCGGATGAAAACACGTCTGCCCCGGCATTTCTCCCGGCGTCCGGAAGCAGTTCTATTTATCTCGACGGAATTAAGGCTGACGGGACGAAGGATATCTCCATAGAATTAAACGCAAAGTCAGATTTGGTACAGAAACCGTACAGCGTTCAGCTGTCTATGAAATACGAAGATTCACAGGCTACACAGTTCGAGAGCGCGTCGGCAGTGTCTATTCCGGTCAAACAGGATGCCAGATTTGAGTTTGGAGAATTTCAGATAAGTCCTGAAAGCGTTTCTGTGGGAAGCGAAGCTAACATTATGTGTGAGCTTTATAATCTGGGCCGTGTGAAATTATATAATGTAAAGGCAAAATTTGAAGGAAATGGAATTAAGACGGCAGAGACATTTGTCGGCAATGTGGAATCAGGAGCGACGGCAAATATAGACGGGATGGTGACGGCGGAAAGCCCAACGGCCGGAGCGGAAAAGATGAAGATGACTCTCAGCTACGAAGATGAAGGAGGAAAAGTTTCTACAATAGAAAAAGAATTTCAGCTTGAAATTACTGAGGGTATGGAAGACGGCGTGAACATGACGGATATGCCGATAGATGAAGCGGAAAAAGGATTTCCTATTGTCCCGGTAGTGATCGTTATAGTGGTAATTGCAGGAATAGTGGCAGGGGTTATCATTTATAAAAAGAAGAAAAAAAGAAAATTAGAAGAAGAGGAGGAGGGATTAGTCGATGAATTTGACAGACTTACTGAGGATGAGCCTCGGGAACCTTAAAAGGCGTAAACTCAGGACGTTTTTGACGGTTTTAGGTGTCATCATCGGTACGGCGTCAATCGTTGTCATGATTTCCCTCGGACTTGGAATGCAGAACTCGATATATCAGGAGGTGGAGCAGTCTGGCGGCCTGACCACACTTACGGTAACAGGTAAGAGCAGTGGAGACACCATGATGGGCTATGACGGCCAGAATTCTGACGAACCCACAAAATATATCACGGATGACACTATCAAAGAATTTAGTCAGATAGAACACGTGAAACTGGCGGCCCCGATGTATCAGATGAGTGGATATTTATTGAAAGGCCCCTATATTGGATATATTCAGATTGTAGGGACTACGCGAGAAGCATTGGAGAATCAGAATATAGAGCTGCGTCCGGGAGGGAGTCTTCCGGCGGAAAATTCGGGTCAATTGGAATTCGTATTCGGCAATGGTCTGCAGACTCAGTTTTACGAGAAGAACAGCGGTAAAGGCTACTGGGATACCGGAGAAATGCCAGATGTGGATTTAGAGAAGGATCAAATGTTTCTGGTTCTGAATACGCAGGCATACGATAATGCCCGGAGTGGTTCTGGTTTTGGCTCCGGGGATGGGGGCGAACAGCCGGGGACACGGAAAGCAAAACCGGCTCAGAAATATGTAGTACATTCCAGCGGTGTAGTTGCCGGAGGCCCCGACAGTTACAATACCCATTTTTATAATGCGTACTGTGATATTGACACATTAAAAATGATGCTCAAACGTGAGTTCGCGGGTACTGCCATTCCGGGACAGCCGCAGACGAAGAGCGGTAAGCCCTACAAATTCTTTGCTTATACGAGTGCATCCGTAAAAGTAGATGATCTGGATGAAGTAGATGCTGTGTCACAGCAGCTCCGGGATATGGGATATAATGTTCAGAGCAATGTGGAATATGTGGAGAGTATGAAAAGCCAGTTTGCCATTATTCAAGCAGTGCTCGGAGGAATTGGCGCAGTGTCGCTCCTTGTAGCGGCCATTGGCATTGCCAATACAATGATGATGTCTATATATGAAAGAACAAAAGAAATCGGTGTTATCAAGGTGCTTGGATGCAGTCTGAAGAACATTAAGCAGATGTTCCTTATGGAAGCCGCGTTCATCGGGTTCTTGGGCGGCGTCATTGGAAATATATTCAGCTTTGCCATATCAGGAGCTATAAACTTTATTGTAGGAAGTTCTGGGGAATCCATGGGATTTGCCGGGAATATATCTTACATACCAGTTTGGCTGATGCTTGTATCCATGGGATTTGCCGTGCTGGTGGGAATGGTGGCAGGATATTTTCCCGCGCTCAGGGCGATGAGGCTGAGTCCGCTTGCCGCTATACGGAACGAATAGAGCGAAAAGAAATATTATCTATAAGATAAAAGAGGCCTTCCGGACAGAAATGGCTATCTGTTCGAAAGGCCTTTTTTTATTCCTCGATCACATGGATTTCAAGAAAATCAAAATCTATGGAATCCACGAAGTTATCTTGGTAGAATCTTGCTTTTGAGTGGCGCTTGAACTCTGCAACGGTAGAATCAAGCCAGATTGGTTTACTTAAATCAAATTCATAGCAGACTTCCTCCAATGCGGAGAAGATTTTGTGAGTCCTTGTATCGTCACTGTCATTACAGATAGTAGTATCTCTCAACATATGGTTGTCTTTGAATGTTTTTGCCCATAAACGGAACATATATGTGTACCTCTCTTTAGTGCATTATTTGTCAAAAAGCTGTCTGTGTAAATCTGAGTATAGCATTGCCCTGTTAAAAAGTAAATATGTGATTTCAGCACAATAAATAAAATCATGAAGAACGGTTCTAAGTATGGTGATTATTTGGTATAATAATAAATACGTATATAGATTTTGGAATGGAAAAAGGAGAAGGACATGTTTCAAAGAGTGAAAAGCCTTTTGTATCACCCTGAGAGAAAGAGAATATTGACTGTCACAGCAGTTCTGCTTATAGCGGCCGTGAGTGTCTGTACTGTACAGAATGGTTTGAGAACAAAGGCTTCTCGGGTAATGGCAGCAGAACAAAAAGACTTGGAAGATGGAAGTGGCTCCGGTAAAACGCTAACACAAGAAGCGGAATCAATGGTTGGAATGAAAAGGCAGATGGCCATAGAAGGTATAGAGCGCCTGCGGTCAGTCAATGAGAATGCAGCGCAGGAGACGGGGGCAGCCGGTATTCAGAATCTGACGGAGCAGGAGGCTCATCTCAAAGAGATTGAGGCCATTGAGGCATCTATCCTTCCCGGGCAGTATCCTATTATGGGGGAGAGCAGCATTCAGGTGGAACAGATGGTAGCCTTTTTTAATACTAATGGAGCAAATTATCCGTCGGAAGAGTTGGGGAGCGGTGGAGCGCCGGATATAGAGACCTTTTGCCAAATATATTATGATGAGGCGGTGGCGGAAGGCGTGAGACCGGAGGTCGCGTTTGCGCAGACCATGAAGGAAACCGGATGGCTGCAGTATGGAGGAGACGCGTCCATCGCACAGTTCAACTTTGCAGGGCTGGGGACGACAGGCGGTGGAGTACCGGGAAACAGCTATGCCGATGTAAGGACGGGGGTGCGGGCCCAGATACAGCATCTGAAGGCGTATGCCACGGACCAGTCTCTAAGTCAGGAATGTGTGGATGACCGGTATACCTATGTCACCAAAGGGTGTGCGCCTTTTGTGGAATGGCTTGGACAGAACGAGAATCCGGAAGGTTACGGATGGGCAACAGGATTGAATTACGGATATGATATTGTGGATATGATACATACTATGAGAAGTTTTTAATGAGTCAGCGGAGGTACGTTAAATGAAGAAAGTATTAATCGTGGTGGATATGCAGAATGATTTTGTGTCGGGGAGTCTTGGGAGCCCGGAGGCACAGGAGATTGTGGCAGGTGTGCTGGAAAAGGTAAAAGATGCAAAAGAAGATGAAATAGATATTATATTTACACGGGATACACATACAGAGGAGTATCTGAATACACAGGAAGGGGCAAAGCTTCCGGTCGTTCATTGTGTTGCGGGGACAACGGGGTGGGAGATTATCGACAGCCTGAAACCTTATGCGGATGAGACAAGGATTATAGATAAGCCCTCCTTTGGAAGTCTGGAGCTGGCTTCCTATGTTGCGGCTAAAGGCTATCACGAGATAGAACTCGTCGGTTTGTGTACGGATATTTGTGTGGTATCCAATGCGCTACTTATAAAAGCTGCATCACTGGAGGCAATAGTCAGTGTAGATGCATCATGCTGTGCTGGCGTCACAAGAGACAGTCATGAAGCCGCGTTAAAGACGATGGAAATGTGCCAAGTCGATGTAATCAGAGGATAGTATGCACTCTTTTTTGGAAGAAATTGGAAGACTTAAAAATCTATAAACTCTTTTTGGGTTTATAGATTTTTTAAATTCTCCATGCTATACTAAAAGAAGTAATTAGCAAAGGGGAAAAATAGATGCAGGCAGCGATTAAGAACTACGATGATGTGGACAGCTGGAAGACTGTGATGTTTTTGTATAATTCAGCGCTAAAGGAAGTGGGGACCAAGCTGGAGATACTTAACGATGAGTTTCAGCATGTGCATCAATACAATCCGATAGAACATATAAAGACCAGAATCAAGTCACCGGAGAGCATTGTCAAGAAGCTGAAAAGAAATGGCTATGAGACATCCATTGAGAATATGGTACGCTACGTAAATGATATTGCTGGGGTCCGGCTGATATGCTCCTTTACTTCCGATATTTACCGTCTGGGAGAGATGATTGGCAATCAGAGTGATTTAAAGGTTCTATCTATTAAAGACTATATTAAGAATCCGAAGGAAAGCGGTTATAAGAGTTATCATATGCTTGTCTCAGTTCCGATTTTCCTTTCGGACAGTGTCGTAGATACCAAGGTAGAGATTCAAATCAGAACCATTGCTATGGATTTTTGGGCCAGTCTGGAGCATAAGATTTATTATAAGTTTGAAGGGCAGGCGCCAGAGTACATCAGTAAAGAACTTCGCGAGTGTGCAGAGATGGTATCGGCTTTGGATGAGAAGATGCTGTCCCTGAATGAAGCAATTCTCAAATGTATACGCGAACAAGAAGAACAGGCAGTAAAAAAAGAAGACCCAGAGATTAAGAACAATCCTATGATACACAAATAGTGAGATTTTTTGAGTAAGGGACGAAGATCCGTGAGGAGGCGCGCCACATAGCGGGCGACAGTCGAAAGCTTCCTATCACGGATTTTCTGTTTTTCTCAAATGGGAAATCTTTGAAGGTTGAATGTGCTAAACATAAATACGGGAACAGAGTCGTTCAGTGATGTGAAGGCTCTGCTCCCGTATTTTTATTTGTTCTAACGGGAACAGTCTAATTTTGAAAGACAGGAATAATGTGCGACATACGACCTCAAGGATTTCCCTTTTGAGAACGTGCCGTGTCAGGACGCTCCCGGTGGTCATCGTTATGGGGGACACCTCCCTCCGTCTTTTCGTCCCTTTCTCAAATAAATCCCACTTTACACAGATTTAACATTGTGAAGATTTCAGATTTTACATTCCTCCCGTATGATAATGATTGTGAAGACAAGGAAAAATAAAAGAATTAAAGTTTGGAGGAATTAGTAATTATGAAAATGAAGAAGTTTATGGCAATGACATTGGCAGCAGTTATGACAGTAGCATTGGCTACAGGATGCGGAAGTAAGAAAGATGAAACAGACAGTACAAATAATGATACAGATACGAAGACAGAATCGGGGTCAGACTGGGATCCGACCAACGATATTTCCGTGATTTCAAGAGAAGATGGTTCTGGCACGAGAGGGGCGTTTATTGAACTCTTCGGTATCGAAGAAAAAGATGCAAGCGGTGAGAAGGTAGATAATACAACCGTAGATGCCAACATCACAAACAGTACCGAGGTCATGATGTCAACTGTGGCTGGAGATGAGTATGCAATCGGATACGTTTCTCTCGGTTCTTTGAATGATAAGGTAAAAGCAGTGAAGATTGACGGCGCCGAGGCGACCGAGGAAAATATCAAATCCGGTACATATAAAGTTTCCAGACCGTTTAATATTGCAACCAAGGGAGAGGGCTCAGAAGTTGCTCAGGATTTTATCAATTACATTTTGAGTGAAGAAGGACAGAAGGTAGTTTCGGACAATGGATATATCTCTCTGGATGATGTGAAGCCATATGAGTCAAATGGAGCGACAGGAAAGATAGTAATAGCCGGCTCTTCCTCCGTGACACCGGTCATGGAGAAATTGAAAGAAGCATATCTGGCATTGAATACAGAGGCAGAGATTGAGATTCAGCAGAGCGATTCTACAACAGGCATGACTTCCGCGATTGACGGAATCTGTGATATTGGTATGGCTTCCCGTGAATTAAAGGAAGAAGAAGCAGCAGAATTGACACCGATTGTCATCGCAACCGACGGTATTGCCGTAGTTGTAAATAATGACAGCACGGTAGACGATTTGACAAGCGAGCAGGTAAAGGCAATCTTTACAGGCGAAGCACTCACATGGGAAGAGGCTCTGGAATAAAGACGGTTCTGGAATATATGAGGGAAAATAAATGAAAGCATGGAACGAAAAAATCATGCGGGGTGTGTTCTTCATTGCCGCCTGTACTTCGGTACTGGCGGTAGCGCTCATTTGTGCGTTTCTTTTTGCAAACGGCATCCCGGCAATGAAAGAGATTGGTTTTTTGAAGTTTTTAAATGGAACAACCTGGCGGCCCAACAACGACATCTATGGTATTTTCCCAATGATTCTGGGCAGTATTTATGTGACGGCGGGAGCCATTATTATAGGAGTACCAATAGGCATTCTCACCTCGGTCTTTATGGCAAAATATTGTCCTAAGAAGATTTATCCTGTATTGAAAGGCGCAACGGAGCTTCTTGCGGGAATTCCGTCGGTCGTGTATGGATTTTTCGGATTAGTCGTGTTGGTGCCGATTGTGCGGCAAATCGGACGTTCGCTGAAAGAAGCTGATATTTTGAAAAGTGCCGGTAACGGGAGCAGTATATTGACTGCGTCACTGCTTTTAGGCATGATGATTCTGCCGACCATTATCGGGGTGACCGAGTCTGCTATCCGAGCGGTTCCCGCACATTATTATGAAGGTGCGCTGGCACTTGGGGCGACCCATGAACGCAGTATCTTCAGAGTGGTGCTGCCGGCCGCCAAATCCGGAGTAGTAGCGGGTGTTGTTCTAGGCGTAGGCCGGGCGATAGGTGAGACAATGGCAGTAATTATGGTGGCCGGAAACCAGCCGAGAATGCCACAAGGTATATTCAAGGGTGTCCGTACAATGACTGCGAACATTGTAATAGAGATGGGATATGCCGCAGGGCTGCACCGTGAAGCGCTGATTGCAACGGCAGTAGTACTCTTTGTGTTTATACTGATTATTAATTTCTGCGTAGCCTTACTGAATAGGAGGTCACAGCATGAGTAAAAAAATGAAACAAAAATTGATTTCCTATAAAAATGCGCCGCTTTCGGCACTCATGGCCGTTCTCGTATTACTGGCCACAGTCGCCACATTTGCCGTACTATTGTTTTTAATTGCTTACATATTAATAAACGGTATCCCTCATATTTCATTAGATTTATTTTCGCCGAACTACACGACAGACAATGTGTCGCTGTTACCGGCACTATTTAACACCATAATAATGACGGGACTTTCTCTTGTGATCGCTGTTCCTTTCGGAATCTTTTCTGCTATCTTTTTGGTAGAATATGCGGGCAGGGGGAATCGGTTTATCAATGTGATACGGCTGACCACGGAAACGCTGTCCGGAATACCGTCCATTGTCTATGGACTTTTTGGCATGTTGTTCTTCGTCATTACACTTGGATGGGGAATGTCCATTCTGGCAGGTGCGTTTACACTGGCAATTATGATTCTTCCGCTGATTATGCGTACCACGGAGGAGGCATTGAAATCGGTACCAGACAGCTTTCGGGAAGGCAGCTTCGGCCTTGGGGCAGGCAAGCTGAGGACCGTGTTCCGCATTGTACTCCCCTCGGCTGTACCGGGAATTCTGGCAGGTGTGATTCTGGCTATCGGCCGTATTGTAGGGGAGACCGCAGCGCTTATTTACACGGCAGGCACTGTGGCGGAAGTTCCAAAGAATATTATGAGTTCAGGAAGAACGCTTGCGGTACATATGTATAATCTGGCCAGCGAGGGACTGCATATGGATAAGGCATATGCGACGGCGGTTATTCTGCTGGTGGTTGTCATACTTATCAACATGCTGTCCGGCTGGGTGGCTAAAAAGCTTACGAAAGGAAACGGAAATGGAGAAAATTAAAGTTAAAAATTTGGATTTGTATTATGATGACTTTAAGGCATTGAAAAATGTCAGTCTGGATATAGAGCCGAATAAAATCACTGCTTTTATCGGACCCAGTGGGTGCGGGAAATCCACGCTTCTTAAATCTCTGAACCGTATGAATGATTTAGTGGAAGGATGCCGGATTGAAGGCAGCGTACTGCTGGATGGCGAGGATATTTATGGAAACATGGATGTGAATTTATTGAGAAAGAGAGTGGGGATGGTATTTCAAAAACCAAATCCATTTCCCATGAGCATTTATGATAATATCGCTTTTGGGCCGAGAACCCACGGAATCCATTCAAAGTCAAGGCTTGATGATATCGTGGAAAAATCACTGAGAGATGCGGCGATTTGGGATGAGTGCAAGGACAGATTGAAAAAAAGCGCCCTCGGCATGTCCGGGGGGCAGCAGCAGCGTCTCTGCATTGCGA
The DNA here is from genome assembly GCF_900086725.1 of Bariatricus massiliensis. GTDB lineage: Bacteria > Bacillota > Clostridia > Lachnospirales > Lachnospiraceae > Allocoprococcus > Allocoprococcus massiliensis. The sequence continues at coordinate 807,809 of NZ_LT574838.1, read as the reverse complement.
GAGCATTGGCGGTGCAGCCGGAAGTTCTATTGATGGATGAGCCTACGTCTGCGCTGGATCCTATCTCTACTTCCAAGATTGAAGACCTTGCGACAGAGCTGAAAAAAGATTATACTATTGTCATGGTAACACATAATATGCAGCAGGCCGTACGTGTGTCCGACAATACCGCATTTTTCCTTCTCGGCGAGGTTATCGAATATAATGATACAGAAAAATTGTTCTCTATACCGTCCGACAAGCGGACAGAGGATTATATTACAGGGAGGTTTGGTTAAAATGCGGAATAAGTTTGACAGACAATTAGAGCTTTTGAATAAGCAGCTTTCCCATATGGGAGGCCTGTGCGAGACGGCGATAGAAGAAGTTACTAAAGCGCTGGAGGAGGGCGATACGGCCCGGGCCAAAGCCGTGATTACGGCAGATGAAGAAATTGATCAGATGGAAAAGGATATTGAAGGCCTGTGCCTGAAACTGCTGCTTCAGCAGCAGCCGGTAGCCAGAGATCTGCGCCAGATATCGGCAGCGCTTAAGATGATAACCGACATGGAACGAATCGGCGACCAGACGGCGGACATTGCCGATATAGTTATAGCGGCGCAGATTCCGTCCGGTCAGGACATTCATTGCATCGGAGTGATGTCCGAGGCCGCGGCCAAGATGGTACGTGACAGCGTGACGGCCTATGTACAGAAGGATTTGGAGCTTGCCAGACAAGTGATGGAGGCAGACGATGCGGTTGACCAGATGTTTGAAGAAATCAAATGTAAGCTGGTCAGGCTTATAGCTGAGAATGAGGGACATGACGGCGATCAGGCTATTGATTTGATTATGATAATTAAATATTTGGAGCGCATCGGTGACCACGCAACGAATATTGCAGAGTGGGTGGAATTTTCTATCACCGGAATCCATGCGGGCGGTGTGAAAATATAACAAGCGCCCGGATGTGAAAACGATATAAAAGGAGAAAAATAAGAGTATGATATTTTGTGTGGAAGATGACGGAAATATCAGGGAGCTGGTAGTGTATACACTGGAAACTACGGGTTTCTCGGCTCGTGGTTTTGAAGATGGCAGACAGTTTTTTGAAGCTTTGGCAGAGGAATTGCCAGAGCTTGTTCTGCTTGATATCATGCTGCCGGGCGAGGACGGTATGGAGATATTGAAAAAATTAAAGGCATCATCCAGAACCCGGGATATACCAGTGGTTATGCTGACAGCTAAGGGAGCAGAGTATGATAAGGTCATGGGGCTGGATTCTGGTGCGGACGACTATGTGACAAAGCCCTTTGGCATGATGGAACTGGTCTCAAGAATCCGTGCAGTAATGCGGCGCGCAGGTAAAAAAAGCGAGGCGGATATCTATATGCTTGGAGAGCTCTGTATGGATGTGAAGAAACATGAAGTGACGGTAGAGGGACAGGGAATCGCCTTGACATTGAAAGAATTTGAGTTGTTAAAAAGGCTGATGACGAATCGAAACATTGTGCTCACCAGAGACCGGCTTTTGGAAGAAATATGGGGGTACGACTTCGACGGGGAAACGAGAACGGTGGACGTTCATGTAAGAACCCTGCGGCAGAAGCTGGGAAAAGCAGGAGAATATATCGAGACGGTACGGGGCGTTGGATACCGGATGGGGGATGACAATGAGGCGTAAGATTCAAAAAAGTATGCTCCTGATACTTTCAGGGGCACTTTTAATATCCTATTTACTGCTTACTGTTGTGGTTTATCAGCAGACCTTGAATATTATGGAAGGGGAGCTGGCACAGGAGGCAGAGTATATTAAGGCTGCCGTGGAGATTTCGGGGAAATACTATCTGGAAGATATGGATAATGTCCGGAAGGACACGAGAGTGACGCTCATTGCGGAAAACGGGAACGTTTTGTATGATTCAGGGGATGATGCACAGACGCTGGAAAATCATGCATCCCGCAGAGAAGTGGAGCAGGCCGCTGCGTTTGGGAGCGGGAAGGATGTCCGCCTTTCGGATACTGTTGGCAAAGAAATGTTTTACTATGCCATAAAAATGAAAGATTCCAGTATTCTTCGGGTATCCAAAACAATGGATACGGTGTGGCGCACGGCACTGAATGTACTTCCTTATATGATAGGAATTGGACTTATCATGGGAATACTGTCCTGGATACTAGCTCGCCATCAGGTAGCCCGCCTAATAAGGCCTATCAACACACTGGATTTGGAGAAGCCGCTGGAGAATGACGTTTACGAGGAACTTTCTCCGCTTCTGGAGCGGATTGACCGTCAGAACAAGGAGAAAGACAAAATAGAGCAGATGAGGCGGGAGTTTTCTGCCAATGTATCCCACGAGCTGAAGACGCCGTTGACTTCTATTTCTGGATATGCGGAGATTATGATGAATGGACTGGTGCGCCCGGAGGATATGCAGGGATTCTCGGAGCGGATCTACCACGAGGCCAGCCGGATGATAACGCTTGTAGGAGACATTATCAAGTTGTCCAAATTAGACGAGGGAAGTATTGAGCTGGAGAAGGAAGAGGTGGATTTGTATGCCCTTGCCAGAGAAGTGGTGAGCCGTCTGGCACCTCAGGCCGAGAAGAAAAAGGTTCGAATCGAAGTGTCCGGTGAGCATGTCACTTTCCGGGGAATCCGTCAAATCGTGGATGAGATGATATATAATATCTGTGAAAATGCTATTAAGTATAATGTTGAAGGCGGAACAGTGAGTATTTGGGCAGGCAATACGCTGCGTGGCCGCTTAGTCAGTGTCAGAGATACCGGAATCGGCATTCCCGAGGAGCATCAGGAGCGAATATTTGAACGGTTCTACCGGGTGGACAAAAGCCATTCACGGGATACTGGAGGAACAGGGCTTGGACTCTCTATTGTAAAACATGGGGCACTGCTTCATGAGGTGGATATACAGGTGGAGAGCAAAGTCGGCGTGGGGACGAAGATGGAGTTGAATTTTCATTAGAATTTGAAGCGATGAAAGACCTCTGTAGGAGCAGGATGAGAAGCCAGAATGGTGGAAAACATGCTCGGTCAGAGGTCTTTTTTATAATCGTGTGGTATGTATTTCAGTGAGTAAATGAAAAAATATCGTGAAGTAATATACTTCACGATATTTTTTGCATATTTTCTAAAAATCCTTATTTATCTTAGCACACCAGATTAAAAAAGTAAAGTTTTAAACCTTTCTTTTGTCTAATATTGTTTACATATACAAAAAATTCTACAATTTTCCTCAAATTATCAAAAAATATAATTGCAAAAATCATACTGTAAATTTTTTACAGTAATTATTTGTCTAAATTTCTCGTGAAGTATATTACTCTACGAAATTCAGTAAAGGGCAAAAGTTCCTAAAATATGAAAAATCCAACATTTTATACAGTTTTAACAAAAAAGTTCGTTCTCCGTTGCAATCATAGAGAGTGGCTTCAGAGGACGCAGACGCTATACAACGAAGTGCTGCAGTTCTACTATGAGCTGTATTTGAATCAGCAGGCGCAATTAAATGCTGGCAGCCAGCAGGTTATGAGAAGTCTGGAGCAGCTGACCATTGTGGGAAGAGATAAGAAAGAAGTACCGTTTCCCCTGCCATGGGAGAAAATTCCTTTGTATTTTCGCAGGGCTGCCATTAATGCGGCGATTGCGGCGGGGAAAAGCTATCTGGCAAGGGACAGACAGTGGAAACAGACGGAGAAATTTACAGCATCGGTCACCTTTTATAAAGGAATGTATAAGAGACTGAACGAAAAGTCTGTGGAGCTGAAGGTCTGGGACGGTGAGGCATGGCGCTGGTTGCACTGCAGATTATCCGGCAACACCTTTAGTCCAACGGAAGAATGTCTTTCTCCTTCGGTGGTATTAAAGGGACAGCAGACTGAGCTCCATGTACCGGTGAGGGAAGCGGTGCCGGACGGCAGGAAGGCTAAGGAGCGTATTGCAGATGGGGAGAACATTGCCGCAGTCCAATTCACGAACAGGGACAGGCTGGCTGTTATGTGTGTGCTGGACAGTGAAGGAGAGCAGAAAGCCGCACGCTTTATAAAAGGCGGTGCGGAGTATGTCCACCTATGCAGGAAGGTGCAGGAAGCGCTCGAACGCTCACAGAAAGCGACGGGGAATCAGGCTGGAGGCCAGAGCAATCAGAAATATTGGATGAAGCTGAAACATCTGAATGAGTATTATTCCCATAAGTTCAGCCGTGAAATCGTGGACTATTGTGCTGAATGGCAGGTAAGTGTGCTGGTGCTGCCTGTGTATTCGGAGGAATACAGCAGATATGTGATGAAGTCATCCGGAAACTGGTCGGCTCTGCATTTAAGCAATCAGATTCGTGAAAAATTGAAGTATAAGGCGTGGAAGGCCGGGATAGTGGTGCTTGAGACCGATGCGGCGGGAGTCAGCTCCCAATGTGCCGTGTGTGGGAAGAAGATACGGAAAAAGGATGCGGAGTTTGCCTGTCCGGAAGGGCATGAAGGGAACCGGTATCTGAACGGGGCGTTGAATCTGGGAAGGAAATGCCTAAAGAGTTTTGGAAAACAGGTGGGATGACCACTGGTTTTATAGAGCCTATGGGAAACTGTAGGGAAGGGTGGAAGCTAAAGGCTTTTGCTTTTTGGTTGAATACCGCCGGTCGGCTCTGGGGATTGGGTCGGCGAAGAGGTGTCCAGAGTGTGGGCAGAGAGTATTCGAAGTTATAGAATATTAGATTATATAAGAAAAGGGTGTGCAGAATAAAATGAGGCGTGTAATTACATATGGGACATTTGATTTATTACATTATGGACACATTAATTTACTTCGAAGAGCGAAGGAGCTTGGGGATTATTTGATAGTTGTCCTTTCATCGGATGAATTCAATTTAAAAGAAAAAAATAAAAAATGTTATTTTACATACGAACAGAGGAAAATGCTTTTAGAGTCTATTCGCTTTGTGGATTTGGTCATTCCAGAAAATAATTGGGAGCAAAAGCGCACTGATGTCCATGAGTATTATATTGATACTTTTGTGATGGGAGATGATTGGCGTGGGAAATTTGATTTCTTGGAAGAAGAAGGGGTTAAAGTTGTATATTTGCCAAGAACACCGGAAATCAGTACGACACAGATAAAGGCTGATTTAAATGTCAAAAAGGAAGAAAAATAGAGGAGACAGGGAATATGAAGGCCATCCAAACAGATGCTGAAGAACATAAGCTTTCAGTAGTTCAAAGTGTTATCCTTGATAATTTTAGAATCATCAAAGATATCTTGGAAGAAGAGGGAATAAAATACTATATGCTTGGAGGTACACTTTTAGGTGCCGTAAGACATCAGGGATTTATCCCGTGGGATGATGATATTGATATAGGAATAGAACGGGAAGATTATGAGAGACTGCTTGTTACCGTAGCGGAACGATTGCCGGATTATCTAGAGTTACAGACATTTAAAAATCAAACAGCACATCATTATTATTTTTCACGTATTGTAGACCGAAGACATGCAGTCAAAAGAAACGGAAGTTTGCTCGAAAGGGAAGAAAATGTGTGGATTGATATCTTTCCATTGGATGGCATGCCGGATAATGTGATTCTTCGAAAAATACATATGGCCAGACTTCTTTGGGTCAGGACCCGATATCATATATCTTGTTTTGAACAAGTTAATTTAAAGCGTCCAAATAGGCCGTTGTCCGAAAAGGTGATTATCAAATTCGTTGAACTTACTGGATGGGGAAGAAACGGGGATACGAAAAAGCTGCTGGAAAAACTGGATACTCTGCTAAAGGAATACAGTATCGAAAAAACGGGATGGATCATTAATTTTATGGGACAGTACAAATTTAAAGAAATGTTTTTGAAAAAGTATTATGGTAAAGGGAAATTATATCCATTTGAGGATTTGATGCTTTGGGGGCCGGTTGATGCTGATTTTGTGTTAAAGCAGATGTATGGGAATTATATGAGGATTCCAGATGACGCTGAAAAAAATGTACATGCGGCACAATTAATAGAGTGAGAATCTAATGATATGGAATTAGAGGAGAATCATGAGCGATAAGTTAAGAGAACTACAGCTTACAGAATTACGTTTGTTTAAAAAATTTGATGAAATATGCAGGCAATATGGAATAACTTATTATGCCTTGGGTGGAACTTTGCTGGGAGCGGTACGCCACAAAGGATTCATCCCTTGGGATGATGACATGGACATAGGCGTTCCAAGACCTGATTATGACAGATTGAGCGCTATATTTTCCAAAGAGTTGGACAACACGATTCATTTTCACGATTTTCATAGTGACCCCCAATATATAAGATATTTTGGAAGGCTAGAAGATACAAGTATTAAAATAATCCGTCACGATAATATGAAAGAAGAACATTCTTTTGCCTGGATTGATATTTTCCCATTAGATGGTATGCCAAATAATATGATACTTCGTACTATTTGGAAATTGTATGTACTTTTCTTAAGGATGATTTACCGCTTCTCTTGTTTTGACACACTGGTAAATGTAAATAAAAAGAATCGTCCGTGGTATGAGAAGGCGCTGATTTTTGTGGGGCGTCATTTTTCAATCCAGACTTTACTGAACACTGAAGATTGTTTGAACAAATTGGAGAAAGCACTTACCAAATTTCCATATGAGCAGTCAAACTATCTTGTAAACGCAATGGGAGCATACAAGTTTAAAGAGATGTTTCATAAAAAAGTTTATGGAGAAGGCTCTTTGTATGCATTTGAAGATATAGAGATATGTGGACCGGTAGACTTTGATACTGTGTGCCGTCAGCTGTATGGTGATTACATGCAGCCTCCGGCAGAAGAAGAACGGAATCATCATGGGCTGAAGGCTATAATTATGAATGGAGATAGTGATTAAGATGGAAAATAGACCGGAGCATATACTTAATGTAAATGTATACAATTTTGGGATAAGAGGGTTGTCAACGATTGTCTATAATTTGGGGATGAAGCTGGAAAGACAACAGTATATTTTTGATTACTGCGGCTGGAAACCTATACCGAAGTCTATTTACACGGAATCGATACTTAATAATGAAGGCAGGATTTTTAACTTTATAAGCAACAAAAATAATAAAATTCTTGTATGGTTTCAACGGGCGAGATACTTAAAAAGAATCATAAAAGAAAACAAGTATAAATTCGTCCATATTCATGCTGATAGAGCACAAAATGCAATTATCTTTGCGTTTGTAGCTAAATTGGTAGGGGTGGAAAGGATTATCATACATTCCCATTCGTCGGGAATCGATAATAAAAAACAGCACAGAAAAATATTTTATCATAATATAAGTAAGCTATTTTTCCCTTTTGTTGCAACAGATTATCTTGCATGTTCTGAAAAAGCAGCAAAATGGATGTACCCGAAAAAAATAATAAGGAATAATACATTTGAGATTATTAATAATGGCATAGAAATATCAGAATACTGTTTTGAGGATAGCACAAGGATAAAAGTAAGAAGAGCGCTGGGGTGGGAAGATAAATATATATTGGCACATATCGGACATTTTTCCTATCAAAAAAACCATGAATTTTTAATAAAGGTGTTTGCTGCAGTTTTTAAAAGAAATAAAGATGCAAGACTTTTGATGATAGGACAAGGAGAACTGGAAAAAGAGGTAGCGTGCCAAATAGAACAGTTGGGATTGGAAAATCACATTAAGCATATTACTAGTACAAATGAAGTGAGCAATTATATGAAAGCAATGGATGTGTTTTTATTGCCGTCCCGTTTTGAAGGTCTTCCGCTGGTTGCGGTCGAGGCTCAGGCATCTGGAGCACAGTGCGTACTGTCCGATAAAATATCAGCACAGGCAAAACTTACGGATTTGGTTCAATATTGTCCGATAGATAAAGGCGTAGAACCGTGGGTGGAGGCTATTGAACATGTGGACAAAATTGAATACGACAGAAAGAGCTATGCAGAAAAAGTGGATAAAAAGGGCTACAGCATAGAGGCTTCAGCACAAAGACTTCGGGAGATTTATTCTAAGACAGTTAAATAAAGCTTTTGGAAAGATGTTTAATAAAAGGAGAAAAATCATGTATTTTGATTATGTAATTGTAGGAGCGGGGATTGCCGGCGCCGTTATGGCAAGGAGGCTGGCTGAAGAGAAAGATGCATCTATACTCATAGTTGACAAAAATTCTTTTGTAGGCGGCTTTTGTTTTGATTATAGAAATCAAGATGGGATTATCATTCATAAATATGGGCCTCACATTTTTAGAACAGATAATGAAAAAGTCTGGTCTTTTTTATCGCGTTTTACTGATTGGTATGATTATCAGCACAAGGTGAAAATCTATATTGGTGGTAAACTGTATCCAATGCCTATTAACTTAGATACGGTCAATAGCTTTTTAAACGAAAATTTCACGGCTGAAACGCTTAGTCAGTATTTCGAAAGGCAAAAGAAAAAATATGATGAAATAACTAATGTTAAAGAAGTTGTAGAGAGCCAGATTGGAACATTATTTTATGATAATTTTTTCAAAAATTATACGCAGAAACAATGGGGCGTCGCCCCGGAGGAATTACCCCCGGAAATTGTTTCCAGAATTCCAATTAGAAGCAATCGTGACGACCGCTATTTTACGGTTAAATATCAAGGAATTCCGGTTAACGGCTACACTGAAATGATTAAAAAAATCTTGGACCATACAAATATTAAAATTATGTTGAATACAGAATTTGAAGAAATAAAGTCACAAATTACTTACAGTAAATTGTATTATTCCGGTTCGATTGACGAGTTTTACAACTTTAAGTTAGGAAAATTGCCATATCGATGTGTGAAATTTAAATTTGAACGGTATGAAAAAGAGTGGTATCAATCCGCAGGAGTTATCAATTATCCTAATGATTACGAATATACTCGCATTACAGAGTTTAAACATTTTCTTCCGCACTATACGCACGCTACGGTAATAGCTAAGGAATATCCAAGTTGGAATGGGGATAGTTCTTATCCGATACCGACCGGGCAGAATAGAGATTTATATCATAAATATCAAGCCTTAAGTAAAGACGACAGTATCGCATTTATAGGAAGACTGGGTGAGTACCAGTATTATAGTATGGACCAGATTGTGGATAAAATACTAAATATGTCCTTGTAAATTAAAGGGGAGAAGGAGATTATATGAAAATTAGTATACCCAAAATTCGGTCATCTGAACGTCCATTTTTTATTTCTTATGGTATATTTATGACTTTTTCTATATTGAGTTCTTCGTTTTATTTTAAGTATTTTATCGGAACACCTTTTAAATTAATACTAGTTTTATGTGTCGTTCTTCTTGTTTATCAAGAGATTACTTTTGGTAAATATACATTAAAAAGTTTGGCAGGCGCCGTTCTATGTATCATTTCTATTTTGACTATATGGAGAGTGAGTACGGGGGCTACACAGAATACTGTAATTTGTATACTTATTTATGTTTTTTGCGCAAGACATATTTCTTTTGATAAGATTGGTGGATTCACAATTATACTTACAACGTTTTTAGTGGCATTTATTATAATTAGTAGTTATATTGGAATTATTGATAATCATATATCTATTTCAAGTTTAGGACGTGTGAGAGAATATCTTGGCTTTCGCTATGCATTATTTGGGCCTGCACTTATTTTCAATATTACAGCATTGGATATATGTATAAACAAAACTGCAATAAAATGGAAAAAATTGTTATTCTATTTCATGGTAAACTTTTGGATATTTGAAAAGACGAATTCACGGCTTGCTTTTTATTTAGCGGTACTGCTGATTGTGGGCTCAGCTGTCTTAAAATACAAACCTATGCTAATAACAAAAGGAAAAATAATTTATCGATTAATGATTTTTTCTTTCATTATCACTTTTTTAGGCAGTATGTATTTAACCATTACTTTTAACCCCAATATAAAATGGCAGAATGAATTAAACATGATATTTGAAAAACGATTGTCTCTAGGACAAGCGTCGTTATTAGAGAATGGTGTATCCTTATTTGGAGATGAAATCAATTGGGTGGGAAACGGTCTTGATGCATATGGAAATAAAAACTTAGGTACGTATACATATGTTGATAATTTGTATATTCAGATATTGCAACATTATGGAATTGTATTTACAGTACTATTTTTAGCACTGTTTACGGCTACTCTTGTACAGTGCTATCGCCAAAAACAATACTATTTGGTAATAGCATTATTTTTTATGGCAGGCCATGGAATGGTTGATGATTTAATATTATATATGCATTACAATACATTTTGGTTTGTAATAGGAACTAATTTATTTAAGACTCTGAATAAAAAGACATTTTCATGGAGAAGAGGAGAACATAAAGATGGATAAAATTCTTACAATTGTAATACCGGCATACAATGTTGAAAACTACATAGAAAAAACAATAGAATCTTTGATAATACCTGAAATACTGGATGATATTGAGATACTTATCATAAATGACGGTTCATTGGATACAACGGAACAAAAGGCATTAGTGTATGAGGAGAAGTATCCCGATAGTATTCGCATCATATCAAAAAATAATGGTGGGCATGGCTCAGCGATAAACTGTGGAATTCAGAATGCCACAGGGAAATATGTGAAAATTCTTGATGGTGATGACTGGGTAGACAAAATAGGGATACAGAAACTTGTAGAAAAGCTGAAAAAAAATAGTCAATATGATTTGATTATAAATCCATTTGAAACTGTGAATAATAATACAGGAGCAAAAGAAAGAAAAGAGTTTTCAGGGGTTAAGTTTAATTATGAATATAGTTTTGATGAGATATGTTCTCTGGATACTGTATTTGGAATGCCGGCGATAACCTATTTGACTTCTTTGCTAAAAGAGCACCACATACATATTGATGAAAATAGATATTATGTGGATCAGGAGTATAATTTATTTCCGGTACCATACATCAAATCTGTAGTTTTTTATGAAGACTGTATCTATCAATACAGGATATTTAATCAGTCACAAAGCGTAAGCAGAAATAATTTTTGCAAAAATCGAAAGATGCATGAGGAGGTTATCTTCTCTCTTCTTGAGTTCCTGAATCAAAAGAAAGAAGAAATGAGTCGGAATAAAATAGAATATTTTTTATTTGCCGTAACAAAAATGCTCAGTGTTCAATTCAACATATACTTTTTAATGGATAGTAATATAAAAGTTAAACAAGAAATGCTTCAATTTTATGAAAAAGTCAATAACCTTTGTCCGGAAGTGTTCAGTGTAAGTAAGAATAAGAGAATAAGGTTATTAGTGAAAAGCAGATTCTGTCTTTATCCAATTCTGGCGTTTGTAACAAAACAAATGAAAAAAAATGTTAATTAAGGAAATTTTCATATAGAAAGGGAACAGAAAGTGAAAACTAAAAAATCACTTAAATTAAATTTTATTTTCAATAGTATTCTCACCGCATCAAATTTAATATTTCCTTTGATAACATTCCCGTATATTTCCAGAATTCTGTTGCCGGATGGGACGGGCAAGGTTTCATTTGCAACGTCTGTAATTTATTACTTTAATGTATTTGCTCAATTGGGTATACCAACATATGGAATCCGGGCCTGTGCAAGAGTTCGGGATAAAAAAGAGGAATTAACAAACACAGTCAGAGAAATAATGCTTATTAATATATGTACAACTATTATATCTTATGTATTCTTTTTCATTTCTCTTTATAATATTCCACAATTGGCAGAAGAAAAAGAACTAATGATAATTGTCAGTTTAACGATGTTATTTAATACATTTGGTGTTGAATGGCTGTATAAAGCACTGGAAGAATATGCCTATATAACTATACGCTCTATGGTGTTTAAAATAATAGCTATTGTGGCTATGTTTATTTTAATTCATGATAAAAATGATTATATTTTATATGGAGCAATATCTATTTTTGCCGCTTCAGCTTCTAACTTATTAAATTTCATAAATATGAGGAAATTTATTGAGAGAAAAAAAAGTGATTATAGACTACAACTGAAAAAGCATATAAAAGCAATTTTTATCTTTTTTGCGATGTCTGTTGCTACCACAATCTATACACATCTCGACACAGTGATGTTAGGGTTTATGAAAACAGACACTGATGTTGGCTATTATAATGCGGCAGTAAAGATAAAAACGATATTAATAAGTTTTGTCACCTCCTTGGGAACCGTGTTGTTGCCAAGAACATCTTACTATATAGAGCATGGACATGAAGAAGCATTTAAGAATATTATACAGAAAGCGTTCTCTTTTGTTCTTATATTATCTGCAGCTGTTTCGGTATATTTTATCCTATTCGCGAAACAGGGAATCTACTTTTTATCAGGCTCAGCGTTTAATGGCGCTATACTGCCAATGCAGATTATAATGCCAACAGTTTTTCTCGTTGGACTGACAAACATTATGGGAATACAAATACTAATTCCATTAGGTAAAGAGAAATATGTGCTTTATTCAGAGATAGTGGGGGCGGCTGTTAATTTAATAATTAATCTGATTCTTATCCCCCAATATGCATCAGTGGGAGCAGCGGTAGGAACTTTAGCAGCAGAGTTGGCGGTGTTTGCGGTACAATACGCTGCCTTGAAAAACATCATGAAAGAAATATATAAAAATATGTATTTTGTAAAAATTTTTGTAGCATTAGTCTTGAGCGGTGCTTTAGCTTCAACTATTAAATTACTTGATCTTATACCTTTTTTTACCCTTTTAATCTCCATGATATTGTTTTTTATGATATACATATTGACGTTGACAAAAGCAAAATATAAGCTTGTTTTAGAAATGGAAGCAGAATTAATAGATAAAATAAAGGTAATTTTTAAAAATAGATGTCGCTAATATGCAGGACTATTCTATTTATTTCTAAAATTAAAGATAGAAAAAATATCGTGAAGTACGATACTTCACGATATTTTTTTGTGCTTTTTTATCAAATTCTTAAATATCTTAGCACAATCAATTAGAAAAGTAAAGAGGAGAGAACTTTCTTGTCTAATATTGTTTACATTTATATGAGTTTCTACAAATTTCAGCAAAAAGTCATAAAAGCTATGGTTAATAAAACTGGAATAATGCCTAATAATCTCGTGAAGTATCGTACTCTACGAAATTTGGCGAGGAAAAAATCCGAAAAATGAAGAATCCTACATATTATACAGTCACGACTAGAAAGTTTATACTCCGCTGCAATCACCAGGAGTGGCTTGAGAGGACGCGGATGCTCTACAACGAAGTGCTGCAGTTCTACTATGAACTGTATTTGAATCAGCAGGCGCAATTGAATGCTGGCAGCCAGCAGGTCATGAGAAGTCTGGAGCAGCTGACCATTGTGGGAAGAGATAAGAAAGAAGTACCGTTTCCCCTGCCATGGAAGAAAATTCCTTTGTATTTTCGCAGGGCTGCCATTAATGCGGCGATTGCGGCGGGGAAAAGCTATCTGGCAAGGGACAGACAGTGGAAACAGACGGAGAGTTTTGCGGCATCAGTCACCTTTTATAAAGGAATGTATAAGGACCTGAATGAAAAGTCTGTGGAGCTGAAGGTCTGGGATGGCGAGGCATGGCGCTGGTTGCACTGCAGATTATCCGGCAACACCTTTAGTCCAACGGAAGAATGTCTTTCTCCTTCGGTGATATTAAAGGGAGAGCAGGTTGAGCTCCATGTGCCGGTGCGGGAAGAGGTTCCGGACGGCAGGAAGGCTAAGGAGCGTATTGCAGATGGGGAGAACATTGCAGCCGTCCAATTCACGAACAGGGACAGGCTGGCTGTTTTGTGCGTGATGGACAGTGAAGGGGAGCAGAAGACGGTGCGCTTTATAAAAGGCGGTGCGGAGTATGCTCATCTATGCAGGAAGGTGCAGGAAACGCTCGAACGCTCACAGAAAGCGACGGGGAATCAGACTGGAGGCCGGAGCAACCAAAAGTATTGGATGAAGCTGAAATATCTGAATGAGTATTATTCCCATAAGTTCAGCCGTGAAATCGTGGAGTATTGTGTGGAGCATCAGGCGAGTGTGCTGGTCCTGCCGGTGTATTCGGAGGATTACAGCAAGTATGTGATGAAGGCATCGGGGAACTGGTCGGCGCTGCATCTGAGTAATCAGATTCGTGAAAAATTGAAGTATAAGGCATGGAAGGCCGGGATAGTGGTGCTTGAGACCGATGCGGCGGGAGTTAGCTCCCAATGTGCCGTGTGCGGGAAGCAGATACGGAAAAAGGATGCGGAGTTTGTCTGTCCGGAAGGGCATAGCGGCAACCGGTATCTGAATGCCGCAATAAATTTGGGAAGGAAATGCCTGAAGAGTTTTGGAAAACAGGTGGGATGACCACTGGTTTTATAGAGCCTGCGGGAAACCGTGGGGAAGGGCGGAAGCTACAGGCTTTTGCTTTTTGGTTGAATACCGCCGGTTGGCTCTGGAGACTGGGTCGGCGAAGAGTTGTCCTGAGTGTGGGCAGAGAGTATTCGAAGTTATTTTCATAAAATTAATGATATAAAGGCTTAGTGTTTGTAACAAAGATATAAGAAAAGTGGACTGAGCAATGTCTGGCTTTGGAAAGTGTTTTGAAATGAGATGGGTTTTGCACATGGGGTAAAACATTTTGATGAAGGGCAGACCTGTATGGATGTAGTTATCAGTGCGAGGATTAAAACATTTTCGTAAAGTGTACACCTACATAATAGGGGGCAATCGGTGATTGGAAGGAAAATATGTAAGAAACACGATTGAATTCTACAATAAGTGACAGCGGGATGCAGTGGTCGAAAAGAATGTGTGAAAAGCAACAAACATGCGTATACCTTGACGCGTCTACACGATACGAAAATGTTTTATACATTCACACGTTCCGTAGGTTATTACCAGACATTGCATTATCACATATTTATTTGAAAACTGAAATCGAATCGACAATTGCAGAGTTAATGGGTGTTGTCGGTTTTGAACATATATGAGCAGATGTGGAGAACCACATCTTAGATTGAAACGGTTAAACCTTATGAACTAAAGGGTGGTAGTTATGGACTATAAATTTAGATACCAACAGTGGACAACCGACGAATTCTTCAACGAAACAACTCGGAAAGAACTGCTGGCAATCAACGATGAAAAAGAAATAGAGGATCGATTCTACAAGGATTTAGAGTTTGGTACTGGTGGCCTGCGTGGCGTGATGGGTGCTGGAACCAACCGCATGAACAAGTACACGGTGGGTAAAGCCACTAAAGGACTCGGTGACTATCTCCTTGCTATATATGGTGCAGATGTCTGTTTCGAGCGTGGTGTGGTCATTGGTTATGATACCAGAAATAATAGCGAATATTTTGCCAAGACCGCAGCAGATGTATTGAGTGGAATGGGAATTAAAGTATATCTCCATACGCATGCAAGACCCACACCGCAGTTGAGTTTCTCTGTGAAATTCTGGAATGCAGTTGCCGGTATCGTACTTACGGCAAGCCATAACCCGAAGGAATACAACGGCTATAAGGTGTACGACGAATATGGCTGTCAGCTTGTGCCCCATCAGGCGAAGCAGGTTATTTCCTATATGAATGCTGTTACGGATTACCACAGCATTCATATAGGAAATGATAAACTGATCTACACAGCGGATGTTACGGATAACTTTGTTGCCGCCGTGATGAAGCAGAGCCGATACAGCGAAGACAAGAATCTTCATATTATATACACACCGTTGCATGGTACGGGCAACGTGCCTGTACAGAAGTGCCTATGGTTGGCAGGATTTAACAATGTGGACAGCGTTGCAGAGCAGGTTATCCCAGACGGTAATTTTCCAACGGTTGTTTCACCAAATCCGGAGGACAGACAAGCACTGGAAATGGGTATCGCTCAGGCAGAACGGACTGGTGCTGACATTGTACTTGGAACAGATCCAGACAGTGACCGAGTTGGTGTAGCGGTGAAAACAGATGATGGGTTTAAGCTGCTCACAGGCAATCAGATTGGTGCCCTGCTGATGGACTTTGTGCTTTCTAATACAGATATCAATTCTATCCACAAACCCGCTGTGGTCAAAACTGTAGTTACCTCAGAACTTGGCGCTGAGATTGCGAAGAAGCACGGACTGAATGTGTTTTCCACACTGACTGGATTTAAATTTATCGGTGAAAAGATTACGCAGTTTGAGCAGGCAAGAGAATCCGGTGATACCACCAGAGATTATACTTTCCTGTTTGGTTATGAGGAGTCTTATGGTTATCTTGCAGGAACACATGCAAGAGATAAGGACGCAGTGGTTTCCAGCCTGCTGATCTGTGAAATGGCAGCGCAGCTAAAGGCACAGAGAAAGACATTACTGGATCGAATGAATGAACTCTACAAGGAGTACGGCTACTATCGGGATGCACTGGACAGCTTTACGCTGAAGGGTAAGGATGGTTTGGAACGTATTGCATCTGTGATGGTGGAGCTTAAGGACGGAGATTCTCCATTTGAGAATACCGTTCAGAAAATAGATTATAGCATTTCAGTGGATGCAGAGCCGGGCTTTGGCAAATTGCCCGCATCGGATGTATTGAAATACATTCTGGTAGACGGAAGCTGGATTGCAGTACGTCCGTCTGGCACAGAGCCGAAGATAAAGATCTATTACAGCATCAAGGATGCTGATCAAGACGCTGCTGAAATCAGATTACAGCAGATACAGTCCACAATTAAAGAAAGATTGGGGCTGTAAGGGAGGAATACCGAATGAACATTATTCTACTGTCTGGCGGCAGCGGAAAGCGTCTGTGGCCATTGTCTAATGAAGTGAGATCCAAGCAGTTTATCCAGCTGTTTAAGGATGAGGGTGGAAACTACGAGTCTATGGTGCAGAGAGTGTACCGTCAGATTACGGCTGTGGATGCCGATGCCAAGGTGACAATTGCAACCAGCAAGTCTCAGGCAAGTGCTATTCACAATCAGTTGGGAGACAAGGTTTCGATTTGTGTAGAACCCTGCAGAAGAGATACATTCCCTGCAATTCTTCTTGCATCAGTATATCTTCATGATGAACTGGGCGTTGGAGAGGATGAAGGCGTTGCAGTTTGTCCTGTTGACCCGTATGTGGAGAATTCCTATTACGAGTGTGTGAAAAAGCTGGAGGATGCCGTAAAACAAGGAGATGTAAATCTCACGCTTATGGGGATTACGCCAACTTATCCTAGTGATAAGTATGGATATATCATCCCAGAAGATAACGGAGAGGTCAGCAAGGTAAAGGAGTTTAAGGAAAAGCCGGATACCGAAACTGCAAAGAAGTATTTAGCGCAGAATGCGCTTTGGAATGCGGGTGTATTTGCTTTCAGGTTGGGTTACCTGCTGGAAAAAGTTCATAGCATGGTGGACTTCACGGATTACCGTGATCTCTATGCAAAGTACGAAACGCTGACCAAGATTTCCTTTGACTATGCTGTGGTGGAGAAGGAAGCCTCCAGCCAAGTTGTTCGCTACAACGGCGAGTGGAAGGATGTCGGCACATGGAACATGATGGCGGAGGTTATGGCCGACAATATCAAGGGGAAGGCCATCATGGATGTTGCCTGTGAAAACACGCAGATTGTCAATGAACTGAACATTCCTATCATATGCATGGGGTGCAAGGATATGGTGATTGCTGCCAGCGGAGATGGAATTCTGGTATCTGACAAGGAACGCAGCGGCTATATGAAGCCTTATGTGGAAAAAGTCAGTACGGATGCCATGTTTGCTGAAAAGTCATGGGGTACCTATACCGTTATGGATGTTCAGCCGGGTTCCATGACCGTTAAGGTTTCCATCCGTGCAGGTGAGCACATGACCTATCACAGCCATGACTATCGTGACGAAGTGTGGACGGTGGTTGCAGGTACTGGCGAAGCTGTTGTGGATGGTATGGAGCAGAAGTTGAGAGCTGGTGATGTCATTATGGTGGCGGCGGGATGTAAGCATACAATCGCTGCAACAACACAGCTGGAACTGATCGAAGTACAGATTGGCGAGAGCATCAGTGTCGCAGATAAAAAGAAACATGAACTGAAACAATAACAGCGGGGTCCTAATATGGAGATATTAAAGTTAGCGCCAGTGGGTAAGGATTATCTGTGGGGCGGGACTCGTTTACAAGAAAACTTTGGAAAGCAGATTAATTTGAACCCGCTGGCAGAAACATGGGAATGTTCTGTACATCCGGATGGGCAGAGTATCGTGGTTAATGGAAGTTTTGCCGGAATGACGTTGGCAGAAGTGTTTTGCAGAAAACCGGAATATCTTGGTACGAAGGTCGGAGAAAAGAAGGAACTGCCCATTTTGGTGAAATTCATTGATGCAAAACAGGATTTGTCCGTACAAGTTCATCCTGATGATGATTATGCAAGAGAATACGAGGGTGACAACGGAAAAACAGAAATGTGGTATGTGCTGGAAACCGATAAGGGTGCAAGACTGATTTATGGCTTTGAGCATCCTGTCACGGAGGAACTACTGCGAAAAGCTATAACAGACGGAGAACTGGATAAGCATCTGCATAAGGTACAGATACAGAAAGGCGACTGTTTTTATGTTCCAGCAGGAGTTGTACATGGGATTGGAGCGGGAGCATTAATTGCGGAGATACAGGAAAGCTCCAATGTTACATACCGTGTCTACGATTACGACCGTGTTGACAAGAATGGACAAAAAAGACCGCTTCATTTCGAGAAAGCTGTATCTGTAATGGATATGCAGCCCGCAAAAGTAGTGCAGAAGAAAAATAGATTTGTCCGTTATTATCCTGGTTGTTCCAGAGAAATTGTATGCCGATGTAAATATTTTGAAACAGAGCATATCTGTGTACGAAAAGGCTTCTCTTTTACGGCAAGGGAGGAATCTTATCAGATTTTTCTCTGCTTGGATGGCGAAGGTCAGGTGGAAACGGTAGACGAACGAAGGAAACCAGTGAGGTTTCGTAAAGGTGACTGCCTTTTCATCCCGGCGGGGATAGGGCGGTGCCACCTTCTGGGGGAAACAGAGTTACTCAAGGTGCGGTGCTAGTCGCAAAAGCAATTATCTTCAATGACACAAAAAAATACACAACAAACACAAAACATAATGAATTTGCGTTAAGTAAAGATAGGAGAATTGAAAATGAAAAAAGCATTGATTACTGGCGTTACTGGTCAAGATGGTTCTTATCTGGCGGAATTCCTGTTGGAAAAGGGCTACGAGGTACACGGCATCATTCGCCGGGCATCCGTTTCTACAACTGCCCGTATCGACCACATCATGGATAAGCTGCATATTCACGAGGGCGATCTGTCTGACTCTTCCAGCATCATCCGCATTGTTCTGCTGGTAAAGCCTGATGAGATTTATAATCTGGCAGCACAGAGTCATGTTGGTGTTTCTTTTGATGCTGCAGAGTACACCGGTGATGTGGATGCGTTAGGCGTTCTGCGTGTATTGGAGGCTGTACACATTGCTGGGTTAGAAAAGACCTGCCGTATTTATCAGGCATCTACGTCCGAACTGTATGGCAAGGTTGAGGAATGCCCTCAGAACGAGAATACTCCGTTCCATCCTTACAGCCCTTATGCTGTTGCAAAACAGTATGGCTATTGGATGATGAAGGAATACCGTGAAGCATATGGAATGTACTGCTGCAACGGCATTTTGTTCAACCATGAGTCTGAACGCCGCGGTGAGAACTTTGTTACCCGTAAAATCACGCTGGCTGCCGGTTGTATTGCCTGTGGACTTCAGGATCATTTGGAACTGGGTAACCTTAACTCCTTGCGTGACTGGGGTTACGCAAAGGACTATGTGGAGTGTATGTGGCTGATCCTACAGCAGGACGAGCCGGATGATTATGTCATTGCTACCGGTGTGCAACACACTGTCCGTGAGTTCACCACTCTGGCCTTTGCCAATGACGGTATAGAGATTGAATGGAAGGGCGAAGGTCTGGAAGAAAAGGGCTACGACAAGGCAACTGGCAAGATGGTGGTTTGTGTGAATCCGCAGTGGTTCCGTCCTACTGATGTTGTGAACCTGTGGGGGGATCCTACAAAGGCGAAGACCAAGCTGGGCTGGAATCCTCAGAAAACCAGCTATGAGCAGCTTTGTGCCATTATGGCAGAGCATGACCTGCAGCTGGCAAAGAAGGAAGCTGGCTTGAAGTAATTAGATTGCATTAGGGCAGTAACGAGTCTGGCGCGTTTGATGCTGCCCTATGCTTACCTATGTATGGAGGATTTGTAATGAGTAAAGTGCTGATATTTGGAGCCGGAGGATTTGTTGGAGCGTATCTAGCAAAAGAGCTCCAACAACATGAATATATTGTGTATGGCTCCGATATTGGTCATAGGGAACTGCCGGATGTCGAGTTTTATAAAGCTGATTTATTAGACGCAAAAGCTGTAGAAGAATTGGTGGAACTGGTCAATCCGGATATGATTATCAACTTGGCAGCAATCAGTAGCGTGGGCACATCTTGGGGAATTCCACAGACGACGATGTTCATTAATGTGGTTGGTGCATTGAATGTATTGGAAGCGGCAAGAAAGTGTGCACCGATGCCAAAAGTAATGTTTATTGGCTCCAGTGAGGAATATGAGGAGTCAGATGAACCTATAAGTGAGAAAACACCTCTCAATGCCAACAATCCCTATGGTATTTCAAAGATGGCGCAGGAGCGTTTTGCAGAGATCTATCGGGAACGGTATGGGATGAAAATATATTGTGTCCGCCCCTTTAATCATACTGGGGTTGGACAGAGGGATACTTTTGTTTTACCTAGCTTCTGTAAGCAGGTGGCTGAGATTGAGAAATCAGGAAAATCAGGCATTATCAAAGTCGGTAACCTGACTGCGCATCGGGATTTTAGTGATGTTCGTGATATTGTGCGGGCATACAGAATGATTATTGAAAGTGATGACTGTACGAAGGTTTATAATGTCGGTTCGGGTAGAACATATAGTTTGAGGAGGATGCTGGAGTATATTGTGTCACTGAGTAGTCAGCAGATTACAGTAGAAGTTGATCCGGAGCGGTTCCGTCCGGTAGATACGCCTGTCATATGCTGTGACTATGGATATATCAAAGCGGAACTGGGGTGGGAGCCCGAGTACAGCATCTTTGATACGCTAAAGGAAATGTTTGAATACTATAAATGTTAATTAGGTAGGGGAAACTATGGCTAGAATAAGATTCTTGAATACTTTTATTGATAATTTAACCATGCAGGAAGCAATAGACGAAACGGCACGGTTAATGTCCAAAGAAGGGTGCTCATATATAGTTACGCCTAATTTGGATCATATAGTAATGTTGGAAGAAGATTTAGAGTTTGCTGAAACCTATGCGAATGCTGATTTGATTTTAGCTGATGGAAAGCCCCTGATTTGGATTTCTAAGATTCTCAAGAATCCTATTAAAGAGAAAATATCAGGTTCTGATTTTTTCCCTCAAATGTGCAAGATGTGTGCAGAACAAGGTTTTTCTGTATTTATACTAGGTGCAGCTGAAGGCGTTGCAGATACTGCTGCAAAAAAACTGTGTGGTAAGTATAATGGGTTAAAAATCGCTGGGACATACTCACCTCCATTTGGTTTTGAAAAGGATGAAAAGGAGCTAAAGAAGATTGAGAATTTTATTATCTCGGCAAAACCAGATGTTCTTGCTGTATCCTTGGGCTCCCCAAAAGGAGAAAAGTTTGTTTATCGACATCTTAAGAAATATGGTGTTTCTCTAGGAATCTCAATTGGGGCTACCATCGATTTTGAAGCTGGCAATGTAAAAAGAGCTCCGAAGTGGATGGCAAATAATGGATTAGAGTGGCTGTTCAGGATAACTCAGGATCCGAAGCGACTGATTAAGCGTTACTGGAACGATATGGTCAAAATTATTCCCATTGTTTGGAAATACTCTCGAAGAGAAGAGGTCAGTGCATGAATATATTGTATATAGCAAATTTGATACCATATCCGTTAGATGGCGGCGGGAAGATATTTACGTATTCAACGCTTCAGGCCCTTAGTAAGTTTCATATGATTGATATGGTGTGCTTTTATGAGCATGAAGACATTGTCAAGGGGAAAAAAGCGCTAGAGAAGTACTGTGCATCTGTAGAAGTGCTACCAATCAGAGTGACGACTAGAGAAAATATGCCATATATGATGGTAAATGCAGGCAAAAGCATGTTTTCACGGTTGCCTTTGGGCATATCAAAATATATTGTACCGGAAATGAAACAGCTGATTAAAACACGGATGACGGAGAAAAAGTATGATATCGTTTTTTTAAATATTCTGTCCATGTATGGCTATTTTGATTTTATAAAAAGTATTGATTCGGATATAAAAGTGGTTTTGTACGAGCAGAACTGTGAAGCGCAAATATACAGACGTTATTTTAATCAGACAAAGAATATCTTTAAGAAAATATTCTTGAAGATTGAGACAATGAAATTGGAAAGAATTGAACAGAAAGCAATTAGTGATGTGGATCGATTAATTGTTCTAAGTGAAGAAGATAGGAAACAATTGGGAGCATCGTTAGAAACATGCAAAGTGATTCCGATTGGTGTTGCACCGGCGCAGCATGTGAAACGGTATGGTTTAGAACGAACAGATAAGGTGAAAATGCTTTTTGTTGGAACTATGACATGGACACCAAATAATGAAGGAATTATGTGGTTTTTAGAAAAAGTAATGCCTCTCTGCAAAGATGCAAATCGATATGAACTTGCCATTGTGGGGAAAAATCCAAGCAATGAGGTAAAACGACTATGCGCTATGTATGACAATGTGAAATTAATGGGGTAT
The DNA here is from genome assembly GCF_900086725.1 of Bariatricus massiliensis. GTDB lineage: Bacteria > Bacillota > Clostridia > Lachnospirales > Lachnospiraceae > Allocoprococcus > Allocoprococcus massiliensis. The sequence goes on along the minus strand of NZ_LT574838.1, from coordinate 785,011 downwards.
GTGGAGTCGCTGGATGCGGTTTATGATGCTTATGATGTGCTGGTTGTTCCTTTGTTTATTGGCAGTGGTCAGCGTGTGAAGATTATTGAAGCATTTGCAAGAGGATATGCTGTGATTTCTACTTCAATTGGAGCTGAAGGATTGCAGTATGAAGATGAAAAAACGATTCTTATTGCAGATGATGAAGCAAGCTTTAAAGCTCATATTGACAAGTGCTTTGATAGAACTTTGATAAAGCAGATTGGCGAGGGTGGAAAGCATGTTTTTGAGAATGCATATTCGGTGGATGTCATCGGGAAAAAATTGAATTCGTTTATGCAATAGAATAAAATTGGAGAGGATTATGCTGAGGGACGATTTGCAGAGAAATAGACCGTGTGTTGCTATCATTTTGCTCAATTATAATAATTATCAAGACACAATTGCTTGTGTCGAAACACTCCGGAGAATTGATTATTCTAATTGGGTTATTGTTATAGTTGATAATCATTCGCCTAATACGTCCTTCGCAGAATTGAAAAAGCTGGAGGAGGGCAATATTCATGTCATTGACAGTGGAAGAAATGGTGGATTTGCTTTCGGAAACAACATAGGGATTCGATATGCGTTGGAAAACGGCGCTAACTATGTATTGCTGCTCAACAACGATACGCTTGTTGAACCCGATTTCTTGTCCATAATGATTGGACAAGGAGTGTATCAAGCTAAAGGTGATATTACCACCTGCAGAATCATGTACAATGACGATCGCAGCAAGGTGTGGTATGCAGGTGGGGATATAGATTGGAATAATCTAAGGGCTATCCATCGTAAAATCAACAAAACATACAGTTTATGTGAAAATAAGCCAGAGGAGGTTTCGTTTATCTCTGGATGTTGTATGATGATTTCCCGGGAATTCATTGAGCAAAATGGGATGCTACCGGAAGAATACTTCATGTATTATGAGGATATGGATTACTGTCAGCATGCAAGAGAGTGCGGAGCGAAACTAGTATATATCCCATCAGCGGTAATCTATCATTGTGTGGGGGCAGCTGGCGGTGGTGCAGATTCTCCTTTTTTCATTGAATGGAGCGCACGTTCCAGAAGACAGTTTTATAGGAAGTACAAATCCAACATTCCTTGGTATAGGAGATGGCTGGTAGTTATTTTGTGTGAAGTTAGGCAGATTATTTCTCTTATATGTAAAGGAAATTTAGTACAAGGGTTTTATGCATACATTCGCTCTTGTCAAGGGCGTTAAGGAGGAAAGACGATGAGAATGTTGGTGGTAAGCGGATACCCAGCATGGGAAAAGGTTCCAAAGGGCTTGATGCCTTCTTTCCATTTGTTTGGAGTCCATGAGTTGGTCGATCATTATGAGCCATATGGAGATTCGATTCGAGGTATTTTTAAAAAGGAAATATTGGATGGCGGGTATGTTGATTTTTTCTTATGGCAATCTGGGAAACAGCATATTGCTTCTCAAGTTAGGAAACTTATGAAAAAGAGTAGGGAATACGATGTGATTTATGATCAACTGAATCGCTGTAGTATTTTTTTAGGTGCACTGAAGAAAGTTGGACTTTTCAAGTCCAATTTGGTGACCGTGATGCACCATCCTCCTTATGATATTCAGCTGGCAGTTTCAGATTCAGATGCATACATTTTTTTTAACGAGAATTATAAACTGCTTGCAGCGAAGGCAGAACCTCGGAAAATAGATCATTATTTTGTGAACGAATGGCGTCCTGATATGGAATGGTACCAAAAAATCTATGAGGCATCGGATATCAAAAGTGAAGATACATTTTACATTGACACTGGAAAATCCAGACGAGATAGGAAAACTTTGATGCAAGCTGCGGAAAACACAAAGATTAGGGTCGATTATGCTGGGGAATACAATGGACAAGACGGTTGGGCACGACCTTATGAAGTGGATCTCAAAGATGATATTGCGATGATTAAGAGAATCATGAAGTATAAGGCGGAGATCATTCCGGTTGCAATGAGCAGGAAAAAGAAGATAGGACCGCTGGGTATTACAAGTTTTATGGATTGCCTCGGGCTGGGTATTCCGGTTATAGCCAGCGATAATGTGTGTTTTGCCGATGATATAGTGAAAAATGGTTTGGGGATGTTGTATAAAACAGGAGATGAAGCCAGCTTGTCAAGTGTGATGAAATACTTGATGGAAGATGTTTCTTTCTATGAAACTTGCCGGAGAAATATTAGTCATTATAACGAAAAATACGGTAATGAGTATTCGCAGGTTTTTGAGGGGATACTAAAGGGAATTTTCAAAATAGAATGACAATTGTCTGCTAAGGATAGGTAAGCAAAGGATTAGTAAAAACGTGGAGAATAGCTAATGGTTAGATTAACTACCTTTGAATTGATTCACAAAATACAAAAAGACGAAAATATAAATTTTATTGCGTTTCCTTTAACCCCATGGGCTGCCCATGGAGTAATTGCATATATTAATTATTTGCTTGATCAAGGTAAAGCTGTACGAGGATTTATTGGTATCCTAAAACACCCACAGGCTGGTTATATCCTTTCTGAAAAGCATTTTGCATCAATTTCTCAAAGTGCTCTTGTCCAGCTTTTTGAATTTGACCGGATTGATACACAGTATATTGTTGAAATGCAGGTTGCAAAATCAGAAATGAGAAGAAAATGCAGACAACTATATATACTCCGACAATCTGCTCCTGACAGCCGATTAATAAAAAAGATTAAGCATTTCATCCCTGAAATTAAAATTAAAAACATTATTCTTGATGAGGGCTTGGCTATGTATATGCGAAGTCCTATGGACTGGTTATCGGAGCATTTAGCTGTTACAAAGAGTACAAAGGATAAAATGAAAGCAGTCATTTGCGACATTGTTTACGGTCCACTTATGCTTCGTTATCTAAAAACAAAAGACGAACTTGAGTATTTCAGTTTGTTTTCAAAAAACAAAATAACACTTGAAAAGAATAATCAGGTTTGTACTTTTTATGCAAAGGCAATTCGGGCTTCAGCAAATTGGATTGAAGAGTCAACAAAATCAATTTTTGATGGTGCGGTGGTTATTAATACGCAGCCGTTTTATGACAATAAGGAAGTGTTTGATGATGCAGATTTGAGAGTGATTGAGCATATAGTGAATATTTGTAATCAGCATAGTATTCGGCCTGTGTTGAAGCTGCATCCACGAGAAAAGACAATCAGTCGATATGATCATTTAAAATGCATAGTCGATCAGAGTCAGGATATATCTCAGGAAGCGTTGATTGCAAATCTTGAGAATAAACCCAAAGCAATCATCGGTTTTTCCAGTACAACATTAGTCAGCGAAAATGTATTTGAAGGAATCAAAACAATTTCTATGATCAAGTTTATTGATAGCAGCAATGTTTGTAGATCTATGCAGCATGATTTTCGTGCCTTTGCAGAGACGTTTTATGATTATGTTTTGATCCCCGAAACATGGGAAGAGTTTGAAGAATATCTAAGCACCTGATATCAGTCTGGTTATAGAGAAAACGAGGGAAATGAAGGAAATGGAGAAGAAAAGGATTGAGTGGTTGGATGCTGCGAAAGGTATTGGAATCATCCTTGTTGTGTTGGGACATGCTATTATTACACCAATTAGAAATACAGGAAGTGTTTCACTATTTCTCTTTAACATTATTTACTATTTTCATATGCCATTCATGATATATTTGTCAGGAGCTGCATATGAACAATTTGAGAGTACGAAAAAACAATCATTAAATACCTTCGTTACAAAAAAATTCAAGAGGCTCATGTGTCCGTATATTGTTTGGTCGATTTTAAATAATGGAGGGATGCTGTTACTGAGTTATGCTCCTTTCGTACAAAAGCTAGGGTTGAAGCCAATGAGTGTAGTAGAAGAATGTCTAAAAATTTTTAAGGGATATGGTACATATTCTGTTCACTTATGGTATTTATATGCTCTGTTCTGCATCCAAGTACTTTCGGGCGTTTTAAGTAGGAATAGTAGATTATTGAGTACAGGGGGGGCAGTACTTGTTTATATAATTAGAAATATATACCGTACTGCTTTCAATTCTGGATCATTATATGTATTAAAAGATATTTGCAGTTTATGGATATGGTTTGAAATGGGGCGCCTGCATATGCAAGCTGTTCGCAGGATGAAAACAGGACATAGGACAACAATGTTGGTGTTGGGACTAACATATGTAACCGTAGATCTTTTGTTTATACCGACAGTCGAACACAATGTACTTTTTGGAGCACACGCATTAATAAAAGTGCTAATGATTTGGTCGATTATCATTGGTTTAACAGGAATTAGTGAGAGGTGTGGTACATGGTGGAATAAGGTTTTAGCCTTTATTGGGTGTAGGTCATTTGATATATACATACTTCATCAGCCGGTCCTGTGCGTTGGTCTTTCAACAATAGCATATCGGATAACGGGAGAGAAAATTTCTGTGATTGTAGGAGTTGTTGCTTCGCTCATTGTGCCGACATGTTTACATTATGGTAAATGCGTATTTCAAAGTAAGAGGACAAAACCCGTTTGACAAAAGGATGTGTCAATTAAGGGAGAGGTTAGTATAAAGGAAGGGAAAAGAGAATGTCCACTAAACAGGTTAGCTTGAAATGGTCTATTAAGCGAATTAATTTGATATGGTTGATACAATTTCTACCATTTATTGAATTAAGTGCAATTCAGAATAATATTTCCTTAGGCCTATTCATGAGAATTACACTGATTAATAGTGTAGTAATTATATTGACAAACTTGTTGGAAATAAAAAAAGTATCAATTATTGCTAAGCTTATTTCACTATTTTGCTTGCTGGTCATGATTTTTACTTATATGAATGGTGCTATGCAATTATACAATGTGTATTTGTGTATTTCTTTGTCTGCATTTTGTTTGCATATAGACAGAGGATTTAGAAAAACCCCGATATTTGTAATTAGATTTATAGAAAAGTTTTATGGTGCAGTATTGGTTATCACCTTATTGTTTCAGATTTTTGCTCGAGGGATATTTGGAGCAGCCGAACTAAGTGGCAATTTCTACAATTTTTGGGCAACGGATAATGAAATAGGGTATGTATATATTCCATTTTTGTTGACAACATTTCTTTCGCGTTATGCCGAAACGAAAACCATTGATAAAAAGAGTGTTATGTATTTGGCACTAACAGTGTTGAGCGTTATTATTGCATGGAGTGGCGCATGCGTTATCGGAATGCTGATTATGATTTTTAATGTTGTCGCTTACAAGCTGGATTTTGATTTTTTTACATATAAACGTAGCATCATACTGTACATTGTAATTTTCCTTAGCGTAGTAGTATTCAACATCTTTGATGTATTCTCGTTCTTTATTGAAGGTGTTTTGGGCAAGGATATGACACTATCGGGAAGAACGTTGGTTTGGCCGATGGCTATTCAGGATATTCTTAAAAACGGGTTTATTGGGTACGGAATCAATGAATTGGGCCGATTAACGATTTATAAAGTATGGGCTGGCATGGATGCGATTTCTGCACATGGTTATTTTTTGGAATGGGTACTTCAGTCAGGTTATTTGGGGCTGATGTGTCTAATTGGCATCATAATAGCATGTGGAGCAAAGATTAAGTCAATAAAAGATGAGAAAATTACTAAAGTGATAGTTGGCATGCTCTTTGCAATGCTCATCATGTATACGACGGAAGGATGGATATATCATTATTTTCAATATATTATATATTTTACAATCTTTTATGCGCCGGATATTTTGGCAAGAAGTAACTTAGTAGAACAAAGTGATTTTAGTGAATCGATGTGTTAATCATATGTATGCTGACAAAATGAATCTTGTGTAACGATTGCTAGAAGCCTTAGGCATTTTGGCAAGACGTCAATCTATTTCAGGTTGAAGAACGCAGTAATCTATCCAGCCAGTACGGATAGGTATTAATCATTGATTTATTATTATAAAGAATATGGAGGAATGAAACATGTATAAGAAACCGTACGTTATCGCAGAAGCGGGTTGTAACCATATGGGGCAGATGGAAATAGCTCATGATTTGATCAATACTGCTGCATATTTTTGCAAGGCAGATGCTATCAAATTTCAGAAACGTTGTCCCAAAGAGCTTTTAACTGAAGAACAGTATAATGCACCTCATCCAAACCCTGCCAACTCTTATGGAGATACCTATGGTGCACATAGAGAGTATCTGGAATTTACTGTTGAGCAGCACGCTCAGTTAAAAAAATGGTGCGAAGAGGTAGGAATCACTTATTCCACTTCCGTGTGGGATATAACGAGTGCAAAGGAAATTGCATCTTTGAATCCTGAATTTATCAAGATTCCTTCTGCATGTAACAATCATTTTGAGATGTTGGAGTGGCTTTGCGAAAACTATCAGGGAGAGGTCCAGCTTTCCTTTGGAATGACGACACATGAAGAAGAGGAAGAGATTGTACAGTTATTTGAGAAACATGGACGTGCAAAGGATCTCGTGTTGTATAACTGTACTTCTGGTTATCCGGTTCCATTCAAGGATGTTTGTTTGCTTGAAATTTGCAGAATGCGTGAGCAGTTTGAAAATCGGGTAAAGGCAATTGGATTTTCTGGTCATCATTTGGGGATTGCTGTGGATGTGGCGGCATATACGCTTGGTGCCAGTGTAATTGAACGCCATTATACGATTGATCGTACATGGAAAGGGACTGATCATGCGGCCTCTCTTGAGCCAGATGGAATCCGCAAGCTGGTCAGAAATCTCAATGCTGTTTATGAGTCCCTTCGATATAAGTCTGAAGAGATTCTGCCCATTGAGAAAGTTCAGCGAAATAAGTTGAAGTATAGAAAACGATAAAGTAGTACATATAATGGGCGTATAGATATCTCAATTGATTCCAGTTACGGTATTTGAGTATAGTAATTTAAAGAGATATCATTTAGGATGATAGTATAATTTGACTATGATATATAAGAGGAGATTAACATGAGGAAAATTACCCCTCGAAAGATATATAATAAGATAAAACGAATGACAATCAAAGCTTGTGGGAAGGTATATGTACAGAAGGAATCGTATACGGGAGTATCTCCGAGACTTAGTCATGTTACTTATCCATATGTAGGAAATGTTGGAGATACCGTATTATCACAATGTGTTCGACGCTATTTTAACAAATATATGCGCACTGGCTGGAATATTATCTTAATCAACAAACCTGTGACTGAGAAGACTATTCAGAGAATCAATAAGTCAAACGCATTGATTATTGGTGGTGGTGGATTGTTTCTTCCAGACACCAATGAAAACAGGATTAGTGGTTGGCAGTGGTCAATATGCAAAGAACAACTCCAGAACATTACTGTGCCTGTTTTACTATATTCTGTGGGATACAATTATTTTAAAGGGCAGGAACCTAGTGAATTATTTATTGACAATTTAGTTGCTTTGTGTGAGAAAGCTAGGTTTATCGGCTTACGAAATATGGGATCTGTGAATGCAGTTAAGAATTTACTGCCTGAAGAATTAAAAGAAAAGGTGGTGTATCAGCCATGCACGACCACTCTAATACGTAGAATTTATGGAAATGAGATTAAACCGAAGAAGATATCAAATAAAGTGGCCATAAATATGGCGTTTGACCGAAGTGAACGTAGATTTGGTGATAAAAAGAGAACAATCTGTACAGAAGTGGCAAGAGCTGCAAAAGACATTGAGAATAAGGGGTATGAAATTGTGATTGTCCTTCATGCGACATCCGATAATGAAATTGTGCCTTACATGGATTCAGAGGGGGTCCATTATTCTGTTTGTGATCTTACGCATGCATTTCCGATGAAGGTATATGAGTTCTATAATGCTATGCATTGCGTGATTGGAATGCGTGGACATGCTCAAATGATACCATTTGGCTTAAATTGCGGTATTCTTTCTTTGGGAACGCATGATAAAATGAAATGGTTTTTGGAAGATATTGAAGCAACAGATTGGTATATCAGTCTTACTGATCCTGATGGAAAAATTACTGAGAGAATTGTAGCGGCATTTGAGATCACACAGATTCAAGAAGCGGAAAGAACACGTCTGCGTCTAATGGAGACACAGAATCGATTGTGGGAAATTTCTAAGGTGAACTGGTCAAAGATTCAGATGATAATTTAAATGGGATTAGCATTCTGAGTTTGACATAAAAATAGAGGCGTGAGGTAAGGACGTTGGCATTTTTTAAAAGACGTCCAGATTATAGAAGAACAAAAAAGAGTTGACAATGTATGAGAGAATTTGGGACAAGCTTTAAGAGCAGAGTAGAGCAGAGCAGAATTATATGGTTAGATAATATTAAGGGCATTTTGATTCTGGCAGTTGTTTTTGGTCACTTGATTGGTGGCAAGTCATCGAAGGAGCTTAATATATACGGAATGCTGCATTATTTGATTTACAGCGTTCACATGCCGATGTTTATTTTAATTTCCGGGTATCTGAGCAAGAAAAAGTGGACATGGAAGAAGATATTGCGAAATTATATCCTACCATATCTTATTTTTAATTTGCTGTGGGTAGTATATTCGTTAATTCGCAGAACTGTTTCAGTGGTTGCGTTGAATGTTTTGATTCCGACTTATGTGTACTGGTACATTTTATGCTTAGGTATAATGAGGATTATTGCTTTTATTCCAGTTTTTGATAAGGTTTTCCTGCCAATTAGCGTTGGATTGACAATCTTTTCACCGTTTATCGGAAAGAATATGTGGCTGGTGCTATCACTTGGAAGAGTTGCATTGTTGTATCCGATTTTCTATTTGGGAAGAAGCTGTTCAAATGAATTTGTGGGTAAAATTCGTGTAAAAAAGAGCACTGCGATAATCATGATGAGCGTATGCGTATTTGGTGAGTTGCTCTTACTGAAAAATAATATAACAGATATTACATGGGCTTCACATGACTATCCTATTACTGCAATGGAGTGTCTGCTCAAGTATGTCTTTATGTTTTTTACGATGGGTATATTTTCAGGACTCGCAGTACTTGTTCCAAACAAGAGGATGTTTTTGACAAGGTGGGGAAGAAATTCTTTGCTGGTATATCTGATTCATCCATTTGTTGTAGATGTTTTGAAGGTAGTGCTTGAAAAAATGAATGTGATATGGAATACACAGTTTTGTTTTGTTGCTGTTTTGGGTGCAGTAGTTATTACAGAGTTACTGTCGAATGAAAGGCTGAAGAAGGTATATGACGTTGTGATGTCAAGATTTTATAAAGTTTTCAATTTAAATGAGTAATTTAGTGGAGGTGCCATATGAATGTAGCATTTATTCCGGTAAGGGGCGGAAGTAAATCAATACCTCTGAAAAACATAAAGCCTATTTGTGGTAAGCCGCTTGTTTATTGGACTGTAAAGGCTGCATGCCAATGTAAGTATATAGATGTTGTGTATATTGCCACGGACAGTGATAAGATTAAGGAAACGGTGGAAACGTTCAAGTGCGGCGATGAGGCAGAAATTTTCTCTAAGGCACAGGTAATTGGAAGAAGTGCGGAGTCGGCATCAGACACAGCCTCCACAGAATTTGCTATGCTTGAGTTTGCAGCTAATTATGAGTTTGACAATGTCATACTTGTTCAGGCTACCTCCCCTATGTTGACCGCTGCCGATCTTGATAGTGGATTTGAACTGTTCAACACCGAGGGGACGGATTCTGTACTCTCGGTCGTTCGCCAGTATAGATTCCTATGGGATAAGGATGAGAAGGGAAATGTCTCCCCAAGTAATTACGATGTATTCCATCGTCCTCGCCGGCAAGAGTTTGACGGGTATATGATGGAGAACGGTGCGTTTTATATCTCCTCAAAGTTTGATGTGCTTAAATATCAGAACCGTGTATCTGGCAACATTAAGGCTTATGAGATGTGCGAGGACAGTGCATTTGAAATCGATGAGCCAAGTGACTGGATCATTATTGAAGCGTTGATGCAGAAGAATGGTTTGGTTGAAGAGAAGATAATTGCTGAAGAAAAGAAAGATGTTCCTGAAATCAAGATGTTCCTTACGGATTGCGATGGGTGTCTAACTGATGGAGGAATGTACTACTCCGAGCATGGAGATGAGTTAAAGAAATTCAATACCAGAGATGGTATGGGATTTGCGTTACTTCATGGAAAAGGCATCATTACTGGAATTGTTACATCAGAATCTGTTGACCTTAATAGGCGGCGGGCAGAGAAACTGAAATTGGATATATTTGAAGCGGGGTGTAAGGATAAGGTGTACGCTGTAAAGAGACTCTGTGAACAGTTTCATGTTGAACTAGAGAATGTCGCTTATATGGGGGACGATATAAATGACTTGGATACAATTAAAATGGTTGGTTTAGGATGTGCGCCTGCCGATGCAATGCCGCAAGTGAAAGCAGCTGCGGATTATGTAACCAAAGCTAAGGGAGGGAGAGGAGTTATTAGAGAGGTTGTAGAAAAGATTTTGCAGGAGGCGTCGAAGTAGAATTGAGTGAGGATACGAGCAAGGGGACAGCTCTGAAGGCTGGTGTTTGGTATGTGGTTTCTTCTGTTATGGTAAAGGCTATTTCAATCATCACAACTCCAATTTTTGCAAGAATCATGTCCACATCGGAATACGGTCAAGTTTCAAATTTTACTTCATGGTATTCCATTTTACTGACGTTCTGTACCCTTAATTTAACCTATAGTATAGGGAGAGCAAAACTGGATTATCCGGATAAATTAGATGATTATATTGGTTCAATGCAGCTTTTATCAGCTCTTGTTACTGGAATTTTGAGTATAATCACTTTGTTTTTTGTAGAATCAATTTCTAATTTTCTGGAAATAAGTGTTATTGGGGTTGTATTTCTAATCTTATATCTTTTTTTTACACCAGCGATTAATTTTTATCAAAATGGATGTCGTTACCGGTATAAATATAAAGAAAACATAGCTATAGCTTGGTATATAGCATTGTCAACCGTTATACTATCGCTGATTTTGATGTTTACTTTTGATGGGGATATGGCTACATATCGAATGATCGGAATTGTTATCCCTACTGTTATTCTTTCTTCGGTGTTTTGGATATTATCTTTAAAACGAGGAAATCTTCATGTAAATAAGGAATACTGGAAATATGGTGCAAGACTGTCTGGTCCACTTATAATTCACACGGTATCTCTGAATATACTTGCTCAATCGGATAGGATATTTATCACCAAAATTTGTGGTTCATCAGATGCCGGTATATACAGTCTTGTGTATAATTATGGGGTGATGATTTCCATAATTACTAATGCCGTTGCTGATGGATGGCTTCCTTGGTTTCATGATACGTTCTATGCAAAAAAGTACGAGGAGATAAGAAGGAATGTAAAGTGGGTAATTATTTTAGGGTGCTATGTCTCATTAGCTTGTGTGGCATTAGCACCAGAAGCCATAGCAATCTTGGGCGGAGTAAAATACGCTTCGGGTGTATATTGCGTTGCGCCTATTGTAATGGGTGTATTGTGCCAATATGTATATACACACTATGTAAATGTTGAAATGCACCTTAAGAAAACAAAATATACATCATACGGAACTGTTCTTGCGGCTGTTATGAATATTATACTAAATGCTATATTTATACCGATATACGGATTTACCGCTGCAGCGTACACAACTTTGTGTAGTTATATTATGTTACTTTTTTTGCATTATTTTATTACAACTAAAGTATTGAAAGTAGAGATTTACAATGATTTATTTATGTTTGGTGCACTTTTGGTTACAGGAATTGCTGTAGCAATTCTTATTGCCACATATAAGTATATGCGTGTGAGATATGCAATAATTGTTATTGGATTTATTAGTTTCTTGTGGGCTTTTAGAAGTTATATTACAAAATATATTTCAGGATTTCGTAAAAAAGGATAGAAATGAATATGTGGGGATTGACACTGAAGTTCTCGGATATCCTGAAGACTGGCTTTGCGTAGTTCCTCGAAGCAATGGAGGATTCCGAGAGCGGAATGAATCCTCAGAAAGCCAAGTACTTACTGCCAATTATCATCAATAACCTGATCAAGGAAGGCACTGTATACGTGAAGATGCTTGAAACAAGAAATCGTTGGATTGGTTTCACTAATGTAGTGGACAAGGCATCCGTGGCCGACAGCTTTAAGAAACTGGTAAGCGATGGCGTATATAAGAGGCCGCTGTTTTAACATGATTTTTTTATGGAAGTACTACGTTAACAGAAGAACAAATGAAATTAGTGAATGAGAAAGCTTCGATATTTGAAACCTGCGTAAGGTTTGCAAATAACTTCTTATTTCTTCCCGATATTGATATTACATTTGATGATTGTCCAAGTCCAAGATTTGGTACTATGGACAATGCGGCAGAGAGTGTTTTAGGATTGGATGGTCGGGGACATATTTTGAGATGTGTCGCTTGGGAATGCACTTCTCTGGCGGTTCAGCTTCCGATAAGTTGCATCCAGTGCATTCTCTTCTGTTGGCGCCTGATAGATTGTTTAAAGGTCTGCACAAAACGGCTTTCTGTCCTTATCTGCCACATACTTCATGGTATTACGAATCTGATGCACGATGCAGCGCTGATATTCAGTCTTCGGATACGCTGTCCCAATCGCTTCTTTGATACCGGTCAACCCATCTGCACAGAAGAACAAAAAATTAAGTTCATTATATTACCAAACATATTTCAATACCAATTATGGGGCAGCAAATGTACAATAATTTTTAACCATTCCTTATCTATATTCTCAGTATTCTGTTATCATCTTTCCAAGATTTTCAGCATAAATTCTCCATGCCACATACATTTTTCCGGACAACCTTCATATAATGTACTAACCAAATAAAATGCGCGCATAACCTATCAACAATTGCATGAAAGGAGGACGTACATGGGAACATATGGAAAGTATGGAGAGGTCACTCCAATTAAGCTGCCAGCGGAAGGACAGCTGCCGGAGCGGGAATGTTATGATTTTTACAAGGACAGTAAGGAACGGGGAGACACGGACCAGAAGGACGTTTTTTTACAGGACGCTCTGATAAATTGTGATCAACTTTTTAATTGGGCACAGCTTGCATACCAGATTTTTAAAAGTAATTCTGACAGTTATTGGGATCATGCGGGGAACGGCTGGGATAAGGATTATGGAGAAGGGCATTATATCGATATGATTGAATGCCTTTGCAACAAACATGGTATTACCAGTGGTGATGATAAATATGGAAGTACTGGACTAGTGCTCACGAGTTCGCTTAATGAAGTGGAGCAGGCAGCGGGCAAGCTGGCGGAAGATTTAATTGGAAGAAAGCTGAAAGCACAGAGCTTTATTAATCAGGCGACTTTGGAACCGTTTCATGATAAGAAGGAGCAGCAGACAGTATTTTATACAATTGCGGGAATTAGAGACCGGTACGGGAAGACTTACCAATTCGGCTATACTGTTCTGGGACTTGCATTCTATAACTTCAGGCTGAAGGTAGTGTCTGATGGTACGCCGTATAATACGGCAATCGGAAATATGACCATCGAAGAGGCGATTGAGCGGGGAGGTATTCCGGGATTTACATATACCAATAACGGTTCAGGAGAAGCGAGGTACTATGATGCCTGCAATGCTGGGAGAGAAGCTTCGAGTGAGACAGTGACGCTTACAATGTCGCAGGTAGAGACAGAGGCAAATACAATAACCAATTCAAAAGAGTATAGTTTCAGCGAGATGATTGGCGCCTCATACAAATTTGGAGATGTACTAAAAGGAGGAGAGACAGCGCTTCAGCTGCAATTTACGGCTGGGCAGGTCATCGGGACCGCATATTCGAAAGAGGAGTCCGTGAGCAAAGGAATCAACGACAGCTCCAGTGTCACGACGGTGATGCCCCCGCACACGAAGCTGGCGATTCGGCAGCAGAAAACCAATACGGTTACGACATTGAATTATGACTGCCCAGTGATGATACAGTTCGATGTGGCAGTATTCTCAATGTGCGGGACTTGCTATGATGACAATGCTGCCGTTCATACTTTCAGCACGGCTGGATATGACCAGCGCTCCTTTATTACACTGTTTGCACCGTCGGCGGCGGGGGATGCCGGGGAGGATGCCTCAGAGAATCTTTATATGCGAAACAAAAATTATTCTAAAGTCAGTGGATACGAAAAGACTTATGGATTTACGAAAGTAAAAAGTAAAAATAAAGGAGTACTGAGTACGGAGCTGAACTGGGAAACCATATTGAAGCAGGGTGCGGCAAAATCAAATTATGGGAAGACAGAAACTATTCCTGTGAAGCCTAAAATGGAGCCGGAGAAGCTGATAGAGAATTTGACTACAAAGAGACCGATGTCTCCAGCGGGCGCTAAATTAACGGAAACAGGAATCGGTGTTTCCAGTAAGATTGAGAGGGCCATACCTCTTTACACACTTGACAAACTACGTCTGATTAACGGTAGTCCGGAATATAATATCGGTATCGATGACAGAATTTATCATGAGAACTGGGAGATAGAGGGGTATAATTTATTAAATGTACCATTTTATGGCTTTGACAGCAGCTTTGGAGAGTGGATTCTGGTGGATGAGAATGGGGAAAAGCTATTGGATAAATCTGTTGCGTCGATTGAGCATGAGCCGCTTACAAACATGCCTTTTATTCAAGGAAACGGAGAAGGTACGGTCTATGCCAAATACCTGATTAGAGATAATTATTATACCAGTGCGGAAGAGAAACCGATTACGAATAATACCATTCATACCGTGATTGTGAAAGTGATGGTACATCCAAGGCCTTTGGAAGGACATATTACAGTAAGCGGAGAGGTGAGGACTTCAGCAGATGGGGCGGTAATCAACTTGGAGGCGGTTGAAACACTGACGGTCATGGTGTATGACGAGAGAGAACGGGAGATACCGGTTCCCGTTATTTGGGAGGCGCAGGAATCTTATTCTCGAGGGATTCAGGTTCTGCATAATCAGATGAGTCTGACCCGTCCGGGCGTATTCCATATCCGCGCAGTTTATGAGAATCTAGAGTCTGATTGGGTGGAAGTGCATGCTTTGAAGGTGTAGCACAGGTGTCTAAATGACAGTAATATGAGTAAATTAAGAAGAAGGTATGAGACAAAAAGTCTGGCAGTTTCGGTTGCCAGACTTTTTAAATACTTCGCACACTCAGTTGCCCTCTTACCGGATTCCATACTCCCCAATTTTATTAAATATCTGCCGGGAGCTAATCCCCAGTCTCCTTGCTGCCTCGGCCACATTCCCATTCACCACATGCAGTACATGCTGCAGATACTCCTTCTCGGTCCGCTCTTTAAACTCCTTCCAGCTCACAATGTCATCCACAGAATCCCGGTCCACGACATCATGAATCGGTTTTTTGCCGATGTTATACATAACTGGAAGCGCTGATTCCGTGATGATTCCGTCTTTTGACAGAACGACCATCCGCTCTGCCAAGTTTTTCAATTCCCGGATATTGCCCGGATATTCATAATTCATCAGAAAGTCCCACACCACCGGCTCAATGTGCGTAATTTCAATGCGGTTCACCCGCTGCATTTCATCCAAAAAATACATGATCATATCCTTTAAATCTTCCTTCCGCTCACGAAGGGCAGGAATCTTGATTACGATTGTACTGATTCGATAAAAAAAGTCTTCTCGGTAGAGACCGTCTATGATAGCTTTGGACAAATCGCGGTTCGTCGCTGAAATCAGGCGGAATTCAATATGACGTTTCTTATTGCTTCCTATACGCTCCACCATCTTCGTCTCGATCGTGCGCAAAAGCTTGATTTGAGTCGTTACATTTAAGTCACCGATTTCATCCAAAAAAAATGTTCCTTGATCGGCCAGCTCAAATTTTCCGGTATGGCTTTTCGAGGCCCCGGTAAATGCTCCCTGCTCATAGCCGAAAAGTTCTGCCTCCAAAAGAGTCTCCGTAAATGCATTACAGTTTACGGAGACCAATGGCTTTTCCGCACGGCTGCTCAATGCATGGATATATTTGGCCGCGACTTCTTTACCGCTTCCTGATTCTCCGATTAACAGTACGTTGGAATTGGCGGAAGCAACCTGAGCACAATAATCCAGAGATTTTTGAAACGCAGGGCTTTTTGTCTGCAGGAAAAATTCCTTTTGTATCTCTTCTTTTTGCTTTACATTCACGATTTAACCTCCTAAAGTGGCTGATATTGTTAAAATATAATCTTATTATACATGAAAAAAATTACACAATCAAGAAAAAAAGTTCCCGGAAAAATGCCTGATATATGTGGTGTACCGTCAAAATAGCTATAGACATCACCTATAAGTAAAATATTTTGTTAAAGTTTTCCTATAGATTGCGGTGTTTGAGTTAAAAAATAGATTATTGATAAAAAATTGGCACAGGGGTTGCTGTTATATATAAGCAGAAAGAAAATCACATATCTTTCGGGTAATCAAAAAGACGGTAAGGAGGGTCAAAATGGATAACGTCATGGTTACAAATAACTGCAGATGTTTTGAAAAATGGAAGGACATATTCCAGATGGAGTTTGAGGAGGGCTGGACATATCTGGATGTTCTTACAAAAGCAAGAGACTATATACATCAGGGTTATCATCTGTTGACCCACCCTCTGGCAGGAAGTGTCAAACCAAATCAGACGCCTTTTAAATCAATCATCCTTTCCAAGGACACACTTGAGGATGCCGAGGAGTTCAGGGATTTGGTACTTATCGAGGACAGTATTGCAGCTTATCACAAGTTCATCAAAGGTAAGCCGCTTCCCGACTGGCCCGAAAAATCCAGAGAAGATTTCCGGACTGTCGATTTGTCACTGATGGAAGGTGTGGTTTCGAACCCTATTATGAATAGAAGGTAAAAAAATCAGGAGGTGCAGCAATTATGAAATTGGAGTTAGGTAAAATTTACATCCATGATGTTCAGTTTGCGGACAAAACATATGTGGAAAACGGAACATTATTTGTATGTAAAGAAGAAATTGAGAAATTAGTGCTGGAAGACGACAGACTGATTTCTGCAAGAGTGGAATTGGCCAGACCGGGTGAATCTGTAAGAATTGCCCCGGTAAAGGATGTCATTGAACCACGTGTTAAAGTAGACGGCCCTGGAGCTATTTTCCCGGGCGTTATCAATAAAGTTAAACAAGTCGGAGAAGGCAGAACACATGCACTGGTAGGCTCTACTGTTATCACTTGCGGCCGTATTGTAGGATTTCAGGAAGGTGTAATTGACATGTCAGGCCCTACTGCTAAATATACACCATTTTCTGAGACATACAATGTGTGCGTAGTAATTGAGCCGAAGGAAGGGCTTGAGACTCATGACTATGAGGCTGCTGGAAGAATGGCAGGACTTAAAGTGGCAACTTATGTGGGAGAAGCAGGAAGAAATGTAGAACCGGATGAAATTGTGACTTATGAGACGAAACCTCTCCTTGAGCAGATCGCTCAGTATCCGGATCTTCCGAAGATTGGCTATGTTCACATGCTCCAGTCTCAGGGACTGTTACATGATACATTTTATTATGGGGTAGATGCTAAGAAGTTCATCCCGACTCTTATGTATCCTACCGAAATTATGGATGGTGCGATTGTCAGTGGTAACTGCGTAGCCCCATGCGATAAGGTTACCACTTATCACCATCTCAACAACCCGGTTATCGAAGATTTGTATAAACGTCACGGAAAAGACCTGAACTTCATCGGCGTTATTCTGACCAATGAAAATGTATTCCTTGCAGACAAAGAACGCTGTTCCGATATGGTCGCTAAGCTCGCCCAGTTTATCGGACTTGATGGCCTTCTTATCACAGAAGAGGGATACGGCAACCCGGATACGGACCTTATGATGAACTGTAAGAAAGTGACTCAGGCCGGAACGAAGGTTGTCATCATAACCGATGAGTTCCCAGGCCGTGACGGAAAATCCCAATCCCTCGCTGATGCGGTTCCGGAAGCGGATACAATGGTATCCTGTGGACAAGGCAATATCATTGTTCACTTCCCGGCTATGGATCACGTAATTGGTACATTGGATTTTGTAGAGACAATGATTGGTGGATATGAAGGATGTATCAAGGCGGATGGCAGCTTTGACGCGGAACTTCAGATTATCATCGCGTCTACGATTGCAAACGGCTTCAATAAACTTGCAGCCCGCACATATTAGAAAGGGGGATAAACAAAATGGCAAAATATAAAATTGTTCATTATATCAATAACTTCTTCGCAGGGGCAGGCGGAGAAGAGGCAGCCGGTATGAAACCGGAACTTCACGAAGGCGCTATGGGCCCGGGACTTGCGCTTAAAGCAGCTTTCGGTGATGACTATGAAATCGTAGCGACCGTTGTGTGCGGTGACAACTACTTTGGTGAAAAGACAGACGCGGCTAAGGCAGAACTTCTTGAGATGATCAAAAAATACGACCCACAACTTTTTATCGCTGGCCCTGCTTTTAACGCGGGACGTTATGGTGTAGCTTGTGGTACAATGTGTAAGGCTGTAGAAGCTGAGCTTGGCATCCCGGTACTTACCGGTATGTACGAAGAGAATCCGGGCGTTGACATGTTCAAGAAGGATTTGATTATTGTAAAAACTAAGAATTCAGCGGCAGGCATGAAAGATGCGGTTCCGCATATCAAGACTATCGGTGAAAAGATGGTAAAAGGCGAGGAAATCTTAGGGCCGAGTATTGAAGGATACATAGAGCGTGGAATCCGAGTTAACTATTTCCATGAAAAACGTGGCTCTGAGCGAGGCGTAGATCTCCTTGTGAAGAAATGCCGCGGCGAAGCAGTAGAGACGGAATACCCAATGCCAAAATTCGACCGTGTACCGCCGAATCCGCCGGTAGCTGACATGTCTAAAGTGAAGGTGGCAATGATTACTTCCGGTGGTATTGTTCCGCAGGGCAATCCGGATCACATTGAATCCTCCAGTGCTACTAAATACGGCGTGTACAGCATTGAAGGCATGGACCGGATGGACAAAAAAGATTTCATGACCATTCATGGTGGATATGATCGTGCTTTCGTAACAGAAAATCCAAACCTTGTTGTTCCTCTGGATGTTATGAGGGATTTGGAAAGAGAAGGCGTAATCGGCGAGCTGGCTAATTACTTTATCACGACCACAGGTACAGGAACGTCAACAGGAAATGCCAAAGGCTTCGGGGAAGACTTTGTTAAGAAATTAAAAGAAGACGGTGTGGGAGCAGTTGTTCTCACCTCTACTTGAGGTACCTGTACACGTTGCGGTGCAACGATGGTCAAAGAAGTTGAGCGTGCAGGCATCCCTGTAGTTCATATAGCAACGGTAGTTCCGATATCCCTCACAATCGGCGCAAACCGTATCGTACCGGCAATCGGTATCCCATATCCTCTGGGTGATCCGAACCTTCCGGAAGAGAAGAGTAAACAGATTCGCCGTGAATTGGTGGAACGTGCACTTAAAGCACTTCAGACACCGGTTGACGAGCAGACAGTATTTGAATAGAAATTAGCAGATGATAAAGTTATTATGTTCCAAACCGGGCGGATAGAACCAATCCGCCCGGAAAAATAGAGAATCCTGGGGAAGGAGAGTGTTTTATGAGCAATAATAATCAAGGGAATGGAACGGCACAATGGAATTCAAGATTCGGATATATCATGGTGGCGGCAGGCGCAGCAATTGGTCTAGGTAATATTTGGAAATTCCCGTATCTCGCGTATCGTGGCGGTGGAGGAATTTTCCTCATCGTGTATATTATAATTATAGCAATCATGGCTCATCCGATGGTTGAGATGGAAACGGCGATTGGCCGGCACTCAAAATCGGACACAGTAACGGCATTTGAAAAAATAAACAAAAAATGGGGCTTTGTTGGATGGATGGCCAATCTTTGTACGCTTATGATCAACATGTACTATGTTGTAGTAGGCGGCTGGGTATTAAAATACGCATTCACGTATATCGTGAGTGGAGATTTTGGCGAAGATAAAGGGGCATTCTTTACAGATTTTACCGGCTCAACAGTAGAACCAATTGTATGGACCGTTTTATTGCTGGCCTTCGTATCAATTCTTTTGTTATTCGGTATTACGAATATAGTAGAAAAAGTTACGAAAGTTATGATGCCTTTGTTGTTTGTATTCTTGATTGTATGTGGTATATGGGCGTTGACGATCGATCCCAAGGCTATTGAAGGGCTTAAATATTATTTGATTCCTGACTTTAGTAAGATGAATGTCAAAGTATTTGCCGACGCGGCTACACAGGTACTGTTCTCAGTTGGTATCGGCTGGGGAATCTTTACAACACTGGGCGCCAACATACCGGATAAGAACAACCTGAAATCCGACGCGATTTTAGTAAGTGTATGTGACACTGCTGCTGCGGTTCTGGCAGGTTTCGTAATCATTCCATCTGCTTTCGCAGGCGGTTTTGACGTACAGAAAGGACCCAGCCTTGTATTTGAAGTTATGACGAACATTTTCAGCGGACTTCCGGGAGGAAGAATTATTGGTAGTGTATTCTTCTTAGCACTGTCATTTGCGGTTATTTCTTCTCTCTTCTCATTCTTTGAGATTACGATGAGAACCTTTGAAATCAAGCTCAATATGGGACGTAAGAAAGCTGTTGGCGTTGTATCAGGAATCATCCTTGCAGGTAATGTGCTCGTATCCTTGGGCTTTGGAATCATGAAGAACTTCAAGCTTCCTTGGCCGTATTTCACAGGAGTAGAGTATTATGGACTGTATGATTGGTTTGATTGTTTCACCGGTTATGTGCTGCTTCCGGCAGGATGTCTTTTGACATGTATCTTCGTATGGAAGGTATGGGGATTCAAGGCATACGAGAAAGAGCTTACATCTAACGGGCGTGACGGCAAGCTCTCCAGCTTCTCCAAAGCGCTTACTATGGTAGTGGTACCGGCATTTATGATCATTATCCTGCTCAACGTATTTGGATTTATTCAGTAATTTTCTTAAAACAGACCCTCAAATATAATGCAGAAGGGGGGCCCGCCGTGAGGCGGGCTCCTCTTCGTGGTATAGGAAACAGTATCTCCACACTATAAAACTCTTTGTTGTAGAAACAAAAGAAAGAGTTTACAATGAAAGTAATTGCAGTGGAAAAGGAGGAAATAAGATGGCAAAGTATCAATGTTCAACCTGTGGATATATTTTTGATGAGGAAAAGATGGGAAACCCTTTTTCTGACATTGAAAAGTGCCCGGTATGTGCACAGCCGGTCAGTGCCTTCCACCTGTTAAAGGAGGACGGGCAGAATGAAAAACAAATTGATCTTGAGAAAGTAGAGGGGAATCCATTGGCGTATCCCCCGGAATATGTAAAATCGGATTCGCCCTATCGGTGCATGAAGGAGATTCATCAGATGGCACTGACAGGGGAACCTATTATTGAAGCAATGGGGACGACTATGCCCATGCCGGGCTGGGAGGACGTGCTGATATTGGGCGCCCAGTTGGATCCAATGCCGTTGGAGGCTGACGCGCCGGTCTGCATTAAGACCGTCATTGGAAAACATGCAAGGCAGCCCATGGTCTTGGAGGGACCGGCCTATATTTCCCACATGTCTTTCGGAGCCTTGTCCAGAGAAGTCAAGGTAGCACTAGCCAAGGGGACGGCGATGTCAGGCACGGCCATGTGCAGCGGGGAAGGTGGAATTCTGCCGGAAGAAATGGCGGCTGCCCACAAATATATTTTTGAGTATGTGCCCAACAAGTACAGTGTGACACCGGAAAACCTTAAAAACTCTGACGCCATTGAGATTAAAATAGGACAGGGGACAAAACCCGGGATGGGAGGACATCTTCCGGGGGAGAAGGTGACTGCCGAGATTGCGTCGATCAGAGAAAAGCCGATAGGGAAGGACATTATAAGCCCGTCCACAATACC
This sequence comes from Bariatricus massiliensis, assembly GCF_900086725.1. Taxonomy (GTDB): domain Bacteria; phylum Bacillota; class Clostridia; order Lachnospirales; family Lachnospiraceae; genus Allocoprococcus; species Allocoprococcus massiliensis. The sequence continues at coordinate 763,071 of NZ_LT574838.1, read as the reverse complement.
CGATGTGCGCACCCGGGAAGATTTAAAGGAATTGGTCTTCCAGCTTCGTTTCGCGTCGGAGGGAAGGCCGATAGGTATTAAGATAGCAGCGGGACGCATAGAGAGAGACTTGGCGTTCTGCGTTTACGCAGAGCCGGACTTTATTACGATAGACGGACGCGGAGGAGCCACCGGGGCGAGCCCGAAGATTATAAGGGATGCGACAAGTGTCCCAACAATCTATGCACTTCACCGCGCAAGAAAATATTTGGACAGCGTAGGAGCGGATATTGATCTTGTCATTACCGGGGGATTCCGTATTTCGTCAGATATTGCGAAAGCTCTGGCCATGGGGGCGGATGCCGTTGCGCTGGCTTCGGCCGGAATGGTAGCGGCGGCATGCCAGCAGTATCGTATCTGCGGCAGTGGAAACTGCCCGGTAGGGGTGGCCACTCAAGATCCGGCGCTCAGGGCGCGGCTCAAGGAAGATGCCGCGGCACAGAGGGTGGCAAATTACTTCAAGGCTACCTTTGCGGAGCTGAAGACTTTCGCGAGAATCACGGGACACGAGGATATTCATGATTTGAGTGTGGATGATTTATGTACAATCAGCAGGGAGATATCTGAGTACACAGATATCAGGCATGCATAATAAAAACTGGCAGTTGACAATTAGGAAGGATAGTACTACAATAGCCAATGGAAAACTAGAACGCAGTCTATTCAGGGAGGTTATTGAAAATGGCTATAATGTCTATCGCAGAAATTCTTGCTGCTGTTGCATTTTTTACAGTTCTTGGCGTCGTATCTTATGTGAAAGAAAACGGTGGAAAAAAGGAAAGAACAACAGTATTACATAATCCTGCATACATTATGTACGAATCATAAAAGAACAGCCCCGCATTTTATAATTCAATAAAATGCGGGGTTGATTATTTTGTGCTAATGATTTTATTTTGCCTCCGCCATTCTCTTGGCGATACTCCATAGATATTTTTAAATGCTCTTGAGAAATGCAGCTGGTTGGGATATCCTACTGCATTGCCGATATCACTGATGGATAGGGTGGTCTGCTTCAAAAGCTCTGCGGCTTTTGTCATGCGGTATTTCATCAAAAATTCCTGCGGCGGACATCCCACAGTATCTCGGAAAATTTTGCCGAAATAACTGCGGTTCAAGCCGCAGGCCGCGGCCATATCTTCGACGGAAATCTGTGACTGGAAGTTCTGCTCAATATAGGACAGCGATTCTTTTATATAGAAGTCCCGTATCCGCCCGCTTTTTCTGGGTTTTGCGGAGACAGAGGAGCGGGTCAGGCAGTCTAAAAACAGATATAAATGTCCAATCAGATGGAAGGGCGTCTGTTCTGCGTGCTGTACGATATAGAGCATTTCATTTGCCATAGAATCCCGCAGCTCTTCGCAGCCAGCGTCATAGACGGGATGGCCTAGATGAAGGCCGGCCGCTTCTACCGCCTCTTTCGCACGCAGCCCGTCGAATTCCAGCCATGTATATTCCCAAGGAAATTCCTTATCGGCAGTATAGGTCGTAATCTGGCCGGGGAGCAGCATGAATCCCTGTCCCTTCTCTAAGCGATAGGTGTGTGCGGTTCCTTTTTGATTTTCGGCCACCAGTGTGCCTGCCCCTGATATTACATAATGAAAAACATAATGGTTGCGGACGGCGGGGCCGAAGGAGTGGGAAGGTCTACAATGCTCCCAGCCGAACTGATAGAGCCCCAAGTCTATGAAATTTTCATTTGGGAAGACAGAAAACAATAGATTGTCCATAAAGTGCCAGCTCCTTTCTTACGTTCAGAATAGCATAAAATATACCAAAATGCTAGATTACTTTTTGCTACATACAAAAAGAAAGCATAAAGGAATAAAAGTGCAAAAGCATAGGTATTTGAGCACAAGTACAGCCGTGATATAATGAAACTAAAGAAATCAGTCAAATAAGTGAGAAAGGAATTTAGAATATGGGAATTTATTTTGATAAAATGAGCAGAACCTTCACCTTGCACACGAAGGAATCAACCTATCAAATGCAGGTGGATTCCTATGGTTTTCTATTGCATTTGTACTATGGAAAGAAAGTAAACGGCTGTATGGATTATCTGCTCACATACGCGGACCGTGGCTTTTCAGGAAATCCGTATGATGCGGGAGAAGACCGTACGTATTCCTTGGATGCCCTGCCGCAGGAGTTCCCCTGCATGGGTACAGGGGACTACCGCAGTACAGCGTTGATCGTTCAGAATCCAGACGGGAGTTTTGGGTGTGACCTGCGGTATAAGAGTCATACTATAAAGGCGGGAAAGTATGGCATTCCGGGGCTTCCGGCTGTCTACGCGGATGAGGGGGGAGCCGAGACGCTGGAGATACTGCTGGAGGATGCGGTATCAGGCCTTCAGGTTTATCTGCTCTACGGGGTGCTGCCGGAGGGGGATATTATCACCAGAAGCGTTAAGCTTGTAAATGAGGGCAGAGGGAAGCTATATTTGGAAAAGGTCCAGTCGGCCTGTCTTGATTTTCTGACAGGGACATATGATTTGATTCAGTTTTATGGGAGACACTGTATGGAGCGCAATTTCCAGAGGACGCCTATCAGTCATGGAAGTCAGAGCATTGGCAGCCGCAGAGGGACTTCAAGCCACCAATATAGTCCGGTTATGATAATCGCATCATCGGACGCGACGGAACGCAGCGGCAGCTGCTATGCGATGAATTTTGTATACAGCGGTGGTTTCCGCGGGGAGGCTGAAAGGGATCAGTTTAATCAGACCCGGATTCTTATGGGCTTGCAGGATGAAGCGTTCCGCTATCCGCTGGAAGGACAGGAGGTATTCTGGGCGCCGGAGGTGATTTTGAGCTATTCGGACCAAGGGTTCAATAAGCTGTCACAGAATCTGCACAAATGCATTAGAAATCATGTGTGTAGAGGAAAATATAAAACGAAGATTCGGCCCGTGCTGCTCAACAGCTGGGAGGCCTCTTATTTCGACTTTACAGGGGAGAGTATCTGTGAGCTGGCAGAACATGCGGCAGAGGCGGGGATAGAGCTTCTGGTCATGGACGACGGATGGTTTGGCAAAAGAGACGACGATAACAGTGGGCTGGGAGACTGGTACGTCAATGAGAAAAAGCTGGGCATGAGTCTGGAAGAACTGATAAGGCGTGTCAATGATAAGGGGCTTAAGTTCGGCATATGGGTGGAGCCGGAGATGGTGAATGAGGACAGTGATTTGTACCGGCAGCATCCGGACTGGGCGCTGACGATACCAGAGCGCCGGCCGGTGCGGGCCAGAAATCAATTGGTGCTGGATTTCTCAAGAAAAGAAGTGGTGGATTATATTTATGGGAAGATATGCGGCATACTTGACCAAGGGAATGTTGAATATATAAAGTGGGATATGAACCGCAGCATCTCAGACGTTTATTCCCACGCAGCGAAGGAACAGGGAAAAGTTCTATATGACTATGTGAAGGGATTATACGATTTTTTGGAGCGTATCGTAAAGCGGTATCCGGACATTCTGCTGGAAGGCTGCAGCGGAGGAGGCGGAAGGTTCGATGCCGGCATGCTGTACTATACGCCTCAGATATGGTGCAGTGACAATACGGATGCGGTAGACCGCGTACACATACAGTACGGGACATCCTTTGGATTTCCCATATCGGCGGTGGGCGCACATGTATCGGCAGTACCCAATCATCAGACGGGGAGGAAGACGCCTCTCAGTACGAGAGGGACAGTTGCCATGGCCGGGACTTTCGGCTATGAGCTGAATCTGGCTGAACTGTCTCCGGAGGATAAGCTGGAAATCCGCAGGCAGATTGAGGAATACCACAAATACGCGCCCTTGATTCAAAATGGCCTCTATTACCGGCTGTCTAATCCGTATGAGGAGCCGGTGGGAGCGTGGGCCTTTGTGGCGGAAGATGGGAGCGAAGTTCTTGTACAGGGAATCATGCTGGAAATACACGGCAATATGACAGCGAATTACGTGAAGCTCCAAGGGCTGAAGAGGGAGTCGGCCTACAAAGATGAGATTTCCGGCCGAGTATATGAAGGGAGTGCGCTCATGGAGGCGGGAATACCGATACCTCCGGCGGAAGGGGAATTTCAGGCGTTTCAAATGCTGCTAAAGGAGTATTTCTGCGGTTAAATTGCTTATTTTTCAGTACAATCCTCGTTAAAAAATTAATTATCGGTTTTGGCGTTGAAATCTTGTAAAAACGTGGTAAAGTATACAATTGAGAGTATCGATAAGAAGTTTTTAGGAGGAAGAAAAATGGATAATTTTAAAGGTTTCGGCATGATGATCGGGAAGCTGAAAAAAAGCCCGAAAACAATAGTTTTTACAGAGGGCACAGACCCGAGGATTCTGGAAGCTGCTTCCAGACTTTTGGCATCCAATTTCCTTACACCGATTCTGGTGGGCAGTGAGGAAGAAGTGATGGCTGCGGCGGAAGAGTATGGTTTTAACATCCGTGGCGGACGAATTATTGACCCGGAGAATTTTGACAGAATAGATGAAATGATAGAGATGTTCTGCGAGCTGAGAAAGAGCAAAGGCGTTACACCAGAACAGGCACGTGAGTTTTTAAAGCAAGGTAACTATTTTGGAACTATGTTGGTGAAGATGGGAATCGCGGATGCCCTGCTTGGAGGAGCTACTTATTCTACAGCGGACACTGTGCGCCCGGCGCTTCAATTGATTAAGACGAGACCGGGGCATACGATTGTTTCTTCCTGCTTTATTCTTGTACGTCCGTCGGCGACAGGAGAAAATGAAGTTCTGGCTATGGGAGACTGTGCGATTAACCTGAAGCCGTCTGAAGATGAACTTGTCGAAATCGCCGCTACAACTGCAGAGTGCGGAACACATTTCGGAATCGAGCCTAAGGTTGCTTTCTTGAGCTACTCTACGTTAGGCTCAGGAAAGGGCGAGGATGTAGATAAAGTAAGAAATGCAGCGGCAAAGGCAAAGGCAGCATATCCGGAACTCCCTATTGAAGGGGAGTTACAGTTTGACGCCGCAGTTTCTCCGCGTGTGGCAAGAACGAAATGCCCGGGCAACCCGGTAGCAGGACAGGCTAATGTGTTCGTGTTCCCTGATATCAATGCGGGCAACATTGGATACAAGATTGCGCAGCGTCTTGGTAACTTTGAAGCTTATGGGCCGATCCTCATGGGACTCAATGCGCCGATCAACGATCTTTCCCGTGGATGCAACGCAGAAGAGGTTTACTCAATGGCGATTATCACTGCAGCTCTTGTAGAAGAGAAAGAAGCGTAATTGTCCGTTCATTGTAAATAATTCCCTTGTCCTCCATACTTATTAAGGGTATAATAAATGTAATCAATAATAAGCAGAACGGGAGGAAATGATATGTGGGAAGAGATTAGACAATTTTTGGAGAAGGACTGGTCACGCAGTGAAAAGGTAGTTCTGGGAATCATTTGTCTGTTGGCAGGAATTATTCTTGGATTTATTTGGTCACCGATCAAACGCGGAATTACCGTTAACAGTAACAATACCACCTGTGAATGTGAAGGATATGCCGATGAGGACTATGTCTAAATAGGTAGGTTTTAGATTTTCAGGAGAACTTTGTCATAATAATACGTTGACAAACAAAAGTGATATTATTATAATGGAACAAACGAGGGCGTTTTCATATAGTATGAGAATGCCCTTTTCTCATTTTCAGAAGGTATGGAACAGGAGGTATATTGGATGAGGAAGAGTTATACAAGGGACGATATCATGCGTCTTGCAGAGGAAGAGGATGTGGGATTTATCCGGCTTCAGTTCACGGATATGTTTGGGATGATGAAAAATATAGCCATCACCATTAGCCAGCTGGAAAAGGCTTTGGACAACGGGTGCATGTTCGACGGTTCGTCTATTGAAGGATTTGTCCGTATCGAAGAGTCGGATATGTTTTTGTATCCGGATTTGAACACATTTGATATATTTCCTTGGCGGCCGCAGCAGGGTAAGGTGGCAAGGCTGATTTGCGACGTATACCGGCCGGATGGTACGGCTTACGAGAGCGACCCGCGGCAGATACTGAAAAAGGTGTTAAAAGAGGCCAGTACGGACGGGTACGAGTTCCAGATAGGGCCAGAATGCGAGTTCTTCCTGTTTCATACAGATGAGGAAGGGCTGCCCACCACTATTTCCCATGAACGGGCAGGATATTTTGACGTGGGGCCGCTTGACTTGGGCGAAAATGCGCGGAGGGATATGGTGCTGACTCTGGAAGAAATGGGGTATGGAATCGAGGCTTCCCACCATGAGATGTCTCCGGCACAGCATGAGCTGGACTTCGAGTATGATGAAGCTTTGGCTGCGGCAGATAATATTATGACATTTAAAATGGTGGTCAAAACAATCGCGAAGAGACACGGACTACACGCCACATTTATGCCTAAGCCCAAGGAAAAGATGCATGGTTCAGGCATGCATCTGAACATGTCTCTTTCCAGAGAGGGGAAGAATATCTTCTGTGACCCAGCGGACGAGAACGGATTGAGCAGGGAGGCGTACTATTTTATAGGCGGCCTGATGAAGCATATTAAAGCCATCACATTCATTACGAACCCACTGGTCAATTCCTATAAAAGATTTGTCCCGGGATATGAAGCCCCGGTCTACAGCGCGTGGTCTATCAAGAACCGGACGCCCCTTATAAGGATTCCGGCAGTACATGGTGAAGGGACGAGAATTGAGCTGCGGAGCCCGGATGCGGCAGCCAATCCATATCTCGCGCTGGCGGTTTGTCTGGCGGCAGGGCTTCAGGGAATACGGGAAAAGATTCAGCCGCCCTATCCGGTCAACCAAAATGTGTTTGAAATGACTGAACCGCAGAGGAGGGAGCTTGGCATTGAGGCCCTTCCGGGCAGTCTTCTGGAGGCGGCGAGAGAGTTCGAAAAAGATGAATTTATCCAGAAAGTTCTGGGAGAAGATTTGGCGGGAAAATATGTGGCTGCCAAAAAGGCCGAGTATAAGGCTTACCGGGCACAGGTCACGGAGTGGGAGCTTAACGAATACCTGCAGAAATATTAAGAGCAGCCAAATGACGCAGCGTGGAGACGGCATAAAATCAGGAGGCTGGTATATATGAGAAGCATAATTGTTGTATTTCCAAAAAAGGAGAACGCAGTTAATATCCGCAATATACTGGTACGAAACGGAATTGATGTGACATGGGTCTGTACCACGGGGGCACAGGCAGTCCAATATGCGGACACTGTCGAGGAGGGAATTATCGTATGTGGTTATAAAATGCAGGATATGTTATATACTGAATTGAGAGGATATCTGCCGGATACATTCGAAATACTGCTGATAGCCTCGCCCCAGCGGTGGGATGACGGCGGGCTTCAAGGGGTGGTCGGGCTTCCGATGCCAATTAAAGTTTTTGATTTAATCAATACAATGGAAATGATGATGCGGTCACTGGACAGACGCAGAAAAAAGAGGAAGGCAGAATTAAAGAACAGAAATCCGAGGCAGCAGGCGTTGGTGGAGCAGGCAAAAGAGCTGCTGACAGCCCGCAATCATATGACAGAGGAAGAGGCTCACTACTATTTGCAGAAATGCAGTATGGACAGTGGCAGCAGTATGACAGAAACAGCACAGATGATACTTAGTATTATGGCAGAATAAAAGCAAAAAGGGCGGAAGCAATATGGAATTTACCAAAATGCACGGACTTGGGAACGATTATGTGTATGTGAATTGCTTCAGAGAAACGATAGATTTTCCATCGGAATTTGCAAAGAGGATAAGCGACAGGCATTTTGGCATTGGGTCGGACGGGTTGGTGCTGATTGGCCCTTCCAGTGCCGCCGATTTTAAAATGGAGATGTATAATGCGGACGGTTCTGCGGCTAAAATGTGCGGTAATGGGATTCGGTGTGTGGGGAAATACGTATATGATTATGGACTTACCGATAAGACAGAGATTACCGTGGAGACCGAATCCGGTATAAAGCCTCTGTGTCTCTATGTCAGGAATCAAAAAGTGGAGGCTGTGTGCGTAGATATGGGAGCACCCCGGTATAATGCCCACAGCATTCCTATACTGAGCGAAAAGGATATGATTATTCAAGAACCCATCGAAATTTCAGGGAAAGTATACCGTATGACCGGTATCTCAATGGGGAATCCGCATGCGGTAGTTTACGTGGAGGATGTGTGGGATTATCCGGTCAAAGCAATAGGCCCGGTTTTTGAAATGCACCCAAGGTTCCCAGAGAGAATTAATGTAGAATTTTGTAAAGTCATAGACCGCAGCCATATTGAGATGCGTGTGTGGGAAAGAGGGACGGGAGAAACCTGCGCCTGTGGTACCGGAGCTTGTGCGGCGGCAGTGTCTTCTGTGCTGAATGACTTGACAGACGAGGAAGTTACCGTTACATTATTAGGAGGAGAGTTAAATGTCAGATGGGACAGGGCAGTGAACCGTGTATACATGACGGGGCCTGCTGCCCGTGTATTTGACGGAGTACTGTAAACAGATAAAGGAGATAGCAAGATATGTATAAAATCAATGAAAATTATTTAAAGCTGCCGGGAAGTTATTTGTTTTCAAATATTGCCAAGAAAGTAGCGGCGTATACAGCGGCGAACCCAGATAAATCTATTATCCGGCTTGGAATCGGAGATGTGACACAGCCCCTTGCGCCCGCGATTATCGAGGCGCTGCATAGTGCGGTGGACGAGATGGCCCACGCAGAGACGTTTCATGGCTATGCGCCAGATTTGGGGTATGAATTCCTGAGAAGCGCTATGGCTGAAAATGACTATCAGGCGCTAGGGTGCGATATTTCCGCAGATGAGATTTTTATTTCCGACGGAGCTAAATGCGACTCGGGGAATATTCAGGAGATTTTTGGGCCGGACAGTAAAATTGCTGTGTGCGATCCGGTATATCCGGTATATGTAGATACCAATGTTATGGCAGGCAGGACGGGTACATACAATCCGGATACCGAGACATGGAGCGATGTAATCTACATGCCATGCACCGAGGCAAATAATTTTGCGCCGGAGCTCCCGAAAGAAAGACCTGACATTATTTATTTATGTTTCCCTAATAATCCGACCGGAGCGGCCGTGACAACGGATGAGCTTCAGAAATGGGTGGATTATGCGAACAAGGAAGGCTCTGTCATCATCTATGATGCCGCTTATGAGGCCTATATAACAGAAGAGAATATTCCGCATACTATCTTTCAGTGCGAAGGAGCAAGAACTTGTGCCATAGAATTGAGGAGTTTTTCTAAGAAGGCGGGATTTACAGGTGTGAGACTCGGGGCGACTGTGATTCCTAAGGATTTGAAATGCGGGGAGGTAACGCTTCATTCATTGTGGGCCAGAAGGCACGGTACAAAATACAACGGAGCGCCGTACATCGTACAGAAAGCCGGTGCGGCCGTATACTCTGAGGCCGGAAAGGTACAGATAGCGGAGCAGATTGCTTATTATCAGAAAAATGCAAGGACTATATTTGAGGGATTGAAAAGCGCGGGATACAGTGTGTCCGGTGCTGTCAATTCTCCTTATATCTGGCTGAAGACTCCGGATAAGATGACTTCATGGGAGTTTTTTGATTTCCTTCTTGAGAAGGCCAATGTAGTGGGGACTCCGGGTTCAGGATTTGGGCCAAGCGGAGAAGGCTACTTCCGCCTGACTGCATTTGGAACTTATGAAAATACAATTGCGGCTTTGGAGCGCATTAAAAATATCTAGAGAACATACGGGGCGGGGATGCATAAATCCCCGCTTTTTTATTGGTAAAAACAGATTGTTATTGGTGGATTTTCCCTAGATGTCAACAATGAAAAGATGACAGATGCTATAATATTACTGTATAAATTTACAGTAAAGAGGAGGAGATATTTATTATGAATCTCAGAAGAAGAATCGCGCAGCTGGGTACAGTGCTGGCAAGTTCGCTCTGTATAGCAGCGGGAATTGGGTTTGCCAGCAATGCGGCAGATGCGGCGCAGACAACTATGGCGGCTACCGATTATGTTCATGTCAGAAATGCGGCGGGGATGAATGGCACCATTTTAGGCGTGCTTAGTCCGGCAGAATCAATACCGGTCACCGGAATCAAGAGTGGCTGGTATCAGGTCAAATATAAAGACCAGACGGCGTATGTGTATCAGGAGTATCTTAACTTCGAGGGCAGCAAGGCTGACGGAGATGTGGCGGATGGCAAGGAGACAGATATGCAGGCAACCGTCAATGTACATGTGAGAAATGCGGCGGGAATGAACGGCAGCGTACTGGGCGTGCTTTCAGCAGGAGAGAAGGTACAGGTCACCGGCAAGGCAAACGGATGGTACAAGGTTAAATATAACGGCAATCCGGGATTCGTTTACGCACATTATCTGAACTTTATCGGAGCTGCGAGCGAAGGCCAGACGGCATCCGGGACGGACATGATCGCTACAACAGCAGTTAATGTCAGAAGCGCAGCAAGCAACAGTGGTTCCGTAATCGGAGTGCTCGACAAGGGCGAGAAGATTACATCCACAGGCACAGAGAATGGCTGGTATGTCGTGAACTATAACGGTAAGACAGGCTATGTATGGAATAACTTCCTGGCACCGGGTATACAGGGAGCGGATACTACTGCGGAAGGAAAAGTATTGACAACGACAGCCAACGTCAACATGAGAACCAACAGCTCTACCTCTGCACGTGTAATCAAGGTTGTTCCAAAGGGAGCACAGGTCACAGTGATTGATTACGAAAACGGCTGGTATCGCGTTGATTATGACAATGATGCGGGTTGCATTTACGGGGAATATTTGAAATAGAAACGTATAGTTGAGGGGCAGATAATGCCCCTTTTTTAGTGGAATTATGGTATACTTATAAAGAATATGCAGTACCAATGCCATAAGGGAGGGACTGTGTCAAACGTATCAGATAAAGAAGGAGAATAGAAGGAGTATGGAACAGAATTTATTAGAAATGCTGCTGTCGGAAATGTCGGTGTCAGGTGAGGAATTCGCGCTTCAAGATAAGCTGGCGGCTCATATGGAATCTGTGTCAGACAGTATGGACAAAGATTCTATCGGAAATGGAGTCTATTTCGTGAAGGGGATGGGACGGAAACGTATTTTACTGGCCGCCCATATCGACGAGATCGGACTTATGATTACCGGAGTCACGGCGCAGGGGTATTTGAGGGTGATCAATGTGGGAGGGATTCATGCAAGAACCTATCCCGGACATGGTGTGCGGATTCAGACGGAACAGGGAATCATATACGGAAGTGTAATTCTGGAAGCCAAAGCGTTGAAGCAAGAAGAATTTACCGCAAAGAACCTGCTGATCGATATTGGTGCGGACTCCAAGGAGGAAGCCTTAAAGCTCATCAGGATTGGGGATACGGCGGTGCCTGACGCAGGGTTAAGGAAGCTTGCCGGCGGCCGGCTCATGGCAAGGGGATTGGATGATAAGTCTGGGGTGTATGTGATTATGGAGGCCTTGAAGCGGCTGAAGAGGCAGGAGACGCCCAATACAGTTCTAGCCGCTGCTACCGTGGGCGAGGAGATTGGACAACACGGCGCAAGCTGGACGGCAGCGAGAACCTGTCCGGACGAAGCAATCATTGTCGATGTGACTTATACAAGTGACTATCCGGGTGTGGAACACGCGGAATGGGGAGAGATAGAATTAGGGAAGGGACCCGCTATCGGAGTGAATCCAATCTGCGACAAACAGATAACTCGTGCATTGATGGAAATCGCTGAAAAAGAAGGGATTCCATATCAGACAGAGGTGAATGGCGGAAGAAGCTGTACAGATGCCGACGAGATTCATATCTCCGGTACCGGCATTCCCGTAGCGCTCGTATCCGTCCCTTTACGTTATATGCACAGTCCCGCTGAGGTGGCAGACGAAAAAGATCTGGAGAATGCGGTGCGGCTTTTGGCAGCGTACTTGTCCCGATAGGGAGTGGATTATTTCCCGGCTGTACAGCGTATCTGCAGTTCGGTGATATGCTCTTTCACATCCTCGGCTTGATGGATATCGACCCATAGAATTTCCAGAACGGGCCCGGCCAGCCTTAGGGAATGTTCTTCTGCATAATTCAGAAGCTGTGGGAAGATATCCTTGTTCTGGTGAGAATCGCCGCTGTAGCTGACCGACAGATAGTTCCCGGCTTCAAGAGAGGAACTGCCATTGCGGTCTATGATGAAGACGCCTTCATAAGTTCCGAAGTTACCGCTTTCGGCGGCGGACAGGGAAAGGAAGGAGCCGATTTTGTTATTGCCGATAATATAGAGATTCTTTTTATCTTTATTCAGCAGCTGCTTAATCAGCATATCCATCTCTTCATCCGTATGATAAGCTGACATTATGGTATGGCACCGGCGCTGGGGGAAGTACTTTACAGTCACGGCCTCCAGAGTCTGGCGGACAGCGTCCTCCAGAGTGAGAAGCCGCTCTTCCACATTTTCCCGAAGAAGATTTAACTCCTTTATCTGGGCATCAATGGCGGACAGCTCTTCTACAAGAAGTTGATTGGTAGTTTCAATACTTCGGTTATTCAAGTATTCTTTGATTTTTTCCATAGGGAAATCCAGCCGCCTCAAGTCGCGGATAACGTTCAGCCTCCACAAGTCGTCCAGACTATACATGCGGTAATCATTGCTGCCTCGCTTGGGTGTCAAAATGCCCAGCTTTTCATAATAGCGTAGTGAATCAGGACCAATCTGGTATAAATCTGAAATTTCTCCAATTTTATAATATTGTTTCATGACAAAACCCCCATTTTGCATAAAGATAAATTAAATTCCGAAAATCACTTGACCTTAGTATTATACCAAGGTTTAGACTTGTTGTATAGAAACATAGAAGAAAAGAAATGAGGTTTTAGCATGAGACTTGAAGGGAAGTCTTTAAAAAGTGATTTTTTGAGGTTTGTTATTCCGTCTATTATCGCACAGTGGGTCTTTTCTCTCTACACGATGGTGGACGGGATTTTCGTGGCACGGGGAGTATCTGAGGTGGCGCTAACGGCCGTCAATATCTCTATGCCGTTCTCGGTGGGTATGTTCTCCATATCCATTCTCTTCGCGGTGGGCAACTCTACCATTGTAGCGATTCTGCTGGGAAAAGGAAAAAAGAAAGAGGCAAACCAAGTATTCACCCAGAATATTGTGGTATTGTGCGGTATCGCTGTTATCATCACAGCGTTGGTCCTAATCTTTCTGGAGCCGTTTGCACGGTTTCTCGGGGCAACAGATAATATCATGCCCTATGCAAAAGAGTATATAGGAACTATCGCGCCGTTCGCCATCGCATACGTGTTATCCTATTCGTTTGAGACGCTGATCAAGACAGACGGATATCCGAAACTTGCTACTATTTATGTAACCTGCGGCGCAGTGCTGAACTGTATACTTGACTATATTTTTGTCATGGTTCTCCATAAAGGTGTGGCGGGCGCGGCTTTTGCCACCGGCATATCTCAGGCCGCAGTCATTGTCCTGTACCTTCATCATTTCCTTAGCAGCAAAGGGACGATTAAGTTTGCCAGATTCCATTTTGACCTGTCTGTTTTATGGCGGCAGGTGAGAAACGGTATGTCCTCCGGGATTACGGAATTCTCCAGTGGAATCATTATCTTCTTCTTCAATCAGGCGATACTTGCCTACATCGGAGAAGGAGCACTGGTAAGCTATACGATTATTTCATATGTAAATACGATTGTCATTATGTCCATGGCCGGAATCGCGCAGGGAAGCCAGCCGCTGATCAGCTATTATTATGGGAAGGGCACTTTTAATAAGTGCATAAAGCTTTTGAAATATGGAATTATTTTTGGAGCGGTATTATCTGCCGCCGCCACTGCATTCTGCTGGCTGGGGGCCGATATTATAGTCTCCATGTTCATATCGGCCGATAATCAGGAACTACGGCTGTATTCAGTGCGGGTGTTCCGGATTTTTATCTTGTCGTTCTTGATTGCAGGATTTAACGTTGTAATAGGAGGATATTTTACTTCTGTGGAGCGTGCGGGATTCGCAACGATGATTTCATTGACTCGAAGTCTTGTGGCGCTCGTAGCCAGCCTGATGCTCTTGACATCCGTATTCGGCGGTGAGGGGATTTGGTGGTCGCCAATCTTGGCAGAAGGAATCTGTCTGCTCTTGACAGGGGGAATGCTTTACTGGTATTGGAACCGCGTCCTAAAAAAGTCTGAAAAATATGTGCCTGCCTTGGAAGAAAACTTTCTTTAAGAAAATAAAAAAAAGGGGTTGCAATTTGGTTAAGTTCTGGTATAATAACATTGTTCGCTGTTAAGAGCGGACGGTGCAGAACACCAAATAATGCGGATTGGTGTAATGGCAGCACAGCAGACTCTGACTCTGTTAGTAGAGGTTCGAGTCCTCTATCCGTAGCTCCTAATTGAATAGGACAAGCCGGATATCTTCTGGTAAGATATCCGGTATTTTATCGGAGTGTGGCTCAGCTTGGTAGAGCGCTACGTTCGGGACGTAGAGGCCGCAGGTTCAAATCCTGTCACTCCGATTCATTTTGAGATACCTCAAGCCTTATAGATGTAGGCTTTGAGGTGTTTTTTCGTTACTTAGTATTATCTTATATTCTGGAGAATGGTAGATTATTCAAGGGAAAAAATTACTAACATTTTATTTTTTTAGAAAAAACCTACAGCCTGTCACAATACGGACATTTATTTACATATAAAACCTTAATGCCGATTCTTTTTCCGCATTTGTCACAGCACCATCCGTCAGAAAACAGCATGGTGGCGAACAGTAAAGTAAACCAAAAAACTCCAATCCCAAAAAACACGATAGAATACCGTTCACCAAAAACACCGAGCCGCTCCATAAGGAAAATACCTATTGCGCCAAGTACAAACAGTCTGTTAAGGGTACAGCGTATACTGAATTTTAATTTTCTTTTGGATTCTACAAAGCTTTTATAAAATCCTGCCAATAACATTTGAGCAGCTATGATTATGATATCCATTACTGTCCATTTCAACAATTTACACCCCCTGCCATACGCATAGATTTAATACAGAATAAACATATCATGAGTTCCTTTAGTACCGCTACCACATTTCCGTTAAATAGATGTAAATTAAACGGTCTTTCCGCATAATTAAGCATTGCCCAGACACAGCCGGCCAGCGGGGGAAGAGACGGTAACGTGATAGACAGGGTTACCGGGGTATGGTAGAATAACGTGTATATCAACAAATTTGGAATTGTAGGTGAAAAAAGTATATGATGATACATGAAAGAAATGATAAAATATGGGAGCACATGAAGTCGGATTGTTCAAAATGTTCAGGGTTGTGTTGTACCGCTCTGTTTTTTTCAAAAATGGATGGCTTTCCAAAAGATAAAGCATCCGGACAGCCATGTGTAAATTTGTTAAAGGATTACCGGTGTAAAATACATTCGCAGCTTGAAAAGCAGAAAATGAAAGGCTGTATCGGTTATGACTGTTTTGGCGCCGGGCAGCAGGTGACACAAGTTATTTATCAAGGCCAGACTTGGAATGAGATACCAAACCAATCAAAGGAAATTTTCGATGTTTTTATAGTTGTGTTTCATCTTTATCAAATCAGATATTATTTGATAGAGGCATTGTCGCTCATTTCAGCACGTCCATTGGAAAAATCTATCAAGTGTTTGATTGAGGAAAATGTAGAAATGTGCCATTACCGTCCCGATAGTATCTTATCCTTAGACATAGAGGAATACAGACAGAGGGCGAATCATATTTTAAAGCAGGCTTGCAGGCTGCTTCAGCAAGGCATTCCTAGTGCAAATAAAAAAGTTCCGGCTAACCTTCTTGGAGGCAATTTTAAGGGACAAGACATGAGCGGGGCAGACCTTAGCACAAAGCTTTTAATAGCGGCAAATTTTGAAAAGTGCCGTTTTCATGGAACCGTTTTTTTAGGAGCTGACACCAGAGACGCCAACTTTAAGAATGCAGATCTAAGTGAAGCTGTATTTTTGACGCAAGGACAGGTTAATTCTGCAAAAGGAAATCGTAATACAAAATTACCCTATCATTTGGAGTATCCACCGACATGGAAATAACACATAACGTTAGCTTTGTCAGCGGTCCGCGTGTAGAATATCTTTTTCTTTTGCATAAGACAAGAAAGGAGAAATCATGAACAGTGATTTTATTACATCTTTAAGGAAGCCCCCTATCTACACAAAATCAACGGTTGAGTTTTGGAATGATGAATATATATCAAAACAAATGCTCAAAGCACACTTAGACCCGAACTTTGACGGGGCAAGTAGAAAATTGGACTTTATTGAGAAATCTGTCACATGGATAACGGAACTTATTTCGCCTGCCGATTACCCTTCGCTTCTTGACGTTGGGTGCGGTCCGGGGATATATGCTGAAAAATTTGCCCAAAGAGGGTATCAAGTTACCGGAGTGGATTTTTCAAAGCGTTCTATAGCTTATGCGCAACAATCAGCTATCAGTAAAAAGCTAAATATTTCTTACGTGTATCAAAACTATTTAGAAATGGATTTGGATAAGTGTTTTGATTTTTGTACCATGATATATTGTGATTACGGAGCATTGTCAACTAAAGACAGACAAGTAATTATGAACAAGATTTATCATCATCTTAAACCGGGTGGAAAAGTGTTATTAGATGTGTTTTCTATGACAAAGTTTTGTAATTTTCAAGAACAACAAATTTGGGAGATATGTCCCAATGGTGGTTTTTGGCGGCCCGAAGAACATATGGTGTTAAGTGGTTTTTATAAATATTCTGATAATGTAACACTGGACTTAATATCAATTGTTTCAAAAGAGGAAATAACCCCCTATTATTTGTGGAATACCTATTTTTCAAAAGAAGATTTAATGCAAGAAGCTGAAAGCGTTGGTTTTAAGACGTGTGGGCTGTTTGGTGATGTTGCAGGTAGTATCTATCAATCTGAAAGTGATACAATCGCAATAATTTTAGAGAAGTAAGGATTTCAATATGTATAGGTGATTTATGAATAATATTGAATGTATATGTTATCAAAGAGCCAGAAGATAAGATGCAGAGCCGATAACCCATGAGGTAAAACCTTATGGTTATCGGCTCTTTTTATGGTACAGAAAACTGTGTCCGTTGCACATTTTGCTTAAGCTTATGTGTAATCCGCACACATTGTAATTGCGTGACTTGTTTAATAGAATAAATTTAAAGGTAAATAAGAGCATGCTTTTACCACAATGTTCCAACCGGGAGGAATATAAAAATTTAAGGATGCGGAGGAAAAAATATGAAGGAAAAAATGTCAGCGAGGCACATGTCGTTTATCGTTGTTATGGCAATTGGCTGGGTCGGGATTTTGAACACCGGATGGCTCTTTACGTCCTACTACGCTCTTGCGCAGGATGCGCTGAGTGTGAGTGATGCAGCCATGGGAATTTTGGTCAGCATTACAGAAGGGATGGGCATTTGGGGATATCTTGTCAGCGGGCCGGTTGCCGATTGGCTTAAGCCGAAGCGAAGTATGGATATTGGGACGGTTCTCATGATTATTGGGGTGGTTCTTTTGGTCATAATGCCCAGCGGAAGGATGGCCTTCCTGTCCTGTATCATCATGGTATCCAGCGGTATGGTATTCTACGCGACAGCAGCATTGAACTTGGTGGGGATTTTCGGACCCGCAGCGGCGCACGGCAGGGCGCTGGGTTACTTTTATGCGCTGCAGGGCCTTATTATGCTGGTCGAGGGAACCATTATTTCTAAGATGATTGCGGCATATTCAGCTACTTTCAGTTTAAATGTCCTTTTGATTTTTAGCTGTGGGCAGCTCTTGGTAGGACAGATTGGACTGCGGTTTTTTGAAAAGGATGAAACATTCCCTAAAAAGCTTACAAAAGCGGAAGTTCTTGCAAAGAAGGACACAAAAGGAAAGAATGCAGGTGGTTTTACCATTTCACTGCTTAAAGAAGTCCTTTCCAGCCCACGGGTGTGGCTTTTGCTTCTTGTGGGCGCATGTACAAACTGTACAACAATCCTGATTACCTATACACAGCCGCTTTTGCAGACACAGTTCGGACTTTCTACGGAGACGGTAACGATGATTTCCACGTGGACAAATCAGGCGACTCTGCTGGTTCTGTCCGTCTTCACAGGTGTGCTTGTAGATAAGATTGGTTCGGCCACGAAAGTAATTTTGATAAGCTTGGGATGCTTGTTCGTCGGATGTGCAATGGTACTTGCGGTACCGTGGCAGGCAAAGTTTGTCTTTGTAGTGGTGGCGGCGCTTTGCTTTATCCGTGCCGTAAACTCTATCTGCAAACCGGGGCGACAGTCTATGATCGACGAGTGCGGGCTTCCGACAGAATGCCGTGGTACGATCTGCGGACTTCTATCTGTAGCGATGGTTATCCCGGGAACATTTATGGGAACTGCATTCGGACGTATACTGACACAGTATAACAATTCGCGAGGAGGTTATCAGGTCATATACATCGTTTTCTTAGTCATTGGCATGATTGGCGTAGGCGCGATTTTCATGTTTCAGAAATTAGCAAAGAAAGCAAAAGGGGTGAAATAAATGAACAGATATGTAATAAAGAATTGTAAATTGATTCCGGAGTTAACGGAAGGGACAGGACTTTCGGAAGCGGATGTCTTGATCGAGGAGGACAGGATTGCTGATATAGCTGAGGTGGGGACTGTATTCGAGGATATCAGTGAAACAATAGATGTGGGCCATGCAACCTTGATGCCGGGACTGATAGATGCACATGTACACCTGCGCTGGCTGGAAGAGAGCAGCTGGGTTACAGATGTCCGGCCAAGCTGGCGCTCCTTTGATGAATATCACTATGCCAGATTCATGTTGGAAAATGGATATACAACGGTGCGGGACTGTGGGGACGACAAATGTCTGGCTTCTGAGGCGGTACGGGATGCAGAGAAGGCCGGTTATATAGAGGGCCCCCGTGTTATCTGTGCCGGGCCGACGCTCCTTCCTGCAAATCTAAATACGTTCCCCTGCAGACAGTTTCACCATGTAATAGCAGGAAGGGATAATGTGAGGGCTTTAGTGCGGGATAATATATGTTATGGCGCCGATTTTATTAAGCTATATGGCAGCGGCTCCTTGATGACAGAAGGGAACGACCCCAATATTAAGATTATTGAGGAGGATGAGATTGATGAAGTTGTGAAGATTGCCACGTCAAGGGGAACCTACTGCGCGATCCACGCACATGGAAGCGAAGCGATTGACGCGGCAGTGCGCAACGGAGTACGTACCATTGAGCATGCCAGCTTTATTACAGAAGAGACGCTGCAGAGGCTGGAGGGGAGAACTGACATGGGGATTGTGCCAACGGTAGGTATCCTACACAATCTGACCAAGCATGGCAAAGGCTCCTATGTGGACAATGAGGACCGCAGGGTAAAAACTATCCGGCAGGTATATGAGTGTATTGGGAATGCGTACCACAATCACAATGTACTGATCGGCTGGGGGACGGATATCGCGTTAGACAGCTATGAGGAGAATCCATACATTGAAATACAGACGAGAAAGAATGAGTTAGGCTTTTCCAATATTGATATTTTAAAGCAGATGACAATCAACAGTGCAAAACTTCTTTGTCTGGATAATGAAATCGGAACGGTAAAAATAGGTAAATGTGCAGATTTTGTGGTTATTGACGGCAATCCGGCCGAAGACATTGCGGCTATGTATAAAAAGCCAGTGCATGTCATAAGGAAGGGCAGAGTAATTTATTGATAGGTATCTTAAAATGATAAAGGAAGTGATTAAATGAAATTGGAAATTGGAAATTTTCATGTAAAAGATATTGTATTCGGCAGGGAGACGACATTTAAAGAGGGGATTTTGACTGTGAATGAGAAGGAGGCCATTGAGGCGCTCAATCCAGAAGGCAACTTAAAAGAAGTGGAACTACAGATAGTACATCCGGGAGAAAACGCCCGAATCCTGCCAATCAAGGACATTGTAGAGGCGAGGATGAGACCAGACGGGCGCGCGGTATTTCCCGGATATACTGGGGGAATGGAGCGGAGCGGTTCGGGACAAATTTACGCTCTCAAGGGAATGGCGGTCACTGCGGTCGGAGAGTATGCGGGATGCGGCGACGCCATGCTGGACATGGATGGAGAAGCGGCGGGACTGACACATTTCTCAAAACTGATTCACCTGTGCTTTACTGCTAAGAATGTGGATCCGTCAGAGGACAATGATGCGACTTTTAAGAAGAACCTGCATTACCGCTTGGGAGCACATCTTCTTGCAGAGTATATAGGCAGGGCTGTGACAGGACAGATGCCGGAAGAATGGGAAGTCTATGACGACGCTGCCACGACATCATCGGAACTGCCGCGGACTGCTCTGGTACTCCAAGTGTCTGCGGCCATGGGGGAAGGACTTGTCACACGGCTATACGGGCAGGATGCGGTTCAGCTTGTTCCGCCGATGCTGCATGCAAATGAAATTTTAGACGGGGCATTATGCGGAGACACGCTGTTCTTCGGGTCAATGAAATTGTATACATATGATTATCAAAATTTACCACTGATTAAGGAACTTTATGCCGAACATGGAAAATCACTGAATTTTGCGGCAGTGTTCCTTGATGTCAACCCGCCTGTCGCTGATTTGAAGACACGTGCTTCTGAGCGTATTGCGGTCATGGCGGAGATGATGAATATAGATGCGGCAATTGTAGTAAATACGGCGAATGGACACAGTGAGATTGATTTCTTCACAACTATTATCAAGCTGGAAGAAGAGGGCATAAAATGCGTCGGGCACTGCATGGAAAGTCCGGGGCATGGCGGAGGCATGCAGTCAAAGATTATGCTGGATGAACGCGTAGACGCAGTCATATCCACCGGTGCGGACCATGTCATCCTAAACCTGCCTGCCAAAGAACGTATTGTCGGCCACTTGGGGACAATCGGACGAGATCCTTATCCTGGCGCATGGGCATATGACCCGGAATATGGCCCTTCCTTACATGAGGATGGCTCTTTGGTCATAGACTCATTGATGATTGCGGGACATGATGGCAATGCGGGCTGGTCGAACAAAGTGTGCATGAGCTACTAAAGGAGGGTGAGCGAAATGAAAAAAGTTATCATGTATCTGAATCAATTTTATGGCGGAGTAGGGGGAGAAGAAAAAGCGGATTATGAGCCAGAGCTTGTGGAAGGCACAGTCGGCCCTTCGATAGCTTTGAGCGAGATGCTGGAGGAAGGAAAGGTTATTTATACCATTATTTGCGGCGACGGGTATATGGCCAGCCACACCGAAGCGGCGCTGGACAAAATCGGGGAACTTCTGGAGGGGGTAGAATTCGATTTATTAGCGGCCGGTCCGGCATTCATGTCTGGACGCTATGGGGTGTCTTGCGCCGAAGTCTGTAATTATATCCATAAACGCTATCAAAAACCAACGGTCACCTGTATGTATGAAGAGAATCCCGGAAGGGAGCTCTGCCAGCAGGACAAGGATATGTATATTGTGAAAGGGCACAACAATGGGGCCGGGATGCGCAAAGATTTAAAGCAGATGACAAATCTTTCTGATAAGCTCATGAAAGGCGAAGAAATTCTGTGGGCTGAAAAAGAGGGATATTTTCCAAGAGGATTCCGCTGGCAGATAGTACTCCCTGAAGAACGGACATCCGCAAAACGGGCGGTTGATATGTTAAAGAAAAAGATAGCCGGAGAGGACTATCATACGGAGCTTCCCATCAGTGTGGAAGAAAAAATTCCCATTGCTCCTCCGAGGGACGGGGCTAAATCAAGGGTTGCATTCGTGTCAACAGGCGGCTTAGTGCCGATCGACAATCCAGACCATATTCCGTCGGCGTCGTCTACTCGTTTTGGGCGCTATGACTTATCCGGCCAGACCGTACTGAAGCCGGGAGAGTGGAAGAGTGTGCATGGAGGATATGACCAGTCCTATGCCAATGAAGAACCCATGCTGGCAATGCCCCTTGACGCACTGCGGAGATTGGAGAAGGAAGGGAAAATCGGTTACCTGCATCCATGGTTCTATACTACGACAGGCAATCAGACAAACCGGGTAAATTCAGTGCGTATGGCAAAGGAGATTGTGGAGTATTTAAAAGCAGACAATGTCGATGTCGTTATATTTGGCTCTGCATGAGGCACCTGTACTCGTTGCGGTGCAATGATGGTGAAAGAAATAGAACGCGCAGGCATTGATGTCGTACATGTTGCCAATATGACGGCGGTATCGAAAAGTATAGGCGCGAACCGTATATTGAAAGCCTACTCTATACCGGCGGCCATGGCAGACTTGAATGCCACACCGGCAATTCAGCGGCAGCAGCGCTATAATCTGATGAGCCGTGCGCTGGAGATTTTAAATACAGACATAAAAGAACAAACGGTATTTGAATAAGCAAATTTATGAGATGGGGAATAAGGGGGACAACAATATCAAAACTTGGTGTCCCCCTTTTCAAAGTTAATCCATGGGGCCAAAGATTTGATTGGCGTTTTTGACTTCTCCGATAAAACCATAGGCAGTGCATGATATCTGCAGTTTCATAAATTCTCTTGGATTGTCAAAATCAATCCCGAACTGCTCCCGTAAAATATTGATGCGGTGATACAGCGTATTTCGGTGGATATAGAGTTTGCTGGCTGTCTCTGAGAGCCTTAAATTATTGTATACATAAGCGCTCAAAGTCTTTAAATATTCGGTTCCGTGCTCCTGATCGTACCGCTCAATATTTACCACATTCGGATGGCAGAAGGAACGGTAAGGAATCCCTTTTTGGAACGCCATTTCAAGAAGGTGGCTCAAGATTAAATCCTCGTATCGGCAGAAACGGATTTCTTTACCGGATATATACTGCCGGAGGGACGGAGCGGTGATACTTTGTTCAAACGCTGTTCTCAGAAGGGAATAATCTAAAAAGCCGTTGCTCATTCCGGCGTACATATCATTTTCCTTCAGGAAGAGAAGCAGCTTAGGGTAGGTCTGTTCGCTGATACGTTTATGTATCTGACAGCCGACAATCGCGAAAAAATAATGATTATATTCATAGACTTCTTCTTTCAGGATAGTCTGCAGTGTGTCGCGCATAAAGATTAATTTTTTATCGGTGTTGATTTTGAAGGACAACACAAAGTATTTATCGTGTTCTGGGAAATTAAGTTCTTTTTGCTTTTGCTTAGCGGTTACCGCGTCTATACTATGAAGCTGTAATAATTCAGTCAAATACTGCTGACGTTTAGATATGGGCGTACGGCTGGATGAAAAGCCTTTACAATTTGACAGGATTTTGCTGATTTCATGTAGAACATCGGATATGCCTTTGATGTTGCCCGCACCTTCCCACGCGGAAGAAAGGATATACCCGAGCAGCTTTCCATTATTATTAATCGGCGCAAGTACCGCGTCATAGGGACATATATGATTGGCAGGGAGATAGGTTATGCTGGTATCTTTCCCGATAATATTATTGGCCGATATCGAGCCAAGAAAACGTTTTGCTTCGTTTTTACCACTAAATGCAAGCAGGGAAAATTGTTCATCAAGAAGGAAGATTGTTGTGTTAAGGAGGGCACGGCAGGTATCAGAAATGTGCTGTAAAGAAACATTGTTCAAGACTTTTTGGTTCAGATGATTTAATTCAGAAGTTATCTGATAGTCTCTGGAAATGGAGCAGCGCAGCTGTTTCAAGATAATGGGAATGTCACTGGACGATGCATAGAGGACGTTACCCGGCGAATCTTTAGAGGCATAGGCGTCTGTCACATAAAGGATGTCCGGGGTCATGGTTTCTGTGTCTTCCAGCTTCTCTGCCGCATAGACTTCGATATCAGTAGAACCATAAAAGTAATAATTAATGCCGCTGTCCAGAGTCAGTAGAAGTTTTTCAATTGTCATGGTTATACCTCCTGTTATATAGATTTTCAATAAAAAGTATAACATATATAACATACCAATCAACACCCATTGACCCAAGATTGTACATTATGTGCACGACACACAATAAATATGTCGTTGATGCCCAATAAAGCGGATTTTGAAAAATGTTATAATTATTTTAATTCGACAAAAAAAGACATGCGCAATGAAGAGGAGGGATAGCATGCGGTTTGGAGATGTGCCAGCAATAGATTTTGTTGTGATATTGCTATTTTTGACGGTGATTATAGGAATTGGCGCAAGGGCGTCAAAAAAAATGAAGACTGCCAGAGATTTTACTACTGCAGGTCAGAAGTTATCCTGGTTCACTTGTACTGGAAGCTGTATTGCCAGTGCGATCGGGGCAAATGTTGTCATTGGAAAATATGAGGTTATTCTGGAAAGCGGAGTATCAGGAATCGTCGCAAGCTGGTTTTGGTGGATCGGCTGGCTGTTTCTCTTGCTTCTGGCCAAACCTTTGCGTGCGTCTGGAGCATATTCCATTCCAAACTTTCTGCAGATGAGGTATGGAGAAAAAACGAGAAAAATTGGTGCGGTATGCGTTCTTATTTCCACAATATCGCTTACGGCGGCACAATTTCTGGCGGTTGGAAATGTTCTGGAAGCTCTGGGGATATGTGGACGTAAGACCGGTGTGTGGATCAGCGCGGTTATTATTGTTCTATTTACTGTGTTCAGCGGTCTATGGGGAGTTGCGATTACGGATACCTTTCAAGCTGTATTTCTGTTGATTGCGTTTGGAATTATTTTCCCCATAGCAGTTTTCCGGACAGCAGGCGGATGGGACCCTATTGTGGCAAGCCATACCGCAGAGGAACTCTCATTCTTTCGGGGAATGGCTCCAATCACTATGGCCGGCTGGTTTTTTTATCATATTTTCGCGACCGGAGCCGACCCTGTATTTGCGCAGCGTATCTTTTCGGCAAAAGATACAAAGACGGCGGTCAGCAGTCAATTTGCGGCGTGGCTGGTCACTATATTTGTGACCGGAATCATCTGTGCGCTCCCTGCGTTGGCTATCCAAACTATATTTCCCGAGATGACGGTGGGCAGCCAGTTTACGCCCAAATTTCTTCTCACATATATGCCGCCGGTGATTCGGGGGCTGATGCTTAGTTTCCTGCTCAGCATGATGTTGACCTCCGGTGACAGCCAGTTGCTGACACTGACTTCCACAATCATGGATGACATGATACGGCCAAGGCTGAAAAAGGATACAAGTGAAAAGAAGATTATGGTTCTCAATCGGGTTTCGTGTATCGCAGCGGCCTGTCTGGTATGTATTATGGCATTGTATTTCGGAAAAGTATACCAGTGCCTCAAGACCGGAGGCAGTGCGTATGGCGCGGGGATATTTATTCCTCTTGTGCTGGGATGCTTTTGGAAGAAGGCCAATGTAAGTGCGGTCAATATTGGCATGCTGTCGGGCTTGATCGTGTCTTTTGGATTTGACTTGTTTTTAAAGATCCCACTGGGGCTGCAGCTGGACGGCGTCATTCTAGGGGGAATTCTGTGTCTTGTTATCTGTGTGGGCGGCTCTTTATTATGGCCGGAACAGGCTAAATAATACTGCTTTCCGAGGCACTTGACAGTTTGAGGGATTTGTATTAATGTAATAGTACAATAAAGGCTTCAAAAAGGACAGGTGAGATGATATGAAGGTATTTATAATCTTGGCACTTATTATAGCAATTACACTGATTTCCTTTTTGGAGAGAGTGGCAAACAACAAAAGGATGAAACTCCAGTTAAAAGAGAGCTATGGCAAGAAGGCCGACGGCAGCATCGAAGAATTTGACCGCAGAGAGTTGGCGGCGCTTTACTATAATGTCATAAAGAAAACGATTCCCGAGGACGAGCTGTTAGATGATATCACATGGGATGACTTGGAGATGGACAATATTTTCTGCCGTATGAACACGACGAAATCTTTCATCGGAGAGCAGGTACTTTTCGCCGCGCTGCACAGACTGCCCAAGGAGAAGAACTGGCTTTATGAGCGGGAGAAAATCATCAAGTATTACGATGAGCACCCGGAGGAACGGGTAGAAGCACAGGCCCGGCTCCTTCAGCTTCGAAAAGAAGACTACAATTACTATATTCCGGTATTCATGGATACGCTGGAGTCACAGAGACTTCCCTTTACGAGCCTCTGTAGAATACTGCAGATAACCCTTGTCCTTCTCATGCCGGCGGCGGTCATTACAATGAATCCGGTTCTTGTGACCGCGGCGGCCGCTAATTTTCTTATAAATATTGCGATTTATGCCATGGGGAAGAATAAATACGAACTTTTACTGGAATCACTCTACGCGATGATACGCACGGTGAAGACAGCGGACGTACTGTGCTGTGCGGATGATTTGGAGTGCATGGATGTAAAGGATAATCTTAAAAAGCTGGAGAAGGTTAAAAAGCTGGTTTCGATTTTAGAGAGAAAAAAACAAGGCAGTGTTGCCGGAGATATTCTGGCGCTTATATATGACTATATTATTGGGGCATTTCTGTGGGACTTTACCATATATGATAAACTGATCCGCCTTCTTTCGGGACGGCAGCGGGAATTCATGCAGGTATATAGATATGTAGGGGAGCTTGATTTGAGCATAGCGGTCGGTTCTTTCCGCCGGAGCCTGCCTTTCTGGTGTGAGCCGGAGTTTAGTGAAAAGCAGTTTTCTATGGAAGGAATCTGCCACCCCTTGATCGAGGACGCAGTAGAGAACAGTTTTACCATGGAAAAAAATATGATTCTGACCGGCTCCAATGCGTCAGGTAAATCAACCTTTGTAAAAGCGGCGGCAATCAATATCATTCTTGGCCAGTGCATACATACCTGTACGGCAAGAAGCATGGTGCTTCCCAATGCTGGAGTGCTTACTTCGATGGCGGTGAGAGATGACATTTTGTCGGGGGAGAGCTACTATATCAAGGAAATTAAATATTTACAGAGAATGATTGAGAAAAGCAGCGGAGAGCGCATGGTATTCTGCGGCATCGATGAAATTCTACGCGGGACAAACACAATGGAACGTGTGGCAGCGTCGATTGCGATTCTAAGTTATTTGTGTGAAAAGAATTGTATGGTGATGGTCGCTACTCATGATCTGGAACTGGCGACTGCGCTGGATGGGCCTTGCGATAACTATTATTTCTGTGAGTCGGTGCAGGACGGGGACGTCGTATTCGATTATAAACTGCGGAAAGGAATCAGCAATACACAAAATGCAATCCGGCTTCTGGAGGCAGTTGGGTTCCCGGCAGAAATTATAGCGGAGTCCAAAAAGAGATGTGGGATGGAATCATAGCGAGAAGATTGAAAAGAGGGACCTTGCGGGCAAGGTCCCTTATTGCGTATATTTTTTCCGGAACATCTCGAATAGCTCCCGCTTTATGGAATGGGCCAGCGTACTCCTTTTTGCGACTAATTCTACCGGCACATGAGAATCCAATGCTTTCAGCATGATAACCGTACCCTCCGCCAGCTCTTTTTGATACCGGGCTGTTCCCACAACACCGATGCCGCCGTACTGTAAGACGCTTTTATAGATTACTTCCGGGCTGTTGCACTCTACTACATGAGGGTGCTCCAGCTCTTTTTGGAAAAAGTGGTAATTGAGCTTTCTGAAATGATGGACGAAAATCGGATAACGCTCCATGATAGTATCCTTATCAGAGTCCTTATCATACACATCCTTTGACATTAATAATCCCACATCTTCATATCCCAAAAGACACCGCTCGTATTCATCTGATATAAAATAGTCGGCGATAATGGCGAAGTCGACGCTGTCTTCCTGAAGCTTTTTATAATTCTCCTCCATGTCCGAAGTGCTGATCGTCACCTTAATATCAGGGTACCTTTGATAAAGGCTGTGAAATACCGGCATAAAATAGCTGTAGCAGTGCTGTTCCAGCCCGGCGACGCTCATAGAGCAGTGAGAATAATCTTCCAGCCTGACTTCCTTCAAGATAGAGTCATACTCAAATAACACTTTCTTGGCGTAATGATAGAGGCATTCACCTGCGGCGGTCAGCTGGCTTTTATTGTTCTCAAAGAGGCGTACTTGAAATTCCTTTTCCAGTGCTTGTATATGTTTGGTCACAGAGGATTGTGAGTAGTTCAAATGCATAGAGGCTTTGATGACTCCGCCTTTTTCAGCAAGAACGACAAATGTCTGTAAATGTTTTAAATCCATCTTTTTCTCATTCCTTCTCTATATAGATATGTTTATCCCATACAAATGATTATAACGAGTAAAGAAGATTAATTCAACTGTATGCTCTTTTATTTACCCTGTCTCATCGGCGGATTATTCCGGAAAGGAAATTGTGTTTTACAAAATGGAAAATTCTATTTACAAAAAGTGATTATAATAGGGAACGAAATAAAAGTTGGAGGTATTCATATGAAAAAAGTTGAAGAATTAAAAAAGACATTTGACCACGCTCTTCTTAAAAATAGTGAAACTGCGCATGCGCTGAATTCTAATCTGGCCAATCATCCTGAGATATCTGGGGAGGAGTATCATTCCTGTAAAGAATATGTACGCCTTTGCCGCGAGAAGGGGATGGAGACAGAAGAAGAGTTTTGTGGACTTCCCACTGCTTTCAAGGCAGCGGCTGTACGCAGGGAGAAACCAGAAGCCAGATTTGCACTGCTGGCGGAATACGATGCTCTTCCCCAGCTAGGCCACGGGTGCGGGCACAGTGCCAGCGGAAGCCTGAGCCTTCTGACTGCGTTCGCCCTTTGCGATATGGCTGAAGAATTGAATATTGATATTGATTTGATTGGAACGCCGGATGAGGAGCTGCACGGATTGAAAGCCGAGATGGTGAATCAGGGTGTCTTTAAGAAATATGATTTTGCCATGATGATTCATATGAATTCGGATGTCACTTACCCGGCCTTAGACTTCCTTGCCCTTGGAGGCTACCGTGTAAAATTCCACGGACAGACGGCACACGCCTCCGCATCGCCGTGGGAAGGTCGCAATGCCTTGAACGCGGCTGGGTTAACGGTTCAGGCGCTGGATATGATGCGTCAGCAGGTGAAGCCAGATACAAGGATATCTTATTATTATGTAAACGGTGGGGAAGCATCGAATGTAATCCCTGACTATGCGGAATTAGAGATTCTTTTAAGAAATTCAAAACGAAGTTATCTGAATCAGGTAGTGGAAAGAATGCGCAACTGTGTAAAGGGCGCGTGTCTGGCAACGGATACGACCTACGAGATTGAAACGATCGGCTACGAATATTCCGACATGCTTCAGAACCAGACGGGAATCGAGACCATATGCTCAGTCATGGATGAGTTGCATGTGCCTTATAAGATGGATGACCATTCTATGATGGGAAGCTCCGACATCGGCAATGTCAGCTATGAATGCCCGGCCTTTTCACCGATGCTGGCCATTTCCAATCAACATTTTGCGCTTCACACACAGGAAGTAGTAGATATTATGAAGAGCCCAAAAGCCAATGAGATTATTGACTTGGGCGCTCGGATAATGGGGTATACTGTGCTGGAAATCATGAGCGATCCACAGAAGCTGACAAAGATAAAAGAAGAGTTCAGTAAGGGAAAGGAAGATTACAATGAATAAAAAAGTTAAAAGCATTATCACAATTTTTGTTCTTGGAATGGCCGGAGGCTCCATATACTGCCTCCCGTATTTGAAATATATTTTTTATGATCAGATGATTCAGACGATGCATATTTCTGACGCCCAGCTGGGACTGATGATATCGGTATACTCGCTGGCCTGTACAATCATACAGATACCGGGCGGAATCATTTCTGACAGGGTATCTTCCAAACTGTCTATCTTCTGGTCGCTGCTGATTACATCGGGGCTTACTATTTTGTATGCGTTTATGCCATCCAATTATGGAATGTCACTGGCGATTTGGTTTGGTATGGCGTTTACAACGATTTTCTTATGCTGGCCGGCTATTATGAAGACAATCCGGTTTCTAGGCGAAGACATCGGAGGAGGCACTGCCTACGGCATATATTATGCCGTTAACGGACTGACGGGAGGCCTTGTCAACATGCTGGCGCTGCGCGTATATGGTGGTTTTGACTCACCTGACAAAGGCTTTTTCTGGGCGATTATCGTCATAGCGGCCTTTACACTGATTATTCCATTTGTATTGATGGCCCTGCTTCATGATTATAAAGAGCCGACTGCTGCCACAGCGGCAGAGAAGCCGAAAGCAGCAGATGTAAAAGCAGCGCTGATGAATCCAACTGTGTGGATTATTTCGATGACACTATTCTTTGTGTATGGTGTATATATATCCATCACCTACTTCAACCCCTACTTGACTAGTGTTTTTGGTATTTCCGAGAGCCTTTCCGGGAATTTGAGCATCGTCCGGCAGTTCTTGTTCATGGCGCTGGCTCCTCTGACCGGGCTTGTGGCTGACAAACTGTTCCATTCTACACTAAAGTGGTTCCGCGTAGGCCTCGTTATAGTATTTGCGGTTATCGGAGGGATGTATCTTATGGGCAGTTCGGCTTCAGCCACATTGATAATGGGGCTGACCCTTGTGACATCATTTTTCATGTGCGGCCTGTACAGCGTCATGTTCTCTATTATAGGGGAATGCAATGTACCGGCAAAAGTGGCGGGTACGGCAATCAGTATCGTGTCTGTGGTCGCGTATATTCCGGATATGTTTATTCATACCATGTACGGAAAGTTCATAGACACATACGGAAAACAAGGTTACTCTTATATATTCATTATTATGCTGGTCATGTGTGTACTTGGATTTCTAGGTATCAGTTATCTTGTGGCAAGAAAGAAAAATATGGAAAAGAACACATCAGCAGTGAAAGAACATGCTGCGGCGTAGAAAAATTATTATACACAAAAACAAAAATACGGATATCAGTATCCGTATTTTTGCTTGTCATTACATAGGTTATTTCTTATTCTTCGGGTTTTTCCACAGCCAAAGGCCGGCAACGATTCCTGCTATGTATAGGATGTTCACGAGAATAGTAGGGTTGTCCCGCAGAAGATAGACGACCGCAACTACGGCTGCCAGTGACACCGTCAGCTGAAAGGCGCAGAAAAGCCGTTTTTCCCGGGTCTCTTTGAGTTGTCTGTCCAGTTCGCTGCGTGTCTGCTCCAGTGCAAGATATTCCATCAAATCTTCTTTGTCCAGCTGAGAAAAAATCCATTCGTCTCTTGAAAATTCTTTCTCTTCGTGTGGCTTATAGTGTAAAAATTTATGCATCGGTTTTTCTTCACTGGGGAACACGTAAGGCTCTTCCGGTTCTTCGAAATCAGGAATTGCGTCGGCAACTTCCTCCGGAGTCGGTTCACTGGAAGGGGAAGCATCACTTTCCTCTTCGGCAGCGGATTCCATAACTTTATCGTCGAGTTCTTCTTTCTCAAGGATTTCTACTTCAGACACAGATCGTACCTCCATTTTGTTTGTAGTGCTACTACATTTATCATAACAGCTTTTCCCTCAAAATTCAACAAACCGCACAAACATAACCTGTAATTACCTTGCTATAATCGTATGGATACAAACGTACCGTCGGACGCCTCCACATGGACAAACTCAAGTCCTTTGTGTTCTTTCAGAATATCCAGACATTCACTTAGTATCATGCTGACGGTATCTTTTGTCAGCAAGGCATCATAAGGGGCGGGGACATTTGTCCTCATTTGGACGAACAATCTGTCGGGAAGCAGTTTGACCACGAAGCCAATCATTCCAATCGGGACCGGCATGGAAAAGTGTACATCCTTTGTTCGGATTTTTACTTTCATACAGGCTCCTTTTACTTATCGACAAATATTCTTACTGTCGTGCCGTCGGTGGCTTCTACATTGACAAAATCGCCTTCCATCTCATCCTCCAGACATTCTGATACCGCGTCCATCATGCTGGAGAGGTCTATGCCCTGCAGCTGGTTTTCGGGAATGGGAAGTTTGCCGGTCACTTTTAATATCTTTTTTATGGCGCCCACAGGAAATTGTACTTTTACTTTGTCGCCAGTGACACTGTCCACTATAATACGGAACATCTTTTTGTCATAATTGCTTTTCACGATGACATCCTGCTCCGCCGGAAGCTCCACATTCATGGCAGACATCAGTTCAGCCGCCTGCTCTGCGTTAATAGTTCCTTCTTCCACCATCTTTAAAATTCTTAACTTTTCATCCATAATCAATACTCCTTCTTTAATTGGGCAATCGCCTGTTCGGCTGTGATTGTTCCGCTCTCCAGCGCCTTCAATATTTCCTCCCGTTTTGCAGCCTGTTCGTCTGCGCCGGCGTCATAGCCTAGCTTTTTGATAACAGCGTCCAGTTTAGAGCGTACGGTGGGATAGGATATGCCGAGTTCTTTTTCCACTTCTTTGATATTGCCTCTGCAGCGGAGGAATGTCTCGGTAAAGTACAGCTCTTCTTCAGAAAGATAATCAAATTTGCTGAGTCTGAAATTATTTTCGATTACAGTGTCGCAGGAATCACATTTTAATCTGGCTACGGTCAGCTCACCGTCGCATACCGGACAGCGGCTAATAATCTTTTTCATCCAATCACTCCCTTTCTGATTCTAAATATAATACCAAAGCTTAAAAATGTCAATATATAAATTAATATATTTAATTAAAATATTTAAAATATTAATTATTGAGTTTAAATTGTGATTGTTAAGTTGGGGATAGCGCCGGAGCCGGTTTTGATGTATTATAACCATATGACAATATACAAGAATCAAAAGATCATACAATGCATGCTTGCACGCAATTGAATGATTTGAGGATTCAAAAATATGATATGAAGAGAGGAAAAAAGCAAGATGGAAGTAAAGAATGAAATCGTGAAATCTTTGGCGGCAGGGGAAGAGGTGTTTTGGTTAAATCCAAAGATGGAACTCCTCACGGAGGAAAGAGCGGGACAGGAGCTCTCGATGAAGGACATTGAGGAGGCTGAGCAAAGGCTTGCGCGGTTTGCCCCTCTTATTATGAAGTGCTTTCCGGAGACGAAGGACAAAGGAGGCTTGATTGAGTCTGTGCTGACTCCCATACCGGAGATGCAGAAGCTTCTGAATGAAAAGTATCACGCCGGGATAAAAGGGAAATTGATTCTGAAGCAGGACAGTCATCTTGCAATCGCCGGCTCGATCAAGGCACGGGGCGGTATTTATGAAGTGTTAAAACATACCGAGGAGCTGGCGCTGGCCCATGGACTTATAACAGGAAAAGGCGATTATGAAAGGCTGGCCTCTGAGGAGAACCGCCGCTTTTTCAGTGAATATACTATTCAAGTAGGTTCTACAGGCAATCTTGGCATGAGCATCGGGATTATGAGCGCGGCGCTGGGATATCAGGCGGTCGTACATATGTCTGCAGATGCGAAAGAGTGGAAGAAGAAGTTACTGCGCTCCCACGGTGTGACTGTGATTGAGTATGACTCTGATTATAGTGAGGCAGTCATACACGGGAGGAAACTTTCCGATGAGAATCCGAAGAGCTATTTCGTAGACGATGAGAATTCGAAGGATTTATTTTTGGGATATGCCGTTGCGGCTAAAAGGCTGGAAGCGCAGCTTAAGGAGCAGCAAATTACTGTGGATGGCGAACATTCTTTGTTCGTGTATCTCCCCTGTGGAGTAGGCGGCGCGCCCGGCGGTATTACATTCGGATTAAAGCAGCTGTTCGGCGACAATGTACACTGCTTCTTTGTAGAACCTGTACAGGCTCCGAGCATGCTTCTGGGCATGGCGACAGGACTCCATAATGAGATTTCGGTGCAGGATATCGGCCTTACAGGAATGACCCATGCGGATGGTCTGGCTGTAGGACGCCCTTCCGGTTTTGTGGGAAAGGTGATGGAGCCGCTGCTTGGAGGAATTTTCACCGTCAAGGACGGCCGTCTGTATGAGTATATGCGCGACATGCTGGAGACGCAGGATATCTTTTTGGAGCCCAGTGCCTGCGCCGCTTTTGCAGGGCCGGCCTTCATCAATAACAAAGAAGAGGCAGGGCGCTACATAGCCGAGCAAGGGCTCACGGATAAGATGGATAAGGCGGTACATATTGCCTGGGCGACGGGAGGCAGTCTGGTACCACAGGAAATCAGAGAGGCCTACAAAAACACATATCTGGACGTAGAGTAGGAAGATTATCCCATTGTATAGTGGTATTTTTTCCGCCTTGTTACGAAGAAATAGACGGATAGGAATATCGTCATAAATTCAGCCGCCGGCACGGACAGCCAGATTCCGGTGACGTCTAGAAATTTGGGCAGCAGCAGGATATTTGCCACAATAAAGATAAAGGTTCTGGCAAATGAGATGCCCGCTGAGACGGCGCCGTCTGAAAAGGCGGTGAACATGGAGGAAGCAAAAATATTGACTCCCGCAAACAAATAGTTGAAAGAAAAAAGAAAAAATCCACTCTTGGCAATCTCGTAGGTGGAAGTGCTCCTCGGCGTAAAGATTTCCACAATATAAGGGGAAGACAGCAGGGCGAGCAGTGTTACTATGATAGAAGAACTCACCACAAATCCAATACAAATCTTAAATATCCGTCTGAGAAGGGGCAGGTTGTTCCGGCCATAATTGTAACTGATGACCGGGGCGACGCCCATCGAAAATCCCATATACATCGCGTTAAATAGAAATTGCCCATAGAGGACAATGGTCATGGCGGCCACGCCGTCTTCCCCCAGAAATTTAAGCATCACAATATTGAACAGGTAGGTCACAATCGCGGTCGATATATTGGTGACCATCTCGGAAGAGCCGTTGGAACAGCTCTTGGTAAGTGTGCGGCCTCTGAAGCGTGGCTTTACAAAATGAAGCGATTCCCTGCTGAGGGAAAAGTATAAGAGGCCTGCGATTGTGGGAATCAGCTGTCCCATGCCGGTAGCGAGGGCAGCGCCCCTGATACCCATGTTGAGAGGGCCCATCAGCAGATAGTCGAGTATCACATTGGCGACTCCACCGGAGATGGTAAGGATTAGCCCGAGCTGGGGCTTTCCTGCCGCCACAAAAAAAGTCTGGAATAAGAGCTGTAAAATACAGGCCGGTGTAAAGTACAGAAGAATGCTCAGATAGGCCTCGCAGTTGGCTGTCAAAACATCGGTGGCGCCAAGGGCGCGTACAATAGGTTCAATCCCCAGATTGCCGACGAGCATGATTACAAATCCAAGTATCGTAGATACAAGGACGATCAGAGAAAAATCTTCTTTGGCTTCCTGCTCCTTCTTTTCACCCAGCTTTTTTGCAATCAGCGCGCTTCCTCCGGTGGCGAACATTACGCCTACAGCAATCACCAGATTCAGCACAGGGTAGACAATATTGGATGATGAGAGCGCCTGACTGCCCAGAAAACGGGAAATAAAGATTCCATCCACAATTGTATATAATGACATGAAGACCATCATCACCATGGTCGGCAGTGCGAAACGCAGCAGGGAGAAAAATTTAAAGTCTTTAGCAATTGACGTTGACATAGTTTCATATCCTCCTTTTTACAATGTAATTTCAGTACTATCTATCATAAAGTATAGGGTTACCCTATAGTCAACCACTTTTTTGAGTTGTAAAAAAAGGGAAATACGCCTATAATATAAATAAACATATTTATAGAAATAAAAACAAGGGAGGATACAACTGGGTAATGAAAAAGGAACAACTTCTGACGATAGGAGAATTTGCTAAAATTGAAGGGGTGACAAAGCATACCCTTTTTCATTATGACAAGATAGGCTTGTTCTGCCCTGAGGCAAAGGGAAATAATGGATACCGCTATTATACGCTGGCACAGCTGGATGTGTTTGAGGTAATCATTACTCTGAGAGAATTGGACATGCCGCTTTCCCAGATTAAGGCATATCTGGATGAGCGGACGCCGGAATCTCTTGTTAGGCTCTTCGAGGATGAGCTGCAAATTATTACGCAGGAGATGCAGCAGCTGAGGCGCATGAAAGAATGGGTGGAGAAGAAGAAGAGTCTGATTCAGGCGGCAGTTGAGGTAGATATTGGGAGTATCAGTCTCATAGAACAGCCGGAAGTATATTGTGTGGTAAAGGAATTGCATGCGGAAGATGAAAAGACATGGGCGATGGAGATAGGGGAGCTGCTGAAAAAGTGCGACAAAGCCGGTGTACGGGGGATTTATGGGGTCGGTTACTGTCAAAAGCTTTCGGAGGTGCAGAAGGGAAACATCGACACCTACACGGCTTCTTACGTGATGACAGAGAAAAAGCCGCCTAAAGGATGTGCGTATATTGTGCATCCCGCAGGAACCTATTTAGTCGGTTATCATAAGGGCCGCTGGCAGACTATCGGCGAAGCCTATGAGCGGATGCTTCAGTATGCCAGCGAGAATGGAATAGCCCTTGAAGGCGTTTGTTATGAAGATTATATACTGGATGGGCTGACACAGAAAAGCGAAGAGGAATATGTGACACAGATTTCCTGCAGATGTGTCGGCCAAATAACAGAAGAGGATTGAGTGGAGGAGGAAGAATGTGAAGAAGGATACATCGCATACAATCAAACGTGCGGAGCGTTTTCAAGTCATTCTGATTGGAGAAGGACTTCTTGTGGGGGCTGTAGCCGGTTTGATTGTACTTTTATATAGAATACTTTTAGGGCAGGCAGGGATTTGGCTGAATATGATTCTGAAGTTCATAAAAGGCTCGCCAATCAAAATAGCAGGATGGTTTGGCATCCTCGTTCTGCTTGCGTTTGTCGTGGCGAAGCTTGTAGACTGGGAGCCCATGATATCAGGGAGCGGTATTCCACAGCTGGAAGGTGAGATGTCCGGTAAAATGAAACAGAACTGTCTGAGGGTGCTGCCCGCCAAATTTATGGGCGGATTCCTCTCCCTTCTGGGAGGTCTGGCGCTGGGGCGGGAGGGCCCGTCCATCCAACTTGGAGCCATGGCCGGAAAGGGGATATCCAAGGCCTTGGACAGGGGGAAGACAGAGGAGAAGTTTTTGCTGACCTGCGGAGCCAGCGCAGGACTGTCCGCCGCTTTCCACGCTCCGCTGGCAGGAGTTATGTTCTCGCTGGAGGAGGTACATAAGAATTTTTCCGTATCGGTACTGATTTCCGTTATGACGGCGTCTCTCACCGCAGATTATATTTCTTCCAATTTTTTGGGGATGGAATCGGTATTTCAATTTGATATCGGCAATGTGCTCCCCCCAAGCTATTACTGGCTCATAGTGATACTCGGTGTGATTCTGGGAATTTTGGGCGCTTTCTATAATTGGTTCACCTTGTTTGTCCAGTCACTATATAAAAAGCTGGCCGGAATCGGCACTTTTGGGAAACTTTTGATACCTTTTATGACGGCTGGAGTTCTTGGACTTGTGATGCCTCAGGTTCTGGGGAGTGGCCACAATCTGGTGGAAGCCATAACGAGCCATGAATATGTATTGGGAATGGTAGTGCTGATTTTGGCAGTTCGGTTTATATTTTCAGCAGTCAGCTTTGGCTCGGGCGCGCCGGGGGGAATATTTTTCCCGCTCTTGGTGCTTGGAGCGTTTATCGGGGGAGTCTTTGGAATGGTCGGTGTACAGTTCTTTGGTCTTGACCCCGACTATATCAACAATTTTATTCTCTTGGCCATGGCGGGGTATTTTACCGCAATTGTGCGGGCGCCGCTGACGGGAATTATCCTTATTTTTGAGATGACCGGTTCTGTCAGCCAGATGCTCTCCCTCTCTGTGATTTCCATTGTGGCGTACATTGTTGCTACGCTTATGAAGTCCAAGCCAATCTATGAAAGCCTTCTGGAACGGCTGCTGGAGAAGAATGGAATGCCGGCAGGAGAAGAGCGGGGAGAGAAGATTCTGGACCGTTTTTCGGTCATGTTCGGCTCTCCGGCTGCCAACAAAGCAATACAGGATGTGCAGTGGCCGGAGAATTGTCTTTTGGTAGCGATTCAGAGGAATGGAGAAGAGATCATCCCCAAGGGCAAGACTGTGCTGCAGCCAAGTGACGTGATTATAACGATGACAGATGAGCGTGACAGCGGCACTGTATATGAGAAAATGGAGAAAATCTGTAAAGAACATCCGGAACATCTTGTTTTGTGATGAATTTTCCCCTTGAAAAATGAAAGGGACTGTGCTACTATTGAAAAATAATTTACAAAAGTAAAGCGATGAAAGAGACTCTTGTCTTTGGAACTCGACAGAAATGCGGCGTCACCGGCTGAGAGCGCTGCTTGAGGAATAAGACGAAGGGAACACTCTGGAGCAGATTGGCTGAACTTACAGTAGGCCAATACGTCTCATGTACGTTATCACATGTCAAAGAGGTTCCTTCCTGCCCAGCAGGTGAGGAGCAATGCGGGTGGTACCGCGGATTCTAGAATATCCGTCCCGGAATACGATTGTATTCCGGGACTTTTTGTCGTTGATGAAGATAAATCAAGGTCCATCGGAATACAAGGCAGCAATGAGAAATCATAATAGCAGGAGGATTGGACACATGGAATTTTTATCAGGTTTAAAAGAGAAAGACACATGGGAACTGAGTCAGCTGACAGGAGAGAAAATAGGCTCCACGGTCAAAGTAAATGGAGCGGTACATGCGGTTCGTGATATGGGAACAGTAGCCTTTGTGATACTGAGAAAAAGAGAAGGACTGATTCAATGTGTGTATGAAGAAGGAACTGCGAGATTTGCCTTGAAAGATGTCAGAGAAGCGGCTACAGTAGAAGTAACAGGAAGGCTGGAGGCGTCGGAGAAGGCAAAGGGCGGTATCGAGATACGCATGGAGGCGATACGGATTTTGAGCATGCCGGCGGCAAGCCTCCCACTGGCCATATCCAAGTGGAAGCTCAATACTTCTCTGGAGGCAAAGCTTAACTATCGCTCTGTTTCCTTGCGCAACGTAAGGGAAAGAGCCAAATTTCAAATACAGGAGGGTCTGGTGCGAGGCTTTCGCGAGTTTCTCTATCAGCAGGGCTTTACAGAGATTCATACGCCCAAGATTGGGGCAAAGGGAGCGGAAGGAGGCTCCAACCTTTTCCGGCTGGACTATTTTCACCGCCCGGCAGTACTGGCGCAGAGCCCCCAGTTCTACAAGCAGATGATGGTCGGGGTCTTCGACAGAGTGTTCGAGACGGGGCCGGTCTTCCGGGCGGAAAAGCACAATACGAAACGTCATCTGAACGAATATACCAGTCTTGATTTTGAGATGGGGTATATCGACGGCTTCGAGGATGTGATGGCCATGGAAACCGGCTTTCTGCAGTTCGCAATGGATTTTCTTAGGGAGAACTACAAAAGTCCGCTTCAGATACTGGAGGTGTCCCTGCCGGAGACCAATCGGATTCCGGCTGTCCGGTTCGATGAAATAAAAGAAAAGGTGGCGGCCAAATATGGCCGTAAGATTAAGAATCCTTTTGACCTAGAACCGGAGGAAGAACTGCTGATCGGGCAGTACGCAAAAGAAGAATGGAAGTCCGATTTTGTGTTCGTCACACATTATCCGTCTAAAAAGCGGCCCTTTTATGCGATGGATGATCCGGAGGACGATAGATTTACATTAAGTTTTGACCTGCTTTTCAGAGGGCTTGAGGTGACCACAGGCGGTCAGCGTATACATGATTATAC
The DNA here is from genome assembly GCF_900086725.1 of Bariatricus massiliensis. Taxonomy (GTDB): domain Bacteria; phylum Bacillota; class Clostridia; order Lachnospirales; family Lachnospiraceae; genus Allocoprococcus; species Allocoprococcus massiliensis. The sequence continues at coordinate 723,454 of NZ_LT574838.1, read as the reverse complement.
TATGCTGATAGAAAAGTTAAAAAAGCGGGGAATGTCAGAGGAAGGTATGGAGCAGTACCTAGATACTTTTAAACATGGAATGCCGCCTCATGGCGGGCTGGGGATTGGGATGGAGCGTCTGGCCATGCAGCTTTTGGGAGAAGAGAATGTAAGAGAGACAACGCTGTTTCCGAGAGATTTGAGCAGGCTGGAACCATAAGGCTGACGGCAGTCCCCTTGAGTGGAGGAAGGACAAAAGATGGGAAAGAGATGTTCATTATGTGGAGGTAAACTAGTAGATAACGTGTGTGTAGAATGTGGGCTGGACAATTCTAAGAGTGACGACAGTTACACATGGGGGAAAAGCACCTGCGAGACAAAACCGATGACACATGTTCACGATGAGAAGGAAGACCCCCTCGCAGAAAAAACAATGACAGAGGATGCCAGACGCGCAGCCGAGACTAAGAAAAAACAGAGGGCCGGATATGACAATAAAAGTAAGAAAAATACTCCCGCACAAATTCTTACTGTGCTGGTATTTATTGTAACTATCGGCGGCGCCGTAATTCCATGGATAGGGGAAAAGATAACCCAGTTTCAGGAACCTGAGCAGGAAGTATGGTCATCTGAGCCAGTCATGCAGCAGGACCCCTATTTTGGCATTACAAGAGAAATTCCCGAGACCGGGGAACCGTATTCCGTGACCTTGGGCGCCGGGCTGTACAAATGCGGCGTGCACATTCCCGAGGGAGTGTACCGTGTTGCGCTGGAAGGCGGCTCGGGGAGTTTGAACGTTGAAGATGAAGTGAATTATATTTCTCTGTTCTATAGTTTTGGAAGTGACTCTGAGATTGAGGAGATAAGAGAGGCGGATGATGTCCGCATTTACAAAGGGGCGCTTGTGACTATTTTAGATAATGTGACCCTGCGTTTCGAGACAGAGAATGCACAGATGGAGCTTGGCGGCATCGCCAATCCTAACACGGAGAGCCGGACACTGGAAGAGCAGTTTGTAGTCGGCAAGGACATTCCGGCCGGAGTGTATGATGTATACTGCGAGGAGGGCTCCGGCATTTTTGAGTATTATATTCCAATGGACGGATATGATTCTTATGAGGGAAAGCTTATCGGAGACAGCCAGTCCACATTTCCCCGCACCTTTAAGAATGTTGTACTGCCAGACGGCGTGGAGGTGACGATTACTGGCATGAAGGTAACGCTTACACCAAGTGAGATAATAGAGTCGGTAGATTACGATAAATTTTATTCTGATATGTAACTACTGAAGGAGGATGAAATGACAAACAAAATATCGGATGAGACAATAGATTATGTGGCAGTTCTGGCAAAGCTGGAGCTTTCGGAGGCGGAAAAGGAGAGCGCGAAGGCGGATATGGAAAGAATGCTGGATTATATAGATACGCTGAATGAACTAGACACAGAAGGGATTGTGCCTATGTCCCATGTGTTTCCCATATCCAATGTGTTCCGTGAGGACGTGGTGAAAAACGACGACAGGCATGAAGAGATGCTTGCCAATGCCCCTGAGCAGAAGGAGCAGAGTTACAAAGTACCGAAGACCATTGTATAGGAGGAGAAAAGAATGGACATCAGAAGTCTTACGGCTGTTGAACTGGGCAGGAAAATCAGGCAAAAAGAGGTAACGGTAAAGGAAGCGGTGGAGGCATATCTGACACAGATTGAGGCCGTGGATTCCGAGATAAATAGCTTCGTGACCGTTGACCGGGAAGGGGCGTTAAAGAGAGCGGAAGAAGTACAGCGGCATATAGATCAAGGAATGCTTACAGGGCCGTTGGCAGGAGTTCCGGTGGCGGTCAAGGATAATCTGTGTACAAAGGATTTGCTGACGACCTGTGCCTCCAAAATGTTGTCGGACTTTATTCCGCCTTATACCGCGGAGGCGGTGGCAAATCTGGAGAGGGCCGGGGCAGTGGTCATTGGAAAGACAAATATGGATGAATTTGCCATGGGAAGTACCAGTGAGACATCTTGGTACGGGCCTACCAAGAATCCATGGAATACAGAGCATGTACCGGGCGGTTCGTCCGGCGGCTCGTGTGCGGCCGTGGCGGCTTTTGAAGCGCCATTAGCCCTCGGGTCCGATACCGGCGGTTCTATCCGGCAGCCAAGCGCTTATTGTGGAGTGGTGGGAATAAAGCCCACCTATGGCACGGTCTCCCGCTATGGGCTGATAGCCTACGGCTCTTCCTTGGACCAAGTCGGCCCGATTGCCAGAGACGTGGCGGATTGCGCGGCGGCGCTCCAGACGCTCGCGTCTCACGATGAAAAGGACAGCACTTGCGTGGAGAGGAAGGATACGGATTTTACTGGCGCTTTGACGGCGGATATCAAGGGGATGAGAATTGGAATTCCGAAAGAATACTTTGGAGAGGGGCTGGACGAGGAAGTAAAGGCGAGGATAATGGAGGCGGCCCGGACACTGGCGGCTCAGGGGGCCGTTGTGGAAGAATTTGATCTTGCGCTGGTTCCATATGCGATTCCCGCCTATTATGTCATCGCTTCCGCGGAGGCAAGTTCCAATCTGGCGCGGTTTGACGGTGTCAAATATGGATACCGGGCGCAGGGGTACGAGGAACTCCACGGCATGTATAAAACGACACGGGCCGAAGGTTTCGGGGCAGAGGTCAAGCGCCGTATTATGCTGGGCTCATTTGTGTTAAGCTCCGGCTATTATGATGCGTATTACCTAAAGGCGCTCCGCACAAAGGCGTTGATAAAAGCAGAATTTGATAAGGTATTTGAACGGTATGATATCATATTGGCCCCTGCGGCCCCCACGACGGCTCCGAAGCTTGGAGCCAGCTTGAGCGACCCGATGAAAATGTACCTCAGCGACATTTATACAATTTCTGTCAACCTTGCGGGGCTTCCCGGAATCAGTATTCCTGTGGGGAAGGATTCCCGCGGGCTTCCGGTTGGGATGCAGTTGATCGCGAACTGCTTTGCGGAAAAGAAATTGATTCGGGCAGCGTATTCGTTTGAATGTGCGACAAATAGAAGGTATGTGGCCGGGGTCTGCTCAGGCAGATTCCAAACGCAGGAAGAAGGAGGGAAACAAGATGTCGAAACAGTATGAGACCGTGATCGGTCTGGAAGTCCACGTGGAATTGGCAACTAAGACAAAAATTTTCTGCTCCTGCAGTACGGAGTTTGGAGGGAAGGCGAATACCCATACCTGTCCAGTCTGCACCGGGATGCCGGGAGCGCTTCCCGTCTTGAACAGGCAGGTAGTGGAATATGCTATGGCAGCAGGGCTTGCCACAAACTGTAAGATTACACAGAGATGTAAATTCGACAGGAAGAATTACTTCTATCCTGATAATCCACAGAACTACCAGATATCCCAGCTCTATCTTCCGATTGCCAGAGACGGTTATGTAGAAATTGAGACGGACAGACAAAAGAAAAAAGTGCGTATTCACGAAATGCATATGGAAGAAGACGCAGGGAAGCTGGTACACGATGAGTGGGAGGACTGCTCGCTGGTCGATTATAACCGGAGCGGCGTGCCCCTTATTGAAATAGTCTCCGAACCCGATATGCGCTCCGCCGAGGAGGTCATCGCCTATTTGGAAAAACTGAGAACAATCCTTCAATACCTCGGCGTGTCGGACTGTAAGCTGCAGGAGGGTTCTATGAGAGCCGATGTCAATCTCTCGGTGAGGGAGGCAGGGAGCACAGAATTCGGGACGAGGACAGAGATGAAGAACCTCAACTCCTTCAAGGCCATCAGCAGGGCTATTGAAGGAGAGCGGATGCGCCAAATAGAGCTTCTGGAAGAGGGGAAGCCGGTTGTTCAGGAGACAAGGCGGTGGGATGACAATAAAGAATACTCATACCCCATGCGCTCCAAGGAAGACGCACAGGACTACCGGTATTTTCCAGAGCCTGATCTGACGCCGATTATCATAAGTGATGAATGGATTGCGGAAGTAAAGGCAAAAGAGCCGGAATTCCAGACCGAGAAAATAAGCCGGTATCAAGAAGAATATAAATTGCCCCGCTACGATGCAGAGATTATCACGAACTCTAAAAAGATGGCAGACTTATTTGAACAGGCCGCCGAGCTATGCGGACAGCCAAAAAAAGTATCCAACTGGCTCATGGGTGAGACGATGCGGCTCCTCAATGAAAACAACCGGGAACCAGAGGATATCCCCTTTTCCCCGGAGAATCTTGCAAAATTGGTAAATCTGACAGAGGCGGGCATCATCAACAGCTCTGTGGCAAAAGAAGTGTTTGAAAAAGTATTTGCTGAAGACGTCGACCCAGAACAATATGTAGAAGAACATGGACTGAAGACCGTCAATGACGAGGGGGCGCTCCGGGAGGTCATAGAAAAAGTGATTGCCGGCAACCCGCAGGCAGTGGCTGACTACAAAGGCGGCAAAGAAAAAGCACTCGGTTCGCTGGTAGGGCAGACCATGAAAGCAATGAAAGGAAAAGCAGATCCAGCGATGGTCAACGAGATGCTGAAGCAGTGTATGTAGGGGGATTTCTAGACTAGGATACGAAAAACAGGGAAAGTTTTCCTACCACGGCACGTTCCCGATTCCCCAATCCCGGTCACGAATTACTAGAATCCTCGAGAATATTGTCCAAGGGGACTCCATTCTCGACGATTCAAGAACTTCGGACAGTGTATCGGGGACTCTCCACTTAACGCCGTGTACGGAAATCTTTCCCTGTTTTTCTTATACTATTCAAGACGGAAATCCTCGACATTGTGTGTTGAAGAATGTTCCAGAGGTAAGGACATCGCAGTTAAGGGATGACTCGATATTGTGTGTTGTACGTTGTTCTGCGGGGTTGAATGGGGGCTGGATTCTTGATATAATTTTTATCAAACATAGGGATTGGAGAAAGTTGAATGGATAATAGTTTTATTGAGATTGCAATATATCAGGTAAAGCCAACAAAGGTTGAAGAATTTGAAAACTTGCTTAATGAGGTTGTTGCCACTCAAAAGGAACAGACAGGACTTTTGGATTTGAAATATGTCAAAAGGGAATACAATATTGACTATGCGCAGATTAGGGAGGGACTTCCGCCTCACAAACTCACTAAGATCGTAAAATGCGTAAAGTATGCTCTTGTTTGGGAATTTGACACAAAGGAGAATTATGGAAAAGCTTTGAAAGTACTTTATGAAAGATATGAGAAAGAGCTTAATCGTTGCCTGATATCTCCCCACGATAAATTGCTTGGGGGACGTATTTACTAAAAACGGCTTGTTTTCTGGCTCTTTTTGATGGAGGTGGCGATATGGGACATTTTGGTTTTTCGTATATTGGACTTGTTTTTTTGCTTATGTTATTTATACCGAACATTATTTGGACAAAGAAAATGCCGGAGGGTTATTCTGCTGATGGGGAAAATAAGGTTTTAGCTTTGTTTGAGCGGGTTGGTGAAGTGCTGGTCTGCTGCTGTTCGTTAATATTTTCGGATTTTAATTTTCACGGTTTAACGGTATGGACATGGTGGTTAGCCGCAGCAATCGCTCTGATGATTTTATATGAGATTTGGTGGATAAGATACTTTCGCAGTGAACGGAAACTGAAAGATTTTTATACCGGTATTATGTGTATTCCACTTGCGGGGGCAACATTACCTGTGATGGCATTCCTTTTACTAGGAATATACGGAAAGGTGGTCTGGATGCTGATTGCCGTGCTTGTTCTAGGAATCGGACACATTGGAATCCATCTGGAACATTATAAAAATCTGAATAAAAGCATAAAGTAACAGAACCGCCCACCCTTGTCAGCGATTGAAAGTATATCCCTTTTTCAAAAATAAAATGCGTTTTTCAATATTACGAATTGCTATTTTCGTATTTAAGGAGGAATCATATCCATGAAAGGTTCCTCTTGTTTCATTTATTTCTACATTTGCCCCTGCTTCACGCAGTTTTTCTCCATATATAATGCCTTCATCATGTAAACAGTCATATTCTGCAGTTTCTATATATGTATCCGGAATGATTTGAGGCAGGCGGCTGTACATCGGAGAAACATTATAAGTCTCTTCGGCGTTTAAATTCTTACAATAATATAACCACATCCGTTTGTTGTTTTTGGAATTCCATACTGGGGTATCTGAAAACTTTTTCATGGAGTCCGTCCGCATCGCCACATCAGTTACAGGGTATACAAGCATTTGAATACATGGCCGTTTTAAATCTTCCTGTTCATAATTATTACAAATTGACGCGGCCAGCAACGCGCCGGCACTATCTCCGGCCAAGCCAATCTTTTCAGTGTCAATTCCCAATTCTTCTGAATTTTCCATAATGTATTTATATAATGACAGAACATCATTATATGCGGCTGGATAAGGATATTTAGGTGTCAAATGATAATCTGGGAAATAGACCCTGCATTTTGCTTTCACCGCATAGACGCACGCAAGCTTTTTGTGGTGGGATGAAGCCTTATAGCTGAAGGCGCCTCCATGTATATAGATTAAACAAGGAAGTTTTTCTTTTATATTTGACGGCTCAAATATTTCCACTTTTAATTTTAGTCCGTTATATCCCTCAATAATAATCGGTCTATTATTAATTTCCTCAGGAACCTTTGTAAAGTGAAAGGATATAGTCTGATAGATATTGGCACACTTTATAACTGTCTTATTATACGGTACCTTTCTTGCCGCTTGTCTTAATTCGGGATTGATTAGATTTTTGTATTTCATTAATAGGCAGGCCCTTTCTTTATTATCTATAAAAGTTGAATTTACCGGCTTACGATATTCCTGCCGATTATATAGACACCAATCAACATTTCGCCGATTGATAAACCTAGCAGCAGCCCAGAAAAGAAGTCCTTTATACCGGAGCCGTCAATCATATACGAGAGTGAGAGCAAAGCAATGCCCATTATTATCAACAGAATGCCATATAGCAGATTTTTTTGTTTTTCTAGTTCGTGAGTCCGCCTTAACAAATCTATAATTTGTTCTTCATCATATAAACGGACACTTTTTTCCTCTGCCTTCTCACCGTCCAACAGTTCGGCGACAGAGATTTCTAATTCTTCACACAAGTTTTTCACGACACTGTAATCAGGCATACACTTGCCCGTTTCCCATTTTGAAACAGTTTTATTAGAAACACCAAGCTTTTCCGCCAACTGTTCCTGCGTCATATTCCTTTCTTTCCTTTTTACTGCAATGAATTTTCCCGTAGTTAATTGGTTCATTTTTTTCACCTCCATCGATTATAATGGAAGAATAACCTTTCTTTCTATAAAATAACAGCCCCCATCTAGAGAATTTAGGTAGAATCAGCCTTCCAACTTGTGCCATATACACATTATAACACTCGTATGTAAATTTTCTATCTTTTTCTAATTATTAAAACATGCAATTGTCGATATTTTCTTTTTTGAAAAACGTGCCGTGTGCGGAAGCTTGCCGTTTCTTGGTTCCCGTCACCTCTGTTTTCCCATCAGTTTTGCCTCTCCATTCCTCAAGACATAGAAAAAACAGCTTACAACATATAATCGGGGGAAATGTTGTAAGCTGTTTTTTCTAATAATTTCATTAAAGGAGAAATGAAAATAAAAAGTATCAAAATACTGAAAACGTCATAATTAAAAATCCGATAAGCGAGGGGCAGCCGCAAAGATGTATAAGACTAGGATGTAAAATGACTGCCGTATTATTATAATGTTAAAACTAAGATGTCAGCCTCACTATGGATAGAAGATAACGTGTTATATAAGTGTTATGTAATCTAGTAAGTTATCTTCAAGTTGATATTATAATACCATGGTGCCAGTGATTCGTAAATTCGCAAAAAAGACAAAATACACAAAAAATGAATAATGATTTTGTGCAAAAACACAATCAAAAATCAAAATAAACAAAAGACTGAGGATTTAGGTGGGAATTCTATGTATTTTGTTTTATATCTCATATTCAAGGATATAGTCATCCATGACGTAGCCTTCTCCGATATCAGCGACCTGTGTGCGTGTTGTCGACAGGCCGAGATGATGATATACATCCAGAGTATGGGTATTATATTTATTGCAGGTGAGCCAGATTTTCTCGAGCCCCCGCTCACGGCATAGATTTTTGAGAAAGTCGAAGGCTTTGGTGGCGAGATGCTGGCCTCGGCTTTCCTTTGCCAGATATAGTTTGCTCAGGAACAATTCATTGTTTTCCTCGTGTATTCCGATATATCCGGAAAAGATATCATTGTTGAAGATTTGGAAATACTCATAGCCCCCGGCTATCTGTTCTTTTAGCGCCGGAAAAGACTGGAATTTATCTACCATATATCTGACCTGCGCTTCACCGATAATGGGTGTAAAATGCTCATGCCATATGACCTCGGCCAGAGATGCTATTTCACCGACTGCGCTGTCTGTTGCCGCAGGAACAACTTTAAAATTTTCCATATTTTCATCCCTCTCTTGTTTTCTTTTAACCATATGTTATTATGTTAATATATAACTATACAGATATTTATTATAGAAGATATAGTTTTGAGAAACAAGAGACAGAATTAACGATATTCTAATAGAGAGGTTTAGATATGGGTGAATTTGTAGAGCTTAGGGACGTGCGGAAGATTTATCATATGGGGGAGATAGATATCGCCGCCGCGGACGGAATTGATTTTGTGATAAAAAAGGGAGAGTTTGCGGTCGTAGTAGGGCCCAGCGGCGCAGGAAAGACAACAGTTCTCAACATTTTGGGAGGAATGGATACGGCCACCAGCGGAGAAGTGTGGATTGACGGTTCGGATGTGGCGAAATACAATGCAAGACAGCTGACTTCTTACCGGAGAGATGATATCGGTTTTGTGTTTCAGTTCTATAACCTGATTCCCAATCTGACGGCTCTGGAAAATGTAGAATTGGCGCTTCAAATATGTAAGAATCCTTTGGATGCAGAGGCTGTACTCACCGATGTAGGGCTGGGGGAAAGATTTGACAACTTCCCGGCACAGCTTTCCGGCGGGGAGCAGCAGAGGGTGTCTATCGCCAGAGCGCTCGCGAAGAATCCAAAGCTGCTGCTCTGTGACGAGCCTACTGGCGCATTGGACTATAATACGGGCAAGGCCATTTTAAAGCTTCTGCAGGACACATGCCGGAAGCAGGGGATGACAGTGATTTTAATTACTCATAACTCGGCGATTGCGCCTATGGCCGACCGGGTTATCAAGATGAAGAACGGAAAAGTTTCAAAGATGACTGAAAATAAAGAGCCGGTTCCGGTAGAAACAATAGAATGGTAGTGATGTGATGAAGAAAAATATGCTGCGGAAAGATTTTTATATGGAAATCCGTAAGACGCTGGGGCGTTTTGTCTCTATCTTTTTTATTGTCGCTCTGGGCGTAGCTTTCTATTCGGGAATCCGTTCTTCCGAGCCCAGCATGAGGCTGTCGGGTGATTCTTACTTTGATAAGCTGAAGCTGATGGATATTAAAGTGATGGGAACTATGGGACTTACGGAGGATGATATCCGCGCGATACAGGCTGTGGACGGAATCGAGCAGGTAGAAGGAAGCTACAGTAAGGATGTATTGTGCCCGGTGGAGGATGCGGAAAAAGTAGTACACATGATTTCTATGGAGAAATCTTTTAATAAAGTACAGGTCAGTGAAGGCAGGCTTCCGGAAAAAGCGGGGGAATGTCTGATTGACGAGGACTTTCTTGGTTATGGAGATTATAAGATTGGTGATAAGATTACATTCCGCTCAGGAAATGGTGAAGACTTGAAGGAGAGTCTTGTCACCGATACGTTTACCATAGTAGGATTCGGCAACAGCCCCCTTTATATTTCCTTCGGGCGCGGGAACAGCACTATAGGAAACGGCGAAGTGAGCGGTTTTGTCGTGGTGAGCAAGGAGTCCTTCGATATGGATGTATTCACAGAAGCCTATGTCCGGGTGGAGGACGCGGGCCGTGAAATCGCGTATACGGATAAGTTCAACGAGCTGTCGGATGCAGCCGTGGCCGCGCTTGAGGATATCAAAGAGCAGCAATGCAGTATCCGCAGACAGAATATTGTGGATGAAGCCAGCGAGGAAGTGACAGATGCCGAGGAGACACTGGCGGAAGAGTCCGGAAAGCTGGAGGATGCAAGGCAGGAGCTGGAGGATGCCAAGAGTACGGCTGCCAAAGAATTGCAGGCGGCACGGAAGAAGCTGGAGGACGGCGAAGCCCAGCTTGCCTCGTCAAGACAGCAGATTGAGGACGGTGAGGCCCAGCTGGCGGAGGGAAAGAAGCAGCTTGCGGCACAGCAAAGCACGTTGGACAGCGGACGGAAGGACTACGAGAGCGGTCTGGCGGAGGTGAAGAAGAACGAAACCAATTTGGATAATGCCGAGAGTGAGTATTTGGCTAATTATGCCCAGTATATGCCATTGATTATTTCCGGCAAGGAGGAAATAGCAAAAAGGAAGGAAGAAATTGCGCAAGGGAAGCAGACGATAGAACAGTATCTTGCGCCCATTGAGGAAGGGCTGACACAGATTACACAATTGGAGTCGCTGAACAGCGGTCTTATTGAGGTGGAAAAGGGAATTACGGATGTGGCCAATGCTATCGGGGCGGCCGAACAATCCCTCTTAGAAAAGAAACCTGAGTATGAGCGGATTTCTCTCATCCCGGAAGCAGAGCGGACGGAGGAAGAGAAGCAGTTTCTTGTGGATTGGGAAAATCTGAAAGCCACAAAGAAGGGGCTGGAGGACACGAAAGCGGGGCTTGAAGCGAAGCAGGGCGAGCTGACCGTCCAGATGCAGGCGGCCGGGTTTGCCACACAGGCTGAATTGGACGCTTATTTAAAGTCGGAGGAGTTTCTGGACCAAAAGAAGGAGCTGGAGGCTACAAAGGCGAAGCTGGATACGCAATATCAAGAGATTCTCAACAATGAGCAGGAACTGTTGAAAACAGAGGAAGGTCTGTTGGCTAAGGAGCAGGAGCTGTTGGCAGCAGGACAGCAGATCGCGGATGGCAAGAGCCAGCTTGTGGAGGCAAAGAACCAGCTTGCGCGGGCTAAAGCACAGATCGACGACGGACAGCGGCAGATCGATGCGGCGTGGGCGACGGTGCGGGGAAAAGAGCAGACGTTGGAAGACGGGAAGAATCAACTGGCGTCCGGAGAGCAGGAGCTGCAGGACGGACGCTCGGAATATGAGCAGGCTGTCATTGATGCCGCAGCCCAGATTGCGGACGGTGAGGAGCAGATTGCAGACGGCGAGGCGAAGCTTACGGAGGCAAAGCAGGATATCGCGGATGCCAAGGCGGAGATAGAGAAGATAGAGAATCCCAAGTGGTATGTACAGAACCGGGAGGACGCGCTGGAAGAATACAAGGGATATGGTGAAAATGCAGACAGGATGCGCTCCATAGGGAGAGTGTTCCCGGTGCTGTTTTTCTTGGTGGCGGCGCTGATAAGCCTCACGACCATGACAAGAATGGTGGAGGAGCAGAGGGTGCAGATCGGCACAATGAAGGCGCTCGGTTACAGCAAGCTTTTGATTGCCAAGAAATATATCTACTACGCACTTTTAGCTACCTTTGGCGGAAGTGTCTTCGGAGTGCTTGTGGGGGAGAAGGTATTTCCGTTCATTATCATTTACGCATATAAGATTATGTACCAGCATATACCGGATATTCTGGTTCCCTACCATTTGGAATACGCGGTACAGGCCACGGCGCTGGCGGTGCTCTGCACACTTCTGGCAACGGTACTTTCCTGTTATAAAGAGCTGGCGTCCCAGCCCGCAGAATTGATGAGGCCGCCCTCCCCGAAGCAGGGGAAACGGATTCTTCTGGAGCGTGTGAAGCCGGTTTGGAAGCGGCTGAGCTTTATCTGGAAGTCATCCATTCGTAATCTTATCCGGTATAAAAAGCGGTTTTTTATGACTGTTTTTGGAATCGGAGGATGTATGGCGCTTATGCTGGTAGGCTTCGGACTGAAAGACTGTATTTTTGAGATTGTGGAGATACAGTACGAAAAGATACAGTTCTACGATGCGTCAGTCTATTTTGACGACGCGATCACCGGTGAGGAGCGGGAGGAAATCCTCAGCTACATGAAAAATCAGAATGCTGTTTCCAAGTATACACAGGCGAGGATGCAGAAGATTAAGGCGAAGTCGGATAAGGCGGAGGAGAGCCTGTATCTGACCGTCCCTCAGAATGTGGAAGAATTCGAAAAGCTTGTAAACTTTGGAAGCAGAACAAGCGATGACGTGTATTCTTTGGAGAAGGATCAGGTGATTCTGACGGAGAAGATGTCACAGCTTTTGGACGTGAAGGCCGGAGACAAGATTACTATCAAAGATGAGGACCGGGGAGAACGGGAAGTAACAATCGGCGCTGTCTGCGAAAATTATATCGGACATTATCTATACATAACGCCGGAATTATACGAAGAGCTGTTCGGAGCGCCGGCCCGCGACAACAGTCTTCTCTATATGATGAAGGAAGGTCAGGAGAACCGGACGGAGGATGTGGGAGAACATCTGCTCAATTATGATAATGTGCTGAATGTAAGCTATACAAGTAGTCTGGAAGAGCGGATGGATGATATGCTCCGAAGCCTGAATCTTGTGATCGTGGTGTTGATTATTTCCGCCGGAATGCTGGCATTCGTTGTTCTCTATAATTTGAATAATATCAATATAACTGAGAGAAAGAGAGAACTTGCGACTATTAAAGTGCTGGGCTTTTATGATATAGAAGTCGCGTCCTACGTTTACCGGGAGAATATTCTGCTCACACTGATCGGGGCGCTGGCCGGAATGGGACTGGGCAAGATTCTCCTGCAGTTCGTAGTTGTGACGGTAGAAGTAAATGAAGCCATGTTCGGGCGCGACATCCACTGGCCAAGCTATGTATACAGCCTGCTTTTCACCGTGGGATTCTCACTCTTTGTCAACTGGGTAATGTTCTTTAAGCTCAGGCGTATTGACATGGTTGAGTCCTTGAAGAGCGTGGAGTAACCAGACCTGTTTATAAAAAGTTAATATTTTTCACAGAATTATTAGCACTCTTGTCAAAAGAGTGCTAATTTTCTATTGACAATTAAAAAAGCGGGTATTAAGATAATGGATAGGCAAATAAAAGAACATAAATTAATATAAGGAGTGATTATATATGGCTACAAAACAAGGCAGTCTTTCTATCAGCAGTGAGAATATTTTCCCGATTATCAAGAAGTGGGTGTATTCCGACCACGACATTTTTGTGCGTGAGATGATTTCCAACGGATGTGACGCCATCACAAAGCTGAAAAAGCTGGACATGATGGGAGAGTATTCTATGCCGGACGACTACAAGGCTAAGATTCAGGTGATTGTCAACCCGGAAGAAAAAACATTAAAGTTCATCGATAACGGAATCGGCATGACCGCCGACGAGGTGGAAGAATACATCACACAGATCGCGTTTTCCGGAGCGACCCAGTTCTTGGAGAAATATAAGGACAAGACAACCGAAGACGATATGATTGGACATTTTGGTCTGGGCTTCTACTCTGCGTTCATGGTCGCGGACGAGGTACACATTGACACCCTCTCCTACCGGGAAGGGGCGGAGCCGGTTCACTGGACATGCGAGGGCGGCACAGTGTACGAGATGCAGGACGGAAGCAAAGATACGGTAGGTACAGAGATTACCTTGTTCCTGAACGAAGAGAGTGTACAGTTTGCCAATGAATACCGTGTACGTGAGGTGCTGGAGAAGTACTGCTCTTTCATGCCGGTAGAAATCTTCCTATCCAAAGCAAACGCAGAGACAGAATATGAGACGATTGAAGAGAGCGAACTTCTGGATACGGACGAAGTAGTTGAACATATCCACGAAGAAGCGAAGATGGAAGAAAAGGAAAATGAAAACGGCGAGAAGGAGATGGTGGAAGTTTCTCCTGCCAAGGAAAAGGTCAAAATTGTAAAGCGGCCTGTTTCCATAAGCGACATTCATCCACTCTGGTCAAAGCACCCGAATGAATGTACAAAAGAAGATTACATCGAATTTTACCGCAAAGTATTTTTAGATTACAAAGAGCCGCTGTTCTGGATTCACCTGAACATGGATTATCCGTTCAACTTGAAGGGAATTCTTTATTTCCCGAAAATCAATACGGAATACGACTCCATTGAGGGTACGATCAAGCTCTACAATAATCAGGTGTTCATAGCAGACAATATTAAAGAAGTGATTCCCGAATTCCTGATGGTACTGAAGGGCGTCATCGACTGCCCGGACCTTCCGCTCAACGTGTCAAGAAGTGCGCTTCAGAATGATGGATTTGTGCAGAAGATTGCCGAGTATATTTCAAAGAAAGTTGCGGACAAACTGTCCGGTATGTGCAAGACTGACAAAGAGAACTATGAAAAGTACTGGGATGATATCAGTCCGTTCATCAAATTCGGATGTTTGAAGGATGAGAAGTTCTGCGATAAGATGAGCGACTACATCCTCTTTAAGAATCTGGACCACAAGTATCTGACCTTGAAAGAATGTATAGAAGTAAACGGTGGAAGCGAAGAAGAGGACGCACCGGCGGAGACAGAGGAAGCCAAGGGAGAGGATACCACGGCAGAAGAGGCGGAAACTGAGCCGAAGAAGACCACCATCTACTATGTCACAGATGAACAGCAGCAGAGCCAGTATATTAATCTGTTTAAAAAGGAAGGAAAGGATGCGGTTATCCTATCCCATAATATAGATTCACCATTTATCACCCAGCTCGAGCAGAGGAATGAAAAGGTGGCCTTCCAGAGAATCGATGCCGATTTAACGGATGACTTCAAAGAAGAAGTGACCGAGGAAGAGAAAGAAGAATTCGAGAAGAAGAAAGAAAGCTTGACAGAGACTTTCCGCAAAATCCTCTCTAACGACAAACTCGACGTCAAAGTGGAAAAGATGAAAGACGATAGTGTGGCGGCCATGATTACCTTATCTGAGCAGTCACGCCGTATGCAGGAAATGATGAAGATGTACGGAATGGCAGGTATGGATCCGTCCATGTTCGGTACAGATTTCACATTGACACTCAATGCGAACCATCCGCTGGTACAGTATTTAGCGGCCCACAAAGAAGGGGACAACACAGACCTTATCTGCCACCAGCTATACGATTTGGCTGTTCTGGCACATAAGCCGCTCAGCTCTGAAGAGATGACAGCCTTTGTAAACCGCAGCAACAAGATAATGCTGCTCTTGACATCTGAAAACTAAATAATAAATTATAAGAGGGACAAAATAGAAAAAGGCCCTTCCAGTGACGGGAAGGGCCTTTTTTCTATTTCTGACTATTGCGCATTTCTTTCGTCCCTCTTTCAAAACTAAATCCCCTCATAAGGAATCTCATGCTTTGTGAGGAATTTTTGTACCATTTTGTCCCAAGCCTGCTCCAGTGACTTATCCATGGTGAAGGTATGCATGGAGGTTCCGGTAGTACAGGTGAGGACGGTGCCGTTGTATTTGAAATTCAGGTACAGGCCCTGTACATCGGAAAGTGTGAAGGGGATATCCTCCTGTGCAAGAAGCCGTTCGATATTAGGGGCAGAGAGAGAAAATACAAGCTTGAAGCCAAGCGGTGTGCGCCGTCCCTTGATGAGAGAAAAACAGTATTCCCGGACATCCTTCCAGAGGGAATATTCGCGTTCCATGACGGAGGCGGATGCTTCTTCATCCTGCCGGAAGAATTCCTTTTTCAGACGGCCGTCTATATGAAATGTGTTGAATGTGGTGATTTCGCCTTCTATAAATAAGAAAGAATCAAAGGTGGATTGGAGAAGAAGCTTATTCATACATTTTTTAGTATCAAGTGAAAATATCAGCATGGAAACCTCCTGAATGGTAAGAATTGTTATAAATTTAAGTATAACATACGCAGATGAGCAATGCACCCCTAAGATTTGACTTTTCACTGGGAAAACAGTAAAATGAGGTATACTTCCGATAACAAAGAGGATAAAGAATGAAACGACAGATTACGGATAAAGAACGTCTGGAAGATGTGAAGCGTAAAAAGATGCTTCTTAGAATTGCCGCGGTCATCATAGTGGTTACAGTTATAATCTGTATTGCATTATCACAGATGGCGGTGGGCAATGTGGATACGAAAAAAGGAATCGCGAAAATCAAGGAGCTGGAAGGCCGGGACATCACGGACGCGGAGGCGGCGATTGCGGCTTTGGAAGAGCAGGAGCGGCAGGCGGATGAAGCGTATGCCAGCCGGCCGCTGTCGGAAAAGTTTGCCAGTGCGGTCATCATAGGAGATTCTATTACTACGGGATTCGTAGATTATGAGATATTGAATGCGTCCTCTGTCGTGGCAGAGGTGGGAGTTGAGCTGACGGAGCTGGACGGGCTGCTGGATACTGCGGCGGGATTGAATCCGGCCACGGTCTTTCTGGCGTTGGGGCTGAATGACATTACGGCTACAGAGGGGGACACCGCGCTGTTCAAAGAACAGTATAGAGCTGTAATCGCCGGACTGCGGGAGCGTCTTCCGGACGCGAAGATATGTATCAACAGTATTCTGCCCGTACAGCAGAAGGCCATCGACGAGCGGCCGGAGTATGCTGGCATCAGCGGCTACAACGATACATTGAAAGCCTTGTGTGAGGAGGAAGAGCTCCTGTATATTGATAACACTGATCTGGTGAAGGAGGAGTACTACGAGCCGGACGGTGAGCATATGAAAGCGGATTTCTATCCTGAATGGGGCGGACATATGGCGGAGGTGGCAGGCCTATGACGCAGAGACGAAAAAAGAATAGAGATATTTTGAATATCATAAGATATGTTATTTTGGCGGTGCTGGTTCTGTATATAGGTATTCTGCTGGCCTATAAAGGCGGAAGCAGCGCTTCTTTCAAAGAGGTGTCTCAGGCGGTGCGGGAAGCGGCGGATATCAGCGGTATGACAAAGGGTTCAGAACGGGAGCTGAAGCGTTACTATAAGCTGAACGCCAAGGATTTTGAGGATGTGATGCTGTACTATACGAATCAGACCATGGGAGTGGAAGAGCTTCTGCTCGTAAAGGCCAAATCGGAGGCGGATGTCCGAATGGTGGAAGATGCAGTCAAAGAGAGGCTGGATATACAGATAAATAATTTCGAAGGCTATGGAGCCGGACAGGTGAAGCTTTTAAAAAGCGCCGTCTGGAAAATAAGAGGAAATTACGTATTTTTTGTTGTTTCACCCAATGCACAGAAGTTTGAAAAAGCATTTACAAAAAGTTTGTAGCACATAGGATGAAGGAGAAGGACCTAGGACAATGGTATTTAGCAGCCTTGTATTTTTGTTTACGTTTTTGCCAATTACATTACTACTATATTATCTGGTGCCAAGAAAAGGGAAGAATCTGGTGCTCCTTTTGTGCTCCCTTGTTTTCTATGCGTGGGGGGAGCCGGTATATATTTTTTTAATGATAATTTCCATTCTCTTTAACTATTTTAGTGGATTGGACATTGCGAGAAAACGGGGGAAAAAGAAGGCTGTGAGGCGGAGCCTGCTCTATGCGGTGGCGGTCAACCTTTTGATTTTAGGCTTTTTTAAATATTATGGCTTTCTGATAGAGAACTTGAACATGATTCTTCCGGTTCATATACCTTACCGAAGTCTGGCGCTGCCTATAGGGATTTCGTTCTATACCTTCCAGACACTTTCTTATCTTGTAGATTTATACAGAGGGAAGGTGGAAGTGCAGACGAATCTCATCAGCTTTGGGACTTATGTCACCATGTTCCCACAGTTGATCGCGGGACCTATCGTGCGGTACGCGGATATGGAGGAACAGCTTAAGAACCGGCAGGAGACGGCGTCAAAGTTTGGGCAGGGGGCCGTGTATTTTCTGGTGGGACTGTCAAAGAAGATAGTGATTGCCAATACAATCGGGGCATTGTACAGTGAAATTGCGGCGATGCCTGGGACACGCGTGTCGGTGGTGACGGCATGGCTTGGGTGTCTGGCATTTACGTTTCAAATCTATTTTGATTTCAGTGGATATTCGGATATGGCCATAGGATTGGGCAAGATGTTCGGCTTTGAGTTCAGGAAGAACTTCGATTATCCTTATATTTCCAGAAGTGTGACGGAGTTTTGGCGCAGATGGCACATTTCACTGGGGAGCTGGTTCAGAGAGTATGTTTATATCCCTCTTGGGGGCAACCGGGTGGGAGTGCCCAGACATCTATTGAACCTCTTGATTGTGTGGTTCTTGACCGGCCTGTGGCATGGCGCGAACTGGACGTTTGTAGTATGGGGAGTGTATTATGGTCTCATACTGGTGATAGAAAAGTATTTGACCGGACGCTTTTTGGAAAAACTTCCGGAAGTGGTTCGGATGATTTACAACATGCTGCTCGTGATGATTGGCTGGGTCATATTTTTCAGTCCGGATATCGCGTCCGCCCTTTCTTATCTGGGAAGGATGTTCGGGGTGGCGGCGGCAGGATTTATTGACCGGCAGGCATTATATTTCATCAAAAGTAATTGGATGCTGATATTGGCTGCAGTGATTGGAAGTACGCCCATTATGCACCGGATTGCGGGCCTGCTGCTTTATGATGAGGAGCAGCCGCGGCCGGGCGTCTGCGCCGTATTATATGGCGGCATGTTTTTGATTTGTGTGGCTTTTTTGGTTGCCGAAGCATATAACCCATTTTTATATTTTAGATTTTAAGGACAAAATATGGCAGATAAGAAAACAGGTAAGGAACGAAAAAGAGAAAAAAAGCAAATATATAAAGCGGTGATAGACCAGCTTCCGCGAGGGGCAGGCCGGGTATATCTTGTGGTGGGACTCCTGTTTTTCGTCCTGCTGTTTGCCTTTACCGCAGTAAACTTGTTTAGCAAGGATAAAAAGTTTTCTGAAAAGGAAAACCGGATGCTTGCACAGAAGCCGCAGGCTGCGCTTGGAAATATAGCGGACGGGCGTTTTATGGAACAGTATGAGGAATACCGCTCCGACCAATTTGCCGGGCGGGATTTCTGGGTGCAGATCAAGACGCTGGTGGATAGTTTCTCGGGAAAGAAAGAGGAAAACGGTGTATTCAACGGCAGGAGCGGCTATCTGCTGGAGGATATTAAGGAGCCGGACGAGGAAGATTTGAAAGATAATCTGGAGGCGATGAAGGCCTTTCAGCAAAAATACAGTGATAAGAAAATGCATGTTATGCTGGTGCCCAACGCGGCTAATATTTTAAAGAAAAATCTTCCTGCTTTCGCGGTCACCGCAGACCAGAGCGCTCTTATGAATAAAGTACGCTCCGAATTGGGGGCGGAGTTCAACTGGATTGATGTGGAGAAGACAATGAAAAACCATGCGGATGAGGATATCTATTACCGCACGGACCATCACTGGACGACTCTTGGCGCATATTATGCGTTTCAGGATGCGGCGGAAGCGCTCGGGATTCCTGAGGATGGGCAGATTCCCATGAAAGCTTACGGAATTTCTAACAATTTTAACGGAACCTTGTCCGCAGTCAGCGGCTACCGGACCGGATATAAAGAGGCGATGTATATTTATCTGCCGGAGGGTGAACAGACGCCGCAGATTGTGGTAAACTATGTGGAAGAGCAGAAAAAGACAGCATCACTGTATGATTCGTCCAAATTGGAGCAGAAGGATAAATATGCCATGTTCCTCGGGGGCAATCATGCGCTGGTAGATATCAAGTCTGATACCGGGAGGAATGAGCGGCTGCTTGTGATCAAGGACTCCTACGCCAATTGTTTCCTTCCCTTTTTGGCGCCGTATTACCGGGAAATTCTGGTAGTAGATCCAAGGTATTACACGGGTGATATGGAAAAATTGATGGAAGAAAATAAAATAACCAGTGTATTATTTTTATATAATGCAAATACTTTTTTTGAGGACCGGATGTTATCCGGAGTTCTGCCAAGCGGCAGTGAGACGGAGTAAAAGACGTGGCGAATAAGATTGAGAAAGAATTTAAAAACAGAGAAAATAAAGGGCCGGTAAGGCTCAACAAGTATTTGAGCGAGGCCGGGATCTGTTCCAGACGGGAGGCGGATAAGCTGATTGAGAAAGGCTTGGTCAGTGTGGACGGCAGGCGGGCCGAGACCGGGATGAAGGTGCTGCCCGGGCAGGTGGTGAAGGTGGGCAGTAAGCCGGTGGCCAGAGAGGAAGAGATGGTCGTGCTGGCAGTCAATAAGCCCCGGGGCATCGTCTGTACAGAGGAGCGCAGAGAGCGGGACAGTATCGTCCGCTTTCTCAACTATCCGCGGCGCATCACTTACGTTGGCAGGCTCGATAAGGATTCGGAAGGGCTGCTGCTCATGACGAACAACGGAGACATTATCAATAAGATGATGCGTGCGGGGAACCGTCATGAGAAGGAATATAAGGTGACTGTGGACAAGCCTGTGACGGCAGACTTTCTTGCAAAAATGTCATCGGGAGTAGCGATTCTTGACACGGTGACCAGACCGTGCAGGACAGAGCAGATTGGGAAATATAAGTTCCGGATTGTCCTGACTCAGGGGCTGAACCGCCAGATACGAAGAATGTGCGAGGCGCTAGGCTATGAAGTGAAGGAGCTGCTGCGGACACGGATCATGAATATAGAACTGGGCGGCTTAAAGCCCGGACAATATAGAAAGCTCACGGATGAGGAGCTGAATGAGCTTTATGAGCAGATAAAGGATTCATCCAACGAGACATGGAAAGGAACAGACAGGAAGAAAGATGGATAAGAAAAAGCGTATGCAGGAACTGGTGGAGCTTCTGGACGAGGCGGGGAAGGCTTATTATCAGGAGTCTCGTGAAATCATGAGTAATTATGAGTACGACGCTCTCTATGATGAGCTGAAGGCGCTGGAGGCAGAGACCGGAATCGTACTGGGGAAGAGTCCTACGGTCAATGTGGGATATGAGGTGCTGAGCGAGCTGCCGAAAGAGCGGCACGATACACCGATGCTCTCTCTGGACAAGACGAAGGAAGTATCCCGGCTGCAGGAGTTCGTGGGGAGCCAGAAGACTTTGATATCGTGGAAGCTGGATGGCCTCACTATCGTACTGACCTACCGGGGCGGCGTGCTCTATAAGGCGGTCACACGAGGAAACGGAGAGGTGGGGGAGGTCATCACCAACAATGCAAAGGTATTTCAGAATGTGCCGCTGCAGATTGCCTATCAGGGAGAGTTGATTCTCCGCGGGGAGGCAGTCATCAGTTATAAAGATTTTGAAAAAATAAACGAAAGCATTGAGGATGTAGACGCCAAATACAAGAACCCTAGGAATCTCTGCAGCGGTTCGGTCCGCCAGCTCAACAATGAGATTACCGCAAGACGCAATGTCCAGTTCTATGCCTTTACGCTTGTGAAAGCGGATGGTGTGGATTTTGCTAATTCCAGGGCCAGACAGCTTGAATGGCTGGCGGAGCAGGGGTTCGATGTGGTGGAACATTATACCGTGACGTCCGACACTCTGGAGGACAGGGTGGCCTATTTCGCGGAGAAAATAGAGGCTAATGACATTCCTTCAGACGGTCTGGTACTTGTCTATGATGATATAGCATATGGCCAGTCACTGGGACGTACCGCTAAATTCCCCCGTGATTCTTTCGCTTTTAAATGGGCGGACGAAATCCGGCAGACCCGGCTTACGGAGCTGGAATGGAGTCCTTCACGGACGGGGCTGATCAATCCGGTGGCTATTTTCGAGCCGGTGGAACTTGAGGGGACGACGGTCAGCCGGGCAAGCGTGCATAACCTAAGCATTATGGAGGAGCTGGAGCTTGGTATTGGTGATACGATAGAGGTTTATAAGGCGAACATGATTATTCCTCAGATTGCCAGAAATCTTACCAGAAGCGGAAACATTGAAATTCCAAAAGCCTGTCCCGTCTGCGGCGGCAGTACGCAGGTACGTCAGGCAGGGGACGCAAAAGCGCTGTACTGTATCAATCCGGGATGTCAGGCCAAACATATCAAATCATTTGCCCTCTTTGCGAGCAGAGATGCCTTGAATATAGAAGGCCTGTCGGAGGCTACACTGGAAAAGCTGATTGGGAGAGGCTTTATCCACAAATACAGCGACATCTTTCATCTGGACCGCTATGAAGAAGAGATTAAAACGATGGAAGGCTTCGGCGAGAAGTCTTATACGAATCTGATTCACAGTGTGGAGGAGGCCAGAGAGACCACACTTCCCAAGGTGATCTATGCACTGGGGATTGCGGGAATCGGGCTGGCGAACGCCAAAGTAATCTGCAGAGAATTCGACTATGATGTGGAGCGGCTTCTTGACGCGGACGAAGAATCCCTCGCTGAAATTCATGGGATTGGCGGCGTGCTTGCATCGGCTTTCGCACAGTATTTTGCAGAGGACACGAATCGTCAGGAGTTCCGGAACCTTCTGGAGGAGCTGCATATTCAAAGGGAAGAGAAGGATATAGAGCAGAACTTAAAAGGAATGAACTTTGTCATCACAGGAAGCGTGGAGCATTTCGCCAACCGTAATGAGGTGAAGGAATTAATAGAGGCCAGAGGCGGCAAGGTGACGGGCTCTGTCACAGGGAAGACAAACTATCTGATCAACAACGATGTGGAGTTCTCCTCCTCAAAAAATAAAAAGGCAAGGGAACTTGGAATTCCTATTATATCAGAAGAACAATTTATAGAGCTGGCAGGCGTGTAGTCCCGGCAGAAAAGGAGGGCCAGATTATGGCAGAGAATGAAGACAAGAAAAATGGCATAGAGAATGTAAGCGGCAAGGTGGAAGAAACAAAGAAAGAGGATGAATACGAAAAGCTCTGCTTTATCTGCCACCGCCCGGAGAGTGTGGCGGGAAAGATGATCGACCTCCCCAACCACATCTCTGTATGCTCTGATTGCATGCAGAGAAGCTTTGACGCCATGAACAACGGCGGGTTCGATTACAGCCAGTTCATGAATATGCCCGGCGGCATGAATATGAATTTTGGAGATATGGAGAACCAGATTCCGAAAAGCCAGCGGGTCAAAAAGAAAAAAACAGAGGAAGAAAAGGAGCCGGTACTCAATATCCGGAACATTCCGGCGCCCCACAAAATAAAGGCACAGCTTGACGAATATGTGGTCGGGCAGGAATACGCCAAGAAAGCGATGTCTGTGGCTGTATACAATCACTATAAAAGGGTGGCGACGGATACGCTGGATGAGATTGAGATTGAAAAATCCAATATGCTGATGATTGGACCGACCGGGTCAGGTAAGACCTATTTGGTAAAAACGCTGGCCAAGCTTTTGGATGTGCCGCTTGCCATCACAGACGCCACGTCTCTTACGGAGGCTGGCTACATAGGAGACGATATTGAAAGTGTAGTTTCCAAACTTTTGGCTGCAGCGGACAATGATGTGGACAAGGCAGAGCAGGGCATCATCTTTATTGACGAGATTGATAAGATCGCGAAGAAGAAAAATACCAGCCAGCGGGATGTCAGCGGAGAATCGGTACAACAGGGGATGCTGAAGCTTTTAGAGGGAAGTGAGGTGGAAGTCCCGGTAGGTGCCAACAGCAAGAATGCCATGGTTCCGCTTACGACGATTAATACGAAGAATATTCTCTTTATCTGCGGCGGGGCATTTCCTGATTTAGAGCTCATCATCAAGGAGCGGCTGAATAAACAGGCTTCCATGGGGTTTGGCGCTGACTTGAAGGACAAATACGACCACGATAAAGCCATACTTGAGAAAGTTACCATTGAAGATTTACGCATGTTTGGAATGATTCCAGAATTCCTCGGAAGGCTTCCCATTGTCTTTACGCTTCAAGGGCTTGATGAAGACATGCTGGTGAAGATATTGAAAGAGCCTAAAAACGCAATTTTGAAGCAGTACCAAAAACTTCTGGCGCTGGATGAGGTGAAGCTGGAGTTCGACGAAGGAGCGCTCCATTCAATCGCCAAGAAAGCGATTAAGAAGGACACGGGGGCCAGAGCGCTACGGGCGATTATCGAAGAATTTATGCTGGATATCATGTACGAGATACCGAAGGACGATAATATCGGACAGGTAACAATCACGCAGGCATATATCGAGGGAACCGGAGGCCCTGTGATTCAGCTGCGAGGTCAGGAGGTACCAAGAATCGGTCAGTCCGGTCAGTAGAATGTATAGTATCCATAAAAATACGACAAAAATATTCACAAAAACCTAGGATTTTTGTGAATATTTTTTATTGTAAAAAAAAGTTGGAGGTGTAAAATAGATAGAGCTGAATAGATGAAAGACAGAGGGAAAAAGATGGAAACTTATAGATATTTATTGGATTTAGCCATAATCCTATTATTTACCAAAGCGCTTGGTCTTCTTACAAGACGGGTGCAGATGCCACAGGTAGTGGGAGCCCTGCTGGCAGGGGTGATTTTGGGACCGGCTATGATGGGGATTTTGACAGAGACGAATTTTATACATGAGGTGGCAGAGATTGGCGTCATCGTATTGATGTTCTGTGCAGGTCTTGAAACTGACATACAAGAGCTGAAGGCCAGTGGAAAGGCATCCTTCGTCATCGCCTTGTGCGGTGTGGCCGTGCCGCTGGCAGGAGGGTTCGCCGCCGCGTGGTTTTTCAATAAGCCGGGGATTATCGAATCAAACGCCGCCTGCAGCACGTTCCTGCAGAATATATTTATCGGTATTATCCTGACGGCTACGAGTGTTAGTATTACAGTGGAGACCTTGAAAGAGATGGGCAAGCTTAAGACGCGCTCAGGCAATGCTATCCTCGGCGCGGCAATCATCGATGATGTGCTTGGTATCATCGCACTGACACTGGTGACCAGTATGGCAGACTCTTCTGTGAATATATATACGGTACTCCTGAAGATTGTGGGATTCTTCGTGTTTTCCGGAGTGGTGGGATTTTTGTTCTACAAAGGCTACAAGGCATGGACTGCCCATTCTGAGAAGGGACTGAGGAGACACGTCATTATGGCGTTTGTATTCTGCCTTTTGATGGCGTACATAGCAGAAAAGTTTTTCGGCGTGGCGGATATCACCGGAGCGTTTATCGCGGGACTTATTATCTCCAACACAGATAAGTCCAGCTTTTTGGAAAAGAAATTTGACACACTTTCATATATGCTTCTCTCTCCCGTGTTTTTTGCCAGTATAGGACTGAAGGTGGAGCTGCCAAAGATGAGTGTGGCTATCGTATCTTTTGCCGTCGTCCTGACAGTAGTCGCGGTGCTGACTAAGATTATAGGATGTGGATTGGGAGCCAAAGCCTGCGGATACAAAAATTATCAGTGCCAGCGCATCGGAGTCGGCATGATTTCACGAGGCGAGGTGGCCTTGATCGTAGCCAGCAAGGGAGAGGCCTTGGGACTGATGGGAGCGAATTTCTTAGGGCCGGTCATCATTGTGGTCGTATTTACTACAATTATCACTCCCGTGCTGTTAAAATGGATATTTAAGAAAGGGCCGAATATCAGTACATTGCCCAAAGAGCAGGAAGTCACTTCTTTCTACGAGGATGTGGCCAGAGTCCGGGGAGAGGGACAGTAATCTTTCGGGGCAAATACAGTTTTGATGCGGCAGACTCGGTATAAAGGAATAAAATACCTCATATACTTTTGAAAAAGTATATGAGGTATTTTTATGCCGGATAGCGAGAGCTGCAAGGAATCTATATTGTCGGAGGACTATATGGATTTTATATCAAACTGGAGAAGAAATAACTTTGTGGACAGTATATCTATGCAGGATTCCGTCTGCAGGACATTTCTTGGAGGAAATTTCCATGGGATATATCTGCCGAGAATAGAGGGTGGCAGGAGGGCGTTGAATCAATTCCCTTATTTTTCCGTCCCTAAATGCTATACGCTTTTGGATGTAGAGGCTATGAATCAGGCCGGGATTATACAGATTCAAAATTACCCTAACCTGCAGCTTATGGGGGACGGCGTGATCATGGGAATCATAGATACAGGGGTGGATTATACAAACCAGATATTCCGAAATCTAGACGGCAGCACCCGCATCATAAATATATGGGACCAGACGGTGCAGGACGGAAACCCACCGGACAATTTTAACTATGGAACAGAATATACAAAGGAGCAGATTGATGAGGCCCTTAAGTCTGAGAATCCTTTCGACATAGTGCCAAGTACGGATACTAACGGCCATGGAAACTTTGTGGCCAGCCTTGCCTGTGGCGGGGCAGATGTGGAGAACCGTTTTGTGGGAGCGGCTCCGGAGTCGGAAATCGCGGTTGTTAAGCTGAAGGAAGCAAAACAATATTTAAGGGAATTCTATTTTGTAGATGCGGATGCTGCCTGCTATCAGGAGAATGACATTATGGCAGCGGTACATTACTTGGTAGAGGTGTCTATGATGGAGATGAAACCACTAGTCATCTGCCTGTCTATGGGGACGAATATGGGAGGGCATGACGGGAAATCCCCACTTTCTGAATTGCTGGAGGGACTCTCCAATACAAGCGGCGTTGTTGTCGCGCTGGGGACGGGAAATGAAGCGGACAAACGGCATCATTATTTAGGACAGCTTTCCACAGAGATACAGCAGGAAGAGATAGAGGTACGAGTGGGCAATAATACAAGAGGATTTACGATGGAGCTTTGGACCGAGATACCCAATATTTTTGAGGTGACGATTGTATCGCCTACCGGTGAGCGGGTGGGGAGAGTTCCGGTGCGTCAAGGGGACGGGTTTTTTACGTTTGTATTTGAGCAGACAGATGTCTATGTACTTTCCAGAATATTGGTGGAAGGTACAAGTTCGGAATTGATATCACTGCAGTTCGACCGCCCGGCAGCCGGGATTTGGAAGGTGATTGTGGAGGCGGTCCAGCTTGGTTCGGGGCGGTTTCATGTCTGGCTGCCGGTTCAGGAATTTTTGACCGGGGAGGTATATTTTTTGAGGTCGAACCCAGACTATACGATTACGGAACCGGGCAATACCGTGTCGGCCATTACGAGCGGGTATTATAACGGGGCGGACAATAGTATTGCTATAAGTTCGGGAAGAGGGTATACTAGAGGAGAGCGGATAAAGCCTGATTTTGCAGCGCCGGGCATCAATGTTACAGGACTGAATGCCAGAGGCCAGTTTACTGCCAGATCAGGTTCTAGTATTGCCACGGCCATAGCTGCGGGCGCGGGCGCCTTAATGCTGGAGTGGCTGGTCGTGCGCCGCAGGGCATTTGTAGATACTGTACAGATTAAAAATCTTTTGATTCTGGGAACGAGCAGAAGGCCGGACCTTACTTATCCGAACCGGGAATGGGGGTACGGCACACTGGATTTATACCGGACGTTTGAGGAAATCAGAAGATTTTAACAATACGAAGAAAGGAGTGCATCAGAATGCAGGATTTTTTTGACGGGTTAGGGAAACGAATAGGAGAAACGATTGATGAGATGGGGAAGAAAGCGGAGGATACGCTGGAAATCCAAAAATATAAAAATGAGATTCACACTTTGAAGAGGGGGAATGAGAGGGACTATGCCGAGATAGGAAGGCAGGTCTATGCCCGTTTCAAGGAGGGCGATATCGTGGATCTGGATTTCGTTCCTTTATGTGAAGGGATTGAAGAGAGGGAAGAGAAAATGGAAGAGTATAAGCAGGAGATTGAGAAGATAAAAGGAGAATAGGCGGATGATAATAGTTTGTTTTCTGACCGTCATTGCCGTTGCAGGCATCGATTTGGGAATCAAGCAGTATGTTGAGAAATACGTAAAGAAGGAAGAAGAGCGCAGCATCTGGAGAAAACGGGGAATCCTGCGCAAGGTTCACAATCGGGGTATGATGATGAACAGGCTTGAGCAGCATCCGCTGTTCGTCCAGCTGGCAAGTGTGTTTGCAGGCGGGGTCCTGCTTATCTGTCAGGCAGCGCTGCTCAAGAAGCCGGGGCAGGAGAAGGAGAAGCTGGGACTTGCGCTGATGACAGCAGGGGCGATCAGCAATACTTACGACAGGCTGCGCCGGGGATATGTTGTGGATTATATGGCTGTGAAAACAAGACATAAAAAGATAACGGACTTGACGTTCAATCTGGCAGATATCTCTATTTTTGCCGGGGCCGTTCTGGCGCTTTTCGGTGCGTTTACCGGTGGTAAGGGTGGAAAATAGTATGCAGAAGATTCTTGTGGTGGAGGACGATCAAGTGTTGAACGCAGGGCTGTGTTATAATCTCCGGGAGGGAGGTTATGAACCGGTTTCTGCTTATAATCTAGAACAGGCACAGAGCGCATTTTCAGCAATGGAATTTGCGCTTATTTTGCTAGATGTCAATTTCCCGGAGGGCGATGGATTTCAATTTGCCGGATATGTGAGGGAGAGAAGCCGTACCCCGATTTTCTTTTTGACTGCCTGTGATATGGATGCAGATATCATGAAGGGATTTGACGCAGGGGCTGACGACTACATGACCAAGCCCTTTAATGTGAAAATATTAATGCAGCGTATCCGGGCAGTGCTGCGGCGGTATCAGGAGCAGCCAAGGGAGGGGCAGAACGGGGAGAGATATTTCTGTGGGAACCTGATGATTGATTTTGAGGGGTATGTAGTGAAGAAGAAGGGAACTCCACTCACGCTCACGCCTACAGAGTTCAAGCTTCTTTTTAAGCTCTGCCGCAATCCCCGCATCGTACTGACCAGACGGGTGCTGCTGGAAGAAATATGGGACGCGAAGGAGAATTTTGTGGACGAACATGCATTGACTGTGCAGATGAGCCGTCTGAAAAGCAAGATAAGTGACGATGAATATTCCTATATTAAGACGGTGTATGGAATGGGATATCAGTGGATAGGAGAGAAGCATGAGTGATTGGACGTTATGGCTGATATTGGCAGGCGTTATATTCATCTGCCTGTGCGTCTGTGTGGGAATGTGGATGTATACGAGAAGTAGGTTTATCCGCTTTTCAGACAACATATTGAATTCTATCCGCCTCATAGAGAATGGGGAGACTTTACTGGAGAATGTGAATGAGGATTCGCTGGAAGGGAAGATTAATGCGGAATTGGCAAAGCTGTGCAAGGCATATCACCACGCGGAGAATACCAGTGTTTCACAGAAGAAAGAGGTCCAGCAGATTGTCTCCGACATCTCCCATCAGCTCAAGACTCCCATCGCCAATATTGTGATGTACAATGACATGGTGCTGGGACGGAAACTGGAGCGGGACGAGGAAGAAAAATATCTCTTGATTATGAGAGCGCAGGTGGAGAAGCTCCATATTCTGGTACAGGATCTGGTGAAAATGTCCCGGATGGAAAGTGCGATGATCGTGCTGGAGCAAGGGCCCGAGAATCTGTACCAGTGTCTGGCACAGGCAGTGGCGGGTATTACCGCGGCGGCGGAGAGAAAAGGGCTGCATATGGAGATAGAGTGTCCGGAAGAATCTTTGGTATGGGTGGACAAGAAGTGGACGGTGGAGGCCATCGGCAATGTACTTGACAATGCCGTCAAGTATACGGGGCAGGGAGGGCATATCTACATTCGCGTAAATCCACTTGAGATGTTTACACGGGTGGACATAGAAGATGACGGTATTGGAATCGAGGAGAAGCATTATAGCGATATTTTTAAACGGTTTTGGAGAGAGGCGAAAGTACATGAAAATGAAGGGGTTGGCATAGGTCTGTATTTGACAAGAGAGATTCTTACACGGCAGGGCGGATATGTGAAAGTGGAATCGATACCCGGAGAGGGAAGCTGTTTTTCCTTGTATCTGCCGTCGGAGAAGGCGGGGACGCTGTAACTTTAGAACTGTTACAGCGTTTTTTCAATGTTTGAGAGATTTTTGAGACATTTATTGTTTATACTGTCACTAGCTTAAAAGTGATGGAGGAAAATAGAATGAGTATATTAAAGACTAGAGGTTTAAAAAAATATTATGGAAGTGAGCCCAATATTGTCCGGGCGCTGGACGGGGTCGAACTGGATATAGAGGAGGGAGAATTTGCGGCGATAGTAGGGACCAGTGGGAGTGGGAAATCTACGCTTTTGCATATGCTGGGAGGGCTTGATAATCCTACCGAGGGAACGATTATTGTTGCGGGCAAAGACATTTCTGAAATGGACGAGGAGAAGCTGACGGTGTTCAGACGGAGGCAGATAGGATTTATATTTCAGAATTACAATCTGGTTCCTATGCTCAATGTGTATGAGAATATCGTACTCCCTCTTGAGTTGGACGGTAAGAAGAAGGATCAGCTCTATCTGCAGAAAATTATAACGATGCTGGGGCTGGAGGAGAAGCTCAAAAATATGCCCAATCAGCTATCGGGCGGCCAGCAGCAGAGGGTGGCCATCGCGAGGGCGCTGGCCACAAAGCCGTCTATCATTCTGGCCGACGAGCCTACCGGGAATCTGGACTCGCGTACCAGTCAGGATGTGCTTGGGCTTCTGAAGGTGACCAGCAGCAAATTGAAGCAGACTATTGTCATGATTACTCATAACGAAGAGATTGCACAGCTGGCGGACCGCAGAATCCGTATTGAGGACGGAAAGATTGTGGAAGGCAGGTGGAGATAATGAATCTGGCTTCTAACGACAATAGGAACGTGATTTCTCACCTTGCCAAGAGCAGTGTGAAATCCAATAAATTGAGGAACTTTTTTACTGTTTTTGCAATTGCACTATCGGTGAGCCTTCTTGCGGTTATTAGTTTGTACATCTCCGGCCGGAAAGTGGCTGAGATGCGTCAGGTGGAACATATGCAGCATGTCATCTATGAGGCCATTGAGGAAGAACAGGCGCTTGCCATGGCCAAAGAAGAGGAAGTAAGTGTCCTCATGCGGATGAAGAGCGGTATCGGGATAGAGCTAGGAAGTAAGATTATTCAGCCGAATTATTACGATGAGACGCCTGTAAAGGGGAAAGTAGGGGAGATTGCGGTCAATGAGATAGAAGAGGGGGGCACATTTCCTGAGAAGCTTGGTGAAGTGGCTGTCACGAAGGAATACTGTGAATTGATAGGAGTAGAGCCTAAGGTCGGCAGCACTATCATGGTCACTGCAATCGACGGCACCACTGAGGAATTTGTGATATGTGGGCTTTTGAAAGGCGACTGGAAGAACGCCAGTATTTATCCGATTATCTTTTCCAAAGAATATGCGGATAACGGGGCCATGCTCGCAGGCACGCCATATAAAGCGGTGGTAAAGATAAAAGACGCGAGGTACATGCAGCAGAGTCGG
This sequence comes from Bariatricus massiliensis, assembly GCF_900086725.1. Classification (GTDB taxonomy): domain Bacteria; phylum Bacillota; class Clostridia; order Lachnospirales; family Lachnospiraceae; genus Allocoprococcus; species Allocoprococcus massiliensis. Next base: position 692,269 of record NZ_LT574838.1, on the reverse strand, counting down.
TTTGAGGAGAAGATTGTAGAGCTTGGCAAAGCCTATGGTGTTAAGCGGAGCGATGTGAATCCCAACAATTATTTTACCGGGACGCTGGAGGGAGATTCGCTGCGCTCTCAGGAGCGTATTGTATTCACTGCAATCTGTGTTGGTATTTTATTTATCAGTATCTTGGTGATTTACAGTGTTTTTTACCTCTCTGTCATCGGAAGGATACGGCAGTTCGGACAGCTCAGAACGCTGGGTATGACGAAGAAGCAAATACGCAGGATGGTGACCCGGGAGGGACTGATGCTAAGTGGAATCGGTATTCCTATCGGGCTTTTGATTGGCGGGACAATCGGATATTTTATTCAGAAATCCGGATGGGACTGGATGCGGACGCTTATAATCGGGGCTGTTATTATGGTGGCAGATGTGATTACTGTGTGGATGTCTATCTATAAACCTGCCATGCTGGCGGCTGAGATTTCTCCTATTGAAGCGGCTAAATTTACTGGTGAGCTGAAGGAGAAGAAGCGGAAAAAGGCAGGGAAGAAAAGGGAGATTCAGGAGGCGAAGAAACTGAAGCGCTCTATGACTCCGATGGGGCTGGCGAAAATCAGTGCCGGGCGCAATCGGAAAAAGACATTTCTTACCGTGCTGTCACTAGGTATCGGCGGTATCTTATTTATGCTGGCGGCCACATTTATTACTGCCACCAACTTGGATGAGTATTCTCGTCAAGGTGAGTTTGCGTGGGGAGAATATGCCATTATCCTCTCCAACAATGCTGCGGAGACGAATGAGCATGGGATGTCGGGTTTACAGAAGGATAATCCGTTGAATGAAGAGTTAAAGGAACAACTCTTAAGCATAGACGGAGTAAAGAAGGTTCGTGCGTTCACCAGAATGGAAATGAAGTGGGAGGCGAGGGGGGAAGCCTCAACTGACTATGTGCATCCATTTGATGAAGCAGAATATAAAAAGGTGCAGGATAAATTTGTCGACAAGGATTCACCGCTCAAAGGGATAAGCTATAACGAGATGGTGGAGAACAGGCAGATATTCGTTGCCGGGAATTCTGTCGTGGAAGAGGTATTTGGCTGGAGATTCGAGGTCGGTGACAAGGTGAAGGTGACTTTTGATAATGGTGGCGAAACCCTTGAAAAAGAGTATACCATAGCCGGATTTGTGGAAAATTGGAGATATAACAAAGAAGCGCCTGCAATCGGATGGTTCTGTATGCCGCAAGCGCTAGTCGATGAAGTGTCCGGCAATTTGAACTTGAATGACGAGTATATTGTAGATACGGATGAGCGTAAAGAAAAGGCTATAGAAAGCCAGATTCAGGATATTTTAAAGGAGAAGCCGGATTTGGTGCTGTATACACTGAGAGAACGAAAGCTTGAAGATACGAAGAGCTTTACCCTTGTATATACCGTGATTTTAGGGCTCAGTATTTTCATTATAGGATTCAGTATGCTGAATCTTGTGAATACATTGATAACAAATGTAGTGACGCGCAAGCAGGAATTCGCTATGCTGCAGTCGGTGGGGATGAGCCGGAAGCAGCTGAACCGCATGGTGTGTCTTGAGGGCCTCCTTTTGTCGGCGGGAAATGCGGTCATAACCCTTATATTCGGGACCGTCTTTGGGTATGCCGGCATCCAGATCATGAGAGAGCTGGCCGCGGATTATATGCATTATAAGTTCCCGTTATGGTTCTATTTAGGATATTTGCTCGTGCTGGTTATTGTACCGATGCTCGTCTCGGGAATTATATTGAAAGGGTTCCAGAAACAGGCGCTGACAGAGCGTTTGAGGGTCGAGGACTAACGAATTGTATCTTGACAATGTAGTGTAAATAGTGGTACGTTTACTGTGGATATTATATCAATATACTACAGAACATTGAGGTGCAAGAATATGCAGGAATTAAAACCAATCAAAGAAGGTAAAGTACGTGAGATTTACGACAATGGTGACAGTCTGATTATGGTTGCCACAGACCGCATCAGCTGCTTTGACGTCATTTTGAAAAATGAAGTGACAAAAAAGGGCGCTGTACTGACACAGATGTCTAAATTCTGGTTTGATATGACAGAAGACATCCTGCCGAACCATATGATTTCAGTAGATGTAAATGACATGCCGGAATATTTCAGGCAGGAAAAGTATGAAGGAAAGTCGATGATGTGCCGCAAGTTAGAGATGCTGCCGATTGAATGTATCGTGCGTGGATACATAACAGGAAGCGGCTGGGCAAGTTACAAAGAGAACGGCACAGTATGCGGCATCACACTGCCGGAAGGCCTGAAGGAGTCCGACAAGCTGCCGGAGCCTATCTATACACCGTCCACGAAGGCTGAAATCGGAGATCACGATGAGAACATCTCTTTTGAGCAGAGCGTGGATCACCTGGAAAAATATTTTCCGGGCAAGGGACAGCAATATGCGGAGAAGCTTCGCGATTACACAATCGCACTGTATAAAAAGTGTGCAGAGTATGCACTGAGCAAAGGCATCATTATCGCAGACACCAAATTCGAGTTTGGATTGGATGAAGAAGGCAACATCGTAATCGGTGATGAGATGCTCACACCAGACAGCTCCCGCTTCTGGCCGGCAGAAGGCTACGAGCCGGGACACGGACAGCCGTCCTTTGACAAACAGTTCGCCCGCGACTGGCTGAAAGCTAATCCGGACAACGATTGGACACTTCCACAAGACATCGTAGACAAGACGATTGAAAAGTATCTCCAAGGATACGAAATGCTAACCGGAAAGAAACTTTAAAGTTAAGGGGGACAGGTCCCAACGCGTTGGGACCTGTCCCCCTCTACAATTCTCGATATTTTCTAACAATTTATTTTTGCATGAAAGAAACTGCAAAATTGCTTATTATCTTTTATTAAATCTTCAAACCTTCCTTTTTCTGTAATTTGACCATTTTCCATATAGATAATTTCATCATATAATTTTAGTATATCGCTGCTCATGTGGTGTGTGATTGTCAGCAGGGTCAGATCTTTTTTATGAAGCAGATGACTTTCGATGTCATAGGCGGTCTGCATATCGATAGCCGAGGTTCCTTCGTCGAGAATCAGCAGGGGCTTCTTGCGGATGAGGGCCCTTGCCACTGCGATGCGTTGTTTTTGGCCTCCGGAGAGGCTGGAGCCGTTTTCCCCCACGGGACTTTTGATTCCTTCCGGTAAATTGTGGATAAAGGCGGAGAGGCCGCTTGCCTGCAGCGCATACTCTAGCTGCTCCTGTGTAAATGACTGATGGAGGCAGATATTGTCATAGATACTTTCATCAAAAAGATAAACGTTTTGATGTATGGTTGAGGACAGCGCAAGGGTCTGGCCAATGTCCAAAGTATGGATATCATTTCCGTCATATTGGATACGGCCTTCGTAATCAGCATAATAGCCGGTCAGAAGTTTCACTAAAGTGGATTTCCCACAGCCGCTTTTTCCTACGATAGCATATTTTTTGTTTTTTTGAATCTCTAAGGAAATGTCTGTCAGTACAGGCACTGCTTTATCGTAGGAAAAACTTAAGTGTTCGGCAGATATTGTTTGGTTAAATACAGGAGAAAGCGTTCCATTGAAACTTGTACTTGTATAGTCTCTGAGCTGGTTCAGGTGCTCCGCTATAGGCTCGATGCTTTTCATTTTCGGAAGATTATTAAAAATCATAAGCAGCGGATTTGCCAAATTACTGCTGACCTGAATCATACCCAACAGCGCGCCGGCCGTAATCCGACCGATGAGGATAAAATAAGCCGACAGGAAGAGGACTACTATCTGCACCGACAGACTCAGTATCATCGAGACAGCCTCGTTGGCAGCCATGACCTTGTCGGCTGCATATTTGGCACGGATTGTTTCTTCGTTGTTCTGTCCAAAACTGGATAAGATATACGCTTTAAGACGATAAGACTTCATAACTTCAAAACCGGACAAGAAATCTTTGACTTTTATTGTAAACTTAGAAAGTGCTTTTGAATATTCTGATTGACGGTTTTCCAGAATTTTACCGAAGAGACCGGGAATCAAAAGCATACATAAAATGCATACAATGACACAGGCAGTCACAATGAAATCAAAATAAATCATTACTACCAGTGAAGCACCAAAAATAATAGTGTATTGAATAACTTCAAAAAGGGGGAGTAAATAATTTTCTTCTAAAATTTTTATGTCGTTTGTCATTGCGGAGAGATAGTCTGCCGTATTTTTTTTCGTGAAATCCTCCATAGTATGGTGAAGGATTCCGGAAAATGTTGAGGTGCGGACACTTTTTATAACACGGCAAATCAGCTTTTTTGTTAAAAGAGATTGAATAAAAGCAAACAGTCCCATCAAACTAAAATAGAGAATGGAAAAGCAGACAATGCGCCGGAATTCAGACATATTATTCTGGATTACTGCATCCAGCAGCTTCTGTAAAAGTATGGCCATAAAAACGTAGGAAAGTGAACTGAAGGCAGTAAATAAAATAGTAAAAAACATAAAGAGCTTATTCTGTTTTAAATAATGTTTCATATGAATCTCCTTTTTATACATGTAACATGTATGTATAATTGTTTAAATAAAATTGCCGGGTAAGGGCAATTTTATTATGTGATATAGGTTGACAATTTTAATCCGTTTCGGCATCCTGTGACTGGCAGTCAGCGTTATCCAGCGCTTCAAGCTGTTGTCGCCCCAACTCGGCGAGTTCTTCATCGATAACCGGGAATCCCAAACTGTCGGTTATCTCCTTGATCATCATAAAGCGCTCCCAAGTCTCTTTTTCTGTAGAAGGAAAGAGTGTGGGGATCATCCAGAAGTTAGTGAACATAGTAAAAAGTTCCGAGAGAAGTTTTGCATTGTTCGGCGCAATAGAGCCGTCATCTATACCCTCCGATATGAACTCCTGATAATAAGGGACCAAGGAAGTGTTGGTGTCGATTAGCTTTTTTAAAAAGGTAGGGCTCTCGAGCAGATTCAAAACGGAAAGACTTAGCTTTTGGCTGTCTGTCTGTGTGTCGGTAATAGACTTTTTTAGAAGAAATTGTATTTTCTGTAATCCATTCAGCTCTGTATGGGACTTGGCGTCTGTAAATGGATTAGAGCCCGCAAAAAGTTTTTCGGACAACACATCGAATACCTCTTCTTTTGATTTAAAGTGATGATAAAAGGCTCCCCGGGTCATTCCGCCCATTTCTCCGATAATGTCGAGAACCGTAGTCTCTTCATATCCCTTTTCAAGAAATAGTTTCAGTGCGGCGTCCAGTATTTTCTGTACAGTTTCTTCAGGGTATTTATTTCTGGGCAATATAATACCTCCTTCATACATGCATGTTACATGTATATTAACATGCATTGTGCATGTTTGCAAGAAAAAAATAAATTTTATATAGTTAAGGATTCGTTCATAATTTACCTGTTATACTGCAAGCATAGTAAGGAAAGGGGAACAACAATGTACGCAGCCATTCTAAAAAAGGATTTAAAACGAAAGAAGACCATGAATATCATCCTTTTGATTTTCATTACTCTTGCAGTCACCTTTATCGCCAGCAGTGTAAGCAACGTAATCTCAGTAACCACAGCTCTGGACAGCTTTTTTGAGAAAGCCGGGGTACCTGATTACTGGCTCTGCACTTCGGGGGAAGAAGAAGCTGACAGGCTGGAGAGATTTATCGAAAGTAAGAATCTTAAAATGTTCCGTCAGGATTTACTCCAGATAGAGCCGAAGAACGTGTTGATTAATGGAAAAGAGTTCGACTACTCGAACACAGTCACGTTGTCCGATATCAAGCATACGGTGAATTTGTTTGATAAAAATAATAAGAAGATAACGAAGGTAAATGACGGAGAGATATATGTCACGGCCGAGATTTATAGCAGATTTGACCTGCATGAGGGCGATAATATCGAGATTAAGGTAAATGGAGCAACAAAAAAGTTTACACTTATGGGCAGTACGAAAGATGCACTGTTCGCCTCTCCGATTATGGGGATGACACGCCTGCTGATCAGTACTTCTGATTATAAAGCCATGACCGGGCATGACGATGTAGTGATTCAGTCTATAGGAGTGTTCACGGACGACGTTGAGAAGTTTACCGAGGATTTGTTTGAGGGAGACTTCAATACCATATTCAGTAATCCACAAAGTACAATTAAGACCACGTATATAATGGATATGGTAAATGCGGCAGTTGTTTTAATAGTAAGTATATGTCTTATTTTAATTTCGTTAGTAATACTTAGATTTACAATACAATTTACAATGAGCGAAGAGTTCAGGGAAATAGGAGTCATGAAGGCTATCGGAATCGCGAGCCGAAAAATACGCAGCCTTTATCTGGTGAAATATTTGGCTATATCCATTGTGGGGGGAGGGGCCGGACTTGTGGCAAGCATTCCCTTCGGCCGTATGCTGATAGAGAATGTCTCCCAAAATATTATCATTCCGGAGACCGAGAATTATCTGATTAATATTTTCTGCGCAGTTCTGGTCATAGGGATAGTCTTTCTCTTTGGTTATCTTTGTACGAGGAGAATCAATAAAGTGACGCCTATGGACGCCCTGCGGAGCGGGGAGCGGGGAATCCGCTATAAGCGCAAGGGATTGTTGAGACTGAGCAGAACCCGCCTTACAGCAGTGCCTTTTATGGCCCTGAATGATATCCTCAGCAGTTTCCGAAGATTTGGAATTATGATGGTGATTTTTACACTGGGCGTGCTGCTGGTCATCGTTCCCGTGAATACAATCAATACCCTGCAGTCCGATAAACTGGTTTCCTTGTTCAGCATGGCTTCTGCGGATCATGTCCTGAACAGAGAGCTGATGCTCAATAATGACAACAAACACAAGACCGAAGTGGAAAATAAGCTGAGGGATGTCAAAGAAATGTTGGAAGAGAAAGGGATGAAAGCCGACGTCTTTATGGAAATGATGTTTCGCATGAACATTTCCTTGGGCGAAAAGAAGTGTTCGTCGCTGGCGTTTCAAGGAGTTGGTGATGTCACCGCGGACCAATACACGTATCTGGAGGGGTCAGCGCCTGAAAATAAGCATGAAGTGGGAATTTCCCGTGTGATTGCAGATAAGATTGGAGCAGACATAGGTGATACCGTGGAGATCAATGTGGGCAATGAGGCAAGAAAGTATACGGTCACCGCGCTCTTTCAGACCATGAACAATATGGGAGAGGGAATCCGTTTTTATCAGAATGAGGATTTGGACTATCAATATGCGGCAGGTTCGTTTGCGACGCAGATCAAGTATACAGATGAGCCGGACAATAAAGAGCTGGAACATAGAAAAGAGACGTTGAAAACACTGTTCCCGGAATATAAAATTTATACATTGGGAGAGTATTTAAGCTATATGATGGGGGATGTGGCAGGGCAAATACAGGGGACAAAGCAGCTAATTCTGGGAGTGGTCATCTGTATCAATCTGCTGGTCACCGTATTGATGGTAAAGAGTTTCATCACGAAAGAAAAGGGGCAGATCGGCATGATGAAGGCGATTGGCTTCCGGGATACGAAACTGATGCTTTGGCAGACCATGCGGATAGGCATTGTCATGGTAGTCTCGGTTCTTATTGGGACGGTGTTGTCCGCACCTATATCCAAACTGACCGCAGGGCAGGTATTTAAGATTATGGGAGCGTCCACTGTGGAATTTGACATTGTTCCGCTGGAAGTCTATGTGATTTATCCGCTCGTCATCCTTAGTACCACAATATTGGCAGCCTTCCTCACAGCAAGGCAGCTTAAGAAAATTTCAGCATCAGAGACATCGAACATTGAATAAAATAGGAGGCGTTATAATGGGAAACGTGCTTGAAGTAAAGGATTTATGTAAGACCTATATAATAAATAAGAGGCAGAATAATGTGTTGAAAAATGTAAATTTCACAGTCCATGACGGTGAGATGGTGGCGGTCATGGGGCCTTCGGGCTCAGGGAAATCCACATTGCTGTACACTGTCTCCGGCATGGATGATATCACCGCCGGCAAGGTGTTTTTCGGGGGAAGGGATATGTCCGGACTTTCAGAGAAGGAGCTTGCGGATATGAGGCTGGACGAGATGGGATTTATTTTCCAGCAGATGTATATGCTGAAGAATCTGACTGTTCTGGATAATATCATTTTACCGGCCTGCCAGTCTAAGAAGAATAAGGCGGGAAAGAAGGAAAAGGTACAGTACGGGCAGGATTTGATGAGAAAGCTGGGGATTATCGAAGTGGCGGATAATGACATCAATGAGGTGTCCGGCGGACAGCTTCAGAGAGCATGTATCTGCAGGAGCTTGATGAACCATCCCAGAATGATATTCGCAGATGAGCCGACAGGGGCCCTCAACAGGACGTCTTCCGACGAAGTCATGCAGGAATTGATGAAAATCAACGATGAGGGCACTACGGTCATGCTGGTCACCCATGATGTGAAGGTGGCGGCAAAATGTACCAGAGTCATGTATATAGTTGACGGCAGCATAAAAGGAGAGTATAAAATAGGTAGATGTGAAAATGCGGGCCAGCTCCGTGAGCGTGAACGGATACTGAATAATTGGCTGATGGAGCTTGGCTGGTAATGAGAGGATAAAGGATGATAGACATTTTGTTAGTCGAGGACAATGAAGAGCTGGGAGGCCTTCTTGTGGATTTCTTGAAGGCCGAGGGGTATTCTGTTCATCTTTCCAGAACCGGTGAGGAAGGGGAGGCGTATTTCCTCAGTGAGGGGGCACGGCTTGTGGTGCTGGATATTATGCTGCCGGGTATGGATGGGTTTGCTGTGTGCAGGAGTATCCGCATGAGCTCTAATGCGCCGATTATTATCGTCAGTGCCAAAATTGAAAAGGAGGATAAGTTGAACGGCCTGCTTCTGGGGGCGGACGATTATGTGGAAAAGCCTTATGATATCGATATCCTTCTGGCAAAAATAGGCGGAATCTTTAAGCGGAGATACGAGAGTGATGTGCTCATATGCGGAGATATCAGACTGGATAAGACAAGAAGGGCCGTCTACAAAAAGGATGAGCTTATCCAGACTACCGCAAAAGAGTTTGACTTGCTCTTGTTGCTTGTGGAAAATGCGGGTAAGGCGTTGTCAAAGGATATGATTTTTAATAAAATATGGGGCTTTGACAGTTTTTCAGAGCCGCAGACATTGACGGTCCACATCAAGCGGCTGAGAGAAAAGATAGAGGAATTACCGAAAGCGCCCATGCACATTCAGACGGTGTGGGGCGTGGGATACCGGTTTGAGGAGTGAATATGAAAGCGTTTAACAGAACATTTGCGGCGGTGCTTATAATCATCGCCGCTGTTTTTGCAGGTACGAACCTATATCTAAATAAGATACAGGGTGAAGAGGGGCGCAGCTACCGGGTGGAGGCTGAGCGTGCGGCTTCTGATATCGCCGCCGCAGGGCTGGAGCAGGTGGATATGTCCCGCTACCCTACGCTAGTCAGCATAGTAGGTCTGACGGAGGCGGACGGGCAAAGGGAACAGGAATTTTTTGAGGGGGACAATGAAGACTATCTGATTAGAAAGATAGACGGTATCTATTACCGTTTTTCGTATCAGGCGGATGACCGGGTATACCAGAAGCATATTATTAAGATTGTAAATTTGTCTTTGGCGGCCATATCGGTCATTGTGTTTGCCGTACTTATTTTTATCCGGGTAAGGCTCGTTGGACCCTTTTATCAGCTGCAGGAGGTACCCTATGAGCTGGCGAAGGGGAACTTGACCGCGCCCCAGAAGGAAGGCAGAAACCAGTTCTTCGGGCGCTTTCTCTGGGGGGTGGATCTGCTGCGGGAGAATCTGGAGCAGCAGAAGGAAGAGCGGATGGAGATGCAGAAGGAGAAGAAGACGTTGATTCTCTCGCTGTCCCATGACATAAAGACCCCGCTTTCCGCGATAAAATTGTACGCCAAGGCGCTGTCCAAAAATCTTTATGACAATCCCGACAGACAGCGGGAGATCGCGGATAATATCAATGCTAAGGCAGATCAGATCGAGGGCTTTGTCACACAGATTATTCAGGCATCCAGAGATGATTTTCTTAAGCTGAGCGTGGAGGACGGTGAAATCTATGTCTCCCAGATCGTTCATAAGATTGAAGGATATTATAAGGAGAAACTGGAGTTCCTGAAAATTGGATTCCAAATCGATAAGTATACGGATTGTATTGTAAAAGGGGATGGGGACCGTGCGGTGGAGGTATTGCAGAATATCATGGAAAATGCGGTAAAGTATGGAGACGGACATTGGATTCGGATTACCTTTGACGATGAGGAGAACTGCCGGCTTATCACTGTTACCAACAGTGGATGTACGCTCCCCGATTCGGAGATGCCGCACATATTTGACAGCTTTTGGAGGGGTTCCAATACTGGAAGCAGCGGAGGAAGCGGGCTTGGGCTCTATATATGCAGACAGCTTATGCAAAAGATGGGCGGTGAGATTTTTGCGGTGAGTGAGAATGGAGAGATGAAAGTTACGGTCGTTTTCACGAAAGTATAATTGTATACAAAAATACATTTTTACCTGCTAAAGGATTGACGCGGTGAAAAAGAACTGATACAATACTTGAAAATAGAAATAATTAAAGGAGGTACAAAGAATGCTTAAGGGATTTAAGAACGCCGCAGAACTGGACTTTACATTGGAAGAAAACGCCAAGAAAATTGAGGAAGCATTCCGTCAGGTGGACGCTGAAAAGGGAAAAATATACCCGTTGATTATCGGGGGAGAACGTATTGAAACGGAAAAGAAGATTACATCTATTTCACCGTCTACAAAAGAAGTACTTGGATACGCGTGTTCCTGCAGTCAGGAGCTGGCCGACAAGGCAGTTCAGGCAGCAAATGAAGCTTTCAAGACTTGGAGCGTAGCGCCGGTAGAAGAGAGGATCCGCTGCCTGAGAAGACTGACTGCGTTATTAGAAGAGAACCGTTACATTCTGGATGCTTGGAATGTGGAAGAGAGTGGAAAGAACTGGGGAGAAGCGGACGGTGAGCTGTGCGAGGCGCTGGATTTCTTCAATTCTTATGCAATGCACATGAGGAAATTGGCAGAAGGACTGGAGCTGGTACCGACCGACGAGGATACCAAATGTACATATATACCGATTGGTGTTGGAGCGATTATTCCGCCGTGGAATTTCCCGCTTTCTATCTGTGGAGGCATGGTGGCGTCAGCGCTTGTGACGGGTAATACCGTAATCTGTAAGCCGTCTTCCGACACGCCGATTGTAGCGTACAAATTTATTGAATTGTGTGAAAAGGCTGGCTTCCCGGTTGGAACGGTGAATTATATTCCGGGTTCCGGCTCTGATATTGGAGATTATATCGTAGAGCATCCATTGACCAGATTTATCAATTTCACAGGCTCTAAAGTAGTAGGATGCAGAATTAACGAGCGTGCTGCAAAGATTTCCGAAGGACAGAGATGGATCAAGCGCGTCGTTGCCGAGATGGGCGGAAAGAATGCGATTATCGTTGACTCCTCAGCGAATATCAAAAAAGCAGCGCAGGGAATTGTAAATTCAGCATTTACATTCCAAGGACAGAAGTGCTCCGCCTGCTCCCGCGCTATCGTTATGTGCGATGTCTATGATGAACTGGTAGACGCAGTTGTTGACTGCGCAAAGGAATTAAAAGAAAATCAGGGTAGCGGCAGAAGTAATGCGCCCATGGGACCCGTCATCAATGAAAATGCTTACAAGAGCATTACCGAATATGTTGAGATTGCAAGACAGGAGGGCAATATTGTTTACGGCGGCAATTACAGCGATGCGGAAGGGTATTATATTGAACCGACTGTTGTAAGAGACATTACAAGAGACGCCCGCATTGCCAACGAAGAAATCTTCGGGCCTGTGCTGGCTGTTATCAAAGTAGAGTCCTTTGACGAAGCACTTGATATTGCTAACCAGACAGAATACGGACTTACAGGTTCTGTATACAGCGAGGACAGAGAAAATATCCAGAAGGCGAAAGTACAGTTCCATGTAGGAAATCTATATTTTAACAGAAAATCAACGGCCGCAGTTGTCCTGCAGCATCCGTTCGGCGGTTTTAACATGTCAGGAACAGACGCAAAGACAGGAACAAGCGACTACTTGACCAATTTCCTGAACCTAAAATCTATTACAGAAGATTTAACATAATGTAATGGGGACAGGTCCCAACGCGTTGGGACCTGTCCCCGTCTACAATTTAGACACAATTTACTCTTCTTTGAAGCCTTCTCCGACCACTTCATTTGATTCCATAATGACTAGGAAGGCTTTTTTATCGATTTCTTTAATCAGCTTACGGATTCCGTACATCTGTTTATTGTCACAGGCACAGAGGACAACGTCCTTTTCCAGCTTAGAAAAACTGCCCACGCCTTTTAAAATTGTAGAGCCGCGTCCGAGAATTTCGTCAATTTTTGCACAGACTTCCTGACCATGGTCGGTGACGATGAGGGTAACTTTACCGGCATCGATTCCGTACATCACCTTGTCCACGACCATGGAGAGAAGATAGGTGATAATAATACCGTATATCAGACTGTCTACGTCTTTGGAAACCATGACTGTACCGATAACGACGATAAAAGCGTCCATGCCGAAGGCGATTTTGCCTAAAGTCAGATGAGGATTTTTGGCCTTGATGGAAAGCATGATAAAGTCGGCGCCTCCGGTCGAGGATTCACGCATATAAATCATAGCATAGCCAAGTCCGGAGAGGACACCACAGCAGATGGCGGCCAGCATGCGGTTTCCTTCATAGACCGGAAACAGTGGGGCTACAACATCCATAATCAGTGAAGTGATGATGATGGTCCGGACGGAGCGCAGGAAGAAACGGCGGCCCAATATGCGGAAACAAAAGAGAGCTATCGGTATGTTCAAGAGCATGGCTGTGGTACCGATGGGAAAACCGAACAGGTGGTAGAATATTAAAGCGATACCGTTCAGCCCTACCATTGGGAATTTAGCCATAGCGGCAAAATTGTAAGTACCTATGGCGATACAGATTCCGCCGATAATGTCGATGGCAATGTCTTTGGAAAGTTCAAGTGTTTTATTTTTGTTCATAATAATTACCCCCAATCTTAAGAATTCGTATGTATGTGCAAATTTATCCTTTAAACATAAAAAAACACCTGCAAATTATACTGAATATAATCGCAAATGCTCTTCCACAAGTTAGTATACTATTTTGCTCTGCGAAATGTCAACACCGTATTAAAAAATAATTCCTTATAGGTTAGAAAGCTGATATAATCAAAACAGAGTATATATAAGAGCCATAGAGAGGAGAATGTCTTATAATGAAGATTGTATTTTTGGATGTGAAGACAATCGGAGAAGATATTGACTTGTCCGGTTACGACGCATTGGGAGAGGTGGTAAAATATGACTTTTCCAGCGATGAGAAGGTGCCGGAGCGTGTCAGAGATGCAGACGTAATCGTGCTGAATAAGGTGCAGGTGAATGAGAAGACCGTGGGAGAGGCAAGAAATCTGAGGCTTGTCTGCGTGACTGCTACGGGGACGAATAATCTGGATAAAGAATATCTGGATAATAAGGGAATCGCATGGAGGAATGTGGCCGGATACTCTACCGAGACCGTGGCGCAGCATACCTTTGCCATGTTGCTTTATTTGCTTGAAAAGCTGCGCTATTACGATGAGTACGTAAAAGAAGGGCGCTATGTAAATGATACGGTATTCACCCATTTTGCCGAGCATTTCACAGAAATATGCGGGAAAAGGTGGGGAATCATAGGTCTCGGCAATATCGGGCGCAGAGTTGCAGACATCGCGAAAGCCTTCGGAGCCGAGGTGGTCTACTATTCCGCATCCGGACACCCGGCCCAAGAGGGGTATGAGCAAGTAGACTTCGATACACTGCTTCGAACTTCCGACATCATCTCCGTCCACGCACCGCTGAACGAACGCACAGAAGGACTGATTGATCGAGAAGCTTTTTCTAAAATGAAAAAAACCTGCATCTTCCTCAATCTTGGAAGGGGACAGATTGTAAATGAACAAGACTTGTATGAAGCATTGACGGCAGATAAAATTAAAGCCGCCGGTTTGGATGTACTTTGTCAGGAGCCCATGACCCCGGATAATCCACTGCTGCAGATCAAAGACAGCCGAAAACTGTATATTACCCCCCACATAGCATGGGCCAGCGTGGAAGCCAGAACCAAACTGATGAATATCATATTAGACCAAATCAAAGAATTCTACAACTATAATTGACAGAAAATTCTCGGAATTGTAGACGGGGACAGGTCCCAACGCGTTGGGACCTGTCCCCATCAAGGTTTTACTCAGCGTAAAGTTTTACTAATTCGATGATAACATCTACGGATTTATCCATTCCTTCTACTGTGATATGTTCGTATGGTCCGTGATAAGCGTGTCCGCCTGTTCCGAGGTTCGGGCATGGCAGGCCTTTGAAACTCAACTGGCAGCCGTCTGTACCGCCGCGGATTGCCATTACCTGAGGTGCGACGTTTGCGTTTTCGCAAGCCTTTTTGGCGTTGTCGATCAAATGCATGCAGGTTGCGATGATTTCAGCCATATTTTTGTACTGGTCTGAGATGGTGAGTTTGATTGTCCCCTCGCCCCACTTTTCGTTGAGGTCTTTTGCAATCAGGCGCAGTGTATTCTTGCGTGCCTCGAAGAAAGTCTTGTCATGGTCTCTTACTAAATAGTGAAGCTCGGCCTTTGTGACGTCTCCGCTCATGCTTACCAGATGATAGAAACCTTCGTAATCTTCGGTTCCACGAGGAGTCTCGCATCCTGGAAGCATGTTGTTGATTTCAGCGGCAACGAGGCATGCGTTGATCATGGTGTCCTTGCTGGAGCCCGGATGAACGCCGAAGCCTGTGATTTCGAAATCAGCCTTGCATGCGTTGAAGTTCTCGAACTGAATCTCGCCTTCTGTATCGCCGTCCAGTGTGTAGCCGTACTCTGCGCCGAATGCTTCTACGTCGAAATGTTCGGTTCCGGTTCCAATCTCTTCGTCCGGTGTAAATGCGATGCAGATAGTACCGTGCGGGATATTTTCTTCTTTGATACGCTCAACCATCGTGAGTATCTCAGCGATTCCGGCCTTATCGTCCGCCCCCAGTACGGTTGTCCCATCGGTGGTGATTAATGTACGTCCTGCAAGTTCCGGCAGATGCGGAAAATCTTTTACTGTCAGTGAGCGGCCGCTTGTCCCCAATACCAAATCGCCGCCGTCGTAGTTCTCATGCAGAACCGGTGTGATATCGTGGTCACAGTAATCGGAAACGGTATCCATATGTGCGATAAAACCGATTTTCGTCTTATCTTCATATCCCGGAGTTGCCGGAATCGTTCCGTATACGTAACAGTGTTCGTCTACACGTGCGTCCTCGATACCTAACTCTTTCATTTCTTCCACTAACAATTTTGCCAGATTGAACTGGCAGTCTGATGACGGGAAGGTCGTGCTGTTCTCGTCGCTCGGTGTGCGAACTACAACGTAGTTCAAAAGTCTTTCATACGCTCTCATAATTGTTCCCCTTTCTATATGAGCTGTTCTAAACAATATCATTATACGTTTTCTTATTCCAAGAGTCAACGGTTGGGAATCGGGAATTCTTAAGATTTCTTGAGTGTCAGGCAGGTAGGACACGGCTTATAGAAAATATCGATATATCTGGTCCATACATGTGAAAAACGAATGAGACAAGGGGACATATATTCAGTAAAATAAAAGAGATTTAATGGATAAAAATAACAGATGCAAAGGAGAAGAGACATGAAGTTAAAAAACGAAGTGAGTATTAAGAAAATTACGAAGGACGCAGAGGACTTGTTCCGGGGAGGATTTTTTTGTTCGGAGGCGGTAGTGAGCGCTATCCGCAGCAATTTTGAGTTGGACGTACCGGAAGAGGTAATCGCCATGGCCAGCGGGTTCCCGGTAGGAATCGGCCGCTCCAAATGTCTTTGCGGGGCCGTATCAGGCGGCGTAATGGCAATTGGCCTTATATTTGGCCGCACCGTCCAGAAGGATCCGCAGGTAGAGCAGACGCTTGCGCTTTCTAAGGAGCTGCATGACTGGTTCAAGGAGGCTAACGGAAAGAACGCCCTGTGCTGCCGCATCCTGACGAAGGAATTCGATATGGGTGCGGGCGAGCATAAGGAGCAGTGCATACGCTTTACCGGTATGGTGGCAGGGAAAGTGGCAGAGATGATTGTGCGGGAAAAAGGTCTTAAAAATATCGATGAGTAGGGAGGAGCGGCTATGAAATTCATAAAGAAAATACCCCTCCCAGTCACCGGAGTCATGCTCGGTATGGCGGCTCTCGGCAATCTGTTACAGTCGTATTCAGAGGGGGTACGGCTTGTGTGCGGCGCCATTTCCGCACTGCTAGGCTTACTGTTCGTCATCAGAGTCATCCTTGTCCCGAAACAGTTTGCAGAAGAAATGAAAAACCCAATCATGGCAAGCGTAAGCGGAACCTTTTCTATGGCCCTTATGCTTCTAGCCGGCTACGCAAAACCCTATATAAAGGGCGGGGCTGTCATCATTTGGTATACAGGTATAATACTGCATATTGTACTTATTTTATATTTTACCACAAAATTCATGCTGAAATTAAAGCTGCCCACCGTGTTTGCCAGCTATTTTATTGTATATGTAGGGATTGCCGTGGCGGCGGTGACGGCGCCGGTATTTGAAAAGACCGGAATCGGCACGGTGGCGTTCTGGTTTGGATTTGTCTGCGCACTGCTGTTACTAGTCCTCGTGACTGTCCGCTATGTAAAGTGCAGGGAAATCCCGGAGCCGGCACGTTCCCTGTTCTGCATCTATACTGCACCGGTGAGCCTGTGTCTGGCCGGATATATACAATCTGTCATGCCCAAATCAATCGGTCTCATCGGGTTTATGGCGGTTCTTTCAAGTGTCATTTATGTGGTGGTGCTGATAAAGCTGCCGGCATTCTTAAAGCTCAAATTTTATCCGAGCTGCGCGGCATTTACCTTTCCCTTTGTCATTTCCGCCATTGCCATGAAAATGACGATGGCATGTCTGGCAAATATGGGACAGCCGCTGCCATTTCTGCAGTATGTCGTACTGATTGAGACAATCATTGCCGGCATTTTGACCGTGTATACGTTGATTCGGTTTGTGATATTTGTGAAAGGATAAAACAATTTGTAAATTTCATCGGGATATTGGTCATTTTGTTAAGCTGCCTTGTTATTTACTCTTTCAATAGGTAAAATATTATACAATAAGAAGAAATTGTCGTGGAAGAGAAAAGAGGCGAAAAAATGAATTTGATTTTGGAAAATGATTTGTTTGAAGCATTCGCGGAGGCATCTGACCATGTATATATTTATGTTTGTGACGTGAGTCAGGATTTGTCCCGCTGGTCCCTAAATGCTGTCGAGTATTTTGGACTGCCGGGCGAGTACATGAAAGGGGCGGCCAATATCTGGATGGAGAAGATTCATCCCGAGGACAGGGCGCGCTATTTGGCAGATATTGACGCCGTCTTTTCTGGAAAGCAGCAAAAGCATAAATGCGAATACCGGGCAATGAATCGATTCGGAGATTATGTCTGGCTGGAGTGCCGGGGGACTATGGTCTACGACGACGCGCGCCGCCCGAAAATCTTCGCCGGGATGATGACAAGACTGGACGCGAGGAACAAGTATGATCCATTGACCAATCTCAAGACATTTTATGAATTCAATAATCTGGACTTTTCCAGTCATTCTGGCACCGTGCTGTTGATTGGAATTGACAATTTCCGCAGGGTCATCAATAATTACGGCTACAGTTCCGGGGACGTAATACTACAGGAATTCTGTGGAAGGCTGCAGGATTATTGCGAAGGGAAGAGGTATCTGTACAGGCTGGAGGGGGATGAGTTCATTATTGTGTCCCCCGGCAGTACAAGGGGGGATACCGAAGCACTTTTTGCGGAGATTCAGAGGCTTGGCATAGGCTTGGGCCAGCAGAGGAACCTGCTGATCAGCATCGAGGTGTCAGGCGGGGCGGTATTTTATCCGCAGGACGGAGAGAAAAGGGATATATTGATAACAAATATGGAGCATTCGCTGGAACACGCCAAAGAGTATGAGCGCGGGAAACTAGTGTTTTTCTCCAGAGAGATTGCTGAGCATCACAATAGAAAGGCCAGACTCATTCAAGAGGTGGACCGGTGTGTACGAAAGAATTTTCAAGGATTCGAACTATATTTTCAGCCAATAGTCAACAAGTCTGATTTTCAGGCTGCCAGCTGTGAGGCTTTGCTTAGATGGAGGACAGAAGAGGGGATTTATGGAAATATCGGAGAAATCATAAAAATCCTCGAGCAGAGCGGCAGGATAAACGAGGTAGGACGCTGGGTGGGGGAAGAAGCGTTTAGACAAGCCAGACAGTGGCAGCGCGAGTATGGAATGTTTCGGGTAGGATTCAATGTCTCATATATACAGTTTAAGGACAGCTCCTTCGTAGACTATTTGATAGAAAAGGCCAAGGAATATCAGATTGATCCCGCACTCATCAGCATAGAACTGACAGAAAGCTCCAAGGTAGACGATTTTACCTATCTGGCAAAATGCTTTGAACAGCTTCGGGACTTTGGGTTCAGGATTTCACTGGACGATTTTGGAATAGCATACTCCACACTGCTTTTGCTGAAAAACCTCCCCGCAGATTCTATCAAAATCGACCATTCCTTCGTGCGCGGATTGTCCAGAGAAAATACAGTAGATCTGGCAATCATAGAAAGTGTAGTTTCACTTTGCAGAAAATTACAAATCAATGTAGTTGTAGAAGGCGTAGAATCGGCAGAGATTTTAGATATAATGGACAAAGTGCCCGTCAACTATCTGCAGGGATATTACTTTGAACGTCCCATACCTGTACAACAATTCGAGCAAATTATCTTAAAAAAAGTACTAAATTCTTAATGGGGACAGGTCCCAACGCGTTGGGACCTGTCCCCATTAAGAATTTGTAGGAATTTTGTAGACAATTTCGTGTTATAATCTAGTGAAAAAGGAGGGTATGCATGGCTCAGAAAATATTGATCGTGGACGATGAGGAGGGGATTGTTTCTCTTCTTCGGGATTATTTTGAAATACAGGGATATGAGGTGATCACTGCGGGCGGGGGGCTTGCGGCGCTTGAGAAGGTGCGCCTGAATCCGGATTTGATTCTTCTGGATATCAATATGCCGGACTTGGACGGTCTGGAGGTATGCCGGAAAATAAGGGAGCATGTCAGCTGCCCTATTTTATTTTTGACGGCGAAGATTGAGGAGGAGGACCGGGTGAATGGGTTTGTCATGGGCGGGGACGACTATATTATGAAGCCGTTCAGCATCGAGGAGCTGGGAGCCAGAGTCATGGCACACTTGAGGCGGGAGGAGCGCCGCAGGGGAGACGGTTCTGTCAAAATCTGCGGTGACGTGGCCATTCATTATAGTGAAAGAACGGTTTACTGTAAAAAACAAAAGGTGGTGCTCACGAAAACGGAATACGAAATTGTGGAGCTTTTATCTTTACATCCCGGACAGGTATTCAGCAAAGACAGTATTTACGAGAAGACGAGAGGCTATGATGCGGGAGGCGACAGCAGCATCATCTCAGAGCATATCAGGAGAATACGAGGGAAAATAAATCAGTTCACGGAGCAGGAAATCATTGAGACTGTGTGGGGAGTGGGATATCGATGGATTGGATAAACGAAAAACTGGAGCATTTGAGGCGCAGGGCAGCGGACCTTCCCATAAGACGGGCGCTTCTCCTCTATCTGCTGGCGGCTCTGCTGGCAGGTTTTATCTGCGCACGTGTGACCAACGTGTTCTGTGAGAGATGGAGTTCTATGATATTCCGCAGAAATCAGGAAAGCGGCGGTCAAGTCTACACAATCCGGGGAGAAAATTATCTGGCCTATCCCCAGAGCATGGTGGAGGAAATGCCGCAGAGGGACCAGAATATCGTGGCAGTATTAAACACAATCATAGCCTTCTCTCCGCTCATTTATGTGGGGCTATTCATGGTTCTTGCGGCGTTTAGATTTTATAAGACAAGGCTGCGAGGGCCTTTTGATATATTGAGGAAGAGCACCGAGGAGATAAAATGCAACAATCTGGATTTTGAGATTGTTTATGAAAACAAAGACGAGATGGGGGAATTGTGCAGTTCATTTGAAGACATGAGGCAGGAACTGGTGTCCAACAAGGAAGAACTCTGGAATTTGATAGAGGAACAGAAGAAGATCAATGCCGCCTTTGCCCATGACCTGCGTACGCCTCTCACCGTCCTCAAAGGGTATACCGACTTCCTTTACCGGTACATTCCAGAAGGAAAAGTAAGTGAAGAAAAGCTGACCGGCACACTGAAACTGATGTCTCAGCATCTGGAGCGGCTCACAGCCTACAGCCGGACCATGAAAAATATCAGAAGCTTCGAGGAAATGCAGCCCCAGAAGACGGAGATTACGGCCGCCAGACTGAAGAGCCGCCTCTCGGAGACAGCCGCCGCACTGGATGAAATTGGGGATATAAAAATTTGTTTCACAGAGGCACACGGGACAAACACCGAGGACGGCAGCCACATCCTTTGGATAGATGAAATTATGATTATGGAAGTATTTGACAATATCCTTTCCAACGCAATCCGATTTGCACACTCCATGGTTGAAATATCCATGGATATAGAAACGGAAAAAGAACTTTTGATTCTTTACGTGAAAGATGACGGCATGGGCTTTACCGAGGAGGAATTGAAAAAGGCCGTACTTCCCTATTTCCACGGGGAAGGGCAGAGAGAAGAGCATTTCGGAATCGGCCTCCATATCGCACAGCAGCTCTGCGCCAGACACGGCGGCAGTCTGAGCCTTGCCAACAGCATGTATGGCGGCGCTTTGGTAAGTGTTTCTTTTTCCTATCGAAAATCTTAAAACTTTCTAGGAAAAGTGTAGAGAATTTGTGGATAGAATTTCTTTATCAACAAAGAAAGGAAGAGAAACATGAGTAAAAATACAGAAATCGTGATACGGCATTTGGATAAATATTATGGAAAGAAGCAGGCCTTAACCGATGTGAACCTGACCATCCACAAGGGCATGTTCGGGCTGCTGGGCAGGAACGGGGCAGGGAAGACTACGCTTATGAAAGTGCTGGCCACCCTCCACGAGAAGCAGGGGGGAGAGGTGAGTATATGCGGAATACCGGTAGAGCACGCTTCGGCGATCCGCAAAATCACAGGATATCTGCCGCAGGACTTTTCTATGTATCCTAACATGTCTGTCTATGAGGCGATGGATTATCTGGGCGTTTTATCAGGCCTGACAAAAGAGGAGAGACGAAAGCGAATCCCCGGCCTGCTAAGGCAGGTGAACCTTCAGGACAATTACCGCACAAAGGTCAAAGCACTTTCTGGCGGAATGAAGAGACGTCTGGGCATCGCACAGGCAATCCTCCATAATCCGAGAGTTTTGATTGTAGACGAACCTACGGCCGGGCTTGACCCCGAGGAAAGAGTCCGCTTCCGTAATCTACTCTGTGAGATCGCACAAGAACGGATTGTTATCCTGTCTACTCATATTGTAGGGGACATCGAAGCCACCTGCGAGAATATCGCCGTGCTGGACGATGGGAGAATCCTCTTTCAAGGGACGGTGGAAGAGCTGCTCCACATGGTGGAATCCAAAGTTTACAAGGCAGAAATCAGCAAGAAGGAGCTTCCGGAGTTGAAGCAGAAGTATATTGTCACAAGCATGCTGGCTCTCGGCAACAACGTAATGGTTCGTTTTATTGCGGAAAAACAGCCCTTTGCAGGCGCTTCTCTCTGTGAGGCAGGTGTGGAGGATGCTTACATGTATCTGATGCAGGGAAGGGGGGAAGGGACATGTTCTTAAGACTATTTCAAAAAGAATGTGCCCAAGTCGGCAAGAGCTTGATTTACTGGCTTTACGTAGTGTGCCTTGTAGTATTCTTTAGCAGCCAGATGGGAAGTATGAAGGATAATATGCTGCAGCCCCCGGAAAGAGGACAGGATAATTATCAGGCATATGGATTTAAAGAAGACGTTACGGAACAGGATCTGATGCGCAAGGCGCTGGGAGAGCTGGCGTGGGGATATTACTATGGTTCTTTTACTACTTATCCGGTAGGCTATGCCAAGGATGTCAGGCTGAGTGAGAGTGAACAAGAAGAAGTGGGACGTATTATCAATGAGACCACTGGAATAGAGCCTGACAAAATAGAGGAGCATCTTGCGGCCTACTTCGAAAAACATGACGTGACAACGGAACCTTATCTTATCGAGCCGAAAAAAGGGCTGACATATGAGGCTTTTTTGAATGAAATGGAGAAGGTGACCGACATGTTAGGCCCCGGCTCTTCGTTTACAGAGGAAAGCCTGAAGAGCGAGACCCGGCTCAGCCTAGACTATGAGGGCGCTGTGAAGGCATACGAAAATCTGACGGACAAAGACGGGTATACCGGAGGATATACACGGCTGTTCTGCGATTACATGGGAATTATGGCGGGTATTCTACCGATTTTTGTCGTGGCTACCCGGATGCTGAGAGACAGAAGAGCCCAGATGCAGGATTTAATCTATGCCAGACGCGCATCCTCGGCGGTTATCATCACAAGCCGCTTTGCTGCCATGACAGTTATGATGATGGCGCCAATCATAATTTTATCGCTTGTTCCAACGGTGGACAGCATGATTTTTACAAAAGGAAGCCAAATCTCCTTAGACTATCTGGCATTTTTAAAATACGATTTCGGCTGGCTCTTACCTACAGTTCTGGCGGTCACCGCTGTGGGAATGTTCTTTACGGAGCTTACAGATACAGCGCTTGGAGTACTTGTTCAGGCGGCATGGTGGTTCATCAGCCTTCAGATCGGTGTGGCAGGAATATACGGCGGCCAATATGGGTGGAATCTGATTCCACGGCACAACACGGAGATGAATTACAGCGGATTTAAAGAAGGGTTTACGCAGCTGGCCATGAACCGGGCTTTTTACACACTGCTGGCGGCTGCCTTGATAGCTGCAACCATATGGATCTATGAAAAAAAGAGAAAGGGGCACTTGAAGAGACGTGGAAAAATATTGCGCAATCGGAAAAAACCAACTCAGGCATAATGCCTGGCTCCATATCTTAGTCTGCGCGGCGATGCTGCTTTTCTCACCGCTGGTGCTTGGAATACAAAATCTTGACCAAGTGCAGAGCGCTAAGGTGTTAGAGACCTATGTCGCATTGATAGGAATCATACTCTTTACACCGGTGTTCCTGCCAGAACAAAACCGTGACCTGCGGGACTTGATAACGTCAAAATATACGCGGATTACAGAGATTTATTGTATACGCATCTTGTTGAGCCTGACGGCTGCCGTGCTGATGGTGGCCACATATATGACAGTTATGAAGAGTGGCAGATGCGAGATGGAGTTTGGGAAATATTACTTCGGAACTATGGCGGAAATCATAGCATTTGGCGGGCTTGGAGTTTTTGCATATGGACTGAGCGACAACCTGATTATCGGCTATATGGCCCCGCTGGTATACTACGCGGCCGCTATCGGGATGGGGGCAAAATATCTGAAAAAATTCTATCCATTTGGGATGATAAGCGACTTCCAGACCAAATACTGGCTCTTGGCGGCAGGGATAATTTTAATGGCGGCCGGAGTTATTATCAGGTACAAAAAATCTTAACACAATCTTAACACTGCAACATACAATCTAAATGACAATTTAATATGAAAAATGATAATATTAGCACAATCTTAACGGAAAACGTACTATCATGTATGTAACCTGATATTTGGGGAAAAATGGCTATAACATAGTGTTCATGCGGAATGCTGCGTGGATGAACTAGGGCGGTGAGAGTATGTTTTCGATTATAGAGATTATAATATATTTAATAATAGCAGTCTTTTTATTTGTTTTCGGCATGCATCTGATGAAAAAACTTGACAGGTACGTGGAGCATCAGCAGCAGGAGCAGAAGCATAAAGAGTGAGTAAGAAGAGGGATTTATAATGCAGTTGTTATATAAGAAACTGACGCAGACGCAGATGATAGTGATTGGGTATGTGTTGATTATTTTACTAGGGAGCATTTTTTTGATGCTCCCCATTTCTTCGCGAGAAGGAGTGGGCACGCCGTTCTTAGATGCCCTGTTTACATCCACATCATCCGCCTGCGTGACAGGCTTGATAGTGGTGGACACTTGGACGCACTGGTCTTTGTTCGGTCAGGTTGTGATTTTGGTTCTGATACAAATCGGCGGCATGGGATTTATGACCTTGGGGGTCTATGTGGCCATTGTACTGCGCCGGAAAATCGGCTTGAGAACGAGAGGGATTCTCCAAGAAAGCATCAACAGCATGCAGATTGGCGGCATCGTAAAACTGGCCAAAAAAATTATGAAAGGAACCATTTTGTTTGAATCTGTGGGGGCGCTTATGCTGGCCCTTAGATTTATTCCCAAATTTGGTTTCTGGAGAGGGGTATGGTACGGGATTTTCCATTCCGTGTCGGCATTCTGCAACGCAGGGTTTGACTTGATGGGATGTGAAGAGCAGTACGGTTCCTTTACCGCTTATGCGGGTGACTGGATAATCAATCTCGTTATTATGGCCTTGATTATAATAGGCGGTATCGGCTTTTTTGTCTGGAATGATGTGACTATCCACAAGTTCGATATAAAAAGATATAGCCTGCACACAAAAATAGTGCTTTTGACGACGGGAATCTTGATATTTTCAGGGGCTGCGTTGTTCTATCTTATAGAGAGAAATCACATATTGGCAGATATGTCGACGACAGAGCAGATATTTAGTTCATTCTTTAATTCTGTCACGGCACGTACTGCGGGGTTCAATACGACGGATACGGCGGCTCTTCAAGAGAGCTCCAAGTTCCTCACTATGATACTTATGTTTATCGGGGGAAGCCCCGGTTCCACGGCCGGCGGTATCAAAACGACTACGTTGGTCGTGCTGGCTGTATATGTAAAAGCCAACTTAAAGCAGCAGGCCTGCTGTAATGTATTTAACAGAAGGCTGGACGACGGTGCGATTCGTAAAGCAAGTACGGTGCTTTGTACCAACTTGTTTTTGACGATCACGGCCACAATGGTTCTGATGTCATTACAGTCCTTTGGGCTGACGGACACCTTGTTCGAGGTGATTTCAGCTATGGGCACGGTGGGAATGTCCACGGGGATTACCCGTGATATCTGTGCATTCTCACAGGTGGTTCTTATATTCTTAATGTACTGCGGAAGAATAGGAAGCTTGACCTTTGCGCTTTCCTTACGCGGGCATAAACACGACGCTCCGGTGAAACAGCCGGCCGAAAAGATTATGATAGGTTAAAGAGAGGGAACAGAAAAATGAAGTCGATTTTAATTATCGGTTTGGGGAGATTTGGGCATCATCTGTGTACAGAGATGACGAGACTTGGAAATGAAGTCATGATAATTGACAAGAGCGAGGCGGCTACGGAGGATCTGCTTGCCTATGCGACGGCAGTAAAAGTTGGGGATTGCACCAATGAAGATGTACTGCGGAGCCTGGGTGTGGGCAACTTCGATATCTGCTTTGTGTGTATCGGGGCCAATTTCCAGAGCAGCCTTGAGATAACCAGTCTTGTGAAAGAGCTTGGGGCAAAGTATGTAGTGAGTAAGGCGAACAGAGATATTCATGCCAAGTTTCTTCTGAGAAATGGCGCGGACGAGGTGTTTTATCCGGACCGGGATATCGCGGAACGTCTGGCAGTCAAATACAGTGCCAACCATGTGTTTGACTATTTTGAACTGAGCAAAGATTACTCCATTTTTGAGATTCAGCCGCGGACGGACTGGATAGGAAAGACAATCGGACAGGCGAATATCAGAGCCATTTATCATGTGAGTGTGTTCGGCATCCGTACAGGTTCTGAGCTGATTGTACTTCCGAGAACCGATTATGTGATGGGGAGAGATGATCATTTGATGGTAGTCGGACTTACAAAGGATATCGATAAAATGCTTGCGAGTATCAAATAATTTACATGTTTTTTAGTGCCGTATGAAAGAATATACGGCACTTTTTTCCGTCATAGAAAACTAAATTTTCCACCGTGAGAAAAGGTTGACGGAAAAACAGAATGTAGAGTATGATAGTAGCTAAGAATAAAAAACTAAAGAGACAAGAAAATGAATAAAAAGAGAGATATATTAAAATACATAATACGTTCTGCCGCAATTCTGACTGCCGCTTCAGGCGTCTCTGTTGTATTAAAACGAACGGGTATCGGGAAAGAGAATATCTTAATGGTGTATATCGTGGGAGTCCTGCTGATAACTGTGTGTACAAGTGGGTACTTTTACGGCGCGGCAGGCGCGGTCATCAGTGTACTGGTATTCAATTACTTTTTTACGGTGCCGCTGCATACTTTCGCAATTATGAATCAAAACGATGTTGTCTTGATGGCATTTTTCCTGATGACGGCGTTTATCGCCTCCAGCCTCACTGTCCGTTTCCGGACCCAGATGAAGATCGCGGAGGATACGAAAGCACAGATGGAGCGAGAGCGGCTCAAAAGCAGTCTGCTCCGCAGCATATCCCATGATTTTAGAACGCCGCTCACCGGGATTCTGGGAGACTGTGGCCTCCTGTCCGACGCGGGAGAGCTGGACACAGAGACAAGGAAAGAATTGGCGGGGGATATACAGGAACAGGCAGTCTGGCTGATGAAGATGGTAGAGAATATTTTGAGCATGACTAAGATCGACAGCGGCCAGTTTTATATAAAAAAGCAGCCGGAGGTCGTGGATGACATTATCTATGAAGCGGCCACACATGTGATCGGTCTGAGGGATAAGCGCAGATTTGAAGTGTATCTGCCGGAAGAACTGGTCGTGGCGCCCATGGATGGCAAAATGATGGTGCAGGTGCTTATTAATCTTTTGGACAATGCGCTGAAACATACGAATGAGGGCGGGTGTATCACTGTGACAGTCACATTTGCTGAGCAAAAGGTATACTTTTGTGTGGAGGACGACGGAGACGGCATTGCAGAAGAGGTTAAGTCACAGGTATTTGACGAGTTTGTTTCCAGATCAGACGGAAAGGAAGACGGCCAGCGGGGCATCGGCTTAGGCCTTGCAATCTGCAAGGCAGTAGTGGAGGCTCACGGAGGACAGATATACGCAGAAAACAGAGAGGAAGGCGGAGCACGGTTTGTATTCTGGCTGAATGCAGAACAGGTAGAGGCAGATGGACGATAAAAAATATATCTTGATAGTAGAGGACGATAAATACATTATAAATTTCATTTCAATGAGCTTAAAGAAGGAGAATTATGGCTACTATGTGGCAAAGTCCGTGGAGGAAGCGCTGAGCCTGTTTTACGCAAACCGCCCGGATATCGTAATTCTGGATCTAGGCCTCCCGGACGGGGACGGCATAGAAGTTTTAAGGACGATAAGAGAGATTTCCCAGATACCTGTAATCGTTGTCAGTGCGAGGCAGGAAGAGCAGCAGAAGATTCAAGCGCTGGACATGGGGGCGGACGACTATGTAACCAAGCCCTTCTATATGGGAGAACTTCTGGCCCGGATACGTGTAGGATTAAGAAAATCATTGATTATACAGAATGAGAATCCGGAGAAAGTCTATCAGTTTGATTATCTGTGTGTCGACCGGGAAAAGCATCTGGTGACGGTGGATGAAAAAGAGATACATTTAACGCCGATGGAATATAAGATATTGAATCTTTTGATTGACAATAGAGGGAAGGTATTGACACATAATTATATTCTCAGTGAGATATGGGGCAGCTCTCAAGGGGTAGAGTCCGGGAATCTGCGCGTGTTCATGGCGGCGCTGAGAAGAAAGATTGAAAAAGAGCCGACCAATCCAAGGTTCATCCTGACAGAGGTGGGAGTCGGATACCGGTTCAAGGAATAGAAAAGAGGGAAACTGCAATGGAAAGGATATTGATTGTTGAAGATGATTTAGAAATCAATAGACTGTTGGCTGACTTCTTAAAAGAAAATGGATATGAGGTGTTCTGTCAATATGGCGGGCTCCATGTATCAGAATTTCTGCGTGAGAACAGAATAGATTTGCTTATTTTGGATATTATGCTCCCCTATAGGAGCGGTGATATTGTTCTGTCGGATATACGCAAACATTTTACAACTCCGGTTATTATTATATCTGCCAAAGAAACGACGCAGAATAAGATTGATTTATTGCGTTTGGGCGCAGATGATTATATTACGAAGCCATTTGATATGGAAGAAGTGCTTGCCAGAATCGAGAGCAGCCTGCGCAGGGTGCGGTATCAGAGCAACACACAGGACATCTTACAATATGAAGAGCTGACATTGGATTTTGAAAAGAATACGGCTTCTGTACGAGGGATTGAATTATCTTTGACAGCAAAGGAATTTTCTATATTGGAACTGCTGATGAAGTATCCGGATAAGATTTTTTCAAAAGCAAATCTATTTCAAAGTGTTTGGGGAACGGAATATTTCAATGAGGATAACACCCTGAATGTACATATCAGTAATATAAGAAATAAATTAAAGAATATCTGCCCGGAAAAAGAATTTATAGATACGGTCTGGGGCATTGGCTATCGTCTGCATAAAGACAAGGGATAATCTCTCGTCTTTATGCTTTCTTTATGTTTTTCGGTCATCATTTAAGATTTTCTTTAAGAGTTTCCATTATACTGGGGAAAGTAAAGGAGGTTTTGAACATGAGTGCAGTGATTTTAGAAACACGCTCTTTAACGAAAATGTATAGACAAACGACGGCATTAGAGCATATCGATTTGCAGATTGAAAAAGGGAAAATTTATGGATTTATCGGTCAGAATGGTGCAGGAAAAACCACATTTTTAAGATTAGTTACCGGTTTGGCTTTCCCGACAAGCGGTACGTTGGCTTTGTGGGGAAAGTCGGGGATGAAGGAATTGCAGGAGCAGCGGAAACGGATTGGCTGTATGATTGAAACACCGGCGCTGTTCCCGACTATGACTGCATATCAGAATATGGAAGTACAGCGTATTCAACGGGGAATCCCGGATAAGCAGGTAATTGAAAAAACCTTGGAGCTGGTCGGTCTAGGAGATACCGGAAGAAAAAACGTCCGCAATTTTTCGCTGGGGATGCGGCAGCGCCTTGGCATTGCCATTGCGCTTCTCAATACGCCAGAATTCCTAATATTGGATGAACCAATCAATGGCCTTGACCCTGCCGGTATCGTGGAGGTCAGAAATCTGTTGAAATCTTTAAACAAAGAATATGGGATGACCATATTGATTTCCAGCCACATCTTAGAGGAACTATACCAAACGGCATCCGAGTTCATTTTGATTGATAAAGGGAGAATTATAGAAGAAATACCGGAGCATGAGTTAAATGAAAGGTGTAAACGGCATATTGCGGTGAAGACGGCAGATGTGCAAAAAGCGATGCTGGTTTTGGAAGAAAGGCTTCATACAGATA
Organism: Bariatricus massiliensis; assembly: GCF_900086725.1. Lineage (GTDB taxonomy): Bacteria > Bacillota > Clostridia > Lachnospirales > Lachnospiraceae > Allocoprococcus > Allocoprococcus massiliensis. The sequence goes on along the minus strand of NZ_LT574838.1, from coordinate 662,739 downwards.
ATTTTAAACTGATGCCGGATGATACGATTCGGTTGTACGATTATCTAAATGATGTGGAAAAGGTTGCTGCCGTTCTGTCAGATGCCCATATTCTTGTCACAGGCCTGTCTATATCCGGCGATACGCTGGAAGATTATTTTTTAGGGAAAATAGGAGGAACGAACAATGGCAAATCTCCTAAGAGCTGAATTTTATAAGCTTTTCCACAGCCGGTATTTTGGGGTGACAGGATTGTTTACTTTCTTTTTAAGCAGTATCTTATTGTTAGACAGCAATGGGGAAACCGCGAATCTGTTCTCGGCATCCTTGTATAATACCCCGCTGCTTTCTTTTCTGACAATTGTTTTTTCTGTATTATTCGTAGGAAATGATTTTGAACAGGGAACCTTATATTCCTATATCAGTGCCGGACACAAAAGAAGTCATGTGGTATTTGCGAAAACTTTGGTGTATGAAATTGCTTGTTTTGTGATTTTGGTGTTCCCGCTTCTTATCCATGGCTTGGCAGGCGTTCTTTTCTTGGACGAAACGCTTGCCCTTTCCAGTGATGTATGGATTAACATGGCTATAATCGCCCTTTCCGTGTCGGCAATGTGCATGCTTCCTCTTTTGTTTTCCTTTCTCTTTCGTGACATAGGAAGAACTTTAGTCGTTCCGATGGTTCTCTTTTTCCTGATGATTTTTTTGATGAACGGAGAACAGGCACAGATAATCACAAAAATATTGCCGATGGGGCAGCTTCGTCTTGTATCTTTAGGCCAACAATCGTTACAGTTTATCGTGACAGACTTTTTATGGATTTCTTTTTCCTGTTTGGGCGCATACTTTGGGTTTTGTTTCTCGGATTTGAAATAATAGGGGGTGTTTTGCGTGGGTAATTTATTGAAAATGGAGAGATACCAATTATCACATAATTTTTTCTATTGGTGCGGAATCATCGGCATATTTCTTATGGGATTTTTAACCGCAGATACTTACGTTTCGGAGGTCATGGGGCCGTCGGGCGGGGAAGCCGCGTCTCTCGCGGATATATTTAACGGAATGGTTTATGATTCTACCTTCCTTCTCATTATCATATCGGGTATCCTGTCCCTGATTTTGGGGCAGGAATTTTCTCATCGGACGATTGACTTGGAAATCAGCGCCGGACATTCCAGAAAAGCGATTTTTGCAAGCAAGATCATTACCTATCTGGCTGCGTTTCATATCATGGCGCTTATCTACCCGCTCGCCGGGTGTATCAGAGAATTTTTCAGATTTGGAATGGATGACGGCGGAGTAATTTTTTATAATGTAGTGAAGGCAGTTGTCTACTCCTGCTTATTGAACAGCGCTGTATTTCTGATTGCAATACTTGTTTGCTGCTGTTTACGCAGCTCTGTTAAGGCGGTTGCTGTTACTGTGGTTGTTACCTTTGTACTGAGTCTTTACCTTGGCTACGGTATGATGCTGGAATTACCGGTGGATTTTTTACCTATTTATCAAATCAGAATGGCCGTAAGTACGGACGCGTTTTTTCAGTTAACGGCAGTCTTGAACGGAGTGGTATGGGGAAGCCTGCTGATAGTTCCGGCGTGGATAAAGTTTCATCAATGTGATCTTCAATAAAGGGGGTGTCCGACATAGAATTATTGACATATATTTCAGCAGGACTTTTTCTGCTCATGCTGTATAAGTATATAAGACTGAAAAAGCAAATCCGAAGTCTTTTTGGGCAAATGAAAGACCTGACTTGTGGTAATACAGAAAAAATGTTGGACATTTCCCTTATTGATAAAGATCTGGAGTGTCTTGCGGGGGTACTGAACCAGTATAATGCGAAGCAAAGACTGGCTGTATCAGGCGCATTGCAGCATGAAGAGCATTTGAAAGAATCAATTGCGAATATATCCCATGACTTACGCACCCCCCTGACAGTCATTCTTGGACATTTACAGTTATTAAAAAAAGAAACCATGTCGGCGGAGCAGATGAAGCGTGTAGAAACGGTTCTAAGTAAAGCCGAAAGAATGAAAGAACTGGTAGAAACCTTCTACAGTCTTTCTGTCTTGGACACAGAGCAGGTAAATCCGCAAAAAGAAACCTTTAACTTTTCCAATTTGTTAATGAACCTTGTGACAGAAAATTATCCCGCATTGGAGCATAAAAACATCCGGCCGCAAATAAGAATGCCGGAGCATTCCGTTTTCCTCTGTTCGGACCGGAGCATGGTTGAGAGGATTCTGCAAAATCTGTTGACAAATGCAATCCGTTATTCGGCCGGTATCATAGAAATGAGTCTGGAACAGCAGGCAGCAGGGAAAATCACGTTCCTCATAAAAAATACGGTGGACAGTGCGGAAGAAATCGACGTTTTGCGTTTATTTGAACGGTTTTATACCGCTGATAAGTCAAGGAATAACGGAAGTACCGGGTTAGGACTTGCTGTTGTAAAAGTGCTCACAGAAAAACTAGGCGGGAGTGTGAAGGCGGAATTACAAGCAGACACACTCATTGTTATGCTTATACTCTGATTTTTTGCAAATAGCTGTGCCGAAGTAATAAGAGACAAGAATAAACAAAAAATTAGCACTCAGGTCTTGTTATCTGCGAATGGTTTCCGACTTGCTTCATCAAGTGGCGTAACGCCTTATTTACAGGCTTTATGTAATGTTTGACTTTTTATCAGCGTTCATCAAAAAGTGTCTTTAGATTTGAAAATGGTGTAGTAAATGGTGTAGCCAATAGCCTGTCAATCCCTTTACCGTAGGCACTCGTAAGAGTGGGGATTTACTGGCGGTAGTTAATCTATTTGATAAACCCATACTAGCAAAAGGGATATTCCAATTCACTATTTTGGAATATCCCTTGATTACTATTCAGTATCATCTGTTAGAGTAGTTTCATCTGTATTCATATTTTCTAAAGCATATTCGCAAGCCTGTATAACAAAATGAGAGAAAGTCACATCTTGATTTTCGATAGCCTTGTTGATATTTTCAATTAACGGTAAAGGAAATCTGATTGTCTTGTTTTCTGTTTCTTTTCTGTTTGGTTTTAGTTGAAAACTCATAAGCAATACCTCCTGTATATATAATGGTATTGCAAATAAACTAATAAGTATGCATTGCAAATTGCAATGCAAGTATTGTAATGTTCCTCACACTCTGGTAAAATATGAATATCTAATACCATGAGAAGAGGGATGATAAATGAAGAAATTTAATATTACAAAAAAAGGTAAAGTAATAGGTGTAATAATCGGTGTGATTGTTCTTGTAATTGCTGTGATGATTGGTATCAATACATATCGCACATATGAAAAGCAAAAACAAATTCGCAATTATGAAAAGCAGATTTCACAGGTACAGGAGAATTTTTCAAAGAAAAAAGAACATAGTGAGAAACTAGATTCGCTTAAATCTTTTATAAAGGATTATGAACAATACAAAAAATCTGATAAGGTAATCAATGAAATCACTGTAAAATATGAAAAAGAAATTGAAACAATGCAGCACTATTTCACAGATGTATATGACAAGACACTTTCAGATAATACATTAGAAAAGGTGAATGAAATAACTGATAAAAATAAAATTTCAACAACCAAAACGAACCTTGAAACATTACTAAAAACTATTGAAGATGAAACAGGTATTGTCTGTACAGAGAAAGAAGCCGAAGTATATAGTCAATCTGTCAATAAAATAATCGCTTCATATGATACTCGAATTAAAGCGATAGAGCAGAAAGAAGCAGAGGAAGCGGCGGCTAAAAAGGTGGCTGAGGAAGCCGAAGCAAAAAGAGTAGCCGAAGAAGCAGCACAAGCGGTACAAGAAGCGCAAGCTTCATCAAGTAGTGATTCTTCTGGAAGTAATTATTATGGGGGCGGTTCATCTGATTCTGGTTCTGGAAGTGGGTATTATGATTCTGGTTCATCCAATTCTGGTTCATCCGATTCTAGTTCTGGAAATGATATTCATTTTTATGATAAGGATGGAAATGATGTGACCCCACCAGATTATGACCCCAATGACCCTGTGTGGTACTAAGTAAAAACTCCCAACACTGCAATAGGAAAAGGGATATTCCGAAACAAACATTGGAATATCCTTTTTGTGTTACTTCGGATAAGATTAGAACTAAAATTACCACGTAAATACGCTAGTCCTATGTCTAATCATTCGGTGAGTTTGATTCAACGAACAAGCTATCTATACTCTTATCTATTTCTCGTAATAAATCGGTCTGTTTCCAATCTTCCTTATTACTATCGGGAAATATGAGTTCTGTTTTAACTAGAGCAAGTCTAATTGTTTTTTGAACATTGTTTTTCATACTATCAAAAAAGTTCTTTTTTTCCTCGTCATGCCAAAGTTTTCTGATTTTATCTGGAATATTTTTGGCTTGTTCTGCACGAGCAGATTGTAATAGATAATTAAATAAGAATTGATTTATTTCTAGTTGCGGATATTGTAATTTTTGGTTGCCAACAGTACAGTCTTGGAGCTTAAAGGAGATAAATGATTCTAATGATTCTAAAATAGTTCCATAACCATCACCTTTCAAAATATAGTCATGAGAAACATGGTAATGTTCAGCAATTTTGCATTGATTTTCAAGAGTTAGGCAGACATTTCCCTGCTCGATTTTAGCTATACTTTCCTTTGAAATATTAATGGCATTTGCTAAATCTTCCTGTGTCTCTTCATGGCTTTTTCTTAACGCTCTAATATTTGACCCAACATTATTCTTGATTTCTTCAAAATCCATTTTTGATTCCATCCCTTTCTTTAAATGTATTTTGTGATAATTATAATACATAATCAAAGTAATATCAATACTTATGCAAAAATAAAAGTATTTATATTACTTTTTGTCAAAAATAATAATAGTAATACACTTACTTTTACATCATATGTATTTTAGAGTATACTAACAGTACGGAGCGCTACCGAATATTTAAGAAAGGGGGAAGAACATATGCAGACTAAATTAGTTGGTATTCAGCCTATGAACTTCACTAACAAAAATGGTGAGATAATCAATGGAACTAATATCTTTTGCGTTTTTAAAGATGAAAATGTACAGGGTATGTGTGCAGAAAGATTCTTTATAAAGCCAGAGATTGCATTACCGGAGCAAACCAAAATCAATGATGTTCTTGAAATTTCCTTTAATCGTAAAGGGAAAATTGAAGCCATTACAAAGGCGTAAAATATGATTATGCCTTGTCAGAGGGGATATAATATTCCCTCTGACAAAAGAATAAGGGAGACAAGTAGATATGTTAAAGAAAAGTGAATATTTACATAAAAAATATAAGAGGATAAAGCGTTATCTGAGGTTTCGCTTAGGTGTTCAGCAGTTGATTTTTAAGCCATATCTCAATAGCCTTTTTGTTGCCGTACTGGTTGGGTTTATTTTGTTTTGGAAAGAAAAATCAGACTTATATTCACACACGCCAAAGCTGATACTTCCAATATGGCGTAGTATGGTGCATATTTTAGGAATTTCTGTTTTCTTATTTATATTTGTATTTATTGTTTATATGATTGGTGAATTAACTGCAAGGCGTGATGAGGGCGATTTAATCATTGCTTTTAATGAAAAAGACTTACAAAACGGATGTCCAATCTTAATGAAAAAAATACAGGACAAAAAAACAGAGGTTACAATAAGAGAATTTTACTCTAATACTCCTTTGAAAAGGTGGTTAGAAAGTAAAAATGAAATAGAGGATTCGATGAATGTTCATTTTGTTACACCACATATAGAGTATGGTGGAAAGAATAGGGATAACGGGAAAAGAATTTTGCTATATACTGCAAAAGGTAGAAAACGCACTGAAAGAGGGATGTTGTATGATAGAGAATGATAATCGTCTTATGCTCGGTTATGACTATGACTTATGGTATGACTACGGAAAGAGCGAACCACTTTTTACTGATATATCTTTAAAAACGAATAGCCACCTCATACTATGCGGAATGTCTGGAAGTGGGAAGTCCTATGCACTTATCCGGTGTATAAAGATGCTTAGTTTAGCTGAATCACCGCAATCGAAAATCTTCTTTGCCGATTTTAAACAAGAAGACTGTTTTGTATTTATGCGCGGATGTTCCCGTTATTACCCATACAAGAAATCAATCGAAGCATTAGAAGCTGTTCATGATATTTTACAAAGGCGTCAATCTGGATCAGAGATGGAAAGATATCCAGTTACGCTCGTGTGGGATGAATACATAGCAAACATTTTAGACTTACAGCGTAAAGATAAGAAAAAGGCTGATGACGTAATGAGCAAGGTGGCTGAAATTCTTATGATAGGCAGAGGGCTGGCTGTTAGGATGATTTGCACCTGTCAGCGTCCGGATGCAAAGGCTTTTCCAGATGGAAGTCGTATAAACTATGGTATTATCATGGTTTTAGGTGCTCCTATACGAAGTATCTATGAAATGCTTATACCGAAAGAATACATTGAAATGATAGAGGATAGACAATTTAGCGTAGGTGAAGGTATTTTGTTACTTCAAGGGACAGAACTACATTTTATTAAAGTGCCAGTTGTACAGGATGTGAAGAAAATGCAGGAAATTTGTATCAAAGCATTGTCTTAATATGTCCAAAGGCGGGCAAAGGGCGGCGGCGAAGCCGCAAGCCCTTTGAACCGCCCTGTTGGTATAGTATTACCCAACAGGGCACAAACATGATGAACACTAGGAAATACAAGGCTTTACATCATGTTCATAATAAGGAACAAAATGCACAAAAGGAGTTGATTTATCATAGCAGACACACAATCACTTATGTATCTATTAACAATCAATGACCCGATTAGAAAAGGGTATATACATAAACATATATTTGAAATTTTCCATAGGAATTTTAAAACATTGGTCTATCTCTGTATGGCTGATGAAAAAGGTTCTTTGTTTCATACACATATTTTAGCTGTATTTTCTTCAAGAGTTCGTTTTAGCATGATAAAACGATATTTTCCAGAAGCCCATGTGGATAGGTGCAGAGGTACGATTTCAGATTCTGTTGCATACATAAATAAGACGGGGAAATGGGAGCATGATTCAAAGCATGGCACGAAAATAGAAGGTTCTTTTGAAGAATTTGGAACACAACCACCGGACAGCAAAGGGAAAAGGCATGATATGTCGGAATTGTATCAGATGGTATTAGATGATATGACAAATGCTGAAATACTTGCTGTGAATCAAGATTATATTTTACAGATTGATAAACTGGACAAGGTGCGTACAACAATATTAACAGAACGGTTCAAAAATACGGTTCGTCTTGATTTAGAAGTGGTGTATATCAGTGGGGCAACTGGCACAGGAAAAACCCGTGGAGTATTAGAGCAGAATGGATATGTAAATGTATATAGAGTGACCGATTATTTACATCCATTTGATAGTTATAATTGTCAGTCGGTAATTGCTTTCGATGAATTTCGCTCATCACTTAAATTAAAGGAAATGCTATTGTATTGTGATATCTACCCGATAGAATTACCATCCAGATACTCAAATAAGTTTGCGTGTTACAATAAGATTTACATAATATCAAACTGGGTTTTAGAAAAGCAATATTCAGAGATACAGAGAGAGGATAAGGAATCATGGCAGGCATTTTTAAGACGGATACATAAAGTTGTTCATTACGAAGATACAGGAGAGGTTATGGTTTATAATTCGGTAAAAGAATATCTTGAAAGAGATACCGGATTCCATACGTTGTCTGAATCGGAACAATGCCGATTGCCTTTTGACAACAAGTGAGGTGAATTATTTGAACAAAACAAAAATAAGGCAGACCGGACAGCCGCTGACTGTGGATATTGAAAATCTTTCTGCTATGCTCTCCTGCGGTCATGCTACTGCAAAGAAAATCGGAGAGCAGGCAGGCGCAAGAATTATTATCGGGCGTAGGGTGCTGTATTCCGTTGAAAAAGTGCGGTATTATCTGGACTGTTTGGCTGAATAAAAGCTACAATTTACTGTTATCTGGAATGATTTTCTGGTATAATATACTTATGAAGCAAGCCGGAAATCATTCCAGAACAGAGAAAGGAGTGCCATACGAAAGGAATGGTTTTTTATGGCAAGGAAAGACAATAAAGGAAGAAATTTACATACAGGAGAATCACAGAGAAAAATAGACGGTCTTTATATGTATCGCTATACCGATACAAGAAGTGGTAAGCGTCAGACGGTTTATGCAGGAGATTTGCCGGAACTTCGTGAGAAAGAAAAGCAGATTGCAAAGGATATGGACGATAATATTCTGACGGATGCCGCAATAAAGAAAATGACGGTCAATACACTTTTTGGACGGTATATGCAGACAAAAGAATTAGCAGAGACAACACGTATCAATTATGTGAATATGTGGAACGGTCACGCCAAAGACGATATAGGCAATATAAAGGTGGTTCAGCTTCGTTCTTCACATGTTAAAGCCTTTTATGCCAAGATGTCAAAGGCAGAGTATTCACACAGCACAATCAAGCTGATTCACACGCTTTTATATCCGGCGTTGGAAATGGCGGTTGATGATGATATTATCCGCAAGAATCCGGCAAGAAATGCTTTGTCAAGTGATTATGGAGAAGCCGCTAAGGAAAAGGATGTGCTGACCTTTGATGAACAGCAAAGGCTATTCAATTTTATCTGTGAGAGCAATGTATATAACGTATACGTTCCAATGCTTACAATTATGTTAGAGGTAGGTTTAAGGTGTGGGGAACTGATAGGTTTAACGTGGTCTGATGTGAACATGGAAAAGAAAGACCTTTTTATAAACCATCAGTTGATTTATAAGGATTTCGGGGATGGCTATAAATTTCATGCAAGCGATACAAAGACAGATGCCGGAATACGGACAATCCCCCTGTCACAGACGGTGCAGAAAGCCTTTACAGAACAGCGGAAATTGAATTTCATGCTCGGCAGACACAGTACAGAAACGGTTGACGGTTACTCGGATTTTATCTTTCTGGCAAAGACAGGCAGACCGCTTATGCCTAGTGCGGTCAACAATATTCTTTATAATATCGTTGATACATACAACAAAGAAGAAGTTATCAAGGCAAAGAAAGAACACCGCAAGGCTTTACTGCTCCCGAAGATTTCCGCTCATAATCTGCGGCATACCGCTTGTACCAACATGGCAAAGCGTGGAATGAATCTTAAAATTTTACAATACATCATGGGTCATGCTCACAGTGATGTGACTATGGATGTATACAACCATATAGCAGATATGTCAGATGTAAGAGAAGAAATTGCAAGATATGAAAAAGTGGTGGAGATTTAACTACACCAAAACAAGAAAAAATGGTGTAGTAATGGTGTAGTAACCCCCAAAATGCGATTTATAAAGATTTTAGAAACCTGTGAAGTCAGTAAAATCAAGGCTTCACAAAATTTTTGCAAAATGATTAGCACTCAAGGCTTGACAGTGCTAATGAATGGTGTTATAGTTCGAATAGAACAAAGAAAAATGTCTATTATTCACAAAGGCATATGTAAAATTAAGGAGGTATGCGGCATGAATATTAATAAATTTACACAAAATTCTATGATGGCAGTTCAGGGATGTGAAAAGACTGCTCTTGATTATGGAAATCAAGAAGTGGAGCAGGAGCATCTGCTGTATGCGCTGCTCACCATTGAGGACAGCCTGATTCTTAAGTTGTTTGAGAAGATGGGAATCAATAAAGAGACTGCCATGAACCGAGTGGAAAAGGCGCTGCGGAAGCGGCCGAAAGTTCAAGGCGGGCAGATGTTCATCGGAAAGGATTTGAACAATGCGCTTGTCCACGCGGAGGACGAAGCCAAACAGATGGGGGACGAATATGTCTCTGTGGAGCATATATTCCTGTCCCTTATAAAATACGCCAGCAGGGATATGAAAGCTATCTTAAAAGAGCTTGGTATCACCCGGGACGCGTTTCTGCAGGCATTATCCAGTGTGCGGGGCAACCAGAGAGTGACATCGGACAATCCTGAGGCGACCTATGACACACTGAATAAGTACGGGGAAGACCTTGTGGAAAAGGCGAGGGAGCAGAAGATGGATCCGGTAATCGGCCGTGACCCGGAGATTCGCAACGTTATCCGCATCTTGTCCCGTAAAACGAAGAACAACCCGGTTCTGATCGGAGAACCCGGCGTAGGAAAGACGGCGGCGGTAGAAGGCCTTGCACAGCGTATCGTGCGGGGGGATGTGCCGGAAGCGCTGAAAGACAAAAAAATATTTGCGCTGGATATGGGAGCCCTTGTTGCAGGGGCCAAGTACCGTGGAGAGTTCGAGGAACGTCTGAAAGCGGTATTGGAAGAAGTGAAAAACAGTGAAGGAAATATTATCCTGTTTATCGACGAGCTTCACACCATTGTAGGAGCCGGAAAGACGGACGGCGCTATGGACGCGGGCAATATGTTAAAGCCCATGCTTGCCAGAGGAGAGCTTCACTGTATTGGTGCCACCACACTCGATGAGTACCGGCAGTATATAGAGAAGGATGCGGCTCTGGAGCGGCGCTTCCAGCCCGTCATGGTAGATGAGCCTTCAGTGGAGGACGCCATCTCCATTCTGCGTGGGCTGAAGGAGCGCTATGAGGTCTTCCACGGAGTGAAGATTACAGACAGCGCGCTGGTGGCGGCGGTCACTCTTTCCAACCGCTATATATCCGACCGTTTTCTCCCGGACAAGGCAATCGACTTGGTAGACGAGGCCTGCGCCTTGATTAAGACGGAGCTGGATTCTATGCCGACGGAACTGGATGAGCTGAACCGGCGGATCATGCAGCTGGAAATCGAGGAAGCCGCATTGAAAAAAGAGGATGACAGGCTCAGCAAAGAGCGTCTGCAGCGTCTGCAGCAAGAGCTGGCGGAGGAAAAGGAAGAATTCGCCAAACAGAAGGCGCAGTGGGACAATGAAAAGCACTCTGTCGAGCATGTGCAGAAAATAAGAGAACAGATTGAACAACTGAACCGTGAGATAGAGGCGGCCCAGAGAAATTATGATTTGAACAAGGCGGCGGAGTTACAATACGGAAGGCTTCCCCAGCTTCAGAAGCAGCTGGAGGCGGAAGAAGAGCGGGTGAAAGACGAAGAACTGTCTCTGGTGCACGAGAGTGTGACGGATGATGAAATCGCCAAGATTATCTCCAGATGGACCGGAATTCCGGTTTCTAAGCTGAACGAGAGCGAGCGCAGCAAGACGCTCCACCTTGACGAGGAGCTGCACAAGAGAGTCATCGGGCAGGACGAAGGGGTCACCAAGGTGACGGAGGCCATTATCCGCTCTAAGGCCGGCATCAAAGACCCAAGCAAGCCTATCGGCTCCTTCCTCTTCCTCGGACCCACCGGTGTGGGAAAGACGGAGCTTGCCAAAGCACTTGCAGAAAGCCTGTTTGACGATGAAAGCAATATGGTAAGAATCGATATGAGCGAATATATGGAGAAATATTCCGTCTCCCGTCTGATTGGAGCGCCTCCGGGATATGTGGGATACGATGAGGGAGGACAGCTCACCGAGGCGGTGCGGAGAAAGCCATACTCGGTTGTCCTGTTCGATGAAGTGGAGAAAGCCCATCCTGATGTATTCAATGTGCTGCTTCAGGTGTTGGATGACGGGCGTATTACCGACTCACAGGGGCGCACCGTAGATTTTAAGAACACGATTCTGATTATGACCTCCAACATCGGCTCCGCATTTTTGTTGGAAGGGATTGACGCACAGGGTAGTATTAAGCCGGAGGTGGAGGAGATGGTCATGAATGAGCTGCGTGCGCACTTTAGGCCAGAGTTCCTCAATCGTCTGGACGAGACAATTATGTTCCGTCCACTGACTAAGGCCAACATCTCTGCCATCATCAATCTTCTGGTGGATGATGTGAACAAGCGTCTCGCCGACAAGGAACTGCGGATTGAGCTGACGGAGGACGCTAAGAAATTTATTGCCGACAGCGGGTATGACCCGATGTACGGAGCAAGGCCGCTGAAACGTTACCTCCAGAAGCATGTGGAAACGCTGGCAGCCAAGCTGATACTGGGAGGAAACGTGGGAAGCGGTGATACCATTCTCATTGCGGTGTCGGACGGAAAGCTTGAGGCGCGGGTAAAGCAGAGCCTCAGAGAAATCAAGTCATAGCTTTCTAGCGGTAGAGAAGGCCTCCGGCGATTCCGGCGATGCTCATGACAAGGATGGGATTGAATTTTCGTCTCCGCAGCAGCCAGAAAGATGCTGCAAATAGTATGACAGCCGGAAGGTCTACGGCGGCAGGGCCCGTCCAGTCCGAGGACCCGGTAAATGCCAGCAGCAGGATGGAGGCAGCGGCGGAGACAATCAATCCGAGGGAGGCTGATTTCAGACCATTGAGGGCGGCGGAAAGACGGCGGGAATCTTCGTGGCGGAGAAAGAAACTGTAGAGTCCGGCGGAAATGCAGACACCTGCCAAGATGCACCCGGTGGTGGCAAGTATGGCGCCCGGAAGCCCCGCCGTCTGGAGTCCTACAAAGGTAGAGGCATTGACGGCCAGCGGTCCGGGAGTCATCTGGGAAATTGTAATCATATCGGTAAAAGCCTTTTGGGAAATCCAAGAGGCTTTTTCTACGATTTCCTGTTGTATCAAGGGTATTATGGCATAACCGCCCCCAATGCTGAAAAGGCCGATTTGGAAAAAGGTAAAAAACAACCGGATATTTAGACTCATGACGGGATTTCCTCCTTGTGTGCAGCAAACTGTAATTTGATAAGACAGATAAAGCAGCTGAAGAGAAGAAGCAAGGCGGCATGGATCTGTAAGAAAAAGCTGGCAGCAAAGACAGCCGGAATCAGAGCGGTAAGTAAAAAGGAGCGCTCTTTTACAATCATTTGTACCATGTCCACAATAAAGTCCACGATTACCGCAGCCGCGCCAGCCAGCATCCCTTTGAGAACGGCTGCAATGAGAGGGCTTTGGGAAAAAGCGGCATACCAGTAGGATACGGCCGAAAGGACAGCCAGCGGAGGGAGCACGGCCGCTGCCACGCTTACGATCAGGCCCCCGATTCCGGCACAGTACAGCCCCGCCAGAGCGGAAAGGTTGACCGCAATCGCCCCCGGAGAGGATTGAGCCACGGCCGCCATGGACATTAGCTTTTCCTCTGAGAAGCGTTGTTTTCTTTCCACAAAGTATTTGCGTACCATGGGGACGACTACATATCCACCGCCAAAAGTAAAAGCGCTTATAAATAGGTTAATCCAAAAGAGCCAGAGAAGCGTTTTAAAGTTCTTTAGATTCATAATAATTTCCTCCTTGTAAGCTGAAAGTAGATTTCAACTTCCTTTTTATTATAGTTCTCGCCTTGCTATGCGTAAAATGATATAATTATATTATAGTAATAAATTTTGTTCATGATATAAAACTTGCACAGAGCAAATCGGAGGGATACTATGACGTTACGGCATTTGAAAATTTTTCAAGAAGCGGCAAGAACAGGGAATTTTACCCACGCGGCCAGAAAGCTGTTCTTGACTCAGTCCGCTGTCTCCCATGCCATCGGAGAGCTGGAGAAAGAGGCAGGGGTACTGCTGTTCGACCGGATGTCCAAGTCGATTCAACTGACTAGAGCCGGAGAACTTCTGCTTGAGGAGGCGGCTCCTCTGCTGGCGGCCAGTGAGAAGCTGGAGAAAAAGCTGCCTCATCTGGAGAAGGAGACCATCCTCCACATAGTGTCCAGTATAACGATAGCTGTGTATTATCTTCCTCAAATCATTACTTCATTTAAAAAAGTATGGCCGGAAGCCGAGGTGCGGGTGGAAGTTGTCAGTGCGGCGGCAGCTATGGAATCCTTAAAAAATGGAGACGCGGATATTGCTCTGGCGGAGGGCGTGGAGCCGGAAGAGCCATATTGTGGGAAGGTGTTCGCATCATGCGGACTCAGAGCGGTATGTGCGCCAACGTACCACGCGGCAGGACGTTCTCTGTCAGTTAAAGAGTTCTGTCAGGAAAATCTGCTTTTGCGGGAAAAGGGAAGCGCTATACGGGATGTGATGGACAGCGCCCTTTATCTTGCCGGGCAGCAGGTACATCCCGTCTGGACGAGCGTAAATTCACCTGCGCTCATAAGCGCCGCCAAGGCAGGACTTGGCATCACTGTTCTGCCGGATTTGCTGACGGCGGAAGAACTGGAAAAGGGCACGCTGGACGAGGTAAAAATCGAGCAGTTAAAGTTGACCAATCATATGACGGCTGTATGGCACAAGGAAAAGTATTTCAGCGCTCCGCTTCGAACATTCTTGGAGCTGGTTTGCAAAGTGAAGGAGGGAGAGGACTAGTGTCCCGTATTATTTTTCATATTGACGTAAATTCGGCATATCTAAGCTGGACGGCAGTGGAACAATTGAAAAATGGAGCCAGTATTGATATCCGGGAGATACCGGCAATCATAGGCGGAGACCAGAAGTCACGCAGGGGTGTCGTACTTGCCAAGTCGATTCCGGCAAAGAAATACGGAGTTCGTACGGGAGAACCAGTGGCCAACGCACTTAGAAAATGTCCAATACTGCGTATGTTTCCGCCGGACCACAGCCTGTATCACGCATACAGCACCCGGCTGATGGAGTTCCTGCACACCTACACGCCGGATATTGAACAGGTGAGCGTGGATGAATGTTATCTGGACTTTACTGGTATTGCGCACCGCTTTCCCTCACCGGTGGAGGCTGCGCTGGAAATGAAGAACAAAATATATGATAAGTTTGGTTTTACTGTAAACATAGGCATAGCGGGCAATAAACTTTTGGCTAAAATGGCGTCGGATTTTGAAAAGCCAAACCGGATTCATACTTTGTTTCAGGAGGAGATAAAGCTGAAAATGTGGCCGCTGCCGGTGTCGGAGCTTTATATGGCGGGGCATTCCAGTGTGGACACCTTGAGGAAACTGGAAATCTATACAATCGGTGATTTGGCACAGACAGATCCCCGGCTTTTAGAGCTACACATGAAGAGCCACGGGCGTATGCTCTGGGAATTTGCAAACGGCATTGATTATTCGGAGGTACAGTCGGAGGAAGCGGCGGCCAAAGGAATCGGAAATTCCACGACCCTTCCCAAAGATGCCGAGACTGCGGAGGAGGCCAAAAAAGTACTGCTCTGGCTTGCAGAGAGCGTGGGAGGACGTCTGAGAAAGGCAGGGCAGAAGGCAAATATGGTCAGCGTGGAAATTAAGTACAGCACCTTCCAGACGGCTTCCCACCAGAAGCAGCTCCGGCGCGCGTCCGCGGCAGATACCATCCTGTACAGCGCCGCCTGCGAGCTGTTTGATGAACTATGGACACAGGAGCCAATCCGACTTCTTGGAATCCGCACTTCCAAGCTTGTGGAGGCGGGAGAACCCGAGCAGATGAACATCTTTGACTTGTCACCGACGTCCCCGGAGCAAGACGAGGAGCCCGGAGGTAAGATACAGAAGCAGGCCAAGGACGAAAAACATAGGAAATTGAGCAAGGCATTGGATGAAATCCGCAGTAAGTATGGAAAGGATGCGGTCATAAGAGGTACGATGCTCAAGCCGGAAGAAGAAAAGGAGGATGAAAGTTTCCAACCTTGACACAAAAAGAACGGGTGCGGTATAATAGTTGCACATGCGTGCAACCAAAGTCAATTGCATTGCCTTTATGCCGCTTTAGCGGCATATTATACCGGCAAGCCACCACTTGAAAAGTAAATGGCGCGAAGCGCCGCTTCCTTTTCTGCGTTTGTGGTATAATAATTGCACATGCGTGCAACCAAAGTCAATTGCATTGCTTTTATGGAAAGGAGTCTCTTAATTATTATGGAATTTAAGGAGAGAGAGTTTATTCCGGTACTGCTCGGCGGTGATATTAACACTTATAGTGTGGCGCGTGCTTTTTATGAGCAGTATCAGGTAAAGACATATATATTTGGAAAGTTCCCTACGGGGCCAAGTTACAACAGCAGGATTATTGAATACCAAGCCAATCCGAAGATTGATACGGACGATTATTTTCTCATGACGGTCAATGGGTTCGCTGAGAAGTACGGGGATAAGAAAGTGATTCTTATCGGGTGTGGAGACAGCTATGTGGCCTTGATAAGCAAGCACAAGGCAGAGCTTGCCGTCAACATCATCGCGCCGTACATTGAGTTTGACTTGATGAACAGCCTGCAGCAGAAGGATACCTTTTACAGCCTCTGTGAGAAACATCAGGTAGATTATCCGGGTACGCTGATTTATGACCCGTCTATGGGAATGGATTTTCAGATGGATTTCCCGTTCCCTGTCATTTTGAAGCCGTCGGACAGTATTTCATACTGGGAACATCCATTTGAGACCCAGAATAAGGTATATACAATCAAGGACCGTAAGGAACTGGAGCAGGTCATTCAGGATATCTACGGCGCGGGATATACAGACAAGCTCATCATTCAGGACATGATTCCGGGCAACGACGAATACATGCGGGTGCTCACCTGCTATTCCGATAAGAACGGAAAGGTCAAGATGATGTGTCTGGGACATGTGCTTCTGGAGGAGCATACGCCCCACGGTCTGGGCAACCATGCGCTGATCGTGACCGAGCCGAACACAGCCCTGATGGAACATGTCAAGAATCTGCTGGAGGATCTTCATTATATTGGATTTTCCAACTTTGATATCAAATACGACCGCAGGGACGGTAAATACAAATTTTTTGAAATTAATACCCGGCAGGGGCGCAGCAACTACTATGTGACCGGCTCTGGGTTCAATGTGGCAAAATATATTGTAGAAGAATACATTTACGGCAAGGAACAGGAACTGGAGACTGCAGAGGAAGAGCATCTGTGGATGGTAGTGCCGAAGAAGGTCGCTTTTAAATATGTAAAAGACGAAGAGATGAAGGCGAAGATGCGGCGTCTGATCCGGGAAAAGAAGATGGTCAATCCCGTATTTATGAGGGGAGACTTAAAGCCGAAGCGTTTTCTTGCCATGGTAAAAACACATTTCAGCCACTTTGTGAAGTTCAAAAAATACTACAGCTAAGTTACGGAGAAAAAACATGTTAAAAAAATTAGGCGTTATCGGCGGAATGGGGCCGGAAGCAACCAGTTTTTATTACGCAAGAGTGATTGCGCGGACTGTGGCTTCGACCGATCAGGAGCATATCGATATGGTGATATTGAGCCATGCCACTATGCCGGACAGGACAAAGGCTATTCTCACCGGACATAAGCAGGAATTTCTTGCGGCCATTGAAAAGGATGCGAGAGATTTGGAGAAACTTGGCGTGGAAAACATTGCGATCCCGTGCAATACATCCCACTATTTCCTTAAGGACATTCAGGCCGTGACGAAGGTTCCGGTCATCGATATGGTGGGGGAGAGCGTCCGTTACGTGAAAGAAGGCTATCCGGATGTGAAAAAAATCGGTATCATGGGAACCGATGGTACGATTCAGGCCGGAACATATTCCCGCGCCTGCGACAAATACCAGATTGCCGCCTGCGCCCCCAGAGAAGATGCACAGCGTCTGGTGATGTCCCTGATCTATGACGATATCAAGAGCGGAAGGCCGGGGGACAGGGCGAAGTTCGATCAGGCCTACGAGGACTTGAAGGAGCAGGGCTGTGACGCGGTGATTCTGGCTTGTACAGAGATTTCAGTATTCAAAGAATATTATCCGGTTCCGGCGGATTGTATCGATGCCATGGACGTGCTCGTACGTGAATCGATTATCCGCTCCGGAGCGGCATACAAAGAATAGCAGGGGAGAAGAACATGGAACAGAAAAAGTATACATTGGGAGAATATGCACTGTTGTTGGAAAACGTCCGTATGATGAAGGAATTCTATTCTGACGGGCAGGACGATATCGTCATCGATTATCTGACCTATGATTCTAAACAAGTGACAAAGAATACCTTGTTCATCTGCAAGGGCGCTGCTTTTAAGGCAGAGTATTTGGATGAGGCTGTTGAGAAGGGCGCGGTGGCCTATGTGAGCGAGCAGAAGTTCGACACGAAAAAGGATGTGCCTTATCTGCTGGTAGACGATATCAGGAAAGCGATGCCCCCGCTGGCAGAGAAGTTTCATAATGCCCCGTGGAAAGACCTTACCATCATCGGCATTGGCGGGACAAAGGGCAAGTCTACTTCCGCTTACTATATGAAAGCGATTGTGGATGATTATATGAAGGCGACCGGAGGAAAGGAAAGCGCGGTTATTTCCTCCATTGATATTTACGACGGTGTGATTACAAAAGAATCCCATATCACCACGCCCGAGGCGGTGGAGCTGCAGGAGCATTTCCGCCATGCAGTGGACAGCGGCATCACGTTTGCGGAGATGGAAGTATCTTCTCAGGCGCTGAAATACAACCGGGTAGACAACATGAGACTGGATGTGGGGATTTTCCTGAATATTTCGGAAGACCACATCAGCCCTATCGAGCATAAAGATTTTGAGGACTACTTCGCGTCCAAATTAAGAATCTTCGCTTCTTCTGACAATGCGGTGGTCAATCTGGACGCAGATTACGCGGAGCGTATTTTGGAGGCTGCAAAGTGCAGCAAGAAGGTACTGACGTTCAGCATCAAGGACGAGACGGCGGATGTCTATGGATATGATATCCAGAAGGACGGCCATGAGACGGTGTTTACCGTGCGTACAAAGGATTTCGATGAAGAATTCCGCCTGACCATGCCGGGACTCTTCAATGTGGAAAACGCACTGGCTGTTATCGCAGCATCCATTCTTGTGGGGATACCGCTTGCGTATATGAAGAGCGGGCTCTACCGGGCACGGTCAAGCGGTCGCATGGAGCTGTATGCGAGCAAAGATAAAAAGATAATCGCCGTTGTAGATTACGCACACAACAAGCTGAGCTTTGAAAAGTTGTTCTCTTCCACAAGGGACGAGTACCCGGACTATGAGATTGTATCAATTTTCGGCTGTCCGGGCAAAAAGGCCTTCATCCGCCGCCGGGATTTGGGGACGGTGGCAGGGCAGTACTCCAAGAAGGTGTATCTGACCGCGGAGGATCCGGGATATGAACCGGTGGAGGACATCTCGAAGGATATCGCACAGTATGTGGAGGCGCAGAATTGTCCCTACACAATGATTGAAGACCGGGGAGAGGCAATCAAGGCCGCCATAGAAGAGGCGGAGGGCAAGACCATCCTGCTGATTACCGGAAAAGGGAATGAGACCCGGCAGAAGTACGGGTGTGAATATCTGGACTGCAAGTCCGACGTACAGTATGTGAAAGAACTGCTGGCGGAATACGACGCCCGCTGCTAAGTATAAACGAGCTATTGCTATACAGACGGATATGCGTCTGTTGGCAATAGCTCATTTTTAGTTATTCAATAAAGTCTTCCCGTCTTTCGGCCAGCTGCCAGAGCGGGAAAGGCGGCTCGGCCAGAGGCTTGGCAGCGATAGACACGAGAAGCGCAGGATTATCGTCCGCCGCAATTCGGTTAGAGCTTAGCGCGCCGCAGGTGCGGCAGCGGTGTATGAGCGCCCATTCTCCGTTTTTGCGCACCCAGACACCGATTGGCTCCATAATGCCTCCGCACAGGGAGGCGCGGTCGCCGGGCCGGTTATCTACATGAAGGCTGCTTAGACAATGGGGACAATGGTTGCGGTGGCTGCTCCCTGCATAATCGGGGATTACCAGTGTGCCGCATACCTTACAGGTAAAGCTTTCGGTACAAGGTTCGTGTCGGTAGTCTGTCTTGCTGCGCTGTTTCAAAATTTTAGAAATATTTTTTTCTTTCTTTTGTTTTTTGCGCAGATAAGCAGCCTTGTCATCGGTATATTCCGACTCCGTGTGAAGACGGAGGTAAGATTCCCAGCGTTCCGGCGCGAGCTCCCCGTTCTGGATGGCCTTTTTAATGGCGCACCCCGGTTCGGTTTGATGCCGGCAGTCGCTGAACTTGCAATGCCCAAGGTATTTTTCCACATCGCCGAAGCTCTGGCTCAGCCCTTCCTCGGCGTCCCATATGCCAAGCTCGCGCATACCGGGGGTATCGATGACCATAGCGCCGTTGTGCAGCATGAGCAGCTGACGGTGGGTGGTTGTATGCCTGCCACGGCCGTCCTTTTCCCGGATATTTCCGGTGTTCATGATTTCTTCCCCGGCAAGGGCGTTGATTAAGCTGGATTTGCCTACGCCCGACGAGCCGAGAAATACAATGGTATTGCCGGGTCTGAGGAAGCGCTCCAGAGAAGTCAGGCCGTCCCCAGTGCGTGCGCTCACTGCCAGCACATCTACACCGGGCGCCAGTGACTTTGCAGTGTGCAGATAAGAGTCCGGGTCTGTACATTGATCCGCTTTCGTAAGCACAACTACAGGAATCGCGCCGGACTGCCAGCCTAGAGTCAGATAGCGCTCCAGCCTGCGGGGGTTAAAATCCCGGTCCAGTGACTGAAGAATAAAGACGTAATCAAAATTCGCTGCCACGGCCTGTTCCTTGTGGCCCGATGAAGAGGGATCCAGACGCGCAAAATAAGTGCGGCGTGGCAGTGTACTTAGGATACGGCTTTCACCGCTCCCATTCCAGTCGATCATGCAAAAATCCCCGGTGGCAGGGAAAGGCTCCCCGCCGGAATAGTAGGATGCTTTCTTTAAACAGGCAAATCCGGCGCCGTTTTCGCAGACGATTTCAAAACGGCCCCGATAGACAGCGGTAATACGTGCCGGAATACCGGAAGCGTTTTCAGGTATCATTGTTTCGTGTAATCCATAGGATGCTATATTCATTTTTTGTTTCCTCCAAATAGTTCAAATCATTCATTTTCAAGTCAATCTCCTTTCAAATCGAGCTTTCTGCAAATTATCGATACAATATTGTCTTCTCGAGCATTCGAGGCCACGGTTTCATGGACGCAAAAATCCCGCGGAAACAGAACCTTTGACAGTCTGTCTCTGCGGGATTTTGGGCACAAAAAAAGACACGCCGGACGTGTCTGCGATGTGTATAATATCACGGGGCAGTATTCACGAAAGGTGCTGAAGACACAGCAAAATAAAACGGATAAAATGTACTTCATCCACTGCTGTGTATACAATATTCGATTTTAGCAGAAAGCCACCATCACAATCTTCGTTTTCGTCATAAAATAACTCCTTAACTATCCGCTTTGCGGAATATTTCTGTAGACATCATATAACACCTTTTCGAAAAAAGCAAGGGGGAAATTTCACCAACTGAAATTTCCCCCATATATATATATTATGCAAAACGTTTTGACTTTTCCGAGGATACTGACGGTACATGGAGCTTATGGATTTGGGATGCCAGTTCCATGACGAAGTCCGCGGTTTTGTCTTCTCTGTCGTGCACCATATTGAATTCTACGATATCGTAGGATATTACCGGCAGTGCAGGGATAAGGGCGTCAAAAATATGATGCACCTCTTCGGGTGTAAAACCATGAGGAACCGGTACCGATACCCCGGGCATCCACTTGGGATTCATGGAGTCGATATCAAAGCTTATATGGACAGCCGTCAGATGGGAAAGGTATGCAATGCTTTCCTTCAAACAGGCTGTAAGGCCCTGCCGGCATATGTCATCGTACGTATAATAGCGTATGCCGAGCGTATCCAGTGTCACTTGTTCCGGTGGGTCGATGTCACGTAGTCCCAGCATGACAACATTGCGCGGCTTCAGCTTGGGCTGTTCCGTCAGGAACTGTGTCAGTCGTTTTTCCCCTTTGCCGAGCAGTGCGGCCACCGGCATGCCGTGGATGTTGCCTGTCGCCGTTGTGGAGTCTGTGTTGATATCCGGATGTGCGTCTATCCAGATAAGTCCGGTCTCTTCGCCATACATCTCCTGCGTATAGACGGAAGAGGCGGAGACGGAGCCCATGGCAGCGCTGTGATCCCCTGCGATGAACAGAGGAGTCTCTTGATTCTGCAGTACCTGATATGCATATGCCGCAATAGATTGGCAGGTTGACGCTACACTGTTTAAATTTTTTAGATTCGGAAGATTCTCTTCCTTTTCTTGTATCTCCGGAATTACATGAATCTGAAGCTGGTCAAAACGATTGTTTAAATAGTCCAGACTTTTTATCAGCCCCGTGTCACCTACCCCAAGGTGCATAGGACAGCCGTATGTGTGTATCATAAAAAACCTCCTGACAAAAATATGACTCAATGTACCAAGTATAACAAATTCGTTTCCTTATAGCAAGAATATAAAAAGAAAGAGGATGTTCCATGAGACTTCTGAATCTGATTGCCTGTCTTGAGTATGCCCTGATACAGACAGAACTACCGCTGCAAATGATGGAAATAAAAGGAATCGCTTATGATTCTAGAAATGTAAATAAGGGAGAAATTTTTGTATGCCTCAAGGGATACGAGAGCGACGGGCACACACATATACGTGAGGCGGCACAAAACGGCGCGGCCGCAGTGCTGGTAGAAACTCTGACCGCAGAAGGAAAGTTATTGGATTTTCCCAGAGGGCTGACGGTACTCCTCGTCAAGGATACAAGAGAGGCGCTGGCGTATCTCTCGGCTGCTTGGTTCCGGTGGCCGGCGAGAAAGCTGAACGTCATCGGTGTCACAGGAACAAAGGGAAAGACGACGGTGGCATGGATGATAAAAGCAATGCTGGAGGCGGCAGGGGAGCCTTGCGGCTATATAGGGACTTTAGGGGCGGTTGTGGGGGAAACTTCGTATTCCCAAAAGAATACTACGCCGGAGTCCTTTACCATTCACGAGTATTTTGCTAAAATGGTAGAAGCAGGCTGTAAATATGCAGTGGTTGAGGTATCCTCTCAGGGGATGAAATATAAGCGTGCCGAGGGGATAGCCTTTACGGCAGGGATTTTTACCAATTTTGGGGAAGACCATATCGGGCCAGGGGAGCATGAAAGTCTGGAAGAATACAGATATTGCAAGTCACTGTTGTTCAGGCAGTGCCGAATCGGTATTGGAAATGTAGATGATGAAGCCTACGGGCAAATGTTCGAGCACGCGGACTGTGTGCGGTATGGGTTCGGAATCAACAGGCCTTGTGCACAGGAAGAAAGAGTTCTCCGTGCAGAGCATATCAGGTTCCTTATGAAGGCCGGAAGACCGGCCACCGAGTTCGAAGCCGGCGGGAAACTGTATACACTGGCCATGCCGGGAGCGTTCAATGTTTATAATGCACTGGCGGCGCTGCAGACGGTATTCTGCCTTGCGGAGGAGTACGGAATCGGCGGGGAAGGGCTGGAAGAAAGGCTTGCTGGAGTTCTGGATGACGTTTCGGTCAGAGGAAGAATGGAACGCGTAGACAATGAAAAAAACATCGCATGCTATGTAGATTACGCTCACAATGCCATGAGTCTTGCACACGTCCTCAAAACATTGAGGATGTACCGCCCGCAGAGGATCATCACCGTGTTCGGGTGCGGGGGGAACCGCTCCAAAGGCCGTAGGTTACAGATGGGCAGAGTGTCCGGAGAATGTTCGGATGTGACGATAATCACATCGGATAACCCCAGATTTGAGGAGCCGCTTCAGATTATGAAAGACATCGAGGAAGGGATTCTCGGCACCGGCGGAGCGTACCACATGATAGAAGACCGGAGGGAGGCCGTCAGGCTGGCCGTACATATGGCCCGTCAGGGGGATATTGTACTTATAGCCGGAAAAGGGCATGAAGATTATCAGGAAATACGGGGAGCACGTTATCCGATGGATGACCGCCTGCTCGTGGAGAGCGCGCTGCAGGACTGACAGAGGAAAGTAAGGGAGATTAGATGTACGCAGACATTATAATAGATATCACACATGAAAAACTAGATAAAATCTTTCAGTACCGGATTCCCCCGGAACTTGAGGGAGAGCTTGAGGCCGGGATGGAAGTGATCGTACCTTTCGGGCGGGGGAATCGGGAGACCAGCGGGTATATAGTTGGTTTCTCAGAGACCTGCAGTTACGATGAGGACAAGCTCAAGGAAATCCTGCGGCCTGCCAGCGGCAGAGAGGCTATTGAGTCACGGCTGGTCAGTCTGGCGGCATGGATGAAGGAGCAGTACGGGGGGACGATGATTCAAGCCTTGAAGACGGTGCTTCCAATAAAGAGGACGGAGAAGGCAAAGGAGCACCGTATCTTGCAGCGCCTAATGGGGGAAGAAGAGGGAAAGAAAAAGCTGGAGGAATATCTTCGTAAGAACCAGAAGGCCAGAGCAAGGCTCATGGCGGCGCTTCTCGACAGTGTGGAGATAGAGTATGAACTTGTCAGGGAGAAGCTGGGCATTACCTTGCAGGTGGTGCGTGCCCTTGAAGAACAGAACGTACTGGCCGTCAAGTCGGAGCAGATATACAGAAATCCGATAAAAAGGGTGGATGACAGCAGGAAAGGATTGGCATATAACGAAGAGCAGGAGTATGCAATCCGGGCGTTCCGGCAAGACTATGAACAGGATATTTACAGGACGTACCTGCTGTATGGAATTACAGGCAGCGGCAAGACAGAAGTATATATGGAAATGATACAGGAGGCCGTGAGCCGGGGAAGGCAGGCGGTGGTCCTGATTCCGGAGATTGCGCTGACATATCAGACGGTCATGCGGTTCTACCGCAGATTTGGCGACCGGGTATCAATCATGAATTCCCGCCTCTCTCAGGGAGAGCGGTACGACCAGATGATGCGGGCGAAACGAGGGGAGCTGGATGTCATGATAGGCCCCCGCTCTGCGCTGTTCACACCTTTTCCGAATTTGGGACTGATTGTGATAGATGAAGAGCATGAAGGGACTTATAAGAGCGAACAGGTTCCCCGGTATCATGCGAGGGAGACTGCGGTGAGGAGAGCGGAGCTTGAGAAAGCAAGTGTGGTGCTGGGGTCGGCAACCCCGTCTCTGGAGGCTTTCTACCGGTGTAAGAATGGGGAGTACCGGCTCTTGACATTGAAAAACCGCGCCACGGAGCATGTTTTGCCGGAGGTGCATACCGTCGATATGCGGGAAGAACTGAAAAACGGGAACCGCTCCATATTGAGTGACTGCCTGAAATCTTTGATAGAGGACAGGCTTTCGAAAAAGCAGCAGGTCATGCTGTTCATCAACCGGAGGGGGTATGCGGGATTCCTTTCTTGCAGGTCCTGTGGATATGTAGTAAAATGTCCTCATTGTGATGTCTCTTTGTCGGCACACAAAAATGGCAGGCTTGTCTGCCACTACTGCGGTTATGAAACCGCTCAGGTGAAAATATGCCCGTCCTGCGGCTCCCCTCATATCGGGGGCTTCCGGGCAGGGACCCAGCAGATAGAGGAACTTGTGAAAAGGGAATTTCCGCAGTCTAGGGTTCTGCGGATGGACATGGATACCACCCGTGAGAAGGATGGCCATGAAAAGATACTCTCTGCCTTTGCGGGGGGAGAGGCGGATATTCTCGTGGGGACCCAGATGATTGTAAAAGGACATGATTTCCCGAATGTAACGCTGGTCGGCGTTCTGGCGGCGGATATGTCCCTCTATGCGGAGGATTATCGGGCGGCGGAGCGCACCTTCCAACTGCTTACACAGGCGGCGGGGCGTGCCGGAAGAGGGACCCAAAAAGGGGAAGTGGTGATACAGACTTACAGCCCCGAGCATTACAGTATCGTGTCTGCGTCGAGACAAGATTATGCGTCCTTCTATGAGGAAGAGATGCATTTTCGGGAGTTGATGGGCTATCCCCCCGCAGAGCATCTTTTGGCAGTCTTGATTGCCTGTGAGGAAGAGACGCTGCTGGAAAAGGGCGCACATTACTTGAAGGAATATGCCCAAATGGTCGGGAGGAGCAGAGCGGTCCAGATTATCGGGCCAGCCAGCCCGTCAGTCGGGAAAGTGAAGGATGTGTACCGCAGAGTGATCTATCTGAAACAGGCGGATGCACATATTTTGATTGATATGAAGAATAAAATGGAGCAGTATATTGAAGTGAACAGTGGTTTTGCGAAGATGAGGATTCAGTTTGATTTTGATCCGATGAAAGTATTTTAGGAGGAAGAAGAAAATGGCAACCAGAGTGATAAGAGAAATGGGCGACGAAGTTTTGACGAAGGTCTGTAAAGAGGTCACAAAAGTAACACCGAGGACAAGGGTATTGATTGACGATATGCTGGATACGATGTACGAGGCTATGGGTGTGGGGCTTGCGGCGCCGCAGGTAGGGGTGTTGAAGCGTATTGTTGTCATCGACGTTGGGGAAGGCCCCATCGTCATGATCAATCCCGTGATCTTGGAGACTTCAGGAGAGCAGACCGGAGATGAGGGATGCCTGAGTGTTCCGGGAAAATCAGGAATAGTGACACGCCCAAACTATGTAAAAGCGAAAGCATACAACGAGGATATGGAAGAGTATATTATTGAAGGAGAGGAGCTTTTGGCGCGGGCAATCTGCCATGAGCTGGATCATCTGGACGGACACTTATATGTAGAGAAAGTGGAAGGAGAACTCCACGATGTGGGGTATGAGGACGAGGAGGACGAGGACTAGATGAAGGTTATATTTATGGGAACTCCAGAATTCTCAGTGGGAACTTTGGAGGCTCTGATTGAAGCCGGCCACGAGATAGTGCTGGCTGTCACACAGCCGGACAAACCGAAAGGAAGAGGGAAGGAGATGCAGTTTCCACCGGTAAAGGAGTGTGCCCTTTCCCACGGCATCCCGGTATTTCAGCCCAAGAAAATCCGCGAACCGGAATGCATCGAAGAGTTGAAAAAGTATGATGCGGACGTTTGCGTCGTCATTGCGTTCGGACAGATTCTGCCAAAAGAGATTCTGCAGATGACACCCTTTGGATGTATCAATGTCCATGCCTCCCTTCTGCCGAAGTACCGTGGGGCCGCGCCGATTCAATGGGCGGTCATTAATGGGGAAGAAGTTTCCGGAGTGACGACCATGCAGATGGACGAGGGGCTTGATACCGGAGACATGCTGGAGAAGACGGAAATTGTGTTAGACGCCAAGGAAACCGGAGGGAGCCTGCACGATAAGCTCGCTGCGGCGGGGGCGTGCCTGTGTGTGTCCACTCTGGAAAAACTGGCGAATCATGAGCTGACACCGGAAAAGCAGGGAGAAAGTACAACCGAGTACGCCCGCATGCTGGATAAGAAGCTGGGCCGCATCGACTGGAATCGGCCGGCATGTGAGATCGAACGGCTGATACGGGGACTGAATCCGTGGCCGAGCGCGTACACGGACTGGGAAGGCAAGACCATGAAAATATGGGAGGCCGATGTGGTTCATGAAGATTCTGACAAGAAACCGGGAACGGTCGTGGAAGTGACAAAGAATGGATTTGCCGTGCAGACCGGAAAAGGTCTTCTGCAGGTAAAATCGCTGCAGATACCCGGAAAAAAGAGGATGGAGGCAGACGCATTCCTGAGAGGGTATCCATTGAGCGCCGGAATGTTATTGGGATAGAGAAGTTGAGGGCGGAGCATACTGTGTAAGAATGAAGGAGGATTTAGCTTATGTATTATCCAATGTATTTTGACCCCACATATTTTTTAGTTCTCATCGGTGTGGTCGTCTGTATGCTCGCTTCGGCAAGGGTGAATTCTACTTATGCCAAGTATGACAGAGTGAGAAATCACGCAGGGATTACAGGCGCGGCCGCGGCTGAGCAGATATTGCGGCAGGCAGGAATCTATGATGTGAGGATCGAACGGGTATCGGGGAAGCTCTCCGACCATTACGACCCGTCAAAAAAGGTGGTGAGGCTGTCGGACTCCACCTATGGCTCCACATCTGTGGCGGCGCTGGGAGTTGCGGCCCATGAATGCGGCCATGTTATTCAGCATGCCAACAACTATGCGCCCTTGACGATACGTGGCGCACTGGTTCCCGTGGCGAATTTCGGTTCCGGCATGGCTTGGCCTTTAATCATAATCGGCCTGTT
The DNA here is from genome assembly GCF_900086725.1 of Bariatricus massiliensis. Taxonomy (GTDB): domain Bacteria; phylum Bacillota; class Clostridia; order Lachnospirales; family Lachnospiraceae; genus Allocoprococcus; species Allocoprococcus massiliensis. The sequence goes on along the minus strand of NZ_LT574838.1, from coordinate 634,853 downwards.
TATTCAGGGAAATATGTCCTCATTTTTGATTAATATGGGGATTGCCTTGTTTTCGGCTGCAGTGCTGTTTCAGATAGTGACTTTGCCGGTAGAGTTCAACGCTTCTTCGAGGGCGCTTAAGATTCTGGGCAATTCCGGCCTGCTCTATGACGAGGAGGTACGGCAGGCGCGAAAGGTTCTGACGGCTGCGGCGCTGACTTATGTGGCTAGTGCGGCGTCTGCGATTCTGCAGCTCTTGCGGCTTATTATCCTGACAGGGGGAAGAAGAGGAAACGATGAATAAAGAGATAAACGAAAGAGAATTGGTGCTGGGCATTCTGCTGGAAGTCACGAAAGAGGGGCAGAAGAGCCATATCGTGATACGCAGCGTGCTGGAAAAATACCAGTATCTGGATAAACGGGAGAGGGCCTTTATCACAAGAGTTTCGGAGGGCACCATTGAGCGGATGCTGGAGCTTGATTATATTATCGACCAGTTTTCCAAGGTGAAGACCAATAAAATGAAACCGGTGATATTGAACATTCTCAGAAGCGCGGTGTACCAGTTGAAATATATGGATAACGTGCCCGCCTCGGCAGCCTGCAATGAGGCGGTAAAGCTGGCGGTGAAAAAGGGATTCGGCTCCCTGCGGGGATTTGTGAACGGGGTGCTGCGGAACATTTCCAGAAATCTGGACGGGATTCCCTATCCTTCCAAGGAGGAGCCGCTGCGTTATCTGTCGGTCGTCTACTCCATGCCGGACTGGATTGTAAGGCAATGGCTGTCGGACTATGGATATGAGACGACGGAGGCAATTCTGAAAAGTATGTATGAGGAACATCCTACAACGGTTCGCGTCAACTCCGGGCAGACGGACAGGGAAGCCTTGAAGGAGAAGCTTAAGCGGGAAGGCGTTGAAGTGAAGGAACATCCCCTTTCGGAGGAGGCGCTTTTGATTTCCGGCTATGACTATCTGGGCAGCTTGGAAAGTTTCCGGGATGGAGATTACCAGATTCAGGACGTCTCATCTATTGAAGTGGCAAAGTGCGCGGGCATCAAGCCGGGAGATTATGTGATCGATGTCTGTGCCGCCCCGGGCGGGAAGGCCTTGCATGCCGCCCAGCTGCTGGCGGGGACGGGACATGTGGAGGCCAGAGACTTGACGGAGCAGAAGGTGGAGCTTATACGTGACAATATAGCAAGAATGGGATTTGCAAATATTGAAGCGGTTCAGATGGATGCCACCTGTTTCGACACGGACTCTGTGGAGCGGGCGGATGTCCTGCTTGCGGATCTGCCCTGTTCCGGGCTTGGCGTGCTGGCCAAGAAAACAGATTTAAAATACAACATTACGGAAAGGCAGCAGGAAGAGCTTGTAGAGCTGCAGCGGCAGATTCTGGGCGTGGTGAAAAGCTATGTAAAGCCGGGAGGGACGCTTGTCTACAGCACTTGTACAGTCAACAAAAAGGAAAATGAAGAGAATGCGGCTTGGTTCGCGGAGGCATCTCCGGATTTTGCGCTGGAGTTTGAGAAGCAGACGCTTCCTTCGCGAGAAAGTGACGGATTCTACCTTGCAAAATTTAAAAGAATCCGGTAGGGAAAGAGAATGATGACAGAGAAGAAGGATATTTGTTCGTATACATTTGAAGAATTACAGGAAGAGATGAAGGCGCTGGGGGAAAAGGCTTTCCGGGCCAAGCAGATATACGAATGGCTTCACGTAAAACTTGTGGACACGTTCGATGAGATGACCAATCTTTCCAAGGCCTTAAGAGAACGGCTGGAGGAGAATTACGAAATCCGTAAGGTGGAGATGGCCGACCGTCAGATTTCCGTGCAGGACGGAACGAATAAGTTTTTATTCTGCCTGCAGGACGGAAATATGGTGGAGAGCGTCCTTATGCGCTACAAGCATGGCAATTCGGTATGCATTTCTTCTCAGGTGGGCTGCCGGATGGGCTGCCGGTTCTGTGCCTCTACGCTGGACGGGCTGGAGCGCAATCTTACGACGTCCGAGATGCTTCGGCAGATATACCAGATTCAGAAAATCAGTGGAGAGCGGGTGCACAATATTGTGGTGATGGGAACGGGAGAACCCCTTGATAACTACGACAATTTTGTGAAATTTGTACATATGATAAGCGATGCCCACGGGCTTCACATCAGCCAGCGGAATTTGACTGCGTCGACCTGCGGAATTGTTCCCGCAATCTACAGACTGGCTGAAGAGGGACTGGCTATTACACTGGCGCTGTCCCTGCACGGCTCCAATCAGGAAAAACGCCGCTCCCTTATGCCGGTGGCCAACAAGTATGAGCTTTCCGAGGTGCTTGCGGCCTGCGACGCCTACTTCGACAAGACGGGCAGGAGAATTACCTTTGAATATAGTCTGGTACACGGCGTCAACGATACGAAAGAGGATGCCGCAGAGTTAGCCGGCATATTGAAGCCACGTAACTGCCACTTGAATTTAATTCCGGTCAATCCGATCAAGGAGCGTAATTACGAGAAACCTGACAAAAAAAGTGCGGAGAATTTCAAAAATAAACTTGAAAAAAATGGGATAAATGTTACTATAAGAAGAGAAATGGGCTCAGATATCGACGGGGCCTGTGGACAGCTAAGACGCAAACATATGCAAGGAGTATAAAGTATGAAGACATTTTCCATGACAGATGTGGGAAGAAAACGAGAAATTAACCAAGATTATGTATTCGCCACAGATGAGCCTCTGGGGGCGCTTCCGAACCTCTTGGTCGTGGCCGATGGAATGGGCGGACATAAAGCTGGGGATTTCGCTTCAAAATATACGGTAGAAGTTCTGGAGGAAGAGCTGAAACATACATTAAAAGAGAATCCGGAAGAGATTCTCCGGGATGCCGTGCGCACTGCCAATCACAAGCTGATCGAGGCGGCGGGCAAGGATATTAAGCTGGAAGGTATGGGGACTACCCTTGTGGCGGCGACGGTCATTGACCATAGCTTATACTTTGTCAATGTAGGGGACAGCCGGCTGTATTTGATCAATCAGGAAATCCGGCAGCTTTCCAGAGACCACTCACTTGTGGAAGAGATGCTGCGTCTGGGCGGAATCAATGAAGAAGAAGCAAAGCATCATCCGGATAAGAATATTATCACGCGGGCGATCGGTGGAAAGGAAAATGTAGAAGCCGATTTCTTTGAGCATCATCTGAAAAAGGGGGACATCATTTTGATGTGTACAGATGGGCTCTGCAATATGGTAGATGATGAAGAAATATTTGCGATTATTAAGGGTGCAAGAGATATTGTTGAGGCTGGCCAGTCTCTGATCGACAGAGCGAACGCCAATGGGGGGAAGGATAACATTGGTGTGGTTTTGGCACAGCCATATTCAGATGAGGTGAGTATATGGTAAAAGATGGGATTTATTTAGGCGAGAGATACGAGGTGCTGAGCAAACTTGGCGCCGGCGGTATGGCAGATGTATATAAGGGGAAGGACCACATGCTGAACCGGTATGTGGCTATTAAGGTTTTAAAAAAGGAATACCGTGAAGATGAAGATTTTGTAAAGAAGTTCCGCTCTGAGGCGCAGGCGGCAGCCGGCCTCATGAACCCGAATATCGTCAATGTATATGACGTTGGGGAGGACCGCGGACTTTATTATATGGTTATGGAGTTGGTAGAAGGAATTACGCTGAAGGAGTATATCCAGAAAAAGGGTAGATTGTCTACCAAGGAGGTAATCAGCATTTCGATACAGATGTGCACCGGAATCGAGGCGGCACACAGACATCATATTATCCACAGAGACATCAAACCACAGAATATCATTATTTCTAAAGAAGGAAAAGTAAAGGTGACGGACTTCGGAATCGCGAGGGCCGTTAATTCTAATACTATCAGTTCCAACGCCATGGGTTCTGTCCATTACGTTTCACCGGAGCAGGCCAGAGGCGGCTTCTGTGATATGAAGAGTGACATTTATTCTGCCGGTATTACCATCTATGAGATGGTGACAGGGAAGGTGCCGTTTGACGGCGATTCTACGGTTGCAGTGGCGATGAAGCATCTGCAGGAAATCATTACGCCGCCGTCGGAATTTGCACCGGATATGTCGCCGGCACTGGAGAAGATTATTCTGAAATGTACGCAGAAAAGCCCGGACAGACGTTACCAAGATGTCAGTCTGCTGATTCAGGACTTAAAGAGGGCGCTGGTCGATCCGGACGGAGATTTTGTAGACACGGTTCCGATTAGAAGTATCGGGGATACCGTGATGATATCTTCGGAGGAGATGAGCCGCATCAAGCGTGGCTATGGTGATGAATATGACGACGATGGCTACGATGACGATGAGTATGATGACGAAGATTACGATGACGAGTATGATGATGAATATGACGACGACGAATATGATGACGAAGACTATGACGACTATGACGGCAGGGAGAACCGCAAAAAGAGCAAGAGCGATGAGATGAATCCCCGCATGAACAAGATGATGAAGATTCTTACCATTGTGGTAGCGGTCATTATTGTATTTGTACTGATATTTATCATTGGCAAGGCGGCTGGCGTGTTCAAGTTCCCAAGCGCCACAACGCAGGAGACCACGACCGGTAAAGTTGAGGTTCCGAAGCTGGTAGGGGAGACTGAGGTGGTTGCTAAGCAGATGTGCGAGAAGAAGAATCTGGTCATGAAGGTCATTAAGAAGGAAACTTCTGACAAATATGACGCCGGATATGTCATTGAGCAGAAGACGGAACCCGGTAAAAAGGTGAAGAAGAAGACTGTAATCGAAGTAGTGGTAAGCTCCGGCGCGGAGGAAGTACAGATTACGGACGTTGCCAATATGAGCGAGAGTGAAGCGAAGAAAGCGCTGCTCGATCAGGGATTCGAGGACGGAAATATCAGTGTACAGTTCGAGAACAGCAGTGATGTGGCCGAGGGAGACGCGATAAGAACGAACCCAGCGGCAGGAGAGACCGTGACGGTAGATACGAAGATTACACTGTATATCAGCAAGGGTGCGGAAAAGAAGACAGTGCCTAATATCGTGGGCATGAAAGTCAGCGACGCACAAAGCGCATTGGCGGATGCAGGACTCGCCGACGGAGGCATCAGTTCTTCCGATTACAGTGATACGGTGCCGGAAGGCCAAGTAATGTCACAGAGTGTCAAAAAGGGTAAAAAGGTTGATGAAGGAACAAGCGTAAGCTATACTGTGAGCAAGGGAAAGAAGCCGGCTGATACGGTGACTGTACCACAGATAACAGGAAGAACATTGAGCGAAGCCAGAAGCATGCTCTCCAACGTAGGGCTCAGTTATACAGAATCTTATGTTGACAGCGACGCTGACTATGGAATTGTTGTAAACTGTGACCCGGGCGTGGGCAAGAAGCTGGAGGTCGGCAGTACGGTGACTCTCTATATAAGCAATGCCTCACAAGCCGGAGGCGGGCAGGAACCGGGAGACAATTCCGGAACGGATACACAGTAACATCTGAAAAGGATAGGCAGAATGCAGGGAAGAATAATAAAAGGAATTGCAGGATTCTACTACGTGATAAGCGTAGTAGAATTCACTGTTTATGAATGTAAAGCCAAAGGGATTTTCCGAAAAGATAAGGTAAAGCCTCTGGTGGGGGATATGGTAGAATTCGATGTGCTGGACGCACAGGAGATGAAGGGGAATATCACGGATATCCTGCCGCGCAAGAATCAGCTTATCCGGCCGGCAGTGGCCAATATCGATCAGGCGCTTGTCGTGTTCGCGGTGGCAAAGCCGAAGCCCCATTTTAATCTGCTGGACCGTTTTCTTGTGATGATGGAGCGCTGTGATGTACCGGTGGTAATCTGTTTTAACAAGCAGGACATCGCCGGGATGACGGAGATAGAAGCGCTTCAGGAGGTCTATGCAGGCTGTGGGTACAAGCTCATCTTTACCAGCGCCCTTCTGGGGGAGAACATTCAGAAGATTAAAGCAGTGCTTCGTGGGAAGACCACCGTTGTTGCGGGGCCGTCCGGTGTGGGCAAGTCCTCACTCATTAACTGCCTGCAGGAAGCGGTCAGCATGGAGACCGGAAGCATCAGTGATAAGATAGAAAGAGGCAGACATACTACCAGACATTCTGAGTTGATATTGGTGGAGGACAATTCCTATATTATGGATACACCCGGATTTTCCTCTCTCTATACCAATGACTTTGACAAGGAAGATTTGAAATATTATTTTCCCGAATTCAGGATATACGAGGGCCAGTGCAGGTTCAACGGCTGCAGCCACGTGAAGGAACCGGGATGTGCAGTGAAGGAAGCGCTGGAACTTGGGAAGATACATCCGGTAAGATATGAGAATTATCTGGAGATGTACCGGGAGTTAGAGGAGAAGGAAAAGAGGAGGTACTGAGATGAAGTATATATTATCACCATCTATATTAGCCGCAGATTTTACGGAGCTGGGAAGACAGATTCAGGCGACAGAGACTGGAGGTGCGGAATATCTTCATTTTGATGTGATGGATGGTGTGTTCGTGCCCAGCATTTCATTTGGGATGCCGGTACTCGCTTCTATAAAGAATGCCACAAAGCAGGTCATGGACGCCCATTTGATGATTACAGAGCCTATCCGTTATGTAGAAGAATTTGTGAAAGCGGGGGCCAATATTGTCACGGTGCACTATGAGGCATGCGAAGATGTGAAGGCCACAATCAGAAAGATACATGAGTGCGGAGCAAAGGCCGGAATCTCGATTTGTCCGGATACGCCGGCAGATGTGTTGAAGGATCTGCTTGAAGAGGTGGAAATGATTCTGGTAATGACCGTCCATCCCGGTTTCGGAGGGCAGAAACTGATACCGGAGACGCTTGAGAAGGTGGCGGAAATCCGGCAGATGCTGGATGACGCGGGGCTTCAGCGTGACATTCAGGTGGACGGCGGCATTTATACAAACAATGTGGAAATGGCACTGAAAGCAGGAGCTAATGTGATTGTAGCTGGGTCTGCTGTGTTCAAGGGCAGTCCTTTACAAAATACAAAGGAATTTATGGAGATTTTAAAACGTTATGAGTAAAGCCGTGATTATAAGCGGGGGTACACTTGACGAGGGGTTTGCCGAGAAGATACTGAAAGAAAACGAGGGAGCCTGCATTATCGGTGTAGACCGAGGGGTGAATTATCTGTATAGGCATCAGATTATGCCGCAGTATATTGTAGGAGATTTTGACAGTATCGACGCAGACATTATTGAATATTACCGCAATGAGACAAACGTTCCCATCCGGGAGTACAATCCTATCAAGGATGCCTCGGATACGGAGATCGCTATCAGGCTCAGTATCACATTGGGCAGCAGGGAAATCTATATACTGGGCGCTACAGGCGGCCGGATAGACCATCTCTGGGCCAATATCCAGACTTTGGCCGTAGCCTGTAAGACCGGGGTGAAAGCGTATATCTTAGATGAAAGAAATAAAGTTTGGGTGACGGACAGGCCTTGTGAGCTAAAAAAATCAGAGGCATACGGGCCATATTTGTCTATCTTTCCGCTGGACGGAGAGGTCTATGACTTTAATTTGACAGGGACCAAATGGCCGTTGAGGCATCATATATTAAAACCTTGTGACAGCCTTACCGTCAGCAACCAGTTTGAGGACGAGAAGGTGAAGATTGATTTCCCGGAGGGACTTCTTGTAATCATGCAGACAAGGGATGAATAAGATAAAGAGGAATAACAGATGAAATTAGGCATCGTTGTAACTTTGCCTTACAAGCGGCGTTTCTACTTCCACACCGGAAGAATAGGAACGCTGCTTTTCTTTGACTTTTTATTGACATTTATGCCAAAATTCTATAGAATGATAGCAAGCACTTGCATGGAGGTGAAGAATGGACGACACAAGCCAAAAAATTATTGACGCAACAATGTCTTTAGTGCGTGATAAAGGTTATGTTGCCACTACAACAAAAGACATAGCACATTTAGCCGGAGTAAACGAATGTACGTTATTCAGGAAATTCAAAAATAAAAAAGATATTGTACTAAATGGCGTTGCACAAGAAAAGTGGCGTGCTAATATTACCCCAGACATATTTCAAAATGTTGTATGGGAACTTCAACCAGATTTAGAAATGTTTATGACTAAATACATGGAACGGATTACTCCCGATTTCGTGAACTTATCTATTGGATTGAGGGCACCGCAGCTATATAATGAAACAGCCCCAATGATTATGAAAATACCACAGGCATTTATATCTTCTTTAGTTGAATATTTTGAAAGAATGGAACAAATGGGTAAAATAGCACATACTGACTTTGCAAGTTTAGCAATGACTATCTTTTCATCAACTTTTGGTTATACATTTTTAACAGCGTCTTTTGACCGGAAGCTAAGTAAAGTTGAGCAAAATGAGTTCATCAGAAATAGCGTAGCCGTATTTGTTAAAGGTATTTCTCAATGCTAAAAAATGGTACTGTATATTTCAGTACCATTTTATAATATCAATTATGCATGCAAGTACATGCATACAAGGAGGTTATTATGTTGATTACAGGAGCAGAATTATTTGTTAAAGCTCTCAAAGCAGAGCATGTAAACACATTATTTGCTTATCCGGGTGGACAGGCAATTGACCTGTTTAATGCTCTTTACGGTGAAAATGATATAGACGTTATTTTACCCCGACATGAGCAAGGCTTAGTTCACGCCGCAGACGGTTATGCACGTTCAACTGGAAAAGTTGGAGTTTGCTTAGTTACAAGTGGGCCGGGGGCTACAAATTTAGTAACTGGAATTGCAACAGCAAACTATGACAGTGTTCCTCTTGTGTGTTTTACTGGACAAGTACCTACTGGACTTATCGGTAATGACGCTTTTCAAGAAGTCGATATTGTCGGTATTACAAGAAGTATATGCAAATATGCCGTAACCGTTCGCAATCGTGATGAATTAGCAGCAACAATCAAGAAAGCCTTTTACATAGCCCGAACAGGGAAACCGGGAGTTGTTGTAGTAGATTTACCAAAAGATATTCAAAGAGAATATGGAAGTGATGAATACCCAGAAAAAATTGAAATCAGAGGATATAAACCCAAACTTTCCGTTCATGCAGGACAAATTAAGAAAGCCTTAGAAACATTAAATAATGCTAAGAAACCAGTATTTTTGATTGGTGGAGGTGTGAATATCAGCCATGCACAGTCTGAGATGTTGAAACTTGCAGAACTAACAGGTGTTCCAGTTATTACTACTATTATGGGAAAAGGAGTAATCCCTACAACACATGATTTATACATTGGTAATATCGGTATACATGGGAGTTATGCGGCAAATACTGCTATCAGTAATTGCGACGTCCTCTTTTCCATTGGAACCAGGTTTAATGACCGCATAACAGGAAAAATGGGACATTTTGCTACTCATGCAACCATTATCCATGTTGATATAGATTCTGCTTCTATTTCCAGAAATATTGAGGTCGATATTCCGATTGTTGCAGATGCAAAATTGGCAATTTCCGCATTGCTTGAAAAAGCACAGGCATTAAATACAGGTGATTGGTTAGCGCAAATTGACAGATGGAAAAAGCAATATCCTTTATCTATGAAAGCAACAGGAATGACCCCAGAAAAAATAATAAGGCAAATCAATAAAATTTTTGAAAGTGCAATTATCGCTACGGACGTAGGGCAAAATCAATTATGGGCGACACAATTTCTTGAATTAAGCGGAAAAAAACAAATGCTGACTTCTGGAGGCTTAGGCACAATGGGATACGGTTTTCCTGCTGCTATTGGTGCTAAAATTGGAAATCCCTCACAAGACGTTATCGTTATTTCAGGAGATGGCGGTATGCAAATGAATATTCAAGAGATGGCAACTGCTATTTGTTATGAGCTTCCGATAACCATTTGTATATTTAATAATGGTTATTTAGGAAATGTAAGGCAATGGCAGGAAATGTTTTTTGACAAACGATATTCAAGTACCTGTATGCGTTATAGAAAGAGCTGTATCAATAGCTGTAATTCTCCAACCGAATGTTGCCCGCCATACACACCAGATTTTATTAAATTAGCAGAAAGTTATGGAGCGAAAGGTATTCGAGTATCAGAAGAATCAGAAATTTCTGTTGCCCTTAAAACTGCAAAAGATACATTAAAAGTTCCTACTGTTATCGAATTTATCATTGAGCGTGAAGAAAATGTTATGCCTATTGTCCCGCCGGGAAATTCTTTAGAGGACATGATTTTGGAAAGCGAGGATAATTAGATGAAAAAAAGGTGGATATGTTTATTTGTAGAAAACGATATAGGTGTGCTTGCCAAAATTTCTGGATTGTTTTCCGGGAAATCTTACAATCTTAATAGTTTGACTGTAGGTGTAACGGAAGATAAAGCAATTTCCCGCATGACGATTAGTTTGACAAGTGATGATAAGACATTTGAACAGGTAAAAAAGCAGCTCAATAGAAGTGTCGAAGTAATCAAAGTAGTTGATTATACTGATATTGCTATACACATGAAAGAGTTAATGTTTGTAAAGATAAATAACTGTTCTGATAAGGATATTGATGAAATATTTAGAATTTCCCAGATATTCAATATATCTGTCATTGATTATACACCAGCGACTGTACTGATTGAGAGCGTACAGACAGAGAACCGTAACAATGACCTAATTGCTTTATTAGAAAAATGTTATGTAAATAGAATTGAAATTGTACGCGGAGGCAGCGTTGCTGTTGAAACATTAAGTATTACGGATAGATAAAAATGAAGAAAACAAATTATATCCGCAGAGAGCTTATCATATAACTTTTAATCGCCGCCATTTTGTGGGATTTTATTGAAAAAAAAGAGTCTTTGTGCTATACTTTATATTTGCGTTAGACTCTTTTTTTTTGAAAAGAAAGGAGTCCAAAATGGGAAAAAATCTAAAAGACAAAGAGTTGTAATAAAAATATCACGAAAGGCAGAAGCCCTCCATAAATCAAGGGGTTTTGAACAGGTAAAAGATAAAATGAAATTAGGTATCGTTGGTTTACCAAACGTAGGAAAAAGTACATTATTTAACTCACTTACAAAAGCGGGGGCAGAGTCTGCCAATTATCCGTTCTGTACGATTGACCCCAATGTGGGGGTGGTGACGGTGCCGGATGAGCGGCTGAATGTTCTTGGTGAGATGTATCATACAAAGAAAATCATACCGGCGGCTATTGAATTTGTAGATATTGCCGGATTGGTTAAAGGGGCGTCAAAGGGCGAGGGACTTGGGAATCAGTTTCTTGCAAACATCCGTGAGGTAGACGCGATTGTGCATGTAGTCCGCTGTTTCGAGGACAGCAATATTGTCCATGTGGACGGAAGCATCGACCCGCTGAGAGATATTGAGACGATTAATCTGGAATTAATCTTTTCTGATATTGAAATATTGGAGCGCCGGATTGCTAAGGCGGCGAGAGCGGCGAGAAATGACAAGGCCATCGCCAAAGAGGTGGCGTTGATGGAGAAAATCAAGGCCCATCTGGAAGAGGGGAAAATGGCCAAGAGTTTTGAGGATATAGCGGATGACGAGGAGGCGGAATGGCTTTGCGGGTACAATCTGCTGACCTACAAGCCTGTTATTTTTGCGGCCAATGTGCTGGAGGACGACTTGGCTGACGACGGAGCGGGCAATGAGAAGGTACAGGCGGTAAGAGACTATGCGGCCAGAGAAAAGAGTGAGGTGTTCGTTGTCTGTGCGCAGATTGAACAGGAGATTGCAGAACTTGACGACGATGAGAAGAAGATGTTTCTGGAGGATTTGGGATTGTCTGAATCCGGGTTGGAAAAATTAATAAAAGCTAGTTACCGTATTCTTGGGCTGATCAGCTACTTGACGGCGGGAGAACCTGAAGTGCGTGCCTGGACTATCAAAGAAGGGACTAAGGCGCCTCAGGCGGCAGGAAAGATACACACGGATTTTGAGCGGGGATTTATTCGCGCGGAAATTGTATCTTATACAGACTTGATGGAATGTGGAACTTACGCGGCAGCGAGAGAAAAAGGGCTTGTCCGTCTGGAGGGCAAGGAATATGTAGTACAAGACGGTGATATTATTTTGTTCCGGTTTAACGTATAAAATACAGAAAAATGGAAATTATGAGTGAACAAAAGAAAGTGAGACAAATCTATGACAGAGGCAATCAGCTTCCCGCATTTAGGGATTCATTTGAAACACGTAGGAAAGGCCATATCCATATTTGGGTTTGATATTGCTTATTATGGTATTATTATAGGCGTTGGTATTTTGATTGGAATTTTTCTTGCCGCTGCGGAGGCAAAAAGGACAAGGCAGAATCCGGAGGACTATCTTGATCTGGCTATTTTTGCGGTGATATTTTCCATAATTGGGGCGAGGATTTACTATGTAATATTTGCGTGGGATATGTACAAGGATGATTTGCTGAGTATCTTTAATATCAGGCAGGGCGGACTGGCTATCTACGGAGGAATCATCGCGGGCGCCATTACGCTTGTCATATTTGCGAAGGTAAAGAATCTTTCGTGGCCTCTTCTTTTGGATACTGCATGCATCGGACTTATCGCGGGACAGATGATTGGACGCTGGGGGAATTTTTTCAACCGGGAGGCGTTCGGAGAATATACAGACAGTCTTTTTGCCATGAGACTGCCCATCGACGCGGTGCGTATCTCGGATATTACTGACAGGATGAGAAACCATATTGAGACGGTGGACGGAGTCAGGTATATTCAAGTACATCCTACATTTTTATATGAATCTATCTGGTGCCTTCTCGTCTTGATTGTGCTGTTATTATATCGGAGCCATAAAAAGTTTGACGGAGAACTATTTTTAATCTACCTCTGTGGCTATGGGGCAGGGAGACTGTGGATTGAAGGCCTGCGCACAGACCAGCTCTTGATACCGGGACTTAAATGGCCGGTGTCTCAGGTCCTTTCCGGAATTGTGGTGGTGGCCGCTGTCCTGCTGATTATTTATAATCGCGGAGAATCCGATAGGAACCGGATGAGAAGAATGCGCGCCAAGGAAGCGAGAAGGAGAAGCGCTGACAGGAATATGTTTCATAAATAGCTGATATGCAGATGGGGGAATGAATATGATACCAATCGCGAATCGTTTTTTCAGATATGTTTCTATTGACACACAGGGAAATGCGCAGGAAAATGTCTGCCCAAGCAGTGAGAATCAGAGATTCTTAGCAGAACTTCTCATGGATGAGTTGCAGGAATTCGGAGTCGAAGAGGTGATGATCGATGAAAAAAGTTTTCTGTATGCGAGGATACCTTCCAATGTGGAAAGAGAGGTTCCGTCACTCGCCTTCATTGCCCATCTTGATACGAGTCCTGAAGTCCCCGGAGGGAATGTAAAGCCCCGCATTGTAGAAAAGTATGACGGGGGCAGTATCCTGCTGAATAAAAGGCTTGGTGTTATCCTGAGCCCGGAAGAATTTCCTGCCATGTTGGAGCATAAAGGCGAAGACTTGATCGTGACGGACGGGACGACGGTTTTGGGAGCGGACGGTAAGGCTGGAATCACTGAGATTATGGAGGCAATCAAACATCTGAGCGAGCATCCCGAGATTGAACACGGGGAGATTTACATTGTATTTACACCGGATGAAGAATTGGGATACAGTACGGATTTTATCTCAATGGAACGTGTGCCTGCCAGATTTGGGTTTACCGTGGAGGGCGGAAGCGTAGGAGAAATCAATTATGAGAACTTTAATGCCGCCACCGCTACGGTCAGGGTAAACGGCAGCAATATTCATCCCGGGGCGGCCCGCAATAAGATGAAGAATGCGGTTCTCCTAGCCCAGAAATTTATCAGCTGCATTCCGGAAAATGAAACCCCGGAGAGCACGGAAAACTATGAAGGCTATTATCATATCAGTGATATCCGCGGCGGCATTGAAAAGTGTATCATGACATACAATATCAGGGATTTTAATCCGGAAAATTATTCATTTAGAAAGGAGCGCATCAAAAAGACGGCGGAATTTTTAAATGAATATTATGGAAAAGGGACATTTGAAGTTCAGGTGGAAGATTACTATCTGAATATGAAACAGAAGGTAGACGCTTATCCGGAATTGATGGAAAATGCGGAGAAAGCAATACGCCTTGCGGGTATTGAGCCAAAATGCATCCCGGTGCGTGGCGGTACGGACGGGGTGACGATATCCTTCATGGGAATGCCCTGCCCCAATATTTTTTCCGGAGAACAGAACGGGCAGAGTGTGTATGAATTTATCTCGGTACAGACGATGGAGAAGGCTACACAGGTGATTGTGAATTTAATCCGGATTTTTGCTGAGGCTTCATAAAGTATAAAAAAGCAAGTGCATGCCACTTGCTTTTTATTTGTTCAAATATATATCCGTATATCGGTTCAACTCCTGCAGGCAGTCGTCCTTTACTGTGTCAAGCTCCGAATCCTCGTCGATCAGCCAATGAAAAAGATACCCCCATACAAAAATAAGAATCCGCTTGGATAACATCTCAGGTGTAATATCCTTTAACAAATGTCTGCTGTCAGCGGCCCGGACAATCTGATCAAGCGTCCGGTAAAAGAAGGTCTCTTCGGAAAACAGAGGTTCTTTTTCGAAAGACAGATTGATACGGTAGATTTCCCGGATCAGGTCTTTGTCAAAAGAGCTTCCCAGCAAGTCGAACAGACACCCCATGAGGCGTGACAATTCGTCTGCGGCGGAGGCAGAAGCATCAAGAGCATAGTGCTCCGCAAGGTCATTATCCAGCCGCTTGTAAATGTCCAGAAGTATATCATCCTTGGAAAGAAAATAAATATAAAAAGTCCCCACGGAAATCTCGGCATTTTGACAGATTTCCCGGATAGTTATCTTGTTATAGCCTTTCTTTTTGATAAGGACAAGCGTGGTGTCGAAAATTTTTTTCTTCGTTAAAACAGCCTGTTCTTTTCTGGAAATATAAGGTTTGTCCTTCAATGCCGGCTCCCCTCCCTGTGTATACTGTATCTGATACAGCTATCTTAACATAAAAGGAAAACAAGTGTAAAGTAAATCAAAAAGTATAAGGAAAAGTAAAGGCATTTGTACCTCAAAAGGAACAATCTAAAGCCAAGAATCGCTGGACTTTTCAAAATGGACGGACTATAATAAAAATATATGTGAAAACATTGACACAAATAAGGAGGAACAAGAAATGGCAAGATCAATGAAGACCATGGATGGTAACCATGCAGCGGCACATGCGTCATATGCATATACAGACGTCGCGGCGATTTACCCGATCACACCGTCATCTGTTATGGCTGAAGCTACAGATGAATGGGCCACTCAAGGAAGAAAGAATATTTTTGGACAGACTGTACAGGTAACAGAGATGCAGTCAGAAGCAGGTGCGGCAGGTACTGTACACGGCTCTCTCTCCGCAGGTGCACTTACAACTACCTACACAGCTTCACAAGGTTTACTTCTTATGATTCCTAATTTATATAAAATTGCTGGTGAGCAGCTTCCGGGTGTATTCAACGTATCTGCACGTGCGATTGCAAGCCACGCTTTATCTATTTTCGGGGACCACTCAGATGTATATGCCTGTCGTCAGACCGGATGTGCAATGCTCTGTGAATCCAGCGTACAGGAAGTTATGGACTTAACACCGGTTGCTCACTGTGCAGCAATCAAGGGACGTATCCCGTTCATCAACTTCTTCGACGGATTCCGTACATCCCACGAAATCCAGAAGATTGAGACATGGGATTACGAAGATTTGGAAGATATGGTAGATAAGGATGCAATCGATGCTTTCCGTAAGCACGCACTGAATCCGAATCATCCGTGCCAGAGAGGTTCTGCCCAGAACCCGGATATCTTCTTCCAGGCTCGTGAGGCATGTAATCCGTACTATGATGCTATGCCGGCAATCGTTCAGGAATACATGGACAAGGTTAACGCTAAGATCGGTACAGACTATAAGCTTTTCAACTACCATGGAGCAGAGGATGCAGAGAGCGTAATTATCGCTATGGGCTCTGTATGTGACACCATCGATGAGACTATCGATTTCTTACTTGCAGAAGGCAAGAAAGTCGGTGTGGTTAAAGTTCGTCTTTACAGACCATTCTGCGCACAGGCTTTAATCGACGCAATTCCGGATTCTGTTAAATGCATCAATGTATTAGACAGAACAAAAGAACCGGGAGCACTTGGTGAACCATTGTACTTAGATGTTGTTGCAGCTCTGAAGGGCTCAAAATTCGACGGCGTTAAGATCAACTCAGGACGTTACGGATTAGGCTCCAAAGATACAACACCTGCACAGGTTGTTGCAGTATTTAACAATACAGAAAAAGAAGAATTCACAATCGGTATCGTGGATGACGTGACAGGACTTTCTCTTGAAGTAGGAGCTCCGATTGTCACAACACCGGAAGGAACAATCAACTGTAAGTTCTGGGGACTTGGAGCTGACGGTACTGTCGGCGCTAACAAGAACTCCATCAAGATTATCGGTGACAATACAGACATGTATGCACAGGCTTACTTTGACTATGATTCTAAGAAGTCCGGCGGTGTTACAATGTCCCACCTTCGTTTCGGTAAGAAACCGATCAAGTCAACATACTTAATTAAGACAGCAAACTTTGTGGCATGCCACAACCCGTCTTATGTTAACAAATATAACATGGTTCAGGAATTAGTTGACGGCGGAACATTCCTTCTGAACTGCCCATGGGATATGGAAGGGCTTGAGAAGCATTTGCCGGGACAGGTAAAGGCATTCATCGCTGACCACAATATTAAGTTCTACACAATCGACGGTATCAAGATTGGTAAAGAGATTGGACTTGGCGGACGTATCAATACCGTTCTTCAGTCTGCATTCTTCAAGCTTGCCAACATCATTCCGGAAGAAGAAGCTATCGACCTGATGAAGAAGGCTGCTAAGGCAACTTACGGCAAGAAGGGCGACAAGATTGTACAGATGAACTATGATGCTATCGACGCTGGTGCAAAACAGGTTCACGAAGTAGCAGTTCCGGAAAGCTGGAAGAGCTGCGAGGATGAAGGATTGTTCTCAGCAGAAGTAAAAGGCAGCAGAACAGACGTTGTTGATTTCGTTAAGAATATCCAGACAAAAGTAAACGCACAGGAAGGTAACACTCTGCCTGTATCTGCATTCAAGGATTATGTAGACGGCTCTACACCGTCCGGTTCTTCCGCATATGAGAAGCGTGGTATCGCTGTAGATATCCCGAACTGGAAGCCGGAGAACTGTATCCAGTGTAACCGTTGTGCATATGTATGTCCGCACGCAGTTATCCGTCCAGTAGCTCTCACAGAAGAAGAGATGGCTAATGCACCGGAAGGTCTGGAAGCAATCGATATGATTGGTATGCCGGGAATGAAGTTTGCTATCACAGTTTCTGCATATGACTGTACAGGATGTGGTTCTTGTGCAAATGTTTGTCCGGGCAAGAAGGGTGAAAAGGCCCTTGTTATGGAAAACATGGAAGCAAACGCAGGAGAGCAGGTATACTTTGACTTCGGTACAGAGATTCCTGTTAAACCGGAAGTAGTTGCTAAATTTAAAGAAAATACAGTAAAAGGTTCTCAGTTCAAACAGCCTCTGCTTGAGTTCTCAGGAGCTTGTGCAGGATGTGGAGAGACACCTTACGCTAAATTGATCACACAGTTGTTCGGAGACAGAATGTACATCTCCAACGCGACAGGATGTTCCTCTATCTGGGGCAACTCCTCACCGTCTACACCGTATACAGTAAACGAAAAAGGACAAGGTCCTGCATGGTCCAACTCCCTGTTCGAAGATGCGGCTGAGTTCGGTTATGGTATGCTCCTTGCTCAGAGAGCACTCAGAGACGGACTGAAAGCAAAAGTTGAATCTGTTCTGGCTTCCGAGGCAGCAAGCGCAGAAGCAAAAGCTGCTTGTCAGGAATGGTTAGACACATTCGAATGTGGTTCTACAAACGGAACAGCTACTGATAAATTGGTTGCTGCATTAGAAGGATGTGACTGCGATACCTGCAAAGATATCGTGAACAACAAAGACTTCCTTGCTAAGAAATCCCAGTGGATCTTCGGTGGTGACGGATGGGCTTACGATATCGGATTCGGTGGTGTTGACCACGTGCTCGCAAGTGGAAAAGATATCAACATCATGGTATTCGATACAGAAGTTTACTCCAACACAGGCGGACAGTCTTCCAAAGCTACAAAGACAGGTGCGATTGCACAGTTCGCGGCAGGCGGTAAAGATGTGAAGAAGAAAGATCTTGCTTCTATCGCTATGAGCTACGGCTATGTATACGTTGCACAGATTGCTATGGGCGCTGACTTCAACCAGACTGTAAAAGCAATCTCAGAAGCAGAAGCTTATCCGGGACCGTCACTTATCATTGCTTACGCTCCATGTATCAACCATGGTATCAAGAAGGGTATGAGCAAGGCTCAGACTGAAGAGCAGTTAGCAGTAGAATGTGGATACTGGAACAACTTCCGTTTCAACCCGGCTGCAGAGGGCGCTAAGTTCACTCTGGACAGCAAAGAGCCGAATCTGGAAGGATACAAAGACTTCTTGAACGGAGAAGTTCGTTACAATGCTCTTGCAAGATTCAATCCGGAGAAAGCAGAAGTGATGTTCGCTAAGAACGAAGCAGAAGCTAAGGAAAGATATGCATATCTGAAGAAACTTGTAACTCTTTACGGAGAAGACTAGAACTAAATAGAGATACTCTAATTTGAACGGCAGGTCTGATTTTTAGACCTGCCGTTTTGAGTCCGACATAGAAAAGGGGAGCATATTATGAAGACAAAATTAAAATATCTGATTCTTACATTTATCATGGCGGTCTGCCTGATTACGGGATGTGCGGGGGAAGCGCTGGAAACGGGGGACAGCGTCAACGCGTCCAGACAGGAAAACCAGACGGAGCAAAGCAGCCCGTCAGGAAAGATAGAAGAAAATGGAGAATATACTTCGAAAGAAGAAGTGGCGGAATATTTGCACAGATACGGACACCTGCCCGCCAACTTTATCACGAAGAATGAGGCGAAAAAGCTGGGCTGGGTAAGCCGTGAGGGAAATTTAGCGGAAGCTGCGCCGGGTAAAAGTATCGGCGGAGACAAGTTCGGCAATTATGAAGGAGCACTCCCGGAAAAAGAGGGGAGAAAGTATTATGAATGTGACATCAATTCAGATGGAAGTTACCGGGGCGCTGAAAGAATCATTTACTCAAATGATGGTTTAGTGTATTATACCGGAGACCATTATAAGACGTTTGAACTTCTATATGGAGAGGAGTAATATGGAAAAGATTATCTTGGATGCATTGATGATGGAAGAAGCAGAAGCAACACATAAATACTTAAAAGAAATGTTAAAGTTACCAGAATGCTATGGATTTAATCTGGATGCGCTTTATGACTGTCTGACCGATGAATGCAGCGCCACATTGACCATAAGGAACAGTGAAGAGGCGGGGGCGTATTTCACCAGAGTGCTGGATGTCATGCTGGACGCACAGGAGGAGAATGAGGAACTGCATGTTGAACTTGAGTAGCAGAAATTTTATAGTTGTCATATAAAAGACAGGAGATAAGTGGAAATGGATAAAGAGACAATCAAAAGGGAACTTCACACTATATTTGGAGACTGCGAAGGCAATATAATCGCCGCGGAGACTGCCGTTTGCCCGGAAATGGCGGGATTGCAGATGTTTGAGGAACCGATAGTGGGATTTGGCGCGGCGGATGATACATTGTTTGTAAGATATAAGGAAGAAGGAGTGATTGGCCCGTGGCACATGACACCTTGCCAATGGCTGCCAGAGGCCGTAACGGTCATTTCCTTGTTCTTCCCATTTACAGAAAAGGTCAGGAAAGATAACCGCAAATCCTGTGACGGCCCGGCTCCGGCATGGCTTCACGGAAGGATTGAAGGGCAGGAATATATAGCTGCCTATATGAAAGAGCTTTCTCTGTGGTTTACAGCACAGGGAGTGAAGAACTGTGTTCCGGCAGCGGATGACCGCTTTCAGAAGGTGATGTCCGGTAAAGGCATGGCTGCTTATCCTGACTTGGATGAGCATATTTTCGGAAGTAACTGGTCTGAGCGGCATGCGGCTTATGTGTGCGGTCTGGGAACATTCGGACTTTCCAAGGGAATCATCACCCGAAAGGGCATGGCAGGACGGTTCGGCAGCATTATCATTGATGCGGCTCTGGAACCTGATGAGAGGCCATATAAAGGAATTTATGATTATTGCACAAAATGTGGCGCATGTGTAAGGCGCTGCCCGGTGGACGCCATTTCTCTTGACAAGGGCAAAGACCACAATATTTGTGGAGAATGGCTGAATAAAACGCGGGAGATATATGCGCCCAGATATGGCTGCGGATTGTGCCAGACCAAGGTACCCTGTGAGGAGAGGATACCGGAGAAAAGACAGGTTTAAAATAAATGTGCTTGACAAAGCGACATGTGTGTCTTAAAATATAAAAAAGACATATATGTCGCTTTTGAAATGTGGAGGTACTATGGCAGCGAAGGGAGAAAGAACAAGAGAATTAATCAAAGAGAAATCTTATGGCTTATTTGCAAGAAAGGGATTTAAAGAGGTTACAATGAAAGATGTCTGTCTGGAAACCGGGTTAAGCCGGGGCGGCCTGTACCGGTATTTCCCAAGTACGGCGGCCATATTTGAAGCTATCTTTTTAGAAATGTCGGCTGATGCGGGAAATGAATTTGAAAAAGGGATGGCGGACGGTCTGGACGCGAGGGTAATCTTGAAATATCTTTTGGAGGAGCGCCAAAATGAGATGCAGGAAAGGGACAGGACACTTAGCCTTGCCATGTTTGAATATTCTCAGGCAGTCAGCAATGAATTTTTTGTGGAATTGAACAGAAAAGGAAAAGAGAAGTGGATGCAGTTTATCCGCTATGGTATTGACCGGGGAGAGTTTAAGGAGGTAGATGAAGAACAGGTGACGGATTTAATACTTTATTCATATCAGGGAGTAAGAATGTGGAGCGCTGTTATGCCTATGGATGCATCGGTCAGCCGCCATATAGTAACCAGTATATGGGATATTCTGGCAGGGAATGAATAAGGAGAGTATATGAAAATCAGTATTATAGGATACAGTGGCAGTGGGAAATCTACCTTGGCGGCTAAGCTTGGAGAACTTTACCAGATTCCTGTATTATTCTTGGACACCGTCCAATTTGTGGAGGGATGGGAGGAGCGGGAACGGCAGGAGGCGCTTCGGATTGCCCGGGATTTTATGGAGAAAGAGGATTGGGTCATAGAAGGGAATTACACTGCTTTTGCACAAAAAGAGCGTTTGCAGCAGTCCGATTATATTGTATTTTTGGATTTTCCCAGACTTGCGTGTCTCTGCCGGGCTGGCAGACGTTATCTCCGTTTTCGAGGGAAGGAGAGGGAGAGCAGGGCAGAGGGATGCGAGGAAAAG
The DNA here is from genome assembly GCF_900086725.1 of Bariatricus massiliensis. GTDB lineage: Bacteria > Bacillota > Clostridia > Lachnospirales > Lachnospiraceae > Allocoprococcus > Allocoprococcus massiliensis. The sequence goes on along the minus strand of NZ_LT574838.1, from coordinate 613,384 downwards.
TTTGATTGGGAATTTTTCAAGTGGATACTCATCCATCAGAGAAGCCGGGCGGTTAAGGGACACTTCCGTGATATCGTAAAGAGGTATGGGGAGAAAGTATTTGTGGTTCACAATCAAAAGCAGCTGGACTATTTGTTGGGAAGGCTGAAAGAAGAAAGGAGACATAAGGATGGAGGGAAAAGGAATGAAGAGTAAGTTACCAGTCTTAGAGACGGAGCGTTTAATCATGAGGCCGCTTACCGTGCAGGACGCAGAGGAGATTTTCACTAATTGGACCGGGGATCCGGAGGTGGCCAAATTCATGCGATGGGATGTGCATCAGAATTCAGGGGAGACGAGGACTTGGATTGAGGCGGAGCAGTTGGCGATTGAAGAAGGCCTTGTATATGATTGGGGGGTTGTTCTGAAAGAGACGGGAGAGCTGGTTGGCTCTGGCGGGCTATGTTTCACCGAGGAGTATGAGTTGTTTGAACTGGGATACAATATTATGAGAAAATATTGGGGGATGGGACTGGCAACGGAGGCAGCCCGGTGTATTGTAAAATATAGTGTTCAAAATCTCGGAATAAAGAAATTATATTGTTGCCATGCAAAGGATAATCCTGCGTCAGGCAGGGTTATGGAAAAGGCTGGATTTGTTTATTGGAGAGATGGAAGTTATCTCAGCCGGGACGGGAAGAAAGAGTTTCAGTGCAGAGAATATTTGTTTGAATGTGAATAGATGCAGGGAGGTACTGAGTAGATTGACGATAAAAAAAGTATATACTATGTATTTTAGTCCCACAGGAGGGACGGAAAAAGCAGTAGATTTAGTGGGGAGTGCATGGCCAAAAAGTGAGGATATTGATTTATCTGTGTTTGGGGCAGACTATAGCAGATACCAGTTCACTCCGGACGAGCTGTGTATTATCGGAGTCCCTTCCTTCGGCGGAAGGGTGCCCAATGTGGCGCTGACACATCTTGCACAGATGAAAGGAGACGGCACGCCGGCGGTACTTGTAGTGTCCTACGGAAACAGGGCCTATGATGATGCTTTTTTGGAATTAAAGGATACGGTGGAAGCTGCGGGGTTTGTATGTATAGCTGCGGTGGCGGCAGTCACGGAACACTCGATTGCCCACCGTTACGGTGCAGGAAGGCCGGATCAGACAGACGAGGCAGAGCTGAGACAAATCTCGGGGCAGATTCAAAGAAGGCTTGAAGGGGCGGAAAGCCCACAGAGCATAGAGGTTCCCGGAAATAGGCCTTACAGGGACTACACAGGTGTGCCCATGAAACCGAAAGCATCCGGTAAATGTGTGAGCTGTGGTGTATGCGCAAGGAGATGCCCTGTAGGGGCCATACCTGTGGACAGTCCGAATGTGACAGAGAAGGAGAAGTGTATATCCTGCATGCGCTGTATTCAGGTCTGTCCGGTCCATGCACGCAAGTGCAGCTCCCTTATGATTGCCTTGGCATCTCATAAATTAAAGAAGGTCTGCAGTACAAGAAAGAATAATGAGCTTATATAGGATTTTTAATAAATAGGGATGATAAAATCTACGAACAATATCTTAGAAGTGTAGGAAGTTGATTAGACAGTTTGGAATGAAAACAAATTTTAATGACAACTTTCTACACGGCGTTTAAAATAGCATGAGTATGCATTTGACGCCAGAAAATAATAAGGATTGACAAACATAAATAATAGTGGTATTTTAAATGTAAACAAAGTATGTGCTCGAGCACTATTTTTTTATCGGGGGTTCGTGCTCGAGCACAAAGAGAGGAGGACGGAGAGACAATATTGATTTTGTAACATGAAAAGCTTTGTAGATGAATGAAAGGAGAAACTATGAAAAAGAGGTCAAAATGTATAAGTATAATTTGTTGTGTGGCATTACTGATAGCGTGTTTTGCCGGATGTAAAAGTGAAAAATCTAACGTCGATGCTAAAACAGAAAAAACTGAAACGAAGGGAAGCAAAGGGTTTATTGGAATCACTACCTCTATGTACACGAACGAAGCCATTGGAAGAATGTGTGATATCATTGCAGAAAACATGGAGGCGGAAGGATATACGGTACAAATAAGTGACGCGAATTTCGATCAGGCTCTTCAAACCAGTCAGATAGAAGATTTTATCAGTCAAGATGCGTCTTTGATTGTAATAGAAGCATGTGATTCTGTGGGCGTGAAATCAGCATATGAAAAATGCCGTGATGCAGGGATTCCCACCATAAGTGTGAGTCAGGTTCTTGATGAAACGGTAGCCGATTTGCCAACAGGAGTTTTTACACTTGATAATTACAAAGGTGGCTGGATTGTTGGAGAAGAAGTTGCAAAACAAATGAATTATGAAGGCAGTGTTTGCGTGATTACATATGATGTGGCGTATGTCTGCAGGGAGCGCAGCAACGGTTTTAAGGATGCTCTGGCTCAATATGAAGGGATAAAAGTGCTAGAATCATTTGACGGGATTTGTACAGAAGATGAAGCGATGAAAAAAACGGAAGACTGGCTTCAGCAATTCAGTCAGATAGATGCAATTTATGGCAGTAACACAAACGCAGCAACAGGAATTGCGGCAGCGCTCAGAACAGCCGGTTTGGAGGAGAGTATTCTCGTATGTGACGTGGACGGACAGCCTGCAGATTTAAGAAACATGGAAAACGGAGCGGTTGACGTGATAGCAGTAGGACCTATTTTGGAACTGGCGGAAGAGACTTCGGAAGCTGCAAAACAGATTTTGGAGACGGGAAAGTGTAAAGAAGATCCCAAGCTGCAGTTTTCTTTATGTACAAAAGAGAACTTAGATAAATGGAAGGAATACTGGGGAATGAACTAGGTGGAAGCTGTGGGAAATCCGAAAGGATATCCCACAACTGTAATAAGAGCAGGACAGGAGACAAGATGAGAGAATCCAATATCTTAAAAATGCAGAAAATTAATAAAAGCTTTTCCGGAGTACGGGTGCTGCATGATGTGGATTTTGTTGTAAAACAAGGCGAAATACGGGCTCTGGTAGGTGAAAATGGCGCGGGGAAATCGACTTTGATGAAAATATTATGCGGTATATATGAAAAAGATTCCGGAAGCATTATGATGGACGGCGTAGATATTAAAAATTATTCCATTCCGGAAGCGGCCAGACAAGGTATTGTTATGATACATCAGGAGATTGTGTTGGTGCAGGATTTGCCAATAAGTGAAAATATATTTATGGGAAGTGAACCCAAAACGTTGCTTCAGACGGTTGATTTTTCTGAGATGAGGAAAAAAACCAAAGATTTACTGGCGCAGTTGGACATGGAACAAGTTTCTCCGGACACGCTGGTAAGAGAGCTTAGTATTTCCCAGCAGCAGATGGTTGAAATTGCCCGCGCATTATCTAAGAGGGCAAGAGTCATTATCATGGACGAGCCAACATCTTCACTCACGGAAAAAGAAGTAAATTTACTTTTCAGGCAGATTAGAAGATTGAAAAATCAGGGTGTTGCCATTATATATATTTCACACAGGATGGATGAAATTTTTGAAATAGCGGACAGCGTTACGATCATGCGGGACGGACAGCATATTAAGACAGAAGATATCAAAGGAGTAACCTACAGCGAAATAATTAAAAACATGGTAGGCAGGGAGATTTCGGAGTATTATCCCCCACATATAGAAAAGGTTGGCCAAGAAATACTGAGGTTGTCGGATGTCAGTAATGAAAAAATCCACCATGTTGATTTGACGCTTCACAAGGGCGAAATACTTGGATTGGCAGGGCTGGTAGGTGCAGGAAGAACAGAACTTGCCAATGCTATATTTGGAATTGATGAGATTCAATCAGGTGAAATAAGTTATCAGGGTAAAAAGTATGTCGGGAAGAGTCCGAGGGACGCTATAAGAAACGGGATGGCGCTTGTGCCGGAGGACCGAAAACGGAATGGACTGTTTTTGGAAAATACGATTGCATTTAATATGACCATTGCCATTATGGACAGATTTATTAAGTTCATACATCAGGACAAGAAAAAAGAACAGTCAATCGTGGATGATTTTATTGATAAGCTGTCGATTAAAATGGCAGGTCAGGAGCAGTTAGCTGTGGAATTAAGCGGGGGAAACCAGCAGAAAGTCATTTTTTCAAAATGGCTGGCCACCCAGCCTAAAATTTTGATTTTGGATGAGCCTACGCGCGGAATTGACGTGGGAGCTAAAATGGAGATATATCATCTTATGAATGAAATCGCAGCGTCAGGTGTCGCGATTATCCTGATTTCATCGGAGCTTTCGGAAGTCATAAACTTAAGTACAAGATTGGGTGTGATGTGTGAGGGACGGCTGACCAAGATTTTCGATTTGCAAAAGGAAACAGTCAGTCAGGAAATGGTGATGCATTATGCTACAGGGGGTTATGCTGATGTCAGTTAATAAAAACAGTTATATTAAAAATAATTTTGTTTATAAATTTATTAAAAAAAATCTAATGATACTGATTGCACTTCTTATTATGTTTCTTATACTGGCTGTCGGTACAGACTCTTTTATGACCGGCAAAAATATTATGTCAGTATTAAGGCAAATCAGTATCAACGGTATTTTGGCATTTGGAATGGCTATGGCATTGATTGTCGGCGGAATAGATTTGTCTGTAGGAAGTGTAATGGCATTGACAGGGTGTCTGTGTGTACAGATTATCAATAATGGTGTCCCTGCTATTCCGGCAATCATTTTGGCATTGCTTGCTGGAGCTTTGTGTGGATTTTTAAATGGGGTGATAGCCGCCTTTACAGAAATTCCGGCATTTATAATTACACTGGCGACACAACAGTGTTTCCGCGGCATTGCGTTTCTGATGACAGGAGGGAAAGCCATAAGCAGTTATGATGAAGTGTTCTGCTCCATTGGAACAATATCGGTAGGCCCGGTTCCGTTTTTAGTTGTGATAACAGTTATGATACTGGCTTTTACGATAATATTATTGGGCCATACTAAATTTGGCAGGGGAATGTACGCAATCGGAGGAAATAAAAGTGCAGCAATTTATTCGGGAATCCATGTGAGAAGGATTGTTCTTGGCTCTTATATCATACCGGGAGTTTACGCTGCACTGGCCGGGATTATTTTGGCGGCCAGAGTATATTCTGCACAGCCGGGGGCAGGAGAAGGATATGAAGGGGATGCGATTGCGGCGGCAGTACTGGGAGGCGTAAGCTTCAGCGGCGGTATTGGGAGTGCGGGCGGTGTTATGCTGGGCGCACTGGTCATAGGATTTATGAATAACGGGCTGAATATGATGCAGGTATCTTCATACTGGCAGATGGTGGCAAAAGGACTTGTCATTTTGGTTGCAGTATATTTAGATACATTAAAAAAATCAAAAAGGCTGAAAATCAAAAAACAGGAGGGATAGGGCATGAGGGCAGATATAGAATTTCCTCAAAAGATGGAAAAATACACAATATCGGTTACACTTTCCGATGAAAAGAATTACATACATATCTTCAGTGAAGCACCGATAGAAATAACCTTACTTAATGGAAGGAAGAAAATATTCCGTTACGATTCCGTGAGAAGGGATAACGATAATTATGAGGCGGAATGTATTGCCGACATAATGGGATGCAGGTTAAAAATAATGGATACATATACGGTCTGTCAGGATACGGTACAATTAGACAGACAGGTTAAATGTGTAACGGCAGAGAAGGATACGGCAGTCCGGCTGACGACAGAATGGCGGGGGAGAGACGGACAATCAGACAGCTTTGATGATTATCAATTTATAATACCGGGTTCGTTTTATAACAAGAATGATACAGATAAAGATGGCTGCGATGATTATTTAGGAACATTTTGTCAGGATTATAAAGATGACAGGAATCCGTTGCTGTCTATATTGGAATACTGTCCCGGAAGTAAAAGCTATGTGTCTCTTATCCGTGCAGATTTACCGCAAAAGGATGTCACTGTTACAAGAGAGCAGATGAAACAAAGGCATTTTGTGCACGATACAGATATCGGCTCGTTGGGAATGGGAATCTCCCAGTATCACAGGAAGGAATTTGTATTCAGATGTGATTATCCCTTTTATGAGCGGGCATCTTTTTGCCTGAATGTAGATGGTTCTGAATGGGCGGCTTATAAAAAAGTGAGCGCGGGCAGTGAATTCAGTATGTCTTATCTACTGTGCGCAGGCAATGCAGAAGACTTAACAGAAGCGGCATGGAGAATGGCGAGTCTGCAGATGGACCGTATATTAGATCCGGAGGTAAAATTGCCATTTACGCTGGAAGAGGCAAGAAAATACCGCAGGGAACTCATATTTAATAGTTTTCGTGAATTTCCGGATAAAAAAGGACATCCTTCAGGATTCTTTATCCATTTTTCACCAAGAAAAACATATGGCAGTCAAAATATTCTGGAATATGGCTTTTGCGGGCAGCAGTCACTGCTAGCGTATACGATGCTGTCAGCCGCGAAAGATTATCGCAATAATGAGTACAAAGTGCGCGCCGTGAAAACAATGGATTTCTTTGTCAACTGCTGTATAGACGAGTCGGGCCTTCCAAATGCGATGTATAACATTGATAAAGAAAAATTTGTTTATTGGTGGACCGGGATTTTGTATCCTTTCCAATATTCGGATGACAGGAAAACTCTGGAAGGTTATCTTGGGAATCAATTAGTAAGCAGTCTTATGCCTATTGCTGAAAAATTGAAAAAGGTAGAAGGCAACTACTGCAGGACGATGATAGATACTATGTACTATTTGTTTCTGTGTTACCTGTCAGAGAAGGAGGAAGGAACGGAACATAATACATGGCTGGATGCGGTGATAACATTCTGCGATAAAATGCTGGAGATACAGAATGACAATGGCTCCTGGAACCGGGCGTATACTATGGATGGAAAAGCGCTGCTGGAGCCGGAGGAATGGTTTGGTGCAAGTGAAAAAGAGTGGGGCTCGGGAGCTATTTTTCCGGCGGAACTGCTGGTACCGGTCTACAACTATACCAAAGACAAGAAGTATCTGAAAGCGGCAGAGCGTGCAGCAGAATTTGTGCGGCAGAGTTATGTGAAAGATATTACGTATATTGGTGGTTTAAACGATACTTCGCATATTAAATCTGTGAAAATAGATGCGGTAGGTGTTATGTTTGCAATGAGGACCATGCTGTCTGTGTATGAGGTGACTAAAGCGCCAGAGTTGATAGCAGGTGCGCGGGACGCGGCGAGAGTACTGGCTACGTGGACATATATGTGGGATATTCCTTTTGACTCCTCTACGGTACTGGGAAAACATGGATTTAAAACAACAGGATGGGCGGGCTGTGATGTGATACCGGCCTGCAGTTATGTGGATGATGAATTTGCCGAATTTGTACCCGACCTTCTGAAAGTGGCAGAATACTGTAAGGATGAAAAGCTTGCTGTCCTCGCAAGAATCGTGACACGGGGAATGCACCATGGCTTGTCAATGCCGCAGAATATGTATGGATATGCCATGCCGGGAGTTCAGTGTGAAGGGTATATGACTTCTTTATGGCTGGCTGACACAGAATATACAGATTTTTCGGGCGCTTCCGCTAAAAATAAAGGGGATGACAATGACACATGTAATGGTTTGGTGAATGGGCAGGCCCTGTATAATCTGGATTTTATTATGGACAGATACCATACATTTGATTTTGACGAAATCGTGAAACAAACTATAAAATGAACAGGAGAGATTACGAATGAAAAAAGTGATTCACAATCCTGTATTACGCGGATTTAACCCCGACCCTTCCATACTGCGTGTTGGTGATGACTATTATATAGCAACATCTACCTTCCAATGGTTTCCCGGTGTTCAGATTTATCACAGCAAAGATTTAGTGCAGTGGGAATTTCTCGGAAGGCCTTTGGACAATAAGATATTGCTTGATATGACGGGAATCCCGGACTCGGGCGGAGTATGGGCGCCGTGCCTCACTTACGACAACGGTCTCTTTTATCTGGTTTATTCCATAGTGAGGAATTTCAGGAACTATTATAAAGATGTGGATAATTATTTGACGACGGCACAGGATATAAGCGGTCCATGGTCTGCGCCAGTGTATTTGAATAGCAGCGGGTTCGACCCGTCTATGTTCCACGATACAGATGGAAAAAAGTATTTGGTGAACCAGTTGTTTAATCACCGGGATAAGGGTAAACAGTTCTTGGGAATTGTACTTCAGGAGTATGATACAGTTCAAGAACGACTTGTCGGAGCGCCTAAAAGGATTTTTGGCGGTTCCAGACTTGGGATTACTGAGGGTCCCCATCTGTACAAAATAGACGGTTATTATTATCTGATATGCGCAGAGGGAGGTACGTTCTATGAACATGCTGTTACGGAAGCGAGGACGAAAGATATTTGGGGGCCTTATGAGATATGCCCGGATAATCCCATTTTAACATCTGCTGGACAGGAAGACTTGGAGCTGCAAAAAAGTGGTCATGGCAGTTTGGTTGAAACACAGAATGGTGAATGGTATATGGCACATTTGTGTGCGCGTCCAAAGGACAATCAGAAGCGGTGTATGCTCGGCAGGGAGACTGCAATACAGAAGCTTGTTAAAACGGATGATGGGTGGTTGAAATTGTGGGCTGGAGGGCGTTCTCCCCAGACAGAAGTGCCGGCTCCTTATTTAAAGGACTGGAATCCGACTCCGCCAGCGAAAAGAGGAGCATTCGACGGAAAGCTTGCCGATGAATTTCAGACTTTGAGAGAGCCGGCAGATGTCTCGTGGATGTCACTTAATCATGAAAAAAAGTCATTGCTTTTAACCGGACGGCAGTCTTTGGAATCGTTATATTGTCAAAGTCTTGTGGGAAGAAGAAGGGAGGATTTTTACTTTTCCTCTGATGTTGTTTTGGACTTTGAACCTGAAAATTTCCAGCAGATGGCGGGTATTGCATTATATTATGATACATCGAATTACATTTATCTAAATGTCACCTGGAATGAAACGAAAGGTAAATGTGTGGGTCTTCTGGAGTGTGATCAGGGCGTCATCCGACAGAGGGCGGAATCCGTACCGGTTTCTCCGCAAAAAGAAATAGCATTAAGAATAAATGTAGAAAATTCAACTGCGGTATTTGCGTGGTCTGCTGATAAAAAGATTTTTAGACAAATAGGAAAAGCCGTGGATGTGACACATTTGTCGGACGATTATTATGAAGAAGATACGACGGGTTTACGATTTACCGGGACATTCATCGTGTTGTGTTGTCAGGACGTTTCCGGACAGAGAAAAACCGCAGAATTTAGTTGTTTTGAATATTGTGGTCGTGATAGAATGGGAAAAGAGTAAATGGTAAGATATGGAAAATCTAAATTTGCAGAGGTGTTATCAGATGGTTACTATTAGACAGATAGCGGAAGAAGCAGGAGTATCAAGGGGAACGGTAGACCGGGTCATCAATTACCGTCAGGGTGTTAATCCGGATACGGAGAAAAGGGTGAGGGAAATTGCAGAAAGACTGGGATATAAACCGAGTGTTCCCGGGAAAATGCTGGCGGCTAAAAAAAAGAAAATAAAAATTGGTTTTCTTGTATTTGATACGCCGGTTGCCTTGTTTTTCCGTGATGTCTATAGTGCGGCCAAACAAAAGGCATTAGAGATGGACAATCTCGGAATCAGCGTGAAATTCTATAAAGCTAAACAGCTGGATGAGCAATACCTTGCAGGAGTACTGGAGCAGGTGGAAAAGGATCATCTGGATGGTCTTATTCTGGCGCCTCTGCATCTGCCGGTTTTCAGTGAATTTCTTAAACGGATAGAGAAAAGCGGGATACCGGCAGTTTTTTATAATGTTGATAATGACGAAGGCAGCAGACTGAGCTATGTGGGATGTGATTACAAAGAATCAGGCAGGGTGGCGGCAGGGCTGACCGCCTTAAGTATCAATAATAAGGGCCCGATCGGCATTGCTACAGTTTTGGACGAAAAGTCCCCCAGTTCTTACGAGCGTTTGATGGGCTTTCGGAAGGAGATAAAAAAGGAGAATCCGGATATCACAATCATCAACGAAGATGCGGACTACATTTTTCAGGAAAATAATTGTGATGCTATTTTAGAATTGGTGGAAAAACACCCGGAGATGAAGGCTCTGTATGTGATTAATCCGGGAGACTGCAGTATTTTTGAAAAAGTGATGGCGCGGGCGGCAAATAAGGATTTAAAGATTATTACAAATGACTTGCTGCAAAAGCAAAGGCAGCTGCTGAAAAAAGGGATTATAACGGCGACGATCGGTCAGCAGCCTGATGTGCAGGGAACGCTGCCGATTCAGATGCTTTATGATTATCTGGTTTTGGGGAGTATGCCACAGAAGGATAAAATCTATACAAGCTTACAGATTTACATTAAGCAGAATCTGTGATAATATGTGCTATCCGCATTGGCAGTACAACGTGAAAAACAGTAGATTAAGTAGCGTAAAACAATGGATTTGGCATCTTTATAAATAAATACGTTGACATTTATTTATAAAGATGATAAATATATATAATATATAACTAAAGAATTAAGATAGAGGCGCGGGGTTCATCAGTACCATATGACGACAGGCTGGGAGGCTGTCATATGAGAAAGGGGATACCGCCGAAGAGATTGTCATCCCAAAGGCAATTTCTGGGACGGTGCATAAGATGCACCGGACTGTCACGGTTGTTGTGGAGCGCTATCGGTGCAGAGTAGTCCGGATGTCGGAAGAACTATGCCATGGGTGCGTTTTGCGTGAACGCGACCATGGCATTCTTTATTTTAACAGCAAATTAGTTTCTGTTATGTGAACAAAGGAAGAGAGGAATGTTTATGAAGAGAAAGATGAGAAGGTTTATGGGACTTATCACGGTCCTGCTGGTGGCGGCTGCCTGCTGTCCACTTACTGTGTTTGCTGCGGAGGAGGCGCCTGAACCGGCTATGTATGCTACTTTTTGGGCTTTAGTTCCGCCCCTCGTAGCCATAATTCTTGCACTGATAACTAAGGAGGTGTACAGCTCTTTATTCATCGGAATTCTGGTGGGGGGACTTTTCTACTCAGGATTTGGATTTGAGGGGACTATCACCCACATTTTTCAAGATGGAATCATAGGTGTGCTGTCAGATGCTTACAATGTGGGGATACTCGTGTTCCTTGTTATTCTTGGCATTATGGTCTGCCTCATGAATAAGGCCGGGGGAAGCGCCGCTTTTGGACGCTGGGCATCGGAACATATTAAAAGCCGTGTTGGGGCACAGCTGGCTACGATTGTACTGGGTGTGTTGATATTTATCGACGATTATTTCAATTGTCTTACGGTAGGAAGCGTAATGCGCCCTGTAACAGACAAGCATAATATTTCACGGGCAAAACTTGCCTACTTAATTGACGCTACAGCCGCGCCGGTATGTATTATAGCTCCGATTTCTTCTTGGGCGGCGGCCGTAACTGGATTCGTGGAAGGGGAAGACGGACTTTCCATTTTTGTACGCGCGATTCCATATAACTTCTATGCGCTCCTTACGATTGTCATGATGGTAGCCATGGTGCTGATGAAAATGGAATACGGCTCCATGAGAACACATGAGATAAATGCAGAGAAAGGCGACATTTATACAACGCCTGACAGGCCATATGCAGCGGCGGAACAAGAGGGGGCAGAACAAGGCAAAGGAAAGGTTATTGACTTAGTTATTCCGATCATCTCCCTTATTATCTGTTGTGTAATCGGCATGATCTATACGGGTGGATTTTTCGAGGGCGCCGGATTCATAGAGGCATTTTCCAACAGTGACGCTTCAGTAGGGCTGGTACTGGGAAGCTTTTTCGGACTGGTGATTACTATAATTCTCTACATGGTTCGCAGAGTACTGAAGTTCAACGAATGTATGTCATGCGTTCCGGAAGGATTCAAGGCCATGGTACCGGCGATTTTGATATTGACATTTGCATGGACGTTGAAGGCCATGACAGACAGCCTTGGAGCGAAGGAATACGTGGCGGCATTGGTGGATTCCAGCGCGAAGGGCTTGATGAATCTGCTTCCGGCGATTATCTTCTTAGTAGCATGTTTCTTGGCGTTCGCAACCGGAACATCATGGGGGACATTCGGAATATTAATTCCAATCGTAGTAGACGCATTTTCCGGAAAAGACGGAACTATGATGATCATCGCAATCTCTGCCTGTATGGCAGGCGCTGTGTGTGGAGACCACTGCTCACCGATATCTGATACGACGATCATGGCTTCGGCGGGGGCCCAGTGCAACCACATTAACCATGTGAATACACAGCTTCCGTATGCGATTACGGCTGCGGTAGTGTCCTTCGTTACATACATAATCGCAGGATTTGTGAAATCCGCATGGATATCACTTCCGATTGGAATCGTGTTGATGATTGGAACATTGCTGGTAATTAAGATGAGGGGTCAAAAAGCAGCAGCATAATGAAAATAACATAGGGAACTTTGAACAAAGGGGCTGTAAGAATACAGCCTCTTTGTTACTGTTCAGATTTATTTTATTTTTAAAACCCTTGTATAGAAAGGCAGAACTGTGTAAAATGATATCTATATGGACAATTATTCTGCCATGAGGCAGAAAATTCATTATGGAGGATATAGTATATGGATTTTAGTAAGCTGACGGCATACGAAGTGATAGAACAGAAGACATTGAACGATTTGAAATCCGAGGGAGCGCTCCTAGAGCATAAAAAGAGCGGTGCGCGGATTCTTTTAATTTCCAACGACGATGACAACAAGGTGTTTGATATTGCTTTCCGTACACCGACGACGGACAGTACCGGAGTTCCGCATATTATGGAGCATACTGTGCTGTGTGGCTCTGAGAAATTTCCGGCTAAGGATCCTTTTGTGGAGTTAGTGAAGGGGTCTTTGAACACGTTTTTGAACGCCATGACCTATCCGGACAAGACCGTATATCCGGTGGCGAGCTGCAATGAAAAGGATTTCCAAAATCTAATGGACGTGTATATGGATGCGGTGCTGCATCCCAATATTTATAAGCATGAGGAAATCTTTCGTCAGGAAGGCTGGAGCTATGAGCTGGAAGATAAGGATGCAGAACTGACGTATAATGGAGTGGTATATAATGAAATGAAAGGAGCCTTTTCGTCTCCGGACGGCGTGCTGGACAGGGCCATATTGAACTCCTTGTTTCCGGATACCACTTATGCTAACGAATCCGGTGGAGACCCGGAATTCATACCGGACTTGACTTATGAGCAATATTTGAATTTCCATAGAAAGTATTATCATCCGTCCAATAGTTATATTTACTTGTACGGGGATATGGATATGACAGAGAAGCTGGAGTGGCTTGACCGGGCTTATCTCTCTGCTTATGATGCGCAGGAGGTGGATTCAGAGATACAGCTGCAGGCGCCTTTTGATGAGATGCGTGACATTACCATGGAATATTCTATTGCCAGCAGTGAATCGGAGGAGGACAATACTTATCTGGCGTACAATAAGGTAGTAGGTACAAGTCTGGATGAAAAGCTTTATCTGGCATTTCAGATTCTTGACTATGCCCTCTTGTCTGCACCGGGAGCGCCGCTAAAAAAGGCGCTGGTCGATGCTGGAATCGGCAAGGATGTGAGCGGTTCCTATGACAATGGAATCTACCAGCCTATTTTCTCTATCATTGCGAAAAATGCGAATGCGGTTCAGAAACAAGACTTTATCAAAGTGATTGAAGGAACATTACAGAATATCGTTGAGAATGGGATAGATAAAAAGGCGCTGGAGGCAGGAATTAATTACCATGAATTCCGATTCCGGGAAGCGGATTTCGGCGGATATCCGAAGGGACTCATGTATGGCCTTCAGATATATGACAGCTGGCTCTATGATGAGACAAAGCCATTTATTCATGTAGAAGCGCTGCATACTTTTGAATTCCTCAAAGAGCAGGTAAGTACCGGATATTTTGAAGGGCTGATTCAGAGCTATCTTCTGGATAACAGCCACGGCTCTGTGATTACCGTGGTGCCGGATAAGGGCAGGACAGCAAGAATGGATGCCCAGCTGCGGCAAAAACTGCAGAAATACAAAGAAAGTTTGAGTGACGCAGAGGTTCAGCAGCTCATAGAGAAGACTGCCCTGCTGAAGGGATATCAAGATGAACCAAGCCCGCAGGAAGACTTGGAGAAGATACCAATGCTCACGAGAGAGGACATTTCCAGAGACATCGCGCCAATTTATAATGAAGAGATGGCTTTGTCAGGTGTGCCGGTCATTTATCATGAGATCGAGACAAACGGAATCGGTTATCTTGATTTTCTCTTTGACTTGTCCGACGTGCCGGAAGAGCTGCTTCCCTATGTGGGAGTACTGCAGGCGGTACTGGGGATCATTGACACCGAACACTATGAGTACGGGGAACTGTTCAATGAAATCAATGTCCATACCGGAGGTATCGGCACATCACTTGAGATGTACCCGGATGTCACCAAAGTGCAGGAAAAAGCTTTTAAGGCTACTTTTGAGGTGAAAACAAAGGCGTTATATGAGAAGCTGCCTATCGCAATCCGTATGGTGCAGGAAATCTTGACTTGCTCGAAGCTGGACGATGAAAAGCGGCTGAAAGAGATTCTGTCTATGGTGAAAACAAGGCTTCAGATGCGCTTTTTATCGGCGGGACATTCCGTCTCAACGGTACGTGCCATGTCCTATAAATCACCTCTGTCCAAATTTAAGGATATGACAAATGGCATAGAGTTCTATGAAAATATAAGCCGCATGGAGGAGCATTTTGACGAGGAAAAGGGAGCGCTGATTAAGAATCTTAAGTATTTGACAGAGCTTTTATTCCGCAGAGGAAATATGATGCTCAGCTACACAGCAGCGAAGGAAGGCCTTGAAGGCTTGGAGAAGGAAATAGCAGGACTTCAAGAAGCGCTGTACAGCCAAAGAGAGCCAGAGACGGCGTGCGTGATTCACTGTGTGCAGAAGAACGAAGGATTTAAGACATCATCCAAGGTTCAGTTCGTCGCGGAGGCAGGAAACTTCATTGACGGCGGCGCCAAATATACCGGGGCGCTTCAGATACTCAAGGTAATTATGAGCTATGAATATCTTTGGATGAATATCAGGGTAAAGGGCGGAGCCTACGGCTGCATGAGCAGCTTTAACCGGATTGGAGAAGGATATTTTGTCTCTTACCGTGACCCGAACCTAAGAAAGACATTGGAGACCTATGACGGTGTGACGGAGTATTTGAAGAATTTCACCGTCAGCGAGCGGGATATGACCAAATATATTATTGGAACTATCAGCGGCATTGACCAGCCTATGACACCGGCGGCCAAGGGAGAGCGTTCTTTGAACCTGTATATGAATCATGTGAGCCGGGAGATGATTGAGCAGGAGCGGATGGAGATACTGACCGCACAGCAGGAAGATATCCGTGCCCTTTATAAGGTGGCGGAGGCCGTGCTCGCCAACCGGCAGATATGTGTGATTGGAAATGAAGCGGTAATCGAAGACGAAAAAGAACTGTTCACCGAGGTGAAAGATTTGTTTTAAACGAAAGAAAAATTCAGCATGATAGAGGAGAAAAGATGAAGGCAGATTTTAAATCAGGATTTGTGACGTTGATTGGCCGGCCGAATGTGGGGAAATCTACATTAATGAACTATTTGATCGGACAGAAGATTGCAATCACGTCCAATAAACCGCAGACTACAAGGAACCGTATTCAGACGGTGCTCACCACCGAGGAGGGGCAGATTGTGTTTGTGGATACGCCGGGGATTCATAAGGCAAAAAATAAACTGGGAGAATATATGGTGAACGTGGCGGAGCGGACGCTCAATGAGGTAGACGTGGTGCTTTGGCTGGTAGAGCCTACGACCTTTATCGGAGCCGGTGAACAGCATATCGCAGAGCAGCTAAAGAGGGTGAATACGCCGGTAGTTCTGGTCATCAACAAGTCGGACACTGTGAAAAAAGAGGAGCTTCTTCCGTGCATTAAAAAATACAGTGAGGTTCATGACTTTTCAGACATCGTCCCCGTATCTGCCAGAACCGGGGATAACACTAAGGAGCTTTTGAAGGTCATCATGAAATACCTTCCCTATGGCCCCCAGTTCTATGACGAGGATACGATTACGGACCAGCCGGAGCGCCAGATTGTGGCGGAGCTTATCCGGGAGAAGGCGCTGCACTGCCTGAATGAAGAGATTCCTCATGGGATTGCAGTCTACATTGATAAGATGAAACAGCGTAAAAATATCATGGATATCGACGCCACAATTGTCTGTGAACGGGATTCCCACAAGGGGATTATTATAGGAAAGCAGGGGGCAATGCTGAAGAAAATCGGCAGTACGGCCCGCTATGAGATTGAGCGCCTGCTGGATACAAAAGTCAATCTTCAACTGTGGGTGAAGGTGAAAAAGGACTGGCGCGACAGCGATTATCTGATTAAAAATTTTGGTTATCAGGACGAAAATTAGCATGTCAAGGCTTTCCGGTAAACTTTCGCTGGCAGAAATTATGCAGTATAGTGTTCCCGTCTTGGGAGACTCTAATCAGTATACAAAGACCTTATAAAAGGTGATGAAAAAAGATTGGGGTGACCGAGATGGAGCAGACTTATTGGGAGCAGTTTATGCACACCGGCAGTGTGGACGACTATCTTTATTATAAAGGTGTGGAAACCTGCCGGAAAGTGATGGATAAGTACGAGGATAAGAACAGTGAATCAGGTAATTGCAGTAACAGGCATGGTGCTGTCGGCATCACCTATCGGGGAGTACGATAAACGAATTGTATTATTGACACGAGAACAAGGTAAAATATCTGCCTTTGCAAAGGGGGCAAGGCGCCCGCAGAGTCCGCTCTCTGGCGTCTGCGCCCCCTGTTCCTTCGGCACATTCATGCTGTATGAAGGGCGGAGTGCCAACACGATACAGTCAGTGGAGATATCCAATTATTTTGCAGAGCTTAGAAATGATGTGGAGGCGGCGTATTATGCCTTCTATTTTCTGGAATTCGCGGCTTACTATACCAGAGAAGCCAACGACGAGAGCGCGATGCTTAAGCTGCTGTATCAGACCATGCGGGCGCTGACAAAGAGAAGGATTCCGCTGCGGCTGATCCGTTACATATTTGAGCTCAAGGCGGTCAGCATCAACGGGGAAGGGCCTCAGGTATTTCAATGCGTGGTGTGTGGGAATAGAGAGCGTCCCTGCGTATTCAGCGTGAAAAAAGGGGGGCTTGTGTGCGGAGAATGCGGCGGTGATGTGGCGGATGGGATGATACTGAACACATCTACACTCTACGCGATGCAGTACGTGGTGTCTTCTCCGGTGGAGAAGCTGTATACCTTTACTTTGAGCGAGGAAGTCCTGAAGGAATTTGCGAAGATAATGGAGCGCTACACGGATGTTTATATAGATAAAAGATTCAAATCGCTGGAAGTTTTGAAACAATTAACAGCATTATCAGTAGATTGTTAAAAATTTCGCAGTTAGTGCTTGAAAAATATGGTATCTATATGTATAATAAGGTACATTAACAAGAGGAGGATGGGTATTATGGTAGAAAAGACAATGGACAAAATTGTAGCTCTGGCGAAATCAAGAGGTTTTGTATATCCTGGGTCTGAAATCTACGGTGGGCTTGCCAACACATGGGATTACGGTAATCTTGGTGTGGAATTGAAAAATAATGTAAAAAAAGCTTGGTGGAAAAAGTTCGTACAGGAGAATCCGTACAATGTAGGTGTAGACTGTGCGATTTTGATGAATCCGCAGACATGGGTTGCTTCAGGACATCTGGGTGGATTCAGCGATCCGCTTATGGACTGTAAGGAATGTCACGAGCGTTTCCGTGCAGATAAATTAATCGAGGATTTTGGAAAAGAACATGGCATAGAGCTTCCGGACAGCTTGGACGGCTGGTCTCACGAACAGATGGAAGCATTTGTGAATGAAAATGCGATTCCTTGTCCGACCTGCGGCAAACATAATTTCACAGATATTCGTGAGTTCAACCTGATGTTCAAGACATTTCAGGGTGTTACGGAGGACGCGAAGAACGTAGTTTACCTGCGTCCTGAGACAGCACAAGGTATCTTTGTAAACTTTAAGAATGTACAGCGTACTTCAAGAAAGAAACTTCCTTTCGGTATCTGTCAGATTGGTAAGTCCTTCCGTAACGAGATTACACCGGGTAACTTTACTTTCCGTACCCGTGAGTTTGAGCAGATGGAATTAGAGTTCTTCTGTAAGCCGGACACTGACCTTGAGTGGTTCGATTACTGGAAGAGCTATTGCCTGAACTGGCTCTATACACTGGGACTTAAGAAAGAAGAAGTACGTTACAGAGACCATGACAAAGAAGAGCTCTCTTTCTACAGCAAGGCTACAACAGACGTAGAATTCTTATTCCCGTTCGGCTGGGGAGAACTGTGGGGAATCGCGGACAGGACCGATTACGACTTAACGCAGCACCAGAACACGTCAGGACAGGATATGACATATTTTGACGACGAGTCTAAGGAAAAATATATTCCGTATGTTATCGAGCCTTCACTGGGAGCCGACCGTATGGTTCTCGCGTTCCTTTGCGGCGCTTACGATGAGGAGGAGCTGGAGGGCGGAGATATGCGTACAGTTCTTCGTTTCCACCCGGCGCTGGCGCCAATCAAGATTGGTGTGCTTCCGCTTTCTAAGAAGCTGAACGAAGGCGCGGAGAAGGTCTACACAGAGCTGTGCAAATATTACAATTGCGAGTTTGACGACAGAGGCAACATCGGTAAGAGATACCGCCGTCAGGACGAGATTGGTACACCGTTCTGCGTAACCTATGATTTCGATTCCGAAGAAGACGGCGCAGTGACAGTACGTGACCGCGATTCTATGGAGCAGGAGAGAGTGAAAATCGAAGATCTCAAAGCATATTTTGAAAAGAAGTTTGAATGGTAAGAATATAAAAAAAGTAAAGCGCATGGGGCGGTGCCTCATGCGCTTTTCTTCTGTTTTGGCTCAAGGAAGAGGATTCCTATATTTATTGCGGTAAGCCTTGGGCGTGAGTCCGGTATATTTTTTAAATGATTGTGTAAAATAGTTTGCCGATGAAAAACCACTCTGATGGGCGATTTGCGTCACCGTGTAATCAAAGTTTTTCAACAATTCCTTGCTGTGAAGAATTCTCCTCTCCAGCAGATAATTGATGGGGGAGATTCCGAAGGTACGGGAGAATATATGGGAGAGATAATACTTATTTAAGTGAGATACCTCTGCCAGCGTATCGAGGGTAATCGTTTCCCTGTAATGAGTATTCATATATTCTTTCAGATTTTCGCATTCCGGCGGAATGTTGACCGGGGGTGACAATACAAAATCATCTCCGGTTATGCGATGAATCCGAAGCATCAAAATGGAAAAATAGTGCCTGCAGATTTCCTCATGATGGATATTGTTGTTGCGAATTTCGCGGAGCATTTCCTCAAAAATAGGCAGAATACTATTTTGGTGTGAGTGAAAATCATAACTGTAGTAGGTCTCTATATTTTGGGAGGATGAAGCGAAACGTGCGTCATCGATTCCAAGTACCACGTACTTAAGCGGATTTGCGGAGGATGATTTTTCTGTATGGCGTGTATTGGGGTTGATGATTATGAGTGAGTTTTTCCTGAGGGGGATTTTGCTGGATTCCGTACAGAAATAACCTTCGCCGTCCAACACATAAAACAGCTCCGCAAAGCTGTGTGAATGCATAATACTGAGCCAATCCCTGCCATAGGACGTGGAGGAAATATATAGAAGTTTTCCGGAGGGCTGCCAATCTGTAACTCCTTGAAGGTAATAGTGACTGTTTGCCATAGTTTCTCCCTTTCTGTCTGCCATATGTTTACTCATGCATTTTAACATTTTTTAAAAACAAAGACAATATATATAACTTTTATCACAACAAATAGGTTGAAGTGGCTGGGAAGAATTTTTATATTTAACTTACAAGAATAAATTACAAGGAGGTAATTTTATGTCTAAACAAAAATCGACAGGCAGGGTCACAATACCTACCGATGTGGATGTAGTAAAAGAAACGATAGAATTATCCAAACGCTGGGGAGCGGATGCAATACGGGACTGTGACGGTACCGATTATCCGGAGGAGTTAAAGAAAGTAGATGCTAAAGTATATTCCACTTATTATACGACGAGAAAGGACAATGAGTGGGCAAAAGCGAATCCTGACGAGGTGCAGCAGATGTATATTATGACAAGCTTCCACAATGCGGACAAGGAAGAACTGTCTATCCATCTGATGGATCATCTCTATCCGGACATGCTGAAGGTGAATTGCAGGGATGACATCACGAGATGGTGGGAAGTCATCGACCGGACGACAGGGGAAGTGGTGCCGGTAACAGAGTGGAGCTACGACGAAGAGAGCGGAAATGTTACAATCCGTCCGGCAAAGCTGTTCCACGATTATACAGTCAGCTTCTTGGCGTATATTATGTGGGATCCGGTACATATGTATAATGCGGTCACCAATGACTGGAAGGACGTGGAGCATCAGATTACATTTGACGTGAGACAGCCGAAAACCCACGAATACTCTATGAAGCGCCTGAGAAAGTATCTGGAGGAAAATCCGCACGTAGATGTCATTCGCTATACTACATTTTTCCACCAGTTCACTCTGATATTCGACGAGCTGGCCAGAGAGAAATATGTGGACTGGTACGGATATTCTGCATCAGTGAGCCCTTATATTTTAGAGCAGTTTGAAAAAGAGGCAGGATATAAGTTCCGTCCGGAATATATCATCGACCAAGGCTATATGAACAATACTTACCGTATTCCGTCTAAGGAATTTCAGGATTTCCAGAAGTTCCAGATGAGGGAGGTAGCCAAACTTGCCAAGGAGATGGTGGATATCACCCA
The DNA here is from genome assembly GCF_900086725.1 of Bariatricus massiliensis. Classification (GTDB taxonomy): domain Bacteria; phylum Bacillota; class Clostridia; order Lachnospirales; family Lachnospiraceae; genus Allocoprococcus; species Allocoprococcus massiliensis. The sequence goes on along the minus strand of NZ_LT574838.1, from coordinate 592,462 downwards.
CGAATATGGTAAGGAGGCCATGATGTTCCTCGGCGACCACTGGATTGGAACAGAGCCGTTCATGGATGACTTCAAGGGAATCGGAGTGGACGCAGTAGTGGGCAGTGTGGGAAATGGCTCCACCCTCCGTCTGATCAGCGATATCCCGGGAGTGAAGTATACGGAGGGAAGACTGCTTCCGTACTTTTTCCCGGATACCTTCCATGAAGGGGGCGACCCGGTGAAGGAAGCAAAATACAATTGGGTGACGGCGAGAAGAGCCATACTGAGAAAGCCTATCGACCGGATTGGATACGGCGGATATTTGAAGCTTGCGCTCCAGTTCCCGGAATTTATCGATTATGTAGAGACTGTATGCGATGAGTTCCGTGAGCTGTATGATAATATCAAAGGAACTACGCCTTACTGTGTGAAACGTGTCGGGGTTCTTAACAGCTGGGGAAAAATGCGTGCGTGGGGAAACCACATGGTACATCATGCGCTATACTACAAACAGAACTATTCTTATGCGGGAATCATCGAGGCGTTGAGCGGCGCGCCCTTTGATGTGAAGTTCATCAGTTTTGACGATATCAGAGAGAATCCCGATTTGTTGAATGATATTGATGTGCTTCTGAATGTGGGTGACGCATATACTGCATACAGCGGCGGCGAGAATTGGAAAGATGAGGCCATCGTGACAGCTGTCAAGAAATTCGTATATAACGGCGGCGGATTCATAGGAGTAGGCGAGCCGGCCACATGCCAGTGGCAGGGACGGTTCTTCCAGTTATCAGACATCCTCGGTGTGGAAGAAGAGAACGGATTCAACTTGAACAAGGATAAATACAATTGGGAAGAGCACAGCCACTTTATCACGGAAGACTGTAAGGGTGAAATTGACTTTGGCGAAGGAAAGAAAAATATCTATGCGCTGGATGGCACCACGATTTTGAAGCAGACGGACAAGGAAGTGCAGATGGCGGTGAGAGAATTCGGAAAAGGACGAGGCGTCTATATAAGCGGCCTGCCGTACAGCTTTGAGAACAGCAGGATACTTTACCGCTCTGTAATCTGGGCTGCCGGTGACGAGAAGAATCTTAACAAATGGTTCAGCAGCAATTATAACGTCGAGGTTCATGCTTACGTGAAAAACGGGAAATATTGTGTCGTAAACAATACATATGAACCGCAGACCACCACCGTGTACAGAGGAGACGGTTCGAGCTTCTGCATTGAGCTGGCGGCCAATGAAATCTTCTGGTATACGATGTGACTTTTTTGCTAAATTAACACAAGCAGCGGGAAAGGATTTTCGTACCAATGGTGTAAGAAGGACAGGAGTTAAAGTAAAATAAATGAAAAAATTTAAAGTTATAGGTCTGACAATATTGCTTATTATACTAGTTTCAATTTTAGGTATCTGGGTGTACCGAAAATGGGCATTTGAGCAATTGGAGGGCAATGTGGATTCTATAACTATGGAAGAATTTCAGGGAAGAGTTCTAGATGTCCGTCCTCAAGACAAACATATTGAAATTGAACTGGAAAAAGATATTGACTCTGTAAATGGTGTTCGTTTAAGTAGTGGTGACGTGGTCATATTGGATTATTCATTAAACTATGGGTCAGGGTATGATACTGCTTTTAGTGTTGACGAATGTGTAATAGGGCATTTTTTGTCAGGTCATATTCAAGTGGTAGATAACAGTTATGTGATTACGGATATTACATGGATTCGAAATGTCAATGATGTACCGTTGAAAAACTAGTGGTATGAATAATGAGAAGTGTGTTAGTTATTTGAAATCAGTAGGCGCTACGGATGAATACTTAGAATTATTAACAAATGAACAAATAAAAACGGTAACTCAAAAATTCGACAATTCATCTTACAAAAGTTTAATAAAGTTTCGGCAACACTGAGAAATGATTATGCTTCCATATCTAATTTGGCAAGAGAAAGAAGTGAACCAATCTGTATAACTAAAAATAGAGATTCTTCTCACCACATGGGAGGATTTGAAAAAGATTGAGGGTTATTATCTGATTCGATTCGGTGGGGAATCTGCTATGAAAATTACAGATAATAAGGGGACAGGTCGATGCGTTGGGGACAGTCCCTAACGCGTTGGGACCTGTCCCCTTTGAAGTTTCCTTTAATAATTTTACGGCCAGATAGCTCTTGCCTTCTTTGCGTCGACAACGCGTTTTACGGAAATGAGGTAAGCTCCGGTACGAAGTGACACATGTTTTTCTTCAGCGATATTATATACCGCGTCAAAAGCGGAATCCATGATTCCTTTCAGTTTTTCGTTTACTGTATCTTCTGTCCAGCTTACAGACTGGATATTCTGTACCCATTCGAAGTAAGAAACGACAACACCACCTGCGTTTGACAGGATGTCAGGTACAACGACGATTCCTTTTTCGTTAAGTACTTTATCAGCTTCGCCAGCGATAGGGCCGTTGGCAGCTTCTACAATAACTTTAGCCTTGATTGCGTCTGCGTTGCTTCCGTTAATCTGGTTCTCCAGAGCGGCAGGAACGAGAACGTCAACGGGAAGCTCTAAAAGCTCTTCATTGGAAATTCTGCTCATTCCTTCTTCTTCGTAATCTTTTAACAGGTTGCGTCTGTCTTTTCCAAGGAATTCAAGGATAGCAGGGATATTTAAGCCGCTTTCTTTGTAAATACCACCGGATACGTCGCTGACTGCCACGATGGTCATGCCTTCCTGATAGAGCAGTTTTGATGTCACGCTGCCCACATTTCCCATACCTTGAACAGCAACTGTCGCACCTTCGATTGGACGGGAAAGCTTGCTTAGAATATTTTTTACGGTGAACATAACACCACGGCCGGTAGCTTCATTTCTTCCAAGAGCGCCGCCCAGCTCAATAGGCTTACCTGTGACAACACCATGGACGCAGTGTCCTTTTAACATACTGTAAGTATCCATCATCCATCCCATAACAGCTGCGTTCGTTCCTACATCTGGAGCCGGGATATCCTGATCTGGTCCGATAAGAGGTGCGATAGCCGCTGTGAAACGACGGGTAATTGCACGGATTTCACGCTCGGAGAGCTTGGAAGGGTCACATACGACGCCACCTTTACCACCGCCGTAAGGAATATTGACAACGGCACATTTGAAAGTCATCCATGCCGCCAGAGCTTTTACTTCGTCCAGATTTACTGCCGGATGGAAGCGGATTCCACCTTTTGCAGGCCCACGGGATGTAGAGTGCTGGATGCGGTAGCCTTCAAATACGTGAGTCGTCCCGTCGTCCATCTCCACCGGAACTGCCACCTTTAATTCGCGCTCCGGATATTTGATAGCTTCGATATCACTGTCTGAGTAGCCCAAAAGATCGGCTGCTTCTTTTACAACTGCAAGTACGTTGTCATATGGATTGTAAGTTGTTCCCATAATGTTAGTTCTCCTTTTCTTCTTTTAATAAATGTTCGGTTGCGGCAAGCTTAATGCAGATACAGAATAACTTCATTGCCTTCTCCAGCTCTTCAAGAGAAGGGTAGGAAGGAGCGATACGGATATGGGAGTCTTCCGGGTCATTCCCATAAGGGTAAGCGGCTCCTGCGGGTGTCAAGGTCAGTCCTGCATTTTTTGCCAGTTCTACTGTTCTGGAAGCACAGCCCGGCTTTGTGTACAGAGAGATGAAATATCCTCCCTTTGGAGAGGTCCAGCGCGCATAGCCGGTGCCGCTGATTTCACGTTCGAGCCAGTCAAGCACCATCTGGAAGCGGGGCGCCAGCTCCTTGGCATGGAGCTCCATGTGGTGCCGGATTCCTTCCGGTGTTTTGAAAAACTGTACATGATGAAGCTGATTTAATTTATTGTGCCCGATTGTCTGTGCGGACATGTGCTTTTTTAACTCATTAATATTCTTTTCTCCAGAGGCTACCAGTGCCACGCCGGCGCCCGGGAAGGTTATCTTGGAGGTTGAAAAGAAATAATATGTTCTGTCAGGATGTCCTGCGGATTCACATGCGGCGAGAATATCCTTCAGCGGTGTCCGCTCCTCAAAATGATGCACGCCGTAAGCGTTATCCCAAAAGATACGGAAGTCTTCGGCAGCGGTTTCCATGGAGGCCAGCCGGTCGACTACCTCGTCACTGTAGCAGACGCCTTCTGGGTTGGAATAGAGCGGAACGCACCAGATACCTTTAATCAATGGATCCTTAGCGGCCAGCTCACTGACCATATCCATGTCTGGCCCATCTTCCAGAAGAGGAACGGGAATCATTTCAATTCCTAATTCTTCACAGATTGTAAAATGTCTGTCATATCCCGGTACCGGACAGAGAAATTTGACCGGCGTACCTTCAAACTTGTAATAATGCCATGGTTTACCACCGCCTGTACCGAAAAGGCACAGGGATGCCATCGTGTCGAACATCACATTCAGGCTGGAAGAGGCCCCCGCGATAATCCGGTCTGCATTGATACCGAGCAGTCCGGCAAAGAGGTTTCTACATTCCGGGATTCCGTTAAGGATACCATAGTTTCTGGCGTCCGTGCCGTCTTCCAATTTATAGGAAGGAAATGCGCCCAAAAGCCCTGCACTCAAATCAAGCTGTCCGCTGCCCGGCTTTCCTCTGGCCATATTTAATTGAAGCCCTAGAGTCTTGAAATCGTCATACTGTTTCTGCAGTTCGGTCAACTGCGTTTCTAATGCTGCCATAACTTTCTCCTTCGTTATTTTTTTGCTTGTCATTATTATAAAAAGCAATTAGAATAGAAGCAAATACTTATATTTATATACAAAATATAATCAAATAATTATGTCAAGGGAGGAAACCATGTTTACTAACATGCGTTATGTGTATGAAGTATATAAGGCAGGGAGTTTTTCTAAGGCGGCAAAGAACCTTTACATATCTCAGCCGGCCTTAAGCGCAATGGTCAAAAAGGTCGAGGCCAAGGTCGGGATGCCGTTGTTCGACAGAAGCACCAGCCCTATCCAGCTTACGGACTGTGGGAAAAAATATATGAAAACAGCGGAGAAAATTATGGATCTGGAGGAAGAGTTTGCCTATTACGTTGGCAATCTAAATGAATTAAAAACCGGACATTTAGCTGTCGGAGGCTCTTATCTTTTTTCCGCCTTCATACTTCCGGACATTATTCAGAAGTTCCAGAAACAGTTTCCGCATGTGAAAGTCAGCTTGTTTGAGGGGCATACGCCTCAGCTGGAGAAGAAGCTGTTCTCCGGGGAACTGGATATGATTATTGACAATTACCTTCTGGATGAAGAGATTTATGAAAAGCACTTTTTGATGAAAGAATACCTGCTGCTGGCAGTTCCTGCCTCATTCCCCAGCAACGATGGGGCGGTTTCATGGCGGCTGAGCGCGGAGGATGTGAGAGCGGGAAGGCATCTGAAGCCTCAATTTCCCGGTGTGCCCTTGAAACTCTTTGAGAATGACCCGTTTGTTGTCCTGCGCGCGCACAATGATACCCGTGAGCGGGTGGAGGCCATCTGCAAACGGGCGGGAGTCAATCTGAACATGTCACTTAAGCTGAACCAGCTTCTGACCACTTACCACCTGACAGAGAGCGGAATGGGGAATTCATTTATCAGCGATACTGTTGTCAAATGTATGACCCCGAATCCAAATGTTATCTATTATAAAATTGATGATCCGGAGGCAGTGAGAGATGTATGCCTCTACTACAGAAAAAATAAATATCTCACAAGAAGCATGGTGGAATTCATGAATCTGGCGGTTGCGGACGAGACGGTATAGACAAAAGGTTATGGGGGATATAGACGGCCGGTTATATGGCGCGGCAAAAAATATAGGAGGAAGAAGAGATGGAAGAATGGAAGACGCTGCTCGAGAAAGAGAAGCTTACAGCCGGAGACAAGAAACTGCTCTGCAGTGAATTTATGTCTTCAGAAGAGCGGATGCAGACTCTGATCGTCAAATATTTTGATGTGGAAGATTTTAGAAATGTTGCCAGAAGGCGCATCGGAACCGGACTGATTGGCGGGAAGGCATGCGGCCTGCTGGCAGCCAGAAAGATTATAAAAGTGAATCTGCCGGAATATGCGGATGTGCTGGAGCCCCACGATTCTTTTTTTATAGGAACCGATGTATTTCTTGATTATTTGGAAGACAGCGGATGCCGGGAACTGCGGGAAAAGATGAAGATAGAAAAAGAGAAGTTTCAGGAATATGAGATTCTCAAATATAGAATCCGTCATGGAAAGTTCCGGGAGGAAATCAGGAGGCAGCTTCGCCGTATTGTGGAAGAATATGGAGATACACCTATGATTATCCGTTCCAGCAGCTTTCTGGAAGATGGGTACGGCAATGCCTTTTCCGGAAAGTATGAGTCTATATTCTGCACGAACCAAGGGAGTGAAGAGGAGAATCTGGAGGAGCTTATCCGTGCCATACGAAAGGTCTATGTCAGCACCGTCAATCCGGCGGCCATAGAATACCGGAGGAAGCGCAAGCTTTTGGGCGCGGACGAGCAGATGGGGCTTCTAGTACAGCGGGTAGCTGGTACTCGGTATGACGATTACTATTTTCCGGTGGCGGCAGGCATGGGATGCTCTTACAATCCCTATAAGTGGATGGAGCATTTGAATCCGGACGCGGGGATGCTCCGCATGGTCATGGGACTGGGCACTAGGGCGGTGGAGCGTACGCCGGGAGATTATCCGAGGCTTGTAGGGCTGGACAGGCCTCAGGCAAATATGCGCACTACCATTGCCGAGCGGCACAAGTTTTCTCAGAGACATGTGGATGTGCTGGACTTGAAGGAAGGTAAAGTTGCGGCAAAGCTTCTGAAGGATATTATTCCTCTTTTAGACGAAGAAAAAAAGAAGCTGGTGCTGAGCCGTGATACGGATGCGGAATATATACTGGCCCAAAGGCGGGATTACCGGAAAGTCTATTTTGCCGACTGTCAAGGCTTTGTGGAAAGAGAAGAATTTGTAGAGCCGATGAAGCATATTCTGAAAGTGCTGGAAGAGGCGTATATGCGTCCGGTGGATATCGAATTTGCGGTGTCCGATAAAGGGAAGGAAGGGATGCGCATCAATCTGCTCCAATGCCGTCCGCTGCAGAAGACTGTCTCGGAGAAAATCAGTATTCCCGAGGGGGTGGAGAGTGAAATCCTTTTTGATGTGCGCAGAACGTCCATGCGCCGCTCTAAGACGGAAAAATTAGAATACATCGTGAGGGTGGACCCACAGCATTATTACGAGCACCCTTATGCGGAAAAGTTTCAGGTGGCACGTGTCATAAGCAGAATCAACCAGTATTTTGAGGAAAACGACAAGAAAGCCATGCTGCTCGTGCCGGGAAGAATCGGGACTTCTTCGCCGGAGCTTGGGGTTCCCGTCGTCTATGCGGATATCAGCCAGTTTATCGCCATCTGTGAAGTGGCTTACGGCAAGGCCGGATATCACCCGGACCTCTCCTACGGAAGCCACATGTTTCAGGATATGGTGGAGGCGGATGTATATTATGGAGCCATAAATGAGAACAGTAAGACCAAGATATACCAGCCAAGGCTGTTGAAAAAATATCCTAATGTGTTCGGAGAAATGTGGAACGGCGAGAGTGATTTGTCGAAAATTATCGAAGTCTATGATGTGTCGCAGGGAGATGCCAGACTGATACTGGATGAAAAAGAGGGCCGTGCGGTATGCCGGCTTGCCAATGAGGAAGAAGAGATACCCTATTGACTTTGACGGCGGCGAGGGACTATGATAATTAGGCATGAGCAAATATTTTTACATAAGGAGATACAATAAAATGGATTGTCAAAAGGTTATTTCTTATTTTAAAACAATCTCTTCTATTCCGAGAATGTCGGGGGACGAGCAGGCGGTCAGTGATTATATCATGGAGTTTGCGAAAGAACGCGGATTGGAAGCGGTGAGAGACGGTATGAATAACGTGATTGTCAAGAAGCCGGCGACAGAGTCTGGATGCGATGAGACCGTAATTCTTCAAGGGCATCTGGACATGGTGTACGTGAAGACGGAAGACAGTACCCACCGGTATGAGGATGGAATCAAGATAAAAGAGAATGAGGAATTTTATTATGCGGGAGATACCACCTTGGGGGCGGATAATGGAATCGCGGTAGCATATTGTCTGGCCGTTCTCGACAGTGAGGAGTTGAAACATCCAAATCTGGAGGTGATATTTACCGCACAGGAGGAAGTGGGACTTGCTGGAGCTGATGCCATGGACATTTCCACATTAAAAGGAAACAAATTCATTAACTTAGATTCGGAAGAGGAAGGAATCTTTTACGCAAGCTGTGCGGGCGGACTGCGGTGCAGGATGTACTGGGATATCGAGACGAAGCGGCAGGAAGGAACGTACCATATGTGGAAAGTTTCTCTCCATGAGTTAAAAGGCGGACATTCCGGCATGAATATCTCCATGGGGCGCGGCAATGCCATCGTGCTTTTGGGGAGGATACTTCAAGGTTTGCGGGAGCTGGATGTAAAGACCGCACAGATTCATTTCCCGGGGAAGGCCAACGCAATACCGAGTATGGGAAGCTTGTGCGTTTACGCAGAGCCGGAAAAGCGGGAAGCGGTGGAAAAGAAACTGGCCGGGCTGGAGGCCGTATTCAAAAAGGAACTGCAATATACAGATACTATCGCAATTAAGATGGAAGAAGCGGTAGTCGAGAACCCGGAGACATATACGGAAGAGTTGCAGGAGAAACTAATTAATAGTCTTGTGCTTCTGCCGAACGGTGTGTTTACTTATTCTCAGTCTATGGAGGGACTGGTAGAATCCTCTATGAATCTGGGGGCGTTGTCGGAGGAAGACGGACGCATGATGCTTCTTGCCATGATAAGAAGTTCTGTGGCATCAAGAAAGTATGAATTGCGGGATAAGCTCTACATCATCGCGCAAACCTTCTGCGATGACTGCACTTTTGAAAATGACTATCCGGGCTGGGAGTTCCGCAGGGAATCTATGCTCCGGGACTTGTCCGTGGAAATTTATGAAGAATTGTTCGGGAAAAAAGCAGAGGTTGCCGCAATCCACGCTGGTCTGGAATGTGGTTACTGGGATGACAAAAAGCCGGGCATGGACATTATTTCTATGGGACCGGATATGTACGACGTACATTCACCGGAAGAAAGGGTGTCGAAGCAGTCTGTCGAGAACATGTGGAGATTTCTTGTAGCATTGCTAGAGAGGCTGGCAAATTAGAGGTATAAATTTTGATATCGTAAGTTAAGCAGAATGTTTGACTATAGTGTGTTCCTGAGGTATACTAAGAGCAGTGTGATACCGATGACTTACGGTATTAAATTTCAAAAAAAGAGAGGGTTAGAAATGGAAAACAAAAACATCTGGAATACTTACGGCGAAGCAGAGTTAAAGGAGCTTGACGCTATCAGCGAAAAGTACAAATCCTGTCTGGATATGGGGAAGACAGAGCGGGAATGTGTGAGCGTGGCAGTGGACATGGCAAAGGCTGCAGGCTACCGTGAAATCAACGAAGTCCTCGCAGAGGGAAAGCCACTTAAAGAGGGCGATAAAGTCTATGCTGTGTGCATGGAAAAGATGCTTGCTATGTTCCGTATGGGAGAAGAGCCGATTTCAAATGGTATGAATATTTTAGGGGCGCATATCGACTCCCCGCGTATCGACGTAAAACAGTATCCGCTGTATGAGAATGAAGGATTTGCATATCTTGATACACATTATTATGGCGGAATCAAAAAATATCAGTGGGTTACCGGGCCATTGTCTCTTCATGGCGTAGTGGCTAAGAAGGATGGTACAAGGGTTCAGGTCAGCATCGGAGAGAAAGAGTCTGATCCAGTATTTGTAATTACCGATCTTCTGGTACATTTGGCAGGAGACCAGATGGGCAAGAAGGCCAGTGAAGTAATCGAAGGCGAGAAGCTCGATCTTCTGATCGGCAACCGTCCGATTGAACAGGCTGAGGGTCTGGATAAGGAAGACAAGGATGCGGTAAAAGCCAATGTACTTAAGCTTCTTAAGGAGTCTTATGATATCGCGGAGGAGGATTTCTGTTCTGCAGAGCTGGAAATCGTTCCGGCAGGAAAGGCCAGAGACTGTGGACTTGACAGAAGTATGATTCTTGCATACGGACAGGACGACAGAGTGTGCGCATTTACTTCTCTGTTCGCGATGATTGATGTTGAGCACACAAAACGTACTTCCTGCTGTCTGCTCGTGGACAAGGAAGAGATCGGAAGTGTTGGCGCTACAGGCATGCACTCACGCTTCTTTGAAAATAAAGTGGCTGAATTAATCGCTCTCAATGAAGGGGAATCAGAGTTGAAAGTGCGCAGGGCAATGGAACGTTCAAGAATGCTTTCTTCTGATGTCAGCGCGGCCTACGACCCGATGTTCGCCGAGGCGTTTGAGAAGCGCAGCTCCGCATTCTTCACAAAGGGGCTTTCCTTCAATAAATTCACAGGAAGCCGTGGTAAGAATGGCTCCAACGATGCCAATGCGGAGTTTTTGGCAGATATCCGCAGAATCATGGATGATGAGAATGTGGCTTACCAGTTCGCAGAGCTTGGCAAGGTAGATGTAGGCGGCGGTGGAACTATCGCTTACATTATGGCAAACTACGGTATGGAAGTTATAGACAGCGGTGTCGCTGTACTTTCCATGCACGCACCTTATGAAATCAGCAGTAAGGCCGATGTTTATGAGGCAGTAAAAGGATACCGTGCATTCTTGAAAAGAGCATAGATAGAAAGAGAGGGAGACGGGGTATGATATTCCTTGCGGCGGCCATCGGCGCCAATGTGTGCATGACCTTTCTGATGAAATACTCGGAGACACATCAGGGTAACCGGTATGCACTGAATATATGGAATTATCTGACCGGAACGATTGTAAGTTTTCTTCTTCTCAAAGATAAAAGCAGATTGATAGTAAGAGACGGAGGCGTCACACTGGGGCTTGCCGCATTTAATGGAATTCTATTTGTGGCGGCGCTGGTCATGATTCAAAAGAGCATCTTAAGAAACGGCGCGCCTTTGACTACTACATTTAACAGGCTGGGAATTTTAATTCCTACCGTATTTTCGGCGGTTTTGTTCGGCGAGATACCGGAAGGGGTGCAGGTTCTCGGCCTGTTGCTGTGTGTGTTTGCGATTATCTATATGAACACAGGGAAGGAAGAAGAAAGACCGGCGTTCGCGGCAGGACTTCTACTTATCTTTATACTTGGCGGTATGGTGGACTTTATGTCAAAAATATACAGCCGTTATTTTGGCGGTGAGAATCAGAAATATTTTGTACTCTACACATTTCTTTCCGCATGCATTGTCAGCACCGTGATGTTTTTTAGACAGAAACAGAAGATGAGGCTTCAGGATGTGCTTATCGGGATTGGGGTAGGCATTCCCAATCAATTGACAACGCTTTTTATTTTGTGGGCATCTATGAAACTGCCCGCTTATATCGTATATCCGACCTACAGTGCAGGACTGATTCTGCTGGTCAATATTATAAATTTTGTGGTGTTCCGAGAGAAACTGAGCCGCAGGCAGTATGCCGCCACGGGCTTAATCGGGGCGGGACTGATATGTATTAATATTATTGGCTGACAGTAAGCAGTACCGGCGGTGGGCATTATTGCCAAAAATGGAGGGAAATTATGGGAAAATGTATTACAGTGGCCCTTGCAGGGCTGGGGAACCGAGGAAGAGAAGTATACGCACAGGCAGCAAAAAAGTATCCGGATAAAATGAAGATTGTTGCTGTCGCTGACATTGATCCAGAAAAAGTAGCGCTTACAGCTGAGGAATATGGGATTCCTAAGGAAGCGTGTTACACGAGTGCGGAGGAAATGCTGAAGGAGGATAAACTGGCGGATGTCATGTTTATCACGACACAGGACCGTCAGCATGTGGGACATGCGATTCCTGCCCTGAAAAAGGGATATCACTTGTTATTGGAGAAGCCAATTTCACCGGAGATTACGGAATGTGAGGAGTTGGCCGCTGCGGCAAAGAAATATGACCGCAAAGTGGTAGTGTGCCATGTGCTCCGTTATACTCCGATTTATAAAACGGTAAAAGAGCTGTTGGACGCAGGTGAGATTGGTGAAATAGTGTCCATCATGGCAGTAGAGAACGTAGGCTGGTTCCATCAGGCACACAGTTTTGTCCGGGGGAATTGGGCGAATTCCGATGAGACAAGTCCTATGATTCTGCAGAAATGCTGCCATGATATGGATCTGTACCTCTGGCTTGCAGGAAAAACCTGCGATTCTATTTCCTCTTTTGGCAGCACGCATCTGTTTAAAAAAGAGAATGCTCCTGAAGGATGTACAGAGCGCTGTCTCGGCGGCTGTAAAGTAAAGGAAGAGTGTCCCTTTGATGCGGAAGAAATCTATATGAATAATAAATACATCGGATATCATACAGGCAACAGAACATGGCCTTTAGATGTTCTGGTCAATGAGACACCGACAGAGGAGAATATCAGAGAAGCGATAAAAAACGGCCGCTTCGGAAGATGTGTTTATCATTGTGACAATAATGTAGTGGATCATCAGGTAGTCAATCTGAATATGACGGACGGTACGACAATGAGCTTCACTATGTGTGGTATGACGGCGGATATCTCCCGCTATGCCAAATTTATGGGAACGAAGGGCGAGATGTATGTCAACATGGATGTAAATACGATGGAGGCGAATGAAATTACAATCCGCAAGTTCAATTCTGATGTGGATAGTGAGACTATCGATGTAAGTACATTGTCAGATGATTTCTCAGGACATGGAGGCGGCGACTATAAGATGGTGGAAGAATTTTTGGATATTATCAGCGGAGAGAAGGCGGAGAGTCCATATGTGACTTCGCTTGACCGCTCTTTAGAAAGCCACTACTGTGCGCTGGCAGCCGAGGAATCAAGGGTAAACGGCGGGGCGGTCATCAAATTAGATAAGTTCCGCAAGTAAAAAGGGAGGGCTTTAGGTCTTTACTGTACAGAAATATCTGAATAAGTTTGAGAAAACAGAAAATCCGTGGTATGATGAAAGAAAATACTGATGCAGGGGGAGCACAGGCGGAATGAGACGTTTTTTTGAGCAGTACAAAGGATTAAAGCGAGAGATGTATATACTTTTCTATGGCCGGATCGTGACCAGTATGGGTTCACTTATCTGGCCATTGGTGACTCTGATTTTAAAGAATAAGATGGGGCTGGGCGCCGGAACGATTGCCTCACTTGTACTTTTAATGAGCATCGTGCAGCTGCCTTTAAATCTGCTGGGCGGAAAGCTTGCGGATAAACTCAATAAGAAGAAAATAATTATCTGTTGTGATTTGGTTACCGTAATCTGCTATCTGATTTGTGGATTCATACCATTGTCATATGTATCTATTGTTCTGTTTTATACGGCATCTGCCTTCGCCACGATGGAGGCGCCCGCCTATGACACACTTGTGGCGGATCTTACAAGCGGGGAAGAGAGGGAAAAAGCTTACAGCCTTAGCTATCTGGGGACAAATCTAGGATTGGTCCTTGCGCCCACGCTCGGCGGCCTGTTGTTCCAGAATCACTTAAATCTGGCTTTTATCATCAATTCGGTGTGCACGCTTTCTTCCACCATATTGATTGCGCTGTTCGTCAAGGACTTGAAGAAAGAAAAGACAGAAGATGAGCAGGTGAATGTCTATGAGACAATGAATAGCAGTAAGAGCGCGCTGGGCATTATCTTCTCTAAGAAAACGCTGATACTGTACATATTTCTTTCCGGCGTGGGACGGCTTGTATATTCGCAGTTCAATTTTATGATTCCGCTGAATCTGGAATTACTTTACGGAGCCAAGGGGGCGACCCTCTTCGGTATGATGACCAGTACGAATGCTGCCATTGTGATTTTCGGGACGCCGGTCCTGACCAAATTACTGGAAGGCCTCAGAGATATTCAAAAGATGATATTGGGGCAGGTGTGCGTAGTTGTGGCGATGGGGATGTATATTTTTGTCCAAGGGATGATACCCATGTACTTTGTTTCTATGATTTTGCTCACGGTCGGAGAGATTCTGGACGTACTGGCCAATATGCCATTTTTGACCCGTAGAGTGCCATCCACCCACAGAGGAAGGATTTTTAGTATCAATATTATCTTCTATACTATTTTTTATTCTCTGGGAAACAGGGGACTGGGTCAGCTCGTAGACCGTATGCCGATCGTTTCCGTGTGGAAAGTTGTCGTAATCATAGGCATAGTGGCGGTTATTCTGCGGATAATCTTAGGGATTGTGGATAAGAGGGAATATGCACTATTGTATAACCGTGCAGAGGACGATTCCCATTCTGACACCAAAACAGGAGGGTCTGACTCCGAATAATAGAAATGCCATATAGACTGCGAATAGAAGGATATAAACGAAATAATCAGAATATAAAATAAAAATTAAAAAATATATTGACAAAATGGAGCCGGATATGCTATAGTTTATTTAACAAATAACAAACAGGAATTGTAAGACAGACGCGAGCTGTTAACATCCATTTGTTATTACATTCAACATAAGTGTTGGAGAAGTTCCCGTAACGTAAGGCGCTAAGAAGCGGGACATAGTTTAAGAAAGGAAGGTACGGACCACCAAAAAATTAAACTATTTACAATTACCAAAATCTATAAGAAAGAGGTAAAAGAATGATCAAAGAATCAAAGTAAAGGCGGGTGTCAATAAAATGGTTGATATCCGTCTTTACATTTGCGTTCTTTTTTGATATATTCAGTAATAAGAATGAATATTTAGGAGGTGAAAGGATGTCATCAATTTCTTGCTAATTAGTTAAGGGCAGTAACATAGAAGGACAGGAGCAGAATATTCTGCCTTTATTTTGTTGTGCCCAAGCAGGAAAGTGTTGCATTCTTTTACGCCTTGTAATGAAAGCCGATAGTCTGTCGCAGGATTATTCCGCATTTATTAAGCCGCAGGAAATGTACCTTTTCTGCGGCTTTTTATATCATAGGAAAACTGTTTGATTGCATGACACGCGGATAAAGGAGGATTATCATATGGCTTTAATTAATGTTGTAGATTTGACTTTTGCATATGAAGGCAGCTATGACAATATTTTTGAGTCCGTGAGCTTTCAGATCGACACTGACTGGAAGTTGGGATTTATAGGGAGGAACGGACGGGGAAAGACGACATTCCTCAAGCTGCTTTTGGGAAAATACGAGTATAGCGGTACCATTGCCGCAGCCGGGCTGGAATTTGAATATTTTCCTTACGAGGTGAAGGATATGCGTGAACTCACGCTTGATGTAATTAAGAGGATATGTCCGCAGGCTGAGGACTGGGAAATTATGAGGGAGCTTTCTATGCTCCAGATGGAGGCGGAGGCGCTCTACAGGCCCTTCGATACCTTGTCGGAAGGCCAGCGCACCAAGGCGCTGCTGTGCGGTCTGTTTCTCAAGGAAAACACCTTTTTGCTGATTGACGAGCCTACAAATCATTTGGATATGGAGGGGAGGGATATACTGGCACAGTATCTGAGGAAAAAGAGAAGTTTTATACTCGTATCCCACGATAGGATGTTTCTGGATAATTGTATAGACCATGTCCTTTCTATTAACCGGTCTGATATTGAGATACAGAAGGGGAATTTTTCTTCGTGGTGGGAGAACAGGAGGCTTCAGGATGAGCATGAACTGGCGGAGCATGCAAAGCTCAAGAAGGATATCAGGAGGCTGGAAGGAGCGGCAAGAAGAGCCGCCGGATGGTCTGAGCAGGTGGAAAAGTCTAAAAAGGGAACGAGAATAGCGGGACTTCGGCCGGATCGGGGGTTTATCGGACATAAGTCTGCCAAGATGATGAAGAAAGCTAAGACATTGGAGAAAAGAAGGCAGGGACAGCTGGAGGATAAATCAAAGCTTTTGAAAAATCTGGAGGAAAAGGAAGAACTGAAGATTCATCCTTTGAAATTTCAGACAGAGAAGCTTGTAGAGCTTGAGGGGATTTCTATTTTCTATGGCGATACGCAGGCAGTAAAGGAGATGAATCTGACAATCTGCCAAGGAGAGCGTCTGGCGCTCAGAGGTAAAAACGGGTGCGGCAAATCCAGTGTACTGAGACTAATCTGCGGAGAGAGAATCTCTGAAAAGGCAAAAGACGGACATCAAGTAGAGGGCGGAAATTATACCGGAGCCATGAGGAAAAATCCGGCGCTTAAGATTTCTTATGTATCTCAGGATACTTCGGGGCTTAGGGGGAATCTAAAAGATTATGCTGTGAACAGTGGGATAGATGAGACTCTTTTTAAAGCCATACTGAGGAAATTGGATTTTTCCAGAGAGCAGTTCGATAAGGATATGGAATATTTCAGCGCAGGGCAGAAAAAGAAAGTGATGATAGCCGCAAGCCTCTGCCAGCCAGCGCACCTGTATATCTGGGATGAACCGCTCAACTACATTGACGTGATTTCAAGAATGCAAATAGAGGAACTTTTGACAGAGTATAAGCCTACACTTCTGTTCGTGGAGCATGACCGTGCTTTTTGTGAGCGTGTGGCAACTGGAACGGTTTGGATGCAATAATTGGGCGCATTGTGTATAGCGGAGCCTAAAATAGTAAATTTTATGTAGAAAGTTCTGAATAATGTCTGAAACCCCGAAAATGCTTGACGAACTTTGATAAAACAATTACAATATTAGTGCGGAAAATCCGCATCTAAATGAAGGTTATAAGATGAGAAGAGCGCTAGCTTTTCATATTTTATATACATCACAAACAAATACGAGGAGGAATTGTAAAATGGCAACAAAATGGGTCTATATGTTTACAGAAGGTAACGCTACCATGAGAAACCTGCTTGGTGGAAAAGGTTCTAACCTTGCTGAAATGACATCCTTAGGTCTTCCGGTACCACAGGGCTTCACAATCACAACAGAAGCTTGTACACAGTACTATGAAGATGGCAAAAAAATCAATGACGAGATTATGGAACAGATTATGGAATCTATCGTTAAGATGGAAGAAATCACCGGCAAAAAATTCGGTGACAAAGAGAATCCACTTCTTGTTTCTGTACGTTCCGGTGCCAGAGCTTCCATGCCAGGTATGATGGATACAATCCTTAACCTTGGTTTAAATGAAGAAGTAGTTGAAGTATTAGCTGCCAAATCAGGCAATCCGCGCTGGGCTTGGGACTGCTACAGAAGATTCATCCAGATGTACTCTGATGTAGTTATGGAAGTTGGTAAGAAATACTTTGAAGAACTGATCGACAAGATGAAAGAAGAAAAAGGTGTAACACAGGATGTTGACCTTACAGCAGAAGACTTGAAAGAGCTTGCTAACCAGTTCAAGGCAGAATATAAAGAAATGATCGGCGCTGAATTCCCGACTGATCCGAAGGAACAGCTGATGGGAGCTATCAAAGCCGTATTCCGTTCATGGGACAACCCGAGAGCGAATGTTTACCGTCGTGACAACGATATCCCGTATTCATGGGGAACAGCTGTCAACGTACAGATGATGGCATTTGGTAACATGGGCGAGACATCTGGTACAGGTGTAGCGTTTACACGTGACCCTGCTACAGGTGAGAAGAAGCTGATGGGTGAGTTCCTTATGAACGCACAGGGCGAAGACGTTGTTGCCGGTGTTCGTACACCTCAGAAGATTGACCAGTTAAAAGAAGTTATGCCGGAAGTATTCAACCAGTTCGTAGAAATCTGCGATACACTGGAGAACCATTACAGAGATATGCAGGACATGGAGTTCACTATCGAGGATAAGAAGCTCTACATGCTGCAGACACGTAACGGTAAGAGAACAGCTCAGGCTGCTCTGAAGATTGCCTGCGATCTTGTAGATGAAGGCATGATTACAGAAGAAAAAGCTGTTGCTATGATTGACCCGAGAAACCTTGATACACTTCTGCATCCGCAGTTCGACGCTGCTGCACTTAAGGCTGCTGAGCCGGTAGCGAGAGCACTTGGAGCTTCTCCGGGAGCTGCATGCGGTAAGATCGTGTTTACAGCAGAAGACGCAAAAGCATGGGCTGCTAAGGGAGAGAAAGTTGTACTTGTACGTCTTGAGACATCTCCGGAAGATATCGAAGGTATGAAAGCTGCACAGGGAATCCTGACAGTACGTGGCGGTATGACATCACACGCTGCCGTTGTTGCACGTGGTATGGGTACATGCTGTGTATCCGGATGCGGCGACATCGTTATGGACGAAGCAAATAAGAAATTCACACTTGCAGGTAAAGAGTACCATGAAGGAGATGCAATTTCTCTTGACGGTTCCACAGGTAATATCTACGATGGATTGATTCCGACAGTAGACGCTACAATCGCAGGTGAATTCGGAAGAATCATGGGATGGGCTGACAAGTTCAGAACAATGAATGTCCGCACAAATGCAGATACACCGGCAGACGCTAGAAAAGCCCGCGAGCTTGGCGCAGAAGGTATCGGTCTTTGCCGTACAGAGCATATGTTCTTTGAAGGAAACAGAATCGATGCATTCCGTGAAATGATTTGTTCTGAGACTTTGGAAGAAAGAGAAGCTGCACTGGAGAAGATTCTTCCGGAACAGCAGGGAGACTTTGAAGGATTGTTCGAAGCACTGGAAGGAAATCCGGTTACTATCCGTTTCCTTGATCCGCCGCTTCATGAATTCGTTCCGACTGAAGAAGAAGATATCAAGAAACTTGCTGACGCTCAGGGCAAAACTGTAGAGCAGATCAAGACAATCATTGATTCTCTTCATGAGTTCAACCCGATGATGGGACACCGTGGATGCCGTCTTGCTGTAACTTATCCGGAAATCGCTAAGATGCAGACAAAGGCTGTTATCCGTGCGGCAATCAATGTTAAGAAGGCTCATCCGGACTGGAATGTATGCCCGGAAATCATGATTCCGCTGATTGGCGATATCAAAGAGCTGAAATATGTTAAGAAGTTCGTTGTTGAGACAGCAGACGCTGAAATCGCAGCTTCTGGCATTGAGTTAAAATACGAAGTTGGTACTATGATTGAGATTCCGAGAGCTGCTCTTACAGCTGACGAAATCGCAAAAGAAGCTGATTTCTTCTGCTTCGGTACAAACGATTTGACACAGATGACATACGGATTCTCACGTGATGATGCTGGTAAGTTCTTAGATGCTTACTATGACGCTAAAATCTTCGAGAGCGATCCATTTGCAAGACTTGACCAGATTGGTGTCGGCAAACTGATGGAAACAGCTATCAAGTTAGGTAAGCCGGCTAATCCGAATCTTCATATCGGTATCTGTGGAGAGCACGGCGGAGATCCTTCTTCTGTAGAATTCTGCAATAAGATTGGTCTGAACTATGTATCCTGCTCACCGTTCCGTGTACCGATTGCTCGTCTGGCTGCTGCTCAGGCTGCAATCAATGCAAAGAATGCGTAATTAGAGATTTGTTATGATGCAAAGGCGTTTATCCTGCCGCTGCAAAAATCAAAAGACCTTTGGCCTGACCGCCAAAGGTCTTTTTTATACGTTTAGGTGTTCGACACTCCTCTTTCCAGCAGGTAATCAAGATAAGTTTTCCTTGCTTCTTTATAAATGCGGGACAAGGGCAGCTTTTTTCCGTTTGCCAGCTCGAACTGCCGGGAAGTCACGGCGCTTACATGCTGCATGTTGACGATATGTGCGGCGGAAATTTTCACAAAGCGGCCGTCAGTTATCAGCGGTGCGGTAAGCTGTTTAAAGGATTCCCTCTGATAAACGCTTTTTGATATTTGTCCGTCCAGCCGATAGGCAATGAGGCGATGCTGAGTGTATTCTACATAAAGCAGTCTGCAATACGGAATGGCTTCCACACCGCCGTCCGGCGTTTGAATCACCAGCCGGCGATCGTCATCTGCGTCCAAATGGGCGATTTTTTTATCTAGTATTGCAAACAGGTGTTGCTTTATAAATGGTTTTAACAAATACCCCTGTGCCTCCACCGTGTAGGATTCCACGGCAAAATCAGGGGAAGAGGTCAGATAAATAAGAATGGCGGCGCTGTCCTTTTGGCGGATGACAGCGCCGACTTCAATGCCATTGACCACCGGCATGAGAATATCCAAAAGATAAACATTGAACCGGCTCCGGGCGTTCACGGCTTCCAGCAGGTCATAGCCGTTCTGGAATTTCCGAACGGCAATATCCAGTTCGGGATGTATATCACGGTATGCCTCTGTCAGCCTATAAATATACTCTAGCTCTTTTTCATCGTCGTCACAGATTGCGATTTGCAGCATCGTTTTCAACCTCCCTTTCCCGTTTTTTGATTTTGTGTTGATTAAGTGATGTGGAGTGTCGATTAAGTGATTGACCCCACGAATAGAAAATCATCTATTATAATAGAATCGTAAATTTATACTTGTGACAGATTTTGGGTAATTATAACAAAAAGTATATTTTAAGTCAAATTATAATAAAGAGGTGATGTGATTGATAACTTTTGTAGTTTCGCTCGTGCTGCTGGCATGTGGATATTTCTTCTATGGCAAACTTGCAGAGCGGGTTTTTGGGCCGGATAACCGGCCTACCCCTGCCGTGAGTATGACGGATGGCATTGACTATGTGGAAATGCCAACATGGAAGGTGTTTCTCATCCAATTGCTCAACATCGCGGGAACCGGCCCGATTTTTGGAGCACTGATGGGTGCGGTGTTCGGGCCAGTAGTATTCCTTTGGATTGTGTTCGGCTGCATTTTGGGCGGCGCGGTGCATGATTACTTCACTGGCATGATTTCTGTGCGCATGGGTGGGGCAAGTGTGTCCGAAATTGTGGGAAAATACTTGGGACGCGGCATGAAACAGGTCATGAGGGTGTTTTCCGTCCTGCTGCTGGTTCTGGTCGGTACGGTGTTTGTCACCAGCCCGGCAACGCTGCTGGCCATGCTCACACCGGAAAGGCTGGGCGTTCCGTTTTGGGTGGCGGCCATTCTGCTGTATTACCTGCTGGCGACGCTGCTGCCTATCGACAAGCTCATTGGAAAACTGTACCCTGTATTTGGCGTGGTGCTGATTGTCATGGTAGTGGGGATTGCGGGCGGTTTGATTGCGAAAGGCTATGCTTTGCCGGAGCTGACACTGCAAAATCTCCATCCGGACGGTAAACCTGTGTGGCCGTATTTATTCGTCACCGTGGCCTGCGGCGCGATTTCCGGTTTTCATGCCACACAATCACCTATGATGGCTCGGTGCATGAAAAAAGAAAGTGATGGCCGGAAAGTGTTTTATGGCGCGATGATTGCCGAGGGAGTGATTGCATTGATTTGGGCGGCGGCGGGCGTGGCCTTTTATGGCGCGGCCGGCGGGCTGCAAAAGGCGCTCAGTTCTCTGGGGCAATCTGGCGTGGTGTATGAGATTTCCACCTCTCTGCTAGGGATTGTCGGCGGCGCTCTTGCGGTGGTCGGCGTGGTGGCCTGTCCGGTCACATCAGGAGACACAGCCTTCCGCAGCGCGCGGCTGACACTGGCCGACTGGTTCCATATTGACCAAAGCAAAATCCAAAAGAGGCTGCTTTTGACCGTTCCGCTGCTGGCAGTCGGCGCGTTGCTGACCCAATTAAACTTTGATGTGATATGGCGCTATTTTTCTTGGGCGAACCAGAGCCTTGCCATGATTGCGCTATGGGCGGCGGCAGTCTATATTAGCCGGGAACGGCCCGGTCCCGCCTGCCTGATGGCGGCGCTTCCGGCGCTGTTTATGTCAGGTGTGAGCAGCACATACATCCTGATGGCGGACGAAGGGTTCCGTATTTCACAGGCGTGGGCGTATCCTCTCGGCGCAGTTTTCACCGGGGCGTGCGGCGTACTCTTTCTGCTGCATGTGCTGCGCTATAAGGAAATGAAGTAAACGTATGACCGAAGAAGAAAAGTCAAACTTTTCCTAAAAAGGGGAATGGATGCGGTGAACATACTATACTAGAACGTGTCTCACCGAACCATTCCCCATCTGGAATTATATATTTGTATAATCTGATAATGCAGCCGGTCCTTCAAGAACCTCGCGTTCCACAGACAGTGTTCTGTCTTTTCTGGCTTTCACCGACCATTTTACCAATGTGATATGATTGTTTTCTATCTCAATGCCTGTAATACAACGAGGGTGTACGCAGCTGCCGGTATTGAAGTAATATCCTTCTGTGGGGCTGGAAAATACGGGCCGGTGTGTGTGGCCTGCAATTAGGATACTGTGATGTTCTTTTGCATAGGCGGCCAGCCTTTTCTCTATACGCTCCTTCGCTTTTCGAGGCCGTCCGGCGCCTGTAGGGTCCAGAAATCCGGCCAGCTCTAAGCGCCGCCATACATATCTCACTAAAAATCTTGCCAGAGGCCAAAGGGTATCATTTAGCAGATCGCCCTGATGGCCGTGTATTAAAAATATTTCTTTGTTATCTAAACAATTTCTTAAGATTAAACCTTCAGAAACAGTAATATCGTTTAGCAGTGGCTTCTCACAGTGGGATGCCTCGCAATAATAACTACTTCCGTGTTGTTTCATATATTCTGGACGCCGTTTTACAATGTCATGGTTTCCATAAAGCAGATAAAGCCGTGCCTCATTATAAAATTTAGAAAGCATCCAGAAAATATCGCTGTGTACTTCAATAATCTGTTTTAGCTGCCGGTTTTCCCAAAGTTCATCGCCGTCGCCCAATTCGATATAAGTGAATCCATTCTGGAAATAATATTCCAGAGCGCCGAAAGTAACCGTCTGATTTGCTAAAAAGTTATCTCCGGCATTCCCCTGACCCCGATGGCAGTCACTCATTAAAATAATCTTGGAATCTGAATCAAATGTTACCACCTGCGCATTTCTGTAGACCTTATCCAGTTTTTTGCTGAGAGATGCTTCTTGCATGAGGGCTAGGGCTGTCTGTCATTACAACTGCCGGGACAATTAGAGGGGCATGGGCAGCAGTTCCGATTCGGGCAGCAAGGTGGTTTGGGCCGCTCGGGCGGTGGACAAGGTGTTTCGGGCGGTGGGCAAGGGCAAATCGGTGGTTTGGGCGGCGGACAAGGGGGAATCGGTTTGGGTTTGGGATGTTGTCCGTCCAGCCAATCCTTGATCCAGCCGAATGCTTCATATATTCCCCGGGCATAAAGTGATTTTACAAAAATAGTATACAGTTCGGGCATCATAGCTTTCACGTATTCTAGTTTATCCAGAGTATCGCTGTATTTACCGGTTGCAAAATTATAGAGTTTACAGTTGCTGCTGTTTGTCTGTTGTACAATACTTTCGCTTGCTCTATTCCGGGATTCTGGCTGTGGTGAGTGAGGGGCTGTATAATGGATAGAAACCGTGCGCTGCCTCGTGGAAAATTCCCGCCTGCTGTAGCCAAGTTCCTTTAAGGCTGCTGTAAATGCATTTCGCATCTCTACAGTTGGAAAAGTAATTTTGGCGTCCATTGTGAGGGCATCTGTCTCCGAAAATAATCCAAGTTTAAATCCTGTAAGCCACCAGTGAACTGCACTTCGCTGCAATATTTTCTTGCCGTTTCTGCGGAGTACGAAAGACATTTTAAGCATTTCATTGTCTTGTATAGCTTCATAGAAAGTACCTTTAAATTTATCTGTGTCCATATCCTCCCGGGCCGTATGGTATACGCCGATTTCAGCTCCGGTTGTGATGCCGTACTGGCCTTTCCACAATTCGATAAGCCAGCGCTTTCCGGCATAGAAGAAGGTGACAGGCTCACAGTCCATTATCATATTGAACAATGGCGCAGCCTCGTCATAGAGCCGGCAATAGCCGGTTTCCCGCTGCCAGCAGTCCATAAGGGAATAAAAATAGTCTCCTTTTAGTTCGTATGCGAAGCCGGTCTCTTCGAGCTCGGCGTTTAATTCATTTTGCTGGCGCTGCTTATCGCTGCTTGGCCGAAAATGCCGGGTTCGGACGCGCCATACAGAGAAGAGCAGCAGTAATGCTGCAAGGAAGATAACAGCAATTATAATCAATACAGTAGTCATAATATCTGTCCTTTATAAAGAGTTACTATATCATATTCGAGAGTTTACTTTCTGTGATAGAGTATAAAAGCTGGTCATTCCCTAGGGGATTTGGTATAATAATTGCACATACGTGCAATTAAGGCAATTGCATTGCCTTTATGTCGTTTGCCGGGAAGATTAGGAAGAAAGGATGGTAGGAGATATGGATAGTATATTTCATAGAACGAGTGTCAGGCAGTATTTGGAGAAGCCGGTGGAGGAGCAGAAAATTGAGAAAATGCTGCGGGCGGCCATGGCGGCGCCGTCGGCCAGAAATCAGCAGCCGTGGGAATATTATGTTGTGACGTCCAAGGAAATACTGGGAAAGCTGTCAGAGGCAAGTCCTTTTGCTGGATGTACGAAAGGAGCGCCGCTGGCCTTTGTCGCATGCTGGAGGAAAGAATGTTTTAGACCGGACTACGCACAGATTGATCTCAGCGCGTCTGTGGAAAATCTTTTGCTGGAGGCGGATGCGCTTGGGCTGGGGGCAGTATGGCTCGGCATTGCGCCCATAAGAGAGCGCATGGATGAAGTGAGGAAGGTGCTGGATATCCCGGATAGGCTGGAGGCGTTTGCCATTATCCCCTGCGGTTATCCGGTGAACGTGAACCCACAGCAGGACAGGTATGAGGAAAGCAGAGTCCACTATGTAAAATAACAGTATTAGAGAATTGTATAAAAGGAAAATGACACGTCCCATGTATGGATGTGTCATTTTTGCTTTATAACATAGGGAACCTTGTTCCCTATGTTATAAAACATCCGGGGGATGCACACAATGTCAATTGCATTTTTCCACCAGAAAGTGTATTGCATTCATTAATTTGTTTTGAAGTTCTTTGCTGTCCATCTCATCGTTGGCACATTTTTGCCCCAGCAGATACTGGCAGTAACTGACGGTCAAATCATTGATAGTATCCACATTTTCCTTAGTGACACGAGTGCGCTTATCATCCACCAGAGGGAGCAGTATCTTCATACACCGCTCGGTGTAATTTTTCCCGAAATACATGGCCTCGATATCTTTTGTATATTTGTTTTTCTCCTCGGGGAATAAATCATAATATACGTTTAAGAAACGAAGGAGATCGTCGCTGTATTTACCGAAAAAGAAATTGTTGAATACACAGGAATATTGAAAGGCCGACTCACAGAAGCATTCCCAAATATTGAAAAAGTTGTCGTAGGCGTCTGCGTGCTTTTCGCTCTGTTTCTCCAGTGCGGCGCTGTATTGCTGGAAACGCATGATGGAAGCCAGCATAGTCAGTTCGTCTAAATCACTGAAATACAGATAGATTGTAGAGTTGTGAAAGCCGGACATGGCCGCAATTTTACGGATGGATACCTTTTGGATGCCCTCCTCTTCAATAATCTTCTGCGTTACTTTTATAAAATGAATCAAATTTTCTCGTTTTTGCATATCGCTATGATAATCGATCATTGGTACATTCTCCCTTAGATATAAATACTGATGCGAGTATAACACAAGATAAACTTAGAATTCAAGAGTTGGTTCTAGATTTTACAGATTTGATGGCATATAGAAATAATCTATAATCGAATTCAAAAAAGCAATTGACAATAAGCGCGATTAGTGGTACTTTAATTGTACAATAATAAAAATAAGCGCGATTATTAAAAGGGATATTTGTATAAAATGACTATAATGTGTAAAGGCAGAGATAAACGCGCAAACACACTATTTCATGAATGGAGGAATTGTAATGAGACTGGAAATTGGTAATTTCTATGTGAACGACATTGTATTCGGTGATAAACTATCGTATAACAATGGCGTACTGACGATTGATAAGGAAGAGGCTTTAGCGTTTATCAGACAGGATGAGAGAATAACAGAGGCGGAGCTTTATATCGCAAAGCCCGGTGATAAGATTCGTATGTGTCCGGTGAAGGAAGCAATTGAGCCGCGTTTCAGGCCAGACGGCAGGAGTGCGTTTCCGGGGTATACAGGGGATCTCGCGCCGGCAGGTGACGGTACGACTTATGCACTGAAGAATTGCAGCGTACTGGTAGTTGGCAGACACTGGGGCGGATTTCAGGACGGCGTTATCGATATGAGCGGGGAAGGACAAAAATATACATACTTTGGTGAATTGAACAATATAGTACTTGTTGCGGATACGAACGAGGAGTTTGAGCAGAGAGAACAGCAGAAGAAGAATGATGCACTCCGCAGGGCAGGGCACAGGCTCGCAGAGTATATAGGGGCCTGCGTGAAAGAGATGACGCCGGAGGAGACAGAGACTTTTGAGCTGGATGGCATGATAAAAAGGGACAGTACGGTGGAGAAACTCCCTTCCGTCGTCTATGTCATGCAGCCTCAGTCACAGATGGAGGAGATGGGATACAATGATTTGGTCTACGGCTGGGATATGAATCATGTAGTCCCCACCGTTATGCATCCCAACGAGATTCTGGACGGAGCCATGGTATCAGGAAGTTTTATGCCGGTTTCCTCCAAGTGGTCCACCTACGATTTCCAGAACTGCCCGAATATCAAGGCGCTGTATCAAGAACACGGGAAGACAATCAATTTTCTCGGTGTGATTATGTCAAACTTAAATGTTGCCTTGGAGCAGAAGGAGCGCTCAGCCTTATTCGTAGCACAAATCGCAAAATCTTTGGGAGCCGACGGCGCGGTCGTGGCAGAAGAGGGATATGGCAATCCGGATGCCGACTTTGTAGGCTGTATAGTGGCTCTTGAGGATGCGGGCGTGAAGACGGTTGGCGTTACAAACGAATGTACAGGCCGTGACGGGCAGTCTCAGCCCTTGGTTACTCTGGATGAGAAATGCGACGCGATAGTGTCCTGCGGTAATGTTTCTGAATTGATTGAACTTCCGCCGATGGAGACGGTTCTCGGAGAACTACAGGCATTGGCAAGAGATGGATTATCTGGCGGCTGGGCCGATGATGAGCTGCTGGGACCGTCAGTGAGAGAGGACGGCTCCATTATTATGGAGAATAACTCTATGTTCTGTGGTGATCAAGTGTGCGGCTGGTCTCCGAAGACCATGAAAGAATTTTAGGAAGGGGTATAGAAGAATGAAAAAAGCGATTTTATATATTAATCAGTTCTTTGGTCAAATTGGCGGAGAGGACAAAGCGGACTTCGAACCAGAAATCAGGGAAGGGAAAGTCGGTCCTGCATTAGAATTTGCAAAGTCTCTGGAGGCAGAGATTACTCACACAATCATCTGCGGCGATAATTTTATGGGTTCACATACGGAAGAAGCTATCGACAGAATCTTAAAAATGCTGGAAGACAAAGAATTCGATATCTTTCTTGCCGGCCCGGCCTTTCAGGCAGGCAGATATGGGGTGGCCTGCGGTACTATCTGCAAAGCAGTCAAGGAGCGCTTCCATGTTCCGGTAGTGACATCCATCAACGTTGAGAATCCCGGCGCCGAGATGTTCAAAAAAGAGATGTACATATTAAAAGGTGGAAATATCGCCTCAAAAATGCGGACTGACGTCAAAGCTATGGTACAATTGAGTAATAAGATTTTAAATGGGGAAGAGATTGGCAGTTCGGAGGAGGAAGGCTACTTTGCAAGGGGAATCCGCCGCCAGACATGGCTTTCCGACGGGACGCCGGCCTCTGTTAGAATGGTAGATATGCTTGTGAAGAAGCTGAACGGAGAGACATTCCAGACAGAGCTTCCTATTCCAAAACTTGATAGAGTCCCGATCGCGCCGGCGGTGAAAGACTTGAAGAAGGCGAAAATCGCACTGGTGAATACTGGGGGGATTGTGCCGGTAGACAATCCGGACAGAATCCAGTCGGCTTCTGCTACCAGATGGGGGCGCTACAGTATTGAGGGCACAGAACGTCTGGAAGGTGGAGTTTACAAAACGATTCACGCCGGTTTTGACCCGGCAGCGGCAGACGCAGACCCAAATGTCATCACTCCGGTGGATGCGTTAAGAAAACTAGAGGACGAGGGAGTTTATGGCAGCCTGCACCCGTATTTCTATTCGACGGTAGGTACCGGAACCACACAGGCTGAAGCGATGAGAATGGCTCAGGAGATGATTCCTTATCTTCAAGAGGACAATGTGGACGCCGTGATCATGGTCTCTACATGAGGTACCTGTACACGTTGCGGTGCAACGATGGTAAAAGAGATTGAGAAGGCAGGTTTCCCTATTGTTCAGATGTGTAACTTGATTCCGGTCGCAAAGACAGTGGGCTCCAACAGAATCGTTCCTACTATTTCTATACCGTATCCCCTTGGCGATCCGTCTACCTCAAAAGAGGAACAGTGGAAACTGAGATATCACAGAACCAAAGTGGCTCTGGAAGCTTTGGCTACTGACGTTAAAGAGCAGACGGTATTTCGTGTATAGGTTCTTTGAAATATAGCCGCTCCCGCCTGTATAAGGCGGGAGTTCATAAGAGAAGTGTGGAAAGGAGAACTGTATGGGGGAGAAAAAGGAAACAAAAAAAATCGTATTTTATATTTCCCTGATTATCATAGCCGTCATGGCAGTCTGGTCGGTGGCGTTTAACGATAGTTTTACTGCTGTGTCAAACGCGGCGTTTGCTTTTTTTACGACTGATTTTGGGTGGCTGTATCTTCTGGCAATGATTGTGTTCTTGGTATTTATTGTTTTTATAGCATTCAGTAAATTTGGGAAGATACGTCTCGGAGGTGATGACTCCAAGCCGGAATACAGTAATATGACATGGTTTGGACTGCTTTTTGGCTGCGGCATGGGGGTAGGACTTGTCTTCTGGGGTGTCGCTGAGCCTTTGAACCATTACTTGAATCCACAGGGGATGGAAGGGGCTACGGCAGAGTCGGCGGACTTTGCGATGAAGTCGTTCTTTACGCACTGGGGAATTCTCCCCTGGGCGAATTATGCCATTATCGGGCTTGCGCTGGCCTATTTTATGTTCCGCAAAAATAAAAAGGGACTTATAAGCAGTATTTTGGAGCCGCTGATCGGCGAGAAGCTGGCGAACGGCTGGCTTGGCAAACTAATAGATATACTGGCCGTGTTTGCTACGGTAGCGGGGATCGTCACATCTCTTGGGCTTGGGACAATGCAGATCAACGCTGGTTTTAACCGTTTGTTCGGACTGCCCGTGAATTTGACCGTTCAGATTGCAATCATTGCCATAGTATCTGTCATATATATTACTTCAGCAGTATCGGGGATTGAAAAGGGAATCAAGATTATTTCTGACGCTAATCTCTATGTTGCGATTGGCCTTATGGCTGTATGCTTCCTAGTTGGGCCGAAGATTGAGATATTGAACAGTTTTGTGAACGGGATGGGACAGTATATTGGAGATTTTATTCCGGATGCGTTGAGAGTCAGTACCTACGGGGACAATAGCTGGCTGGGCAGCTGGCGGCTGTTCTACTGGGCATGGTTTATCGCGTGGGCGCCTTTTGTGGGAGTATTTATTGCCCGGATTTCAAAAGGCCGTACTATCAAGGAATTCGTGATGGGAGTCGTGCTTGTACCGGCGATGGCCTCTTGTATCTGGGGAGCTGTATTTGGCAATCTGGGCATCAATCTTGCAGAAAAAGGTATCCTTGCCGTTGAAGAGCTTCAGCAGGTGGTCGCAAATCCAGAAGTAGGCCTGTTCATGGTTCTTCAGGAATATCCGCTCGGGTTTGTACTGTCTATCATTGCGATTGTATCTTTATGTGCCTTCTTCATCACATCGGCAAACTCTGGTGTGTATGTACTGTCAATGCTGACTACCGACGGAAATATTAACCCGCCTAACAGCAAAAAGATTTTATGGGGAATTATCCAGTCCGTTATGGCAATCGGACTTTTGATGGCAGGGGGATTGAAACCGCTGCAGACCATCTCTCTGGCGGCTGCTTTTCCATTTATTTTTATAATGTTTGCGGCGTGTGCGGCCCTATATAAGACTTTAAAAAAGGAAAAAGTGTAGTTTAACAGCAAGAATTAACTCTAAAAATGAAAATATTTTCACTTGATAGAAAAGGAATTTGAAAAGTGAAAATATTTTCATTTTTTATTTTGCGCAAAATAAGTATAATGACCGCAATGAATTTAAAACATTAACGTAACACAAAGGAGGAGAAATAAGATGGATGCAATGCAGCTGGCAAATAGTCTGCCGATGTGGATAGCATGTGGTATCCCGGTAGCGTTTGTAGTCTTACAGGCAGTTTTGTTTGCAAAAGGTGCCTATGGGGCGGGGAAAAAGGTAGGATTAACAGAGACACAGATGAAGAAAGCAATGAAAAGCAGTGCGGTCACTTCGATTGGGCCTTCGATTGTTGTGTTGAGCGGTATGCTGTCACTGCTGGTAACGGTGGGAGCTCCGGTCGGATGGATGCGGCTATCCATGATTGGCTCAGTTATGTTTGAGTCCATTGCGGCAGGGCTTGGCACATCGGCGGTAGGGGTGACGCTTGGCACCGATGTTATGACGAGGGAAGCGCTTGGAATGGCGGTCTGGACTATGATTCTTTGTTCTATCGGCTGGGTGCTCTTCGGGACATTCGCGGCGAACAAGATGGACAAGATTGAGCACAAGCTTTCCAAGGGAAATGCCGGAACGCTGACGGCCATCGCTTCCGCGGCTATCATTGGTGTATTTTCTGCCATGGTAGCCAGCCATTTGTCAAAGCCTATCTATTCATTGATGCAGAAAGCAGACGCGGCAGTGATGTCCGGTGCGTATAAGAACGCGTTGGCATGTGTGCTGGGCGCGGTAATCATGTATGTGTTGACAACGGCCGCGAACAAAAAAAATATCGGCTGGTTAAAGGAATGGTCGCTCACTATTACCATTTTGTCGGCCATGATTATCACGGCGGTAATATAAAGGAGGATTGGGTTATGGATAAGAATTTTTATAAAGACGAGTATGTGCCAAAAGTTAATAGGACTGGAAAGATTACGGGTTATTTAGGTGTGGTTTTAGCCTTTACACCGGCGCTTCTCTTAACAGTGGTCTATGGGATTGTTCCAAAACCGGCGGCATTATTGACAGCCTTCATCAGCGGCGCCAGCGCCTTTGGCGTACTTTGGTTCGTGGAGCCTATTTCCTATTTCCCGGTGGTAGGGCCGGCCGGGACTTATATGGCATTTCTCTCCGGAAATATTTCTAATATGAGAATTCCTTGTGCGAGTATGGCACAGGTGGCGGCGGAAGTGGAGCCGGGAACAGAGAAAGGCTCTATCATCGCCACCATTGGGATGGCGGTGTCGATTGTAATCAATGTGGCCGTGCTGACCATTGGAGCAATTCTTGGCAGTTCTGTGCTCTCCCTTCTTCCGGAAGCGGTGAAATCAGCGCTTAATTATCTTCTTCCAGCGCTTTTTGGAGCATTGTTGATACAGTTCGGGCTGAAGATGAAAAAGCACAGCTTAGTCATGGTAATCATTGCACTTGTGTTATATACAGCTATTGGAATGGGAGTCTTCAACTGGCTTCCGGGGGCGTCGAACTGGCTCGGAACATTGGGCTGTGTATTCCTCAGCATTGCAATTGGGTTTGCTACAATGAAAAATGCGGCTAAGAGTAAGGCGTAAGGAGGTTTCGGCATGACTAAGAAAGAACTGTTTGAGATGGTAAAAAATCTGGAGCCGCTATGTCGGAATAGCTGCCGTTTTATTTGGAATCATCCGGAGCTTGGCGGAGCGGAGAAGGAATCCGCGGATTATTATAGGCAGGTGATGGCGGACGAAGGCTTTGTACTCGTAAATGAAGAGAAACTGGAACATGCATTTTACGCGGAATACGGGTGTGGTTCTCCGGTCATCGCAATTTTAGGTGAATACGACGCACTTCCCGGCTTGTCTCAGACGGTGGCAGAGTCCAAGAAGCCGGTACAGGAAGGCGGGGCGGGACACGGTTGTGGCCATAATCTATTGGGAGCCGCCGCGGCAGTGGGAGCCATCGCCGTGAAACGTTTCCTTGAAGAAGAAGGAATACAGGGGACCGTACGTTTCTATGGATGCCCGGAGGAGGAAATGCTTTCTGGAAAGGTGAAGATGGCATATCACCATATGTTCGACGGATGCGACATCGCAATAAGCTGGCATCCCATGAGTGGGAATATGGTATATGACAGCGGTTATCTTTCCAGCGCATCCGCACATTTTGAATTCAAGGGAAGAAGCTCCCATGCGGCGTTCGCGCCGGAACTTGGAAGAAGCGCGCTTGACGGCGTGGAGCTGATGAATGTAGGCGTCAATTATTTGAGGGAGCACGTGTCCTCAAGAGCGAGGATACATTACACGACAGACAGCGGCGGATTCGCGCCGAACATCGTGCCGCCAAGAGCGGGGTCATGGTATTTCGTGAGGGCGCCCTATATATCTGATGTCAAGGAAATACTGGAGAGAGTCCGCAAAATAGCGGAGGGAGCCGCTCTTATGACGGAGACTTCCGTGGAAATGAAGATCGATTATGGATGCTGTGAAATGCAGGAGAACCATGCCTACGCAGATTTAGCATATAAAAATTTGAAAGAGGCGGAGCTCCCGGTATTTGATGAGGAAGATATTTCATTCGCAAGGAAATTAGAAGAGACAATCGTAAAAACAGATGTCGCTAAGGCCCACAAGCTCTATGGGACGGAGGGAGCTCCGCTGGCGGCGAAGCTGGCGGACAGAAATTTATATGAAAAGAGCCCGCTCACTGCTTCCTCGGACAGCGGCGATGTGAGCCATATGATGCCGATGTGTGTATTTTCCACCACCTGCTGGCCGGCGGCCTGCTCGCCGCACACATGGCAGTCTACGGCCGCGGCCGGAAGTCCGATTGGAGAAAAAGGGGCGCTCAGCGCGGCGCAGGTCATTGCGGGAATTGCGTATGACCTATACACAAAGCCCCAGATACGTGAGAAGATTATGCAGGAGTTCCAGACTAAAAAAGAAGATTACACCCCGATGTATCAAGAATAAGTAAAGCAAAGTGTATCCTTGTTTGTTGACACAAATCAAAAACAGGTGATACACTTGTTTCAGATTCAGGGAATCATACGAAGGAGGTTCGAAGATGGGAATATCGATGGGGGACTTATTGTCACAGGAGTTTTTCAGTGACTTTATTGTTGTGGCAGGAAGAAAAGGACTTCACAAGGAGGTGCAGGGAGTGGCGGTGGCAGACGCGCCGGATGCATTTCGATGGTCTAAAGGAAAAGAATTGATTATGAGTTCCGGTTATGTGATTGCCAAAGAACCTGACTGTATCAGACAGGCATTCGAGGAGGGGAGCCTGCAGAAGTCCTCCGCGATGATGATTAAAAGGGAGCGGCATCTGGCCCGGATACCGGAGGAGATTATCGCGCTGTTTGAAGAGCACAATATTCCATTGATCAGTATGCCCTTTGAGATACCGTATATGGATGTGATGAAACAGATAAATACGATTGTAATGAACCGCACAATTCGGAGATTCCAGATACAGCAGAACAGTACGTTTCAATTAGCGAACATTACTTATAGAGAGCAAAAAATTAAAAAGATTCTTCAGGCAGTAGAAATTGAGATGAACTTCCCGGCCTTTCTCTATGACGTGGGTGAGGGGGAAGGGTATTATAGCTCATCTAATTTTAAAAAAATATCGGACGCTTTTGGATTGGAGGAGCATGACTACTGGAACCCTCAGCGGGAACATACACAGCATACATTATGCGATTACATTCGAATGTCCAGAATACGCCTGATTGACCGGGAACATCCGGATAACCCAAGGGTGAGCTGGATATTGATTCCAATCAGTATCGGAGGGCAGATACAGGCTTATTTTGTGGTGATGGAATCCAGAGAGTTTTTAGATTATTATGATGAATATTCCATCCGCATAGCCTATTTGCTGCTTCAGGCAGTCTATGAGCAGATTGTAGTTGCCCGCAATGCAGGGAACATTGGATTTGAGAACTTTGTGCTTCTTGCCATGAACGTCTCAGAAAAGGAGCGTGACCGGCTTCTCTATCAGGCCAGCCAGCAGGGACTGTCTATGAATACCCATTATATCTGTATTCTCTTCAGTCAGAAGAATGGAGATGTGAGCGCGAGAGGTGAGAGGACAAAATATGTGCATGCTTTTCAAAATAGCGCCATTTCACAAAACGCAAAGATTGCGTTCTTGGACGAAAATGAAGGAATTATTTTGATAGAAGTACCGGAAAAAACAGTGTATGAGAAAGAGTATTTGAAAAATCTGATCATAGATTTTCGTAAGAGTGTGAAAGAGCAATGTCCTGATATGGACTTGGAGTTTGCGGTTCTCAGGGAGGGCAGACAATTAGCGGATTTAAAACAGAATGTCGAGAAGTGCAAAAGGATACTTAGAATGGGAAAGGCCCTGTTCCCTCAGACATATATCTGGGATTATGATATGATTGGCCCTTTTACATGGCTTCAGATACCGGATGAAGAAATGGAAATTTTATTACAAGAGTATCAAAATCTACTGGATGATGAAAAGAATATCGAATTACTGCGGACGCTGAAAGTGTACTTGGAAAATAATATGAACTATAGTATTACGGCCGAAAAAATGTACGTGCATGTCAACACAATACGAAAAAGGATTGACAAGGTGAATCAAGTCCTTCATATTGATTGGGAGCAGTATATGTCCAGACTAAAGGCAGAAATCATGCTGCAGTTTTTAGATTTATAGTCATAGATGTCACCTATAAGCATCCATAGCTTATAAATAATTTTTATTAGTAAAAATCATCTGTTAATGGTAGCATATTTATAACAAGGGAAATCCGTTTTTGAAGGAGAACTGAGATGTTTATAGATATGCACATGCATGAATCAACGTATTCAAAGGACAGTAATCTGAAGTTGGAGGAGATGGTCAGTCTTGCAAAGCAGAGGGGGCTGGGGGCTATCTGTATTACAGACCATGATGATATGGGACTGAAGAAATATGCCGAAGCATATGCGGACAAGACAGGCTTTCCGATTTTTGTTGGTATCGAATATTATTCTCTGCAGGGAGATATCGTAGCCTTCGGAATCCATGATTATCCCAAGGAGCGTGTGAGCGCACAAGTATTTATTGACAGTGTGAGGGCGCAGGGAGGGATTTGCTTCAGCGCCCATCCGTTCCGCAACAATAACCGGGGACTGGAAGAAAAGCTGATGACGGTCAAGGGGCT
This sequence comes from Bariatricus massiliensis, assembly GCF_900086725.1. Lineage (GTDB taxonomy): Bacteria > Bacillota > Clostridia > Lachnospirales > Lachnospiraceae > Allocoprococcus > Allocoprococcus massiliensis. Next base: position 557,325 of record NZ_LT574838.1, on the reverse strand, counting down.
GGACGGTGTGGAAGTGTTAAATGGCAGCACACTTCCGGAGGCCAATCAGAAAGCGGCTGACTATGCAAGAGCTTTGGGGCTTGTGACAGTGGGGGCCAGCGACTGCCACATACCGGAAAAGCTGGGGATATTTGCGACTTATTTTCCGGAGGATGTGAGGACGATGGAGGAATTCATACGGGTATTTAAGAGCGGTGGATGCCGCCCGGCATATTACTGGGGCGGAGAATATAGATTATGGGATATGAATGTGGCGATTCACAAGCCGTTTAAAATCGCATAGAGATTGACTCAGATGACAAAAAAGTCCGTGTAACATTGATTACGCGGACTTTTTTGGCATAAAGGAAATATTAACATGCGGACGCGGCGTTGATTGCGGCTATGGCGCCGTCTGAGACCGCGGTGGCAACTTGGCGTACCTGCTTTACGCGGATATCCCCGGCGGCGTAGACACCTGAAAGCTTTGTCTCCATCTTTTCATTCACCGGAATGAAACCGTCTACAAGGTCAAGCTCTGAGTAGAGCTCTGTATTAGGCGTGGCTCCTGCGTATACAAAAATGCCGCATCCCGGAGCGTCGACGGTTTCAATCCATCCATCATTTTCGCTGATAATCTCTAAGCGGTCAACCTGCCCATTACCTGAAACGGCGTGTAATCTTGCGTTCAGGCGGACGTTAATATTGGATGTCTGATGGACTTTGTCCGCAAATTCAGGAATACATCCCAGCTTATCTTCAAAATGGATAATTGACAGCTCCTTTGCAAAGCGGGCGAGGTACAGCGCTTCCTTGACAGCGCCGTCCGCGCCGCCGATTACATAGATGTTCTTACCCTGATATGATTCACCGTCCTTGGCGGCATTCATGCCAATTCCTTTGCCGGTGAACTCTTTTTCACCGGGGATTCCTAGTGTGCGGGGCGTGCTCCCGTTTGCCAGAATCACTTTTTTCGTTTCGTAGCAAGAGCTGTCCGTGTAGATTAATTTTGTCTCTGCATCCAGCTTTACGTTCGTAACAGTTTCATAAAGAATCTCCACCCCGGCATTGAGGGCCTGCGATTTCAGCCTTTCGGCGAAGGTGGCCCCTGTTTCGTTCTCTATAATGGCAGAATAGTGTGTGACCGTGGAAACTTTTCCGATGATTCCGCCCACTTCTTTCTTTTCAATAATTAATGTTTTCTTACCCCGGCTCACTGCGTAAATCCCGGTGCTGATTCCGGCGGGGCCGGCGCCGATAATGATAATATCGTACATAGAATTTTATACATCCTTTCCTTAAATGAACATTTATATGTTTACAGCTATTGAAAAACATAACATGAATAAAGCATAAAGTAAAATTATATATTATTATTTACTAATAACAAATTTTTATTAACTAAAAAATGGCGAATCAATCGTCCTCCGGGCATGTCGGCGGAAACGGTTGCTATGAATACGGCGTGTCTGGTATAATCTGCTTTAAGGAGTGAAAAAGATGATATTAAAGAATAGAATTCCACAGGGGTTTTATAAATTATTCCGCACTCAGAATATGGATTGTTTTATGCAGGTACTAGTCACGGTATATGAAGAAAACAGTGAATATTATACCTCCCTTGGACTTACGGAACATGAGTGCAGGGCCCTCATCAACGAGGAACTTACGCGCATCAAGGCCGATTGGGTCGTAGAGGTGGAGGAGGACGCGGAGGAGATGACGGTGGGGGTCAATGGGGCTTCTGTGTTGAACAGGCTGATTAGCTGGGGCTGGCTGCGAAGTGATTATGATGAGAAGCTGAATGCAAACGTCATTTCTTTTCCGGAGTATAGTCAATTATATGTGGAGCTTTTCCGAAAACTGATGCGCGAGGATGACAGTCAGGAGCGGGAGAGTATTCTTTCTGTATATAGTGCGCTCTATACTTATGAATCGGACCGGGAGAAAAATAATGATATTCTGAATAATGCGCTTCAGAAATCCAGAAGCTTGGGCCAGCTTCTTACAAATATGCAGGACGGGATGCGGGCGTATTTTGATGAGTTGTCGAAGCAGAAAGAATTTCTCGGTATTCAGAAGGTCTTGATCGATGAGATGAATAATAAGGACAGCAGAAAGTATGCCATACTTACTACGACGGACAGTTTCTATCGCTACAAGGAAGCCGTAAAGGAGCTGATCAGTAAGATACTGGAAGCTAATGAGCTGCGGAAAATGGAAGATGAGAAAATAAGTTTGACGCTGGAGAAGGACAGTGTGCCTTATCTAAGGATGCAGAAGCGCCTGCAGGGCCATGAGGAAGCCAGCCGTCTCGTCTATTTGATTGAGCGGGAGTTTGATCTTATAGAGAAAAAATATAATAAGCTGATTGAGCAGAAGACAATATTTGCCGGGCGGGCTGCGGCCAGAATCCGGTATATTCTGCAGGAAGGCTCCGGAGATCAGGACAATACGATTGTCTTAGTCAATCTTTTGGCAAAGAGCGAAGACAGAAGAGATATTCTTGAGAAGCTGGGCGGGAGGATGACGTTCTCGGCGCCTTATAGGGGGATTACGGAGAGCAGCCTATACGCCAGAAGAGAGAGGCAGGAGAATGAATTCCGTCCTGAGCCGGCAGAAGATGTTCAGGAAAATGCTGCAGAGCAGATGGAAGATTTTGTACCGCGTCCGCTGTATACAAAGAGGCAGATAGAGGCGTTCATAGAGCGCAACAAAAAGAACGGTGTGTTTGAGGCTGATGAACAGTCCGTACAGAGTATGGAAGATTTGGAGAAGCTTCTGTTTGTATGGCAGTATATGACGAAAGACCGGGACGGCCAATGTACGGTAGAACTGGGGGAGGAGATACGGACCGGCGCAGGATTTGCATTTACCAATTTGAAGATAGTGGAGGAGCGATATGATTGAATATCTGGACAGGCTGTCCGTCACAGAGGCGGAGGAGCTGAAGCGGACGATACGGGAACTGTTCCGGCAGACGTGCATTTTGAAAGTAAAATATGACCCGGTCACTTTGATACAGAAGGATAATCCTAGATACCGGATATGTGACATACATAAGGAGTTCATACGTGACTACCTTTCTGTTACAGGATGTGAACTTTTACATGATCCACAGGAGTATATCTTCCGCATCAGCGGTGAAGGTGTTATGACTGAGAAGCTCAGTATGACTACGACTCTGCTGGTGCTTATTTTGAAGCTGATATATCGAGATAAGATTATGGGGGAGGGCCTCCGCGCCACAGTCACCACCCTTGAGGAAATTCGTGAATATGGAAAGAATACGAATCTAATCAACCGAAAGCTGACCAATCAAGAATGGCAGGAAGCGCTGACTCTGATGAAGGTTCATCAGATGCTGGAGATACCGTGCGCCATTGTAAACGTGGAGGATTCTACGCCGCTTTACATTTACAGTACTGTCAATATTTACTGCAAAACAGCGGATATCAATGAGCTGGTCAGTCAATATCAGGAGGAGGCCGAGAGGCTTGTACAGTCAGAGGAGGATATACGTGAAGGAAGCGAAGAAAATTATCACCAGAATGTGCTTGAATAACTGGGGAGGAATTACACACAAAATACTCACATTTCATGAATACGTGAATCTTTTCAGTGGGAAGAGCGGTTCTGGAAAATCTACGGTGATGGATGCCATTCAAGTAATTCTCTACGGAAGCTTTTCTCCTTCCTTCTTAAATAAAGCGGCAGACGATGCCAAAAATAGAAGGAGTGTACTCAGTTATCTGAGAGGCGAGCAGAAGGACGGGACTGCCAACCGTGAGGGAAAGGATTTTTGTTCTACGATTGTGCTGGAGATAGAGGATACGGCCAACCACATTGTAACTTGTGCGGGCATTGCCTTTGAAGTGCGCAGGACAGACAATGAAATCCGTAAATTCATCTATTTCAGTCATTCCGGACAGATGCCGGAGGGAGGATATCTTACCGGTGAGGGGATTCCCTATGACAACCGCCAGATACGGGAGCTGATAGAGGAGCGGGCGAAGTCCGGGGATAACCGGGGCAAGGGGGATGTGAACCGGATTTATACTTCAAAGGAGTCTTATCTGGCTACGCTGTATGACGTGATTCTCGGTTATATTGACGGGACACGGTTCATGACCATGGAGAAGAGCGCTATTGCGCTGAAGATGACCAATGGAACCGGACAGTTCATCCGAGACTATATGTTCCCCAAAAGTGAAGGGCGGGCGATTGAAAAAATCAGTGAGCAGCTGGGCGATTACCGGGATATTAAGGAACAAGTGGAAGATTTGGAGAAACGTATCGGATTCCTGACCCGGGTCAGCGACGCGCATAAGTCACTGGTAAAGGTGCAGGCCGATATGGTCCGCGCACAGTCCTGCCTGCGCTATATTGATATTGATACACTTAGAAATAAAATTGCCGCCGATTCTCAGGAATTGGAGGATACTCTGGCAAAATCCGGCGAGCTGTTGTCCAGAGACCGGGAATTGAAACGGAAGAGAGAAGAGGTCAAGGATGCACTGATCAAAGCAGAATCCGACTTGAAATCCACAGATTACGGAAGCAAAAAGGAGCGTCTCACAGAGCTTTCCAAACGGACAGAGCTGCTGGCGAGAAACAGTAAACAATGGAGAAAGACGGTTACGGCCCTTAACCGGTGGGCGCAGGAAGATGTGGTGACAGACTACGTCAGCAACCCTACTCTGGATAAGATTGAGGAGTTCCAAAAGGGCTGTGTCAGCGCCGGGCAGTGTGAAAGCCTCAGGGAGGGACTTGTCGCTGCCAGAGAAATGATTCGGGAAGAAATTGAGGAGCTGAAGGAAGAGAAGCGAGAAATCCTTAAAGAGTATGAGGAGAAAAAGAAACGTGTAGATGACTTGAGAAACGACAGAAAGTCTTATGGCGATTTGAATGAGCGTGTGCGCAAGGCCCGCCGCATGTTGAAAGAGCGTCTAAGCGCCTCTTACGGACATGGGGTCGAGGTACATATTCTTGCAGATATGTTCGATATCCGGGAGGAAGAGTGGAAAGACGCGGTGGAAGGGCGCATGGGGCGGTTAAAGCTGTGTCTGATTACGGAACCCAGATTTGCCCATGATGCTGCCGTCTTATTCCGCTCTATGAAAGAGTTTGAAGAGATAGAGGTCATTAATACGAAGGCGCTGGCGGAGAGTGAACCCCGGGTGCTGGAAGGGACTTTGTATGAGGCAGTGACTACGGATATTCCGTATGTGGACAGCTGCCTGAGGCGGTTTCTCGGGCACATTGTGAAATGCCATTCGGTGGAGGAACTGGAGGAGGTCAAAGATGGAGTCACTCCGGACTGCTATTCCTACAGTAATTTCCGCTTCCGGCATTTGAAAAGACGTGACTATACGTGGAACGCCTGTATCGGAAGGAAGGTTTCCAAGGCAAAGCTTCAGGAATATGAGGCAGATGTGGAAAAATTATCCGCCCAATTACAGGAGATTACCTATCAGCTTGAATGCCTGACCGCATCTATGGAATTCGAGATACTGAATACAGACGGAGAGTATCTGTCAGAACTTTCTATGGCACAGGAGGAGCTGGAGGCCGCTTTAGAGGAACAGGCAAGGCTTTTCGAGGTCATCAGGGAGCTGCGGGAAGGGAAGTATAAGGAGCTCGAGGAGCGGGTCACAGTTCTGAAAGGACAGTCGGACGAGGTGGAACACGCCATTGAGCAGAATAATAAACTGTGGAATGATTTTCAAAGAGCAGAGACCCGCCTTCTCACAGACATTCAGAATAAGCAGGAAGAGCTGGAGGCACAGCAGCTCGGCTATAAGCCGAACGTAGAGGTGGAAGCCGAAGTGAGAGAAGCGCTTACTAAGATGAGCGGACTTGCGTTAAAGGGGCGGATACGCGCACGGATAGAGCGGTTGGGAGAAGAAGAGCAGCGGGCGGATGATGAGCTGGCAAGAGCCAGAAATGCATATATTTTTGCATACCCGTCCTGCAATTTGAGTGGAACAGAGAAGACCAATGACGCTTATGACAGTCTGCTCAGCGACTATCTGAACAACTATAGACCCGAGTATCAGAAGGAGTTCGAGAGGCAGTGCGATTTAATCTATAAGAGCCTTAGGGATAACGTGATAGCGACGATCCACGGGGATATCAAGGCGGCCAAGCGCCATGCCGCCGAGATTAACCGGATGCTTCGGGATACGAACTTTGCCGACAGTATCTACCAGATAAAGATAGAGCCTGCCAAGAACGAGAATGCACAGTTCTATGAGATGCTTATGGCGGAGGAGCTGGACAGCAAGGTTACCTTTGATGAGGAGATAGAAGGACAGTTGAGCCTTGGAGAAGACACGTTCCTCAAGAAATACGAGCGGCAGATCAATCTCCTTACAGAAAAATTCATGCCGGTGCGGGATATGGACGAGACCCATGTGGCTAAACGCAGGCAGGAGATGGAGCGCTACGCAGATTACCGCAATTATCTCGCCTTCAGCATGTATGAGCGTGTGGAAGATGAAAACGGCAATGTCCGTGAGAACATGGTGGATGAGATGGCGGGAAGAGACTCCGGAGGCGAGGGGCAGAATCCAAAGTATGTGGCGCTCATGGCAGGGTTTGCCATGCTGTATATGTCCCACAGCAACCGGGATTCCAGAATTAAGCTTGTACTTTTGGACGAAGCATTCTCGAAGATGGATCAGGAGCGCAGTGAGGTGTGCCTGAAATATGCCCGCAAATTAAATCTTCAGTTAATTGTCTGTGTGCCGGATGAACGTCTCCAGTCCTTGATTCAGAATGTGGACAGTGTATATGGTTTCCGCAGACATCAGAACCACATTACCATGATGCACATTGATAAAGGGCAATATCTCCAGATGATGGAGGGAGAGGCAGAAGAGAGTGATGAAAAAGAAAGGCACACAGCAGACGAAGACGGCGGATTTAACGGCAGCGCAGTGGCTGATTCAAAAATATAATACAAAAGATTGGCGGATAGGCAAGGTTTCTGGGTGGAAACACGAGGAAATAACACAGGATGTCATTGACTTGTTTGGTAAACAGGAGCTGATTGCCCAGATAGGAGAATTGGAGCGGCTCGGATTTCTCCGTGTGGATTGGAGGGAATTCCGTCAGGATGTTAAACAAATTCATTTTCCCATGGAAAAGATGGATTCGCTTTGTGAATTTGCAGGTGAAGAGAATCCTAAAATCCAGCTTCAGAAGGTGCGTGAAGTCATCTCATATTGGAGAAAAGATGCCGTGCGCGGTCAGGAGGGGCCAGACTGTGCTTGGAAGAAAGCGTACTATGATTATCTGTGGGGGATGACTGAAAGAGGGAATATTCCCTCACAGGCACAAGATGAAAATCTTTTCCTTTGCCTGAACCGGCTGCCGGGGCAGAAGAGAGACAGTTGGAAAAGGACATTCAGCGCAGAGATTCTAAAGAACTCCAAGCTGTTCGAGTTGAAATATGAGAGACGGATTCTGACAATCCTGAGGGAGTATTCGCCGTTTGTCCTGCCTGAGATGGAGGATGATGAGGTACTTGCAGAGCATGGTATATTGACCTATTCACAAAGGCTGGAGTGGAAAGGACCCCTTGTCTATGAACTGGAAGGATGCCGTATTGATACGAAGGATATGATTTACGGTACGGTGATCAATGCCCAGACCTTAGAACATGGAGTTCCACTGAATGCTGGAAATGTAAAGAAAATAATTACTATAGAAAATAAAGCGAATTATGAGGCGGCGGCTTTCGCTCGGGATACGATTTTCATCTTCTCACATGGATTTTTTTCACCCAAAGAAAGAAGGTTCTTGGGAAAACTGAGAATGATGCTGGACTCACAGACTGAATATTACCATTGGGGCGATATGGATTATGGCGGCATACGCATATTTAATTATGTGAAGAGAAGTATCTTTCCGGAAGTGAGGCCCTTGTATATGGATAGAGAAAATTATGAACTGGCGCTCGAGGCGGGCGTCGGGATTCCACTGAAGGAGAGCAAGCGCGAAAAACTGGAGAAGATAGATGCGGGAGATTTGGACGAGCTGAAGCGTTTGATTTTGGAAAATGACATGGAGATAGAGCAAGAGACCCTGTGTACGAGGCTGATGTAAAACAGGGTCTCTTTTCTGAATGGCTTCTATTGTGTGAATGGGATGCCTTTTACGATGCGGCGGTATAGTTTCCAGATAATAACAGCCGGCAGCCCAAGGCTGATAGCGATTGTTGTGACGAGGCCGGTCAAGCCTCCGATTACCATGAGAATCATCATTCCAATATTACCTAAATCCATCTCGTCAACTCCTTTATCGTTCGATAGGAGTATTTTAATTCTTGATAGTATAAAAGAAAAGGGTTTTGACATTTCCTTAGCGGAATCTTAGCACCTGATTATCATAATTTTTTAGGAGGTATTATTATGAATACATTTGAATTTGACGGCGAAAAATACAAAACTGCTTCTATCCACCAAAAAGAATGGGGAGAAAATCTAATATCCCAATTATCTTTACAAGGACATGAGAGGATATTGGATTTAGGATGCGGTGATGGAGTTCTAACAGAGCAATTATCTTCAATCGTATCAGAAGGAAAAGTGAAAGGTATTGACGCTTCTATCGGAATGATTAAAACTGCACAAAAGATTAAAAAGGATAATCTTGAGTTCGTTCAAATGGATATTAATGCAATGAATTTTACAAATGAGTTTGATGTCATTTTTTCCAATGCAGCATTACACTGGATTAAAAATCACCAGCAACTTTTGCATAATTCTTATGAAGCATTGAAAACAGGCGGTGTAATATTATGGGATTTTGGGGGAGAGGGAAACTGCGCTAATTTTTTTGCTGTGATCCGCAGAAAAATATTTGAAGATAAATATGTAGAATTTTTCAAGGATTTTGAATGGCCCTGGTTTATGCCATCAAAATCTCAGTATGAAGAAATTATTTCCAAAATCGGCTTTTCAGACTATGCAATTACAGAAGTAAATAGAGATAGATTCTTTTCTAATGCCGATGAAATGATAAAGTGGATAGAGCAACCGAGTATTATACCATTTATCCAATGTGTTCCAGATAGATTAAAGAACATTTTTCGTAAAGAAATAATTGAAGAAATGCTTGCCAAAACTCAACAACCAGATGGTACTTGTTTTGAAACATTTCGTAGATTACAGGTCTTTGCCAAAAAATAACAACAAATATCAAACAAGAAAAATAGAGCTGGTAATTTTAGTATATATGAGTCAATTTTGTTGACAGGATATAAAACAAGAGACACAATCTATATGACCGAATAAATATTAATAGTCATATAAAATGGGGGGACGTTTATGCCAAAGTTTAGCGAAACTGAAAAAGAAATAATAAGGGAAAAAATGTTGCGAGAGGGCGAAAGATTACTTACATTATTCGGCATAAAAAAGTATCTATCGATGAAATCGTAAAAGCTACTGGTATTGCCAAGGGTTCTTTCTATTCATTCTACCCAAATAAAGAGTCCCTTTACATGGATATAGCTGGAAATCTTCAAAAAAAGATGTGGTCTGAAATGGATGAATTTTTAAATGAAAATAGTTCCTTACCTCCTAGAATGCTTTGTAAGAAGTGCTTTCTTTGTATGTTTAATGGATTACAAAAATATCCTATGCTGAAACGAGCTGATAGTGAAACGGCAGAATATTTATTTCGTAAGTTACCACGTGAAGTAATGGAAGCTCATTCAAAAGATGATAGTCTTGAAATAATTAAATTGCAAGAATATGGTATCCATTTCAATTGCAGTATTGATATTACAACAAAAATATTGCAGACATTAGCAATTAGTTTTCTAAATCTACAAAAAGATAATACTGATAATCAACAGGTTATTATGGAGGTTATTTTAGATGACGTATTAAAAGAAATTATTTGCGAAGAAAGTAATATCAGTCAAATAGAGGTGATTTAATGAAAAATAATGAGCCTAAAACTATATCATTATCAAAGTCATTTTCTATATTTATGATAGCAGGAATACAATTTTATGTTGTTATTAAAATTTTGTCCCTTGGTTATCCCATTGTTTAAATACAACAGAATATATAGTGTGGATGTTTGCAGGAACATTTTTACTTTTTATTCCAATATTTTCTACTGCATTTATATTATTGAAAAAGGATGGGTATGCGATGAATTTTAAAACAATTCAGAGTGCACTTTATTTACATAAATTAAGCAAAAAAGACTATCTATGGATTGTAATAGGTTTAATAATTGCAGGATTATTATGCTGTATCACCTTTGCATGGAAGTGAATTATGGTATGCAATTTTTCCTCCTGTGTTTTTTTCTTCAATTATGTAGGGGAAGAAATACTGTGGCGAGGATACATTTTACCAAGACAGTTAAATTCTAATTATGGAAAATATGCCATACTCATAAATGCTTTGTTTCATTGCAGTTATCATTTTGTTTTTGGAATAAATATGTTAATGTCTTTCAAAGATGATTTGACAGATATAGAGATTGAAAATTTTGTTAATGAAGTCGATAAGACGGTCCAGAAATAAGAGATACCACAACCAGTATGTTGATTTCCTATGCACGAAATCGAGGGGATTTTTCAACAGCAGGAGGGATACAAAGATGCAGAAAAAATTTGGGAACATCGAGTGCTTAATGGAGTAACAGAGATACAGACAGCTTTTGTGCCGTATTATCTACAAAGGAAGAATACGCATTTATCCGTGACTGTACAGGCTTTGAAGAAATACTTGCACAATTTAAAAATTGAGCACACAGGTATAGAATGGACTTTTTATGGGAAATCCGGAAGCAACAGAAGAGGATCAGCTGCGCATTGCGAATGTTTCGATTTCAGAAAACAAAAAAGTATTTAGTGAACGAAAAATAAATTTTTTCATACTCTTTTTACATAGAGAGATGCTATACTAACGTAGGAGAAAACTTTATGATTTTTCAAAAGGAAAAGCAATTCAATGTTTTGCCGTCCCATATGGGCCTCAGAAACTATATTCAGTATTATGATGTCGTGTTCCCGCAGAAGGATACGTTCCTTCCTCAATATACGCTCATGCCTAACGCTTGCGGAACATTGTCGCTTGCTTTCGATGGAGACATAGTAAAGGCCGAACTATGGGGCGCGTCCCTGACACCTATACCGTTAGGCGCGGAGCCAAACAGCTATCGCATCCTGCTGCTTATTCAACTTTCGCCATATGGCTTGTATCAGATTACTCGCCAAAGCCAAGCTGAATTTGCGGACAAACGCCTTTCGCTCGTAGACATTGACTGCGAGCTTTACAGATTATTGCATCAAGTATTTGTGATGTCAGAAACCACAACTGAGCTGGTAAATGCTTGTGAAAAAATATTATACCAACGCATGGAAAAGCAGGTCGTTTCGGACGCTTTGCTATTTGCAACCACATTGATTTCTGATAGACACGGGCAAATACAAGTGCAGGAAACTGCCCGGCAATGCGGTTATAGTGAACGACACTTAAACCGTCTGTTTCTCGCACAAATCGGAATGAATGTTAAGAACTATGCGCGCTTAGTCCGTTTTAATTATGTTCTAAAGCATATTCAAACATCTTCCTGCTTCTTTGCTGCATTGTCGCAGCAGGCCGGATACTTCGATCAGGCCCATTTTGATAAAGATTTTAAGGCCATCAGCGGTGTCAGCCCTCAAAATTATTTAAAAACCATGTCTGATTTTTACTATGATGGGACGGAAATTTATCATATACTTTCCTCGAAGGAGGAATAAAACATGAAATATCAAGGTTGCCTTTTGGCGGTTAAGGATATATCCGCCGCTAAGAACTTTTATGAAACCGTGCTTCATCAAACCGCTGTAATGGATATTGGCGAACATGTAGCCTTTGAAGGTTTTTCCCTGCAGCAGGGGTATGCTGAAATTGTTGGCATAGCTTCCGATAGCCTGAAAGAGCAGTCACATAACTTCCAGTTATATTTTGAAGTGGAAGATTTAGATCAGGTGTGCGCCGAGCTGAAATGTATACCTAATCTGCAGTGGGTACATGAAATCAGGGAATATCCTTGGGGACAGCGCAACATTCGGGTATATGACCCGGATAAACATATTGTGGAAATCGCAGAGGATATGACTATGGTGTTCAAACGCTTTTTCGCTCAAGGCATGTCGTCTGAGGAAGTTGCCAAACGTACCATGTACCCTCTCGAAGCCGTAAACCAGATACGTGGTAATTAGATGAGCGACATAGGGCGGCCTTGACAAAGCAAGGCCGCCCTATGTCACTTAGAGAAAAGGAGACCGCCTATGAACTGGGAATCGTGGACGGGCTGTTACCAAATAAGTGACGGTTGTGCAAAACTGTTATTTTTATGGACCTTACGCAAAATGTTATAGTCAGAATACGATCCTTAAAACTGATAAATTTGACTGGTCCATCCATAAAATAAAAGGGCGAATACAACATCAAAGCGGATGGACTGATTCCCTGTATCTTTTCCCGATGATTGGGTGACATTAACCTTCATTTTAATGTATAATCAGAATGAGGACTATAAAATGCATTTTGAGGATAAATATATGTTTAAGATTAGAAAAATGGAACAGACGGATTTGCCCGTTTTCAAGAAATGGCTGTATACGCCACACGTTGCCAGATGGTACCACAATCCACTGGATTGGATTCATGAAGTTGAGGAGCAGGACGGCGAGTTTTACTGGATTTACCACTTTATTGTGGAGCACGAAGGTCAGCCCATCGGTTTTTGCCAGTATTACGCCTGCAAAGACAGCGATGAGCTATGGGGAGGATACACAGCGTTGGGCGGGTCTTACAGCATTGACTACATGATTGGGGAATCCGACTGCCTCCGCAATGGATTTGGCAAAATGATTGTGGCGGACTTAACAGACAGGATTGCCCTCCACCCTGATGCCAAAAGAATTGTGGTGCAGCCGGAGCCGGAAAACGAGGCTTCCTGCGGTCTGCTGCTATCTTGCGGCTTTGTGTTTGACGCGGAAAAAGAGATTTATATAAAACTTTTGCCTTGAACGGTAAGGCGATTGTTCGATAAATCGAAATTAATATAGAAAGACAATTATGCAAAAAAGTAGTTGTAGATAATTTATGTTAGCTCCGATGAATAAGCTGAACAGCGCGACAAATCGGAATTGACGGAGGTTTTAATGGATAAAGAAAGGAAAATGGTGATTTCCAGTTTATCCGAGAGAAAAAATAGAAATTTTAAAGGAGGTGCTGGAATGTACGATTTGCCTTATGGCTATTGTGGTATCATGTGCGCTTTGTGTAATCGTCATATTGTGAATGGAGATAGTGCTTGTTCTGGTTGTTCTCAAGATGGTTATTATTCTGCACCATGTAAGATTGCCAAATGTTGTAAGGAAAAGAAAATGCTTCATTGTGCATTATGTAAAGAATTTCCTTGTGAAAAAGTAAAAGAAATCGGAGACTTTAGTGACCTAAATACTAATGAACATTATACTAAGGTTTGCCATTGTATATTGGAAAACGGATTTGATATCTGGTATCAAGAATATAAAGAACGAAAAAATCTTTTAATGACAGCTTTAGAAAAGTATAACAACGGCAGAATGAAGCGGTACTTATGTGAATTGTTTATGCGCGAAGATTTAGTGGACTTACGAGAGATAATGGAGGTTGCTAATAATGATTTAATCGGTACACCAAAAGAGCTTTCCACTCAGTTTAAGTCTATAGTAAACAGCATTGTCAAATCAAGATAAATTCCCGTTTAGTCGGTAGAAAAATTGGTAATTGCACGCTTTTGGCGAGCAAAGCAAACGATAAGGAGGGATATATCATAAGCGAAACAATGAAATTTGACAATAGAAAAGAATTTCGTGAATGGCTCAGTGAACATTGTCTTACAAATGATGGTATTTGGCTCTTGTTCGGTAAGGCTGGTGGGCCAAAAACTATAAAAGCAGGAGAGGCTCGGGAAGAAGCTCTCTGTTTTGGCTGGATTGATGGACAGATGGAAAAGATTGATGATAAGACATACAAGAAGTATTTTTCTCTGCGCAGAAAGAATAGCAAATGGTCCGAGAAGAACAAGGCGCTGGTGAAAAAGCTTGAGGAACAAGGGCTTATGACTAACTTTGGCAGGAAGAAGGTAGATGAGGCCAAGAAGAACGGTCAGTGGGATGCTTCAAACCCTCTGGCAATCATTACAGAGGAACAGATTGCCTGCCTGTCTGCATTGTTGGAAGGGTACGAACCCGCTCACACAAATTTTCAAGCCATGTCTCCATCCGTAAAGAAGACTTATACACGGGCATACTTTGACGCAAAGACAGATGCCGGACGGGAAAAGCGAATTGTCTGGATGGTGGACAGGCTCAATAAAAATCTAAAACCAATGTAATCAGTTTTCTGGAAACTTTGAATTTGTAGAGGGGGTATTGATAGTGAATGGAAAAGATGTACGTATCGGCGTGAGTCTGCTGGTCGGTGACATGGAAAATATGGTTCGATTTTATAGAGATACACTAGGCTTTCAAACTCAATGGAGTGGTGGACCTTTTGCGGATTTTGAAACTGCAAGTGGAGAACTATCCTTATTTATGTATAGCAGGAAAGAATTTGTAAAGGCAATAGGAGAAGACTATGTACTTCCAAAGGGTATCAATCAGACATTTGAAATCGCTCTTTGGCTACCCAATTTTGCTGAGGTAGATTTGGAGTATGAGCGTCTGTCAAAGTTGGGTGTGCAGTTTCCCACAGGAGAACCCATCACTTATCCTTTCGGTATCCGCAATTTTTATGTAGCTGACCCAGAGGGGAATTTGCTTGAAATTGGAAGTACAAGTGAAACATAGGCTAGAAACTCTACAAATCCCAGTTTGTATAAGTAAATAAAGAACTTTAAGAATTTGAATTTGAGGGGGTAATATACAATGTTAAAAGAAGCTCAAAAATACTTCTTGCTTGTTTGTGTATTGTTTGCAGTAACAACATTTTGTAGCAGTATTATCCAACTTGCAATACAGGAAAAAGGATATGACAGCAATACACATATTTTATTACGGGGAGCTATTTGTATTCTAGGTGTAGGCTTTATCTGTCTTTTTAGAACCGTAAAATTAAAAAATAGATTACTACAAGAATGTGTACATTATATAGTTTCATTACTTCTCATCCTATTATTTATTTTTTGCTTAAGTTTCTTTGTTGAAATTGGCGAAAAACCACCTTATCCTATTTTTGCATTAAACTATACAGGAGTATATGCTGTTATCTTTGCTGTATCATATTTTAATAAAAAAAAGAAATTTGAAGATAAAAAATAGTGAAATTTCAGATAAAGAAGTGATAAGAAATAGTAAAAATTAGAAGTTAGAGAGGTGTGTAAATGTATTTATCTGAATATTGCGATGTGAATTATGAAGAGACTTATAATGTAGTATTTGTGAAGTGGAAAAAGTTTTGTTGTAAAGGTAATTATAGAAAACCTTTAGAGTATGCATTAGAAGTCATAAAGCAATACAAATGTAATTATGTTGCGGATACCAGAACTGGATTTGAAAACATACCAGAAGATACTAAATGGGTTGCTGACTATTTTATGCCTAAGGCAGTTGAATATGGGTGTCAATGTATCTATTTTATCATTGATGAAAAGAATTCATTGAAAGAAGAATTGGAAGGGCAGGAGAAAGATTCTGATAGTTTGATACAGTTTAAATATATCTTTCAAATAGAAGCAATTTTAAATAATTCATGAGATGAATCATATTAAAAATTCCAGTTTATATAAAAGTGAAATATAGTAAAAAGCTAAGACATGAAATGGGATGCATGATGAGCAAACATAGTCTCAAGCAAAATTTAATATTTTATGTGATTATATTTCTTGGCTATTATGGTTGTCCTTTATTGATAAAAGATACAGGGAGTGGAATATTACTTATGTTAATTGTTATTCCACTTATTTGTTTAATTACATCAATCTTTTATGGCATAAAAAATAATTTTCGCTATTGGTATACATTGATTGTGGCAATCATGTTTATCCCATCCATCTTTATTTTTTATAATTCGAGTGCTTGGATTTATACATTCGTATATGGAGGATTTGCATTGATTGGAAATCTTATGGTATTACCATTCAAAAAAAGATAAAGAGTGGTTACATAGAAAAAGCGGAAATTTAAGGAGTAGTTCGATATGCAAATCAAAATAAAAGAAGTGAAATTTTAAGCAAAGTCCAGTTCTTATATCCAGATAATAAAATTATTGTATCCATTGAAAGATGTGATGTGGATGCTGAAAACATTGATGATAGGATCAGAAGAAAACATTTTTATGTTAAAAACGGTGCTATGAAACCCAAGATATGGAAAGAATAGTTGTGAAAGCAGGCTATGGAGGTCTAGCAATGAAGAAACTATATAATATTTTGAAAATAGTATTGTTGTGCTTCATCGGAGTTTTTATAGGGAGCAGCATTTATCAGTACTATGATTACAAAACACATCCTAATATATACGCGTCGCAATCCGCTCCGTGGTATGTGGGTATTGAGATTCGGGTAATACTTACAGCTATTATTGTTATGGCTATTCTTATAACAATGTGGATTATAAAAAAGAAAATTAAGTGAATAGTATTATTAGAACTTAGCACCCTCGTGTCAATAGCATCCACATATAAAAAAGCTATGCTTGCGTTTATGACTTGCACCTGTGCGCTGACAGGTGCCACTCATATAGTAAACATAACAGTTACGAGAGCGCTTATAAGTGAAGGGGTAGATATTCCTACCTATTTTCAAATTGGTTTTTGGCCATCTGTTGAAATGGCTATAGACTATCTGGCATGGGGGTTCTTCACTGGTCTTGCCTTTTTGTGCATTGGCATAACAATTACGAATAAAGATAAAGTAGAATGCAATATAAAAACAACCTTGCTAATCAGCGGTATTTTCTGCCTTTTTGGATTTTTCGGCACTGTATTTATAAACGAAAACATATGGTATTTTGCACCGATGGGATACGGAGTAGGAACAATAATTATTTGCATACAAATGATGAAATTCAAAGCCACTAAATGATGTTATTCGTTTTACAAACAACAAAGGTTATAGTGATAAAGTAGAACGGGAATACCAAAAGCTAAAACGCTACTCCCGTAAGCAATAAAGTACCGAAACCAAGGGGCGCTAAAATGAAATGATTTTTAATGGCCAGAGGCACTTCAATACGTTCAGAAGTGTCTCTGGCCGACAATCAGAAAGGAGGGCTAAACTATGAATTGGAAAAAGGAATATCTGGTTTCATCAATGCTATTTACGATAGGTGCGGTGATTTGGCTCATTACTATTCCCCTTACCTACAACCATAGGGGAATCTTTGATATTTTATTAGTGCTGCATTGTTGCTGTGCATTACTGTTCAGTGCAGCGGCGGCTGCTTATTTTATTAAGTATAGACACAACAAGCGGAATAAGGATGACAAATAACTTCTAGTGTCTAGAGGTAAGAAAAGAGGAAGAGCAGTGTAAAAAACCTATCTTGACAAGAACCGTTAGGTTATTGTATTTCTTGCGTTGATTATCATGTTTTTCCATATAAAATGAATAAAATCCTGCAATATGAAATTTATTTTCATATTGCAGGACTGTCCGAGAGCAACAAAGGTGCAGTAAGTTTACTTGTAGCCGTCATGTTTTACTAAATTAAAAAGAAACATCATCCATGCAAACATAAGATCACCTCTTTGATATCTACTATATACCTTTTCGTGTCAGATGCAATAAATTTTGAGGTTTCTTAGCGGAATTTTAGCGGTCATCTTCATTCATCCGGTAGCCTACGCCGACTTCAGTAAAGATGTATTGAGGCTGTGCCGGATTTTCTTCTATTTTTCTTCGGATATTTGCCATATTGACACGGAGTATCTTATTGTCTTCATCTGCATAGGGGCCCCATACATTTTTTAGAAGTGCGGAATAGGTTATGACCTTTCCTGAGTTCTGGGCCAGATATGCGACAATCTTGTATTCGACCGGCGTAAGATGAACAAGGTTACCCTTAATGGCAAGCGTGCGCTTATGAAAGTCGAGAACAAGTTCATGGCATTGATAAGTGTGCGTGTTTCGGCCTGCGTCGGTGTCAAGAGGACTGCTGTGCCGGAGTGAGGTGCGGATTCTCGCCAGTAATTCGGATGTGCCGAAAGGCTTGGTTATGTAATCGTCAGCCCCATAATCAAGAGCTTTTACTTTTTCCCGCTCATTTGTGCGGGCCGAAATGACGATGATAGGACAATTAGTCCATTCTCGGACAGTGGGAATGATCAACTGCCCATCCATGTCGGGCAGCCCAAGATCTAGAAGTATCAAATCAGGACAGTTTGAATTGATGAGCTGTATACCTTCCGCTCCCGTCGAGGCTGTCAGAACTTTATAATTGTGTTTTTTAAGAATGGTGCTGACAAAGGTCAATATATTTTTTTCGTCTTCAATAAATAAAATAGTTATTTTTTTCTGCATGGTCTTTGTATACTCCTATGTTTTTGGCAGTGTGAACGTGAAGACAGCGCCGTGTTCATGGTTGCGGGCGGATATCTGTCCCCCGTGGGCTTCGACAATTGTACGGCAGATAGAGAGGCCGATACCCATGCCTTTGTGTCCATCCGATGTTTCGCTGGCAGAGTAAGTCCCGAGGAATAGATTGTCAAGCTGGGAATCATCCAGCCCACGTCCGTAATCTTTAATTTCAAAAATGATAGTCTCCTCGTTCTCTGTTATGCCCAATTCGGCGGGACGGTCGCTGCCAGAATGAATGACGGCATTTTCCAGAAGGTTGATAAGAACCTGCTCAATCAGAATCGCATCCATGGGAACCATAAGAAATTCTAAAGGCACGTGGATATTGAACTGGGCGTCTGGGAGTCGTTTTTTCAGCCTGCCGGCGGCCTCTGATACCACCTCCTCCACAACTTCAGGTGACTTTTTAACTTTCTGGCCGTCTTCTTGTATACGTGTGACACTGAGCAGATTTTCTACCATATTAAGCAGCCAGTTTGAATCGTTATTTATGTTGGTGATGAGTTCCCGTTTTTCTTCCTCTGACAAATAGTCTTCTCCTTCGAGAAAAGACGAGGATGCCCCGATGATACTTGTAAGAGGCGTCCGCAGGTCGTGGGATACGGCGCGGAGCAGATTGGCACGGATTTTTTCGCGCTCGGCTTCCTTGATTGTTTTTTCACGTTCCGCAATAATTGCTGCCTGCTTTTTTAAACGGGCAGCAGTGGTGGCTGTGATCAAGGTGATAGCGAGCATTCCAATAAAGGTGATGGGGTATCCGGTCAACGTAAAGTTTAGATGGAAGTAGGGATAAGTGAAGAGGAAATTAATGCAGATGACGGAAAAAAGCGCAGCAAAGATACCATACCGGTATCCTGTGGTGCGCAGAGTGACCACGAGAAGGGCCAGAATATAGAGCAGAGCTATATTTGCAGAATTTTGCGGAACTAGATAAAAGAATACGAAGGCCAGAATGGTAGCGGCCGTCAGTGTGATGAATGTTATAAACCAATGATTGGTTAAGAGCTTTTTCATCGTATGTTCCTTTCTACCGGCCGATGCTGTAACCTCGGCCGCCCACATAATTTACACCGTTAATTACGGTAAATGCATAGGGATCCACAGTATATATCATCTTTTTGACTGCGTTGACTTTGCTGTATGGCAGAATAGTAAGGATAATCTTAGTATCCGTGCGCTGATAGCCGTTCTCTGCGTTTAAAAGAGTCACGCCGGTGTCGAAAGAGTTGAGTAATTGCAGCCGTATGTCTTCCTGATTTTTAGAAAACACTAACAACTGTACCTTAGATTCCCCGTGTGTAATGATTTTGTTTACCATGATGCTGCAGCACAGAATAACGACAATACCGTAAACTACAGACGTAAGTGGCTTGTAAAGAGCCTGATAGAGGATGACGGTACAGTCACAGACATACATGACAACGGAGATGGCGACTCCGAATTTCTTGTTGAGCACGACGCCCAGTATATCAAATCCTCCGCTAGACCCGTTAGCCCTTAAAATCAGGCCGCTTCCGATTCCAAGCAGGCAGCCGGCAATTAAGCTGCTTAAAAGAGGATCGGATTCCAGCGCTTGAAAGTATGTAATCTTACCGAAAACTTCCAGCAGGAAAGGGAACAAAAAGGTCATGATCAGAGTTTTGAAGACAAATTCTTTTCCTGCGAATATCCAGCCCAGTAGAAAGAGCAGAATATTGATACACAGTACAATCCAAGATACCGGCAGTTTGAGAAACGGGGCAAGAATCACAGAAAGTCCCGTAACGCCTCCGGCGACCAAACCTTGGGGCAGAACAAAGAAAGCGAATGCAGCGGCGGTCATACTTCCCCCAAGTATAATGACTAAGTAGGATAAAAGCTTATTTTTCATTATTTTACACCTCCACGAAAATTATAAACAAGAGGGGAGGTATGGACTGTAGCATAGATTACAATTCGGCGTCGTTTTTTGTTGCATTTTCGAGGCCATTCCGGTCTAACACTGTGATTTTCCCATAATCACTTTGAATTAGTCCCTGCCGGGCGAACTGTGACAGGACACGGGACACCGTAACCCGGTTGAGGCCGAGAATTCCTCCGATTTCTTCATGGGTATAGGGAAGCGTGTTTTCCGTGATATTCTTATCGATGTTGGCAGCAGATGTCTCTTCTAATAAAAAATCTGCTATCTGCTGGTAACGGTTAAAATTGGTCAAACGGTATATCTGCCGGCAGAGATGGTTGCAGGTCTCGCTTAAATGTTGAAAGAGTAAGGTCATGAGTTCCGGTGAGCTGGACAGAAGTGGAATCAGGTTCTGCACATGGCACAGGATAAGTGTCACGTTATTTACCGCGGCTACCGTGGTAGGGCGCACCCGTCCGCTGAGGAAGGAGGATTCGCCAAAGATTCTCCCCTTTTCCAGTATTTCCAGTGTCGTCTCACGGCCGGAAGAAGAAATGGTATAAACACGCACCCTGCCCTCGACAATCAGGTATAGGAAGTCGGCCGAGTCATTCTGGAGGTAGATAAGCTCCTCTTTTTTAAATGTTTTTTTCGTGCCTATTTGCTGGAAGGAGGCAAAATATTTATCGGGTATTCGTGTCATTTTTTCTCCTGCTGCCAATGAAGGCGCCTTTCTTTAAAAGTTGTTGAATTTATTTTATCACGTTGCCTATGCTTCTACAAATATAACTTTGTTTATGGTATAATAATTGCACATATGTGCAATTAAGGCAATTGCATTGCCTTTATGCCGCTCAAGCGGCATACTATACCGGCAAGCCACCACTTGAAAAGGAAATGTCGCTGCACGCCGCTTCCTTTTCTGCGTTTGTGGTAGAATAAAACGTGGTGGACGTAATAGGAGAGGGGGAATATAATATTTAAGAAGAATGATGGAGCAATTATTATGATAGCAGACAATGTATTGGAGGCGGCAGGGAATACCCCGCTTATCCGGCTGAATAGAATGACAGGAAAAGAGGATGCGGAAGTACTGGTCAAGTTTGAGGCGGTAAATATAGGCGGTTCTATTAAGACGAGGACGGCCATGAAGATGATAGAGACGGCAGAAAAAGCGGGACGTATACACAAGGATACCATTATCGTAGAGCCTACCAGCGGTAATCAAGGAATCGGCCTCGCCCTCATCGGGGCGGTGAAAGGTTATCGTACAATCATTATTATGCCGGATTCTGTCAGCGAGGAGCGCAGAAAGCTGGTACAGCATTATGGCGCAGAGGTGCGTGTCATCCACGACGAGGGCAATATCGGGGAGTGCATTGGGAAGTGTTTAAAAGCGGCGGAAAAAATGGCCGAGGAGAATCCCCACGTATTTGTCCCCCAGCAGTTTGAAAATCCGGCGAATGTCATGGCGCACAGGGAAGGGACTGGGCTGGAGATTATAAGGCAGGCGGGAAAGCGGATAGACGGCTTCTGCTGCGGTATCGGAACCGGAGGCACTATAACCGGTGTCGGAGAAGCGCTGCGGGAAGCCAATCCTAGGACGGAGATATGGGCGGTGGAGCCGGAGCATGCGGCCATCCTCTCAGGAGGGGAAGTGACCGGGCATATTCAGATGGGGATTGGGGATGGCTTGATACCACGAATCCTAAATCAGCATATCTATTCGGATATTGTACGAATCAGTGATGAAGAGGCGCTGGAAACCGCAAGACAATTGGCCGGAAAAGAAGGGCTGATGTGTGGTATCTCCAGTGGCAGCAATGTGGCAGTGGCACTGCGGATGGCTAAAAAGCTCGGAAAAGGCAAGACGGTTGTCACTATACTGCCGGATACAGCCGAAAGGTATTTTTCCACACAATTATTTGAAGATAGAAATGGATTGTGACCGAATCACAGATAAGCAGTCGAAAAATGGATATAATACACATCAAGAAAAGCATAGAAAAGGAGAATAAAATTATGGCAGCAATTCATATAACCAAGGAAAATTTTCAGAAAGAGGTATTAGAATCAGACAAACCAGTACTTGTAGATTTCTGGGCAGAATGGTGCGGGCCTTGCCAGATGGTACTTCCCATTATCGAAGAAATCGCTGACGATGAGTCCGAAGTAAAGGTATGCAAGGTCAATGTAGATGAGCAGATGGAACTGGCCAGACAATACCAAGTCATGTCAATTCCAACATTTCTAGTTTTCAAAGATGGCAAAGTCATCAAAAGAGAAATGGGAGCAAAAAGCAAAGTTGAAATCATGAGTATGTTCTAGTAAAAAATCAAAGTGAGAAGACTGACAATTCTTTGAATTGTAGAGGGGGACGGGTCCCGATGCATCGGGACCCGTCCCCTTTGCGTCTTTGTGTAAATAGTGGTAAAATAAGAGCAACAAGAGTTATCAAAAAAGGAAAGAGGTGGATGTCTATGCAGTTTAATCCGAACAGTACATTTTTATTCGTCATGGCGGGGTTCATTATTTTATTTGTCATTGCCCAGTCCCTATTCTTTCTCGTGCGCTCGTGGCACAGGGCGAAGGAGCTGGGGATGGATATGAAGCAGATGAAAAAGACCATGATATCTACGGCGGTATTTACGTTTGCACCGGCTGTATCCATACTGCTGGGGGTTATCACATTATCTAAGTTTTTGGGAATTGCGCTTCCATGGATGAGACTTAGTGTTTTGGGCGCTATTACATATGAGCTGCCGGCGGCTACATCAACGGCGAATGCACTGCAGGTCTCGCTGTCCGAGATGGTGACAGACCCTAAAGTGTACACGGCCATTGCATGGGTCATGACGCTGGGTATATTCCCGGGACTTATCTGGGTACCGCTTTTTATTAAAAAGATACAGGGCGGCCTTATGAAAATAAAACAGAAGGATGACAAATGGGGGGATATTGTCATGACAGCGCTGTTTTTGGGAATGATATCCGCCTTTTTAGGCATGGTCTTCGCGGATATCAGACAGGGGCTGCAAGGATGGATTCCCATCTTCGTCCTTCTCTTTTCCGCATTGCTTATGGCTGTCTGCGGCCTGCTGATTAAAAAATGCGGCATAAAATGGCTGGAAAATTATGCGGTTCCCATCAGCATGCTGGGAGCCATGATATTCGCGGTGGTAATCACACCGGTGATAGGAGGGTAGCTCTATGGGGAAAAATAAAAAAACATATGACGACATGACACATTTTTACGGGAGAATCTGGATTCTTCTCGCACTTGCAGTTATCTTCTCCTTCCCCATTGGCGCCTGCCTTTATTATCACGCGTGGCCCGGCATTGGCCCGGTGCTGAAAGGCCTGATCGGAGTGGCACCCATATTTTGGACGGTAGGCTTTATCGAGGTGCTGACCTTTGTGCCGATGCTGGGAACGGCGGGCTCTTATTTGGCGTTCGTGACCGGGAATCTGACCAACTTAAAAGTGCCGGCGGCGCTGACCGCCATGGAAAATGCGAGAGTGAAACCGGGAACTGAGGAGGGGGAGCTGGTCTCCACCATTGCGGTTGCCACATCCTCCATTGTCACCACCCTGATTATTGCGGCAGGAGTACTTCTCTTGGTTCCGCTGACCCCGGTTTTGAATTCCCCGGCATTGAAACCGGCATTTGACAATATCCTACCCGCCCTGTTCGGAGGGCTGGCGGTTGTATACGTGAGTAAAAATTGGAAGATCGCAGTGGCGCCGCTTATATTTATGGTCGTTTTGTTCCTGCTCGTACCGTCACTGTCCGGCTCCGTGGGCGTGCTCGTTCCGGTGGGGGCTCTGATAGCGATCGGCTCGGCGAGAATCCTATATAAGAAAGGAAAACTGTAAAAAGGGGTGTTTGTATGATTATATTGTGGATAGTTTTGGCGGTAATCGCAGTGTTTCTCGTGATTCTTCTTGCACGGGCCGCTGCATTTAAACCGAAAGAAGAGATAAAGCCTTCCGGCAAAAAACCGGAACTGGATGAGCAGAAAATCGTGGAACACATGGCAGAGATGATTCGCTGCAGAACAATCTCTTATAATGACGAGAAACTGATTGAGCAAAAGGAATTTGAAAAATTCAGAGAACTCTTACCAGTGCTTTATCCAAAGGTACATGAGACGTGCCGGCGGGAGTTCGCGGGAATCAATGGCATGCTGTATCACTGGAAAGGAAAAAGTGAAGAAGAACCAGTAGTTCTGATGTCCCATTACGATGTGGTTCCGGTGGAAGAGAGCCAGTGGGAAAAGCCGGCCTTTGAAGGAATCGTAGAAGACGGCGTGCTTTGGGGCAGAGGGACGCTGGACACGAAGGGGACGCTCTGCGGTATCATGGAAGCGGCGGAAAAGCTGATAGCAGAAGGATTTACCCCCTCGCATGATATCTATTTTGCCTTTTCCGGTCAGGAGGAGATCAACGGCCCTACCTGCCCGATGATGGTGAAGCTTTTAAAAGAAAGAGGAATAAAACCGGCCCTTGTTGTGGATGAAGGAGGGGCCGTGGTAGAGAATGTATTCCCCGGCGTGGAAAGGGAATGCGCCCTGATAGGCATTGCGGAAAAGGGGCTTACCAATATAGAATTCCGTGCCAAAAGCTCCGGCGGCCACGCATCCATGCCCCCTGTCCACACGATAGTGGGAGAACTGGCACAGGCCGTTACAGAAGTAGAGAACCACCCGTTCCCGCGCCAGCTTACCAAACCAGTGCGGGAGATGCTGGACACACTGGGCAGGCACTCTACTTTCGTGTACAAGATTGTATTTGCCAATCTGTGGTGCTTTGAAGGATTGTTCGATAGAATCTGCCGCAAATCCGGCGGAGAATTGAATGCGATGATGCGCACCACCTGCGCCATGACAAAGATGGAAGGGGGCAAAGCTTACAATGTGATTCCGCCTGTGGCGTCTGTGGGGATGAACCTGCGGTTGCTCGGAAAAGACACGGTGGAATCCGCGCGGGCATATTTGGAACAGACGATACACAATAAGAATATTGAAGTGGCAGTTGTGGAAGGAAGAAACCCCTCCGCAGAGTCTGACACGGACTGCGAAGAATATAAGAGACTTTGCAAAGCGGTGGCCGACACATGGCCTCAGGCTCTCGTATCACCGTATCTGATGATGGCATGCAGTGATTCGTGGCACTACTGCGATATCACAGACCGCGTATATAAATTCTCAGCGATGAAATTGTCCAAAGAAGAGCGGGGCATGATTCATGGGAATAACGAAAGGGTGCCGGTGGACACGCTGGTCAAGACCGTAGAATTTTACGTGCGGCTGATGGAAAAATGTTGATATACATAAATTAAGCAGATAGTGGGGAGAAACAAGTGGAAGAAACAAAAAAGAAACAGAGATTGTCAGACAGCATAACAGAAGAACTGGAAAAAATGATTATAGAAAAATTCAGGCCGGGGGACAAGATACCGCCGGAAATGGAATTGGCGGAGCGGTTTGGAGTTGGAAGGTCTACGGTTCGGGAAAGTATGAAAGCCTTGACAGCTAAGGGGATTATCGTCCGGAGAAATGAGGGGACATTTGTCTCAGTAGAAGTGAACAGATGCCTGATCGAGCCTTTAAGCCTTCTCGTGAATATGGAGATTGGCAATCTTGAAAATCTGGTGGAGATGAGAAAGCTGCTCGAGTTAGGATGTATAAGAATTGCGGCGGAGAGGATTACAGACGAGGAACTCAAGGAGCTGGAAAAGTTGAATTGGCAGATGCACGAGCCGGGAGCAGACGGCTTGAAACTTCAGAATATTGATATACAGTTTCACAATAAGATTGTGGAAGCCACGGGAAACCAGCTGCTGGTAGAACTTTTAAATGCAGTAAGAAAAGTGATGGTACAGCATTCCGAAGATCCGTATGGAGTTCTGGAAGTGCTTCCGGACATGCTGGAGTCTCACGGAGAACTCATAGATGCGCTTAAAAAGCATGACCCAGCAAAAGCGTATGAGTCAATGGAAACATATTTAGAGCGCAGCCACATATACCAATAAAGAAGATGTAACGCCCCGGAGCAGAAGCTCCGGGGATTTTTTTGTTTTTCACAGAAAAACACTTGACTTCCATGGTAATACATAATAGATTCATTGTATGATAATGAAGAATAGATGTCCGATGAAAGAAAAAAGTAAAAGGAGGAATCCCATGAGCAAGTATTTTTTGAAATGTGGAAAGTTATTTGACGGTGTGGAACTTGAGTTAAAGGAGAATGTAAATATTCTTGTGGAGGATGACAAGATTATCGATGTAGGGAGAGACTTTGCGGCACCTGACGGGGCAGAAGTCATCGACCTTTCACATCTTACCGTCACACCGGGGCTTATCGACGCACATTCCCACATTGAGCACAGAGAGATTTGTGCATTTCCAAGTGTTCCGATGATGTCCGACGAGGAAATCCTTTTGAACATGCTTTACAATGCAGAGGAGTCGTTAAAAAGAGGATTCACGACACTCCGCCTTGTAGGGGTGACGCTGAACGGGTATGGCTCTCTCGCTCTGAAAAACTCTATCAACACAGGGCAGTTTGACGCTTCCAGACTGATTGTCGCTCCCCATGGCCTTGGCACAACAGGAAGCCACGCAGACTTCTCATCTATTTACAGAAATACGCCTTATCTCTCAGAAGCGATGGAGAACGCGGACGTTTATATCGGCAACGGCGCGGACTTCTTCAAGATGAGAGTAAGAAAAGAAGTGAAATATGGGGCAGATTTCATAAAAATCATGGCCACCGGAGGATTTGCGACGCCCCATGACGGTCCTCATGACATTCAACTTGACGACGAGGAGCTGCAGGCAATTTTCCAGACGGCGAAAGCGCTGCATTGTCCGGTCACGGCCCACGCATACGGTCCCCGGCTTGTGCAGAAGCTGGTGAAATTCGGGATAGAATGTATTGAACACGGCTCTTTGATTGACCGTGAGACCATTAAGATGATGGAAGATGCCGGGACGAAGCTTGTGACGACCTATTGGCCAATGGAAGATGTCGTGCACCCGAATGAAGAGGGACTGGAATATATGAGCCCCCAGCGCAGGAGAAAATCTCTGCTGTACGGCGCACAGCTGAAGGAGACAAGAGCGTTGATTCTCGAGTCCAACTTGAAAAAGGGATATGGGACGGATTTAATTGACAAATTCCATAATTATGAACATTGGGTAGAATTTACAGCGTGGAGGAAAAGCGGCGTGAGCGCCCTTGAGACACTCCGGGCCGCCACCAGTGTCAATGCAGAGATCTGCAACAGAAACGATATTGGAGTGATCGCAGCTGGAAAAACCGCGGATATTGCGGCATGGCACAGAGATATGATAACTGACATGGAAGCAATCAGAGACTGTGATTTTGTTATGAAGGAAGGACGGGTCATTCCGCTGTAAGAGAACCGTTCCGATGAAAAGGGGGTGAGGATAAATGGCTCAAAAAATAAAACTTGTGGATAACGTTCTCAGGGAATTAGAAAGCATGATTACCGGACAACTCAATCCGGGGGATAAGCTTCCCACGGAGATGGAACTTGCCGAACGGTTTGCGGTGGGCCGCTCTACGATTCGGGAGAGCATGACGGCTCTGGTGGCTAAAAAGCTGGTGACACGGACAAATGAAGGCACCTTCGTCTCCGAACATGTAAATGAATGTCTTGTTGACCCGCTCAATATACTGATCGATATGGAATTTGGAAAAATAAAAGATTTGATACAGCTCCGCGAAATTTTGGAACTTGGGACTATCCGGCTTGCGGCGGAATATGCGGATGAAAATGTCATACAAAATTTAGAACGTTTGGAATGGCAGATGAAAGAACCCGGGATCACGGCAGAGTTTATGCAAAAGAGAGATATCGAGTTTCATGCCGAGATTGCGAAAGCAAGCGGGAATGTGGTTCTGATGGAGCTGCTCAATGCACTCCGGGAAGTGATTGCCGCCAATATTGAAAGTAAAGACGCAATGTTTTTGCTGGCAGGGAATTCCAACAGTATGCACAGGGAGATTATCGACGCGATCAAAGAACACGATTCCGAGCGCGCCTATAACCAAATGAAAAAGTATTTTCAATTTGTGCGGGAGAACGGCGCATTTAAAGAATGAATGTCATAAAAAGATGGAGGAATATAGGATATGGAAAAAGAAACGTATCAGGAACTGCTTTCAATCCTGCATAAGGAGGTGAAGCCGGCGCTTGGCTGTACAGGGCCTATCGGAATCTGTTATGGGGCTGCGGAGGCGTATGATGCAGTAAGGGGCGGGAAAATCAAAAAAATCACAGCGAAAGTTGACTGGGGATTTGGCTGCAAGATCGATGACGTGGCATTTCCCGGCTCCGAAATGTTAGGGGCAGAGATGGCCGTAGCGCTGGGCGCACTTTGCGGGGACCCTAAGCAGGGACTGGAAGTATTAAAAGATGTTGATCCTGAGATGGAAGTAAAAGCACGTGAGGTAGCGGAACTGGTGGAAATGATTCCCCAGTGGGACAGGAAAGCCTTGGGATTTTTTTTGGATGTTGCCATCGAGACAGATATCGGGACAGGAAGAGCCGTTGTGATGGAACGAAGCGACGGGCTGGTGCTGAAAGAAAGAGACGGAGTGGCGCTGGAGGAACACGAGGCGGACCCTTCCGCGCAGACGGCATCGGCTCCCATTTTAAAATATGGGATAGCGGATTTCTACGAGTTCGCAAAGACGGCAGAAGAGGAAGACCTTGCATTGATGGCAGAAGCCGCATTGAAAAACAAGACTTTGGCCATGGAAACCATCAATCGCAGATTAGGGGCGGGAATCGGGGCCGTGCTGTATGAGACTGCGGAAGGAAATACAAAGCAAAAAGCGAAGGCATATGCGGCGGCTGGATGCGAAGCGAGAATGTCGGGTGTCAACTATCCGGCGATGACTTGCGGCAATAAGGGAAACGTAGGAATTGCTGCGTCTATGCCTCTGGCTGCTCTGTCGGAAGACTTAAAGCTTCCTGAGAGTGAACTGGTCAGAGCGAGTGCGTTCAGTTATCTGACGGCAATTTCCGTTATTTCAAGACTGGGAAAATCACCGGCCATGTGTTCCTGCGAGGTGGCTGCCTCACTGGGCGTAGCGGCGGGAAGCGTCTTTCTTCAAGGCGGCAGTCTTGAGATGGCAGAGACGGCGATTCAGATGACGATTCCCAACATCTTTGGAGTGGTCTGTGACGGTGCAAAACTGGCATGCGCAATGCGGATTTCTTCCGGCACAGGGGTCGCGCTGGAAGCGGCTGACCTAGCGCTTAAAGGCGTCAGGCTCGCCAATAATCAGGGAGTTCTTGCGGAAAACGCAGATAAATCCATTGATTTAATGGGACATACGTCCCTCTATGCTATGGTTGACAGCGACAGGGAATTATGCAGGCAGCTGTTTGAAAAGAGAAACATATTTCCGCTTATGACCTTTGAAGAAAGGCAGAAACAGTAATGACAAAGAAGAACGTAACAATTATCGGCTGCGGGGCCACCGGGCTGGCTACGGCAGCATGGTATGAAATGCAAGGATTAACGGTCACTTTATGTGACGCGAAAGAAGAATTCGAAGATTTTAAGCTTATAGAAGAACATGGTATTTTAAGTGAAGGGGCATTCGGGATTACAGAACCTGTGCCGGTACATAGAATGACGACAGACATTTGCGATTCGGTAAAAGGGGCAGAATATATCATCGTATGCGTATCGGGTAAAAGACAAAATGAGATTTCCAGCCTGATTGCACCGGTCCTAAAGGATGGACAGGCGGTACTGTTCACCCCGGGAAATTTGGGTGCAGTGTGTTTGAGAAGGATACTAGATGCTTTTTACGAACAGAAAGGATATCAAGATAAGAAGCCGACAATTATTTCGGCGGAAACTTCTGGGAATTTGTGGGCATGCCGGATAACTAAGCCGGGCTGTGTGGTGGTGGCCCTCCCTGCCGCAGTTCAAAAAATAGCTGCTTATCCGGCAGCTGACACAAGGAAAGCCGTGGAATGTTTTGAGGGACTTTTAAAGGCAGAACCTGCCAAAAATGTAATAGAAGCCGTGTTGAATTCCCCTAATTTAATCACACATCTTGCGGGGACACTTTTAAATGTGGCGGACATAGAGCGGAAAAAAGAAGAGTTTGCCCTGTTTGAGGATGGGCTCTCAGAAACCGTAATCTCTGTTTTCCGTCTGCTGGAGCGGGAGCGGAATGCAGTACTTTCCGCTTATGGACTCGAGCTTTACAATAGTGAGAGCTGCGAAGTATTGATGCGCACACTGATGCAGGAAGACACGCCGGAGGGACTGCGGTTGTTCAAATCCCTGAAAGGGCCTTCCTCCATGCAGCACCGCTATATTTCGGAAGACGCGCCATATGGGACGGCATTGCTTGTCTCCATGGCAAGGGCCGCGGACATTGCGGTGCCAATCGCGGAGAGCCTTCTTACTATGGCTTCCGCAGTAAATCAAACGGACTATTATAAGTGCGGGCGCACTTTGAATAGTATGAATTTCTCAAAAGAAGAGATAAAAGGATAAGGAGATGAGGAGTTATGCAAAAAGCTACAAAAGAAACCACGAAAAAGTCATTGATGTTCCGGGTGCTTGACGCGATCGAAGCTGCCGGAAACAAATTGCCGGCGCCGACTATTATCTTTTTGGGCCTGGCAGTCATCGTTGTTGTTTTGTCATGCCTTGGCAGCCTGATGGGATGGAACGCCACCGGTGAGGTGCTGAACGCGGCCACCGGCGAGACGGAGATGACAACATTTACAGTATTTAATCTGCTGAGCGCAGACGGTATCCGTTATATGCTCAACAATGCGATTCCCAATTTTATTAACTTCCCTATTATAGGGCCTACTATCGTAGTTATATTTGGAATCGGGCTTTCACAGGAATCCGGTTACATTGAAACACTGATCAGGACAAGTGTTGGAAAGGCACCGGCCAAGCTGGTGACGCCGTTTATTATCTTTATCGGGCTTATGACTTCCATTGCCGATAACTTGGGATTTTTGGTATTAGTCCCGCTTGCGGCCATGATCTATAAAGCGCAGAAACGGCATCCGGTTGCGGGAATCGCCATGTCATTTGCAGGTGTATCGGCGGGTATCGTATCCCACGTTATCATTGCGAACACAGATGTTGTCCTCACCGGACTGACACAGGCGAGCGTATCCACAGTGGACGCAGGTTACGCGGTATCACAGGTTTCCAATATGTACTTTATGGTGGCGTCTTGTATAGTGACGATTATTGTTGTAACATTAGTGGATAAGAAAATGGTATCCCCGAGGCTTGGAGTATACAATCCGGCGGACGGCGACGGAAGCGACCCGCTGGAGGAGAAAGAAATCACACCACAGATGAAGCACGCGTTTAAGGTTGCCAATATTGTCCTTCTGCTGATGATTGCCGCCCTTGTCATTATCTGTATTCCAAAAAATTCTGTTATGAGAAATCCGGAGACAGGTGATTTGATCGCAGGCTCTACGTTAATGCAGGCGGTCGTTCCGCTCATCGCAATCATGCTTGCAGTGCCGTCCATCGTCTACGGACGCCTTTCAGGAGTCTTTAAAAACAGTAATGACGTTGTGAACGCACTGACAAAGGGAATGTCTTCCATCTCCAACTTTATGGTAACCATGTTTTTTGCGGCACAGTTTATTGATTATTTTGGCTCAAGCAATATGGGCAGGATTATCGCCCTTAGAGGGGCATCTTTCTTGAAAACGCTGAATATGCCTCCGATTATGCTGATTGTTCTCTTTATCTTAATCTGCTGTCTGTGTAATGTTTTAATGTGTTCAGCATCTGCAAAATGGGCAATTTTCGCGCCGGTATTTGTGCCGATGCTGATGCAGCTCAACATTACTCCGGAGCTTACACAGCTTGCATACAGGATTGGTGACGGAAGTACGAATATCATTTCTCCGGCTTTCCCATTCCTTGCGTTTATGCTTGCGACATTAAAGAAATACGATAAGAAGAGTGGATTCGGTACGTTGATGTCATGTATGATGCCGTACGCTCTCGCAACATTAGTGGCATGGATTCTTATGCTGGCAATTTGGATGCTGATTGACCTTCCACTTGGACCGGGGGCATTCTGCCTGCTTTAAAAGGAGTTATGGAAAATGAATGACAGAGTGAAAAAAGTTTTTGAATATATTGAGGAACATCAACAGGAATATATCAGTAAATTTCAGGAGTTTGTCCGCCAGCCCAGCATTGCGGCAAACGGGCATGGAATCCCGGAGATGATTCAGTTGGTGGAAGATTCGTTGAAATCGCTGGGAGCACAGCCGGTATTGTTTGAAAATGACGGGAACCCGATCATTTATGCAGAAATGAAAGGTGAGAATGAGCATACATTTGGATTTTACGATCATTATGACGTACAGCCGGAGGGAGACCATGCGCTTTGGGAGGACGATCCCTACGGAGCGGTCATCCGTGACGGTGTGATGTATGGACGAGGATGCGCGGACAACAAGAACGGGCTGGCGGCAAAGCTTTGTGCGGTAGACGCGTGGCAGAAGGTGTACAAAAGCCTGCCGTGCGGTGTGAAATTCTTTGTAGAAGGGGAGGAAGAAGTGGGAAGTCCCCATTTGGAATCTTTTGCCAAAGAACACCCTGACCTTTTAACGTGCGACGGTTTTAACTGGGAAACGGGCACAAAAGAAGTGGGGGGTGCGCCGGAAATCGCGCTTGGAAGCAAGGGGATGCTGTATGTAGAATTCCATGTGAAAACAGCGGATAATGACGGACATTCCCGTTTTGCCCCTATTTTGGAAAACGCGGCATGGAGGCTTCTGCGGGCCTTGGCGACAATCAAAGATGAAAATGACCATATTTTGATTGAAGGGTTCTATGACGGTGTGAAAGAGCCGGGGGAAGATGTACTGGCAAATCTGAAAAACGATAACTTGAAAGAAGAAGACGTTAAAAACCTGTTTGGGGTTGACCGGTTCATCAACGGGCTCACCGGTGAAGAAATGCTGAAAAAATATTATTTTACCCCGACCGCCAACATCTGCGGCATGTCTTCCGGATATACGGAGAAGGGACAGAAAGCGATTGTCCCCTGCCGCGCGGACGCCAAGATGGACTTCCGTCTCGTCCCGGGGCAGGAACCGGACCGGATTTTCGAATTGTTGAGAGCGCATCTTGACAGACACGGATTTTCGGACGTAGAGGTTGAAAAGCTGTCTGTCATGCCGGCTTACAGCACCAGTCAGGATTCTCCCTTCTTTGGGATTGTAAAAAATGTCCTGACAGAAATGTTCGAAGAACCGGTTGTACATAATATGATGACCGGGACAACGCCGATGCCTGTTTTCTGCAAGGAGCAGAATATTCCGGTGGCAACCTTTGGATGTTCCAGCGAGACGGCGGGAATCCATGCGCCCAACGAACACCAGCATATACAGTCATGGGTCGATGAGATTAAAGTCATGGCGGCTGTCATGGGCGGACTGGGTGATCTGCAGTAAAGCTATATCAGGCCGCTCAAGGCACTGCGGTCCACAATCTTTACACTGCCGCGGCCAAGCTCCACCCAGCCTTCGGATGAAAAGTATTTCAGCATCCTTGTGACGACCTCCCGGGCGCTGCCCATCAGACGGGCAATCTCTTCGTGTGTCATCTTCAGTTCACTTTTTTTGGACGAAGCGGATTCATCCAGAAGAAAAATTGCCAGACGGCGGTCAAAGCTCATGAAAAGAATTTGCTGCATCGTCCACATGACCTCAGAAAAATGTTCGGCGATCAATTTGTAGGTAAATACTTCGACGTATACATTCTGCTCCATCAATTTGGAAAAGTAGGAGGAGCATATCTGGATCAGCTCACAGTCACTTACGGCATCCACGTATACGTCGAAGGTAATGGAATTGAGGACACAGGAGGCGGACAGCGCACAGATTTCTCCGCTGCCTATGCGGTATAAAGTGATTTCCCGTCCATCTTCGGACATCATATATACCCGCAGCGAGCCCTTTTTGACATAAAGGATTCCGATACACTCCAAGTCCGCATTGTGAATGGGCGAGTTCTTTGCGTAAGTATTCAGCGAAGCGTGGTGGAGAAACTCCTCTTTTTCTATATGGCTCAGTTTTTCCCAAAAAGGAAAGGCTGAGCCTATCAATGTTTTATCTTCGGAAGTCAACATAATCATCATCTCCTAACAATATTTATTTTACAATAGTCTGAGAGAAAAGAATAGTATATTTTTTCCCATGTGTGTGATAGAATTTAAGATAGAGGTAAAAATCATGAAAAAAAATGGCAGGAAAATGGCGGCCCCCATAATTGTTACGGTTATTATGATTGCATATTATGCTGTGTTCGGCGTGGTGGTGTGGAAGCTCAGCCCGTCCGCGGCAGTGTGTGTGCTGGGAATTGTGATTCCCTTAGCTTTAGCCGGCGTGATTGTGGGAGTATGTATTCAAAGAATTAAAGAGATAAGGAGCGGTGAAGAGGATGATCTTAGTAAATACTGATTATATTTCCGGTAAAAATCTGGAGATGCTTGGGATGGTAAAGGGAAGTACGATACAGTCCAAAAATGTCGGCAGAGACATCACGCAGGGGTTCAAGACCTTGGTGGGAGGAGAGCTGAAGGCTTACAATGAGATGATGAATGACGCCAGAGCGCTGGCGACAAAGCGTATGGTGGAAGAGGCGGAAGGCATGGGGGCCGATGCCATTGTGAACATCAGGTATGCGTCCGCGGCGGTCATGGCGGGAGCGGCTGAGGTCATGGCGTATGGGACTGCCGTGAAGTTCGTATAGGCAGTATAGAAGGAGGAAATGTGATGTTTGGAGAAAAAAAGTTGGGATTCGGTATGATGAGATTGCCTCTTTTTGACGGGGAAGATCAGAAAAGCATCGATTATGAGCAGGTGAATCAAATGGTAGATACGTTCATGGAGCGTGGGTTTACATATTTTGATACCGCCTATATGTATCATAATTTTATCAGCGAAAGAGTGCTGAAAAGCGCTGTGGTGGAACGTCACCCAAGAGAAAGCTTCACCGTCGCCACAAAGCTTCCTATCTCACATTTGAAGAAGGCGGAAGATATGGAGCGGATTTTCAACGAGCAGCTTGAGAAGACCGGAGCGGGTTACTTTGATTATTATTTGCTGCATAGCCTGAACGCTGAATATTATAAAACGGTAGAGGAATTTGACGCCTTTGGATTTGTGAAGAAGAAGCAGGCAGAGGGGAAAATCAAGCATATCGGTTTTTCTTTCCATGACAGTGCAGAACTGCTGGAGGAAATCCTGAGCGCTCATCCGGAGACCGAGTTTGTCCAGTTACAGTTAAATTATCTGGATTGGGACAGTGAGAGTATTCAGTCAGGCAAATGCTATGAGACGGCTGTCCGTCATCATAAGCCGGTGATTGTGATGGAGCCGGTCAAGGGTGGTACTCTTGCCAAGGTGCCGGAGACGGTGGAAAAGATGTTCAAAGGGGAAAACCCTGAGATGTCGGTGGCGTCATGGGCGGTCCGTTTTGCAGCAAGTCATGAGCATGTGGGGATGGTGCTGAGCGGTATGTCTAATATGGAGCAGCTATTGGATAACACGGAGTTCATGCAGGATTTCAAACCGCTTACAGAGAAGGAGTCTACGATTGTTGAACAGGCTGTCAAGATTATCAACGGCTCAGTTACGATTCCGTGTACGGGATGCCGCTATTGTGTGGACGGATGCCCCAATCATATAGCTATTCCTGAATATTTTTCTTTGTATAATGCGGCTAAGCAGGGGAATGATATGGCGGGAAGTGAATACGCTAAACTGACGGAGGAGAATGGCAAGGCATCTGACTGTATCAGCTGCCGGAAGTGTGAGAGAATCTGCCCGCAGCATTTGGAAATAACCGGATGGCTCAAGGATGTAGCCAAAGAGTTCGAATAAAAAGAGAAATCAGGTTTAAAGAGCTGGAATGTGAGAGTGATGCTTTCGCGTTCCAGCTTTTTTACTGAAAATAATGTATAAATTTAAGTACAAAGTTGAAAAGTGCATAAAAACCATATATAATAAGGAAAATGACAAAAATTTAACAATATCAAACTGCCAAAGGAGGTACTTTATGCTGGAACAGAGTTACTACGACAAGACCGATGAAATTATTGGGTCTCACGGAACCGAGCAGGCGGCATTGATTCCGATTATTCAGGATATTCAGAGTGAATACCGTTATCTGCCGCCGGAACTTTTAAGCTATGTAGCCGGGAAGCTGGGAATTAGCGAGGCCAAGGCTTACAGTGTTGCGACCTTTTATGAGAATTTTTCTTTTGAGCCGAAAGGAAAGTACATAATAAAGGTATGTGACGGAACGGCTTGTCATGTCAGGAAGTCCATCCCCATTCTTGAGCGGCTGTACAGTGAGCTGGGACTCTCGAAGGCTAAGGTGACAACAGACGATATGCTCTTTACTTTGGAGACAGTATCCTGTCTTGGAGCATGTGGTCTGGCACCGGTACTTACGGTGAATGATAAGGTATATCCGGCTATGACGCCGGATGCTGCAGCGGAGTTGATTCGGGAATTGAGAGGTGCGTAATATGGAGAGAATAAGGAATGCACAGGTGCTGGACAGAGTCCGGGAAGAAGCGAAGGAAGCAATCAAGAACAGCCGCTGTAGAATATTGATTTGTGCAGGGACTGGATGCCTTGCGGGAGGCTCCGGTGAGATATATCAAAGGATGTGTGAACTTGTAAAAGACAATCCCGACGTGGAAGTTGAATTTGCGCCGGAAGTGGCACACGGCCCTGTTGAGGTGAAAAAAAGTGGATGCCACGGTTTCTGTGAGATGGGGCCGTTAATGAGAATAGAACCTCAGGGAATACTGTATACAAAGGTACAGCCGGAGGACTGTGAGGCCATATTCCAGCGCACGATAGTAAAGGGAGACATTATCCGTCATCTGTTATATAAGCAGGACGGTCTAGAATACCAGAAGCAGGATGAGATTCCGTTTTATAAAAAGCAGACTCGTCTGGTGCTTAAAAACTGCGGACATATTGATGCGGAACATATTAATGAGTACATATCCACAGGCGGATACTCCGCGTTGGAGAAGGTATTGTTTACCATGAAACCGGAGGAAGTGGTGCAGGAAATCATGGATTCCAATCTACGGGGACGAGGGGGCGGCGGCTTTACTACCGGATACAAGTGGTCACAGGTGGCGAGGCAGAAGGAGACGGCCCGCTATGTTGTCTGCAACGGGGATGAGGGCGACCCGGGGGCGTTCATGGACAGGAGTATCATGGAAGGCGACCCACACAAGATGATTGAAGGGATGATGATCGCTGCCTATGCTGTTGGGGCGCAGGAGGGATATATTTACGTGCGCGCGGAATATCCTTTGGCTATCAGCCGTCTGCGTACGGCAATCGCACAGGCAGAAGAATGTGGCCTTCTGGGAGATAACATTATGGATTCGGGATTTTCCTTCCGACTGCACATTAACCGGGGAGCAGGCGCGTTTGTGTGCGGAGAAGGCAGTGCCTTGACGGCGTCGATTGAAGGGAACAGGGGAATGCCCCGTGTGAAGCCGCCTCGTACGGTGGAGCAGGGACTGTTCGGAAAGCCTACGGTGCTGAATAATGTGGAGACATTTGCCAATGTGCCTATGATTATCACGGAAGGGGCACAGTGGTATAAGAGCATCGGACCGGAGAAGAGTCCGGGGACAAAGGCATTTGCCTTGACGGGAAGCGTGAAAAATACAGGGCTCATCGAAGTTCCCATGGGCACGACTCTCCGGGAGGTTATTTACGATATCGGAGGCGGCATCAAGGATGACGGAGAATTCAAGGCCGTGCAGATTGGAGGGCCTTCCGGCGGCTGTCTGGTCACGCCCCATCTGGATATAAGTCTGGATTTTGATTCTTTGAAGAAAATGGGAGCGATGATTGGCTCCGGCGGTCTGGTCGTCATGGACACGAATACCTGTATGGTGGAAGTGGCGCGTTTCTTTATGAATTTTACGCAGAATGAGAGCTGCGGCAAATGTGTGCCCTGCCGTGAGGGGACGAAGCGGATGCTTGAAATTCTGGAGCGGATTGTGGCAGGCAACGGTACACTGGAGGACTTGGATATACTGGATGAGCTGGCGCAGACGATAACGGAAACTGCGCTCTGCGGGCTTGGCAAGAGCGCGGCTCTTCCGGTCATGAGTACTCTGAAGCTTTTCCGGGACGAGTATGTAGAGCACGTTGTGGATAAGAAGTGTGTTTCACATACTTGTACTGCATTCCGGAAATTTATTATTAGTCCGGAGCGGTGTAAGGGTTGTTCGAAGTGTGCCAGGAACTGCCCTGTTGGAGCGATTAGCGGCAAGATTAAAGAGCCGTTTACAATTGACACGGAAAAATGTATCAAGTGCGGCGCCTGTGAGAGTGCCTGTGCGTTTGGTGCGATTCATATAGAAGGGTAGGAGGTAAGCTGATTATGAGTTATATGACGATTAATAATAGACGGGTGGCATTTACTGATGAGAAGAATGTACTTTCCGTAATCCGGAAATCAGGGATCGACCTCCCGACTTTCTGCTACCATTCAGAATTATCTACCTACGGTGCGTGCCGGATGTGCGTGGTGGAGGATGACCGGGGGAGGGTGTTCGCGTCCTGCTCCGAGACACCTAGAGACGGCATGGTGATTTATACAAATACCCCTAGGCTGCAGCATCACAGAAAGATGATTTTGGAATTGCTGCTGGCCTCCCACTGCCGGGATTGTACGACCTGCCGGGAAAATGGCGTCTGCGTTCTGCAGAAGCTGGCGAGACAGCTTGGAATCAATTATGTGCGTTTTGAGAATACGAAGCCGCAGCTGCCTATAGATGAGACTTCAGACTGTATTGTTCTGGATTCGAACAAATGCATTTTATGTGGTGACTGTGTCCGTACCTGTGAGGAGATTCAGGGAATCGGTGTGCTGGATTTTGCGTTCCGTGGTTCTAAGATGCAGGTGACTCCGGCATTTAACCGGAGAATGGCGGAGACGGACTGTGTGGGCTGCGGGCAGTGCCGTTCTGTCTGTCCTACCGGTGCGATTACGATTAAGTACAATGTCAGCCCTGTATGGAGAGAAGTGGCAGATCCGAACACGAGGGTCGTGGTGCAGATTGCGCCGGCTGTCCGGGTTGCCATCGGGGATAAATTCGGGATACCAAAGGGGGAGAACTCTCTGGGCAAACTGGTTGCCGCGCTTAGAAGGATGGGCTTTGATGAGATATATGATACAAACTTTGGAGCAGATTTGACAGTTATGGAAGAATCCAAGGAACTTCTGGAGCGTCTGGAGAGCGGGCAGAATCTGCCGCTGTTTACATCCTGCTGTCCGGGCTGGGTCAAATTCTGTGAGAATCGTTTTCCGGAACTCCGCGGGCATATCTCCACCTGCCGTTCCCCACAGCAGATGTTTGGCGCGCTGCTCAAAGAGGAAGCAAGAATGAATGAGGCGGATAAGCGGAGAACAGTTGTGGTATCTATCATGCCTTGTACAGCTAAGAAGGCGGAAATTCTCCGGCCGGAGCATATGACCGAGGGTGAGCAGGATGTGGACTATGTACTCACAACGACGGAAGTAACGAGAATGATTCAAGAGACAGGAATCGATCTAGCCGTTATCGAGCCGGAAGCTCTGGATATGCCCTTCGGGATTTCCTCCGGCGCAGGAGCTATCTTCGGCGTCACCGGCGGTGTGACAGAAGCAGTGCTGAGAAGGCTGATGAACAGCAGCAATGTGGAAGTTCTGGAAGAAATCAGCTACACAGGAGTGCGCGGTGTGGACGGCCTGAAAGAAGCCACCGTCTTGGTGGGTGAACGAGAAGTGAAGATTGCCGTTGTCAATGGCCTGAAGACTGCCGGAGAATTGATGGAGCGCATAAAAACAGGCGAAGCACACTACGATTTTGTGGAGGTCATGGCCTGCAAACGCGGCTGCATTACCGGCGGCGGACAGCCCGTTCCCATTGGGCCAAGGACCAAAAAAGCCAGGTTGGAAGGACTGTATAAGATTGACAATATGGCACAGATTAAACTTTCAAATGAAAACCCAATTATACAAAACCTGTATCAAGGATTGCTGAAAGGGAAAGAACACAAACTACTCCATAACGAGTAAACTACGAAGGGGACAGGTCCCAACTCATCGGGACCTGTCCCCTTCAACGTTTTTTCAATTATTTGCACCCTTTGCATTATGCTGTGTTATAGAGTATAATGAGACAACAGCTTATTTGGAAAGGGGAAATTGTATGGCGATTAGTAAGGCGACAAGAGCGATTCTGAAAGCGTTGTCTTTTGGGGGAATTGATGTGGAGGCGTCCCGGAATCTGGCAGATTTGAAGAGACTGGATCCGATGAAGATATTTTATAAAACGATGGATGAGAAGATATATAACGGGGAACACGAGATACCGGTAAGACTATTTTTTCCCGATGAGGAATCTTATCAGGGAAAGTTGGAAGGCGGCCGGAAAATGATGCTCTTCATTCATGGGGGTGGCTGGGTGACTGAACATGTCGACAATTATGAAAGGGTATGTGCGCGGATGGCCAGTGCCACGGGAAATGTAGTGGCGGCGGTAGAGTACCGGCTTGCCCCGGAGCATAAGTTCCCTGTGGGGCTTGAAGATTGCTATGCTGTAGCCAGAGCTATGTTTACGAACCGTTTTATTTTTGATGTGGAACCGGAAAATATTACCGTGATAGGCGACAGCGCCGGGGGAAACCTTACGGCGGCGTTATCGCTTATGGCGAAGGCGCGGGGAGAGTTCATGCCGAAGCGACAGATATTGATCTATCCCGCAGTGAGCGGTGACTACTCGGAAGATTCCCCTTATCCGTCGGTAAGAGAGAATGGGACGGACTACCTTCTTACGAGAGGCAAACTGCAGGATTATATAGACTTATATGCGGCAAATGAAGAAGATAAGAAGAATCCCTATTTTGCGCCGATCTTGGCAAAAGATTTGACCGGACAGCCGGAAACGCTCATTATTACCGCCGAGTTCGATCCTCTGCGAGACGAAGGGGAAGAATACGGGCGGAGACTCATGGAGGCAGGCACCCGGGCGGAAGTCCACCGGATCCGGGACGCTCTCCATGGATTCTTTGCATTGGGAATCAAGAGCTTCTATGTGCAGGAGAGTTTTGAGTATATTAATCAGTTCTTAAAGGGGGCATAAGCAGTGCAGCAGTCAAAAGGAGCATACTGGAGAAAACTGGACAATGCGGCGAAGCTGTTTTCAGCTGCCAGCAATAAAAGAGATACCCGGGTTTTCCGGTTTTACTGTGAATTGAAGGAAGAAGTCATTGAAGAAAAATTACAGCAGGCTTTAGACATAACGCTGGAAAAATATCCTATCTTCCTCTCTGTCATGAGAAAAGGATTGTTCTGGCATTATTTGGAGAAAAGCTCTCTGCGGCCTATAGTGCGCCGGGAATACAGAGAGCCATGCAGCATGCTTTATGTGAGAGATAAAAAAGAGCTTCTATTTGAAGTCACTTATTACAAAAGAAGAATAAACTTTGAAGTATTCCACGCGTTGACCGACGGGACCGGCGCCTCGGAGTTCGTGAGGGAGCTGGTAAAAAATTATCTGCTGCTCGTCCACGAAAAAGAAGGACTGAAGGACGTTGTTTTGTCAAAAGAAACAATCACGGTGGATGATCAGGAGGACGACAGTTTTTCCAAATATTATTCGGAGCAGTTCCTAAGAAAAAAGGGAGAAAAGAAAAAGAAACCGAAAGCCTATCAAATCCGCCGCTCACGGGGGCAGATGGGAAGCCTTGAAGTGACGGAGGCGGAAATCCCTGTGAAAGCGCTTTCTGCCAAAGCAAAAGAGTATGGGGTATCCATGACAGTCTTGTTGACGGCTATATTCCTCTGCGCAATTCACGAGAAGATGACGAAGAGACAGGAAGAGAAACCTGTGGTTCTTATGGTGCCTGTCAATCTCCGCAAATATTTCCCCTCAGATTCGCTGCTCAATTTTTTTAGCTGGATAGAGCCGGGATATAAGTTCGGAGACAAAGAAGATACTTTGAAAGATGTAGTTGCCAAGACTGCCGAAATCTTCCAAAGAGACTTGACAAAAGAAAATATGACGAGGACAATGAACGATTATATTCGTTTTGAAATGAATCCTATTTTACGTTTCACACCGCTGGAATTCAAGAACCTCTGCATTTCGGCAGGGGCAAGGTTCTCCGAGAAGGATGTGACGGCAATTTTTTCCAACATGGGAATCATCCATATGCCGGAAGAATATGTACCCTACATTCAGCGGTTCGGCGTATATACTAGTACACCGAAGGTAGAGCTCTGCATGTGCTCATTTGAGGATATGGTATATCTGGGATTTACTTCACGGTACGACAGCACTAATATCAAACGGAATTTCTTCCGTATCCTAGAGGAGCTGGGAGTTCCTGTTAAAAGACTGGAGCCGGAGTTCCCGGATGAGGCCAAGGAGGCAAATCTGGGGCTCAGAGTATTCAAGATATTCTCCTTCCTCTGTATTGTGGCGGTGGTGGCAGCCGTTTCCGTCGACTATCTCAATGCTTCGGAGCCAATTCATCTCTCGTTACTGGTAAGCGGCGGGGTGCTTAGTATGTGGCTGGCTTTGGCCATGGGCTTCTACAAAAGGCATAATCTCCTGAAAAATGCCATGTGGCAGCTGTTGATCATAACGATAGGCTGCTTCATATGGGATGGGGCCACCGGCTGGCGGGGCTGGTCTGTTGATTTTGTACTCCCCATAGTCGGCGTTATCATTCAAGTATCCATGGTGATTATATCAAGAATATTCTACCGTCTGGCGAAAGACTATATGATTTACTTCATAATGGCTGCGGGATACAGTATTATACTCCCCTTTATCCTCCTGCTCACGGGGGCGGTGAAGGTGGCTGTGCCCACTGTGATATGCATTGGTTTTTCAGTAATACTTCTGGCTGCTCTCATAATTTTTAAAGGGAGAGAATTCCGGGAGGAGATGGAGAAAAAATTTCATGTTTAACCTTAAATATATATAAATTGTCCGATAAAAGAGTTATAATGAAAATAAGAAGCAAACAGGTCTTTCTCAATTAAAGAGAGGAGTTGATTCATATGACGAATCATATTATCGTAACGATTGGACGGCAGTTTGGCAGCGGCGGCCATGAGATTGGCAATAAGCTGGCAGAAAGGCTTGATATTCCGCTCTATGACCGGAATCTGGTAAATATGGCGGCAGAACAGATGAAAATCAGCCCCGACGCGGCCGAGGAAGTGGATGAGACCGGATTGAGCCGGTTCCTTGCATACTACGCGTCGGCCCCAGTAGATTATAGCTCTTACTATATGACAAATATTGAGATGGGACAACCTTTGAGCGAGCAGCTCTACCAAGTGCAGTCGGAGATTATCAAGAGACTTGCAGGGAGAAGCTCCTGTGTAATTGTCGGAAGATGCGCTGACAGCCTGCTGGCAGATGAGCCGAATCTTATCAATGTATTTATCACTGCATCTAAGGAAGACCGTGTGAAGAGAATAGTAGAAAAGTACGGACTGACGGAGCGCAAGGCGGCTGAACGTATTAAGAAGATAGATAGAGAGCGCCGCTATTATTATGAACTGCACACAGGCAAAGACTGGGGCAGTATTGAGTCCCACGATATGCTTCTGAATGTCAGTGCCATGGGCATAGATGGGGCTGTTGA
The DNA here is from genome assembly GCF_900086725.1 of Bariatricus massiliensis. GTDB lineage: Bacteria > Bacillota > Clostridia > Lachnospirales > Lachnospiraceae > Allocoprococcus > Allocoprococcus massiliensis. The sequence goes on along the minus strand of NZ_LT574838.1, from coordinate 513,112 downwards.
TGCTCTGGAAGCGTTATACAAAGCTAAAAAGTAAGGACGGAGTCATAAGATATGAAAGAGAGAAACATCCTGCTGCTTGTAGATGATATGGAGATTAACCGGATTATTCTCAGGGAAGTTTTCAGGAAAGAATACCGTATTCTGGAGGCAGAGAATGGAGAGCAGGCACTGATGCTTGCCAATAATTACCGGGAGAATATTGTGGCGGTGCTGCTCGATATTATCATGCCGGTCAAAGATGGATATCAAGTGATGGAGGAAATGGGAAAGCAGGGAATGCTTTCTGATTTTCCAGTTGTCATCATCACAGCGGATAACGAAGCCGACAGCGAATTAAAGGCGTTTGATCTGGGGGCTTCCGATATTATCGGGAAGCCCTTTGAGCCATATGTGGTAAAACGCAGAGTGGAAAATATCATAGAGCTGTACCGATACAAGCAAAATCTAGAAGAATTGGTGGAAGAGCAGTCAATCAAGCTTTTGAAGTCTAATGAAGTGATGATTGACACGCTTTCGTCTGTCATAGAGTACCGCAGTGTGGAATCTGGACAGCACATTTTGAGAATCAGGATGTTCACCAAAATTCTGCTGGAAGATGTAAGCAGGAGCTATCAGGAGTACGGTCTTGATGAGAAGACAATCGAAATGATTGTCAGCGCTTCTGCCATGCACGATATCGGAAAGATAGCGGTTCCTGATGCGATTCTCAACAAGCCGGGCCCCCTTACGGCAGAAGAGTTTGAAATAATTAAGATGCACTCGGAAAAGGGGTGTGAGATACTCTCCGGGCTTGGCAGGCTGGAAGATAAAGAATATCAAAAATATGTATATAACATCTGCAGATACCACCACGAACGCTGGGATGGGCTGGGATATCCCGAAGGACTTAAGGGGGACAGTATTCCCATCTGCGCGCAGGTCGTAGGGCTGGCGGATGTATATGATGCACTGACATCGGACCGGGTCTATAAAAAAGCCCTTCCTCCGGAGCAGGCATATATTATGATTTTAAATGGCGAGTGTGGTGAATTTTCCCCAAAACTGCTGGAATGTTTTAAGAATGTGAAGGAGCAGTTTGCGGAATTGTCACAGGAATATGCTGACGGCCGCTCACCTAAAAAGGACTTCTATACAGGGGAACTGGTAGGCAAAAAAAGCAGAGATGAAGAACTGAGCACCCTTGAATATGGCCAGATGAAATATTTTACACTGCTCCGCTATGTTCACGCGGGAATCATGGAATTGGACGCGGACACGGGAATCTTTCATTTGATTTATATGCCGGACGGAAGATTCCAGCTTTTCAATCTTGATGAAAAGTTCGATGTAGCGATTGAACAGTTCGTGGAAAGGTCGGTTCATCCGGAGGATAAAGAGGGGATGCGCTTGGCCTTCGGTGAGGGCCTGCAAAGTTTTTTCAAAAACGGTTTGACGAAACAGCAGTGGACATTTCGGATAAGGGACAGCTACGACGGAGAATATATCCCTTGGCGGGTCACTGTGTTGCGTATTGACGTGGGGTATCCTCATCAGCACAAGGTAATGATTGTCTGGGCCCCGGGAAAAGGAGAATATGAAGGCGGACAAAATGCCGGACTGCAGGCAGAACGCGAAGACCTTAACGGGATTGTGGGCGGCCTGCACAAATGCCGTGTTGACCGGTGGTTCACCCTTGTCCAGATTAACAGAGAATTTCTTCATCTGGTCAATTACACAGAAGAAGAATTGGAAGAAAAATTCAATAACCATTTTATTGAATTAGTCCATCCTATGGACCGCAAAGCACTGGCCACGGACGTCATGAGGCAGATGAATCAGGGAAATATCATAGAAGCCGAGTACCGGCTGATATCCAGAAACGGAAACATTATTTGGGTTCTGGACCGCAGCAAGGTAGTGACGGAGGAAGACGGGCAAGAGTATTTATACTGCAGTCTGACAGACATTTCTTCCAGTAAGAGGGTGCAGGAGGAGCTGAGATTATCGCTTGAAAAGCACCAGATTATCATGAATCAGACAAATGACATTATATTCGAGTGGGATATTTTGAAGGACACACTCACGTTCTCTTCTAATTGGGAGAAGAAGTACGGATATCAGCCGATTCGTGAGCGAGTCAGCGTAGAAATACCAAGAGCGTCCCATATTTATCCCGACGATATGCCAGAGTTTATGAGGCTTATGAATGAGATTTCATCGGGGACGCCCTACGATGAGGCAGAAATCAGGCTGGCGGACGATAAGGGGACATACAAGTGGTGCAGGGTGCGGGCTACGGCACAGTTTGACACATCGGGAAAAGCCATCAAATCCGTCGGAGTCATTCTTGATATCGATGAGGCCAAGAGAAAGACTCAGGCACTTTTGGAAAAGGCTGAAACAGACAGCTTGACGAAACTGCTGAATAAAAATGCGGCCCGCTGGAAGATTGAGGAGTACCTTAGACAAGAAGACAGGACAGAGCACTCGGCCCTCTTAATTATCGATGTAGATGATTTCAAACTGGTCAATGATCGGTATGGCCATATGTTCGGGGACGCGGTCCTTACGGAGTTCGCCAGAATCATAAAGGGAATGTTCCGTTCAAGTGATGCTGTGGCACGCATTGGCGGGGATGAATTTATGGTCTACATGTGTCAGGTTCAGGATGGCAGAAATGTAGCGGTACGTGCAGAGCGCATTATCGAGGATTTCAAGCGTATGATGTACGAGAATCTTCAGATTCAGGGATTCTCCTGCAGTATCGGCATAGCGATGTATCCTGAGGACGGCGTGGATTATAAGTCATTATTCATGCTGGCCGACCGGGCTCTGTATCAGGCAAAATCACTGGGCAAGAACCAGTACGCATTTTATGACAAGGCAAGCATGGAGGACAATCAAGAAGAAATGTTTGCCGCCAATACCCGGATTGAATCCAATGAAAGAAACGAGTGTGATACAACAGATTTGATACGCTGCTCCTTTGATATATTATACGGAACAACGGATTTTGATCAGGCGGTCAACTCTATTCTTGAGACAGTGGGAAAACAGTTTGAAGTCAGCCGAGTCTATATTTTCGAGGATAGCCCCGACGGGGACTACGTGAATAATACATATGAATGGTGTGGAGAAGGAATCGAAGCAGAGAAAGGTGAACTTCAAAGTATGCCGTATATCAACAACGGTGACAACTACAAGGACAATTTTAAAGAAAAAGATATTTTTTATTGTCCCGATGTCTCGGAACTGCCAAGATCACACAGAGAGATGCTTGAAAAGCAGAATATCAAATCACTTCTCCAGTGCGCAATCAGGGACGGAGAGCAATTCAAAGGATTTATTGGTTTTGATGATTGCATAAGGCGGAGGCTTTGGACACAGGAACAGATTGATACGTTGAGATTCTTATCTGAGATGCTTTCCGTTTTTATAATGAAGTGGAGGGTCACTCAGAAGAGTCAGGAGGCGCTCACTAATCTTGAGAAAATGCTGGATAACCAAAACTCGTGGGTCTATGTAATCGATCCTGACACTTATGAGTTGAAATATGTGAATCAAAAAATGAAGGATTTGATAAAGCATGAGTGTATCGGACGTAAATGCTATGAGATGACCTTGAATAGAAACTCACCGTGTGATATATGCCCAATGAGAAATGTTCTGGAAAAAGGCAGTACCAGCATGGAGTTCTATAATCCTATTTTTGATTTATGGACGCTGATTGACGGCTCTATGATTACATGGAATGAAAAGTCGGCGTGTATGCTCACATGCAAGGATGTGTCAAGTTATAAAAAATAAAAATCATGCATAAACAATACAAGGGATATCGGACTTAGTCCAGATATCCCTTGTATGTTTCTGTATGAAGCAGGCGGCATGCATTTGCCACCCTTTCTTCCGTTGGGGGAGCGATACCGTCCAGCGGGTAGTCGTACCCCAGCTCTTTCCATTTGTAAGCGCCCAGTGTGTGATAAGGCAGAACTTCCACACGCTGTACATTGTTGAGCGTACGGATAAAAGCGTCCAGACGTGTCAGATATTTATCATAATCACTTCGCTCAGGCACCAACACATGGCGGATCCACACGGGTTTTCCGATGTCGGATAAATAGGAAGCCAGCTCCAGAATGTTTTGATTGCTGTGCCCGGTGAGAATGCGGTGCTGCTCCTCGTCAATATGCTTGATATCCAAGAGAAGCAAATCCGTGTATTGCATCAGCTCTTGGAATTTTGAAAAAAAGGGTTCACTCTTTGTGAACGGGCCGCCGGAGGTGTCCAAGGTGGTATGGATGCCGGAAGCTTTCGCCTTTTGAAATAACTCCAGAAGAAAATCAATCTGCAGGAGAGGCTCGCCTCCGCTTACGGTAATCCCACCCTTTTGCCCCCAATAAGAGCGGTAGCGCAGTGCCTTTGACAAGAGCTCATCCGCGCTCATCCATGTGGAGCCGGAGTTTGAGCAGAGTGTAGAAGGAGACGGTTCACTGCCGGGCGCCGTGGCCTTCCATGTGTCGGGATTGTGGCAGAATTGGCAGCGCATGCCACAGCCCTGTAAAAAGATAAGAAATCTTACACCGGGCCCATCCACGGAGCCGAAGCTTTCCGTGGAATGGACAAGTCCCTTTTTGTGACTTAGTTGATTTGACTGCATCATAGTGCCCCTCTCATCTTAGACGGTAGTGTGGCAGGTTCTGGCAATAACGTCCAGCTGCTGTTCCCGGGTCAAGTCGATGAATTTTACGGCGTAACCAGAGACGCGGATAGTAAAGTTGGCATATTCCTCTTTTTCAGGATGCTCCATGGCGTCGATCAGCTTTTCTACACCAAACACATTGACGTTCAGGTGATGGGCGCCCTGTTTAAAATAACCGTCCATAATGTGTACCAGATTCTGTATCCGCTCTTCCTCTGAGTGGCCGATTGCATCCGGATTGATAGTCTGGGTATTGGAGATTCCGTCGAGGGCCCATTCATAAGGCAGTTTCGCCACAGAATTCAAAGAGGCGAGCAGTCCGTTCTGCTCTGCGCCATAGCTTGGGTTCGCGCCTGGCGCCAGCGGTGCTCCTGCCTTTCTTCCATCGGGGAGGGCGCCGGTAGCCTTTCCGTATACCACATTGGAAGTGATAGTCAGGATAGAAGTAGTAGGTTCAGAATCCCGATAGGTATGATGCTTTTTCAGTTTTTTCATAAAAGTTTGTAAGAGCCATACTGCGATATCATCCGCCCGGTCGTCATCGTTTCCGTACTTTGGAAAATCTCCGATGGTCTCATAGTCAACTACCAGACCGTTCTCATCGCGAATCGTTTTAACCTTGGCATATTTGATTGCGCTCAGGGAGTCAACTACGTGTGAGAAGCCCGCGATTCCGGTGGCGAAGGTACGTCTCACGTCTGTGTCGATGAGCGCCATCAAGGCTGATTCGTAGTAGTACTTATCATGCATATATTGAATAAGATTCAGAATGTTCACATACAATCCGGCCAGCCAGTCCATCATCTTATCGTATTTTTTCATCACTTCATCGTAGTCCAGATACTCGGAAGAAATCGGTCTATAATCCGGGCCCACCTGCTCTTTTGATTTTTCGTCGATTCCGCCGTTGATTGCGTAGAGCAGGCATTTTGCGAGATTTGCGCGGGCTCCGAAGAACTGCATCTCTTTTCCTGTCTGTGTGGCTGACACACAGCAGCAGATAGAGTAGTCGTCCCCCCAGATTGGACGCATCACATCGTCGTTTTCGTACTGGATAGAGCTGGTCTCAATGGAAATATAGGCGGCGTAATCCTTGAAATTCTCAGGAAGGCGCTCGGAGTACAGCACGGTCAGATTCGGCTCCGGCGAAGGCCCCATATTTTCCAGTGTGTGAAGGAAGCGGTAATCAGTCTTTGTGACCATAGACCGTCCGTCTTGTCCGAGGCCGCCCACTTCCAGTGTCGCCCATACCGGGTCGCCGGAGAAGAGCTGGTTGTAGGAAGGAATGCGGGCGAATTTGACCATGCGGAACTTCATGGTCATATGATCGATCAGCTCCTGTGCCTCGGATTCGGTCAGGATGCCTTTCTGCATATCTCTTTGAATGTAAATGTCGAGGAAAGTAGAGATACGTCCCACGCTCATGGCGGCGCCGTTCTGCGTCTTGATTGCGGCCAAATAACCGAAATACAGCCATTGTGCGGCTTCCTTTGCGTTGGATGCGGGTTCTGAGATATCGAAACCATAGCCTGCGGCCATGTCCTTCATTCCCTGAAGTGCACGGAGCTGCATGGAGAGTTCTTCCCGCTGGCGGATGACGCTGTCACGCATGGAGCCATAGCCGCAGTTAGTTAAATCTTCCTTTTTCATCTCCATTAACAAGTCAATTCCATAGAGGGCTACACGACGGTAATCACCTACGATACGGCCTCGTCCGTAAGTATCCGGAAGGCCTGTGATGATTTTGTTATGGCGCGCCTTTTTCATCTCTGGTGTATAGGCGTCGAACACACCTTGATTGTGGGTCGTATGATATTCTGTAAAAATTTTATGAAAATCCGGATTGGGGGTATAGCCATAAGTCTTGCAGGCATCCTCCGCCATCTTGATTCCGCCGAAAGGCATAAAAGCACGCTTCAGTGGTTTGTCTGTCTGAAGGCCTACCACGGCTTCCTTGTCCTTCAGCTCTTCGCTGATATATCCGGGCTTATGCGAGGTGAGAGTGGAGACAATCTCCGTGTCCATGTCAAGTACGCCGCCTTTGGCGCGTTCCTCTTTCTGCAGCTCTTGAAGCTTCTCCCATAACTGATTGGTCGATTCCGTAGGCCCGGCGAGGAAAGAAGCGTCACCTTCGTAAGGGACATAATTGTTCTGAATGAAGTCACGTAAATTGATTTCCTCCTTCCAAAGACGTCCTGCAAAACCCTGCCATTGTTCTTTCTGCATCATATTATTTTTCCTCCTTAAGTGGGTGGAACATTTCCTGAGTCGGAATGTTCATGTACATTGTCAGTAACTCTTGGGCTCAGGCGGCTTTTGCTTTCTATGATAAAAAAAGAATAAAAAAAGCCGTCATCTGAGCTTAGTATGCCCAGACGGTCGGCTAAATAATCATCTCATACTTCCTGTGGTCAATTCCACTTCCGTCAGTCGTATGAATACAACTAATATAGCATATTTTTTTGAAAAGTCAAGCAGCTAAAAGCAAGATTAGTTGAAACTGCCAAACAGACATAGAAATATGTCGAATAAACAGAGCATATTGACCATGCGCTCCCTTTTTTTTATGCTTACAATTAAGAATGTACCATAAGGAGATGTGACATGAGTATAAGCACGAAAAAACAACAGGCAGAACAGGCGGCAGCCAAATATGGTTTTACCGTGGAGAAGAGAAGAGAGTTGACGGAGCTAAAGGCCATTCTATGGGAGATGTGTTATGAAAAGAATGGAGCCCGCGTTTTATGGTTAGAGAGGGAGGAGGAAAATCAGACCTTTGCGGCGGCCTTTAAAACAATTCCATGCGACGATACGGGAGTTTTTCACATTTTGGAGCACTCCGTCCTGTGTGGGTCAGAAAAATATCCGGTAAGTAAACCCTTTGTGGAGTTGATAAAAAGTTCCCTTCAGACATTTATCAATGCATTTACATTCCCGGATAAAACCGTTTATCCGGTAAGCAGCAGGAACCGTCAGGATTTTCTGAATCTGATGGATGTATATTTGGATGCGGTGCTGCATCCACTGTGCGTATCCAAAGAAGAAATCTTCCGGCAGGAGGGCTGGCATTATGAACTGACGGAGGGCGCAGAGGAGCTCACCCTGAACGGTGTCGTGTACAATGAAATGAAAGGGGTATACGCCTCGCCGGACACATTAATTGACAGTGAGCTGAATAAACGATTGTTCCCGGACAACTGTTACCGCTTCCAGTCAGGCGGGGCGCCGGAGGCGATTCCCCAATTATCCTATGAGCAGTATACGGCGGCGCACCGGAAGTTTTATCATCCGTCCAATGCATGGTTTATTTTGGACGGTGATGTGGATATAGAGGCCGTACTTGAAAAAATAGGCGGCGCGGTCTCCGGCTATGACAGGCAGGAGACAGACGCCGGCATTCCCATGCAGAGCCCGGTAAGCCCCGGCATACAGAGAATCACTTATGAGATTGGGGAGGGAGAAGACGGTGTTTCCCGCATGCTGCTGGCTAAGGGCTGGGTGTACGGGCGTTTTGACGAACCGGAGAAGGTGCTGGCCTGCCGCGCGCTTGGACAGATGCTTTGCTCTTCAAACGACGCACCATTAAAAAAAGCTCTGTTGGAGAATGGGTTGGCCGCAGACGTGGAATTTTCCGAGAGAGGAAGCATCCTTCAGCCCTGTGCATTTTTGGTTGTCAGGAACACCACACCGGAAAAAGAGAAAGAGGTATGGGATACTGTGCAGCGGACGCTGGAGGAGCTGGCAGAAGGTGGTTTGGAGCATGAAAGGCTGAAAGCGGTTCTGCAGCGCATGAGGTTCATGGAAAAGGAAAAAGAAGCAGGAGGATTCACACCGGGCATCAGTAATGTGCTGAAAATGCTGGACAGCTGTCTCTATGGCGGAGACCCGGCGCAGCAGCTCTGTTTGGAACAGCCGGTTTCTGACCTGATTCATAAGGTGGAGGAAGGGTACTTTGAAAAATTCATCAGGGAAAACCTGCTGGAAAATAATCACTGTGCAAGCGTTGCGCTGGAACCCTCCGCAATGGTGGGAAAAGAAAACAGGGAAAGAGAGAGGCGCCGTTTGGAGGAAGTGAAAAAAGGCTGGACGGACAGGGAGAAGGAGCAGGTGATTCAGGAACTCGTCCGGCTGAGACAAAAGCAGATGACGCCCGACGCCGGGGAGAAACTGGCGACACTCCCGACGTTGTCTCTTTCAGATATACCGGAGGAGAGAGACACAATACCACAGATCGTGAAAGAAATGGAGGGAAGAAAGGTACTTTACCACCCTTTGGAGACAGAAGGGATTGTGCATATTGCATATTATTTTTCGCTGGAAGATATGACGCCGGAGGAGCTGCATGCCCTGACCTTTTTGCAGACACTGCTGGGGCAGACGGAGACGGAGCACTTTGACACCCTCTCCCTTCAGGCAGAATTGGACGCAAACCTTGGACGGTTCCAAACGGGTACGGATGTGTTCGACGTAAAAGGGAATCTGAATCTGTGCAATCCGTATTTTGCCGTGTATGTATCCGTCTTACAGGAAAAGCTGGAGGACGCAGTAAGGATGACGGACGAAGTACTGAATCACTCGGTTTTCCATAATTCTTCTTATATATATAACCGGATACGGCAGTTTGCAATCAGCATGGAGAATCATGTGCTGATGTACGGAGACAGCTATGGAAGTATGCAGGCGGCCGCCGGTTTTTCTGCCCCGGGCGCAGCAAAAGAGGCAATGCGGGGAATCAGCATGCTGCGGTGGTTGAAACAAAAGGAGAAGAATTTTGCAGAGGAGGGGGAAGAATTGGTGCAGGAGCTGGAACGGCTCTGCCGGAGAGTGTTTGTAAAGGCAAGGGTCACGCTGTCCGTCACGGGCCACATATCCGGGCAGTGGACATCCAAATTACTCTCTGTGCTGCCTGACGGAAAAGCTCCGGGACAGAGACCGGAATACGCGCTGTCCGGGCCGGCAAAACGGGGGCTGTTAATTCCGGCACAGATTGGTTTTGCCGTTAAGGGAGGCCATCTGGGCATGCTGGGAGCCAAAAGAAACGGCGCCATGCTGGTTGCGGCAAAGATACTGTCCTATGGTTATCTGTGGGATAACATCCGGATAAGAGGAGGGGCATATGGGACAAGGCTTTCTGTATCTCAAACCGGAGAGGTGATGTTTACCAGCTTCCGGGATCCGGATGCGGCAGCGTCCCTGAACGTCTATGACGGAGCCGGGGCGGCGTTGCGGAAGCTGTGTGAAAGCGGCGAAAAAATAGAGCGTTATCTTATCAGCGCCGTTGCCTCCATAGAACCCCTTCTCAGCCTCCGCCAAAAGGGAATGCAGGCTGCAGAAAATTATCTTGCCGGGGTGACAGAGGGGATGCGGCAAAAGGAAAAGAAGGAAATTCTTCATACGACGAAAGAGGAGCTGGAACAGGCAAGTATACTATTGGATAAAATATGTGCGGAAGCGGCAGTGTGCGTACTGGCAGGAGCGGAGGCGCTGGACGCTGCGCATATCCTTCCGGATGAGAGAGAATCCCTCTGAAATGCCAAACAGACATCCAAAACAGCGGAATAGACATACCGTATTGTACGGACAAATGTCTTCGTGGTAGAATCACAAAGATGAAATGGCGCGAGTTTTAGAAGTATGAGGAAAAGGGAGGCCCAAAATGAAGAAACGAACTAAGATAATAATAGGCGTCACAGGAGCTTTGGCTGTGTGCGTAATTGTGGCGGTAGTTCTGCTGACTGCCAAAAATGGCGGACTGAAGGAATTACTGGAAAAGACTCCGCTGGCCGACATTGTAGACGGGCTCTCGGACGACGAGGACGAATTTGCAGCGGACGCAGGCGGTACAGGCGGAGAAGACGGTGCAGACGGAGACAACGGCGGAGCCGGAGCAACCCAAACCAATGGGTATGTGGATTCTGGCGGCGCACAGGTGAGCGGCACCAGCGCCTCAAACAGCTACAGTATTAAGATGAGTGATTTGTGTACCTTCTCCGATCCGTCGGGACTGAGCTTTGACAAGCGGTACGTCCTCTATGGCGGCTCTGACTGCATCCCGGCCAAAAAGGCGGCTGCGGCAGGCGGCAGTTGTAAGGGCGCATATGTGGTACTGTATACCAAGGGCGGAAAGGCCGCCGGACAGTATGAATGCTATGTGATGTCCAGCGAATCGGATGCGCAGGGGCTGGTGTCCAAATGGGCGTCAGCTTATAACGGAGGCGGCTTAAGCTGTGGACGATGGGGCGATGTGGCATATGTATATTCCTCAGGAAGCTATGTGCAGAAGTCCATCTCTACATACTATAAAAGCGGGGTCATCAAATCGGAAACAGCGGAGGCCTATTTGGGAATGCAGTTCTACTTCGGCGGGATGAGTGAGTATAAGCCATCCTCCTCCGGCAGCAGTAGTGGAAACAACGGCGGAAATACGCCGAGCACGCCGGACACGCCGAGCACGCCGGACACGCCGAGTACACCGGATACACCGGACACACCGGACACGCCGGATACACCGCCTGTACAGACAGAGAAAAGCACGCCGGTTACGGCGGAGCAGCTGACAGACAAAGCAGAGGAAGCAAAAGCGACGGTTAAAACGACGTTTCCTGTTTCCCTCACGGATAAGTACACCTTTACAGATCCTGAAGGACTGGCGTATGAGGAAAGATATGTATTATACGGCGGGGCGGACAGCGGAGTGGTTCAGGCGGGCTCACAGATAGGAGCTACACTGAATGCAGTGTACGACATCTATTATCTTTCAGAGGGAAAGATTGTGGAGGCGTACCGCTGTTATGATGCGGCAGGCGAGGCAGATGCAAAGCAGGTTAAGAACACTTACGACCCTATGATGGGGACGGCTGCCGTGACGGGCAGAGTCGCGGTTCTGAAGCTGAATATGGATATGCTGAACGAAATGATTCCGTTTTATGCGCCGGAAGGGACGCCAGAAGCATATATGAAGGCGATAATATCGACGGAAGGCTATCGTTTCTTCAAGAATCCCAATCCCCCGGAGGAACCGGTGGAAGAAATCAGCGCAGAGGTGAAGGCGGAACAGCTTACAGGTGACATAGCACAGGCAAAGACAGATCCGGAGGCAGTATTCCCGGTTGCCATTACCAATCTGTACAGCTTTGAGGAGCCTGAAGGACTGGACTATGATGAAAGATATGTGCTCTATGCCGATAAGAATAGTGGGGCTGTCATGGGACTCGGCATGGCCGGGATTCAGGCCAATGCGATCTATGATGTCTATTATCTCTCAGGAGATCAGATTGCAGAAGCTTACCGCTGCTATGATGCGGCTGACACAAAGAATGCAGAGAGCATTAAAAGTACCTACGATTCTATGATGGGGACGGTTACGGTGACGGGCAGAGTCGCAGTCATGAAAATGGACATGAATATGCTGAATCAAATGATTCCGTATTATGCGCCGGAGACAGGAACCCCCGAAGAGTATATGGAGGCGCTTGGAACGCTGGAAGGCTATCGTTTCTTTAAGAATCCGAATCCAAGTGCACTTGCGGGCACCTCACAGGCGAGGGCGTTCCCGGTAACGATGAGCGACAGTTATACATACGAGGAAGCACAGGAACTGCCCGGAGGATTGACCTATGATAAGCGCTACGTTCTCTATGGAGACGAGAACTGTATGTGGGCAGCTCAGGGCGGAGCGGGAAATAAAGTGACAGATTTCTACGAGATCATGTACTGTGCAGGAGAGACGGCTGTCTATGAAGTCAAGGCCTATGTGATGGAGGATGAGGAAAAGGCCGAAGCCTTTGCAGCAGCCGCCGGGGGTGAAGCCAAAGGAAATGTGGTATTGCTGAAGAATGCAGATATACAGACAACGATTGACCAGTATGCAGCGTTCCTGTCGGAGCCTACTCCAAAAGGATATTTAAAAGATATGTTTTTGGCTATGAGCATGACAGAGGTGACAAAGAACGGCAGGGAAGGGGCAGCCACATTTGGCACGAGGCTGTACACGGACGTACTGTTCTTTGACGCAAAGGGACTGACAGAGACGATAAAGAATGCTGAGGCGGAGTCGCCTGAAGTGGATACAGAAGAGGACTGCGGCGGGAACGAGAGTTTTGATCCGGCACAGGCAGGAGCCGTGGCGGAGGAAGAGATAAAGGACGAGACGGAGATAACGCCGGATGACGGGATTCCTTCCGTGGATCAGGCGGCAGCAGACAGCGGGGAAACGAAGGAGACAGAAGCAGAGGAAGCGTTTGACCCGTCCACGGCCGGAGACACCAGTCTGACGGAAACCGACCCGTCCACAGACGATCCGTTCTGTGAGATTCAAATTACTCCGGAGTACCTTTACAAAAACCCGGAGAAACTGGAGTTTGACCGTCGGGTGATACTAAAGGGCGATGGCGCAGGCGAGCTGGCGAAAGCGCTGTCTGAACAGGAGCAGAAACAGATATCGGAGATTTATTTGATAATCTACGTCAAAGAAGATAAAATGGTGACAGAGTATTATTGTGCTGTCGCAGAGGGACAGGTAATCTGCCGGGAGATGAAGCCGGAGGAGCGTCTGAGACTGATGGGCAGCCAAATAGGCAGTCAGCCGGAGACGGAGATGTCTATAACAGAGTATATCGAATTGGCTAAGAAGAAATATCAGCTGAACGATGAAAATGAAAAAGAAGGAGAGACAAAATAATGAAGAAAAAGATCATAGCGGCGGTTCTCTGTCTGGGACTCTGCCTTTCCATGACGGCCTGCGGGCTGGGGACGAAAGAGGATGGTTCCGGGGAAAAGAAGGAAACGGTCGATAAGAATTTCAGCCTTGCAATGACGGAAAACTACACCTTCGCAGACCCGGAGGATTTGGACTTCGACCAGCGCTTTGTGCTGGTAGGAGAGGAAGGCTGTAAGCTGCTTACCGATATGAAGAATTTTGGGTATGAGGCTACAAAGGTTTACATGATTATTTACGCAAAGGACGGGGAAGCGGCAAGAGAGTATGACTATTACGTTGCGCCCGACGAAGCGATGGCGCAGTCGCTGGCCGAGTTCTATACCTCACAGGGATTAGAGGTGACTCAGGAAGGGAACGTGCTGTTCTCTGTCGTGGACGGGGACCAGCTTCAGGCGACGCTCATCTCCCTTGCATCAAATGGGGCGATGCCGGATGAGACAATAGACTCTTATGCCAAGACGATGAAAGATTCGAATGGCTTGACAGATTATTAGTATTTTACGGAAAAGGCAGGCAGAGACTGTTCTGTCTGCCTTTTCCCTGTTATACAGGAAAACCCTCCGGGGATGCACACAGTGTACAAGTCCCTCATGAGTGAGGGATATAGGGAGTTGAAGTGGACTTGTCCACTTTGTTTCAAAAGGACTCCAAAACTATAACGAAATCGGGGAAGCAACATAGCGAAGAGAGGAGACACGAGTGAGTGAGAAAGTAAAAAAAGAGAAGTCAGGGAAGGGAGTTTGGAAGGATTTTATTTATGTGATCAGGAAAATGCGTCTGCCCTGGCATTGGATTGTCATCGCATTCGCCTGCAATTTTTTGTATAACAAGGTCATGCTGACTCTTCCCACGGTGACGGCAGGGCTTATGAGCGGAAGTACGGACAACAAGGTTCTGTGGGATGCCCTTATGTTTTACGTATTGTTTACCATAGTGCTCTGTGCGGATGTGGCGCTGCGCTCTCCGGCAAGGCACGTGGCGGCGCGGAATGTGAGGCGGGTTATATGGAAGAAAATGCTCCATGTGCGGATGGAGTATTACGACCAAAACGACCCTTCCAATCTGATGAGTACAATAACGAACGACGCAACGCTAGCGTCAGAATATTTGGTAGGGTTTTTGGTAGGATTTCTGCCTACCATCTATTATATGGTGGTGGCCTTGCGGACGATTTCCTCCTACAATATTTGGCTGATGCTGTCCGTATTTCTCCTTCTTCCGGTAAAGATTCTTTATGCAGTCTTTATTGGAAAGTGGCAGTATAAGACACAGTTCGGCGTGTTTCAGCGGATTGGCGGCTTGACGGCCTACTTGGCGGAGAGAGTAAGAAACCTGACGCTGATTAAGACCTATACGAATGAAGAAAATGAGCTGGAAAACGGAGAAAGAGCGTCCCACCATTTGTTTGATGCCAATATGAAGGTGAATAAGCTGAATTGTGTGATTACAGGATTGGGCACACTGATTGGAATGGCGCAGACAATCATTGTCATGGTGTTTGGCGTTGTTCTTTTGAAAAAAGGAACGATAACTATCCAGCAGTGGGTGGCATTCTATATGTTCTCGGGGACGCTGTCCACCGCATTTTCCAATGTGATCGATTACTGGATGCAGCTAAAGACAATTCAAGGTATACTGGTCCGTACGGCGAAGCTTTTACGCGCGCCCGAAGAGGATGATCCCGGGAAAGGGAGGACGGATATACAGGGAACGGAGATTTGTTTTGAACAGGTATCTTTCTCTTATGGAGACAAGAAGGCACTGACAGATATAAGCTTTAAGATACCGGAAGGGAAGACCACGGCAGTCATCGGACTTTGCGGAAGTGGGAAAAGCACAACCTTAAGCCTTTTGGAGCGGTTTTATGAGCCGCAGGGCGGGACGGTGACTGTGGGGGGAATTCCGGCGTCACAGCTCGCGCTCGGCGGGCTGAGAGGACAGATAGGGTACGTGCAGCAGGGGGCCGATATTTTCAGCGGTACGGTGCGGGAAGCAATCACCTATGGACTGCACGATGCGGTATCCGATGCGGACATTTGGAAAGCAGCCGAAAAAACAGGATTTGCGGATATTCTGAGAAAATGGGATGCGGGTTTAGACACACTTGTGGCGCCCGGGGGAACCTCCATGTCGGGAGGACAGAGACAAAAGCTGGTGCTTACAAGGGAATTTATGCGTGGGGCGGATATTATTCTTTTCGATGAACCTACCTCGGCGCTTGACGCAGCGGCTGCTCAGATGGTACAGGATACGATTTTTGAGACATTTCCGGATAAGACGAAGATTATCGTCACTCATGATTTGTCCCTTTTGGAGAGAGTGGATCAGATTTTGGTGCTGCATAATGGCGTGCTGGAGGGCTGCGGAAATTACAGGGAGCTGTATGGAAAGTGTGAGGCCTTCATGGAACTTATTGCTGTCTGTCAGTCAGAGAAGGAGGCGGCACAATGATAAAACAGATTAAAGGATATACAAAAATCTTTAAGGGAATAAAGATGCCATGGTTTCTTATTTCGCTGGTGCTTGTGATCTCTATGATCAAATCGCATGTGGAGGTGGAAGCCATCACGATCACCGCGTCTATTATTGACGGCACGCAAAACGCCATTAAGACAGACGAGCTGATTCGTTATATTGAATTTCAGGTCATTACCGGAGCAATCACCATTGCATTCACCTATCTTACAGGGCTGCTCCTGCAGAAGGTGAATTTAGAGGTGCGGCTGAGGGTATGGAATAAGATGATGCATCTTCCCACCAGCTATTACGATACAGATAATGCAAATGAGCTGGTAACCCGTGTGACGACAGATGTGGACAGTGCGGGCAGTTATTTTCAAGTCTTGATTGAAATCTTCACATCCGTTTATGCAGGGATTGTGGCTTACCAAAAGCTGTTCAGCTTCCAGTCCAAGATGGCGCTGGCCAGCTTGGGAGTGATTCCGCTTCTGATACTCTTCACATGGCTTTATGGAAAGCTGACGTACATTGCCGGAGCGGGAGCCAGAACGAGACTGGCCGCCGTGATGGGCTATTTGGCGGAGCATGTGCGGGGGATGAAGCTGATGCGTGCCTTCCGCATGGAAGACAGGGAGGAAAAGAAGGCGGGCGGACTCCTTGGAAAGCAGTGCAAAGCGGACATTCTCTTAAGCTACACCTCCATGATTCAGCTTTCGGGCATGGAGATCATGGGTTGTATCACGATTGTGATTTCCTTCGTGCTGGGAAGCCGGCTGCTTGCCGCCGGTGAGCTGACAACAGGAAAGCTGATTGGATTTTACACACTTTGTGGTCTGGCAGTAGGGAGACTTGGCGCTCTGTGTACAAGCATCGGGAGTTTTTTACAGAATGCAGGTATCGTTAAAAAAATCGGGCAGATTTTGGAGGCACAGGAGGAGAAGGAGGACGGCCGGGAGATGGATGTGGCGGATGCGGATATTATCCTTTCTCATGTGGACTTCGCCTATAAGAGTACACCGGTGCTGCATGATTTGAGCTGCACGATTCCCAAAGGGAAGATTACGGCTGTTGTTGGAACAAACGGGGCCGGAAAGTCAACGGTCTTCAAGCTTTTGGAGCGGATGTATGACCCGACTGAGGGAAGTATTTACTTTGGAGGCAGGGACATAAGAGAATTTAAGCTTTCTGCATGGCGGAAAAGTTTTGCTATCGTGTCTCAGGATAAGCCGCTTCTGTCGGGAACTGTCCGGGAAAATATCTTGTATGGCGTGGAGCGGAATGTGACGGAGGAGGAACTGATTCATGTGGCGAAGATGGCAAATGTCTATGACTTTGTCATGGCCACGCCGGGACAGTTTGACGCGCAGGTGGGTCCGGGAGGCTCCAACTTCTCGGGCGGCCAGCAGCAGTGTATCGCCATTGCCAGAGCCATGATGCGCAATCCCGATTATCTTCTTTTGGACGAGGCCACCAGCAATCTGGATGTAAAGAGTGAAAAGGCGGTGACAGAGGCGCTCAGTAATCTGATGCAGGGCAGGACAACGATCCTTATCGCGCACAATTATTCTGCGACAGTATTCGCCGATCAGGTGATTGTCCTGACAGACGGAAATATTCAGGCTTGCGGTCCGCCGGAGGAATTACTCCGGACGAGCGCATACTATAGAACTTTTGCCCGGACGGGCGGAAGGTAAAAGAGAAGGAGAAGAGTAGAAGATGAAATCAAAAATGACGGAATGCTATGATTATACGCAGCTTGAGGTGCCGGAGGAATTGAGGCATTGGCGGTTTCCGGAGAGTGACATTGACAGGGAACTGGAGGCGTTGGCGAGAGACTATTCTACCGAGGAGGAGACAGAGGACGGCATAGAGAACGGATACAGTGTCCGGTGCGTCTGCGTGACGAATCAGGATGGAAGCCGGGAAGGCCGGACGGTGCTTCTCTTTCCCGGAAGATCCCTGCCGGGAGCAGAAGAAGCGGAAAAAGCTGTTTTGGGAAGGAAAAAAGGAGAGGAGTTCGACTGTGTAATCCGGGGAAAAAAGCTTCGCCTCAGGGTGGAGCTGGTCCTGAAGAAGAATGTGGTGGAGGCAGGGGATGAGAAGCTCTTCGCAATGCTGAATCTGCCGGATGTGAGGACGGAAGAAGATTACAGACGCTGGTATCACAAGGAGCATGACAAGGAATACAGAGATAAGGCCAGCATCCGTATCTGCCAGTTTTGGCTGGAAGAAATTATGGAAAAGAGCAGGTTTTACGTGGATGAGGCGGAGAAGAAGGAATGGTGCGAGAGCCGTGCAAAAATGATGTACCTTGGATTTGAGGCGGCAGGCGTAGACCCGGGAAAGCAGCAGGACGGGACAGTTTTGACAAAGGAGGGGGCATTGGAAAAAATGGCGCTGGAGCAGGAGCGGTATTATATCCCCAATGTGATATACTGTTATTTCTGTGAGAAGGACGGCTTCGCTGTGACGGAGGAGGATTATGAGAAGCTTTTGGAGCAGATGGCGGCGCAGAGAAGTGAAAGTGTAGAGAACTTAAGGAAACAGGGCGACTTTGAACTATATAAGGGACAGCGGTATCAGGAGCATACGTTTCATATCCTGATGAAAGAGGCTGAGAAATATTTGGAGGTGTAGGGATGGCAGTAATAGAAGCGACAGAGAGTAATTTTGATGAGTTAGTGCAGGGAGCAGAGTATGTAATGGTGGATTTTTACGGCGACAGCTGCGGCGCCTGCGTGGCGACTGCCCCTTATTACCGGGAAGTGGCGGATGATATGGCGTTCATTCGTTTTGTGCAGGTCAATACATCCAATTTTCGTAAGCTTGCCAGAGAGTATAAAATTTTTGGAATTCCGGCGTTTAAGTATTTTCACAACGGAAAATTGGTACATGAGTCTGTGGGCGGAATGGAGGCGGAGCAGATATATGCGAACCTTGCAGAGCTCTTATATCATGACGTAGAGGTTGAAAAATAGAGGGGAGAGTGCTATACTTTAGAAATTAAAAATGAGTTGAATGGAGGAAGACACCATGCTGATTGCCGATTATGTATTTCTTGGATTGGGTGGGGCCATTGCCTGCCTTGTTGCTTTTGGCTGGGAGGAGAAACGGCTGCGGCCCAGCGTGGTGTTTTCCCTGATTGCCGGTGTTGTCTGCGGCTTGTCATGGTGTCTGAATGTAGACCTTGTGCTGACGGAGGGAGCATGCGTCCTTTTTCTTATCGTGTACATATTGGTTGTGATGCAGTATATTATGCGGCCGGAGGGGACAAGAGCCGATACAACAGCGGTGATATGTATAGCATGCGCCTGTTTTGGCGTACTCCGTGTCTTGGCCGGTGCGTTTATAGGGCTGAGCGTACTCTCTTTGTTTTTCCGCGTGATGCTGACGGTTGCCGCGTATTCCGGGGTGGCCGCCTTTGCCGGGAAGATACTGAAAAATCTGCCCGGCGCAGGCTGGGAGAAGGCTTTTATGGAGCCGGAGAGAAAGATGTGGATGTTTCCCGTTTTTGGCGTCAGCCTTAGCCTGCCGATGTTTGGTGACTGCACACTGCCGGCTGCGCTTTTGGAGGTATTCGCTCTTTTTGCCGGACTCAGCCTGTTCAGCCTGATGATTCGCAATTACAAGGGCGAGGTGCTTATTTCGACGGAAAAACAATACCGGGATGAGATGCAGACGTATATGAGTGTGATACGCTCCCAGCGCCATGATTACAATTTTCATGTGCAGACGCTCCATGGCCTTCTGCTGAAAAAGGATTATGCCGGCTGTGAGCGGTATTTGGATGAGCTGCTGGAAGACTCGGTGGCTGTCAACAGTCTGCTTACTATTGAGGACGCGGCGGTAAGTGCACTGATTCTTTCCTTCCAAAGAAAGGCGGCTCAGGAGGGCATTGGCCTGACGGTATCTATCGAGAATAATCTGTCGCAGATTGCGACTAAAGTATATGAGACAAATAAGATTATCGGGAATCTGCTGCAGAATGCTTTGGACGAGGCGGAAACACTGCCGGATAAGTCTTACGGAATCCATCTGACGATTCTTAAAAGAGGCGAGTTTGCCCTCATCAGTGTATCTAATGAAACGGTCCGGGAGAATCCTATGGAAGGGTACAAGGCAGGGACGTCATCCAAAATCGGGCATGAGGGAATTGGAATCGCGTCCATACAGGCTCTTGCATCCCGGTATGGGGGCGTGGTCTATTCGAGGATGGAGGGAAATATTATCTATTTTGTTGCAAAGATTCCATTGAGAGTAGTTAAGGAGAAATCATAATGTTTGAGGGATATGTACTGTTGGTGGACGACCAGCCAATAGCGGCGGAGGACTCCGTTGCGGCGCTTTCCTGTTATGTGAAGCCGGAGCAGGTTCTGTTTGCGGAGAATGTGGAGACGGCCCGGGAGATACTTCGTACCCGGCCTGTACAGCTTGCATTTCTTGATATAGAGATGCCTGACGAGGGCGGATTTTGGCTGGCTTCCTATATTGAGGAACACTATAATGGATTACCTTACGTCTTCCTCACCGGGCACGCAGATTTTGCGCTGGAAAGCTATGAGTACGAGCCGTTGGATTTTTTGACAAAGCCAGTGGATATCAAGAGGATGGGCCGCACTTTCGAGAGGCTGGAAAGGAAGGCAGATTCAGGCAAGGAAGAGAAAATCGCGGTGCGGACGGGAGCGGACTATATATTTCTTACGGTGGGAGAGATTCTTTATATATGCAAGGAAAAGCGAAAGATATTGATACATATGAGGGATGGGGTATGCTATCAGACCTCCTTTACGTTAGAAGAGCTTGAGCGTATTTTTTCAGGCTACCGTTTCTTCCGCTGCCATCAGTCCTTCCTTATTCCCCTTGATAATATCAGGGAGGTGGGTTCCGGAAAGTTTGGGCAGACCTATGAAGCCGTGCTGGATGACGGGACTGTAGTGGCGGTCAGCCGCAGCAGATACGGGAGGCTGAAGGAGGAACTGAAACAGATGAGCATTCCTTTGGTGAAAGGAAGTACAAAAGAGAAAGACTAAGATAGAAAGACTAAATAGACGTATTTTGCGTTGGAGGAAAAAGATGAGGCGAAAAGGTGGAATAAGGGTACTGTGTGTTTGTATAGTCTCAGCCATGCTCGTGTCAAATACGGGGGTGTTGGCAGCGGGTGAAGCCGGGGAGACGCGCATTGCCGTATATAAAGGGGAACAGGTGACAGTGACGGTCAACGGGGAGCAGGTGATTCTCCCGGATGGGCAGATAATCTCCCTCCGTGACTGCCAAATTCTGACGGAACCGGAGCAGACGCCGGTTTTAGAGACGGTTCCGGAGACAGCGCCGCCAAAAGAGGGTGGCGCCGGGGAGGCGGAGGTTCCGAAAGCGGATGAGGTTGCGGGGACGGAGAGCCCCAAGGAGGATGAGGCCGCGGGGACGGAGAGCCCCAAGGAGGATGAGGCTGCGGGGACGGAGAGCCCTAAGGAGGATGAGGCCGCGGGGACGGAGAGTCCCAAGGAAGATGAGGCTGCGGGGACGGAGAGTCCCAAGGAAGATGAGGCTGCAGGGACGGAGAGTCCCGAAGAGGATGGCGCCGGGGAGGCAGATACCTCCGGCGGGACAATAGCAGTGCCTGTGCCTTCTGAGACACCGGATGTCTTCCGTTCGGAGGAAGATGCGGACAGGACGCCGGCTTTCAACGTTGCCGCACCTGCCCTTAAAGCGGGGATTGGATTCTATGTGGATGAGCTGGAAGCTGTCTATCACCTCAGATTTGCGGATGATTTTGCGGAGATGCTTACTGAGATTGAACGTGAGTATGCGGCGGCGGTCTTTGCGGAGGTTAAGCCAGAGGAGACTCAGCCGGATGAGCTGAAAGCGACTGTTAAGAACTGGCAGGATGTGCTTGCAGTTTATCTTTTGGAGCAGAGCCGCGCGGGCGTGGCAGAGTTTCGCCTTGGCGATTCTGCCAAGGGGCGGCTGGTGGAGCTTCTCGGCGAGATGAATACACCGACGGTTACTGCGGATGCGATTGTCTGTGAACCGCAGTATATAGATGACTACATTGAGCGTAACCGGGAAGCGCTTACGGAGAGTGAGGCTGCATTTCTGAATAAATATTCATCATCAGGTTTTTCGCTCTTGTGTGCGGCAGCTACCGGAGCAGAGGGATTTATACTTGAGAGCCTTGGCGGGGATATTTCTGCGGAGAGAGCACAGGTGGTAGCGGCGGGTTATAGTCTGGTGGGCAGGATTCCGTATTTTTGGGGCGGAAAGTCCTCTGTGGTAGGCTGGGACGAGCGATGGGGCAGCCCGATGGAAGTGACGGCATCAGGGATAAGCTCCAGCGGTACTATACAGAACTATGGGCTGGACTGCAGTGGATTTGTCACATGGTCTTTTGTGAACGGATATGAGAATGCGGCGGCGGCTTCTTTGATTGGACACGGCACGGCTGCGCAGTGGGCGATGTCGGAAGAAATCAAGGAAGAGGAAGCGCTGCCGGGAGATTTGGTATTTTTGCAGCAGCCCGGCGCAGCAGGCATCAACCATGTAGGCATTGTGGTTGGGCGCAATGATGACGGCTCTCTTGTTGCAGTTCACTGTAATGCAGGGAAGAATGGAGTCACTGTGGATTCTGCGTATCAGGCGGGCTTTCGCTATGTGAGGCGGCCTTTGGCATATACGCAGGATGAGACCGAGACTTTGACCGGGACACAGGTGCGGCTTTTGGAACTGAAGGAGAAGATTGCCAAAGAGAATGCAGAAATGTAGGCAAAGAGAAAATAGTGACAGACTTAAATGAGGGGAGGGTGTGACCGATATCGGCCATACCCTCCTCTAAATGTTATTGTAAAAAAGCTGGTTAGGCTTGTTATATTATTTTCCATGTGATAAAATAATTCTTACAAATGTAAGAAAAGAAGAACGAGCCGTATATTTGCAGGGCAGAGAGGAGGCCGTTATGAAAAAAATATGGATGGGAGCGGCAGGACTGATTGCTGCCATTGTGATAGCGGGAGCTGTGAAGGAATACATATGGCATGCATTCGAGCAGCCTCAAGTCGTAGGGGATGTCATACAAAGCAGGGAGGGGGATATGGAGGCCCTGAGCAGGGAGTGGTTCGAGAAGTATACGGAGAAGCTGGAGGATTGGCGGGTGCCTTATGGCTACCAAATCCGGGGAGCGAAGATTACCGGGACACAGCTATTGACGGATTTGGAACAGCCATATGTACAGCTTGATTATGTAATCTATCCCGCCAGTGATAATGCGGAGATTGTCAGGAATCTGGAGCTGATCGACACCGGGTATTCTTACATCTATCAAGGACAGATGGTTCTCAGATGGGAGGAAAAAGCTGAGAATGAATGGGTTTTGGCAGAGAAGCTCAGCCCTGTCCAGTATCAGCTTCGCACGCCGGAGATGCAGAAAGAAATCAAGGAGCCCCAGACAAAGCATTACAAATTGGAGCAGGATAAGACGATGACGTACTATGTTGCGGACGAGACGCTCTATGTGACCTACGATTCCGGGAATACTTATTTGGAAGTACCTGACGGGTATGAGAAGGTCTGTAAGGACAGCAATGGGCGGTATGATGAGCTCCTCGCGGGCGGCAGCTATATCGTGACTCCGGCATTCACCGCCTTCGTGGCATACGGTGAAGGAACCAACTTACTGTACAGTACGGATGAGGGAAGAACATGGCAGGAGAGCCTCATATACAAAGGCGGCTTCCGGGCAAATACATTTTTGTCGAAAACGGAGAATCAGTGTTACGTTACCGTTGCCGTAGACCGGTCGCTGGGAAGTGATTATTATGCCACCTTCTACTCGGCGGATTTGCAGGAATGGTCCCAGATGACCCTGCCGGATATGTTTTGGTCGAATCTGGGATGTGCTTACTGGACGGCCGGCGGCAAAGGGTACTACGCAAAAGGGGAGAGCCTGTATCTAACCGAGGATGGCGGCGGAACCTTTGTGCCGCTTTCTTTCCCTGAGGCACAGGAAACGGTGGCGGCGCTCGGGTATAATCCCTTTGATGCAGTGGAGCAGATATATGAGGCGGACGGTTTGACTTACATGATTGTCGGTCAGGGGGACGACGGAGATTACGCGAAAGACGGGAAGCTTGTGAAGGGGCTGTACCAATCACAGGACGGCGTCAATTTCACCTTTGTGTCGGAGGTTGACAACACGCCGGAAGAAGCGGGCTAGGAGGCAGGAAGATTATGTTGAAAAAACTTTGGATTGCGGCAAGTATAGGGATGTCTTTGACTGCTGGACTTTTTTTATACGAGGGTGGGAAACTGCTTTTCGTGTATCGTGACCGCAGGATGGGACTGCTGATATCGGCGGCGGGAATCGCGGCGGGCTGTTCTTTCTTGTGGAGCTTTTGCGAGAGCCTGCGGACATTGCCGGACACGGAAGAGAAGCTGGAAAAGAGACGCAGGACGCAAGTGAGAGACGCAGTCATTGCATATGTGGCGTTTGGCCTTGGGCTGGCTGGAATTGTGTCATATCAGATGCGGTTCTACAGTCTGACAACGACGGTGATTTGCGCCGGGGGCATGTTCGCACTCCAAATGCTTCTGCTGTGGGCCATCCGGGGAGTCTCGTCCTTTACGCACCTGCAAGAGCAGGAATTTCAGAAACGGCTGCAGGCGCAAACGGCGGCCGGAGACTGGGAAGGCTATATAGTCTATGACGAGGATTCCGTGAAGCTCGATGCCTATGTTCTGGAGTGTAAGAACAGCATACAGACGAGTGCAGGATTTATCTTCGCCCTGTGTATGTCGGCCCTTTTAAATATCTCCCGGCTTCGCTTCATGACGGTTGTAATTGTTGTGATAGCGCTGGTGTGCATGTATCTTTTAAAGCTCTGGCTCGCCATAAAAACAGCAGGAAAAGTGGTAACGCTTATAAAAGAGGGAAAAGATAAAAGTTTATTGGGATTCTTTGCGGCCTATTATGCGTGTGCAAATTGTAAAGCCGACAGTGTAGACTCCTTGATACTGCTGAACGTGGTTCCCGCTCTTTGTCATCAGGGGGCGTACCGGCAGGCGGAGGAGCTGCTGCGTACATTGAGGCGGCCAGCGAAAATGGAGGCATATTTCATCCAATATGAGTGGATCTGCAGGGAAGGAATGGTTGACAGAGGGGGATGCATCGAAGCGCTGGGCAGATTCGAACAGGCCATTTTGCGATTAAAGGGGAAAAATAAAGAGAGTATGCAGCGGTTATATGAGCTGTTTGCGGATTTCACCTATCTGCGCTATGAGAAAGTGATAGAGGCCTCAAAGAAGCTGGAAGGGCTGTCAAAGCCTCAGAGAGAATATAGGCTGAAACTGGCCGAAGACGCGGAGAATAAGATATTTGGAATAGAAAAAGAAGACGCCTAAACGTCTTCTTTTTTTGTGGATTAATATTCCAGAGCTTTTTCTTCGCCGGTCATCACACGGAGCGCGCCTTGCGTCAAGGCCAGCAGTTCGTCTTCTCCGGCATAGATGGTAAGGGGGGCGATGAAGCCGATTTTTGACTTGATTTCATCAACTACCTGTTCGCTGTAGGCAATCCCTCCGGTGAGAATAATCTGGTCAACCTTTCCGTCGAGTACGGCGGCCATAGCGCCGACTTCTTTGGCGACCTGATAGGTGAAGGCGTGGAATACGGCCTCGGCTTCTTTGTGACCTTCCTCAAAGGCCATTTTTGTCACTTCACGCATATCATTGGTTCCTAAGTATGCGTTGAGGCCGCCCTTGCCGTTAATTTTTTTATAGATTTCATCCTGAGTATACTCTCCGGAAAAGCATAGTTTAACCAACTGGCCGGCGGGCACGCCGCCGGAGCGCTCCGGTGAAAATGGCCCGTCGCCATCCAGCGTATTGTTTACATCGATTACTTTACCGTTCTTGTGTGCGCCGACAGAAACACCACCGCCCATATGCACTACGATAAGGCTAAGAGAATCATAGGGAGTGTCGTGCTCTTTGGCATAGCGCTTGGCCACTGCTTTCTGGTTCAGTGCATGAAAGATGCTGATGCGGGGCAGTTCCGGCACGCCGGAGTACCTTGCCACGGGGGCCAGTTCATCGACAACGACCGGGTCAACGATGTAAGAGGGAATGCCGATTTCGTCTCCGATTTCACGTGCTAAAATCCCACCGAGATTAGAGGCGTGCTGTCCCTGAACACCAACTTTTAAATCTGCCAAAAGAGCGTCGGAGACGGGATAAGTCCCTCCGGGAATAGGTTTTAGGAGGCCGCCCCGGCCGACTGCCACGTCCAGTGTCTTAATATCAAAATCATTGGCAGCAAGAATATCGACAATCAGTTTCTTTCGGAAATCCTTTTGCGCAACGATGGACGGGTATTTGGAAATCTCTTCCGTTGAATGTCTGAGCGTTTCCTCGAACAATAAAATTTCGTCTTCATATACACCTATTTTGGTGGAAGTGGAGCCCGGATTAATCACTAGAATCTTATAACTCATTTTCCTGTTCCTCCTTTAATTGGTAATGGAGCCTGCGATTACGGCTGCAAGCGCGATGGAATATAATTTAGTCTCGAAGTCATCTGAGCGTGATGTCAATACGACTGGGGCGCTTGTTCCGATTAGGACATTCCCGTTTTTTACCTTTGCCGTCCGCACCAGTGTCTTGTAGGTGATGTTCCCGGCATCGATATCTGGGAACAAAAGCACGTCTGCGTGGCCGGCTACGGGGTTGGACACACCCTTATGGACAGCGGCCTCCTCGTCGATCGCAAGATCCATGGACAGCGGCCCGAACACTTCGCATCCCGGGAGTTCACCGGCTTCGGACATCTTGGTGAGCGCGTCCGCATCCATTGTGGGAGGCATCTTGGGGTTCACTGTTTCCACCGCACAGAGCGGTGCGACTTTGGGACAGGCGATTCCGCAGGCATGTGCCACCTCCACGGTATTTTTAATAATGTTTGCTTTTTCCTCCAACGTGGGGTAAGTATTGAATGCGACATCAGTCAGGAAGAGGAGACGGTCGATTCCTTCTATCTCAAAAACACAGACATGAGACATCATCTTACCGGTACGAAGGCCGACTTCTTTATTAAGGACACTTTTTAAGAACGTTTTCGTCTCGAGCATCCCCTTGAGAAGAATATCTGCATCCCCATTATGTACGAGCTCTACCGCTTTCAACGCAGCTTTCTCGGTGTCCGGTTCATGAATGATTTCGAACTCATTCAGATCCATGCCGATGGATTCCGCTATTTCACGTATTTTCCCTTCGTCTCCGACAAGGACTGCCGTTGCTATGTTCTGTTCTCTTGCGGCTTTGACTGCCTCCAAGACGGGCGCATCCTGCGCGTTGGAGACAGATACCTTTTTTAATGTACATCCACTTGCCTTTGAGATTAATTCATCGAAACTTTTACTCATATTCACACCTTCTTATTTTTGATAAACAGTTTTTTAACAATCTTAAGTTTAACACTGAATATTTAAAAGGTCAATATAGAAAGCACAAGGTAAAAGTGACGAAGGATATTGTTGATACACATGGGAGTTTGGGCAAAATAACAAAAATTGTATTTTAGCAAATACAGGATTGATAATTATTTGACAAAAGGTTCCTGCGGGAGTATATTAAAGAAAGTAAAAGCATTTGAATAAAGTGACACTTAACAATAACGACATGAAAAGGAGGAAATTGATTATGTCAAAAAAAATCGTGTTAGCGGGCGCATGCCGCACAGCAATCGGAAGCATGGGGGGATCACTCAGTACAACACCGGCTCCGGAATTGGGTGCTATCGTTATTAAAGAAGCATTGAACAGAGCGGGGGTCGCACCGGAACAGGTTGACCATGTATACATGGGCTGTGTTATTCAGGCTGGTCTGGGTCAGAACGTTGCACGTCAGTCTTCCATCAAGGCAGGACTTCCGGTAGAGACGCCGGCGGTAACTATCAATGTAGTGTGTGGTTCCGGTCTGAACTGTGTCAATATGGCTGCGCAGATGATTCAGGCAGGGGATGCTGACATTGTTGTTGCAGGTGGAATGGAGAACATGTCAATGGCACCCTACGCGTTAAAGAATGCTCGTTATGGATATAGAATGGGAAATGCACCGATGGTAGATACCATGGTAAATGACGCGCTGTGGGATGCGTTCAACGACTATCATATGGGAATCACAGCTGAAAATGTGGCAGAGCAGTGGGGGCTCACACGTGAGCAGTTAGATGAATTCGCGGCAGCCAGCCAGCAGAAGGCGTGCGCCGCAATTGAAGCCGGCAGATTTAAAGACGAAATTGTTCCGGTCGAAATCAAGAAGAAAAAAGAAACCGTTGTATTTGATACAGATGAAGGACCGCGTCCGGGGACGACAGCGGAAGGCATCGCAAAACTCCGTCCGGCATTTAAGAAGGATGGTATTGTTACTGCAGCGAATGCATCCAGCATCAATGACGGTGCTGCGGCAATTGTAGTAATGAGTGAAGAAAAAGCGAAAGAGCTTGGCGTGACGCCGATGGCTACATGGGTAGGAGGAGCGCTGGCCGGGGTTGACCCGACAATCATGGGGGTAGGCCCTGTTGCGGCTACGAAGAAGGTCATGGCTAAAACGGGACTTTCTGTGGCTGATATGGATCTTATCGAGGCAAACGAGGCATTTGCGGCGCAGTCCCTTGCAGTGGCCAAGGATTTGGAATTCGATATGAGTAAAGTAAATGTCAACGGAGGAGCTATCGCGCTCGGACATCCGGTAGGTGCATCAGGCTGCCGTATCCTTGTCACACTGCTTCATGAAATGCAGAAAAAAGACGCGAAAAAGGGTCTTGCCACTCTTTGCATCGGCGGCGGAATGGGATGCGCGACAATAGTAGAACGCTAAAACCGGGGCACATAGCTCGACGGAAGGGAGAATGATTATGGAATTTGTTACATATGAAATAGAAGGGCAGGTAGGAATCGTTACAATTAACCGCCCAAAGGCTTTGAACGCATTGAACAGCCAAGTTTTGGATGATTTGAACGAAGTGATTGACAGTGTGGATACTGACGCGGTGAGATGTTTGATTTTAACAGGCGCAGGAGAGAAATCTTTTGTTGCAGGTGCGGATATCGGTGAGATGAGCACGCTCACGAAAGCGGAGGGGGAAGCATTTGGAAAGAAAGGAAATGATATCTTCCGTAAGCTTGAGACACTTCCGATTCCGGTCATCGCGGCTGTGAACGGCTTTGCGCTGGGCGGTGGATGCGAGATATCCATGAGCTGTGATATCAGGATCTGTTCAGATAACGCCGTGTTCGGCCAGCCGGAAGTGGGCCTTGGCATTACGCCGGGATTCGGCGGGACACAGAGACTGGCGAGACTGGTAGGCCCGGGTATGGCTAAGCAGATGATTTATACCGCAAGAAATATCAAGTCCGATGAGGCGCTGAGAATCGGCCTTGTAAATGCTGTTTATACACAGGAAGAGCTGATGCCGGCCGCAAAGAAGATGGCGGCGGGAATCGCGAAGAATGCACCGATAGCAGTGCGGAACTGTAAAAAGGCTATCAATGACGGACTGGAAGTAACTATGGATGAGGCAATCGTACTTGAAGAAAAGCTTTTTGGAGATTGTTTCGAGTCCTATGATCAGAAGGAAGGCATGGCGGCATTTCTTGAAAAAAGGAAAGTAGAAGCATTCTTAAATAAATAAAAACCAGTAAAATTCAGGAGGTAGGACAAATGAAAGTTGGAATTATTGGAGCGGGAACCATGGGTTCCGGTATTGCGCAGGCATTTGCACAGACAGAAGGATATGAAGTAGTCCTTTGTGACATTAATGAAGAATTTGCGGCAAACGGAAAGAAAAAAATTGCCAAGGGATTTGAAAAAAGAATTGCCAAGGGCAAGATGACACAGGAAGCGGCTGACGCCGTGCTTGGGAAAATCACAACAGGCGTGAAGGATATTTGCACAGACTGTGATTTGGTGGTAGAAGCAGCGATTGAAAACATGGAAATCAAAAAGCAGACCTTCAAAGAACTGCAGGACATTTGTAAGGCGGATTGTATCTTTGCGACAAATACATCCTCTCTGTCTATCACAGAAATCGGCGCTGGACTTGACAGACCGGTTGTCGGCATGCACTTTTTCAATCCGGCTCCGGTCATGAAGCTGGTAGAAGTCATTGCGGGACTTAACACACCGGACGAGGTAGTGGCTAAGATTAAAGCTATTTCCGAAGAAATCGGTAAGACTCCTGTACAGGTAGAGGAAGCTGCAGGGTTCGTAGTAAACAGAATCCTTATCCCGATGATTAATGAGGCAATCGGTATCTACGCAGACGGTGTTGCTTCAGTAGAAGGCATCGACGCTGCCATGAAGCTGGGAGCGAACCACCCGATGGGGCCGCTTGCGCTGGGCGATTTGGTTGGACTCGATATCGTGCTGGCAATTATGGAAGTACTTCAGGCGGAGACGGGCGATCCGAAGTACCGTCCACATCCACTGCTTAAGAAGATGGTACGAGGCGGAAAGCTTGGTATGAAGACAGGTGTAGGTTTCTATGACTACAGCAAATAAATAATGCAGATAAAGCCTGGGATGCTTCGGCATTCCCGGCTTTCAATATGGAAGATGGAGGAAGAATAAATGGATTTCGCATTAGATAAGAAACATGAAATGGCGAGAGCTCTTTTCAAAGAATTTGCCGAAAACGAAGTAAAGCCTCTTGCACAAGATGTGGATGAGACAGAAGAATTTCCGGCAGAGACTGTGGCAAAAATGGCAAAATACGGTTTTCTCGGAATTCCTGTACCGAAAGAGTACGGCGGACAGGGCTGTGATCCGCTTACCTATACGATGTGCGTAGAAGAGCTTGCTAAGGTATGCGGTACTACTGCAGTTATCGTTTCGGCACATACATCTCTTTGTATCGACCCGATTATGACATATGGTACAGAAGAACAGAAACAGAAATATGTTCCGGACCTTGCGTCAGGGAGAAAGCTTGGCGCTTTCGGACTGACAGAGCCGGGAGCAGGTACCGACGCGCAGGGGCAGCAGACAAAGGCGGTTCTTGACGGGGACGAGTGGGTATTGAATGGCTCCAAATGCTTTATCACAAACGGTAAGGTGGCTGATGTCTATATTATCATCGCGGTTACGGGCATCATTGAAAAACGTGGAAGAAAAATGAAAGAGATTTCTTCATTTATCGTAGAAAAAGGTACACCGGGCTTCTCGTTCGGCACAAAAGAGAAGAAGATGGGTATCCGTGGTTCATCTACTTATGAACTTATTTTTGAAGACTGCCGTATCCCGAAGGAAAATATCCTTGGCGCACAGGGCAAAGGATTTGGTATTGCCATGCATACGCTGGACGGAGGACGTATTGGTATCGCGGCGCAGGCTCTTGGTATTGCGGAGGGCGCACTGGAGAGAACGGTTGCCTATGTAAAAGAGAGAAAGCAATTCGGACGTTCTATCGCCCAATTCCAGAATACACAGTTCCAGCTTGCCGATATGGCTACAAAAGTAGAGGCTGCCAGACTTCTGGTGTACAAGGCTGCTATGGCTAAGGCGACGCAGAGATCCTACAGTGTGGAAGCTGCGAAAGCCAAATTATATGCGGCTGAGGTTGCTATGGAAGTGACGACAAAGGCTGTACAGTTACATGGCGGATACGGATATATCAGAGAGTATGAGATAGAACGTATGATGCGCGACGCAAAGATTACAGAGATCTACGAGGGAACTTCTGAGGTTCAGCGTATGGTCATTTCTGGCGACTTATTGAAATAGGAGGTACGAATCGTGAAGATAGTTGTTTGTGTAAAACAGGTACCGGATACTAAGGGCGGGGTTCAGTTCAATCCGGATGGAACACTTAACAGGGCTGCAATGCTTGCAATCATGAACCCGGATGACAAGGCAGGCCTTGAGGCGGCGCTTAGATTAAAAGACCAGTACGGTGCAGAGGTTACGGTTGTGACAATGGGGCTTCCAAAGGCTTCTGATGTCCTTCGTGAGGCGCTGGCTATGGGGGCTGACAAGGCAATCCTTGTGACGGACAGGGTGCTTGGAGGAGCCGACACTTGGGCTACATCCAGTACGCTGGCGGCCGCTATCCGCAATCTGGAGTATGATTTGATTATTACAGGACGTCAGGCTATTGACGGAGACACTGCACAGGTTGGGCCTCAGATTTCAGAGCATCTTGATATTCCGGTCATTTCCTATGCGCAGGATATTAAGATTGAAGACGGCCATGTTATCGTAGAGCGCCAGTTTGAAGACAGATACCATGTATTGAAGGCTCAGATGCCTTGTCTGATCACTGCTCTTTCTGAATTAAATGAACCACGTTATATGACGCCGGGCGGTATTTTTGATGCTTGTGAAGCTGAGATTACAACATGGGGGAGAGCAGATCTAAAGGACCTTGACGATGCCAATATTGGTCTTGCGGGTTCTCCGACTAAGATTGCAAAGGCTTCTGACAAGGTGAGAAAGGGTGCCGGAGAGAAGGTTACTCTTGACCCGGAAGAGTCTGTTGTGTACCTTATGGGCAAGTTGGCGGAAAAACATATCATTTAATATAAAGGAAAAGTGGTGAATAGGATGAATTTAGAAGAATATAAAGGAGTATATGTCTTTGCTGAACAGGTAGATAATAAGCTGAGTGGAATCGCTTTTGAGCTTCTTGGAAAAGCAAAGGATCTTGCCGGGGATTTGGATACATATGTGGCGGCAGTGGTAATCGGTTCTGAAATCAAAGGGCTCGCAGATGAGCTGGCTGCACACGGAGCTGAGAAAGTAATTGTTGTAGATGATCCGGAGCTGAAAGTGTACCGTACAGAGCCATATGCGCATGCGCTGTCCGAGGTTATCAATAAATACAAACCGGAAATCATGTTAGTTGGCGCGACAGCTATCGGCCGTGACTTAGGCCCGAGAGTGTCTGCAAGGGTAGCGACAGGGCTCACGGCAGACTGTACGCAGCTTGAAATCGGAGATTTCCCGATCAATCCTGTGGCCGGCAAAGAGCAGAAGCATAACCAGCTGTTGATGACACGTCCTGCGTTCGGTGGAAATACAATCGCGACCATCGCATGCCCGGATAACCGTCCGCAGATGGCGACTGTACGCCCGGGTGTTATGCAGAAGATTGATAAAATCGAAGGCGCAAAAGCTGAGGTGGAAGAATTCAATCCGGGGTTTACACCAGATAATAAGTATGTGGAGATTATGGATGTCGTGAAGGCTGTTTCTGAGACGGTGGATATCATGGATGCAAAGATTCTTGTATCCGGAGGCCGTGGAGTGGGAAGTCCGGAGAATTTCCGTATACTCGAGGAATTGGCAGAGGCTCTCGGCGGAGAAGTGAGCTGCTCCCGTGCGGTAGTAGATAACGGCTGGAAACCGAAAGATCTTCAGGTAGGTCAGACCGGTAAGACGGTGCGCCCACAGGTGTACTTCGCAATCGGTATCTCCGGGGCGATTCAGCATGTGGCAGGTATGGAAGAGGCAGATGTCATCATCGCGATCAACAAGGATGAGACAGCGCCGATTTTCGACGTGGCTGATTATGGAATCGTAGGCG
This sequence comes from Bariatricus massiliensis, assembly GCF_900086725.1. Taxonomy (GTDB): domain Bacteria; phylum Bacillota; class Clostridia; order Lachnospirales; family Lachnospiraceae; genus Allocoprococcus; species Allocoprococcus massiliensis. The sequence goes on along the minus strand of NZ_LT574838.1, from coordinate 479,686 downwards.
ATTTGAATAAGATTGTGCCGGAACTTACAAAGCAGATTAAAGCAGCAGCGATTTCTAAGTAAGATTCATTAAAAAGCTGTTTATGGAATAATAGGATTTATTGGCCGTTTTGCTGAATGAAATCAGCAAAGCGGCTTTTTCACTGAAAAGCAGCACGTCCACTATGAACAGGATAGGCAAAAAGTAATCCCACCAACATCATCTTTCAATAGATGAAGTCAGGGCAGGGTAGATCATAGCGCCATGATGTAAATCTGGCAGGGATTCCATTCGTCCCACAAAGTCGGAAATACTTCCAGCTCCTTAAAACCCAAGGAAAGATAAAATTGATTTGTGGCATTATAGATTTCATACCTTCCCATCTGCACGGTTTTTACTTGAATAAATGCGTATCCTTGTCGTTTTGCTTCTTCCTGCGCTGCACAGAAAAGTGCTTTCCCAATCCCGGTTCTGTGATATTCCTGCAATACGCCCATAACAGCCAGCTCCACCGTGTGCTTGCCTGTTTCCTTTAGATAGAGAAAGCCCATGGGCTTTTCATCCTTAAATGCACAGAAAAATGGTTGGCCCTTGCTGCCTGAGATGTACGCTTCTGTTGCTTCGGGGATGCCGAACCAATCTGGCAATGATTCCAGTATTGACCTTGTGATATTTACTCTGTCAGTATCGCAGGTAATTCTTTTTAGTCTTAGATTTCTGTTGGTGATTTGGTTTTTCATTTTATTTCCTCCGTAAGATGTGCCACACATCATTGTTAGCAAAAATGTATTCCTCCAGAAGCTCACTGGCAAACTCGTCATCATGTGCAATTCACCTATCAGGTAGTTTTTGCAATACAGAATCAAATGCGAACACATCCGTCATTTGACCCATTTCATCAGGCTGGTCAAAAGTTCGCCGTTTTTTAGATATGTAAGGGATTACTTTATCTGCAGTTTTCTATTCATCCCGGTCATTCTGTATTCCTCACGGGAAATACCCGGGCCACATGAGAAAGTAAGCAGATTAGATTTCGTATATCGCCATAAGTGGTTCCTTTTTCAGAAGATTGTAGTCGAACAAGAGCGCATTTGATTTGTCTTTTTTGTTAACTATATTTTACTGCAGACATACGACAATCTCAAGACAGAAAATATGAACTGTTGCTTGAAGAAATGCGTGTAATGTCATTCACTTGTATTTGTGTGTGTGTTATACTCTGGAAAGGGGGTGAATGTATAGTGTTTAAAAGTTTAAAGTTTTTGCTTCATTATTGTTGGAAATTTAAAAAGTCATATGTATTTTATGTATTTGCTTATCAGGTGGTTTATGCGTTGATTCCGTTGGTGGCCGTTATCTTTCCTAAATTTATTATTGATGAATTGATGGGGGAGCAGCGAGGGAGTTACCTGTTTGTTTTTACGATAATACTTATTGGAGTCAATATGTTCGGCAACATGCTGGCGGCTTTTTTTAGAGGCAGGAGTCTTATATGTAAGGGCGAGGTATTTAATAAGTTTCAGATAATGGTGGCGGAAAAGCTGGCTGACTGTGATTTTGAGAGATTGGAAAGTTCTGAATTCTTAGATACAAAAGAGAGAGCTAAAAAATTTATATTTGCGAATGGCCAAGGATTCGGTGTCGTTTTAGACAGCGCCGTGAATATAATTGGAAAAATATTTGTATTTGCGGGACTCATAGCGATTATCGCTACGTTTAGAATCTGGATTGTGCTTATTTTTATTGGGTTGATTTTGCTCAATGCGGTGATGGAGGGGAGAGTTCGCAAGAGGACAGTGGAATGGCAGATGGAACAGGTGCCGATAGAAAGACGTACCGCATATTTGTTGGGAATAATTGAAGATCCGTCATATGGGAAAGAGATTCGTACTTTTGGATTGAAAAATTGGATTTTACAGAGAACTGGGAAAACATTGGACGAATCGAACCAATTTTATACAAAGCAAGTGCTGGAGAACAATAAGGCCGTATATTTCAGTACGGCAACTGCACTGATTCGGGAAGGAGGTTCTTACGCATATTTAATTTATAATGTGGTAAAAGGGGCGATTTCTATCGGGGATTTTTCCATGTATGTCGGGGCGGTGGCGCAGTTTGCGGCTGCGATGAATGATGTGCTGCAAAAATGGTGCGGGGAAGACTACATTTATAAAATTGTTGTGCCGATATTATGATCCGACGCAGGGGACGATTCTTTTGAATAATATAGATATTCGCAGATTTGACTATGATGAATACCAAAAATTACTGGCGACCGTATCTCAAGATTATCGTTTATTATCTTTTACGATAAAGGAGAACATTGTATTTGACCGTGCAGGTGAAGTGACAGATGAACAAGTGGAAAGACTTCTGAAAGAAAATGGATTTGGCGACAAACTGGAAAATCTTGAGGATGGCATACATACATATGTACATAAGAATTTTGAGGAAAAAGGGTTTGAGCCTTCTGGAGGGGAAGGGCAAAAAATTGCTTTGTCCAGAGCGCTGTATAAGGATGCGCCATTTGTTATTTTGGACGAACCTACAGCAGCGCTTGATCCTAGGGCCGAATATGAGATTTATAAGCGATTTCATAAAATGGTAGAGGGAAAGACAGCGGTTTTTGTTTCACATAGGCTTGCCAGCTCCAAGTTTTGCGATAAAGTTGTGGTATTTGAGAACGGCCGAGTAAGAGAATATGGTACTCATGAAGAACTTTTGAACATCGATGGATATTATGCAGAACTGTTTCATATGCAGGCAGACTTTTATGTGTGAGACAAATGATATAATTGTGCGAGAATTGTAGAGAGGGACGGGTCCCAACGCGTTGGGACCTGTCCCCTTTGCAATTCCCCTTTTGCATTTTAAGGCACCACAATTATATTGGCGCCCATGCCTCTGAATTTTTCCAGAATCTTGGGGGATATTCCACTGTCCACAATAAGGCCGGTTACATCGGCTACATGGCTGTAGGCAATCAGACTGTATTTTTCGAACTTTGAGGAATCCACAAGTACATACGTTTCCCGTGCGGACTGGATGATAGCTTTTTTGACACCGGCCTCAGGGGTATAACTGTCATAAAAATAACCGTCCTCACCGACGGAGGAAGCGCCAAGGAATGCGATATCTACCTTGTACTGGCGAATCTGTTCTTCGGTCTGTGTGCCGTAACAGGAAAGGCGGTCCGGCCGGAGTGTGCCGCCGATAATCAATGCGGAGACATGGGGCCTTAAGGCAACTTCCTGTACAATGCGGAGATTATTTGACACGACCACATTGTGGCTGTTTTTTGGCAGATGCTTGGCAATATAGCTGGTCGTAGTGCCGGAATCAATATAGATAGTCTGTGCGTCGGATGTGAATTTTAAAGCGCTTTTAGCTATCGCTTCTTTCATAGGTTCGAATGTACTGCTGGGCGCATGTTCAGAAGTGGTTTCTGAATCAGACTCTTGGGAGAGAAGAGCGCCGCCGTGGGTGCGTATTACTTCGTCACGGGTACAAAGGTCGTCCAAATCTCTCCGTATAGTCATCTCGGATGTATGAAATAATTCTGACAGCTCTTTTGTCTGAACCTGTCCATTTTCTAACAATAAACTGTAAATCTCTTCACGTCTTTTATCTTTTAACAAAATATGGCCTCCTTAATAGAACTAAAAAGAACAAAAACTTACATTTTAGTATAGTGTAAATGATTTTTACTAAAAAATCAACTGCTATTTTTGTGCGGAAAAGATTGGAAAAGTGTATTTGGAAGAAAAATCAACAAAAATAGTTGATTTAAAACAAAATATATGTTAATATAAAACACATAAAGAAACAAACAAACATAAACGAACAAAAATGTTCGGAACACATTCAGGAGGTAGAAAATGAAAAAAAGAGTATTAGCGGTGTTGATGAGTGTCATGATGATTTGTGCGTTAGCGGCGGGCTGCGGAAAGGGTGCGTCGGAAGGAGAGGACAAGAAGAAAGAGGAGACAAAGACCAGCGAGGAGGCTGAAGGGGGCAAATCCACATGGGGATGTTCCGTGCCCAATGTAGCTAACTCTTATTATTCCACCTGCGTTTCCGGTGTGGAAGACGCTGTGAAGAAATTAGATGCAGATGCTTCTGTTGTCATATCAGACGCTTCAGGGGATTCACAAAAACAGCTGGATCAGCTTGCTGATTTAATCGCCCAGAAGGTAAAAGCGATTGTACTTATTCCTATCGATTCCAATGCGGTGCTGTCAGCAATATCTGACGCGGAAGAAGCAGGAATTCCGGTAGTATGTATCGATACACCCGCCGACGAGAGCACAGGGGTAGTGTCCACTGTCATTTCAGACAACTACAGCGCCGGGGAGATTGCCGGAAAAGCACTGTTGGAAGGAATTGGTGGAAAAGGAAAGATAGCGACTATCACTACGACAGGAAGCGATGCAGTAAACGACAGAAAACAGGCGCTCTATGATTTGATGAAAGAATATCCGGATGTAGAAATCGTCGAAGAGGATATTGTACAGAATGCCACGACAGATGAAGCGCTTACATTGATGGACAACATCCTGCAGAGCCATCCCGATGTTAACGGCGTATTTACAACAGGCGATGTATTTGCTATCGGTATCTGTTCCTCTTTAAAGTCCAATGGATATGAGGCGGGCGAAGTTAAAGTTACAAGTGTAGACGGAACAAAGAATGCAAGCGAGCTGATTGAGAGCGGATATCTGCTGGCAACGGCGGCACAGCTGCCCCACGAACTGGGATATCAGGGAGTAGAGAAAGCGCTCTCTTACCTGAACGGTGATGAAGTGGAAAAAACAGTGAAGCTTGAATGTAAAGAAATCAACAAAGATAATGTATCCACCTATGAAGGATTCTAAAGGGGCTGAACAAGAATGAGTGACTATGTTTTACGGATGCAGGGCATCAGCAAAGAGTTCCCCGGAGTCAAAGCGCTCGACAATATCCACTTAAATTTAAAAAAAGGTGAGATTCACGCATTAATCGGGGAAAATGGTGCGGGGAAATCTACATTGATCAAAGTGCTGGCCGGTATATACCGGCCTGACAGCGGAGAAATATATATAAATGACGAGAAAGTCGTTATTGATGATGTGGCGTCTTCTAAGAAACTGGGAATCAGTATCATCCATCAAGAACTTAGTCTGGCCAAAAATATGACCATTGCAGAAAATATATTTCTGGGCAGTTATCCTCTTAAAAAGGGATTTGCGGTAGACGATAAAAGGATGAATGAGGAGGCGGCCAAATATCTTGCAATGATAGGGATGGAACATTTTCCGCCCGACAGAAAGGTTGCCAGCCTAAGTATTGCCCAGCAGCAGATGGTAGAAATATGCCGTTCACTGGCGGGGGAGAACAGAATTCTTGTCTTGGATGAACCGACGACCTCACTCATTGCAGAGGAAGTTGAGCGTCTTATGGAGATTATGAGGACGCTGAAGAGTAAAGGTGTGGCGATTATTTTCGTCTCCCACAAATTAAACGAGATTTTTGAAATCAGTGACAACATAACGGTGTTGAGGGACGGGCAGTATGTGGCGACTGAAAAGACGGCCGAGATGACGACTGACAAGCTGATCAGTATGATGGTGGGGAGGGAGATTCAGGATATTTATCCTCCCCATGAAACCAACATTCAAGAGACATTTTTTGAGGCGAACCATATTTCTTCCGACCGGGTGCACGATGTGAGCTTCCACTTGAAGAAGGGGGAAATCCTCGGGTTTTACGGGCTTATGGGCGCCGGGCGTTCTGAGATTATGAGGGCGCTTCTTGGAATCGATAAGGCCCAAAAGGGTGATGTGATTCTGGATGGCAGGAAAATTCAAATCAACTCACCGAAGGATGCCATGAAAGAGGGTATTGTTCTGGCCCCGGAGGACAGAAGACATGAGGGGCTGATTTTGAAACAGACGGTAGATTTTAATATAACACTGCCGATTCTGGGAGAACTGATCAAAGGTATCAGGATGAACAGAAAGAAAAAGGATGAGATTCTTGATACATATGCAAAGCGTCTCAGGATAAAAACCTCTTCCTACGACAATAAAGTCGGGAATCTGTCGGGCGGCAACCAGCAGAAGGTGGTACTGGCCAAGTGGATGGCTACTAACCCGAAGATTCTTATTCTGGACGAACCGACCAAGGGGATTGACGTCGGAGCGAAGCAGGAGATATATAAGCTTGTTTATGAGATTGTGAATATGGGAGTGGGCGTTATTTTTATTTCTTCAGAGATGCCGGAAGTTATCAACCTGTGCGACAGGATTTATATGGTATATGAAGGGAAAATAAACGGGGAGATTTCCAGAGATGAAATCTCAGAGACTGCGATTATGAAATATACGATAGGAGGAAATGAGAATGAATAAGGAACGCGTGCAGACAAAATCTCAAAATCCTGTGATGATTTATATACGCAATAATCTTGGCATGCTGATTGGTCTGATAGCGATATGTATACTGATATCTTTACTCCAGCCGAATTTCCGTACAGTAAAGAATATGTTCAACATTATGAGATCTATTTCCATTACTGGTATCTTAGGTTTTGGGATGACGATGTGTATCATAATCAATGGAATTGACTTGGCGCAGGGCTCCGTGGTGGGATTTACCTCCTGCCTATGTGCGTGGAGCATCACCAACGCGGGGCTTCCTTTTGGAGCTGCGATCGTGATAAGTCTGGCAGCCGGCCTTCTGGTCGGAGTGTTCAATGGCTTTTTCCTTTCCTGTTTTCCACTGCCGCCCTTTGTAGTGACTTTGGCGACACAGTTGATTGGCCGAGGGTTGTGTTATGTAATTACAAGAGGAAACATGATTAATGTAGATGCTTCTTTTGGCGCGCTGGGGAATGGATATTTCCTCAATGTTATACCGATTCCGGTAATTATCCTTCTTGTCTTATTCTTGATCAGTATGCTGCTTTTGAGTAAGAGCAAGTTTGGACGGGATGTATACGCGATCGGCGGCAACAAAGAGGCTGCCAGATTTTCCGGCATCAATATCCGAAAGGTAACATGGATTGTATATGCGTATTCTGGGCTGATGGCCGCTATCTGTGGTATTATATCCTGTTCTAGGGTGACGACTGGACAGCCGACCACCGGAAATGCCATGGAGTTCGACGCGGTGGCTGCCTGTTATCTGGGCGGTATCAGTTACCTTGGAGGCGAAGGCCGAATGGGAAGTACGCTGCTTGGAGCGATTGTTCTGGGAGTTCTTGCCAATGGCATGAGTATGCTTCAGATACCTTGGTATATCCAGAATATTACAAAAGGTTTGATTATTTTAATTGCGGTATTTTTTGATGTCATGCGTAAGCATAGAGTAAAAGAGTAGAATGAGGAGGATTATCATGGGACTGGTAAATTATAGAGAGGTGCTGCAATATGCGAAGGAGCACAAAATAACGGTAGGCGCGTTTAATTCTATGAATATGGAGACAGTTCAGGCTGTTGCGGCGGCCGCAGAAAATAAGCGGACTCCATTGATTATACAAACTTACCATGCACATGTGGATTATGCGGGGCCAGATTATATACGGGCAATCGCCCAGACTGCGGCGGAGCGTTCCAACGTGAAAATTGCGCTGGGATTGGATCATGGCAGGTCTTATGAGCAGGCGAAGAAATGTATAGAGAGCGGATACTCCGGGGTAATGATTGATTTGGCCTCTGAGGATTATGAGCTGAATGTAAGAGAGACGAAGCGTGTGGTAGAGCTTGCGCACAAAGTGGGGGTTTCTGTTGAGGCTGAGCTTGGAACTATAGTGACGGCCGATGAAACTCCGGAGGTAATCGCGGAGGGATGCACGGATCCTGTGATGGCGCGCAGATTTGTCAAAGATACGGGAATAGACTGTCTTGCGGTTTCTGTTGGCACAGCACACGGCGCGTATAAATATGCGCCGAAGATTCAATTTGATTTGCTGAAAGAGCTGGTGGATACGGTGGAATGCCCGATTGTAGTGCATGGGGGCTCAGGCACTCCTGATGAAGATGTGGAAAAGATGGTCAGATTGGGGATTGCCAAGCTGAATGTCGGCACAGAATTTTTCACAGCATATATAGATGCGGTGAAGGAGATGACGAAAGGGGATAGCCGGCCGGATATTATAGATATGATGAGGGCGGCCAGAGATGCGGTCAGGGTAACGGCCGATGCGAAGCTTGATATATTGACAAGATTCAGAGTGTAGGTGCAGCTATGGCGTATATTGGATTAGATGTGGGGACATCGGGATGTAAAGCCGCCATCGTGGAGCGGGACGGGACGATGAGACATATGGCTCACAGGGAATACCGGCTGCACAGTCCCCGGACGGGATATGTAGAACTGAATCCGAACGAGGTTTGGGAGCAGGTGGAAGAGGTGTTGGCGGAGCTTGCGGCAGCCGGGACAGAAATCACAAAGATAGCGGTATCCTCGATTGGAGAGACGATGGTCATCCTCGATGAAGAGGGAAGTGTTCTCACGAATGGCATTGTTTATCTGGACGAGAGAGGAAAAGACACGCTGGGAGAAATCCTAGGCTTGATTTCTGCCGAAGAGTTGTATAAGATTACACGGGCGCCATTGAGCCATATATACTCGCTTAACAATCTGCTCTGGTTAAGGAAAAACTGCCCTGAGATTGAGCGGAATGCGGACAAATACTTTTTGTTTGGAGATTTTATTAATTACAAGCTCACAGGAAAGCGTATGATAGACCCGTCCAGCGCTTCCAGAACACTTTTTATGGATGTTGAGAACAGACGGTGGTCAGAAAAAATTGCGGATTTATTTGCGGTGCCGATAAACAAATTTTCCGAGATCAGGCCTACCGGTACTAATATGGGTAAGATTTTGCCCGAGATAGCCGAAAGGACTGGACTGCCGCCGGAGGTGGAGGTCATTCTCGGGTGCCATGACCAATGCAGCGCAATGGTTGGCGCGGGATGTGCAGAAAGAGGGGATATCGTCATCAGCGAAGGGTCTTCAGAGAGTATTAACCTGTTGATTGACGAGAATGATTATAAAGACTCCTTTTATGAAGCATGCTTGTGCGCAGAGCCGTTTATCCGTGACGGACAGTACATGGTTCCCATCGGTTTCCTTGCACACGGTACAAGCATCCGCTGGTTTTTGGATAAGTTTGGTGCAGACTTTGGAGTGCCGGGGCAGGAAGAAAAGGAGAACAGATATGAAAAGGCAGATTTTGGATGTCCCGAGGACTGCGGCGATTTAATGTGCATTCCCTATTTGTCCAGCGTCCAGACCAGAGATGCATATAATCAAGTAAAAGGATGTTTTACAGGGCTGGATTTGACATGTGACAAAGGAATGATGTACCGGGCCCTTTTAGAAGGACTCTGCTTTGAGACAAAATCAGCCATCGACGTTCTGCGCAGGCTGGAATTAAAAATGAACGATTTGACCGCCACCGGAGGATGCGCCCAATCCCATGTGTTCATGCAGATGAAGGCAGATATGCTGGAACGGCCCATACAGATTCTCGAAAGCCCAGAAGCAGGTATTTTAGGACTCGCCGCATTATGTGCGGCTGAGGATAAAGCCTTCCCAGATTTATCACATGCAGGAAAAACATTTGCCAAGATGGGAAGAGTGTATCAACCCCAAAAAAATTATACAGACAAATACAAGAAATATCAGAAAATGATTAAAATTATGCGAGAATTGTAGAGAGGGACAGGTCCCAACGCGTTGGGACCTGTCCCTATTGGCTATTTCAGATATTCTGTCAGCAGGGTGAAGGTGTTATTCATGCCGTCCACATGGCTTCTTTCGTATCCGTGGGAAGCGTATACCCCGGCTCCGATAAGTCCATGGCTTACATCGTAACCTGCGGTCAAAGCGACATCGGCATCGGATCCGTAATGTGGATATACATCTACGGAATAATCGACGTCCGCAGCTTTGGCAGCTTCGATCAGGTTAGACACTACTTGATAGGTGTAAGGCCCGCGGCTGTCTTTTGCGCAGATGGACACTTGGCGTTCTGTACACTGAATCGTATCGCCCACGCATCCCATATCTACAGAGAGAACCTCGGTCACGTTTCTCGGAATGGATGCGGCTCCACCGTGTCCTACTTCTTCGTAGACGGTGAAATGCTGATATACTTGTCTTGCCGGGACAATGTGGTTATCTTTTAAGTATTTTGCGTATCCGAGCAGGATGGCCGCGCTCAGCTTGTCATCGAGGTAACGGCTTTTTATATAGCCTGTCTCAGTGATGACCGTGCGGGGATCGAAGCACACAAAATCTCCGTTTTCAATCTCCAGAGCCTTTGTCTCTTCTTTAGAAGAGGTGTCTGCGTCGATTACTACTTCCATGTTGTTGTAGGCGCGGGATGCTTTTTCAAAATCATCGTTTACATGTAGAGAAGCATTGTTGAGCTGCAGGGTTCCTGTGTAGCTCTTTCCTGTGCGGGTATAGATGCGGCAGTTCTCCCCGGATGCGTTAAGGGGGGACAATCCACCTACAGGGGACAGGACAAGGCGTCCGTTGGACTTGATATCCTGAACCATGGCCCCGAGAGTGTCAACGTGCGCTTCCATGAAGACAGCGTGATCCATGTCGCTTCCGCCTAAGTCTACGATAACGCCGCCCTTCACTGCCTGATATGGCTCGTATCCCAGACGAGTATATTCATCGAGAAGGTACTGGGCAGCTTTGGCCGTGAAGCCAGAGGGGCTGTCGATTGCCAGAAGATTCTGCAGTTGTTCCAGCATGTAATCAGTGTACTTTGTGTTCATAGTCATAACTCCTTTTCATTTCCTTTATTTAAGAATCATAAGCTCCTTTGGGAAATGTGTCAACACTTCTTTGCCATTTTCAGTAATCAGGACAGTATCCTCGATGCGGACCCCTCCCCAGCCGGGAATGTAAATCCCCGGTTCCATCGTGATTACACATCCCGGAACCATTGTCTTCGTGCCGTAATTTCCAAGGAACGGTTCTTCGTGAAGGTCAAGCCCTACCCCGTGTCCGATACCGGCGTAATAATACTCTTCATAGCTGCCCACTTTTTTGCGGATTTCTGCGTCCGGTTTTGTGGCGTGAATACCGGGGCCCATGTATTCAAGTCCCGTTTCCTGCCCCTCTTTCACGAGATTGTAGACCTCAAGCTGCTTTTGGCTGGGCTCTCCGACAACGAAGGTACGTGTCATGTCAGAAATATAACCGTTGTATTTAGCGCCGAAGTCAATTAATACAAAATCTCCCTCTTCAATCTTCTTATCGGACGGTTTCCCGTGGAGAAGAGAAGTTTTTGCTCCTGATATAAGGATGGTTTCGAATCCTAAATCATGTGCGCCGTGCATTTTCATGCTGAACTCAAGGCGGGCGCACAGTTCACGCTCGGTAACTCCGGGTTTAATATATGGGATAAGCTCCTCCAGAGCTTTGTCTGCGATTTCGCAGGCGATACGGGTATTGGCGACTTCTTCTTCTGATTTTGCATAGCGCAGCTCTTCGATAATGTTCTGGGTAGGAACAAGTTCAATGCCATAGGCGCCGAGCCGCTTTTCTAAATCGGCATATTTGTCATAAGTTGTAAAACACTCCTCGAAGCCGAGCCGTTTGATGCCGGCCTTAGAGCAGATATTTTCAATTGCTTTGGGAATACTTCTGTCAAATAAATGCCAGTTCACAATCTCGAATCCGGGACAAGAGCTCTCCGCAAGCTCTGTAAAACGGCTGTCTGTGATGACATATTGACCCTGCGGACATATAACTGCGTATGCCAGTTCGTCCGGATAACCAGTCGTATACTTTACGTTTGATTCCTTTGTGATGTAGATACCATCAAGCTTCTGAGCCTTCAGTATATCCAATAATTTTTCCACTTTGTTCATGTGATACTCCTTTCTGCGGTTCATCCGCTGCCATGTTTTCTAATTTCTTATTGAGGGCAAACAGTAAAAATCCGATAACCAGCAGGCACGCAGGAATGATGATAAATACCTGAAGCATTCCCAGCTTAGAGATTACAAGTTCCACATAACCGGACAACTTATTTGCCACAAACATACTCGCAAACCATACACCCATTAAAAGAGAAGCATATTTAGCAGGCGCCAGTTTGTTTACCATACCATATCCTACCGGAGCGAAGCACATCTCACCGATACTCTGGAAAGTAATAAAAGCGATGATAAATAATACACTTGCTTTGGAGCCTTCGCCCGGTACCGTGCCGGTCTTCATAACAGCCACAATCATAAAAGCAAAAGCGGCTGCAAGGAAAACGAATCCAAGGCTCATTTTTTTAGAAATATTCCAGTCACCGCCCTTTGTGCGGGAGAGCTTCATCCACACGGCTGCCATCACCGGCCCTAAGATAACGCAGAGCAGGCCGTTGTAAGAGTCAATCCAGGCTGTCGGAATCTGGAAGCCCCCGATTTTAAGATTAATAAATTCCTGCATATAGAGTGCGATTGACATGGAAGCCTGATTGTATGCAATCCAGAAGAATATTGTAAAAAAGGCCAGAATCAGGATGACGCCCATTCTGCGCTTCTGAGACTTCGTGAGCGGCTGTGCTGCCAGCTCCTTTTTCACTTTCAGGTTTTCCTTTGCAGAAACATTATCCGCGGTTTTTACATCTTTTAAGAAAAATTTCTGTCCAAGGGCAAAGAATGCTGCCCCAATCCAGATAACGATTGCGGCGACAAGGAAAACGGTACGGTAACCATATTCCAGAATCTCCCCGCCCTTTTTGACTGCGAACCATTGATTAGCCACAAGGCCGCAGAGAAATGGACCAAATAAAACACCGATGTTGGTGAAGGTATACGTCATAGAGAAAGCACCGTCTTTTCGCGGGTCGTCGTTAGCGTACAGGTTGCCTACCAGCGTCTGTGAAGTGCTTTTGTAAAGTCCTCCCCCAATTACGCAGAGAAGGATTGTCAATTGAATCGCGCTCTTACTGTGCGCGGAGAAGGCCAGAAAATACCCTGCGCCGGAAGTAATCATTCCTAAAATCACGCAGAGTTTGGGGCCTAAGAAACGGTCGCTTATCCAGCCGCCAATCACGGGAGAGAGATAAGAAAACGCCATAAAAGTTGCCAGAAGCGCGGTGGCCTCTGAGTTACTTAAGCCTAAACCACCGCGGGACGTCTTTTCCGCGATAAATAAGAGTAGCACTAACTTCATTCCATAGTAGGAAAAGTTAGTGAAAGTGAAAATTGAGCCGCAAAAATATAAGGCCTTCGGCTGCTTTGCCGAGACTGTAGTTGTGTTTGTCATTTTTAGTTCCTCCAAGTTATTAAAGTCATATCATATCAAAATAATGGCTCCCCAGCCATTAAGCCTACTATCGTTCCCAGGCGATAGTAGACTAAAGTCTAAACCATGGTCTATTGTCAAAATAACAAAAATTGTGGAAAGTGTCAATGATAAAAGATGTAGAAAAAATAGATTGTACATAATGCACAAAAACGGAATGGTTCATAAAAAAGGAGAAAATCCCTTATGGGAAATTCCCCTTATCGTAAAAGCTTTATTTTTCGGTGAGTTCAAAGTTAAAACGATCTTTTAAAATGATTTGGAATTTGTCAAGATGTTTCATGGTTTCGGTAATAATTTCGTCAATTTTTTCTTTCGAATACCCGAAGTATCCAAGAATTAAATGAAATTCAATCGAAGAAAGACGGTCGATGTCTACATTTTCGTCGTAGTAGGCCATGCGGATGAGCTCTTTTTCAATTCCATAATCCATCTGAGACAGCACGCCGTAATCGTATTCCGGAACTTTACAGAAATTCATATTAATAGCGTCAAAAAACTTCTTCTGGCTGGTGACCATACGCTCGTTGAAATCCACATCGCTGTGGAACTGGATAAGGAACTTGGCGAGATTCCGGTTGCGGAGCAGGCGATAGTAACCAAACATATAGACAGCGGTGCGCACTTCACCGCTCATGTCGAGCCCCTCCATAGTCTTATCACATACCGCATAGTAGTCTTCTATAAATTTTTGAAACACAAGCAAGGCCAGATTCTTCTTGTTCTTAAAATAATATGGAATCAAAGCACGATTTACCTTGGCCAGCTTGCTGATGTCATCGTATGTAGTCTCGTCATATCCCTTTTTGTAAAATAACTGCCGGCTGATTTTGAAAATTTTACGTTTCGTCTGCTCACCGACCAGATAAGTTGTCGCCATATTGTGTATCCTCCCGTGTGAATTCTGTCTATATTATACTGTTGGGCATTTTAAATTGCAATATAGTTTTCGACATAATTATTCATTATGGAACAGATAACTCGCAGCGTCTAAAAGCTGCTGCTTCTGCTGTGGCAAGATGCCTCGAAGCGTATACTTGTCGAGCACGGTAGTATCTTCAAAGAGACAGTTTTCTACGGCCAAATTTTTCAGCAGGAGATATTCTTCGGCCAGCATCTCTTTTGCGGACATCATGTCAAAGAGGCCTTGCTTTTCTTCCCTATATAAAATAGTGTCCTCCCAGAGCTTTAACTTGAGACACCAGATGTTTTTTGGATGCACCTTATTGAGCATGGAGGCGGTTTCCAACGCGTGGAGGCGGGAGAAGGTGCGCCCTCCGAGACCAAGAATGACAGTTAGGTAATAGTCGATTCCGGCAGCGTCAAGACGGCGGAGCGCTGTTATTGTCTGGGCGGAGGTAATTCCTTTGTTTCTGGCGTCTAATATAGAATCACTTCCACTCTCCACACCGATATGGAGGGCGCGGAGACCTTTGCTGTGCAGCAGGCGCAGCTCGCCGTCGGTCTTATGAAGAATGTCATCGATGCGGGAATACATGGCGAACTGCCTTATCCGGGGCATATATTGTTCTTTCAATTCCAGTATCCGGCATAGATAGTCTGTACTCATAACAAAAGCATTCTCGCCCAGCAGAAAAAGCTGTTCGGCATCTGGACGAAGCATGCCTAGAATCTTCATGTTTTGTTCGATGCGCTCCAAAGGATGAATTAGAAACTTGTCTTTGGCGAAATCGCAGAAAGTACATTTGTGCCAGCTGCATCCCAGCGCCACTTCCAGCGGTGCGCTGCCTTCCTCGTGAGGAGGTATATAAATAGTATCATGGGTAAAAATAGACTGATATAGTTCTTCTCTTGTCATAGCAGACCCTCCTTTCTTCTAATATAACATAAAATAAGCAAATCTTCATTTTTCTTTATCTGACCTTGTACCTTTGAAGAAAGATATGGTATACTTTTCAAGTATTGACAAGGCGGTTCGTCCGCGCAGGTGGGAGTGTAGACAGATGGCAGCACGGAAAGTTAGAAAAAAAAAGAAAGTGGCAATCAGGTATTTTGATTACAGCCTGCTTGCCGTTATGGTGTTTTTGATTTGTTTTGGACTGGTTATGCTATATAGTACCAGCTCTTATGAAGGACTGACAAAGTTCGGAGACGGGATGTACTTTTTCAAACGTCAGGCTGTTTTCAGTGCGGCCGGTTTGGGAATCATGCTGTTCGTGTCCAGAATTGACTATCATATTTATGCAAAGTTTTCGATGGCGTTGTATTGGTTCGCCATGTTTTTGATGGCTCTTGTTTACTTTACACCTCTGGGAATTGAAGTATATGGAGCGAGGCGATGGTTGCGCATGCCTGCGGGGCAGCGGCTTCAGCCGTCCGAGGTGATGAAGATCGCGGTGATTCTCTTTATACCGTATCTGGTGTGTAAGATAGGAAAAAGCGTCAATACTCTGAAGGGTACGTTGATTGTGCTGGCGTGGGGAGCTGTGGCCGCGCTGGGGGTATATAAGCTGACGGACAACCTGAGTACGGGTATCATTGTTATGGGAATCTGCTGCTTTATCGTATTCGTAGTTCATCCGAAGACAAAGCCCTTTTTGATAGCGGCTGGGGGCGGGATAGGAGTACTGGTAGCCGCGTCCGTTATTTTGAGCAGGGTCCTGGAAAGCAGTACGAATTTCCGCCTTCGCCGTATTCTTGCCTGGCTGAACCCTGAAAAGTATATGTCCTCGGGCGCGTTTCAGACGGTGCAGGGACTTTACGCAATCGGTTCCGGCGGCTTTTTTGGAAAGGGATTGGGAAACAGCGCCCAGAAAATGATAATACCGGAAGTACAGAACGATATGATTCTTACTATTATATGTGAAGAGCTTGGTGTGTTCGGTGCGATTATGGTCTTGGTCCTCTTTGGGCTTTTGCTGTACCGGCTGCTGTTCATAGCCCAGAACGCTCCGGATATGTACGGTTCACTGGTGGTCACAGGGATATTTTCCCACATTGCGATTCAGGTCATCCTAAATGTGGCAGTTGTTATAAACCTTATACCTACAACGGGAATCACGCTTCCATTTATCAGCTATGGGGGAACCTCGATAGTGTTTTTGATGATTGAGATGGGAATCGCGCTGGGAGTTTCCCGCACGATAAAACTGGAAGAATAGACATAAAAAAGACTTTTATTTCCAACGGTTATATGGTATGATAAACAAAGTAGTATTAAAAACTACATATTATAGAAATAGATGACATATTTCGGGAGGTAAGATTATGAGCTATAAAATAATCGTAGACAGCTGTGGGGAGCTGACAGAGGAAATGAAAGCGTCAGGATGCTTTGCGACTGCATCACTGGAAATTCAGGTGGACGATTATCATATTATAGATGATGAAACATTTGATCAAGAAGATTTTTTGAAGAAGGTAGCGGCAAGTCCTAATTGTCCGAAGTCAAGCTGTCCTTCTCCTGAGACTTACATGGAAGGATTCAATTGTGAGGCAGAACATGTATATGCCGTGACACTGTCGGCAGAGCTGAGCGGTTCTTACAATAGCGCCGTTTTAGGCAAGAATTTGTATCACGAAGAATATGGAGATAAAGACATTTATATTTTCAATTCACGCTCGGCGTCGGTGGGAGAGACTTTGATTGCCCAAAAGATTGTGGAATGTGAAAAAGCCGGAATGACATTTCCGGAAGTGATTAATGCGGTGGAAGAGTATATCCGCGGACAGCATACTTATTTTGTGCTGGAATCGCTGGAGACATTGCGGAAGAACGGCCGGCTTACCGGATTGAAGGCAATTGCGGCGACGGTGCTCAACATTAAGCCTGTCATGGGTGCTACCCTAAAAGGTGAGATATGCCAGCTAAGTCAGGCGCGGGGGGTGAACAAGGCGCTTCAGAAGATGGCAGGTTTTATTGCGGAGGACATAAAGGACAGTGAGCATAAGACTTTGGCGATTTCCCATTGTAACTGCCCGGATAGAGCGCTCAGTGTGAAGAAAATGCTGGAAGAAAAAATGAAGTTAAAAGACATCATAATTTTAGATACCAGAGGAATTTCAAGTATGTATGCTAATGACGGCGGCATCATTGTGGTTGTATAAGCCGTGCTGCTGTTCCTTCAGATAAATACTTGTACTGTGGTTAGAAGTATGCTAAAATATGACTATCGCAAAGAAAAGGAGTCGGGCATATGAGTCAGGAAAAAGTGGATCAGTATAAGAAGAATAAAGCAAACCGCAAGCAGATTATGAGAAAGCAGAAGATGATGCACGCTGTCAGAAGTACTTTGATGATAGTCGTTGCTGTTGCTCTGATTGGCTGGCTTGGGTATTCGGCATATGATTCTTATGAGTCAAAGCAGCCTCGCAAGATGGCCGAGATAGATTATACTGCAGTGAATACGTATCTGGGCACGCTGACTGCTTCAGAATAAGAATCCAGCTTATGTAATAATAAAGAAGTGGGGAATCCGTAAATATTATATTTACGGATTCTATTTTTTTTGCTCAAAAGTGGGGAATGCGGCATGCATGATTCCCCACTTTTTTATATATCGTGAAATAAAGTGGGAAAATCCCCCACTTTGATCAGAATGGTAAAATTTACCACTACAAAGTATATTTCATGTAAAAATGGTTCCATGGCTGTGCGCGGAAATGGCCAAAAACCGCGGTTTTTAACGAAAAAGTAAGAAATTCGTAACGTCAACGGTAGGAAAAATTGCAATATAAGTAAAAATAAAAAAATACAAAAAAGGGGTTGAAAAGGGGGCTTAAGTGGGTTACAATGGTTTCAAGTGGTAGAAAGTGGTGAATAGTGGTGCAAAGTGGTAGAGAAGTGGCAGACCACTTTGAAAGAAGGTGATTCCTATGTTGACAGGTGAATTTAATCATAGTATTGATTCAAAAGGCAGGTTAATCATTCCTTCAAAATTACGTGATAGTCTGGGAGAACATTTTGTAATTACGAAGGGAATGGACGGCTGCTTATTTCTGTATCCTGACAACGAATGGGAAGCCTTTGAAGAAAAGCTAAGAACCTTACCACTCACTAACAAAAAGGCCAGAGATTTCAAACGTTTCTTTTTAGGAAGCGCAGTAGAAGGAGAACTCGATAAACAAGGGAGAGTTTTGATTTCTTCTTCACTTCGTGCTTATGCAGATTTGGAAAAAGAAGTCGTGCTCGCAGGAGTATTGGACAAAGTAGAAATCTGGAGCAAAGAAGCGTGGGAAGCACGTACTGCTGATGTTGAGGAAAATATCGAAGATATTGCAAATGACATGGAGGATTTGGGACTTAGCATTTAATATCAACAGGAAAGTATGAGTTCCTGTATCTAGCAGCTAAATTTCAGGAGGAGACTATGACATTTGAACACAAATCAGTATTGCTGAGTGAAACAATAGAGGGCCTTTCTATTAAGCCGGACGGCATTTACGTCGACGGTACACTTGGCGGAGGCGGACATGCGTATGAAGTATGTCAACGTTTAAGCAACAAGGGGAGTTTTATTGGAATAGACCAGGACGCGGCGGCGATTGAGGCCGCAGGCGCCCGACTACTTGACTTCGGGGAGAGAGTTACAATAATCAGGAGCAATTATTGTGATATGAAGTCAAGGCTCCATGAAATCGGCATTGACAAAGTAGATGGGATCGTGCTCGATCTGGGCGTATCATCTTATCAGTTGGATACGGCAGACCGGGGATTCTCCTATCGGGCAGATGCACCTTTGGATATGAGAATGGATACACGTCAGAGTATGACAGCAAAGGACATCGTCAATGGCTACAGTGAGATGGACCTTTTCCGCATTATACGCGACTACGGTGAGGACAAGTTCGCGAAGAACATTGCCAAACATATCGTAGCGGCGCGCGGGAAGGGTCCCATCGAAACTACGGCCCAGTTGTCTGAGATAATCAGACAGTCAATCCCGATGAAGATTCAAAAAACATCAGGGCATCCTGCAAAGAGAACTTTTCAGGCAATTCGAATTGAATTGAATAGGGAGCTGGAAGTTCTCAGGGATTCACTTGATGAGATGATTGATATGTTGAATACAGGCGGAAGGATTTGTATTATTACATTCCACTCGCTGGAAGATAGAATTGTAAAAGGGATTTTCAAGAAAAATGAAAACCCTTGTACGTGTCCGAGTACTTTTCCGGTATGTGTATGCGGAAAAGTCTCAAAGGGGAGAGTTATCACAAGAAAACCGATTCTTCCAAGTGCGGAAGAATTGGAGACCAACAGCCGCTCAAAAAGTGCAAAGCTTCGTATATTTGAACGGAGCTAGCTGAAAATTTGTTTTGAGTGGGTTGGCAAATGGAACTATGTAGGGAAGTATAAAACCAAAAGGGGTGAGCCGCATGGCAGCAAGGCGCAGCACAACAGTCCGTACATCAGGTCGCCAGTCAGCACGCAGCACATACATATATGGAAACACAGTCCGTCAGGCAGAGGTAATGCCGAGAAGACGGGAATGGGAACAAGAGGCTCCTGAAAGGCAGAAGAAAGTCAGCCAGCAGGTTCAGAAGAACCGCAAAAAAGCGCTTCATATGAATCCGGCTTATGTCGCATTTCTTACAATCGCGGCAGTATTGGCGCTGGGAGTCTGTGTATGGTATTTGCAGGTGAGAGCAGAACTGACAAGCCGCTCTGAGAATATTACATTACTTCAGCAGCAGCTGGCGCAGGCTAAAGAAGAAAATAATACCAGATATAATGCGGTAGTGGATTCTATTAATCTGGAGACGGTGAGAGACAAAGCGATTAACGAGATGGGGATGGTCTACGCAAATCAGGATCAAATTATAACCTATCAGAATCCGGTAAATGATTATGTGAAACAATACGAGGACATTCCGGAGAGCGGGGTTCTCGCAAAGTCCGATAAAGCAAGTAAGTAAAAGGTGAATCAAATGGCAGGAAGAAGAAAGAGAAAGGTTCCGGCTTTAAAACAAAGATTTACAAAGAAAATGCAGAAAAAGCTAGTAATGCTCTTTATGGCAATTTTACTAGCTTTTGTTTTTCTTATAGGCCGGATAACCTATATCAACGCATCAGAGGGTGAAACTTATACGAAAAATGTATTGGACCAGCAGCAGTACAGCAGCAGGACCATACCGTTCAAGCGCGGCGACATCATAGATACGAATGGCACCAAGCTTGCCACCAGCGAAAGAGTGTACAATGTGATACTGGACGCCAAAGTGCTGTTGAGCGATGAGAAGAAAGCGGAGAAGTATACAAAGGCAACGATTGAGGCCCTGCAGACGTATTTTCAAATAGAACCGTCTACGGTGGAGGGCGTGCTGGACGAGAAGCCGGACAGTAGATATGCGGTCTTGAAAAAGGGTGTAGACTACGATACGGCCAAGGCTTACGAGGCCGCGGCCAAGGAGGATGCCAATGTAGTGGGTATATGGCTGGAGGAAGATTATGTACGGACTTATCCATACAGCACATTGGCCTCAGATGTTCTGGGATTTACATCGGACGGCAACGTTGGCACAGTGGGGCTGGAGGCATCCTATAATGCTCTTTTAAATGGAACCGACGGAAGAGAGTACGGATATCAGAACGCGGAATCCGCAGTGGAGCAGACTGTAAAAGAGCCGGTGAATGGCAGTTCTATCGTAAGTACCATCGATACGAATCTACAGTCTATCGTAGAGAAACATATCCTTGCGTTTAACGAAGAGCATAAAAACGGGGCGGAGGAAGGGCTGGGCAGCAAGAATACGGCAGTCATCATGATGCGGCCCAATACGGGAGAGATTCTTGCAATGGCGTCTTATCCCAATTTTGATTTGAACAATCCAAGGGATTTATCCCAATATTATACGGAAGAGGAAATCAACGCGCTTTCCTCGGAGGATAAGCTGAATAAGCTGAACGAGCTCTGGAGAAATTTCTGTGTATCGGACACTTTTGAGCCGGGTTCTACTATCAAGCCCTTTACGATAGCCACGGGTCTTGAGACAGGCGCTTTAAAGGGGGACGAGACATATTACTGCGGAGGTTCGCTTCATGTCGGTGATTACGATATCAAGTGTATCGCCTACGACGAGGGCGGCCATGGAACGCAGAATCTGACACAGGTCATGGAGAACTCCTGTAACGTTGCCTTGATGCAGATTGGCCTTGGCATCGGAGCAGAAGAATTTTCAAAATATCAGCATATTTTTGGATTTGGTGAATTTACCGGAATCGATCTGCCCGGCGACGCGGCGACCTCTGCACTGCTCTATAAAGTAGATAATATGGGAGAGACAGATCTTGCCACGAATTCATTTGGCCAGAACTTCAATGTCACCATGACACAGCTGGCATCGGGATTCTGCTCCTTAATAAACGGAGGAAACTATTATAAACCACATATCGTGAAGGAAATTCAGGATCAGAATGGAAACGTAATTGAGACGAAGGATCCTATTCTGCAGAAGAAGACAATATCCAAAAAGACATCGGATACATTAAAGAGTTATATGTACAGCGTCGTGCAAAACGGCAGTGGCCGCTATGCACAGGTAGAAGGATATGATATCGGCGGTAAGACCGGTACAGCAGAAAAACTCCCCCGTGGGGAAAACAAGAACGTTGTGTCGTTTATCGGCTATGCACCGCAGGAGAATCCTGAGATTATGATTTATGTGGTTGTGGATGAACCCAACGTACCTAATCAGGGGAGATCCAGCAATTTGATTACACAGCTGTCCGCAGATATTATGGCAGAGGCTTTTCCTTATTTGAATATAACAAAAACTACTCCTTCGGAATAATGGGGAAATATAAGATTTAGGGTATAACCTCAGGTGAATGATAATAAGGTATAATAATTATCATTTCCCGAGGTTTTTATGCGCAATAAAACATATAATAAGAAAAAAACGCTGGTAGTCTTTCTGTGTGCACTGGTTCTTATACTTGGGCTGATCGGACGCCTGATTTATCTGATGGTCTTCGATGCCGAATACTATCAGAAAAAAGCAGAGGATCTTCATGAGCGGGAGCGGGATATCAAGGCGGCCAGAGGAGAGATTGTTGACAGAAACGGAGAGGTTCTGGCAACAAATAAAACTGTATGTACAATCTCTGTAATACATAATCAAGTGAAGGATAAAGAGGCAGTCATTTCCATGCTCGTAAAAGAACTCGGCCTCTCAGAGGCGGAGGTGCGGAAGAGGGTGGAAAAGGTATCTTCGATGGAGCGCATCAAAACTAATGTGGCCAAAGAGGTGGGGGACCGCATCCGTGAATATGAGTTTGACGGGGTAAAGGTGGACGAGGATTTTAAGCGCTACTATCCATATGAAGAACTGGCTTCCAAGGTCCTCGGCTTTACCGGCGGGGATAATCAAGGAATTATCGGTCTGGAAGTCAAATATGAGGATATACTCAAAGGAGAGAACGGTATGATATTGACGACCACGGACGCCAGAGGGGTCGAGCTTGACGGTATAGCGGAAGACCGTGTGGAGCCGGTGGCTGGAGATACGCTTCAGCTGAGTATTGATTATAACTTGCAGGCGTATGCCCAGCAGGCGGCAGAAAAAGTGATGGAAGAAAAGCAGGCCGACGGGGTGGCCATATTACTTATGAACCCCCAGAACGGAGAAGTCTATGCCTGCGTGAATGTGCCGGAATTTAATCTGAACGAGCCCTTTACGTTAAATACGGGGACAGATACAACGGGGATGGATGAGGAGAAGAAGCAGGAGCTTTTGAACCAGATGTGGAGGAACCGGTGCAT
Source organism: Bariatricus massiliensis (assembly GCF_900086725.1). Taxonomy (GTDB): domain Bacteria; phylum Bacillota; class Clostridia; order Lachnospirales; family Lachnospiraceae; genus Allocoprococcus; species Allocoprococcus massiliensis. The sequence continues at coordinate 456,671 of NZ_LT574838.1, read as the reverse complement.
CAACGACACCTATGAGCCGGGCTCTATATTTAAAGTTTTCACGGCGTCGGCGGCGCTCGAAGAGGGGGTGGTGTCCCTCAACGATCAATTCCACTGTCCGGGTTATAAGATTGTGGAGGACAGAAAAATACGATGTGCAAAGGTGGGCGGCCATGGCTCGGAGACATTCGTGCAGGGTGTACAGAACTCATGCAACCCGGTGTTTATTGAAGTCGGCCTTCGGTTAGGGGTAGATAATTTTTATAAATATATGAAGCAATTCAAGCTGCTGGAAAAGACCGGGGTGGATCTGCCGGGGGAAGCGGCTACGATTATGCATAAAAAGGAAAATGTGGGACTTGTGGAACTGGCTACGATGTCTTTCGGACAATCGTTTCAGATAACTCCTATGCAGATGGCTGCCACAGTCAGTTCGCTGATAAACGGAGGCCGCAGGATTACGCCCCATTTTGGCGTCTGTGCCTACAACGCGGAAGGACAGAAAGTAGAAACTTTTGATTATGGCGGCGATGAGCAGATTGTATCGTCAGAGACCTCTGCGACCATGCGGGCAGTTCTGGAAACGGTTGTCTCTGAGGGGGGCGGTAAAAACGCCTATATCGAAGGATACCGTATTGGGGGGAAAACAGCCACAAGCCAGACGCTTCCCAGAAGCGCCAACAAATACATTTCATCCTTTATCGGCTTTGCGCCGGCGGACGACCCCAAGATTATCGGTATGTGTATTATATACAATCCTCAGGGAGTCTATTATGGAGGAACGATCGCGGCTCCGGTCATCCGGGATATATTCGACAATGTTCTGCCATATATGGGAATAGAGAAGGCGGCGGTGCCCGAAACAGAAGAAAATACGGAGGAAAACGCAGAGTAACCCGCTTTACAAAAAGGAGCATATACATTATACTATTTCGTAGAACAAAAGAAGGTAAGAGGTGCATTATGGACTTTAATATGGTAATACCGGTGCTGATTGCATTCGGGATAAGTGTAGTTATGGGACCTATTATAATCCCGATTCTCAGAAGACTTAAGATGGGGCAGACAGAGCGGGAGGAGGGAGTCAAGTCCCACCTGAAGAAGGCAGGAACGCCTACAATGGGCGGTGTCATTATCCTGCTTGCTATCGTTGTCACATCATTGATCTATGTAAGAGAGTATCCCAAGGTGATACCGGTACTCTTTGTCACACTGGGATTTGGACTGATTGGATTTTTAGATGATTACTTGAAGGTTGTCCTGAAGCGTTCTGACGGTTTGATGCCCGCACAGAAATTTGGGCTGCAGTTCCTTCTGACGGCTGTGTTTGCTTTTTACATGGTAAAGGTGGCTAAGATTCCACTTACACTGTTAATTCCCTTCTCGGGAGGGAAATATTGGGATATTGGATGGGTAGCGATACCGGTGCTTTTTATTGCCGTTATCGGTACGGTGAACGGTGTGAATTTCACCGACGGACTGGACGGACTGGCATCCAGCGTGACGGTGCTTGTCGCTACATTTTTTACGGTGGTAGCCATAGGCACGAAAAGCGGCATTGAGCCTATTACTTGTGCGGTCGTAGGAGCGCTGCTGGGGTTCCTGTTGTTCAATGTCTATCCGGCGAGTGTATTTATGGGAGACACGGGGTCTCTCGCGCTGGGCGGCTTTGTGGCCTCTGCGGCGTACGTGCTCCAGATGCCCCTCTTCATTTTGATAGTGGGACTGATTTATCTGGTAGAAGTACTGTCGGTCATCATACAGGTCACTTACTTTAAGAAGACTGGCGGGAAACGTATCTTTAAAATGGCTCCCATCCACCATCACTTTGAACTGTGTGGATGGAGCGAGACGAAGGTCGTCGCGGTATTTGCGATAATTACGGCTATTCTGTGTCTGATTGCGCTTCTGGCATTGTAAAATAGCGTCAGGCAGATAGAGGAAAGAAGGAAATGGAAATGGTTTTGAATGGAAAGAAGGCGCTGGTATTTGGCGCCGGAATCAGCGGCATTGGTTCCTGCAGGCTTTTGGAGGCAAAAGGAGCAAGTGTGATACTGCACGACGGCAACGACAAACTGGATATGGGGAAGATGAAGGAAGAACTGGGAGAGGAAAGCCGGGTGGAGATCTGTCTGGGAGATTTCCCGGAGACGGCGGTCAATTCGCTTGATTTGGTAGTGTTAAGCCCGGGAATCCCCACGGATCTTGCGGTAATCGAACGTATGAAGGCAGCCGGAATTCCGATATGGGGTGAGATTGAGCTTGCCTACGTCTGCGGAAAAGGAGAAGTGCTGGGCATCACGGGAACCAACGGTAAGACGACTACTACCACCTTGCTGGGAGAGATTATGAAGCATGCGTTCGCGAGTACGTTCGTGGTTGGAAATATAGGCAGCCCTTATACACAGGCGGCGGCTGAGACAAGAGCGGATTCGGTGATCGTAGCTGAGCTGTCCAGCTTTCAGCTTGAGAGTGTTATTACTTTCCGCCCCAAAGTCAGTGCCATTTTGAATATTACGCCCGACCATCTCAACAGACATCACACGATGGAAGCCTACACGCGGGCAAAATTTGATATCACAAAGAACCAGACGGAAGAAGATACTTGTGTGCTGAACTATGAAGACGAGGCCTGTAGGGCAATGGCAGAAAAAATGAGGGCGTCCGTTCTATATTTCAGCAGCCGGCATAAACTGGAACAAGGGATATATCTGGATGAAGGATGCATTGTCTATAAACCGCATAAGGGAGAGCCGGGTATCGAAATCTGTAAAACAGACGAACTGAAGATTCTGGGTGTCCACAATTATGAGAATGTGATGGCGGCTGCGGCTATGGCGGCAGCCTATGGCGTGGATATAGAGATTATCAGAAGAACGGTGAAAGAATTTCAGGGTGTAGAACACCGCATTGAATTTGTGGCTGAGAAGAACGGGGTTGTCTATTACAACGACTCCAAAGGAACGAATCCGGATGCAGCGATCAAGGGGATTCAAGCGATGAATCGTCCCACCGTCCTGCTGGGAGGCGGCTATGATAAGAAGTCCGACTTCCATGAATGGATACAGAGCTTTGACGGCAAGGTGCGCTATCTGGTGCTGATCGGAGCTACTAAAGAACAGATTCAAAAAGAAGCTGCTGAATGTGGTTTTACAGATTGTATATTAAAGGACAGCTTTGAGGAGGCGATGGCAGCCTGCGTAGAGCTGGCGCGTCCTGGAGACGCGGTTCTGTTATCTCCGGCCTGCGCGAGCTGGGGAATGTTCAGCAACTACGAAGTACGAGGAGAAGAATTCAAGAAATATGTGTTAGCACTGTAACTTTGCAGGAAGGATGTTGATAGATTGTCAGAAAAAAACAAGCGGCATGGGATGGATTACACGCTGCTTATAATCGTACTTCTTTTGGTCGGAGTCGGCCTTGTCATTCTTTACAGTACAAGTGCTTACAACGGTCAGGTCAAATTTCATGATTCTTTTTACTACCTGAAAAAGCAATTGTTTGCAACAATACTAGGGCTTGTGATGATGCTTTTTGTTGCGAATATAGATTACCATGTGTGGCAGAAGGCCGCTGTGTGGGGATATGTGGCTGCAATTGCACTTTCGGTTGCGGTTATGCTGTTCGGGAAAGAGATTAACGGGTCCAAAAGATGGTTGTCTTTGGGGCCTTTTTCTTTTCAGCCTTCAGAATTTTGTAAAGTTGCCTTGATTATCTTTCTGGCTTGGCTCGTGATGCGCAATGCGAAAACAATCGGCAAGATGAAAACTATGCTCAGGATTATGATATGGATTTTACCAATAGTGGGGCTTGTGGGAGCCAGTAATTTGAGTACTGCCATCATTATCCTTGGAATCGGTGTAGTCCTGATTTTTGTGGCCAGCCCTAAATATGCACAGTTCATTGGGATGGCCGGATTGGGCATCAGTTTTATGGGAGTATTCCTTGCGCTTGAGAGTTACCGTCTTGAGCGTCTCGCCATATGGCGGAATCCAGAGAAGTTCGAAAAGGGCTATCAGACGCTGCAGGGACTATATGCCATAGGCTCGGGAGGCCTCTTTGGCACAGGGCTTGGCAATAGTGTACAGAAGCTGGGGTTTGTCCCGGAAGCGCAGAATGATATGATTTTTTCTATTATATGTGAGGAACTGGGACTGGTGGGAGCCTCTTTCATCGTACTCCTGTTCTTGCTTCTAATCTGGCGTTTCTTTTTGGTGGCGACCCACTGCAGGGACTTGTTCGGGTCTCTCATTGCGGCGGGGGCGATGGCACATATGATGATTCAGGTAATATTGAACATAGCGGTAGTTACAAATACAATTCCCAACACAGGAATCACACTGCCATTTATCAGTTATGGAGGAACGTCGGTCATGTTCCTTCTTATAGAAATGGGGCTTGTACTAAACGTATCAAGTCTGGTAGAATGAAGTAGGGTCACCGGGTGGCCCTGTTTCCCCGATTGGCCGCCGTGTCAACGGGAGATTTAGACGGCGAGCAGGAGGCATTGGATGAGCGATAAGAAGAACAAAGGAAGAAGACGCATCAGGAAGCGCACGATTTATGCAGTCATTCTGATTATTATGCTGCTAAGCCTTTTCATGATTGGTTTTTTACTTTTGTTTCAAGTGAGAAAAATAGAAATACAAGGAAACCGCTATTTGTCCAATCAGGAAATAGCGGATTGGATGGAGGAGGACGAGCTGTCTACCAACAGCATCTATCTGATGATTAAATACCACCTGACGGACTATAAGCTTTTGCCGGCGATGGAAGGGGTCAAGGTAAGCATGAAGAATCCTTGGACCATGAAGGTGACGGTGTCGGAGAAACGGATCGTTGGTTACATAGAGTTCGGGGATGACTGCGTCTATTTCGATAAAGACGGGATCGTACTGGCACAGACCACAGAGTGGTGGGATGATGTCCCCTGTATCGAGGGGCTTGCCGTGGACAAGGTCACTCTTTATGAAGAACTTCCGGTCAGCAAGGAAAATAAAAAGGTGTTCGAGAACCTTTTGGAGATGAGCCAGTCGCTGAAGAAATATGAATTGACGCCGGACAGAATCGTGTGCAATGAAGAAGGGCTGTATCTGTTCTTGGGCAAGGTATGTGCCATCCTCGGCGATAATAATTTTGGTGATAAGATTGCGCAGATACCGCCGATTCTTGCGAAGCTTGGAGAACAGGGCGGAACACTTCATCTGGAAAATTACAGTGAGACGAACACAACCGTCAGTTTCGACAAAGACGTGCTTCCGGAATTACCTGCCGCACAGGAACCGGCAGAAGAAGGGGATGAGACGCAGGAGGAAGAACAATCGCAGGAGGAGAACGGTGAGACGTCTGAGGGTGGACAGACCGATGAAAATGAGGATGGACTATAATGCCCTGTCAATTTGTTGTCGTTTGGCTCTTAAAGCTGTATAAAGTGAATAAAAAAATAAGAAAATATAGAAAATTCTATTGATATTTTGGGAAAAAGACTATATTATAGTCTTATATATAGCTAAACGCATATTGGACATAAAGGGTGTATAATATAATAAGGTGACAAAGGAGGAGAAACTCTTGTTAGAAATTAAAACAAACGAATCAGAATCAGCAGCGAAAATAATCGTAATTGGTGTCGGTGGAGGCGGAAATAACGCGGTAAACCGAATGATCGACGAACAAATCGCAGGTGTTGAATTTATTGCTATTAATACAGATAAACAGGCATTGCAGTTATGTAAAGCTCCTACGCTTATGCAGATAGGGGACAAGCTTACCAAAGGACTTGGGGCGGGGGCAAAGCCTGAGATTGGTGAGAAGGCGGCAGAGGAGAGTGCAGAAGAAATCTCCGCGGCATTAAAAGGCGCCGACATGGTCTTTGTGACATGTGGTATGGGTGGAGGTACCGGTACAGGTGCGACACCTGTGGTGGCACGTATCGCCAAAGAGCAGGGAGCCTTGACGGTTGGTGTCGTAACCAAGCCTTTCCGTTTTGAATCCAAGACAAGAATGAATAACGCTCTTTCAGGAATTGAAAAGTTGAAAGAAAATGTAGATACACTGATTGTTATCCCGAATGATAAGCTTCTTGAGATTGTAGACAGAAGAACTACGATGCCGGAAGCGTTGAAGAAGGCGGATGAGGTTCTTCAGCAGGGTATTCAGGGTATCACTGATTTGATTAACGTTCCTTCTTTGATCAACCTTGATTTTGCAGATGTTCAGACAGTAATGACAGACAAAGGAATTGCCCATATCGGTATCGGTCAGGGCAAGGGAGATGACAAGGCGCTTGAAGCAGTTAAACAGGCTGTTGCCAGCCCGCTTTTGGAGACTACGATTGCCGGCGCGTCTCATGTTATTATCAATATTTCCGGTGATATCACTCTTATGGACGCGAGCGACGCGGCGGAATATGTACAGGATCTTGCCGGAGAAGAGGCGAATATTATCTTTGGTGCGATGTATGACGACAGCAAGTCCGATGAAGCGACAATTACGGTTATCGCTACCGGTCTTCACAATGTAGGAGGCACAGCATCGAAGCTTCAGAACAGACTGGAGCATAAGAGCAATATGGTTGCCGGTGCAGGAAGATTTGGGGATGCGCAGTCCGCTCCAAAGCTGGATTTCGGGACAGAACGTCCGGCCTATGGTACACGGGCCAGCCAGCAGCAGGGGGCAGTACCTCCGCTTCAGACGCCGAGAACACCATCCAGCAAGGTAAAAGAGCAGTCTATTAAGATTCCGGATTTCTTCAAGAAATAAAAAAATATCTATAGCATATAATAAAAAGAGCAGAGACATGTTTCCATGTCTCTGTTTTTTTGTTATAAGAAACATTTTTATTCTCATCTATCTGACAAATCACGAGCAATTTCCAGAAGATATCTATTCGTATTTCGACAAAAGCACAGAGATTCCCCATAAACAGCGGTGTCGAATGAAAAAAAGGTTCATTCGCAACATATGACAAAAAATAAGACAGAGGTTGATTATAATAGGTCTTGCTTAAGTACCAAATCGATTTAGTATCTGAAGAGAAAGAAGGACGCATGTGCAATATGAATTATATATAGACGTATTTTTTCTTGTGAATTTTTTGATGGACTATCTGGTGCTCTTGATTATCAGGCGTGCGCTTTCATGTTCTGCCACACATGGAAATGTCGCGCTGGGAGCTCTGACAGGGGCTGTGTGCACTTGTGCTGTCATTATGATTCCCATGCCCTCGTTTATAAAAATCATATGTCTACACACCTTGATAAATACATTAATGGTGATAATAGGCCTGAAAGCCATAAAAAATCGTATCTTTTGGAAATCCATGATTTTGCTTTACCTGACAAGTTTTCTGCTTGGAGGCGCAATGAATTGGATTGCCCAGTACACAGGGGGATATTTTAGGATAGGATGTCTGTTTTTTGGGGTACTGATTGGCTGCTGGTTTCTGGTTACCGGAGGAATGCGGTTTTTAGAATCTTTATGGAAACTGAAGGAATTCCAATGTGAAGCTACGCTTTATATTGGAGAACATTCCCTGAGGCTAAAGGCTGTAATAGACAGTGGAAATGGGCTTTACGATACTCTGACGGGTAAGCCTGTAAATATTATTGACAAGAAAGCAATGGAAAAATTAACTGAAACAGAAAAAATACAGAAGGTCCGCTATATTCCTTTTCGCACGGTTGAGAAAGGAGAAGGAGTATTGCCGGTAATCACAATCGACAGAATGTGCATACACGGAAAGAAAGAGAAAGAAGTGATATCACCTCTGATTGGCATTTCCGGCCAGCACGGGTTTTTAGATGGAACATATGAATTGATATTACATCCGCACAATTATTAGGAGGATTATAGATGATGATAAAAATAGCAGTACCCAACCAATTCAAATTAAAAGTGATGCCCACTTTCCGCACTATATTTTTCCCGGAGAAGAAGGATATCCATTACATAGGCGGTTCCGATGTACTTCCAGCCCCTCTGGAAGCAGAACAGGAATCAGAGGCCATAGCCGGGCTTGGAACAGAATATGACGAAAAAGCTAAAAAAGTTCTCATAGAACATAACCTTCGTTTGGTGGTATATATCGCTAAAAAATTCGACAATACCGGCGTCGGGGTAGAAGACCTGATATCAATCGGCACCATAGGACTGATTAAAGCCATCAATACCTTTAAGCCTGATAAAAAAATCAAACTTGCAACTTACGCGTCCCGATGCATCGAAAATGAAATTCTCATGTATCTCAGGCGCAATAACAAAACGAAAATGGAAGTATCCATAGATGAGCCTTTGAATGTAGACTGGGACGGCAACGAACTCCTTCTCTCCGATATATTGGGAACGGAAGAAGACACAATCTACCGGGATATGGAAAACGAAGCAGAGCGGAAACTCTTAATCAAAGCCATCAGCCGCCTTTCCAGCAGAGAACGCACCATCGTCAACATGCGCTTCGGATTAGGCAGCCCCGACGGAGAAGAAAAGACCCAGAAAGAAGTCGCAGACCTCCTCGGAATCTCCCAATCCTACATATCCAGACTCGAGAAGAAAATTATGCAGAGACTTCGGCGGGAGATGGTGAGGTATGAATAGTGTGAGTTGGTAGGGAGATTGAGGGAGACAGGTTGCAGGGGGAGGACGGCAGGGGAAAGTTTCCTGTCACGGCACGTTCTCGAGCTGCTAATCCCGGCCACGAATTGCTAAGCGCCTCGGTGACATCGTCCAATGGGACTCCGTCGCCGATTCACCAAGCACTTCGGGCAGTGTATCAGCAGCTCTCCACTTAACGCCGTGCACGGAAGCTTTCCCCTGCCGCCCTCCCCCTGCAACCCGTCTCCTCCCCTCTCGTCCCACTACGCTGCTCAAGACAATACGTGATTTGAATATGTGTGCTTATATGAAACGCAAACTACTAACAACAGACAGCAATTCATAACCGGCAAAGCCGGTTCGAGAGCGTCCTATACCAAAAAGTTTATGTATATCCATACATAAAACATACAATTTCCAAAGATTTCCCTCTTGAGGAGTGTAGAGGGATAGAAGGGGGGAAGTGCCCGGTCAGGAAAGAGAGGCGCAGGCGGAAAGATTCCGTACACGGCGTTAAGTGGAGAGCCGCTGATACACTGTCCGAAGTGCTTAGTGAACCGGCGACGGAGTCCCATTGGACGATGTCACCGAGGCACTTAGCAATTCGTGGCCGGGATTAGCAGCTCGTGAACGTGCCGTGATAGGAAACTTTCCGCCTGCGCCTCTCTTTTCTGACCGGGTACTTCCCCCATACCCCCCACACAACTCAATCCAAATCTTCCTAATTCCTATCCCATTTATCTGCGAGGTTTTGTATCTGTGTCTCGAATTTAGCCAAATCTTTATTGGCGAGTCCTTCATTTTTAAGCACTACATCCATAAGCCGTTTGGCCGCTGCGACCACTCGGTTGAAAGCGTTGGAAGCACGCATGCGGGCAGGCTTTTCCACGGCTCTTTTGGGCACTTTAACGCCGGCACTCAAGATAGTGTTTGTCGTAAGGTCCACGCATCCGCCGGAATAGGGGGCGAAGGCAGGGACTGCAAAGTGTTCTGTCACAAGCTGGGCGAAGGAGTCGGTCACGGTATCTTCCCCGTGTACCACGAAGACATGACACGGCTTTTTCTTAAACCCGTCAAGCCAGTTCAGCAGGCCGTTCATATCGGCATGCCCGCTGATTCCTTGAAGGATTTCGATATTTGCGTTAACCTCCACATTCTCTCCAAAAAGCTTCACACAGTCGGCGCCCTCTATAAGCTTACGCCCCAGAGTGCCCATGGCCTGATAACCTACAAATAGAATGGTGCTTTCTCTGCGCCATAGATTGTGCTTTAAGTGATGCCGGATGCGCCCGGCCTCACACATGCCTGAGGCGGAAATAATAACCTTAGGCTTGTCGTCGAAATTGATCAATTTTGATTCATCGCTTGTAATAGTCGTCTTCAATCCACGGAACAGGAGTGGGTTTATTCCTTGCTCGATCAGTGCCAGAGCATCATCGTCAAAACAAGAATAAGTATTCTTTTGGAATACGCTGGTGGCGTCAATAGCCAGCGGACTGTCAACATACACCTCAAAATCCGCATATTCTGGTATCAAATTCTTATCTTTGATTTCCCTGAAAAAATAAAGAAGTTCCTGTGTACGTCCTACCGCGAAGGAAGGAATGACGACGTTTCCCCCTTTGGCGAAGGTGGAATGCAGAATCCGTACCAAATCTTTGATGTAATCCGGTCTTTCGGAAGCATGAATTCGATCTCCGTAGGTGGATTCGATCACGACGTAATCGGCTTCCTCCACGGTCTGAGGATCTTTGATAATAGGCTGATTCGTGTTTCCTACATCTCCAGAAAAAACAACTTTCTTTTCAATTCCATTTTCGTTAATCCAGACTTCGATGCACGCGGAACCAAGGAGATGCCCCACGTCAGTGAAGCGGATTTGGATACCGTCGCACAAATCTATCATGGTATTGTATTCAACAGGGGCAAGAAGTGAGATGGCCGCCACTGCGTCTTCCATGTTATAGATTGGCTCGTACAATGGAGCGCCAGAGCGCCGGGCTTTTCTGTTTCTCCATTCTGCCTCAAACATTTGAATGTGCGCACTGTCCCGCAGCATGATGCTGCACAAATCGGAAGTGGCAAAGGTGGAGATGATTTCCCCCGTAAATCCCTGCTTAGCCAGCAGCGGCAGATTACCGGAATGATCAATGTGGGCGTGTGTCAGAAGGACATAATCAATATCTGACGGAGGTACGGGTATAGCCTGATTTTCATAAAGGTCAGGTCCTTGCTCCATGCCGCAGTCAATAAGAATACGTTTTCCGCAGGCTTCGAGGTAATGGCAGCTTCCCGTTACTTCGTGGGCAGCGCCGATAAATGACAATTTCATATAGTCAGCCCCTTTTCAATAGATTAATATATTTCATTATACTATATTCGTCTGAAATAGTGGGAGGATTTCGGCATTTTTAATATAAATTTTACCTTGTATCAAGTTAAATTCAGAAATGTGCATAGTATAAATGGTAATTGCATTGACTGATTCGTCAAAATAGTACTATACTATAAAATAAGCTAGTGTAATTTGAATTGTAGGTGGGTTGAAATATGGATAAAATTAAAGGGAACATGGAAGCTGCCGTATATATCACAGATAATAAATATCATATTCTTCATTTTAATAAAGCTCTTAAGAGGGTCTTTCCCAATGTAAGGAAAGGAGATTTCTGTTATGAAGCTTTGTGCGGGGAGAATGAGCCGTGCAGGGACTGTCCTTTGCAAAAGAACAACAATGTCAGTACGATGTTTTATAATAAGGTAGTACAGCGCTGGGTGGAAGTCAATACGGGGGTCATAGAATGGCCGGAGATAGGGAACGCCAATATCGTGTTTTGCAGAGCGGTGCAGGAAGAAAATAAAAACCTTTTTTATAATCTTACAAGTGTGACTGCATATGATGAGCTGTATGAGATTAATTTGACGAATAATACATATAAGATATTATGTCATGTGGATGGGAAATATGAAATTCCTGCATATGAGGGTTGTCTGTCAGAGTTGCTTGCTGATGTGTCGGAGCATATGATTCACCCGGATGACAGGGAAATATTTTTGGAGTTCTGGGACTTGGATAAAATACTGGAAAGGCTAAAGAGCCAGACTGACGGGCAGGGACTGAGCGGACAGTTCAGGAAGAAGCTTGTCTCAGGAGGCTATTGCTGGGTAGATCAAAGGGCAGTGCCGCTGCTTCAAGGGGACAGTGATGATAAAATTATCATGTGTTTTATTCAGGATATTGATCAGAAGAAGCGGAAAGAGAATGAGGTGAAAAAGGAGAAAAATACAAGAGAACTATATCTGGGACTTGGTGCTGGTCTCTGCCGGCGCTCAGAATTTTTGGAAAGGGCTGAAGAATTTTTGAAAAGAGCCGACGGGCGGCGATACTGCCTGATGGCTATAGACATTGAGCATTTTAAACTTTTTAACGAGTGGTATGGAAGAGCGGCGGGGGATAAATTTCTTGCAAATATAGGCGCGCATCTCAAAGCGGCGCAGGAGAGGCATCAGGGGATAGCCGGTTATATGGGAGATGACGATTTTTGTATTATTCTTCCGGACGATAAAGCTGTAATTGTAAATCTGCAGAACCAAATTCTAGGGTATGTGAAACAATATGCCGGTAATGCGGGATTCCTGCCGGCTTTTGGATTATATGAGATAGACGATAAGGAATTGTCGGTCAGTATGATGTATGATCGGGCCGTGGTGGCTCTGGCGTCCATAAAAGGGAATTTTGCGCAGCGTGTCTGCTGGTATGATTCAGGAATGATGCAAAAGATGGAGCAAGACCACAAGCTTTTGACCGAAATCCAGCAGGCGCTTGATAAGGGGCAGTTTACCTTTTATGCGCAGCCTAAATGTGATATGAAGACAGGGAAGATTGTAGGACTTGAATCTCTTGTCAGATGGGTTCATCCAGAGCGGGGAATCATATCTCCGGGGGACTTTATTCCACTTTTAGAGAGCAATGGATTTATAACCAATTTAGATCTGTATATCTGGGAGGAAGTCTGCAAACGCATAAAAGGATGGATAGACACAGGGCATAAAGCAATACCAATCTCAGTGAATGTTTCGAGAATTGACTTGTATACGATGGATGTAGTCGCGGTTTTTAAAGGGCTGACGGAGAAGTATGGTCTTGAGCCGAGATTGCTTGAAGTTGAGATTACAGAGAGCGCCTATGCGGAGGAGCACAAGGCGATATCAGAGGTCGTGAGCGAGCTGAAAAGGGCCGGTTTTACTGTGCTGATGGATGATTTTGGGAGCGGGTATTCCTCCCTCAATATGCTGAAAGATGTAAATGTAGATATCCTGAAGATAGACATGAAGTTTCTAGAGGCGGATAAGAGCAGCGAAAACAAGGGAATGGAGATTCTGGAGGCAATCATAAGAATGGCGCATCTGATGAAAATGCGGATGATTGCGGAAGGTGTAGAAACAAAGGAGCAGGTGGATATGCTCCTTGATATAGGGTGCGCTTACGGGCAGGGATATCATTTTTACCGCCCGATGCCGGTTTCACTTCTTGAAACACTGCTGGCGGATGAAAATAATGTAGAATTTGCTGGAATCGAATGGAAGAGCTACGGGCGGATAACATATGAAAAGCAACGGCTTGAAGCCTCCCAAAAAGCATTGGCGGCTGTCGCCGAGATTGCCGATAATGATATTGCTTTTATGGGACTTACACAGGATAACCGAAGAACGGCAGAGTCGATATTTGCACAGATGACACCGGGAGGTATGATCGGCGGATATTGCGAGGAGGGATTTCCGCTTTATTTTGCCAATTATGAGATGGTCAGGCTTCTTGGCTATGACACCTATGAAGAGTTTGCGGAAGCGATTGAATGGAAAGTGGAGAATACGATTCATCCGGATGACAGAGCCAAGGTTGCCGAGGACATTGGGCCGGAGTATTTTGACGGCATGGAATATACTACCTCTTACCGGATGCCGAAGAAGGATGGAACTTGGTTCTGGACTCTGGATAAGGGCAAGGTCATCAGGGCAGAAGACGGCAGGCTTGCTATTATTAGCGCCTGTACAGATATCTCAGAGCCGATGGAAATCCAGAGGAGGCTGAAAGAAGACAACGCAGAACTGTTGAAACAGAACGAAGAGCTTCATTATCTGAACAATGACATGCCGGGCGGCTATCACCGCTGTCTTCCATTACCCGGTTATCCGTTTAGTTACTTAAGCAATCGGTTTCTCGATATATTCGGCTATACCCGGGAAGAGATAAAGGAGTTGTTTGACGACAAATTTATGAATATGGTACATCCTGACGACCGGGAGAAGGTGGGCTCCAGCAGTGTTAAAATTGTGGAGGGGAAAGAAGCACACAATCTGGAATACCGCATGCGGGGCAAAAATGGTTATATCTGGGTATTTGACCAGAGCAAATACATGGAAACACAAGGAACAAAATGTATTCAAGGCGTGGTGATGGATGTCACAGAGACGGTCCAATTCCGTAACCAGATGAAGCTTTTGCGGGAGTATGCGCCGGAGAATATTGTGATTTTGAATTTGGGCAAATCTTCTGTGGAATTTGTCGTGCTTGCCTCGGGGCTATACCGGAAATGGGGCTGGTCTGAAGCGGAATATCAGCGTATGATGACGGAGAGGCAGTATATTGAATTCATCTGCGGACAGGATTATGAGCGCATGGATCAAGGGCTTAAGGCAGCGATAGCGGGAAGAGAGGATTACCATACTGTTTTTCAGAAGGAGATGCCGGATGGCAGTGTGAGCTGGTTAAATATGAGGGCAAAGTTCATATCCGAGAGTTCAGATACAGTCACATATTTATGTGTTTATGGCGATGTCACCAATATAAAGAAAAAGGAGCAGGAGCTGTGGATCGCTAGTGAAAAATTGGAAAGTATTCTTAGGCAGGCTTCTATAAATTGCTGGGATTGGAACATTGAGCAGCGGACGATAACTCTTTCTGATGCGGCTAAGAATGAGCTGGCAGAGGAGCTCTTTCCAATGATGAAAGATGGGTATATCACTGTCGGGGATGAGGGTGGAATCAGCATCGATAACTTACGGATACCTGATAAATACCGGCCAAGAATTGTCAAATTCATACAGGATATTTACAGTGCTGGAAACCATGAAAGCCATCAATGTGAGTTTCCTATCAACGGGAAGAACGGAGAGCCGATATGGATTCGCGCAGCCTGTGAGACTATCTGTAATGAACAAGGCAGGCCTGTGAGAGCCGTAGGATATTACATGGACATCACAGAGCAGAAGAAGGAGTATTTGAGGAGTAAAGAGGATATTAAAATACTTCAGAGAGATGCATTGACAGGTCTATATAACAGGCAGGCGGCTATTCCTAAAATCAAGCGGTATCTGAAAGAACAGAGAGAAAGTCAGGCAGCTATGATAATGTTTGATATGGATGACTTCAAAATGGCCAACGACGTGTTCGGACATGCTTACGGTGATGCCATAATCTCTAAAAGCGCGGAAAAGCTCAAAGGATTCTTTCGGGAAAATGACATTGTGTGCAGGATAGGAGGAGACGAATTTCTTGTCCTGTGTAAAAATATACGGGAAGAAGATATTGAGCGAAAGCTGGGCGAGGTCATAAAGGCCATGAAAATTTCCTGTAAGAAAGGAGGACGAGAGATTATATTTACGGCTTCTGCAGGTTATGCTATGATACCGGAGCAGGGCGAGGAGTTTGATGAGCTGTACAGAAATGCGGACGTAGCTTTGTTCACATCAAAAATGAGTGGAAAAGGTACATTCCGAAAATACAGTCCCTCAATGAAAGAAATCCGTTATGAACTGGTTGATAAAAAATAAGAGGCTATTGTCAAGGGGCAAAAGTTTATTAAATTTTTCATAGATAAGAATATTAAGAAGTGATTATGAGAATTCTTCCTAGTAGGAAAATTTCTATTAGGAGGGTTCTTGTAATGGCATTGAATAAAGTAGAAATATGTGGAGTAAATACGGCAAAGCTTCCGCTCTTGAAAGATGAAGAGAAGGAGGCTTTGTTTGCACGCATAAAGGCCGGAGATGAGACGGCGAAGGAAGAGTATATCAAAGGAAATTTACGGCTTGTGCTGAGTGTTATCAAGAGATTCGGGAGCAGCAATGAGAATCCGGATGATTTATTTCAGATAGGGTGCATCGGCTTGATAAAGGCAATCAATAATTTCAATCCGGATTTAGAAGTGAAATTTTCTACTTATGCAGTACCCATGATCATCGGAGAAATACGGCGTTATATGAGAGACAATAATTCTATTCGTGTAAGCCGGTCGCTGAGGGATACTGCTTACAAAGCAATCTACGCAAAAGAAAATTATGTAAAACAGCATCTCAAGGAGCCTACCGTGCAGGAAATTGCGGAAGAGATAGGTATTGCAAAGGAAGACATCGTCTATGCGCTGGACGCTATCCAGATACCGGTGAGCCTGAACGAACCGGTATATAACGACAGCGGGGACGCGCTCTATGTGATGGATCAAATCAGCGACAAGAAGAATAAAGAAGAGAAATGGGTGGAAGACTTATCGCTGCAGGCAGCCATGGAAAGGCTGGGAGAGCGGGAACGCTATATCATTAATCTGCGTTTTTTTGAAGGTAAGACGCAGATGGAGGTTGCGGAGGAAATCCAAATATCACAGGCTCAGGTGAGCAGGCTGGAAAAAAATGCGCTCCGTATGATGCGCCAATATTTAAAAACAGAATAAAGAGTGAAAAAAATTCTTTTAGCAGTTGAAATTTGTCAAGGTTCATACTATGATAGTCTATAGAAAAGGAGGCAGCAATGTATAAGGCGTGTATATTTGACTTAGACGGAACTTTGACAGATACATTGGAATCACTGACCGTATCGGTAAATAAGACATTGGAGGAGATGGATATGCCCTCCATTAGCAGTGAACAGTGCCGCAGCTTCGTGGGAAACGGAGCCAGACGTCTGATGGAGAAGGCGCTAGCCGCCGCCGGAGACGCAGAGCTTAACCGGATCGATGAAGGAATGGAAGTCTACGGCAGAGTGTTCGCGGAGAATTGTACTTACCATGTAGGGCCATATGATGGGATTACTGCCATGCTTAAAAGTTTGAAAGAGCAAGGGCTGAGACTGGCGGTACTGTCAAATAAACCGCATCAGCAGTCGGTAGATGTAGTGACGTCTGTATTTGGGAAAGACACTTTTGATGTGGTTCAGGGACAGTGCGACGGGATTCCGCGAAAGCCGGATCCGGCAGGAGTCTTTCAGATACTGGAAGGGCTTGGAATCGAACCTTCTGAAAGCATTTATGTAGGAGACTCTGATGTCGACATGAAGACAGGCAAGGCCGCAGGTCTATTTACAGTAGGCGTAACATGGGGATTCCGTTCTAAAGAGCTTCTCGTTGAGACTGGGGCTGACATAACAATAGACCACGCACAAGAATTGTTAAGATTCCTATAATGTTAACGCATAGCATATGCGAAACAAATACCACAAATATAGACAAAGGGAGGTTGTCGATATGTATGAGTATGATGAGGAGTGCTTGCGGACGTTTTTGAAAATGCAGTCACAATTGTTTGATGAGCCTGTGGCAGAGACATTAGAAGAAGCGGAAGCATTTCTGGAGGACTGCATGGCAGTCGTTGTCGAATCCATTGAGGAAGTGAGAGAATATTTCGAGGAAAGTGGTGCTGATGTTGAAGGTATGAGTAATGAAGAGCTTGAAGAAGCATCCGAAGTATTCCCCCTGCCCAATGGTCAGTATCTGATCGTAGAAGGATAGAGATTGAAGAAAGCCGCGGCTATTTGGCCGCGGCTTTTTTTAATGCCTCTTCGATGGTGTTGAGGAGAATCTGAGACGTATACGGGTTGTCGGCAGACAGCTCTACATTGTCAAGAGATTGATTTTCACAGATCTGTTCCGCCAGATTTTCGATGGTGGGCTGAATCAGAGGATACATAGTTGTTACAGTTTCATCCAGATTGCTCAGCCGTATGGATTGGATACTGGATTCATCCACAGACACTTCCACTTCCAGAGCCGTATTATTTAACGTTACGGTCGAGGTGTAGATTCCCGGAGTATATTTCTTCTCCGAGCCAGTATGCTTTTTGCTTCCGGAGGAAAACATAAAAAATAGCAGACAGATAAGGAGAATGCCGAGCACGGCAAACACGACTGTATAGATGATTTCCTTCATATGCAGGACTACGATTTTTGTTTTGGAACTCATGAGAACCTCCCGAATTCAGCGTTAATTCGATTTAGTATCGATGCTGTTTATCATAATATATGAATTCAAAAGTAAAAATATTCCCCCTTTTGCGTGACAAATGGGGGCAGTTCTAGTAGAATAAAAAAAGATATTCTGACCAGAACTTTAGCTGGCAGGCGATAAAGAGGTGAAGTCAATGTTTATAATAGCGGGATTAGGGAATCCGGATGAAAGATATCAAGGGACAAGACATAATGTGGGATTTGATGTGATAGATGTGATAGCAGACAAATATAATATATCTGTAGATACTAGAAAACACAGGGCCTATATCGGAAAAGGCGTGATTGCGGGACAGAAGGTCATACTTGCAAAGCCTCAGACATATATGAATCTGAGCGGGGAAAGTATACGGAGTCTGACGGACTATTACAAGGTGGATCCAGAGACGGAAATCCTCATCATCTACGACGATGTCAGTTTAGACGTTGGACAGCTTCGCATCAGGAAAAAGGGAAGCGCAGGGGGGCATAACGGAATTAAGAGCATTATTGCCCATCTGGGGACGAGCGTATTTCCACGGATCAAGGTAGGAGTCGGTGAGAAGCCCAAAGGATATGATTTGGCGGATTATGTGCTGGGGAGATTCGGCAAGGCAGAGCGCGAACTGATGCAGGACTGCTATCTGGAAGCTGCGGCTGCCGCAGGGAAGATTGTCTGCGGAGAAATAGAACAGGCTATGAATGAGTTTAATAAGAAAAAGAAAGAGTAACTATAAAGGAGACAATAGAAATGGAATCATTCACTGCTCCCTTGAGGGAGCTGGCTGAATTTGAAGAGATAAAAAGGAGTCTGCATAAGAAGCCGGGCACACTGCTGCTGTCCGGGTGCGTAGTTTCCCAGAAGACACATATGGCGTATGCGTTAAGCGATGGCTGTCCCTATACAGTCATCGCTCTTTCCAGTGAGGAGAAAGCCAGAAAAATGTATGAGGAGTACCGTTTTCTGAGCGACAATGTGTGTTATTATCCCGCAAAGGATCTATTGTTCTATCAGGCCGACATCCGGGGCAAGCTGCTGGTGAAAGAGCGGATGGAAGTATTGCAGTTATTGCTGGAATCGTCGGATAACAGGCAGGGCGAGGGCGTCACTGTCATTACGACAATGGATGGTTTCATGGATTCTCTTGTGCCGCTGGAAAAAATAAGAGAACGGATACTCACACTGAAAAGCGGGGACGCACTTGACTTCGAGGAATTAAAAAAGCAGATTGCCATGCTGGGATATGACAGAGAAGTACAGATAGAAGGACCGGGGCAGTTTGCCGTGCGGGGAGGTATTCTTGATATTTATCCGTTGACCGAGGAGACCCCCATAAGAATAGAATTTTGGGGAGATGAGATTGATTCGGTCAGAACTTTTGATGTAGACAGCCAGCGCTCCATCGAAAATTTAGAGGAAGTCGTGATATATCCTGCAGATGAGTTCCCGGAAGAAAAAGAAAGAGTTTCTTTCATCGACTATTTTGATGCTGAAAATACTATTTTGTTTCTGGATGAGCCTGCAAGGATGTTAGAAAAAGGGCAGGATATAGAGACGGAAGTAGTGAAGGCCAGAGAGAACCGGGCGAAGGAGACTGAGGAACATGTTGATTTAAAGCCGGAGCCGAGATTTTACACTACTGAGGAAGTGGTGAAGAAGCTCAACAGATTTTCCTCCGTTGGGTTTTCTGCGTTGGAGACAAAATGCAGGCCGTTCAATGTCATTAAGACATGGCATCTGCAGGCGAAAAGCGTGAACCCATACAATAACAGCTTTGATATGCTGACCGCGGATTTGAAGCGTTTGAAGAGGAGCGGATACCGGGCTGTCCTGCTTTCCGGCTCAAGAACAAGGGCGAAGCGTCTGGCCGAGGACTTGAGGGACTATAATTTATTCAGTTTTTACAGCGAAGACATGGAACGGGAAGTGGCCCCCGGGGAAATCATGGTTTCCTATGGCCATGTAGAAGTTGGCTACGAATATCCGATGATAAAGTTCATTGTAATATCGGAGACGGATATTTTTGGGAAGTCGAGAAAGAAAAGGAAAAGAAGGTCCTACGAGGGGCAGAAGATACAGAGCTTCTCCGACTTGAAACCGGGAGACTATGTAGTTCACGAGAATCACGGTCTTGGCATTTACCGGGGAATTGAAAAGATTGAAGTTGACAAGGTGACAAAAGACTATATGAAGATTTCCTACGCGGATGGAGGGAATCTCTATATTCTGGCGACACAGCTTGACTTGATACAAAAGTATGCAAGCGCGGACGCAAAGAGGCCGAAGCTTAATAAGCTGGGAGGCCAAGAATGGAACCGGACGAAAACAAAGGTAAGAGGGGCAGTCTGGGAGATTGCCAAGGATTTGGTAGAGCTGTACGCGGTGCGTCAGGAAAAGGAAGGATTTGTCTACGATAAGGATACTGTCTGGCAGAAAGAGTTCGAGGAGATGTTTCCCTTTGAAGAGACGGACGATCAGATGCTGGCAATCGAATCGGTCAAGAGAGACATGGAGAGCCATAAAATCATGGATAGGCTGATCTGCGGCGATGTCGGGTTCGGGAAGACTGAGATTGCTATACGTGCGGCGTTCAAGGCTGTTCAGGAGAACAAACAAGTTGTCTATCTTGTTCCGACGACCATTTTAGCCCAGCAGCATTACAATACCTTTGTCCAGCGGATGAAAGAGTTCCCTGTGCGTGTAGACCTGCTCTGCAGGTTCAGGACGCCTTCAGAGCAGAAGAAGACGATCGAAGACTTGAAAAAAGGGCAGGTGGATATTGTAATCGGAACCCACCGTGTGCTGAGCAAGGACGTGGCATTTAAGGACTTAGGGCTGCTGATCATAGATGAAGAGCAGCGATTTGGTGTTCAGCATAAAGAAAAGATAAAGAAGCTAAGGGACAATATTGATGTACTGACGCTCACGGCGACCCCAATACCGAGAACGCTCCATATGAGTCTGATAGGCATCCGTGATATGAGTGTGCTGGAGGAAGCGCCCATGGACAGAATGCCGATACAGACGTATGTTATGGAATTCAATGAAGAAATGGTGCGGGAAGCCATTGAGAGAGAACTCTCACGTCAAGGCCAAGTCTACTATGTATACAATAGGGTCAAAGATATTGCCGAGATGGCGGCAAAGATTCAAAAGCTTGTTCCGCAGGCCAATGTGGCATTTGCCCACGGTCAGATGCGGGAACATCAGTTAGAGAGGATTATGTATGACTTTATCAGCGGGGAAATCGATGTTCTGGTGTCTACTACTATAATAGAGACAGGGCTTGACATCTCCAATGTGAATACGATTATCATACATGACTCCGATAAGATGGGCCTCTCCCAGCTCTACCAGCTACGGGGAAGAGTGGGCCGCTCCAACAGGATGGCCTACGCGTTTCTTCTGTATCGAAGGGATAAACTGCTAAAAGAAGTGGCGGAAAAGCGCCTTGCCGCAATCAGAGAATTTACTGATTTGGGTTCAGGGGTAAAGATTGCCATGCGAGATTTGGAAATCCGTGGGGCAGGAAACCTTCTTGGGGAAGAACAGCATGGCCACATGGAGGCAGTTGGCTATGACTTGTACTGCAAGATGCTGAATGAAGCGGTCAAACATCTAAAAGGGGAACTCACAGAAGATGTCTATACGACTACGATTGACTTGAATATCGACGCCTACATTCCAGCTTCCTACATTCCGAATGAATATCAAAAACTCGATATTTATAAGAGAATTGCCGCCATAGAGACGGAGGAAGAGCGGGACGATATGCTGGAAGAATTGATCGACCGTTTTGGAGAACCGCCTAAAAAGGTACAGCAGCTTTTGGTGATCGCAGAATTAAAGGCGGCGGCAAACAAAGCGTATATCATTTCAATCGAGCAGAAAGAAGAGGAATACCGTTTTACGATGTACGAGCGTGCCAAGGTAAGAGCAGAAAGAATTCCGGACCTTTTAGAAAAACATAGAGGGGCACTGACATTCAAGGCTGACGCCAACCCATACTTTATATACCGGAGGCTCAGGAAGAATCAGAAGGTAAAGGATGCCCAAGTATTGGAATTGGTTAGACAGGTCATCGGGGAAATACACTCGTTGACTGAATAGCTTCAACAATGTGTGCAATTTTTGTGAAAATCATTGCCAGTGTGATAAAAAAACGCTATACTATAAAAGTGCATGCGGCCAATTTGAAGACGCATGGCTAAGGGATACAAGAAGGAGGAACAGTTCTGAGATGAAGAGAAAGTTAGTTGGGCTGGTACTGGCTGCCGTTATAGGGGCAGTGTCGGTGACCGGCTGCAGTAAATTAGATAATGATGATGTGGTGGCGGAAGTGGGAGGTACAAAGATTACCGCAGGCGTTGCGAATTTTTATGCAAGGTTCCAGCAGTCCCAGTATGAGACATACTACAGCAGCTTCCTTGGAAATGACATGTGGTCAGGGGAGGCTGAAGAGGGCAAGACCTATGAAGACAGTGTAAAAGAGACGATTATGAATAACCTGCAGTCCATGTATGTACTGGATATGCATAAAAAAGATTATGATATCACGCTCACCGAAGAAGACGAGGCTGCAATCAAAAAGGCGGCAGACGCATTTGGAGAGGCCAATACACTGGAGGACAAAGAATTGATTTCCGGTGACTCGGATACGGTAGAAGAGGTATTGCGGCTGCTGACTGTTCAAGAAAAGATGAGGGAAGCAATAACCGCAGATGTGGATACGGAAGTCTCCGATGAAGAAGCGGCTCAGAAGAGCATGAAATATGTATATTTTTCATTTAATAAAACAGGCGACGACGGCAACACAACGCAGATGACAGATGAAGAAAAAGAAGCGCTGAAAAAGGATGCAGAGGCATTTAGGCAGGGCGCTGAGGATGCCGAGGACTTTCCTGCTTACGCGACAGAAAAGGGATATGAGGCCGCCAATCTTACCTTCGATTCCAGTACAACGTCTCCCGCTCAGGAATTAATCAAGGCAGCAGACGCATTGGCGGAAGGAGAACTTACAGATGTTGTGGAAGGACCGTCAGGTTATTATGTAGCCAAGGTTACAAGCCTGCTGGACAGAGAGGCCACGGACACGAAGAAAGAGAGTATCATATCTGAGAGAAAGCAGACGATGTTCAATGAACAGATTGAAAAATGGCTCGATGAGGAGAAGGTTACTGTTCATAAGAGCGTGTGGAAGAAGATTAATTTCGTAAAACAGGGTGTCACAATCAAAGATACCGGTTCTGAGGAATCTAAGTAAGACATGTAAAGAGAATGTCACGGTCATGTTAAGCAAGTGCCGGGATATTCTCTTTTTTCTAACGTAGTTTAGTATCAGTAGAAATAAATTAACAGAATATTAAAAAAATCTAATTAAATATATTGACATAACTGGTGACGTATGATAATATAATGACAAGAAAGATGAACAAAGTAAAAAAACAGATAAATATTAAGTCTGATTTTACTGAGTTATCGAAAATCTAAGAAATGGAGGTACGGACCACCGAAAACATAAGTGAAATATCTTAAATTATTATGAAAGGAAGGTACAGACCACCAGAAAGGTAAAGTTTTATGATGGAAGAAGTGATATAAAGAGGAGTATCAGCTAAGACGTATGCTTGATACTCCTCTTTAATTGTGAACAATTTGTAAAAAGTGTGTGTAAGCAGTTTGACAGAAGCCGGAAAGTATTGCAGGGGTGTTTATTTTTGTGCTATAATCATAGCCGTGGGAGAGGTATAAATTACAATAGGAGGAAACAATATGGAGATAAACGTAGGAGATATTGTAGACAGTCTGCTGAATCTGGACCCGGCGGCAATGATGCAGGATAGAACGACACCGGTGACTGCCGCGTTGATTGTGACTATAGTGCTTTCTGTGCTTATGTGTGTGCTGGGATTGAAGTTGATTCGAATTTGGAATATACTGATTGGGCTTCTTACCGGCGCGGCAGCAGGGCTGGCGGTTTCTTGGGTGATGAATTTGGAAAATATGACCGCTGTCATTGTCACGGTGGCGGCAGCGCTCATACTGGCCATTCTGGGGGGGATTTTCAAAAAGTTTGGTGTATTTGTCTACTGCCTCGTGAGTATTTTCTCGGTGGCTGTTACTATCATACAGCCAAAAGATTGGATTTTTGTGGCAGTGTGCGGTGGAATCGGTTTGATTATCGCTATTATAGCGATGCTTATCTTTGAGCCGCTGGTAATTATTGTGTCATCGATAAATGGTGGGACTGGATTGGGTACTGCCGCCGCATCACTTTTGAACATTACTAACATATATATCATTTTAGCCATAACACTGGCTGCGGTGCTGGTTGGTATGGGGATTCAGTTTTCGGTGCGTTATCGAGAAATAGCTAAAAAGGAAGTACGTCACGCAGAGGCGATAAAAGATGAGATATCGAAAGAGCAGGAAGTAGAACATCTGCGGGCGCTTTTGGATGATGAAGAGGAATAGGACTATCATTATTACGGATAATAAGAGGAGCATATCTACGAGGTATGCTCCTTTTTTTACCGATAATGGAAAATATATACAACAGTGGATATGGAAATGAAAGGTTGTACATTGCGGGTTTTGAAAAAAGAGGTTATAATACTTGTATAGAATTTAATTTCGGAAAGTGTGGGGATGGAATTATGAAGATAGATATGCACTGCCACGTGAAAGAAGGGTCCATAGACAGCAAGGTCTCCATAGAAGAATTTATTTTAAAATTGAAAGAAAAGGGAATTGACGGTATGCTGGTCACCGACCACGACACGTATAATGGATACCGTTATTGGAAGGAATCAATAAAGGGGAAGAAGCATGAGGATTTTGTCGTTCTGAAGGGGATAGAATACGACACTCTGGATGCGGGACATATTCTTATAATCATGCCTCAAGGGGTGAAGATGCGTCTGCTGGAGCTGAGAGGGCTTCCGATTTCGCTCCTGATTGATTTTGTGCATCACCACGGAGGAATCTGCGGACCCGCTCATCCGTGTGGAGAAAAGTATATGAGCTTTACAAATACAAAGAGATTCCAGAAATCACCGGATCTTCTGGCAAAATTTGACTTTGTGGAGACATTCAATGCCTGCGAATCAGCCCAGTCCAACGGCGGGGCGAGACTGCTGGCGGAAAAGTATGATAAGCCTCAGACAGGGGGAAGCGACGCGCATAAGCTGGAGTGCGTGGGGATGGGATACACCGTGTTCCCGGAGCCGATCAAGACGGAGCTTGATCTGATTATGCAGATTCGCAATAAGGCATGTACGCGTGCGGAAGGCGAGTTCTATACGAAGACGACGAAGGATAAGATAGGAAAAGTGAATAAACTTCTGGTCTATTCTTTCTGGTTCTATAATAAGGGTGGAGCGCTGCTGAGAAAGCACCGCAGGAAAAATAAGATTCAGGCGGAACAGCCGATAGATCCAATCGACCCGATTGAGATTCCTTATCTGAAAAATATAAAAAGAAAACACTAATTTGGGAGGTGCTGGGCAGATGGAGTATAAGGCTTTGATTCATGCGCAGAGAGCATTTTATCATTCCGGCGCGACGAGGAGTACTGCGTTCCGGATAAGACAGCTCACGAGGCTGAACGACTGGATAAGCGGGCACGAGGATGAGATAACAGAAGCACTTCGGGCCGACTTGCATAAATCCCGTCTGGAGTCTTATGCGACGGAAATCGGCATAGTTAAGGAAGAAATTCGATATACCATAAAGCATCTGCGGAAGTGGGCACGGCCGAAAATGGTGCCGACGCCGTTAGCGCAGTTTCCGGCAAAATCCTTCCGGTATCCGGAGCCGTACGGGGTCGTGCTCATTATGTCACCTTGGAATTACCCGTTCCAGCTGACCGTTGCGCCTCTTGTGGGAGCTATATGTGCGGGAAACTGTGCCGTAGTCAAGCCGTCGGCTTACTCCGGAAAGACATCGGCGCTTTTAAAACGTATGCTGGGGGAACTATTTGAAGAGAAGTATGTGGCGGTTATCGAGGGCGGAAGAAAAGAAAACGAATCGCTGCTTTCTGAAAAGTTTGACTATATATTTTTCACCGGGAGCGTGACAGTAGGGAAGCTCGTAATGGAGAAGGCTTCTGCCCACCTGACGCCCGTCAGTCTGGAACTTGGCGGCAAGAGCCCCTGTATTGTGGACGAGACTGCGGATATCCGGCTTGCGGCGAAGAGAATCATATGGGGAAAGATGCTGAATTCAGGGCAGACCTGTGTTGCCCCTGATTATATTCTTGTGCAGAAGAGTGTGAAGGATAAGCTGCTCAAGCAGATGGTACACCAGATTGAGAAAATGTATGGGAAAGAACCTCTTCTCAGTGAAGATTACCCCAGAATAATCAATGAAAAGCATTTCCAGCGTCTTTTGGGGCTGATGGAAAGCGGCAGGAAGGTCTGTGGCGGAGGCGCCAATAGAGCGGCGCTGCAGATAGCGCCGACGATACTTGAGGATGTGACTTGGGAAAGCCCCGTCATGCAGGAGGAAATATTCGGGCCTCTTCTTCCGGTGCTCACATTTTATGATCTTCAGGAGGCCATTCGGATGGTCAATGCGCGGCCAAAACCGCTGGCGCTTTATTACTTCACCAAGGATAGGGCCAGAGAGGCGAAGCTCCTTCGCAGTGTATCTTACGGAGGCGGGTGCATCAATGATACAGTGGCGCATCTTGCCACATCCTATATGCCTTTCGGCGGTGTCGGCAGCAGCGGTATGGGGGCTTATCACGGCAAGGATAGTTTTGATACGTTCACTCATTACAAAAGCATTATGAAGAAGTCCTGTCTGATTGATATACCGTTCAGGTATGCTCCTTTTAAAGATTCAAATTTAAAATGGATTAAAAAATTTATGTAATCAAAAAGAGGTTCTGGGCGGTATCACTCCGTGACAGAACCTCTTGCTTTTATTTATTTTTTTCGCCTATTTTTGTCAAGCTCTTTCAGCTTTGCGCGGAGATCATTGAATGACTCTGAGTATTTCCGGCTTTCCATTTTAGGAAAGGCTTTGAAGAGCCGCTTCTGTATCCGGGTTGTATTTTCCCCGGTTTCTTTGTAATATTTCTTCAACTCTTCTATATGCTCTTTCAATTCCTGAGACACATTTTCCATGGCCACGGTTACAGTTTCTACCGCTTCAGATACGTTCTTCTTCACCTCTTCCTGTTTTTCAGACAAGGATGAGCTGATTTCTTCCTGCTTTTCCATGGCAGTGATGGTACCCTTATAGATATTCGTTCCTAGTTTGTCTGAAATTTCGTGAAGCTCATCCGCAATCTCCTGCATTTTAGCCAGACGCTTGTTCAGCTTCAGGATACCTGACGCAGTTACATACAGGTCGGCAAATGTGACGCCTCCGAAGATTACTATCAGAATAATGCCGATTATGAATGGGATGTGGGTCAGACCAGTGTGTATCAGTGGATGGATGAAATCTACAATGATAACACAGGCAACGCCCCATATCAAAGAAAAAAGGAGGCATACATAACCATTCAAATTGAGGGGCATATTGGAATAATCCCACCATTTATTGTGAAAGACCTTTTCCAGAATAAATCCTGTCAGCCATTCCAGCGCAGTCACGAGTATGACGCTCGTTATGTACAACAGGAAAAGATTGTCCTTGTATGGACTTAAAAATTGTACTACAACACCGACACCAATCCCATAAATCGGACAGATAGGACCGTTTAAGAATCCCCGGTTAACAAAGCGGTGTTCCTTCCAAGCGGCAAAGGCGACTTCAGTGCACCAGCCCAGAATACCATAGACGAAAAAATATAAAATAAAATAGTATACAGCCATATTTACTTCCCACTCCTTAAAAATCAAATATGTTTCATTATAACGGCAAGAATCCATTCTGTAAATGAGAACAGCCGAAGTTTGTGTATTTTTACAGAAAGTGTGCCGAATGCCGAGGGCAATTATCCTTGCGCCTGCTATGGGTAAAGGTTATAATTAGATGAGAAACGGAGGTTTGATATGGTAGAGGAATTGGTGAGAAACTGGAGTCCGACAGATAAGGTGTCGGGCTTTGATATTTGTCCCGGGTTATTCGGGTACAACGGAGCTACGGCGTTTCATAAATCTGTGAACTTTACCGTGCATTCGGCGGGGGCACGGACATGTGAACTGCTGTTGTATCACCGGACAGAAAGTGAGCCTTATGCGTCCATCCCATTTCCTGATAATTATCGCATCGGGGATGTGTTTTCCATGATGGTATTCGGGCTGAATATTGAGGAGTTTGAATATGCATACCGGCTGGACGGCCCTTATGATAAGAAGAAAGGCCTGCTGTTCGACAAGAACCATGTGCTGCTGGACCCCTATGCCAAAGCGGTAACCGGACAGAGCGTCTGGGGAATTAAGGTCAATGACGACGGCTATCGGGCGAGAGTGGTGAGAAATGATTTTCTATGGGGCAACGAAAAGCAGGTAAAGATTCCTATGGATGAGCTGATTATCTATGAGATGCATGTGCGTGGTTTCACGAAACTCTCCGACGATGTGAAACGTCCGGGGACATTTGACGGAATTAAGGAGAAGATACCTTACCTGAAGTCCTTGGGCGTGAACGCGATAGAATTGATGCCTATTTTTGAATTTGATGAATTGCGGGACCGGCGGGTGGTGGACGGAAAGCAGGTCATCAATTACTGGGGCTATAATACCGTCAGCTTTTTTGCGCCGAATACAAGCTACGCCGCCTCCAAAGAATACAACCGGGAAGGAATGGAGCTCAAGGAGCTGGTAAAGGCGCTTCATGAAAACGATATAGAGGTGATACTGGATGTAGTATTTAATCATACCGCAGAAGGGGATGAGAATGGGCCATTTATTTCCTTTAAAGGGTTCGACAACAATGTTTATTACCTGCTCACTCCTGACGGATATTACTACAATTTCAGTGGCTGCGGCAATACAATGAACTGCAATCACCCGGTAGTGATGCAGATGATAGTAGAGTGCCTGAAATACTGGGTGACCGATTATCGAATCGATGGTTTCCGCTTCGATCTGGCTTCGATACTGGGGCGCAATGAGGATGGTTCACCGATGGAGAATCCGCCCCTTGTGAAAATGCTTGCATATGACCCGTTGTTGAGTGACACGAAATTGATTGCGGAAGCATGGGATGCGGGCGGGTTATATCAGGTCGGGCGCTTTCCGGCGTTCAAGCGGTGGGCGGAATGGAATGGGCGGTACAGAGATGACTTGAGAGAATATTTAAAAGGCGGGCTTGGAGCTTCTGCCGGGGCGGCGCTGCGCATAGCGGGCTCACCGGATATCTATGACGTCAATGTACGCGGGAAAAGTGCCTCTGTGAATTTTATTACCTGCCATGACGGATTCACCCTGTATGATTTGTATGCTTATAATAGGAAACATAATGAGGCGAACGGCTGGAATAATCAGGACGGATCCGACGACAACCGCAGTTGGAACTGTGGAGCGGAGGGGGAGACACAGGACGTCGAAGTGATGAAGCTCAGAAAGCGAATGATGAAAAATGCCTGTGCCGTGCTGATGTGTAGCAGGGGAACGCCTATGTTCTATGCGGGAGATGAGCTGTGCAACACACAGTATGGAAATAACAACGCCTATTGTCAGGATAATGAAATTTCGTGGATTGATTGGGGAAGGATGAAGGAGCACAGCGATATGTTCCGGTTTTTCCAGCACATGATAGGTTTCCGAAAGAAACATCCGTGCATCTGGGGCAGTGATTCGGTGAGCCGTACAGGGTTTCCGGAGGTCAGTTTTCATGGAATACAGCCATGGCAGGAACAGGTACAGGAAGGAGCTTCCGTGGTGGGAGTGATGTTTGCCGGATACCATGAGAAGGAGGGCAGGGAAGATATCGTGTACCTTCTTGTCAATGCATATTGGGAAGCGCTGGAAGTGACACTGCCTGCCCTGCCGCAGCCGCTCCACTGGCATGCGTCCGCCAATACAGGGGTAGAGGACGGAGAGATATGCAGGAAGCCTGTGAGACTGAGCAGTGATACGGTGCTGGCTGGCCCGAGAAGTGTGCTTGTACTGGAGGCCGTTTAAGAAAAAAATAAGGTTTTAAGGAATTGACATTTAAGTACCCGTATCTTATGATATGGGTACTCGTCTTATGTATTCTCTTTCGCAAGTGAGATAGCGAGAGGAGAATACCTTATGAAATACAATTCAAAATTATGGAGAAAGACCATAATCATTATCAGCTTGGCGCTGTGCCTGTGTACGAACGGCATGGCGGCAGTCTGCGCAGAATCAGCGGAAATAACCACAGAAGAAAGCAGCGTGGAAACAGAAGATATGCAGGAGCCTGAACGGCAGCAGGAAGCGTGGAGCGGCACGGTCCGGGCGATAGGGCAGAGTTCCGGGGTGGAATCGGCTGAAATCACAGCCACCGAAGGAAGAAAACTAGATGGGATCTACTACACAGGGTTCACCATCAATGGCGGTATCGGTTACTGCCTGCAGTCTTCCAAGGATACACCGGCGGATGCAGTCTATGAGATTCAACAGGAACTGGATGCAAGGGACTCTTTTTTGAGCAAGGCCATGTATTATGCGTATGGCAATCCGGGATACCGGGCAGAACTGTGGGTGCCGGACTGCCCGCAGGATACAGAACGGGCATACCTGCGCTCCCACCTTGTGCTGAGTTACATTTATGACGCGGCCAATACGCTGGATCGGGAAGTAAAGGATACCTCTTGGGTGCCTTGGTGGCAGAATTATATATCGGAAACAATCAGACGGCTGGAGGGGGAGGCGGGAGTCCCCGACCCCGGACTTTCGATTGCCGCGCCGTCTGTGGAGGCCTACTTTGACAACAGTCTTGGCGTGCAGAGGACGCGGAGACAGACATTGGCCGGCGATGCCAGAAACCAAATTGAGATACCGCTGGCCGAAGGGATGGTCCTTGTCAATGAGACGAAGAAAACTGAGAGCATGGAGCGGGGAATTATCAATGGAGGGGATTCTTTCTATTTTAAGGCAGATGCGGCGGAGCTGAATGGCCAGACATACGAAAGCGGGGAGATGTACGGTACCATCACCAACAGCTGGGCTACACTTATTGTTAAGACCGGAGGGGATAAACAGGATATGGGGATGGGAGTGCTCTATCCCGCCCAGACAGTCCCGGTATCTTTGGCGGTAAGCTGGCTTCCGGCGCCTAAGCTTCGAATTGTGAAAAATGCGGACAGAGAGACTAAAGTTTATAAGAAGGGGGAGCTCATAACTTATAATCTGGAGATTACGCAGGAGATTCCAAAGGCGGTGGCAAAGAATCTGGTGATTGAGGACAGTATCCTCACGGAAGGCGTGAAACTTCAGAAGAATTCTGTCGTCCTGCTTGATCAGGATAAGAAAGTGATACAGGATGCAGAGATTACCGTGCAGGGAAATGATTTTCATATTGCGGGCGGTAAGGGGCTTGATTTTCTGGAATATGTGGAAAACGGGCACAGGCTTTATGTGGAATATCAGGTTCTGGTCATCTCCGATGAGATGGAAGTGGTAGAAAATACCGCCAAGGTAAGAGGCAGCAACGCTCCCGAAGAGTCTGACGATGAGGAGGTGGAGATTGAAAAGCCAAAGGAGCCGGCGCCTGATGAGCCGAAGCCGGAAAAGACGGTAAAAACAGAGTCAGTCCCCACCGGAGATAACGCAAACTTGATAGTTCTTATCCTCTGTCTGATTCTTTCTTGCGCTGTGATCGCGAAATATGGTAGAATATCACACAGAAAGTAAACGCAGTATGAAGGAGGATTTCATCATGGGAATGACGATGACGCAGAAAATTCTTGCCGCGCATGCAGGGTTAGAGTCTGTAGAAGCGGGACAGTTGATTGAAGCAAAGCTGGATGTAGTTATGGCAAATGATATTACCGGACCTATGGCACTGCCGATTTTTAGTCAGATGGCAGACAAGGTATACGACAAGGAGAAGGTAGTGCTGGTGCCTGACCATTTTACACCGAATAAAGATATTAAGTCCGCGGAGAACTCAAAAGCAATTCGGGAGTTTGCAAAGGAACAGGGACTTAAGTGGTACTTTGAGCAGGGGAAATCAGGCGTAGAGCATGCGATTCTGCCGGAGGCAGGGGTTGTGGCAGCCGGGGAATGTATTATCGGCGCAGACTCCCATACATGTACATATGGCGCGCTGGGCGCATTTTCCACGGGTGTGGGGACGACGGATATTGCGACGGGGATGGCCACGGGAGAACTTTGGTTCAAGGTGCCCTCTGCAGTCAAGTTTGTGTTGACAGGCAAGCCGGGACCGTATGTAAGTGGAAAAGACGTGATACTGCATATCATCGGTAAGATTGGCGTGGACGGCGCTCTGTATAAATCGATGGAGTTCGTGGGGGATGGAATCGCGAACCTGACCATGGACGACCGCTTCACGATGGCGAATATGGCCATCGAGGCGGGGGCGAAGAACGGTATCTTCCCGGTCGACGAACAGGCTGAGACATACATGAAGGAGCATACCCAGAAGTCTTATCAGATATATGAGGCGGACGAAGACGCCGAATATGACGAAGTGATAGAAATCAATCTGGCGGAGGTACGTCCGACGGTGGCATTCCCGCATCTGCCGGGCAATGCCAAGACGATTGACGAGATAGAGGCTATGGAGCCCATTAAGATCGATCAGGTTGTAATCGGCTCCTGCACCAACGGAAGAATATCCGACCTGAGAAGGGCCGCGGCCATACTGAAGGGACATACGGTACACCCGGATGTGCGTGTCATGGTGGTGCCGGCGACTCAGAAGATTTACAAAGAATGTATCAAAGAAGGGCTGGTCGACATTTTTATTGACGCTGGATGTGCGTTCAATACGCCGAGCTGCGGGCCATGCATGGGCGGACATATGGGAGTTATGGCGGCAGGCGAGAAGTGCGTGTCTACGACCAACCGGAACTTCGTGGGAAGAATGGGACATGTGGATTCTCTCATATATCTGGCATCCCCGGAGGTGGCGGCCGCAAGCGCCATTGCAGGCTGCATAGCCAATCCTGAGAAAGTAGGTGACAAGTAATGAAAGCGATGGGACATGTGTTTAAATATGGTGACAATGTTGATACCGATGTAATCATCCCGGCAAGATATCTGAATTCCTTCGACGCGCAGGAGCTGGCAAGCCATGCGATGGTGGATATTGATCCGGAATTTGCCACGAAAGTACAGCCGGGCGACATGATTGTAGCCAACAAGAACTTTGGATGCGGCTCTTCCAGAGAACACGCGCCGCTCTGCCTCAAGACGGCGGGCGTAAGCTGCGTCATTGCCGAGACCTTTGCAAGAATTTTCTACCGCAATGCAATCAATATCGGACTACCGATTATCGAGTGTCCGGAAGCGGCAAGAGGAATCGAGGCAGGAGATGAGGTAGAAGTTGACTTTGACAGCGGAAAGATTTATAACCGCACGAAGGGAACAGAGTTTCAGGGACAGCCGTTCCCAGAATTCATGCAGAAGCTCATCAAAGCGGGCGGTCTGGTGAATTATACAAATAGTAAGAAAAAATAAAAAGTCAAAAAGAGAGATTTGACAAAAGGAGCCGCAACCCAGACAATGTGCTGGTCTGCGGCTCCTGTGATTTAGATAAATTTTATTAAGCCATTGTTAAAAGACATTGACAATATGTTGAATACAACATATGATGAATATATATTGAGAGGTATATGGGCCATTAGCTAGTCTTTCGTATTCAGAATCTTTGGGTGAGGGTATTTATGAAATCAGAGCAAAGCAAGGAACTGATAAAATACCGTTTGGATTATGAGAGGAGATATATAGAATGAATGAATACGGTCAATTCAAGCAAACGTTGTTACAGGATCCAGAAGTGAAAGCAGAGTATGATGCTCTCGAACCGGAATTTGATATTATCCGGACTATGATTAAGGCGAGGAAGGAACAGAATATCACGCAAAAGGAATTATCGGAAAGAACCGGGATTACACAGGCGGATATCAGCCGAATTGAGAACGGAAGCAGGAATCCTAGTCTGGATATGATGAAGCGGCTGGCAAAAGGATTGGGCATGAGATTGAAGTTAGAATTTGTGCCAGAATCTAAAAAAAGGCCGTAATACGCAGTATACGCTATTTATATCGTAGTTTAACAAATATGTTTATTTATCATAGTAATTTATAAGACAGGAATCTCAATCCAGATTATTATCTGGTTGAGATTCCTGTCTTTTTTTAATATATAAAGTCTAAAAATATCTAATTATGTAGAAAAATGTCTTGATTTACATGTAAAAAACATGTGAAATCAGTAAAAAATCATTTCGTGCCAAATATTGATGATATATACTTGAAATAGTATTTGCTTATGATATAATTCTACATATATGTCTAAAGAAAATAGGCAAATATGCATATAGCATAAGGGGAAATGTAGAATGTATACAGACATTAATGTTTCAGAACAAATAAAAAAGATATGCAAAAAACGGGGAATTACGATATCTGGTCTGGAGAGAGAACTTGGATGGAGTAACGGAGTCATAGGCAGATGGGCGAAAGTAAGTCCGTCTATTGATAAGATTTTCACTGTGGCAAGCCAGCTGGAAGTGAGCTTGGATGAGTTATTGGGGACTGTCAGGGCCGCTGAGGATTCCAACCTGGAAGAGAAGGGCATATTTGAAAAGATATATGACATTACGGAGAATAAGCAACTAATATGGAAACAGATAGCTCCTGAGGAAAAGATACAATTTGAAAAAGCGGCGGTAAGTTTTAGATGCGGGAGCGGCCAGATATGTAAAGCGTACAAGGCTGATTGGGGGAGCGGTACGATATTACTGACTGTTTTCTATGAGGAAGACGGCGGAAATATAAATAATCTTGAAATGCATTTATATTTGCTGGTTGAAGGAGGAGATGCAGAGGAAGAAAATGGACGGCAGGATTTCCTTTGCAGAACGTTGAAATATGTGGATGCCGTGCTCTTTAAAAAGTGGAACAGCACAAGAGTGAAGGAATTTAAAAGAGAATTGCTTGGGTTATAGATGAGGGTATGTGAAAGATATGGGTGGAGGTAGTAGCAATGCGCAGAAAGAAGAAAGGGGGACAATCGGGTAAACTTACGAGACAGGATTATAAAAGACGCATTGTTACAGGAATTATTTCCGTCTTTGTTATGTTGTGTATTGCGGCTTCTACGTTTTATATAAAAGACACAAAAGCTGTGGAGTTCATAAAATGGGCAGCCGGTGCGCCGATTGCGGTATCGGGAACGATAATATTGGTAAAAATTAAGACATTGTTGAAGTGCAGTAAATTCAGTGACGTATTCAGGATTCTTATTTCTTCTTTTTGTCTGTGGACGGCAGTTTTGATGTTGCTAAACGGGAGCTTGGTAATGGGGGCAGCGGCATGGAATGTCATGCATGCGGAAGCAAATGAAGAAGATAAGAAAAAACAAGAAAGGGAAGATGAAGATAAAGCACAAATGGTCACTCCGAAAAGAAATGATAATGATTTTGTGTGGGAAGACGATGTTTTTATAGAGGATATATCAAAATATTATGATGGAACTATAAATGAGGAAGAGGAAGACAAGTATATATTAGAGCTTCTGAAGGAATATTTTGAAAATCAGGATGAGGATGGCATGTATAACAGAACGTATGAAGATGAGACCGCACTTGCGAATCAGTATTATAAACAATATCTTCATGCCGTAGATGAGGGGTATGCTTTGGCGGTTCAGCATAATGCTTTATATCAATCTAAGGTTAAGCGGAAAGAGGCGAACATTTCAAGTAAGGTAGCTGCAAATTTAAAAGATTTAGGCAACACGGAGGTTGAACTTGGAGAGTTAGAAAAGAACATGGGAAATGAGAATTGGCAGAATCAATATGTGGATGCGTTGGGACATTATATAAAAGGATTGAAATGCTCTATTCGGGAAGTGGAATTGGGGTGGTACGACACGAAGAAAGAAATGAGTGACGATTTGTGGGAGCATATAGTTTCAACTTACGAAGAAATAGATGATTTCACTACAACGGATGGAACGATAGAAGAAAGGGCTAAAAAGATAGTTGGAATTTTAAAAAATGTTGAAGGATTTATGTTTTGAGCAATGTGGTAAAGCAGAGGAGAAAGTGCTATGGAGTGAAGGGTGCTTTCTCTTCTGCTTTTTGCTTCCGGCTTAAAATAAATCTAAATTTTTAAACTTTTGGATAGAAATCCCCTTTGAATTTCGTAATAACGGATAAGAGTGATGTTTGGAGGGGGGAGTGTCATGTTTTATGTGAGGTCAGCGTTTGCGAACATATGGCGTTATAGGCATAAAAGTGTTTTAAATATTCTGATTTGTATTTTGACAGTACTGCTTTTGAATTTGTATTTGGGCAATTTGTCAAAAAGCCGAGAACAGCTTGAGAGCCTTCCGGAGAAGATACCGGTGGAAGCGACGATTACCAATCTTCAGGGGGGAAGGGAATCGGGTATCTTTATCAAAGAGGCATATTATGAGGGGGTAATGAAAGCTAAGGAGGTAAAGGAGCCGAGGTTTACATTATCTGTCATCGGCGGGATGAATGGGGCGGAGTGCTCTGTACTTGCCGCAAATACATGGAAAGCGATTACGGGAATCCATGATAGGATGCTGCACTTTAGCGCCGGGGATGCGGAGTCATTTTTTTCATCCGACGCCAAGGAATGTCTTGTGAGGACAGATTTTATGGAGGAGCATCAGTTAAAGGCTGGAGACAAGATTACATTAGATTTGCAGTATTTTGAATTGGTGGACCACGTTGATATTTATGCGCGTCCTTTGGAGCGCGTGGACTTAACAATAACAGGGACGCTGGAGGAAGAGGCGGCGGGAGGTTCAGAGGAGGCTGCCCTGCCGCAGGTAGTCGTGCCAATGGAAACGCTGAGGGAAAGTTATCACAATCAAGGTGTAAAGTTTTATGTAGATTCGGGTAGGTTCCATGTAAAAAATCCGCTGAAATTAAATGATTTCAAAGAGGAGATGAAAGAAATCGGTTTTATGGAAGTAGTTTCACAGGCACAGCCGGCGCTGGAAGGACATGCGCTCGTCGTGAGGGATGAGACGTTCATCAAAGCATCGGGAAGCTTGGAAGAGGGATACCGTGCCATGAAAAATTTCCTGCCGGTCACCTGTATTGTTCTGGCAGGCACGGGCTTTATCACTGCCTATCTGCTGACGAATGGGCGCAGGCAGGAATATGCGACAATGAGGTCTCTCGGTGTGGCGAAGCGGGCTTGTACAGGAATCTATCTGCTGGAGCAGGGTGTCTCTGAGCTTGTGGGGGGAATGCTGGGCACTGCACTGTCTGTATGGATCGTCAGGATGAAGTTCCTATGGTCGGCCATTGGATTTACGGCATTTTTCTTCTGTTTTCTGGCAGGTACCTTCGTGGCGGTTATCATGCTGGGAAGGACGAGTGTAATAGAAGTGCTGGCAAAGGCAGATTAGGGGGTGGAAGTGATGTGTATATTGAAAGTAGAACATGTAAGTTATTCTTATAGAACAAAGTATCAGACGATTGAAGCGGTGAAGGACGTTTCCTGCGAATTTGAAGCGGGAAATCTGTATGCCATAACAGGGGAGTCGGGCAGCGGGAAAAGTACGTTGCTGTCGCTGCTGGCTGGCCTTGATCTGCCCTTGAACGGGAGAATTCTTGTAAAGGGGGAGGATATGGCGGAGATCGACCGGGACAAATACCGGAGAGAGCAGGCTTCGGTCGTCTATCAGGCTTTTCATCTATTTCCCCTTTTAAACACGGTGGAGAATATCATGTTTCCCATGGAGCTAAAGGGCATTCCCAAGAAACAGGCAGAGGAAAAAGCAAAGCAATTGATAGCGGAAGTGGGCCTTGCTGAACAGAGCTATAGGCAATTTCCTCAGATGATGAGCGGCGGTGAACAACAGAGAGTCGCTATAGCAAGGGCTTTTGCTGCGGGAGGGCAGATTATTCTGGCAGACGAGCCGACCGGAAATCTGGATTCGGAGAATGAAGAGAATATTGTGAAACTGCTGCGGGAATCTGCCCATGAGCGTGGATATGCGGTGATTGTCATTACCCACAATCCGGAGGTGGCAGCGCAGGCAGACGTGATACTTACCATGCGTGACGGACGCCTGATTGGAAATACCGCACAGGAGGTGGGAGTGTCATGAAAAACAGTATCAGACAGTTATGGCGGACACCGGTAAAAGCGGTATTGTTTTTCCTCCTGATCGGGGGTGCGGCGTTTCTTTTGACAATGGGGGCAAATCTATTCTATGTGAGCTCCAAGACAAGGGAAGCGGCTGAGGGAGCGTTCTCTACTATCGGAACAGTGGAGCAGAAGGTGTCCAGCACATCCATGGAAAAATATTGGGATCCGGCGACACAGGATTATGCATATTATTCTAATAAGATGTATGACGCTCCGATATCGGACGAGGTTTTAGACTTAGAAGGAATCCCGTATGTACACAAGCCAAAGCAGCGCCCTTTTTATGGCGCGTTCAAGGAAGGATATGTGGTGAGGGATACCCACAGCGAAGTAGATGAGTCATGGCTGGGAATAGGCGGCGATTCCGTCATTGTAGAAGTCGAGCCGTTCGAAGACTGTGTTCCCGACCATCCGGTAAAGCTGCATTTTAAGAAGACTCTCTATGGTAAAATAACGGACCGTATGCTGAACCGGATTTGGTTCTGGGATTATACGAATCCGGAGCCCCAGCCGCTGTATGCGGGTAAAACGTATATTATGGCGTTATTTAATAATGTTAGTCTGGAATATCAGGGAGTGCTTGACAAAGATAAATATCCGGATGTAAGCGCTGTGTGGACGCCGTGGATTGACATCAAGGGATATCAATACACAAAGGAAGGGATAGAGATTGACGATTCTCAACATGAAAATCAGTTTTACAGTGAGGTCACAGACGGATTTTATGAGACGGCGGAAGGAAAACGCTGGCTTAACATGATTGAGGGGTTTCGGATAGCTGACTATAGTATCCCGGTTATTCCTACAGACGCCACGAATCTGTTGATGTACTTTTATAATCAGGATGCAGGCATCGTCGAGGGAAGGGATATAACTGACGAGGAATATAGGGAAGGAAAAAGAGTATGTCTGGTGCAGGAAGAATTCGCGGCCAGTAATCATCTGGAAATTGGAGACAAACTGGAGCTGCCTTTATATTATGCCGACTATTCAGCGAGTGCCAGCTTCAGTTATCCCATGTGGTCCACGCAGACGGCAGCCGCTAAGCTGATCAATGCGGAAGGGGAATTGTACGCGCCGTTCTGGGATGAAGAATATGAAGTGGCCGGCATTTATAAAGTGTATGCCGGAACGGACACTTACACCGGACATGAGGCGGCCAAAAACGGCGTGATTATCCCCGCAGCATCCGTG
This sequence comes from Bariatricus massiliensis, assembly GCF_900086725.1. Classification (GTDB taxonomy): domain Bacteria; phylum Bacillota; class Clostridia; order Lachnospirales; family Lachnospiraceae; genus Allocoprococcus; species Allocoprococcus massiliensis. The sequence goes on along the minus strand of NZ_LT574838.1, from coordinate 417,394 downwards.
ACGGAGAGCGATGAGGATAATATTCTGGGCTATGGGCCCATGAAAGATTACAATACCGTTTTTCAGCTTGAAAACGGCAGGATAGATGCTTTCTGGGATGTTTGGAACAAGCAGGGAAGCAGCCAGTTGAAAATCACTTTTTATGATAAAGGGTACTCTGCGCTGGAACAGAGTTTTCAGAATACCCGTAAAATGTCAGCAATCCTTTTGAGTGCGGGCATAGGAACTACGATATTGATTTTATTGTTTTTTTGCCACATGTTCATCGCAAAACAGAAGCTCCGCACTGCGGTGGAGCGTTCACTTGGCATGACAAAGAAGCAGTGCAGGACGTCACTCCTAAGCGGCATGCTGGTGACTGCGGCGATTGGGTGTGCCGTGGGCGCGGGTGCCGGTTCGCTGCTTACCGGCACAGTTGCTAGAAGTTTAGAAAAAAGTACCACATACTCTTCGTTGTACAGTACAGGAAAAGCTGTAATAGAGGAAATAGCGTCTTCTCCGGAGGTCCTGACAGGCGGATTGGCGCGGTTTGCCATACCGGTGTCTGCCGCCGCAGCGGTTCTTGCCATGGCATGGCTGACTGCGTATATTATGGTCAGCGGAAATTTAAGAGAAGAGCCGATGGAACTGCTTGCAAAGATGAGGCATGACATTTAAGATAAAAATACAAGGTGATGGGGCATTTTTGAACGGAGGCGGGGAAGATGCGGATCAACAAAGAAAATTATATTACACAGCTCCGCAGGCATAACGAAAAAGCGCTGGAGTTCGTGCTGGAGGAATATGGCGGGCTGCTGCTCTCAATTATCCGTAAGCACCTCTTCTGCCTGCCGGGCCTTCAGGAAGAATGCATGAATGATGTGCTGTTTAAGATATGGAAACACATTGGCCAGTTTGATGAAAACAGAAGCTCCTTTAAAAACTGGATTGCCGGAATAGCCAGATATCAGGCGATTGACTATTTGAGGAAACATATAAGGGATTTGGAGCAGATGAATCTGGACGACATAGAAGCAGGAAAAGAGGATGAACAGCTCGTGAAGCTCATGGAGGAGGAAATATCCGAGGAAGTGGAGTCTATTTTATCCTGCCTGAATCAGGAAGACAGAGGTATTTTTTTAAAACTGTTTTATGAAGAGAAAGATGTGGAAGAAATCAGCCAAGAGCTGGGGCTTAAGAAGGAAATCATCTATAACCGGGTCTCCCGGGGGAAACGGAAGATTCAGATTTGGAATGAAAAGGGGGAGGAGCATTGATATGAAGAAGAATATTTATATGTTACTGAACGATGTATCCACTGACACCGCCTCCTATCCGGACACAAAATTGACAGAGGCTGAGTTACATAGATACCGGCAGAATCTGAAAAAAAGAATGGGAAATAAACGCAGGAAGATTGTTTGTACAGCGCTGGCATTGGCTGCATGTGCCGCGCTTGCCATAACGCTTGTGTACTTTCGGCCGATGGCGCAGAGGATGAGGGCGTCGACAAGTACGGTGACCTATTCTCTCAGCGCCATGCTGGGGGTCTCGGGTGAACTGGAGGAGCAGGTGCTCCATATCGGCGAGATACAGAGGCTTCAAGATCTTTCGGTGACACTCAATACAGTGGCGGCGGATGACGAAGAACTTGTAATCTATACAACACAGGTGTTTGATGATGCGGGAAAAGTCCCCAGACTTTCTATGGCAAGCTGGGGAAGAGCATATAACGATGAATTCAAGGAGACAGGTTCTAATTTAGCAGTCCCGGTGAAGACGGGAACTTCGGAGCGCCCCCAGTATAAGGAATGGCAGTATGAAGATGACTGTATTCCGGTGCAAAGGGTTTGGATTAACGGCGAAGAACTAAAGTGTGATGTGACGGGGGAGGGGACTGCCACTCAAAAAGGAGTCATTCAGGATGTGGCGCGATATAATTTTCCGGTCTCTGATCTGACATTTCCGGCAGAAGTGAAGGTGGAGGTCTATCGGGATATCAAGCAGGAGCATCCGGGAGCGGTATTTGAATTTGTTCTGGAGGAGGATATGATAATTCCCAATGAAAAGGATATACAGATGGATACGCTGCTGGAGCTTCCCGACGGGGAGACGCTTACTATCAAACGCTTTACTTATAATTCGTTAGGCATGAAAATATTTGCAGAATATAAGAAAACTTGGCGCCATCTTGAGGAGGACGGCTGGCGGATCGCGCTCAGGAGCCGGGAGGTAAACGGTCATACGGAATTCTTTGAAGAATATCCAATATCTGATAAAGAAGTCGTTTTTATTCCTCTGACCGGGAACATGCTTGCGGAGGTCGGAACTTTTGATAAGTGGGAACTGGAGGCAGCTGTTTACAAACGTGTCGATGGGCAGGAAGGGCCGTCCAGAGAAAAATTAGATACGGTTGTCACGATTCCGCTTAAATAAATGAGCTGTTGGTAGGCCCGGCGGGAAAGAACTGAGAATTCTTTCCTTCCGGGCCATAATTGTTTGGAGGGATTGCATTCCAAATCAAGGCATACTATACTGAAAAACAGGAGGTAGCGCCGATGAAGGATAAAAAGCATATACTATGGAAATTATTTGTATCTACACTCTATCTCAGTACATTCACTTTTGGCGGGGGATATGTGATTGTAACACTGATGAAAAATAAATTTGTGGATGAGCTCGGCTGGATAGAGGAAAAAGAGATGTTGGACATGGTGGCGATTGCCCAGTCTTCACCGGGACCCATTGCGGTGAACGGGGCGATTGTCATCGGATATAAACTGTGCGGAATCATAGGGGCCGGAGCGGCCGTACTGGGCGCTGTGATTCCGCCTTTTGTAATACTTACACTGATATCCGGCGTTTACGAAGTTATGAAGGATAATCAGATTGTCAGCGCCATGCTCTTGGGGATGCAGTCCGGTGTGGCGGCAGTAATCGCCTCGGTAGTCTACGATATGGGCAAAGCAGAGCTAAAGAGTAAGAGCGTACTTTCCTGCCTGATTATGCTGGGCGCGTTTCTGGCTAATTATGTCTGGAATGTCAATGTAGTCTATATTATTTTGCTGTGCGCGGCGCTTGGCGTTATCCGCACTCTTTGGACCGGACGGAAGGAGGGGCGCAAATGATCTATCTGCAATTATTTTTAAGTTTCCTGCAAATCGGTGCTTTCAGTTTTGGCGGCGGTTATGCCGCTATGCCTTTGATTCAGCAGCAGGTCGTAGGACTGCATCATTGGATGACGGTGGGCGAATTCACGGATTTGATTACGATTTCGCAGATGACTCCGGGGCCCATTGCCATTAATGCCGCCACTTTTGTGGGGACGCAGATTGCGGGACTTCCCGGAGCGCTTGCGGCGACGGCGGGGTGCGTGCTTCCGTCCTGCATTCTGGTTACTCTGCTGGCAAAACTTTATTTTAAGTACCGCAATTTAAAGATGATGCAGGGGGTCTTAGGAAGCCTGAGACCGGCTGTAGTATCTATGATAGCGACGGCGGGCCTGTCCATTCTTATAGCGGCAGTGTGGATATCGGGTACGCCGTCTTTGGGATTCGACGGAGTAAGGATACGCTCGGCAGTCTACTTTGCCGCAGGCTTTCTCTTACTTAGAAAGACGAAGCTTAATCCGGTATGGGTGATGGTGCTCTGCGGCGCTGTGGAAGTACTGTTTCAGTTTATCCTAAAAGCAGCCGGGCAGTTGTAAGAAAAGTCTTGATTTTTCAATGGGCAGATGCTATATTAGTTACCAAAGGGGTATACGCATATCGAAGGAGGATGAATCATGCTGTTACTATCAAGGAAAGATATAAAGCAAGTTATAACAATGAAGGAGACAATCGAGGTTGTGAAGGAAGCGTTCCGGTTGTTCTCTGAGGGAAAGAGCGACGCGCCTATCCGTACGAATATTCAGGCGCCTGCACATGACGGTGCATTTCTATTTATGCCGTCTTATGTTGCAGAATTGGATATGGCGGCGATGAAGGTGGTCAATATTTTCCCGAAGAACATTGATAAGGGACTTCCAACTACGATGTCACAGATGATGCTCATAGACGGGACAGACGGAAGCGTATGTTCCATATTGGACGGGGCATATGTGACCCAGCTTCGCACCGGCGCCGCGACGGGGGCGGCATTCGATCTACTGGCAAAAAAGGAATGTAAGAAAGGTGCTCTGATTGGAACGGGAGGACAGGCGGCTACCCAGCTTGAGGCTATGATGGTGGCACGCAGTCTGGAGTCGGTGAAGGTGTTCGATTTGAACCGGGAACGTCTGGAGGCCTTTGTGGCTCAGATGAACGAAGAACTGAAAGCGTATGGGACAAAGGTTCTTGCCGCAGACAGCTCTGATGATGCGGTGGAGGAGGCGGATCTCCTTGTCTGTGTGACACCGTCTACAAGACCGGTATTCGACGGGACGAAGGTGAAAGCAGGGGCAACGGTGAGCTGTGTCGGTTCTTATCAGCCGCATATGCAGGAGATGAGCCCGGCTGTTCTTGAGCGGGCATCCAAGATATATTTTGACTCCGAAGAGGCGGTTCTCTCCGAGGCGGGGGATATCCTGATACCTCTGGCGGACGGCACGATTACCAAGGAAGATTTTACCGGGGATTTGGGCGATGTGATTCTTGGAAAAGTCGGCGCAAGAGAGAATGACGAAGAGATTATCGTATTCAAGACGGTAGGAATCGGAACACAGGATCTGCTGACGGCGAAGGCGATATATGAGAAAGCAGACGCGGCGGGCGTCGGAACAAAGTGGAATTAGGAGGATTGGAATTATGGAATCATACTGGAACGGACCGGAAGCGGCTCATCGCCGTGTTATGATGAAAGCAGCAGGCTACTCAGACGAAGATATCAAGAAGAAGCCGCATATCGGCGTGCCCAATTCCTTTATGGAAGGGTCGCCCGGAAGCGCGCATCTGAGACAGATAGCAGAGGCTGTGAAGCAGGGAATATGGGAAGCAGGCGGTGTGCCGGTGGAATTCGGAATTCCTGCGACCTGTGGAAATATCGCAAATGGTGCGGAAGAATTAAAATACGAACAGGTGGGCAGGGATATCGTGGCTATGTCTGTAGAATTTGTCACGAAAGTACATAATTTTGACGGGCTTGTGATGGTCGCGTCCTGTGACAATATTATTGCAGGATGCTATCTGGCGGCGGCAAGGCTTGATATTCCTTCTATGGTCGTGACCGGCGGCTCTATGCAGCCGGGGCATCACTGCGGTAAGGCCGTGGTGGAGGCAGACCTTGATGTTGCCCGTTTCTCCGGTGCGGGAGATGCTTATCTGGACGAGCTGGAAGAGTGTGTCTGCCCATCCTTTGGCGCCTGCCCATCCATGGGGACGGCCAACACGATGCAGATGCTGGGCGAGGTATTTAATCTCGTCATGCCGGGGACTGCCACAGTGCCCGCATCGGACAATAAAAAGCTGAGACAGGCAAGAGCCGCAGGGAAATATGCGGTGGAATTGGTGAAATCAGGAAGAAAGCCCTCTGATTTGATTACGAAAGAAGTACTCTTGAATTCTATTATGTTTGATATGGCTGTGGCAGGTTCTACCAATGCGGTACTCCACATCTTAACAATGGCATATGAATTAGGGATTGATATTACGTTAAAAGATTTTGAAAAATACGCAGAAGAAATTCCGTGTATCAATGCGGTCATCCCAAGCGGGCCGTATACGGTGGTAGACTTCCATTATGCGGGAGGGGTACCGAATGTACTGAAGATGCTGGAAGACAAGCTGTTCACCGATGTGCCGATGATGACAGGCATTAAGCTGGGAGACTATCTGGGCAAATTGACAGCACGGCCCAACGAGGTCATCCATTCACTGGAAAAACCGCTGTTCCATGAGCCGGGACTGCGTGTGCTGAGAGGAAATCTGGCGCCTAACGGAGCCATTGTCAGACCGACAGGAGTGCCGGAGAGCGTGAAAGTCATGCGGGGTAAAGCCAAGGTGTTTGACGGGGACAGAGCTGCCTTTGAGGCAATAGAATCAGGCAATATCGTGCCGGGTGATATTATCGTTATCCGCTATGAAGGCTGTAAGGGTGCGCCGGGAATGAAGGAACTGATGCTCAGCATCGACGCACTGATTGGACTTGGACTTCACACTAGCGTGGGATTGATTACAGACGCAAGATTTTCCGGATTTAACTTCGGAGCGATTGTGGGACATGTTTCCCCGGAAGCTTACGATGGAGGCCCTATCGCACTGGTGGAAGAGGGCGATGAGATTATTCTGGATACAGTTAAGGGAGAAGCCACACTGTGCGTAGCGGAAGAAGAACTGGAAGAACGCCGCAAAAACTGGGTGTGCCCGCCGCTGAAAGAGCAGAAAGGGTGCCTGACCCTCTTTGCGAAGAACTGCCGTCCGGCAGAAGAAGGCGGAGCGATGCAGCCGTGGTAGTGCGGTCTTGAGAATGACAATATGATATGACTTTAGGATAGAAAAGCCGTGGGTGAGGGGTTGCCCATGGCTTTTCCGGTTTTCCCATGCTATAATGAACAGAAATAAAAATGAGGAGAAGAAGGAAGATGTCTGAGTACATTATTAATTTGCTGAATAAAGCAGGCCTTACGGATGCGGAGGGGAAGGTGTATCTTGCTCTGTTGAAAAACGGAAGCTGTTCCGGTTATGAGGCCAGCAAGCTTGCGGGAGTGCCCCGTTCTAAGATTTATAATATTCTTGAGAATCTTACCACGAAGGGATTTGTGCTTTTTACGGAGGGGGACTCCGGTAATCGGTATGCGCCGGTTCCTATAAAAGAAGTGTCTGTCCGTATCCAGCATGAGACGGAGGAGAATTTAAAAGAGCTGGACAAGGAATTGGAGGGCTATGAAGCCAAAACGGATTTGGATTATATCTGGCATATACGGGAATATAACAATGTGTTTGCCAAGTGCAGGGAGATTATCAGGAAGACAAAAAAAGAGCTTCTTGTCCAGATATGGGAGGAAGATTTAGAGCAGATAAGAGAGGAACTGACGGAACTTGAAGGGCGCGGGGGGCGTCTCGGGCTGGTATATTTTAGTGAAAATGACAGAACTCTGCCATTTAAAAAGTACTGCCGGCATGGTATGTTAAAAGATAAAAAGGAAGAGATGGGGGGCAGGTTCGTCACCCTTGTGTCGGATGATACAGAGGTCGTCTTCGGACAGATCGTGGAGGAACATACGGCTGAAGTTATCTGGACGAAGTCAAAACCTATGATAGCGATGGCGGCCGAGTGCGTGCGGCATGACTTCTACTTCTATAAGAGTGCGGGTATCTTTAAGGAAGAGATGCAGAAAGAACTGGGAAGCGACTTCAGCGGTGTCAGACATATTTTCGAGGAGGAGTAGGATGGGAAAGGATAGAGAGAAAGGAAGGGCGGCTGCGCTGCTTCCGATAGGAGTGTTTTTGGTTATATTTTTGGGCGCGGGAATCGTGACAGGGGATTTTTATGCGATGCCGGCAATCGTGGCGTTTTTGATAGCGCTTTTGACTGCGTTTCTACAGAACAGAGAGGTTTCTTTTGACGAGAAGATAAAGATTATCGCGAAAGGGACCGGGGATGACAACATTATTACTATGTGTCTCATTTTCCTGTGTGCCGGCGGATTTTCCGGCGCGGTAACGGCGGCGGGAGGCGCAGAGAGTACCGTGAATCTAGGACTGTCCATTTTACCGTCCAATATCGCTGTAGTGGGACTGTTTATTATCGGCTGTTTTATTTCGGTGTCCATGGGTACTTCTGTCGGCACGATAGCGGCGTTGTCACCTATAGCAGTACAGATCAGCGAGAAGAGCGGATATGCCATGGCAGTCTGTGTGGGGGCGGTGGTCTGCGGCGCCATGTTTGGGGACAACCTTTCCATGATATCGGACACTACCATCGCTGCAGTGAAGACACAGGGCTGTGAGATGAGAGACAAATTCAGGGAGAACTTTTTGATTGTGCTCCCGGCAGCGATTCTCACCATTGTGCTGCTGCTCTTTGTTACCCGGGGCGGAAGTTATCAGATTACGGAGGCGCTTCCTTATAATATATGGAAGGTAGTACCTTATATTCTCGTATTGATCGGCGCATTAGCCGGTATCAATGTATTTGTAGTGCTGATTGGCGGGACCGTCGTTTCGCTTATTGTCGGGGTAGCTGCCGGAAGCTTGTCCGTAAGCCAAATCTTCCTCGCGGTAGGCGGAGGAGTGGTGAACGGAGAAAATATAGGCGGCGTGACAGGGATGTATGACATTACTGTGATTTCTATTGTAGTGGCCTGTATCGTATCTCTGGTGAAAGAATACGGCGGAATTCAGTTTATTCTCAATCTGATCCGCAGCAAAATCAAGGGGCCAAGGGGAGCGCAGGCAGGTATCGCAGGGTTGTCCCTGCTGGTGGACTGCTGCACGGCGAACAACACGGTGGCTATTGTGATGGCCGGCCCTATCGCGAAGGAGATAAGCAGTGAATTCGGGATTTCTAAGCGGAGGACAGCCTCACTTCTGGACATATTTACATCGGTAGGGCAGGGAGTGATACCTTACGGGGCGCAGCTTCTGGCGGCGGCATCGCTGTCCGGCCTTACGCCCTTTGCAGTCATGCCCTATCTGTATTATCCTTTCCTGATGGGGGCCAGTGCATTATTATTTATAATTTTCCGGAAGGAAAAGGCGTAATGTCTGTGACAAGTGGACAAATGTCTGTGAATGGGGAAAATGAAATTGCGTAACGGTACAAGGTATGCTATAATCGCTAGATAAGTAAATGAAAAAACTTGAGAAGGGTGAGAAATCATGAATCTACTTTACAAAAGCACAAGAAACTCAGAAAAGACTGTGACTGCTTCCGAGGCCATCCTAAAAGGTCTTGCCGACGACGGAGGGCTCTTCGTACCGACAGCGATACCGAAGCTTTCAGTGTCTTTGGATACCCTTAAAAATATGACCTATCAAGAAACTGCCTACGCTGTGATGAAAGAGTTCTTTACGGACTTTACGGAGGCGGAATTAAAGGCTTGTATCGCAAAGGCTTATGATGATAAGTTCGACACAGAAGAGATTGCTCCGCTGGCAAAAGTGGAAGATGCCTACTATTTGGAATTATTCCACGGGGCAACGATAGCGTTTAAAGATATGGCGCTCTCTATATTGCCTCATCTACTCACCACATCGGCAAAAAAGAATCAGGCAGAGAAAGAAATTGTTATATTGACGGCCACTTCCGGGGATACAGGGAAGGCCGCGCTGGCGGGATTCGCTGACGTAGAGGGAACAAAGATTATTGTATTTTATCCGAAGGACGGTGTCAGCCGGGTGCAGGAGCTGCAGATGGTGACACAGAAGGGAAGCAATACATCGGTGGTAGCGATTCACGGGAATTTTGACAATGCCCAGAGCGGTGTGAAGGAGATGTTTGAGAACAAAAAGCTTGCGGAAGAATTGGGGCAGGCTGGTTATCAGTTGTCCTCCGCCAATTCGATCAACATCGGGCGGCTCGTGCCTCAGATTGTATATTACGTGTACGCATACGCAAAGCTTTTGCTGAATGAGGAGATTACGGAAGGGGAAGAGATTAACGTAGTGGTACCTACCGGAAACTTTGGCAATATTCTGGCGGCTTATTATGCCAAACAGATGGGGATACCCATAGCTAAATTAATCTGTGCTTCTAATGAGAATAAAGTATTATTTGATTTCTTCCAGACAGGGGTTTATGATAAGAACAGAGATTTTATCCTCACTACATCGCCTTCCATGGATATCTTGATATCCAGCAATTTGGAGCGGCTGATTTATCTGATTTCCGGTCAGGACGCCCGGAGGAATTCGGGATTTATGCAAGAGCTGAAGACGGAAGGAATCTATAAGGTCAGCGGCGAGATGAAAGCGGAGCTATCAGATTTTGCGGCGGGGTACGCCACAGAGGAGGAAGTGAAACAGACGATTCATGATATATACAAGAATACAGGATACGTGGTGGATACGCATACGGCGGTTGCTTCACGGGTCTATAAAGCATATGCCGAAGACAGTGGAGATTCAAGAAAGACGGTCATCGCTTCGACTGCCAGCCCGTATAAGTTTGTGGGCAGCGTGATGTCGGCCATAGACGATAAGTATAAAGGCATGGATGAATTGGAATTGCTCGATGAGCTGAGCAGGATATCGGGAACGGAGATACCGAAGGCGATAGATGAGATTCGGAGCGCCAAGGTATGCCACTGTGAAGAATGTGATGTGGATAAGATGGAGGAGACGGTAAAAGCGATCCTCGGAGTAAATAAAAACATAGGAGAAAAGTAAGATGCAAAATATGGGTGGAATATTCGGAATATTGGGTGTTGGCTGCGGTCTGTATATTTTCTATGCATTGTATAAGCTGAAAAGTACCGGAGATATCACTAGTTCTATCCTTCTTCCGAAGGATGTGAATCCGAAAACATGTAAAGACAAGGACGGATATATCAAGGCGGTCGCGCCAAAGATGGCCATACTCGGTATTTCAACGATAATCTATGGCCTGATGGATTTATGTGAGACTTTTGTGATGTCCACGGGCAATTTTTTCTGGATTGTACTGGTGCTTGTGTTCGTGGTATTGATTTGGTTTTCTGTAACAGTGTCTAAGCTGAATAAAACATATTTTTAGAGATGAGATGAAAGAAGTGCAGGATTTGAATTGAAATCCTGCACTTTTTTGCGGCAACAGCATAAAAAAATTTGGAAAATCAGAATAAATGAATTGGGGAAATGGAATAACTTTCAAAAACGTATTGACTTTCACTGGTGAAAATGGCATAATAGGACCAAATTTTGAATGAGAAGAGGAGGCGGTTGAATAGGAAAAATGTCGCAAAAGTGTAAAATGCCGATGAATGGCTCCGCTCATTGAGTACTGCCCCTCAATGTGTTAGGACCAGCCGTCCATGGATTATAATACCAGTCTGCTAATATGAATAATAAATGTTGAAAAATGGTAGACTATAGGCTATAATAAGTGTAGGAAACCTGGAGTGCTCGATAATTCCGTTATTTTGAACCTACAAAACTTTAAACGGGATTCCTATATCTCTGTAATATGTCAGGCCCCCGTATCGCAGGGGAAGGCAGAAAAGCAGATGCGGTCGCCCACCTAGCTGTGGCTAGGAGTCAAAATACGGAAAACGGCATCCCGGGGAAGTTACCAATGATAAGAGGCAGTTGCGTAAGCAGCTGCCCTTTTACATTTCGGGGATTGGCTAATGATTACGGCAATATAAGAAAGAGTTTAAAAATGTGTAAATTTATGGTAAACTACATACTAATAAAAATTCGCGGAGACATATTATGAAAAAATTGATTAATAAAATCATGGGATTTACAGGGCAGCTGGCAGACAATCACGCCGGTGCATACGCGGCACAGTCGGCCTACTTTTTTATGTTGAGCATGATTCCCATCATTTTACTGCTTTTAACAATTGTGCAGTATACCCCTGTCACAAAAGGGGATGTGATGTCAGCGGTCGTACAGGTATTCCCGGAGGAATCCATGAAGGGCTTCATGGTCGGGATTGTGAATCAGGTGTATAACCAGTCAAGAACCGTCATTCCGATTACGGCTGTGATAGCCATGTGGTCGGCAGGCAAGGGTGTACTTGCGATGAGCAATGGACTGAACTGCGTATATGGAATCAGGGAGACAAGGAACTATATTTTTATCCGCATACGTGCCTCTATTTACACGGTTATATTTATTGTTTCTATTGTTTTAGGACTTGTGCTGTCTGTATTCGGAAACAGCATCAGTATATTTGTGAATGAACGTATTCCTTTATTGAAAGAAACCATTGACTTTATCCTGCAGATGAGGACAATGATTTCCTTTATTGTTCTGCTTGGCTTCTCGCTTTTGATATACCGTTTTCTTCCGAATAGAAGAGACAGTATACGCAATCAGCTGCCGGGAGCTGTATTTACTTCAGTAGGATGGCTCTTTATCTCGTTTATATTCTCTATGTATTTGACGATTTTCAGAGGATTTACCGTATTGTACGGAAGTATGGCGGCCATTGTAATGGTTATGCTCTGGCTTTATTTCTGCATGTATGTGATGTTGGTCGGAGGACTAATAAACAACTTGTGGCAGGAGGAAAAGGAAGATAAATTTAGTGTTTCAAGACATTGACTTTTTATTCACAAAGTGAGATAATAGAATAGATTTCGAAAAAATGAAAGTGAGGTTGATGAAAGATGGCAAATGTTGATTTGAGCCAATATGGTATTACCGGAACCACAGAGATTATTCACAATCCTTCTTATGAGATGTTGTTTGAAGAAGAGACAAAACCGGGCTTGGAAGGATTTGAAAAGGGTCAGGTAAGTGAGCTCGGCGCAGTTAATGTTATGACTGGTATCTACACAGGACGTTCACCTAAGGACAAGTTCATTGTTATGGATGAAAATTCAAAAGATACTGTATGGTGGACATCCGATGAGTATAAGAATGACAACCATCCTGCTACTCAGGAAGCTTGGGATGTGGTAAAGGATATCGCACTCAAAGAGCTTAGCAATAAGAGACTTTTTGTAGTGGATTTATTCTGCGGAGCGAATAAAGATACCCGCATGGCAATCCGTTTTATCGTGGAAGTTGCATGGCAGGCTCATTTCGTAACGAATATGTTCATCAGGCCGACTGCTGAAGAGCTTGAGAACTTTGAGCCGGACTTCGTTGTTTATAATGCCTCAAAGGCAAAAGTGGAAAACTATAAAGAGTTAGGCCTTAATTCTGAGACGGCTGCAATGTTCAACATCACAAGCCGTGAGCAGGTTATCGTAAATACATGGTACGGCGGTGAGATGAAGAAGGGTATGTTCTCTATGATGAACTACTACCTGCCGCTGAAGGGCATCGCTTCTATGCACTGCTCTGCCAACACGGATTTGAACGGCGAGAATACCGCCATCTTCTTCGGACTTTCAGGAACAGGAAAGACCACATTGTCTACCGATCCAAAGCGTCTTCTTATCGGAGATGACGAGCATGGCTGGGATGACAATGGTATCTTTAACTTTGAGGGTGGATGTTACGCGAAGGTTATCAATCTTGACAAAGAATCTGAACCGGATATTTACAACGCGATCAAGCGCAATGCCCTTTTAGAGAATGTCACACTTGACGAAGAAGGCAAGATTGATTTTAACGATAAGAGCGTTACAGAGAATACACGTGTATCTTACCCAATCGACCATATTGAAAAAATCGTGCGTCCGGTTTCAGCAGCTCCGGCGGCGAAGGATGTCATCTTCCTTTCCGCGGACGCGTTCGGTGTTCTTCCTCCGGTATCAGTTCTGACTCCGGAACAGACACAGTATTACTTCCTGTCAGGATTTACTGCTAAGCTTGCCGGAACAGAGCGTGGTATTACGGAACCGACACCTACATTCTCCGCATGCTTCGGTCAGGCATTCTTGGAACTGCACCCGACAAAATATGCAGAAGAGCTTGTTAAGAAGATGGAGCAGAGCGGCGCCAAGGCATACCTTGTGAACACTGGATGGAATGGTTCAGGAAAACGTATTTCTATCAAAGACACACGCGGTATCATCGACGCGATTCTGGACGGTTCTATTGCAGAGGCTCCGACAAAAGAACTGCCTTACTTTAACTTTGAGATTCCGACAGAACTTCCGGGCGTAGATCCAAAGATTCTCGATCCTCGCGATACATACGCAGAAGTATCTGAATGGGAAGAAAAAGCGAAAGATCTGGCACAGCGTTTTGTGAAGAACTTTGCTAAATATGAGGGAAATGAAGCAGGAAAAGCATTGGTTTCCGCAGGCCCTCAGTTATAAGAATAATAATGAATTAATAAAAAGAATTCCACGAGGGACACTTCAGATAAGGAAGTGTCCCTTACGGCGTCTATAGGTATTTGTAATGGTGATTGGTTAAGTGAAGTAACTTTTTTGAAGGAACATCTGCTTTTGCATTCTTAATCGTCACCGTTGAGACCTCCATTCAGATTTGACCATTTTTTTACATTACTTTTCCAAACAGTCTGCCATTCATCTTCATTCACTATCGCATCAAACACGGGCTCAAGGAATTTCTGTATCTTATCAATCACAACAGTGAACTCAAGCGTATCAGCTTTAATATTCTTCAAGAAATATTCCCACCGTTTCTGCATATCCACATCTTCGGAAAGGGCAACAATACGTTTGAAACTATCTCTATCATAGGGAGTGCCACGTCGCTGCAAGGTTTCAAAAACTGCCGTCTGCAATTTTGAACCGTCAAAATCAAAAGTCCTAGCCAGATAGTAAATATCGTAAAAATCTTTCATTCTTCCCGTCAGCTCAAAGCGTTGTAGGATTGCATCGAATTTTTCTGCGATAGTGCTTTCGATAGAGTAAGTTTTGATAACAGGTGCTTCAAAGTCAGGAAGTTGTGTATTAATACTTCGTGCCTGAGCAGAAGGCACGATGACATCACCCACACCTATATCCACATTAAACGGAACACGGACATTCTTTATCTGAGCAATAATCTGTGCACTAATGCCGTGATACTTTCTCTGTGGAGAGATTTCTTCAAAACCTTTTGCAGTCATAAAAATATAGTCATTGCCCGTTGGCGTATTAATTACACTGTTAATCAGTTCTGTTACATCCTCCATCGAATTGGACACTGACCGAAGAAGAAAATCCACATCAATCGTGGCTCGACTTTCAAAATTGGTAAGTGTGTAAATAAACAGGCCGCCTTTGAGGATGAGGTTATCCTCATATCCCGATTTTGAAAGCCTTCGCAGGAATTCCTCCTGCACAAAAAGCTGTAAGCACTGCTGATAACTAATACCAGAAGCCTTTGCTTTATTTTTAAGTTTCGCAAGAACAGAAGCTGCTATATCTGCCATTACAACCACACTCCAATCAAATCCTTAACTCGTCTTTGTACCCGCAGCGTTTTTGCATATGCCATTAGATTAGGGATGTTTTTTTGCTGGTCTTTTATATATCCTTGTATTGCTTTGTTAAAAATCTCTTTATCCATCTTGCTCATATTTCGCAGCACATCACAAAGGGTACGGTCACGGTCATAAATACGAACATCAATAGAATCAATCTTTCCTGAGGTTTCTCCAAGTGTAATCAATGTGGGCTCAACACGGTATGCCTTAATAAAGGGATAATCAATTTTAGTACGCTGTCTGGAAGCATTCTTATCAATAGCCAAATTCCATTCAGCAGGATTTCTATCACTGTATTTGTAATAAAAGAGCGCTGTTTCCATACAAAGCACTGCATCGGGGAATAGACGATTGATAATTACAATCTCACTTTCTCCGAAGTCGTCAAGCCAATGATAATATCCACGCTTCACTTTTTCAATCAATCCTTTATCCATAAGTAATTTTATATCTGCATAATATAACTTTGAAGCTGTAAGTTCAGCGGTAGTCATAATATAGTTATGCTGGCTAAACAGCTTTCTCAATATCTCAATGTCTTTATCTCGAATCATTCTCTCACCTCTACTTAAGTACACCTAAATTTTTAATCAATGGTGTGGTTTGCTATATTATATCCGTTTTATTCTTTATAGTCAACATATAAAAAAATTAGGCATAAAATAGCTTGACATTACCGAAACTTCTGTTTAAAATGGATAGGTATACAGCAAAGGCAATGACCGTGTCAGTAGAGAACTGCTTTCCATTAGAGAGAGGGAATCACCGGGCTGAAAGTTCCCTTAGGTTCAGGCAGGAATCGAATTTCCCACGCCAGCCGCGTTTCCGAAATATTTCACAGAGTAAGAAACGACGTAGACTGCACGTTACGCAGAATCAAGAGCCTGTTCAAAAACAGGAATTAGGGTGGTACCGCGAGCATCTCGTCCCTTTCAGGGATAAGGTGCTCTTTCTTCGTGTGCAGAATGCTGTATTACAGGGGAATCCTGTGGTACATTGGCAGTCAGTAAAGATATCACAAAAGGTTATAATTTAAGGAGGAAATCATGAAAGAAAAACTTCAAAGCATCAAAGAGGAAGCGATACGTCAGATTGAGGCTTCGGATGTTCCGGAAAAGTTAAATGACGTACGTGTCAAATTTCTTGGAAAGAAGGGGGAATTGACCGCAGTATTAAAGGGTATGAAGGACGTGGCTCCCGAGGAGAGGCCGAAGGTAGGGCAGCTTGTCAATGAGACAAGGGCAGCGATTGAGGAGATTCTGGAAGACACGAAGAAAAAGATGGAAGCCGCAATCCGCGAGGGCAGACTGAAAGCGGAAGTTATTGACGTCACGCTCCCGGCCAAAAAAAATATGGTAGGACACCGTCACCCGAATATAATTGCGTTGGAAGAAGTCGAGCGCATATTTGTAGGTATGGGATATGAGGTGGTAGAGGGACCGGAAGTAGAGTACGATATGTACAATTTCGAGAAGTTGAATATTCCGGCGGACCATCCGGCGAAGGACGAGCAGGATACCTTCTATATTAATAAAGAAATCGTGCTGCGCACTCAGACTTCACCGGTTCAGGCCCGTGTCATGGAGGAAGGGAAACTTCCAATCCGTATGATCGCGCCGGGACGTGTATTCCGCTCCGACGAAGTGGACGCGACACATTCTCCGTCCTTCCATCAGATAGAGGGACTTGTAATCGATAAAAACATATCATTTGCGGATTTGAAGGGAACACTGGAAGTATTTGCCAAAGAACTGTTCGGGCCAGAGACGAAGACAAAGTTCCGCCCGCATCATTTCCCATTCACCGAGCCGAGCGCGGAAGTTGATGTGACGTGCTTCAAATGCGGAGGCAAAGGATGCCGGTTCTGCAAGGGTTCAGGCTGGATTGAGATTTTAGGATGTGGCATGGTTCATCCCCATGTTTTAGAAATGTGCGGGATAGACCCGGAGGAATATACCGGATTTGCATTTGGAGTTGGTCTCGAGCGTATTGCACTTTTGAAATATGAGATTGACGACATGAGATTATTATACGAGAACGATATAAGATTCCTGAAGCAATTCTAATGAGATATAAATAGAAGGAGAAAAACGATGAATACTTCATTATCATGGATTAAAGCGTATGTTCCTGATTTGAATGTGACGGCACAGGAATATACAGACGCAATGACACTTTCCGGCACGAAGGTGGAAGGCTATGTTGAGCTGGACAAAGATTTAGAAAATATAGTAATTGGACAGATTGAAAAGATTGAAAAGCATCCCGATGCAGACAAACTGATTGTGTGTCAGGTGAATGTAGGCCCTGAGACGGTACAGATTGTAACTGGCGCGCCGAATGTGAAAGAGGGGGACAAAGTGCCTGTAGTTCTGGACGGAGGACGAGTGGCAGGCGGACATGAGCCGGGGCAGAAAGTTGCGGGAGGAATCAAGATTAAAAAAGGAAAACTCCGTGGGGTGGACAGTTGTGGAATGATGTGCTCTATCGAAGAGCTCGGCTCCACGAAGGAAATGTACCCGGAGTCACCGGACAATGGGATATACATTTTCGAAGATGACGCGGTCGAAGGAGAGAGCGCGGTGAAAGCGCTGGGGTTGGACGACGTGGTGTTTGAATACGAAGTGACGTCTAACCGGGTCGACTGTTACAGTGTGATTGGAATCGCGCGGGAAGCGGCAGCTACCTTTGGAAAAGAATTTGTGCCTCCTGTCGTGAAGGAGACGGGAAATACCGAGGATGTCAACGATTATATTAAGGTGAGAGTGGAGAATGCGGATTTATGTTCCCGCTACTGCGCGCGGGTCGTGAAGAACATCAAAGTGGGACCTTCCCCGAAATGGATGCAGAGACGACTTGCCTCCGTAGGAATCCGCCCAATCAACAATCTTGTAGATATCACCAACTATGTAATGGAAGAATATGGCCAGCCTATGCATGCATATGACTTGGATACCATTGCGGGACATCAGATAGTCGTGCGTACAGCCGAGAAGGGGGAGAAATTTGTCACACTGGACGGTCAGGAGCGTGAGATGGATGAGACTGTCCTGATGATCTGCGACGGAGAGAAAGCAGTGGGAATCGCCGGAATCATGGGCGGCGAAAATTCTATGATTACCGATGATGTGAAGACGATGTTGTTCGAAGCTGCATGTTTTGACGGAACAAATATCCGTAAATCAAGCAAGAAAGTGGGACTCCGTACCGACGCGTCCGGAAAGTTTGAAAAGGGTCTTGACCCCAATAATGCACAGGCGGCTATCGACAGGGCCTGCCAGCTCGTTGAAGAACTGGGAGCAGGCGAGGTAGTTGGAGGCACGGTCGATGTCTATGGCAAAAAGAAAGAACCAGTGAGAGTGCCATTTGACGCTGACAAGATCAATGCTCTTTTAGGAACCCACATACCGGAAGCGGAAATGCTTGGATATTTTGAAAAAATAGGTCTTTCCTACGATGCTGAGTCCAAGGAAGTCATTGCCCCGACATTCCGTCATGATTTGTTCTGTCTTGCGGATCTGGCAGAAGAAGTGGCGAGATTCTACGGATATGATAATATACCAACCACACTCCCAAGAGGAGAGGCAACGACCGGTAAACTTTCTTTCAAACTCCGCATAGAAGAAGTGGCGAGAGACATCGCGGAGTTCTGTGGATTCAGTCAGGGAATGACATACTCTTTCGAGAGTCCAAAGGTATTTGACAAGCTCTTATTGGATAAAGATGACCCGGCGAGACAGACGGTACAGATTATGAATCCACTGGGAGAAGATTACAGTATCATGAGAACGGTATCTTTGAACGGTATGCTGACTTCCCTTGCTACAAACTATAACAGAAGAAACAAAAATGTACGCCTTTATGAGCTGGGCAACATTTACCTGCCGAAAGCACTTCCGCTTACAGAGCTTCCGGAGGAGCGGATGCAGTTTACATTAGGAATGTACGGGGACGGAGATTTCTTCAGCATGAAAGGTGTAATTGAAGAATTTTTCGAAAAAATCGGCCTTCGGGAAAAGGAAACTTATGACCCCAAAGCAGGAAAGAATTTCCTTCATCCGGGACGTCAGGCGAATATCATCTACGGTGGTAAAGTTGTAGGATATCTTGGAGAGGTTCATCCGGCTGTGGCAGATAACTATGGAATTGGTGAGCGTGCCTATGTGGCAGTGATCGATATGCCTGAGGTTGTGGAACTGGCTACTTTCGACAGGAAATATAAAGGGATTGCCAAATATCCCGCAGTGAGCCGTGATATCAGTATGGTGATGTCAAAAGAGATACTGGTAGGTCAGGTAGAAGAGATTATCGAGAAAAATGGCGGTTCTTATCTGGAGAGCTATCAGTTGTTTGACTTATACGAGGGCGAACAGATTAAAGAGGGATTCAAATCCGTCGCTTATTCCATCACTTTCCGGGCAAACGATAAGACATTGGAGGAAGCGGACGTGACAGCCGCTATGACGAATATTTTAACGGCGCTGGAAGCTATGGGAATCGAGCTGCGTAAGTAGAGGTGCATATGAATAAAAAACAAATCATAGGTCTGGCCGTCGCTGCTGTGCTGTTTATCCTTACGGGGATAAGCAGCGTGTTCAGCAACCGGCTGGCAGACCAGAGAGTGCTGGATGCGGCTCAGCGGGTAATCGCCGGAGGATACTCCATGAATACGCCTCACAGGGACTATGTAGCGGTGGTGAAGGTCGAGGGAACCATTCAGGAGCAGACAGAGACAGGAATTTTTGAGACCGCGTCCGGGTACCAGCATAATACTACAATGGAGTACGTGGAGCATTTGATAAATGACCCTTATAATGTGGGGATTCTGCTGTATGTGGACTCACCGGGAGGGACCGTCTATGAGTCCGACGAAATGTACCGAAAGCTGGCGGAGTATAAGGAAATCACCGGGCGTCATATTTGGGGATATATGGCACATTATGCGGCGTCCGGAGGTTATTACATTTCTGCTGCTGCCGATACTATTTATGCCAACGCTAACACGGTTACCGGCTCTATCGGCGTGATTATGTCAGGCTACGACATGACGGGCCTTTACGAAAAGCTTGGAATTAAATATGTAAGCATTACAAGTGGAGAAAATAAAGACTCCTCCCAGCTTACGGAAGAACAAATCGCTATTTACCAGACGCAGGTAAACGAGACGTATGAAGAGTTTTTGAACGTTGTTTCAGAAGGCCGGGGAATGGATATCGACTCCGTCAGGGCACTGGCCGACGGGAGAACCTACACGGCAAAACAGGCGGTCGAAAATGGTCTGGTGGATGAAATTGCGTCCTATGAACAAGTAAAAAGTGTGGTGTCCGGCGAGGCGGGAACCAGTACATTTTTTGAGCTGAAATCAAATGAGTCTGTATTTGCGTCTCTTTTCAGCCAGATTAAAAAAGCTGTCCCCAAATCTGAGGCACAGATTCTGTCGGAACTGGCAGAGAAAAAGCATGGAGGGTTGCAGTATTATGCAGAGGGACTACAATAGAGAGCCGGCTGAATATGCCGGATTCTGGGTGCGTCTGGGCGCATATGCCATCGACAGCATAATCGTGGCGCTGGGGCTTGCGGTCGTGAAGATTGTGATGTCCGGGATTATGACACTTGTGGATAGGACCTTTTTAGGAGGTGCGCTGCTGTTCTCTTTTACACTGAAGGACATTATTGTGTATATATGTGGGGTCTTGTATTTTATTCTCTGTACATATTATACGGGGACAACAGTGGGAAAAAGGCTGATGAACCTCCGTGTGGCCAGTGCCACAAATGACGGGAAGCTCACATTTTTTCAAGTGCTTTATCGGGAAACAGTTGGAAGGTTCTTAAGCGGATTCGTGGTAGGAACCGGTTATCTGCTGGCAGGCCTTGACAGGGAAAAGCGGGGCCTGCATGATATTCTTTGTGATACACGGGTGATATATGCCAAAAAGATAAAAGTATATCCTCAGTATCAGAATCCGGTTCCGTATGGTCCGGGATTTGGGCAGGGCGTTCCGACAGGACCTTACAATGTGGCAGAGCCGAAAGGCGCGCCCCAAGAAAAATAAAGAAGGGATAGACTATGAAACGACAGGACTTTTATTTTGAATTGCCGGAGGAACTGATTGCGCAGGATCCTCTGGAGGACCGCTCCAGTTCCCGGCTACTTGTCCTAGATAAACATACAGGAGAGGTGACGCATCACGTTTTTCGTGAGATTACAGAATATCTGAATCCGGGAGACTGCCTTGTCATCAATGATACAAAGGTGATTCCGGCCCGCCTCATCGGCAATAAAGAAGGAACCGGGGCAAAGGTGGAGGTTCTCCTGCTAAAACGTAAAGAGAACGATGTGTGGGAGACACTTGTGAAACCGGGCAGGAAGATGAAGCCGGGAGCGAGGCTCAGTTTTGGCGACGGGCTTTTGACAGGGGAAGTGCTGGAGGTAGTAGAAGAAGGCAACCGTCTGATTCGTTTTTCTTACCAAGGAATCTTTGAGGAAATATTGGATCAGCTTGGACAGATGCCTCTTCCGCCTTACATTACGCATCAGCTCGAGGATAAGAACCGTTATCAGACCGTGTACGCAAAGCACTCCGGATCTGCCGCGGCGCCTACGGCGGGGCTCCATTTTACGCCGGAACTATTGGAGAAGATTAAGGAAAAGGGAGTGGAGATTGCCCATGTTACACTGCATGTAGGACTTGGGACATTCCGCCCGGTGAAGGCGGATGACATTCTGGAGCATCATATGCATTCCGAATTCTACCGTATAGAGGCTTCAGAAGCTGAAAAAATCAATCATGCCAAGGACAGCGGGCACAGGGTAATCTGTGTGGGAACTACCAGCTGCCGAACGGTGGAGTCGGCGGCGGGGGATGACGGCAGACTTAAGGAGTGCAGCGGATGGACGGAGATTTTTATTTATCCGGGGTATGAATTTAAAATACTGGACGGCTTGATTACCAATTTCCACCTGCCGGAATCCACTTTGATTATGCTCGTGAGCGCGCTGGCCGGAAGAGAACATGTGCTTGCGGCTTATGAAGAGGCAGTCAAAGAAAAGTATAGATTTTTTAGCTTTGGCGACGCCTGTTTGATTATTTGATGAGGAGTACTGTCAAGTTTTAAAATAATTGCTCATAGAGCCCTAATAAGATGCTGCCTGACGATGTCAGATGCGGCATCTTTTTTGTTGAAAATAAATAAGGATATTTGTTGCTACATTTACCTTTCTGATATAGAATTACATTAAGGTATCTACAAATTAACTTTAAAATGCATATAGGAGGCGCAAAAGCACAAATGAAAATCAAGAAGAAATGGCTGGGAATACTGGCTCCTGCATTTTTAAGTATTTTGTTTTGTCTCATCAGTATTGTGGCACTAATCTCCATGATTCATATGCAGGGGAATGCCCGGGTCGTCAACTATACAGGAATTGTCCGGGGAGCTACGCAGCGCCTTGTCAAGCAGGAGCTGTATGGATATGACAATGAAGAACTTGTGGATTATCTGGACAGCCTTTTGGTGGAGCTGTCTACGGGGGACGGAGAGAACCAGCTTACACGTCTTCCGGATGAAGTATTCCAAAGTACTGTAGCGCAGATGCAGGAAGCATGGACGAATATAAAGGAAGAAATCAGAAATGTACGTCAGGATGGAGATAAACAAAGACTGTTTGAACTGAGCGAGGAATATTTCAATCTGGCCGATCAGGCAGTATCTGCCGCGGAGCGGTATTCGGAGCAGTCCGTCAACGACTCCATCGGTATTTTAATATGGCTGAACGTAGGTTTTATTGTGTTAGGGATATTATATTGGGCGGCCAGAAGGAGACAGAGTAAGGTTCAGGGAGCTTTGGAGCGCGCTGAGAGTGCCAATCACGCTAAAAGTGAATTTTTCTCAAGAATGTCCCATGAGATTCGCACACCCATGAATGGGATTATCGGTATGACTGCCATTGCAAAAAAGTCCACGCAAGACTCAGAGAAAGTTACGGATTGTCTGGAGAAGATCGAGCTGTCGGCGTCATACCTGATGATGCTGCTCAATGATGTGCTAGATATGTCCCGGATAGAGAGCGGCAAGATGGAATTGGAATTCCAAGCCTTTGAATTAAAGGAAATGTTTGAACAGATTTCTGTGATGTTCAGAGGAAAAGCAGAGGAAAGCGGCGTGAAACTGGTGATAAAGTATGACAGTGTGTCGGCGGCCCAAATTGTCGGTGATAAACTCAGGCTCAGTCAGGTTCTTGTGAACCTTGTCTCAAATGCTATCAAATTTACGCCGGCCGGCGGAACCGTTACTTTGGAGGCGGGACAGAAAAACATGACCGATACGCAGGTAGAGCTTGAATTCACCGTCACCGATACCGGCATTGGTATTAGTGAAGCATTTCAGGCCCGCATATTTGAGCCTTTTGAACAGGAAGAGAAGTATACGGCCAGACAATATGGCGGAACGGGACTGGGATTATCGATCAGCAGTAGTTTTGTCAATATGATGGGAGGGCAGATTTCTGTTGAGAGTAGGCTGGGGGAAGGGACCAAATTCACGGTAAACCTTGCTTTTCCGCGTGTAATTGAGGATGAACAACAGAGAATCGGAGAATATAACTGTAATAAGAGCGAGAGAGAAGAGGAGCAGCATGAGTTGAGCGGCGTTCGAATCCTTCTGGCGGAGGACAATGAAATCAATGCAGAAATTGTGACAGAACTTCTTCAGGAGAGCAAGGCGGCCGTAGAACAGGCCTGCAATGGAGAGATTGCCGTAGAAAAGTTCGCGGAATCGCCAGAGGGAACTTATACGATGATATTGATGGATATACAGATGCCGGTCATGGATGGAATGGAGGCAGCCCGTGCTATCCGTGCGCTGAATCGCCCGGATGCGGAGAAGGTGCTGATTATTGGCCTGTCGGCCAACGCATTCAGGGAGGATGTTGACAAGGCCATGGACAGTGGGATGAACGGGTATCTGTGTAAACCTATTGATCCAGAGCGGCTGTATCAGATTCTGGAGGGGTTTTTGAGAGACAGGGCTCTGCAGGCATGACCTAAATGCAAAGCTGACAGGAGGAGTGACATGGAACGTATATTTATTGTCGAGGATGAACCACGGCTGCGGGAAGAGCTGGGCAGCGTACTGGAGAAGAATGGCTATGAATGTATACTCGCAGAACAGTTTGAGCAGATAACAGAAGATATTGTCAAGGCAGCGCCGGATTTGGTATTGCTGGATCTTGGCCTGCCGGTCTATGATGGTTTTTATATCTGCAGGAAGCTCAGGCAGGTATCAGAAGTCCCGGTGATAGTAGTGACCAGTTCGGACAGTGATATGGATGAGCTGATGAGTCTCAATCTAGGGGCGGATGATTTTATAACGAAGCCCTATAATATCCACATCCTTCTGGCGCATATAGCCGCGGTCCTCGTTCGGAGCCATGGGCGCAAGGGAAGCCTGATGATGACGCACAAAGGCCTGACTTTGGATATTGGAAAAAGCAGAGCGGTCCATAAAGAGCAGAGTGTGGATTTGACTAAAAATGAATTGGGGATTCTGCGGTGTCTCATGGAGCATAAAGGAACTATCGTATCGAGGGATGAACTTATTCAGGAACTGTGGGAGATGGAAGAGTTCGTTGAGGACTCTACGCTGACGGTCAATATAAACCGCCTGCGGAAAAAGCTTGCGGATGTGGGAATTTCTGATTATCTGACAACAAAAAGAGGACAGGGGTATATGGTATGAGATTTATAGAGTATGTTGCTGATAAGTGGGTGTCCGTTGTCATATTTGTGATTGTGTTTATATGCGGAGGAGGGCTCTTGATGCTGATAGAAACTCCTTTTGCTGTTGCCTGCGTGGTAGAGGGATTCTACGCTGCAGGCTTTTTTCTTATCCTTATTCAGGACTATGCAGCAAGAAGAGGCTTCTACGACAGGCTTTTAGAAGCGACGGAAGGAGTGGAAGAGATATCCTATCTATCGGAGTTTCTGGAGGAGCCTAATTTTCTGGAGGGGCGGCTGCTCTGCCGGATATTAAAAAAAGATGAAAAATATATGAATGACAGGCTTGCCGCTAATGAGCAGGAGCTTCAGGAATATAAGGACTATGTGGAGACTTGGGCCCATGAGATAAAGACTCCTATTGCGGTATCCAGGTTAATTATGGAAAACAACCGGGACGACACAACGAGGAGCCTTGCTGAAGAGATGGATAAATTGGAAGGCTTCGTGGAGCAGATGTTGTATTACAGTAAGGGGAGCAGTCTGAACGGTGATTATAGAATGCGTGTTATTCCACTCAAAGACTTAGTAATGAAAGCAATCAAGGGACAGGCTAAGTATATGATTGCGGAAAAAGTGACGCCCAGATTTGAAAATTTAGATTATGAGGTTCTTACGGATTCCAGATGGATACACTTTATTTTGAATCAAATTATAGCGAACGGGATAAAATATCATACAGATGAAAGGAAAGCAGAACTTGTCTTTTCTGCGTCACGCACCGGTAAAACCATTACTTTATCCATAGCAGATAATGGGATTGGGATACCGCCGGAAGACATAGAAAGGGTGAGACGTAAAGGATTTACCGGGGAAAATGGCAGGAAGTACGGCAAATCCACGGGGATGGGTTTATACATCTGTGATACGTTATGCCGTAAATTAGGAACAGAACTTATCGTCTCCTCAAAAGTAGGCGAGGGAACGGTAGTCTCCCTTCGTTTAGCGGTGGCACCGGAAGAAATCAATAGTAATATTTCATAATTGTAATATTTCTGTTAGGATGTGACGTGGAAACGGATTTATTGACGTGATAGAATGTACCCATCAAATGAAGGAGGGAAACGTAAATGAATCCTGTTTTAAAAGTTGAAAATTTACAAAAATATTATAAAACAAAGGGCGCTGTCACAAAGGCTGTGGACAATATCAGCTTTGAAGTCCAGCGCGGAGAATATATAGGTATCATGGGGGCGTCAGGAAGCGGAAAGACAACGCTTCTCAACTGTATTTCCACAATCGACCACGCCACGGCAGGACGAATATTTATCAATAGCCGTGATGTGACATCTTTGAATGAGAAGAAGCTGGCACGTTTTAGGAGAGAAGAATTAGGATTTATTTTTCAAAATTTTAATTTGCTTGACACCTTGAACGGCAGAGATAATATTGCGTTGGCGCTTGCCATAAATGGCGTGGAGGTAAGAAACATACCAAGGCTCATTGAGCAGGTGGCGGCGGATCTAGAGATTAGCGCGATTCTGGACAAATATCCATATGAGATGTCGGGAGGGCAGCAGCAGCGTATTGCGTGTGCCCGTGCCATTGTGACCAAACCGTCTTTGATTTTGGCAGATGAGCCTACCGGCGCGTTGGATTCTAAGTCGGCGGGAATGCTGCTGGATAGCCTGAGCCTGATGAATGAGAAAAAGGAAGCGACGATTCTCATGGTGACGCATGACGCGTTTACGGCAAGTCATTGTAAAAGAATCTTGTTTATTAAAGACGGAAAGATATTTAATGAAATTGTGCGGGGTGCTAAAAGCCGCAAATTATTTTTTGATGAAATCATGCAGGTAATTTCATTTCTAGGAGGTGACAAAGGTCATGCCTTCTAAGAAAGTGAAACATACAGTATCTTCTTCGATATTCGATGAATTAGCAGCGAGAAATGTAAGAAAAAGCGCAAAAAACTATAATATTTACTTTTTTACGCTGATGCTTTCCGTCTGTCTGTTCTACAGTTTTAATTCCGTCAGTACGCAGTTCGCCTCATTGGGGCTGGAGGACAGATTGAGTTATCTCGCTTTTTCTTCCAGTATATTGACAGCCTTCTCTCTGATCGTATGCTGTATCATGGGAGCACTTGTAGTATATGCCAATCGTTTTCTGCTGAAAAGACGTAAAAAGGAGATGGGCATCTACGCTACTTTGGGGATGGAGCGCAGTATGTTGAACAAGCTGCTCATGAAAGAGACATTGCGGATAGGGGTGATGTCGTTGGCTGCAGGGCTGGTCATGGGGGTGTTCGCGGCACAGGTTTTATCGCTTATCACGGCAAAACTGGCTGGATTGAGTCTTGAATCGTACCGGTTTATGATATCATTCAAAGCAATTATACTGAGCGTAGTCTTTTTTGGAGTTCTATTTTTCTTCGTCCACCTTTTTAACGTGCGGGAATTGAAGAAAATGAGCCTGCTGGATATGCTCTATGCGGAACGGAAAAATGAAACCAATCAAGAAGGAAAATATTTGAGGAAATTTATGACTGCAGTCCTCGCTGCCGCGTTGATTTTAGGGGGTTATGCCTATATCTATATCAAGGCTGATCAAGCTTTGGCGTCGGCTTTGGGCGTGGGTGGACTTATGCTGATTGTCGGTACTATATTCTTTTTTTCATCAGCGCTCAGTGTAATGGTCGTGATAATGAAGAAAAATAAATTCTCTTATTTCAAGGGAATCAATATTTTTACCACAAGCCAGTTTGCTTCCCGCATAAAATCCGAGGGACGCTCGGGGGCAATGATTTCTATACTTTTGTTCTTGTCGCTGTCTCTCACGATTCTGGGTCCGGGATTGGGAAAATATGTTATGAATGGTATTGAAAATGCCACTCCGTATGACGGAACGATTTATTATGCGTTGGGAGAATCAGAAACACTTTATAGTAATCCCATGGAGGCGCTTAGGAACACTGGGTTTGAGATTGAAGATGTGTCTGAATCTTACGAATCCAGCTGGATATACCAAACGCCTGCCGTTACTTCCAGTTTTTTGACAGGGGATAAAGAGGAAGCTCCGGATAGAAAGCAAAATATGGAAGATGAACCTATGGATTATCCACTTGCGATAATCGGGGTGGACGATTATAACCGCATTATGGCGTTGCAGGGCGTGGAACCGGTTGAACTGGAAAATGATAACTTTGCAGTAGTTTATGCATTTCCGCCAATTGAGGAGGCCGTTAAAGCCTTTGCAAAAAATCCTCGGGCTTTAATATTGGGAGAGAGAAGCCTGTCTCTGAAAGAGAATGGAATTTACCATCGGGCGTTGGAAAACAAGAATGTACTTGTGGATCAGGGAACTATCATAGTGCCGCAGGAATTGACAGAAGGCCTTACGCCGAGGAACTGGGTTTTGAATTTCAATTTTTCAGGAGATACGAAGACTGGCAATGAATTGCTGTATGACAAGTGGTATAAAGCAAATTCGGATTCTTTCCATCTGATGTCGGCAGAGGAAGTGACGGTATCCATAACAGCTGACAATCTGCTAATGACTTACCTAGGTTTGTATCTAGGAATTACATTCCTTATTACGTCCGGCGCGGTTCTGGCGCTGCAGCAGTTGACACACTCTTCAGATAATGAAGAGCGGTACGGTCTGCTGAGGAAATTAGGAGTTTCTTCAAAAGACATGAAGCGTTCACTTTCAAAGCAGCTTAGGGTTCACTTCGGGATGCCTATGTTCGTGGCAATCATCAATTCTGCGGTAGTGATAGCTCTTGTCTTCCGATATTTTGAAGGGTTTCCCATCCGCGCCATGGCGATTATCATAGGAGCGGGCGCACTGCTTGTTGGGATAGTATATCTGGTGTATTTCATCACCACCTATCTGGGGAGCCGGCGGATACTTAAGTTTTAAACGGTGTACTGGCTACTGTACATGGCTCATGTATTGGTCTAGCAATATGATTATTATCAAGCAGGAAACTTTGTGGCGGCTCGCGCGGCAGTTTCCTGCTTTTTTGATTGGGAAAATTGATATTTTGATTGTGGTTTGTTATACTGTGAAATAGCAGAAATAGTTGGGCTGTGAAAGATAAAGTTATGGGAGAAAGGCGGGCGACAAGTTGGTAAAAGGGAGCGAGAGTACAGCTATACAACAATCGGAGGAAGTGAAAATACTTGCCAGCCGTTTGATGCATTTGCATTATTGTGACAGAGATTTTAATAGTGTGGCGGAGTTATTTGCGCCTCAGTTCACTTGGATTGGCGCGGGAGAGGAACAGTATATAGCAGGGCGTGATAATGCCGTTGAAGCTTTCTCGGGATTTGAAGGGGCTATCCCGGAATGTGTTATCTGGGATGAGGAATACGAGGCCATTGAGTTGGAGCGGGGAATCTATGTCGTGTCGGGACGTATGTGGATTGCTACGGCGCCGGGGGTCGAAATGTACCTGAAGGTACATCAGAGAGTGACCTTTGTATTTAAGGAATTTGAGGAGGGACTGTTGTGCTCCCATATCCACTGTTCCAATCCGTATCAGGAGATGATAGGCGGGGAAGCGTTTCCTGACAAAATAGGGAAACAGTCTTACGACTATGTTCAAGAACGGCTGAAGGTGCTGGAGGCAGAAACGATACAGCAGAACCGTCAGCTGGAAGTCATCATGTCATCTATAGCGGGCGGGCTTAAAATCAGCAACGATGACGACACCTATTCCTTTGCTTTTGTTAGCAAGGAAGCCGCGGCACTGTTCGGGTATACCGTGGAAGAATTCATGGAGGTTACCGGCGGGACGGCAGTGGGGGCAGTGTATCCGCCGGATCTGGAACATGCCCTTGCCGACTGTGAAGAGGCTTTCCGGGACGGCGGCCTTTCCTATGCCACGCGCTACCGCATCCGTTGTAAGGACGGCAGTCTGAAATGGATTATTGACAGCGGCAAAAAAGCACAGGATTCGGAAGGTAATTGGATGGTCAACAGTCTGTATCTGGACGTGACACAGGCCGAAAATGACGCCCAGCGTCTAAGGGAGCAGACACAGCTTCTTAACAGTATTTACAATTCCATCCCTTGTGGTATTATCCGGTTTGTTCATGGCCATAACGGAGAGTACAGATTGATTTCTATCAACCGTGCCGCTCTGTCACTGCTGGGGTACAGCAGCCGTGAAGAGGGAATGAAAGACTGGAATGGCGGGGTGATGGGCAACGTTCTGGAGGAAGATCAGGATATGCTGAGGCAGACTTATAATATGCTTCACGAAGAGGGGGACCGGCAGGACAGAGAGTACAGGGCGAGGTGGCGTGACGGTTCGCTGCATTGGCTGGAATGTACAAATATGATCGTGGATTTTACCGAGAGTGGAGAGGCGGTTATCCAACGGACAATCATTGATATAACTGAGCGGAAAACGCTTCAACAGCAGTTGGACAGGGAGCAGGAAATGTACCGTGTGGCAATGGAGTCCAGCTCTGACGTCATGTTTGAGTACCTGATGGATGAGGACCGGTTCATCGCTTATGAACCCCAGCCGGGGCAGGGGGTCATCCAGAGGGAGATTCCCGGATATACCCATGTATTAGCGCAGGGCGTGATCATACATCCTGAAGATGTCCAGATAGTGGTGGACAATATATGTAACGGCAGGGCTGAGATGTTCGAGGTCCGGCTTCAGCGTCCGGAAAGTGACGTGGGCGATTATCGCTGGCACCGGGTGAGCGGACGGCTTATCGCCGACGGGCACAGGCCGGGCCGTGTGGTGGGGACAATCCGCAATATTCACAGCATGAAGGAAACACTTTCTGAAAATAGTGAGCGGCTGCATATGAGCCAATCGGCTCTTCAGGCAATCAGCGGAGTGTTTGTCAGTATCTTCTATGTGGATTTGAATAAAGACCAATATTATGCTGTGAGACTTCCTCAGGCCGGCGACAGCATGGAATTTCCGAGGGTAGGCAAGTATTCTGCCGATTTATGCAGCCGTCTTTTGTATTATACGGAGGAAGATAAAAGAGAAAAAATGGCGGAGCTCTGCGGCAGGGAACGTCTGCTTGGGCAGTTTTCTGATATAAGCGGAGATATGCAGATGGAGTTCAGGCAAGATGCCAAAGACGGACTCAGCACGTCATGGCTTCGTCTGGAGATTCAACCTATCAATATAGAAAATTCTGACATTAGAACGGCCATTATCACGCTTCGCAATGTCAGTGAAGAAAAGAAACTGGAGCTGGAGTACCGGGAAGAAGAGAGGGCTGCCAAGCGCGCGCTGGAGGAAGCCTATGAGGGGGCGAGGCACGCCAACCTTGCCAAGTCGGAATTTCTCTCCAGAATGAGCCACGATATCCGCACGCCGATGAACGCGATTATGGGGATGGCCACTATCGCGGAAAATTATTTAGATAACAGAGAGAAGCTTATGGACTGTCTCGGTAAGATACATGTATCAGGACAGCATCTGCTAGGGTTGATTAACGAAGTTCTGGATATGTCAAAGATTGAGTCGGGCAATGTCAGCTTAGCCGAGAATCGTTTTTATTTCAGTGACATGGTGCATACAGTAGAGCAGATTATGCGCCCTGACATGGAAGCGAAAGAGCAGCAGCTTACGGTGAAGATTGATATAAAGAATGATTTGGTGTACGGGGATACGATGAGAGTCCAGCAGATTCTCCTGAATCTTCTATCCAATGCTATGAAGTATACACAGGATGGGGGATATATTACGCTGAGTGCGGCAGAGAAGACCTCGGCCAGAAATGGAGTCGGTTGTTTTGAGATTGTGGTGGAGGATAATGGTATCGGCATGCCGCCCGAATTTTTAGACAATTTGTTCGTTCCTTTTGAGCGGGCAGAGGACTCCCGTGTGGCTCAAGTACAGGGAACCGGGCTTGGCATGGCAATCACTTCCAATCTGGTTCAGATGATGAATGGCACGATAGAAGTCGAGAGCAAAATAGACTGTGGCTCTAAATTCCGTGTGACTATTTTCTTAAAACTTGTGGGAGAGGAGAAGCCTGCACAGGAAGAAACAGAGTGGAACAGCAGTACCAAGAAAACGGAATTTAAGCCTGATACTTGCATCCTGTTGGTGGAGGACAACGACATCAACAGAGAAATTGCACAGGAACTGCTGGGGATAGCGGGACTTCAAACGGTGTGCGCGTCAGACGGTAAAGAGGCGGTAGAGCGGTTCAGGGACAATCCTCCGGGGACTTATTCATTGATATTGATGGATATTCAGATGCCGGTCATGAATGGGTACGAAGCGTCTATGGCAATCCGGAAAATGGGACAGGATGGGAAGCGACCCGACGCGTCTGACATTCCGATTATTGCGCTTACTGCAAATGCCTTTGCGGATGACGCCTATCGCAGCAGACAGGCGGGAATGAACGAGCATGTAGCCAAGCCTTTGGATATTAAGAGGCTTCTCGAGGTGCTTAGGCACTGGATAGACTGACAGCAGCCGGATATTTAATATCTGGCGGGGATGGGATGAAGGAAGTGGATAAGTGGATAAAACGATAATCATAATTAGCTTTACAGAGTCCGGCAGCCGGCTGAACGAGACATTGTGCAGGAAGCTTGCCGGTGGGGGAAACGCCTGCGAAGGGTACTGTATAGAGCGTTTGGCGGAGAAACACGGGCTTTTGAAACTTCCCGAGGATGTAAGTACGTGGATTGGCAGTTTATGGGGACGGGCAGCGTTCCTTTTCATCGGTGCCGCAGGGATTGCCGTGCGCTATACGGCACCGTGGGTGCGGGATAAGTTCACGGATTCCCCGGTGGTCGTGATGGATGAAAAAGGCTCGTTTGCAATCCCACTCCTGTCAGGCCATGTTGGTGGTGCGGTGGAAATTGCAAGAAAAGCGGCGGAATGTACAGGGGCTGTGCCTGTAATCACGACAGCTACAGACGTACAGGAAAAATTCGCGGTCGACGTTTTTGCCACAAAGAATGGACTGACAATCAGCGATAGAAAGATTGCAAGAGAGATATCCGCCTCTATTCTGGATGGGAGTGAGGTGGGCATATTCTTCCATGAGGAAGAGCCATTCAGAGATTTGAAGGAGCAGTTTTTGACTTGGGGAGCAGAGGGAGTGTATATCTGCAGTTCCCTGAAGGAGCTGGAGCATTATGTGTACGGAATCGCTGTGGCAGATTACCACACTGCGAGAGCGCTTCAAGAAAAAGGAGGTACGAGAAGAATCCTTTTCTTGTGGAAGGAAGGCGAGAACACTTTGGCATCAGATGAGCTGCCTCAAAGTCCGTCCGGAATCGTCGTGGGAATAGGCTGCCGCAGGGGCGCCAAGAAGGAACTGCTGGAAGCCGGGCTTTGGAAGGTGCTAGAAGCCAATGGCGCCGGGATAAAGGACGTGGCTGCCTTTGCCAGCATTGACTTAAAAAGGGATGAGGCGGGAATTCTGGAGCTTGTGGACAAGTATGGCATACCCTTTTATACCTATTCGGCGGAGGAACTGCAGGCCGTAAAGGAAGTCAGCAGCCGCTCAAAGTTCGTGCGTCAGACGGTGGGCGTGGACAATGTGTGCGAGAGAGCTGCGCGGCTTGCCTGCCCACGGGGGCGTCTGATACAGCCGAAACTGTGCACGGAAGGCGCTGCATTTGCGCTCGTGAAAAAATGTCTGCGCATTTTGATTTTCGCGGGCACGACGGAGGGCAGGCTTGTGAGCGAAAAGCTGGCAGGACTGCCGGTGGATATCTGGGTGAGCACGGCCACGGAATACGGAAAGGAATGTATCCTGTCCGGCGCTTCGCCGGAGGCAATCCATGTGACCGCGGGCAGAATGGATGAGCAGGCGATAGAGAGCTTCATAAGAGAGCAGGACATCCACCTTGTAGTGGACGCCACCCACCCCTATGCCTGTGAGGTGACGAAAAATATCAGCGCCGCCTGTACGGCCTGCGGGACGGCGTATTTGCGCTGCCTGAGGGAACAGGGCGGCATCGGCGGAAAAGCCCGGGAGCGCATGGTCTGGAAAAAATCTGTGGGCGAGGCGGTGGAGTATTTGAAGGCGACGGAGGGCAATATCTTCCTATCTACCGGGAGTAAGGAGCTGAGGCGTTACACGGAGATACCGGACTACCGGGAGAGGTGCTATGCGAGGGTGCTGTCCACGAAAGAGGCGGTGGAGGCCAGTGTGGCGCTGGGATTTCAGGGCGCCCATCTGATTGCCATGCAGGGGCCCTTCTCAAAGGAAATGAATACGCTTATGCTGCGGGAGACGAAGGCCAAATACTTTGTCACAAAGGAGAGCGGAAAGGCCGGGGGATTTCTGGAAAAAGCAGAGGCGGCAAATGCCACAGGGGCGGTTCTTGTTGTGATTGGAAGGCCAGAGGAGACGGGGATGAGCGTCGACGGGACGGTGGAATATATCAAAGGACTTCTCTGATTGCATAATTGTATGAGTTGTGATAAAATTCTACTCAGTTGATTTGCGAGGTGGAAGAGATGGATACAGGACTGATTCATATTTACTGCGGAGAAGGAAAGGGAAAGACAACGGCGGCCATAGGCCTTGCGGTGCGTGCTGCCGGCTGCGGCATGAAGGTTCTCTTTGCAAGATTTTTAAAAAATGAAGATTCCGGGGAGTTACGGATTCTGGACGCCATCCCGGAGATTGAGGTGATTCACCTTGACAAATCCTATGGATTTTATTGGACGCTCAAGGAAGAGGAGAAGGAGGCCGTGCGCGGCATGTACAGGAAGCTCTGGCGCACGATTCTTGAGAAGGTTAAGAAGGAATCCTATTCCATGCTTGTCATGGATGAGTTTATGGCCGCATACCGTTATGGATTGATAGAACAGGAAGAGGCGATTGCCTTTCTGCGGCACAAGCCGGGGCAGCTGGAAGTCGTTCTGACCGGCAGAGACCCGTCAGAAGAGATTCTGGAACAGGCCGATTATGTTTCTGATATCAGGAAGATAAAGCATCCTTTCGACGGGGGTGTGACGGCCAGAAAGGGGATTGAATACTAGCTTCTGTCCCACACGATTGTGGTGTAAAAGGGACGACAGCCCTTTCACATATAAGTAGATTCAGTTTCAGCAGACAATTTAAAAGAAAGCCGTCTTTACAGGCGGCAGAGGAAGTCAGGTGAGAATCCTGCACAATACCCGTTGCTGTATTGGAGGAATGGTATTCCATTAGGTCACTGTAAGCGTGCTTATGGGAAGGCGGAATATCGTGTTGATGCCTAAGTCAGAATATTCACTTTTAAAGGAAACTGGATGATTACGGGAATATGATCAGGTGTTTGCTGCAAATCTCTTTTGATTTTGTGGTGAGCCTGAAGTATTTCAGAAACTATCACAAAAGAAGGAGAGAAAACATGTCTAAAAAAGAAAAAATCTTACTGAGGGCGACAATCGCATTTGCTGCGATGTTCGCCTTAGCACCCGTTGCCAACGCGATGCACATTATGGAGGGGTATCTTCCTGCTGCGTTTTGTGTTGCATGGGGTGTAGTCTGCCTGCCATTTTTGGTGACTGGCTTTATTTCCCTAAAGAAAAAGTTAAATGAAAACAGAAAATCCATTACGCTGATCGCCATGTCGGGAGCGTTTATTTTCGTGATTTCATCCCTAAAGATTCCGTCGGTGACGGGAAGCTGTTCCCATATGACCGGGACGGGGCTTGGCGCGATTCTGTTCGGGCCGGCGGCTGTCAGCGTGCTGGGAATCATTGTGCTGCTGTTTCAGGCGGTGCTGCTTGCCCACGGAGGGCTTACTACGCTGGGAGCGAACACCTTTTCCATGGCAGTTGCGGGGCCGCTTTTGTCTTTTGGTATCTACAAGCTCTGTAGTAAATGCAAGGTGAATAGAAAGACAGCGGTATTTCTGGCGGCATTTTTGGGAGACTTGTTTACCTATTGTGTGACGAGCATCCAGCTTGCCGTGGCTTACCCGTCCGAAGCGGGCGGCGTGGCGGCCTCTGCGGTGAAGTTTCTCGGAGTGTTTGCGCCGACCCAGCTGCCCCTCGCGGTTATCGAAGGTATCTTGACGGTGGTCATTGTGATTGGTCTGGAGACGTATGCGAAGCCGGAGCTTAAGGCCATCGGTTTTTTGAAGGGGGCGAAGTAAGATGAGTAAAAATAAAAAGACTGTGATTGTGCTACTGATTGCTGCCGTACTGATTGCCGTGATTCCGCTGTTTGTAAAAAAGGGGGCGGAGTTCGGCGGATCGGATGACGCGGGAAGTGTGATGGTGGAAGAGGTTCATGGAGAATACGAGCCTTGGTTCACCCCGGTGCTTGAGACGGTGCTTGGCGGGGAGATTCCCGGAGAGGTGGAAAGCCTGATATTCTGCCTGCAGACCGGAATCGGAGTCGGGGTTATCGCTTTTTTCATGGGACGCTTTGTAGAGCGTAAGAAGTGGCAGAAGGATGAGGACGAGGTATGATTGCGGCAGATAAGCTTTGCTATCGCTCCAAACTCAGATATGTAAATGCGGGGGAAAAGTTCTGGTTTTCTGTCTTGACTATGCTGTTCCTTATTCTCAGCCGTTCTCTGTCCATGGCAGTACTTGTGCTCTTGGTAAATGGGCTTCTTACAGTGAAAAATGGAGGAATCGGACTCGGGTCGTATCTGCGTCTGCTGTCCGTGCCTCTTGTGTTTCTAATATTAAGTACACTTGCGGTGGTCGTGAATGTGTCAAAGGTTCCGCTGGATGCGTATGCGGTACCGGTGGGCGCCTTTTATATTACGGGGAGCAGGGAATCGTTGTTGTTCGGCATGCAATTAATCGGGACGGCGATGGCGTCCGTATCCTGTCTGTATTTTCTTTCTTTGCATACGACCATGACCGATATACTGGGCGTGCTGGAGGGGCTCCACTGTCCCCGGCTGTTGACGGAGCTGATGCTCTTGATTTACCGCTTTATTTTCGTGCTCATGGATACGGCTTCTGCCATCCTGATATCGCAGAAGGCAAGGCTTGGCCACCGGAACTTCAAGACTTCTATTCGTTCCTTCGGGTGGATGGGAGCCGGACTTTTGATGAAGGCATTTCAGCGCTCCAACGCACTTTATGATGCCATGGAATCCCGGTGCTATGCTGGGAGCATCCGTGTCTTGAGAGAGCAGCGCTCCGTGAAACCCGGCGAGGTGGGGGCTATCGTATGCTTTGAATTGCTGCTTCTCGGTATGACGATAGGGAGGAAACTGTGATGAAATCAGGGGAGAAGGATGTGATTATTGAGGCGAGAGACCTCTGCTATTCCTATGAGGAAGGGGGAGAGCGGGCGCTGAATTACGTGAACTTAAAGATTGAAAGAGGCCGCAAGGTGGCTTTTATGGGGGCCAACGGTTCGGGAAAGTCCACGTTCTTTTTATGCTGTAATGGAATCTTCAGGCCCGAGAGCGGCACTCTGTTATTTGACGGCAGGCCGGTGGAGTATACGAAACAGGGTCTGCTGGACTTGAGAAGGCGGGTGGGAATCGTCTTTCAGGACCCGGACAATCAGCTCTTTTTAGCCAGTGTGTATCAGGAAATCTCCTTCGGCCCCATGAATCTGGGGATGCGGGAGGAGGACGTGAAACGGGAAGTGGAGCAGGTCATAGAAAAGCTGGAAATCACGCCCTTTCGTGAGCGTCCCGCCCACGCCTTGAGCGGCGGCCAGAAGAAGCAGGTGTCCATCGCCGATGTGCTGGTCATGCACCCGGAGGTGGTGATTTTGGATGAGCCGGCGGCCGCTTTGGACGCAAAGCATGCCAAGATAGTGCGTGAGATCGTGGATAAGATGGCGGCGGAGGGAATTACCGTTTTGATGGCGACCCACAATATAGACTATGCGCTGGAATGGGCGGATGAGATAGTGCTGATGCAGGAGGGGCGTGTACTCTTGCAGGGAGACCCGGTCACCGTATGCCGGAATCAGGAGGCGCTTCAGATGGCCAATCAGGAGCCTCCGGCGGTATTGACGCTTTATAAGAAGCTGGTAGAAAAGGGTGTATTGAAGCAAGAGGGAAACGTGCCGCGCAGTCTGGCACAGCTAGGGAGGTATATCGATGAACAGGAGCAGGGATAAGAAGGCAATCCTGATGGTCAGCTTCGGCACAAGCCATCTGGATACATTGGAAAAAAATATTGCGGTGATAGAGCGGCAGGCGGCGGAGACGTTTCCGGACTATACGGTCTATCGGGCTTTTACAAGCGGGATGATTCTGAGAAAGCTTCAGCGGACGCAAAACCTGCACATCTGCACGGTGCGGGAGGCCATGGAGCAGATGCGCACGGAGCAGGTGACGGAGGTGCTCGTACAACCGACGCATATCATTCCCGGGCTGGAGTACGAGAAGATGCTTGCGGATGTGAAGGCTTATGGGGAAGATTTCCGGAGGATTACGGTAGGAGAGCCGCTGCTTATGAGCGGGGAAGACTACAAAAGGTGCGTGCGTGCGGTTATGGAGGAGATTACCCTTTCGGAGGGGGAAGCGCTGGTACTTATGGGACATGGCACGGAGCATCCGGCCAATGCGGCTTACCCGGTGCTGGAATATATGTTCCATTATCTGGGCTACGCTCAAGTGCTGGTGGGAACGGTGGAGGGTTCCCCGGACTTGGCGGAGGTGATGAAAAAGCTTCAGACTGCAGGCGTGCGCAAGGTGACCCTGCTGCCCTTTATGGTGGTGGCCGGAGACCATGCGAAGAATGACATGGCGGGCGAGGAAGATTCTTGGAAGGCCATCCTTTTGGAGGCAGGATATGAGGTGAAGACGATAGTAAAGGGGCTGGGAGAGCTTGCGGGCATCCGGGCGCTTTATATGGAACATATGCAGGCGGCGAAGGAGCGGTAGGCCCATGGAAGAGCAGAACATGGTATGGAAGAATCAGAAGCGGCTCAGGACGGGGTATACCACCGGGAGCTGTGCCGCGGCGGCAGCCAAGGCGGCGGCTCATATGCTGCTGGCAAGGGAGACGGTGACACAAATATCCCTGCTCACACCCAAAGGGGTGCGGCTGTATCTGGATGTGGAAGAGATACAATACGGGTCTGAGGAGGTATGCTGCGCCGTCCGCAAGGACAGCGGAGATGACCCGGATGTGACAAACGGAGTCCTTGTCTATGCGAAGGTTAGTTTTGCTGAGGGCGGCGGGCTTTGGCTGGACGGCGGAGAGGGCATCGGCAGAGTTACGAAGAAGGGACTGGAGCAGGCGGTGGGCGAGGCGGCTATCAACAAGGTGCCCCGCAGGATGATTCTGGAAGCCGTGGAGGAGCAGCGCAGGAAGTTTCACTACGAGGGGGGACTTCGTATCCTTATCTCCATACCGGAGGGCAAGGCGCTGGCAGAGAAGACCTTCAATCCGAGACTGGGGATTGCAGGCGGCATCTCCGTTCTCGGGACAAGTGGAATCGTGGAGCCAATGAGCGAAAAAGCGCTGACGGATACCATTTATCTGGAGATGAAGGTGCTGAAGGAGAACGGC
Organism: Bariatricus massiliensis; assembly: GCF_900086725.1. GTDB lineage: Bacteria > Bacillota > Clostridia > Lachnospirales > Lachnospiraceae > Allocoprococcus > Allocoprococcus massiliensis. The sequence continues at coordinate 378,283 of NZ_LT574838.1, read as the reverse complement.
CACAACTGGTGCTATGTGGTGCCGGGGAACTACGGCAGCGATTTTCTCACGCATACGCTGGGCTATGATGGGGGTCTGGCGGTGAAATGCAGCAACTATATCGGCGAGACCATCGACGACGCGGTCACGCTGGGGATGCAGGGAATCCTCCTGATCGGGCACGTGGGCAAGCTGATTAAGCTTGCGGCGGGGGTCATGAATACCCATTCCCGCCAAGCGGACTGCCGCTTGGAAGTATTGACCGCCCACGCGGCACTTGCGGGGGCCTCAAGCCGGACGGCGGCAAGTCTGATGAAATGTGTGACCACGGCGGAGGCCATCCATATCTTGAAGCAAGAAGGGCTGCTTTCTGCGGTCATGGAGACGGTGATGGAGCGGATTGAGTATTATCTGCGGCAGCGGGCAGGCACAAGCCTGCAAATCGGAGCCCTTGTATTTTCCCAAGAGGAGGGGATACTGGGGGCTACCCCGCTGGCGGAGGAGATTCGCATACAGATACAAAAAGGAGAGACATAGATGGAAGGAATATTTTATGGCGTGGGGGTAGGGCCGGGGGACCCGGAGCTTCTGACCTTGAAGGCGGCGCGGGTGATAAGGGACTGCGACGTGGTGGCATTTGCCGTGTCGTCACCGGAGCTTACGGAGCCGGTATACGAGGAGGCCAAAGAGAGCTTCTGCCCCGCATATCTTGCAAACTGTGTGGCGTGGCAGATTGTGCTTCCGGCTGTGCCCGAGATTGAGAAAAAGCCGAAGCTCTATCTGCCCATGCCCATGCGAAAGGACAAGGAGGCGCTTCGGCAGATTCACGATGCGTGTGCGGAGCGGACAGAGCGCCTGCTGCGGGAAGGGAAACAAATTGCCTTTCTCACACTGGGAGACCCCACGGTGTACTCTACCTGCCTGTATGTGCACAAGCGGCTGAAGCGGCGGGGGATGAAGACTTGCCTGATACCGGGGATTCCCTCCTTCTGCGCGGCGGCAGCGGCGCTGGATATGGGACTTGTGGAAAACCGGGAAGAATTGCATGTGATTCCGGCCTCCTACGGAGTGGAGGAGAGTCTGGAGCTTCCGGGCACGAAGGTGCTGATGAAGGCGGGCAAGAAGATGCCGCTCGTGAAGCAGGCGGTGACGGAAAAAAAGCTTGCAGTGCGGATGGTGGAAAACTGTGGAATGGCCGGGGAAAGAATCTGCCGTAAGGCAGAGGAGATACCCGAGGATGCGGGATATTACTCGCTGATTATCGTGAAGGAACAAGGAAGTCCCGCCGGGGAAGGCGGAGAGTAGGAGGCGGCAGATGGTTGTATTTGTAGGAGCAGGCTCCGGCGCGGAGGATTTGATTACGGTGAGGGGGCAGCGGTATCTGCGGGAAGCGGATATCATCGTGTATGCGGGCTCCCTTGTGAATCCACGGCTTTTGGAGGAAAAGAAGGAAGGCTGTGCGGTATATAACAGTGCGTTTATGACGCTGGAGGAGGTACTGGAAGTGATGACAGAGGGGGAACGGAGCGGGAAGCGGGTTGTACGGCTTCACACCGGAGACCCCTGCCTGTACGGCGCCATCCGGGAGCAGATGGACGCGCTGGAAGCAGCGGGCATTGCCTATGAGGTATGCCCCGGAGTCAGCTCCTTTTGCGGGGCGGCGGCTGCGCTTGGGGCAGAATATACCCTTCCGGGCATCTCCCAGTCGGTAGTCATCACACGAATGGCAGGGCGGACTCCCGTGCCGGAGGCAGAATCTATCCGCAGCTTTGCCGGGCATCAGGCTACCATGGTCATCTTCCTGAGTACGGGGATGCTTCCCGCTCTTCAGGAGGAGCTTCTGGCGGGGGGCTATCCGGGAGATACCCCGGCAGCCATTGTATACAAAGCCACATGGCCGGATGAGAAGGTGTGCCGCTGTACGGTGGACAGTCTGGCCCATACGGCGGAGCATGAAGGAATCAAAAAGACGGCGTTGATTGTGGTAGGCCGGGTGCTGGAAGGAGAATACCAACGCTCTGCGCTGTATCATCCGTCCTTTTCCACGGAATTCCGTCAGGCGTCAAAAGGAGGCAGGGATGAGTAAAATCTATGTGGTAGGACTTGGGCCGGGAGCAAGGAGTCAGCTGACGGCGGAGGCAAGGGAGGCGCTTTCCCGCTGCCCGGTGATGGTAGGCTATACGGTTTACGTGGATTTGATTCGGGAAACATTTCCGGAGAAACGGTATCTGACGACGCCTATGACGAAGGAGACGGACCGATGCCGCATGGCCTTCGAGGAGGCAAAAAAGGGCGTGGACGTTGCCATGATATGCAGCGGCGACGCCGGGGTCTACGGCATGGCCGGACTGATGTATGAGGTGGGACAGGCATACCCGGAAGTGGAATTGGAAATCATACCCGGAATTACAGCCGCCACAGGCGGCGCGGCGGTGCTGGGAGCGCCTTTGATGCATGATTTTGCGGTCATCAGCCTAAGCGACCTGCTGACACCGTGGGAGAAGATAGAGAAGCGGCTTCTGGGGGCGGCCATGGCTGATTTTGTCATCTGCCTTTATAATCCTTCCAGCAAAAAGAGACGGGATTATCTGAGAAGGGCGTGTGATTTGCTGCTTTCTTATAAAAAAGAGGACACGGTGTGCGGGATTGTCCGCAATATCGGTAGAGACGGCCAGTATGCAAGGGTGCTGCCGCTCAGGGAATTGCGGGAGACGGAGGTGGATATGTTCACCACGGTATTTATTGGAAACGAGCAGACGAGAGAGATAGGCGGCAAGATGGTGACGCCGAGAGGGTATCGGGATGTGGAACGAGGAAAATAAGACAACAGCATTATATTTGGTGGGAATCGGCATGGGCAGCAAAGCTTCTCTCACCGTGGAGGTACAGGAGCTTCTGGAGCGCTGCGACTGTATCGTAGGCGCAAAGCGGATAATCGAGTCTCTTGGGGCATTTAAAAAGCCTGTGTTCTGCGCGTACAAGCCGGATGAGATTCTGGCATTTGTAAAAGCCAATCCACAGTATCGGCGGATTGTGGTGGCGCTGTCGGGAGATGTGGGCTTCTACAGTGGGGCGAAGTTACTTAGAGAGGCGCTGAAGGAATATGTGGCCGGGACATTTCCGGGGATTTCTTCGGTAGCTTATCTGGCGGCGAAGCTTGGAATCGCGTGGGAGGATGCGGCCCTTGTCAGCGCCCATGGCAGGACACAGAACTTTATCCACACCATTGCCCACAGTGAAAAGACCTTTCTGCTCCTTGGCGGGGAGGACTGCGGCCGGATGCTGGGGGAAAAGCTTCGGTACTATGGACTTTCGGACG
>NZ_LT574838.1:0-374816 GCF_900086725.1 Bariatricus massiliensis | reverse complement strand
AGATGTGTAAAAGAGACGGGACGGGAGCGTATGCCGCCATATTGAGGATGAGGAGTTCTTAAGAGGGAAGGTGCCTATGACGAAGTCGGAGGTGCGGGCTCTTGTGCTGGCAAAGCTTCACCTTACGGAGGACGCCGTTCTCTATGATGTGGGGGCAGGTACGGGCTCTGTGGCGGTGGAAGCCGCCTGCCAGTCTGGAACTATAAAAGTATATGCGGTGGAGAGGAATCCGGAAGGAATCGGGCTGATTCATAAAAACAAGCAGAAATTCGGCTGTGACTGGATTGAGGTGATTGAGGGAGCAGCGCCCGATGCGCTTGTGCCTCTGGAAGCGCCTACCCATGTATTTATCGGCGGAAGCGGCGGGAGGCTGCGGGAGATATTGAAGCTGGTGAAGGCGAAGAATCCCGCTGTGAGAATTGTCATCACCGCAATTTCGCTGGAGACCATGGGAGAGGTGATGGAGGCGGTGAAGGAAGGACTCCTTTTGGAGCCGGAGGTGGTTCAGATACAGGCTTCCCGCTCCAAGCGCTTGGGAGACTACCATATGATGACCGCACAGAACCCGGTGTATCTCATTACGGAATGATATTTCGAGATATCCATAGGAAGAAGGGAGAAGAGAGACGATGAAACAGGCAAGCATCATGATTGCGGCGGCATCAAGCGGCAGTGGGAAAACCGTGATTTCCTGCGCCCTGATGTCGGCCTTCGCCAAGCAGGGGCTTCGGGTGGCGGCCTGCAAGTGCGGGCCGGACTATATAGACCCCATGTTCCACCGGGAAGTGCTGGGGGTGGAGTCGGAGAATCTGGACCTCTTTTTCTGTGAGGCCGAGGTGCTGAAGGGGCTGTACCGAGAGCACACGGCGGGAGCCGATGTGACGATTACCGAGGGGGTCATGGGGTATTATGACGGACGCTCTCTGGAGTCGGAGAAGGGAAGCTCCTACGATGTGGCGAGGACGCTGGATATCCCGGTTATCCTTGTGGTGCCCTGCCGGGGGATGGCGCGCTCGGTTATTCCGACAATTCTCGGGATGCTCACCTTCTGCGGGGACAGTCGGATTCGAGGGATTCTGCTGAACCGGGTGTCCGGGGGACTGTATCCGCGGATGAAGGAAATGATTGAGTCCGAGCTTTCGGCACGGGGATATGATATCCCCGTGGCAGGTTATGTGCCGGAGGATGAGGTATTTACCCTGAAGAGCCGTCATCTCGGTCTTGTGACACCGCAGGAAATCACCGCCATACGAAGCCGTCTCCGAAAGGCAGGGGAGCTTCTTGCAAAGACGGTGGACTTGGAACTGCTATTGCAGATTGGGGCGGCGTGCACAGCAGAAGTGCAGGAGGAACCCTCCGCTAAAGCACATGTGCAAGAAGTGACGGGGAAAAAGATTTCTATCGGGATTGCGTGGGATGAGGCATTCTGCTTTTATTATAAGGACAATCTGCGGTATCTGGAAACGCTTGGATGTGAGCTGGTGCACTTTAGTCCCCTTAGGGATCAGTGCCTGCCGGAAGGGATTCGGGGACTTCTTCTTGGCGGCGGTTACCCTGAGCTCTATGCGGGGAGGCTTGCGGAAAATGCTGAGATGCGCCGTGCAGTGCGGCAGGCGGTGGAGGCAGGGATGCCTTGTATTGCGGAGTGCGGCGGGTTCATGTACCTGCACCGGGAGCTTTGGGGGGAGGACGGAGTAAGTTACCCCATGGCAGGCGTTATCCCGGGTCGGGCGGTGAGACAGGATAGGCTGGTAAGATTTGGATATGTGGAGATTCAGGCGCTGCGGGAAGGGATGTTCCTGCAGAAGGGAGAGTCTATCCGGGGACATGAATTCCATTATTGGGACAGTACCAACAATGGCAGCGACTGTCTGGCAGTGAAGCCGGATAAGCGCCGCTCTTGGGAGTGCATCCATATGAAAGGAAGCCTGTTTGCGGGATATTCTCATATTCATTTCTATGCCAATCCGTTGTTTGCACAGCGTTTTGTAAGATGCTGCAGTTTGGGAGAAAGAGGTGGAGAAGATGCGGTTGGAAGATAAGATATCAGATGAGATGACCTTACAAGAGCTGGCCGGGCAGATTGTGCCCGCCGACGCAGAAAGTATGGAGCGGGCAAGAAAGCGGTGGCTGACGGTGGCCAAGCCCCTTTACAGCCTCGGCAGGCTGGAGGATGCGGTCATCCGCATGGCCGGGATGAAGGAGACGGCGGAATTCGAGCTGAAGAAGAAGGCGCTGGTCATTATGTGCGCGGACAATGGGGTCGTGGAAGAAGGGGTCACCCAGACCGGGCAGGAAGTGACCGCCGTGGTGGCGCATAACTTTACCAAAAAGGCGGCCAGCGTGGCTATCATGGGGGAGGTTGCGGGTGTGGAGCTCTTTCCGGTGGATATCGGTATGGCGTCGGATGTTCCGTCCGTGACAAAAGCGGAGCAAAAGATTGCCTACGGAACCAAGAACTTTCACAAGGAGCCGGCCATGAGCCGGGAGGAGGCATGGCGTGCTGTCTTGACCGGCGTGCGGATGGCGGAGGCGCTCTCTGCTCGGGGATACGATATTCTGGCTACGGGGGAGATGGGAATCGGCAACACCACCACCAGCAGTGCGGTGGCCGCGGTGCTTCTCGGCCTCCCGGCGGCGGAGGTCACCGGGAGGGGGGCAGGTCTTTCCGGCACGGGACTTACCCGGAAGATACAGGTAATCGAAGAAGCCATCGCGATGCACAAGCCCGATGCCGAGGATGTATTGGATGTGCTCTCCAAGGTGGGGGGCTTTGATATCGCGGGGCTTGCCGGGGTATTTTTGGGCGGCGCGCTTTTTCATATTCCGGTGGTGGTGGACGGGTTTATCTCGGCGGTGGCCGCGCTGTGTGCGGTGCGGATGGTTCCCGCGGCGGCCGATTATATGCTGCCCTCCCATGTATCCAAGGAGCCGGCCGGGCAGCTTTTGCTAGACGCGCTGAACCTATCTCCGTTTCTGACCTGCGAGATGAATCTGGGGGAGGGCAGCGGCGCGGTGGCCGTAATGCCGCTTCTGGAGATGGGGCTTTCGGTGTACCGGCGTATGAGTACCTTTGAGGAGATTGCGATAGAGAGTTATCAGCCATTACGATAGAAAAGAGGAAGAAGATGTATCTGTTAGAATCCTGTGTGATTGCCATATCCATGTATTCCAAGATTCCCATGCCACGGGTGGAATGGAAGGAAAAAAATATGAAGTATGCGATGTGTTTTTTCCCGCTGGTAGGATGTGTGAACGGTATTCTGGTGTTCGGCCTCGGGAATTTTTTGAGCCGTCTCGGGACGGGGAAGCTTTTCTTTGCGGTGGCCATGACCTTACTGCCTCTGCTTGTGACGGGGGGCATCCATATGGACGGGTATATGGACACGCTGGACGCATTGAATTCCTACGGTGACAAGGAGAAGAAGCTGGCAATATTGAAAGATCCCCACGCAGGAGCCTTTGCGGTGCTGGGGCTTGCCGTCTATCTGCTCTGGAGCGTGGCGCTTTGGAGTGAAGTAAGCCCGAAGCTGCTTCCCGTTGTGGCTTGGGGGTACGTTCTGTCCCGGGGACTTAGCGGGCTTTCGGTGGTGGCCTTTCCGGCCGCCAGAGAAAGCGGACTGGCGAAGACCTTTCAGGACGGGGCAAAGCGCAGAACGGTGGGCATTACCATGGTAGTGTGGCTGCTGGGTGCTGCGGCTGCGGTGCTTTGGTACAGTCCTCTTTTAGGGGCGGCGGCACTTTTGGCGGCGGCGCTGGTGTTCTGTTATTACCGCGGCATGTGTAAACGGAAGTTCGGAGGCATCACCGGGGACTTGGCGGGGTATTTTCTACAAGTCTGTGAGCTTGCTGTTTTGACGGTGGCAGTGCTCGTCGGAGGGATTCTATGAAGATAGCGATGATACGGCATTTTGCCACGCCGGGCAATGCCAAGAAGCAATACATCGGGAGGACGGACGAGTCCTTGGCGGCAGGAGCGGCGCTTTCCTCTGCCGCCGCACGGATACGGAGCCGCCTGACGGAAGTCGGAATGGATACGGTGACGGACGTGGCGGCAAGCTCCATGAGGCGGTGCGTGGAGAGCGCGGACTTGCTGTTCCCGGGAGTGGCGCCTGTCACATCCCGGCTTCTGCGGGAGTGTGACTTCGGTCTCTTTGAGGGCAAGAGTTACGAGGAACTAAAAGACATTCCTGCCTATCAGCGGTGGCTGGATTCGGGCGGAACCATCCCCTTTCCCGGCGGCGAAGGGCAGGAGCAGTTCCGGGCGCGCTGTGTCCGTGGATTTGAAGAAATCTTAAGGGGCTGGATGAAGGCGGATGTGGAGCGGGCGGCCATGGTAGTGCACGGCGGCACGATGATGGCGGTGCTTGCGAGGTTTGACAAAGAGCGGCGGGAATTCTATCACTGGCAGGCGGCAAACGGAGCGGGCTATCTGATTACGCTGGATGCCGGGCGGTGGAAGCGGGGAGAAAAAGTAATGGAGGAGATAGTAGGCTTATGAGAACACTTCTGGCTTGTATGACGGGATTTGCCTTGGACCTTCTGTGGGGCGACCCACGGTGGCTGTACCATCCGGTGCGCATAAGCGGCGCGTGGATTTCTCTATTGGAAAAGGGGTGCAGAGCGGTATGCAAGGACAAGAAAGGGCAGCTTCTTGTGGCGGGGGGCGTTCTTTGGCTCCTTGTGGTGGCGGGGGCGTTCCTGCTTTCGTGGCTGCTTTTGCGGGCGGCGGAGCAGGTACACCCAGCGGCGGCCTTTGCACTGGAGAGTTTTTGGTGCTATCAGCTGCTTGCCTGCAAGTCGTTGAGAGAAGAGAGCGGCAAGGTGTATCAAAAGCTTGCAGAGGGGAATCTGCCAGAGGCCAGAAAGGCGGTCTCCATGATAGTAGGGCGGGACACGGAGCGTCTCACCGAGGAGGGCGTCGTCAAGGCGGCCGTGGAGACGGTGGCGGAAAATACTTCCGACGGCGTGGTGGCTCCTCTTTTCTATCTGATAATCGGAGGCGCGCCCCTTGGATTCTTCTACAAGGCGGTGAATACGATGGACTCTATGATTGGATACAAGGATGAGAAATACCGCTATCTTGGCAGATGTGCGGCGAAGCTGGACGATTTCTTTAATTATATTCCCGCCCGTCTGTCGGCGCTTTTGATGATTGCGGGAGCCTTTCTGCTAGGAATGGACGGAGCCGGTGCGTGGCGGATCTATCGGAGGGATCGGAAGAAGCATGCAAGTCCCAACGCCGCCCAGACCGAGGCCGTCTGTGCGGGTGCGCTGCGAATCAGACTTGCGGGCGATGCGTGGTATTTTGGCAAACTATATAAGAAGGAATACATCGGCGATGATATCCGCCCCGTTGAGACAAGGGACATTGTGCGGGCGGGACGGCTGCTGTATATGACAGCGGCGCTGGCGTTTGTGCTGTTTGGCGGGGTAAAACTGTCACTACTTTTTTATCTGTAAGGAGGAGACATGGAGNGGTAAAACTGTCACTACTTTTTTATCTGTAAGGAGGAGACATGGAGTACACACACGGAGGCGATATTTATACATACGACGGGATGCTTGACTTTTCCGCGAATATCAACCCTTTCGGGGCAAGCGATGAGGTGATGCAGGCGGCTATGCGAGGTGTGAGGCGCAGTGAGGCTTATCCTGACCCGTGGTGCCGGAAGCTTCGAAGGGCTTTGGCAGAGCAGCAGCAAATCCCGGATGAGACACTGATTTTCGGAAACGGTGCTGCGGACTTGATTTTTTCCCTTGTGTTTGCCCTGCGTCCTCAAAAGGCGCTGCTTACGGCTCCTTCCTTCTCCGAATACGCACAGGCGCTGCGGGCAGGCGGATGCGAGCCAAGCTATCATTATCTGCGGGAGGAAGAGGACTTCCGGCTGACGGAGCGAATCCTGCCTCTGCTGGATGAGAGCGTGGACGTGTTCTTTCTCTGCTCACCTGATAATCCGACGGGGCAGGTCATTGACGGGGCGCTCTTGGAACGGATTGTGCGGCGGTGCGGAGAGTGCCGGATTCGGCTGGTGCTGGATGAGTGCTTTTATGAATTTATGGAGCGGCCCGCGTGTGCCATGTCAGGCGGCGATGTGCAGGGGACGCCGTGGGTATTTTTACTGCGGGCGTTCACGAAGATGCACGGGATGCCGGGGCTGCGTCTGGGGTACGGTATCTGCGCTGATTCAGAGCTTCTGGAGCGGCTGCAAGCGGTGCGCCAGCCCTGGAGCGTGTCGGCCCCGGCGCAGGAGGCGGGACTTGCAGCGCTGTCCGGGCAGGAGCGCATCCGGGAGACGAGAGCCTATGTGTGCCGGGAGCGGAAGTGGATGGAGGGAAGGCTTACGGAGATTGGAGTAAAGCACTACCCCTCCTCGGCCAACTATCTGCTGCTGCACAGTGAGCATGACTTGTTTACACGGCTTTTGGAGCGGAAGATTCTGATACGGGACTGTGGAGATTACGAAGGACTAAAGCGGGGATATTACCGCACGGCAATCCGAAGGCACGAGGAGAATGTAAGGCTTCTTACGGCCCTAGAGGACATTTACAAGGAGAGATAAAATGGCAAAATCGATTATGATACAAGGAACCATGTCCAATGCGGGAAAAAGTATTTTGGCAGGCGGCCTGTGCAGGGTATTTGCGCAGGACGGTTACCGGACCGCCCCGTTTAAATCTCAGAATATGGCGCTGAATTCCTATATCACCCGGGAGGGACTGGAGATGGGGAGGGCGCAGGTGATGCAGGCGGAGGCGGCGGGCGTGGAGCCCTCCGTGCTGATGAATCCCATTCTCTTAAAGCCCACCGACGATATGGGCTCGCAGGTGATTGTGAATGGGGAGCCTAGGGGCGTGATGCCTGCGGCTGAGTATTTCCGCAGGAAGCGGGAGCTTATCCCGGCCATTTTGAATGCCTATCACAAGTTAGAGGCGGACTATGACGTGATTGTCATCGAGGGGGCCGGAAGTCCGGCAGAGATTAACTTAAAGAGCGAAGATATCGTCAACATGGGGCTGGCACAGCTTGTGGATGCCCCGGTGCTGCTTGTGGGGGATATCGACCGGGGCGGGGTGTTCGCCCAGCTTGTGGGAACGATTGCGCTTCTGGAGGAAAGGGAGCGGGCAAGAATCAAGGGCACAATTATCAACAAGTTCCGTGGGGATAAGGAGATTCTGCTGCCCGGGCTTCGGATGCTGGAGGAACGGACCGGGATTGCGGTGCGGGGGGTGGTGCCTTACTTCCAGCTAGATATCGAGGATGAAGACAGCCTCTCCCAGCGTTTTACAAGGAAGGGAACAGGGGGGCTTGTGGACATCGTAGTCATCCGCCTACCGCGGATTTCCAACTTCACGGACTTTATGGCGCTGGAATGTATGGACGGAGTCTCGCTTCGCTATGTGGACAGGCCGGGAGACTTCGGAGAGCCGGACGCCGTGTTCCTGCCGGGAAGTAAGAATACCAGCGGAGATTTGCTCTGGATGCGGCAGAACGGTCTGGAGGCCAAGGTGCTTCGTCACGCGGCCGCCGGGAAGCTGGTGTTCGGCATCTGCGGAGGTTATCAGATGCTGGGAGAGTGGATATGCGACCCCGACGGGGCGGAATATCAGGGCGAAATACCGGGCATGGGACTGCTGCCGGTGCGCACCGTCTTTGCGCCGGAGAAGACAAGGACAAGGGTCAGCGGAAGATTTCTCCACATGGAGGGCATTTTGAAGGAGCTGGAGCAGGTGGAGACGGAGGGTTATGAAATCCATATGGGTACGACCACCGCGGCGGAAGGAGCCGGGATTCTAAGGCTTACCGACGAGCTCAATCCGAACATACATAAGACCGACGGTGCGGCACAGGGCAATGTGTACGGCTGTTATGTGCACGGGGTGTTCGACCTCCCGGAGGCTGCCGGAGGGCTTGTGCGTGCGCTGCTCAAGGAAAAAGGGCTTGCGGACACTCCGGTGGAGGCTTTGGATATGCGGGCTTATAAGGAAGAACAGTACGACCATCTTGCGGATATTATCCGGGAAAGTCTGGATATGGAAGCGGTCTATGAAATACTAGAGAAGGGAATGGAAGCGCCATGCAGTCTATCATCAGAATAGGGAGCCGGGAGAGCCGGCTGGCAGTGATACAAGCGGAAATCGTGAGACAGGCCATTCAGAAAAGATACCCGGATATACAGGTGGAGCTGGTGACCATGAAGACGACAGGGGACAAGATACTGAATAAGAGTCTGGAGCTTATCGGGGGAAAGGGACTGTTTGTCAAGGAGCTGGACAGGGCGCTGCTTGACGGCAGGATTGATTTGGCGGTGCATAGTTTGAAGGATATGCCGGCAGAAATCCCGGAGGAGCTTCCGGTGGTGGCTTACAGTGTGCGGGAGGATCCGAGGGATGTACTCATCTATAAGCCGGGGACAGCGGAAATCCCGGAGGGCGGCGTGATAGGCACTTCCAGCAGAAGGCGGACCTTGCAGATGCAAACGCTCTATCCTTCCTGCTCCTTTCAAGGGATTCGTGGAAATGTAGAGACTCGTCTGCAGAAACTGCGGGAGGAGAATTTTGACGGGACGATTCTTGCGGCGGCGGGACTGCGAAGGCTTGGGATGCAGCATGTCATCGGAAGAGTGTTTTCGGTGGAGGAGATGGTCCCGGCGGCAGGGCAGGGAATCCTCGCCATTCAGGGCCGGAAGGGTGAAGATTACACTTATCTTGCGGAGGCGGCCAGTGAGCGGAGCCGGAAGGAGGCGGCCGCCGAGCGTGAGTTCGTAGCCGCACTGGACGCGGGCTGTACTTCTCCCATAGCCGCCCATGCCCAGCTTTGCGGCACAGAGTTGAAGCTGACCGGGCTTTATTACAGCGAGGATTCTGGAAAATACTGGGTAGAGACGAGAGCCGGAGCGGCGGACCGAGGACGGCAGCTTGGCGCCGCGTTGGCCGGGGAAATGAGACGGAGGGAATAGGATGGAGAATCGAGAAAAAGGAAAGGTCTGGATAGCCGGAGCAGGGCCGGGGGATGCGGGACTTTTGACGGTCAAGGTAAGAACACTTTTGGACAGGGCCGATGTCATTGTCTATGACGCGCTGGTCAGTGTGGAGATACTCAGCCTGATTCCACCGGAGACTGAGCTGATATATGTGGGAAAGCGTGCGGGTTACCATCCGGTCCCCCAGACAGAAATCAATGAAATCCTTCTGCGGCAGGCTAAGCGGGGGAAAGAGGTGCTGCGGTTAAAGGGGGGAGACCCCTTTGTGTTCGGCAGGGGAGGGGAAGAGGTAGAGCTTCTCGTGGAGCATGGGATTCCTTTCGAGATAGTGCCCGGCGTCACCTCGGCATCCGCGGTTCCGGCGTATGCGGGCATTCCGCTGACCCACAGAGATTTCACCTCCTCCTTCCATGTCATCACCGGACATCCGAGAAAGGATGGAACAAGCAGAATTGATTATTCGACTCTTGTGAAGACGAAGGGAACCCTTGTCTTTTTGATGGGCGTCACTTCCCTTGAAAGCATCATGGAAGGTCTGATGCAGGCAGGGATGGCTCAGGATACGCCTGCGGCGGTGCTGGAGAAGGGGACGCTTGCCGGACAGCGGCGCATCGTATCCACGGTATCCGGTCTGGCTGGGAAGGCTTCGGAGTCGGGCATCGGGATGCCTGCGATTATTATCGTGGGAAAGGTGTGTGCGCTGGCGGAGGGATTTCATTGGGCGGAAGATCGGTGTCTCGGAGGACGGCAGATTCTGGTCACAAGGCCCCGGCAGGCAAGCTCTTCATTGGCGGATAAACTGCGGTTTTACGGCGCGCAGGTAATCGAGCTTCCATCTATCCGGACGCAGATGATTTCACCCAATCCGCTCTTAAAAGAAGCGCTGGAGGCGCTGGGGAAAAGCAGGGAAGAATGGCTGGTATTCACAAGTCCGGCAGGGGTTCTCGACTTCTTCCGCCAGCTTCGGGAGCAGAAGATGGACATCCGCAGCATATTTGCGGGTTCGTGGCAGGTGAAAATCGGGGCTATCGGCTCAGCCACTGCGCGGGAGCTGGAAAGTCATGGCATACAGGCTGATATGGTGCCTTCTGTATTCTGTGCCAAAGCGCTGGGGGAAGGGATTGCCCAAACGGCGCAAGCCGGAAGCCATGTGACGGTGTTGCGGGCGGCAGAAGGCTCCGAGGAGCTGATTCCGCCGCTTCTTGCCGCAGGGCTTACGGTGGCGGACGTGCCCTTGTATGAGACGGTCTATGAGACCCATGAGCAAGTGCGGGAGAAGATACAGGATTTATTTGTGGCGGGAGCGATTGACGCGGTGACCTTTACAAGCGCCTCCACCGTGAAGGGCTTTGTGCAGGGAGTGGGGCTTTCTGATTACCGCCACGTGACGGCGGTGTGCATCGGGGAACAGACGGCCAAGGAGGCGGCCCGCTATGGGATGCGGGTGCTGGTCTCCCGTGAAGCGTCAATTGACAGTATGATTCAGACTGTGATGGAGGAATTCGGATGCTGCGGTATACATGCAAACGGTTAGCCACCGGGCTTTTGGCGCTGTATGTGCTGGTGACGGCCGCCTTTTTCCTTACACGGATGATGCCCGGCAGTCCCTTTCAGGGGGGCGATGCCACGGAGGCAGTGACAGCGGCTGTGGAGGAGGCCTATGGCCTGAAGGAGCCTCTTTGGAGACAGTACGGAACTTATCTGGGGAACTTACTCAAGGGGGACTTGGGCATTTCCTATAAAAAGCCGGGGGTGACGGTGCGGCAGGTCATCGGCCGTGGCTGGCCTGCGACGGCTTTGGTGGGCTTTCTTGCGGTTGTGACGGCGGCGCTTTTCGGTACCCTGCTTGGCATCTGGCAGGCTCTTTCGAAGCGCCGGACGGTTCGCGGAAGTATTTTCTTGGGAACACTTTTGGGAGCGGGGATACCGAATTTTGTGCTGGCTCTTCTTCTGGCGCTCGGATTCGGGGTGAAGCTGAAGCTGCTTCCTATAGCAGGACTAACCGAACCAGCGGGCTACATTTTACCCGTGTTCTCTTTGGCAGTCTATCCCACCGCAGTTATTACAAAAACCATGTGCCATGCCTTGGAAGATGAGTTGGAGAAAGAGTATGTGAAGATGGCGCGGGCGAAGGGGTTGAAATGGCGGCGGACGGTGGTCGGTCATATGTTGAAAAATGCGTGGATTCCGGTGCTCAATTACATTGGGCCGGCGGCTGCGTTTTTACTGACCGGAAGCTTTGCGGTGGAGAGCATTTTTACCATTCCCGGGCTGGGGCGTGAGTTTGTCAACTCCATCGCCAACCGAGATTATACACTGATTTTGGGACTGACAGTCTTTATGGGTGTTGTCGTAATCGGGGTGAATCTGGTGACGGACTTGCTCTGTGCGTGGCTGAATCCTGCGGTGAGGAGGGCGTGCCGATGAGACGGTGGATAAGAAAAGGATGGGCGTGGTGCCTTGGGAATCCGCTGCTTGCATCGGGGACGTTTTTGTTTGCGCTGTGTTTGCTGTTGGCCGTGCTGGTTCCTGTGTGTGCGCCCTATTCGTATGCGGAGCAAAATGCGGGATTTCGCAATGCGGGAAGCTCTGTTTCCCATCTGTTCGGCACGGATAAATTCGGCCGGGATATCTTTGTGCGTGTCTGGTACGGTGCGGGAATCAGTCTGCTTGTAGGTATGGGAAGCTGCCTTATCTGCGGGGTGACGGGAACTCTCTGGGGGAGCGTGGCAGGCTACCGGGGAGGCAGGCTTGACATGCTTCTGATGCGGATTGCGGATGTAATCGATGCGGTGCCCTCCCTGTTGTATGTGATTTTGATTATGCTGGCCTTCGAGGCAAATGCAGGCAGCGTGGTTCTGGGCATCTGCATATCCGGCTGGACGGGGCTTGCACGGGTAGTGAGGGGAGAGATACAGCGATTAAAGATGCAGGAGTTCTGTACGGCGGCCCGTCTGGCGGGGGCACGTACGGGCAGAATCCTGTGTGCGCACCTGCTGCCGAACGCGGCGGGGCCGATTATCGTGAATCTGACCTTTTTAGCGCCCAAGGCCATCTTTACCGAGGCATTTTTAAGCTTTGTAGGCGTGGGGATTGCGGCGCCTGCGGCCAGTCTGGGAACGTTGATACAGGATGCCAGAAGCCAGATGCTGTTGTATCCGTCGCAGATGTTGTACCCGATTTTGGTTCTCTGTGTCCTTCTTCTTTCACTGCACTTGATTGGGGAGGGCGTGGAGCGCAGGGTGGCAGGAAGGAAAAAGACGAGATGAGTTTGCTGTGTGTCAAAGATTTGCATGTACAATTTCATGAGCGGGAGCAAGAGGAGGAGGCGGTGCGCCGACTCTCATTTACCGTGCGCCCGGGCGAGGTGCTCGGTGTAGTGGGGGAGTCCGGCTCGGGAAAGAGTACCGCCATGCAGGCCATTCTGGGGCTTCTGCCGGAGCGGGCGCAGGTATCCTGCCGACAGATTACGCTGGACGGGGCGGATATCACGCCGCCACCGCCGGGCGCGGACAGAAGAAGCCGGCGCATGTATGAGCGGAAGATGGAGGGAGTCAGGGGATGTCGGATAGGGATGGTATTTCAAGAGCCTCTTTCCAGCCTGAATCCCTCGGTCAAGGTGGGACGGCAGATTACAGAGACCATACGCGCCCACAGAAAATGCAGCAAAAAGGCGGCCAAGGAGCGGGCGGCGGAGCTGCTTGGCATGGTAGGGATTTTGGAGGGGGAGATGCGGATGCGGCAGTATCCCTTTGAACTGTCCGGCGGGATGCGTCAGAGGGTGGCGTTAGCCATTGCACTGGCAGGGGAGCCCCGTCTTTTGATTGCGGATGAGCCCACCACGGCACTGGATGTCACGGTGCAGGCGCAGATACTGGACTTTCTCAAACGTATCGCAGAGGAAACGGGGATGGCTATGATTCTGGTAAGTCATGATCTGCGTGTGATTGCCGCCTTGTGTCGGAGGATGCTTGTCTTAAAGGACGGAGTCCTTGTGGAGGAAGGGACGGCGGAGCAGATGTTTCAAAACCCAAAGCATGAGTACACAAGGGAGCTGGTGCGCCATGGGGCAAGGCTTGATGAGCCGCCGAAGTTTGTGGAGAACGTAGAATATGGGAAGGCGGGCGACAGCCTTCTTGCGGTAGATGCGGTGAGCCGGGCATTTTCCCGTGGCGGCAGCGGCCGCCGGATTGAAGCAGTGCGGCGCGTATCCTTTCAGATTGGCCGAGGGGAGACCTTGGGGCTTGTGGGGGAGAGCGGCTGCGGGAAAAGTACGCTGGCTTCGCTGGTTACCGGGATGCTTTCCCCGGATGGCGGGACGGTACAGTACCATGGAGAGGGCCGTGTGCAGATGGTATTTCAAGACCCTTATGCCTCGCTGAATCCGCGGATGACGGTGGGAGATGCGCTTGCGGAGCCTCTTATGTTGAACACGGACATGAGCAAGGAGGAGCGGAGTCAGCGGGTGCGGGAAATGCTTCTCATGACGGGGCTTCGGCCGGAGGATGCTGCCAAGTATCCGCAGGCATTTTCGGGAGGACAGCGCCAGAGAATCTGTATTGCCCGGGCTTTGATTGCGGAACCCCGGCTGGTGGTGTGCGATGAGCCGGTGACAAGCCTTGACGTGACGGTGCAGGCGCAGATTCTGGAACTGCTGGAGCGGGTGCAGCGGGAGAGGCAGATCTCTTATTTATTCATCTCCCATGACTTACAGGTGGTGAGAAGACTCAGCAGGCGTGTGGGAATTATGTATGCGGGAAGTATCGTGGAGAGCGGTGAGCCGGAGACGGTCTACAAGGAGCCTTGGCATCCGTACACACGGGCGCTGCTTGCGGCAGCTCTGACGCACGGGCCGCAAAGAGGAGGACAGTGCAATGGGAGCATGCACAGCACGGGTATGTACAGTGCGGGGATGCATCGGATAAAGGGACAGGCGGCGGACCTTCCCGAGCGGGGGTGCCCTTTTGCGCCGCGCTGTGCGTATGCCATGGAGCGTTGCGGCAGGGAGATGCCGGAGATGTACCGAATCGGCGCCCGTGAGGTAGCTTGTTTTTTGGTACATAGGAAAGCCGCTTCGCAGCCGCACATTGGCGCGCAAAGTGCACAAGCTCCTCATGAGTACGGGATATAGGGAGTTGAAGTGGGCTTGTCCACTTTGTTAGATACAATAGACGTTGACAGTAGGACGACAGAGAGGACGACAGGATGAAGAGAATCAGCAGCATTGTAATGATAGTTATGTTAGGAGGAACCCTTCTTTTCGGAGGATGTGCCGAGAAGGGACAGGAGAAGACGGCGGGGGAGCAGGAGATTACCGTGGCGGTGAACAGCGAGACGGGCGGACTGGACCCGGCAGGGATGATTGCGCTTACCTATCTTTCCTATTCGGTGGCGCTGGACGAGCTTGTGGCCTTTGATGAAAAGGGGGAGCTTGTGTACCGGGCGGCCGAGTCATATGAGGTAAATGAGACGTCTGATATTTGGACCTTTCATCTGCGTAAGGATGCGGTCTGGTCGGACGGGACTCCGGTGACGGCGGCGGATTTTATCAATACGATGGCGCGGGCGCTGAAACCGGAGAGCGGGAATGGTTATGCCAACTATCTGTTTCCGATTCGGAACGGGGAGGCCATCTATAACGGGGAGGCGGACGTGGAAAGTCTGGGAGTGACGGCTCCGGATGCATATACGCTGGTCTTTGAGCTGGAGAAGCCGTGTGTGTATTTTCTGGATTTGCTGCGCCTTCCGGTCTATACCCCGTCCTGCGTGAAGTATGCTGACAAGGTGGGGAGCGGCTGGGATAAGGAGCCGCAGACCAGTGTGGCCAACGGGCCTTTTTATCTGGAGGAATATGTGCCGGAGCAGTATTTTGTTTTGAAGAAGAATGAGAAATATTGGAACGCGGACGCGGTAAAGCTGTCACGGATCACCTACCGCTTTTTTCATGACCAGCAGTCCATGGCAAATGCCTACGAGACCGGGGAGGTGGATGTGGCGACGGCTCTCCCGGGGGCGGTCATGGAGCTGTATGAGGGGAAAGAGGACCTTGTGGTGACGGATACCATTGCGACCCGCTATATTTACCCCAATCTGGAGGTGAAGCCGCTGGACGATGTGCGGGTGCGCAGGGCACTGAATCTGGCGGTTGACCGGAAGGAGCTGTGCGAGATGGTGGGGAAGGATACGGAACCCACGGTAAACTTTGTGGCAAAGTATATGAAGGATAAGGGGGCGGACACATATTTTACGGAAGGGGCCGAGCCGCCCTTTGAGGAGAATGTGGCGGAGGCCAAAAGGCTTCTGGCGGAGGCCGGATACCCGGACGGGGAAGGCTTTCCCGTGCTCACGTATAATTACCCTTCTCTGGAGATGGATTCGGACACGGCGCAGGTGTTAAAGGAGCAGTGGAAGAAGAATCTGAATATCGACATCGAGCTGAAGGCGCAGGAGCTGCAGGTCAATTATACTGAGCGGCGGGCAGGGAATTTTGAACTATGCCGAATGAACTGGACGGCGGATTTTGCAGACCCGTATACTTACTTGTCCATGCTGTTATCCTACAGCACTTACAATTGCAGCGGGGTGCGGGATGCGGATTACGATGCGATTGTGGAGCAGTCGGACGGAGAGACCGACAGGGAGGCACGTGCCCGGCTGATGCATGAGGCGGAGCAGCTTGCGGTGGGGGAGGAATTTTACATCATTCCTCTCTATACGATGAAGAGCTGTAATCTGATTCGTCCGGCGGTGAAGGGCGTGGGACAGATTCCTGCCACAGGAGCGCTGGATTACAGGGGTGCGTACAGAGCGGAATAAGGAGGAAAGCAGATGATTCATCTTGTGACAGGCGGCAGCGGAAGCGGCAAGTCGGCGTATGCGGAGGATTGGATTTGCAGTCATTGTGCCGGGGGCGGAGCGATGTTTTATATTGCCACCATGATACCATGGGGGGAGGAGACGAAGCGGAAGATTCAGCGTCACCGGGGGATGCGGAGTGAAAAAGGGTTTACTACGATTGAGCGGTATACGGACATAAAAGGGCTTTCTGAGACTTGGGAATCACAGACGCCCGGGGACTGTGTGCTCTTGGAATGCATGTCGAACCTTGTTGCCAATGAGATGTACCAGCCGGAGGGGGCAGGGGAACATACGGCAGAGGCGGTCGTGGAAGGCATCCGTTTTCTTGAGAAAAGGTGCAGCTGTCTGGTGATTGTGAGTAATGAGGTGTTCGGAGAGTGCGCCGAGGATTCGGAAGAGATGCGGGCCTACAAAAGGACGCTGGCGCAGGTTAACATCGGATTGGCGGCGCTGGCGGAGCGGGTGACGGAGGTGGTCTGCGGACTTCCCGTTTCTATAGAAGGAAGTGGGGCGGCAGATGCCGCGAAAGGAGGAGCAGGTATGAAGCTTATCATCGGTGGCGCAACGCAGGGAAAACGGGCCTATGCGGAGCGGGCCTATGGCGTCTTATGCTGGGCGGACGGAGGAACGTGCCCTTTGGATGCGGTCTTTGACTGTGAGGGGATGTATCATTTTGAAGCGCTGATTCGGCGGTGGATGGAGGCCGGGCAGGATACGGAAACACTTGCGGGGGAGATTTACCGCAGGAATCCGCAGATTGTGATTGTGAGCACAGAGATTGGGTGCGGGCTTGTGCCGGTGGATGGATTTTTACGGGCGTACCGGGAACAGGTGGGACGTGTCTGCACGGAGCTTGCGGCTTACGCATCTAGGGTCGACCGTGTCGTGTGCGGGATTGCTTCGCACCTGAAGGAGGAATAGAATGGAGACGCATATTGAGTTGGAGAAGGTGCTTCCGGCGGAGATTGAGGCCAGAAGCTTTGAAATTATCACGGAGGAGCTGGGGGACATGCCGCTGATACCGGGGACGGAGCCGATAGTGAAGCGTTGTATTCATACCAGCGCGGACTTTGCGTATGCCCGGAGCCTGCATTTTACGGAAGGGGCGGTGGAGCATGCGCTGGAAATGCTGCGAAACGGGGCTTCCATTGTCACGGATACGCAGATGGGGCGTGCGGGCATCAATAAGGCGCGGCTTGCCAAGTACGGCGGGCAGGTGTACTGCTTCATGTCGGATGAGGATGTGGCGGGGGCGGCAAAGGCGGGCGGCACCACACGGGCTGCTGCCAGCATGGACAAGGCGGCGAGCTTGGGGGAGCCCCTCATCTTTGCGATAGGAAATGCGCCCACGGCGCTGGTACGGCTCTATGAGTTGATTCAGGAAGGGCGTCTGCGGCCGGAGCTGATTATCGGTGTGCCGGTGGGCTTTGTCAATGTGGTACAGTCCAAGGAGCTGATTCTGAGCCTGAAGGATACGCCGTCCATTGTGGCGCGGGGGAGAAAAGGCGGGAGCAATATAGCCGCCTGTATTTGCAATGCATTGTTGTATATGCTGGATTGATGAGGTGGCAGGATGGAGAAGATGTATTTTCCGATGTTTGTAGATTTGTCGGATAAGAGGATTGTGATTGTCGGCGGCGGGAACGTGGCGGCCAGAAGAGTGGAGACGCTGCTGCGCTTTGCCACGGACATTACCGTAGTTGCGCCACAGATTTCGCGGCGGCTTCAGGAGCTGGGCCGGGCGGGGAGCATCCGCTGTGCGTACCGTGCCTATGATAGGGCAGATATCCGGGAGGCCGATATGGTGCTTGCGGCCACGGACAGTGGGGAAGTGAACCGTGGCGTATGGGAGGACTGCAGGGAGGAAGAACGGCAAAGCGGCCGGAGGATTTTATTTAATTCAGCCAGCGACAAGGGGATGTGCGATTTCTATTTTCCGGCAGTGGTGGAGACAGACGGGGTGATGATCGGAATCAATTCCGCAGGCAGGAATCCGGCAAAGGTAAAGCAAGTGCGTCAGCGGATTCAGGAAGAGTTTAGCTAAGCACTTGTATAAATTGTATAAGGGGAGTTGTGAAAAACAGACAGAAACATCTGTCTGTTTTTGTCTGTTTTGTCAAAAATGATTTCAACAGAAAGACATCTGTATTTGTATGTGACACAAAAACACGCTCGTGTAAAATGTTCGCGTGAGACGGAAAAAATGATTGAAAAAAATGGCAAAGTGAGTTATGATTAATATAGTCAGATAACTGATGAAATCAACTGTCATATGGAGGTACGAAGATGAGCGATAATATGATGTGGGCATTGGTAAAAGAAAAA
The DNA here is from genome assembly GCF_900086725.1 of Bariatricus massiliensis. Lineage (GTDB taxonomy): Bacteria > Bacillota > Clostridia > Lachnospirales > Lachnospiraceae > Allocoprococcus > Allocoprococcus massiliensis. The sequence continues at coordinate 356,649 of NZ_LT574838.1, read as the reverse complement.
CCAGAAGAAGGATTATGGATGAAACGTGTGCCGATTCCGGAAGTCGGACCAAATGATGTAAAAATTAAGATTCATAAAACTGCTATCTGTGGTACAGACGTACACATTTATCAATGGAATGACTGGGCACAACACACAATTCCGGTGGGACTTACAGCAGGTCACGAATATGTTGGGGAAGTCGTAGAGGTAGGAGCTGGCGTCGAAGGATTCAAAATTGGGGATTTGGTATCCGGCGAAGGCCATATTACCTGCGGCAAATGTCGTAACTGTCTGGAAGGACACAAGGAAAACTGTAAGGACGCCAAAGGTGTAGGTGTCAACAGAAACGGAGCGTTTGCAGAGTATCTTGTCATTCCGTCTTCCAACGTATGGCCGTGTAATCCTGCAATTTCCGAAGAAATGTACGCAATTTTTGATCCGTTCGGAAATGCGACTCATACGGCGCTCTCCTATGACATGCTTGGGGAAGACGTTCTGATTACAGGGGCAGGCCCGATTGGAATTATGGCTGCTGCCATTGCAAAATTTGCGGGAGCAAGACACGTAGTGGTTACAGATTTGAATCCTTACCGTCTTGAGCTTGCAGAAAAGCTGGGCGCTACAAGGACTGTGAACTTAAAGGAAGAAAAGCTGACTGACGTAATGAAACAAATTGGTATGACAGAAGGTTTTGATATCGGACTTGAGATGTCAGGAAGCCAGCCGGGACTTTCCGATATGATTCACAACATGAAGCACGGCGGTAAGATTGCCCTTTTGGGACTTCAGAGAACAGACGCAGTTGTTGACCTTGAAACAGTTATTTTCAACGGACTCAATATCCGCGGTATCTACGGAAGAAAAGTTTGGGATACTTGGTACAAGATGTCAACCATGCTTCAGGCTGGACTTGATATTTCCCAGATTATCACACATCGCTTCGATGTGAAAGATTTCCAGAAGGGATTCGACGCGATGATTTCCGGACAGTCCGGAAAAGTAATTTTAGACTGGTCACACATAAACGACTAAGATACGTTGGAAGATACGTTGGGGACAGGTCCTTGACGTTGGGGACAGTCCCCAACGCATCGGGACCCGTCCCCGTCTACAATTCTCAAAATTATCAGTTAATTTAGGAAGGAGTTTTTATCATGGCACGTAAGGATGATATTTTAAGTATTTATACAAAAGAAGTAGAAGATATTAAGGAAGCAGGTCTTTTTAAGGGGGAAGCGCCGTTCGTGTCTCCTCAGGGAGCTAAAGTTATTATGGAGGACGGAAGAGAGCTTCTCTGTATGTGTGCGAACAATTATCTTGGACTGGGCGATAACCCGCGTCTGATTGAAGCTGCTAAGAAGACTTATGATGAGAAGGGATATGGAGTAGCTTCTGTACGTTTTATCTGTGGAACACAGGATATTCATAAAAAACTGGAGAAGAAGATTTCTGATTTCCTTGGAACGGATGATACTATCTTGTATTCTTCTTGCTTTGATGCAAATGGCGGTCTGTTCGAGACAATCCTTACAGCGGATGACGCTGTTATCAGTGATGAATTGAACCATGCTTCTATTATCGACGGTGTACGTCTCTGCAAAGCAAAACGTTTCCGTTACAAAAACAACAACATGGAAGATTTGGAGGCTCAGCTGAAAGCGGCTGACGAAGCCGGCGCAAGAGTGAAACTGATTGCGACAGACGGTGTGTTCTCCATGGACGGAATCATCTGTAATTTGAAGGGTGTCTGTGACTTGGCAGATAAATATAATGCACTTGTTATGGTGGACGACAGCCACGCAGTAGGCTTTGTCGGCGCTCATGGACGTGGAACAGCAGAGCATTGTGGTGTTGAGGGACGTGTGGATATCATCACAGGTACACTCGGCAAGGCACTCGGCGGAGCTTCCGGCGGATATACATCAGGACGTAAGGAAATCATCGACCTCCTTCGTCAGAGAAGCCGTCCGTACTTATTCTCCAACTCTCTTGCTCCGGCAATCGCAGGTGCAAGTATTGAAATGTTCAATATGCTGGAGGAAAGCACAGAGCTTCGTGACCATCTGGAAGAAGTGACAGCTTACTACCGTCAGCAGCTGGTAGACAACGGATTCGATATCATCCCGGGAACACATCCTTGCGTTCCGGTTATGCTCTACGATGAGAGACTTGCAGGAGAGTATGCTAAGAAGATGATGGAAAAGGGTGTTTATGTTGTTGCGTTCTCTTACCCGGTAGTACCGAAGGGAAGAGCAAGAATCCGTACACAGGTTTGCGCAAGCCATACAAAAGAAGACATCGATTTCATCGTGAAATGCTTCAAAGAGACAAGAGACGAGATTGGTAAATAAATTAAGTAAGAAACAAATCTTATAACAAATAGAAAATGCCCGGTTCAACTACAACAGTGTAGTGAACCGGGCATTTTGTCAACAATGCTGATAATAAAACACAGCCAGCTGCGTCCTGTCACGCAAATCTAATTTTTCCAATATAGTACTCAAATAATTCCGTATCGTCCCCTCGCTCAAATACAGTGTTTCCGCAATCTCCCGGTTGCTCAGCCCTTCTGCGACCAGCTTGACAATAGAAAATTCCCGCTCACTGATATCGAAGGCAGCATAGTCAAAAGCCTCATTTTTATTAAGAAGCCCCGGAATCTTAGCCATGATCTCGCCCCCGAAGACGGTCTGACCGGAGTGGACGGCCTTGATCGCGGGGATAATGCTCCCATAATCCTGCTTTAGCAGATACCCCTTAGCTCCGATGCGCAGAGATTTTACAATATATTCATCGTCGGAGAAGGTGGTCAGCAGCAAAATCTTCGCGGCAGGAAATTCCTCCAATATCGTCTGCGCGGCCGTAAGCCCATTCATTTCCCTCATGCGGATATCCATGAGCAGCACGTCCGGCAGCCACTTCCGGTACAGGTCGACCGCCTCGTGACCGTCATTGCCGACGGCGGGCACGGAGATATCTTTATCGGATTCCAGTATTGTCTTGAGCGCTCCCGACACAAGACAGTCGTCGTCTATAATTATCACATTCATAGGTTATCCTTTCCTAATCTGATTAAACTGATTTTTGATTCGTTTCCTTGGGCACCGTGGCAAAGATATGAAAGCCAGAGTCTTTTCGGATGTCTATCCGCCCGTTCAGCGCCCCGATACGTTCCCGCATATTTTCAAGCCCCATTCCGGAGGAAGCGATTCCCCCTTGTACGGAGCCGTTGTCCTCAATCGAAAGCTGCCACAGCCCCGGGTGCTCCCGCAGGGTGATTTTCACTTTGGTCGCGTTACTATGCTTACTGATGTTGACAAGCGCTTCCTTGACAATCGTGATGAAACTATATTTGATTTCCCGGGGAACGTGATGGCCCATATCATAGGTGAGAGTGATGGGGCAGCCGTGGAACTCCCCCACAAGATTTTCCATGACCTCCTGCAAATTAATAGAGTCATCATGTAAGTCATGAACACTTACACGGACACTGTCCATCGCCTGCGTGAGTGTGTTTTCCAGATTGGCCAGTGGCTCAGACAGATTATCCTGCCGGTTCACCGTCTTTAGGGCGCCCAGCATAAGTATGGAACGGGACAGCATATGGCCCACATTATCATGAATCTCTCTGGCGATTCGGTTACGTTCACGCAAAGTGGCGGTATAGATTTCATAATCCTGCTTTTCCAGCAGACTCTTATTTTTTTCCTTTAAGAGAAGGTTCAACTCAGTAGAATCGTCCCGAGTCTTTTTATATACATTGTCCAATACCTCATATTCCGTAATCCGAAGCTGCAGATACCATGAAAGAGCGCCTCCGAAAAGAATCAACAGGAGAACAGGGAAAGGCAGCCAGCGAAAACGGGCGACAAGGACGGCGGCCATCAACGTGGACGGCAGATACATCTTGCGGTAGAACAAATCGTAGCAAAGCAGCGGGAAAAAACTGAGGCAGGGGACAAAAAATAATCCTGCTATGGCATAGAGCACCGTCATGGCCGTTATATATTTCTTATTTACAAAAAAGCAGGAGGAAGATGCGGCTGCGGCTGCGCACAGAAATGCCAGCACATACTCCGTATTGATGTTAAGAAAGAAGATACCCAAGAAACAGTATACAATTAAAATCAATTTATTTATCAAATGTTTCATGCTGGTCCGCCTCCTTTCTTGGTCTATTATACGTGATATTCAGCGGAGAAAAAAGAGGAGAATGAACAACTTTTTTAAATCGTGACATTTGTCACATGAGGTACTGACGAAGGGCACTACAAAGTTCTCCCTTTTTTGATTATACTGTAAACAACAAAGGCAATGGAGGGAAAGATATGGTTAAGATAGAAAATTTAGTAAAACGGTATGGGAATCTAGTGGCATTGGACCACTTGAATCTGGAAGTGCAGCAGGGAGAAATCTTTGGTCTGCTTGGGCCCAACGGCTCCGGGAAAACAACGGCCATAAACTGCCTGCTGGCACTATTGAAATTTGATAAAGGCAGCATTTATATTGAGGGCAGGGAAATGACTCCTGACGCATATGATTTAAAACAAAAAATCGGTGTGGTCATGCAGGATGTGGCGGTGTTCGAACAGATGACGGTTCAGGAAAATGTGGATTATTTCTGCGGACTCTATGTGGCAGACCGGACACGGCGGAAAGAATTGGTGGAAGAGGCACTGCGGTTTGTAGAACTTGAGAATTTCAAGAAAATGAAGCCCAAGCAGCTTTCAGGGGGGCTGCTCAGAAGGCTGAATATCGCCTGCGGCATTGCGCACAAACCGAAGCTGTTAATTATGGATGAACCTACAGTAGCGGTGGATCCGCAGAGCAGAAATAAGATTCTGGAAGGAATTATAGAGCTGAACCGGCAGGGTACAACAGTAATCTATACCTCACACTATATGGAAGAAGTGGAACAAATCTGTGACCGCATTATGATTATCGACCGCGGAAGGGCGCTGGCGACGGGAACGACAGAGGAATTGAAGAGCATGATTAAGACTGGAGAGACTGTGACGATAGACAGCATCGCGCTGACAGAGGAGCAGATAGAAGCGATTAACTGTCTGCCGCACGTATTTCAGGCGGACTACGCGGACTCCAGACTGATTGTCCGCTGTGAAGGCGCAAAACATAACCTTGTGCGGGTGCTCGATTATCTCCAGAAAGAGGAAATCGGTTTTGGAAGGGTATTTTCAGAACTGCCCACACTGAACGACGTATTTCTGGAAATCACAGGAAAGGAATTGAGAGATTAGGGGTGATGATATGATGCATTTAATAAAATACCGTCTGCTCCAGACACTGAGAGACAAGACGACCATGTTCTGGGCCTTGGCCTTTCCCATCATCATGAGTGTATTCTTTTACTTTTCCATCGGTAAAAGCAGTTTTGAAGACACTTTCAAAGAAATACCTGCAGCGCTCGTTGAGACGGGCACAGAGGAAGAAAATAAAGTGTTCTCTAAATATTTAGATTCTTTTGACGGGCAGCTTCTGAAACTGGAGCCCATGTCGGAAGAAGAAGCGCTCACAGCGTTAAACGAAGGCCGCATAGAAGGAATCTTCTACGATGACAGGAGCTTATCTGTATCGACAAATGGAATACTGCCAAGTATCCTTGAGACCCTTCTGGACTCCTATGTGAAAAATGAAGCGATGCTGACAACGATAGCGAATGAGCACCCCGAACGTCTGCCGCAGGCAGTCCAGACTATCCAAGCGTATTCCGAGATGACGGAAGAAGTAGCGGTGGGGGGCAAGACACTGGACACAAGCTTGAGCTTTTTCTTTGCACTAATTGGGATGACCTGTCTGTACGGCTGCTTTCCGGCGATTCAGACGATGATGGAGACACGGGCTAATTTAAGCCCGCTCGGAGCGCGGCAGTGCGTCACTCCTACCGGGAAGATGAAGAGGATTTGTGCAAACTTTCTTGTCACCTATCTGATACAGTTAGCCAATGTTATGCTGGTACTTTGCTTTATGAAATATGTGCTGCGTCTGGATTTTGGCAATCAGATGGGCGGAATGATTTTAATCTGTATGTTCGGAAGCCTTATTGGAAACAGCCTTGGCATAGTGGTGGGAGCCAGCGGAAAATGGAGCGAAGCAGCTAAAATCGGTGTACTCATCGGCATCTGCATGGGTTTATGCTTTCTGGGAGGGCTGATGACGCCGGATATCCGCACATATATTGAATTGTATGTGCCAATCATTAACAGAATCAATCCGGCGGCCATCATTTCCGACGCATTTTATTGTCTCAATGTGTTCGATGATTCTGAAAAACTTACCCGCTGTCTGGCAACACTGGCAGGAATGAGCGTTCTTTTGGTCAGCGCTAGTTTCCTGATGGTTAGGAGGGAACGATATGACAGTCTTTAAGGGATATATGACACTTGTAAAAAGAAACTTTCATATGGTCCTCATGTATCTTGGTATTTTTCTGGGCATCGCAGTATTGACGCAGACAGCGAATTCCAAAAAAACTGAGGATTCATATGAGACGGCAGCCGTGAATATCGCCGTAATTAAGGAAGATGACAGCAGGCTGGCCGATGGACTGTATGACTATCTGGCGGAAATCCACAATATAGTATCTATCGGAGATGAAAAGAAAGATATACAAGACGCGCTGTATTATAGATATGTGGAATATGTTGTTATCATTCCGCAAGGATATCAGGAAAAATTCTTAAATGACGGCGCAAAACTTCAGACGAGCAAACTTCCACAGAGCGAATCCTCACAATATATTGACGCGCAGATAAATAATTATCTGAACGGGGTGAATGTATATTATCAAAGTGGATATTCAGTAGAAGAGGCGGTAGAGCGCGCTTCGGAGCAGACGAAGATTACGGGGGAAATAAAGTTGCTCGACCAAAATGGAAACGCAGGACAAAGAGAGCCTTTCGCAGAATTTCTGAGGTTCTACCCTTATATCATCATCGCGATTCTGGGGCTGACAGTGGCCCGGATAATGATGCGCTTCCGCAGCAAAAGGATACGGCAGAGGATGGCCTGTTCTGCGGTTTCACTGAGCAGGCAGAATATGGAAGGGGTACTGGCCCTGTGTATAACCAGTGTGGGAATATGGGGAATCACGATTTTGCTTGTATTGATACTGTACGGAAATAGATTTGTCTTAAGTCCAAATAAATGGTATTTTTTGGGAAACACCCTGATTATAACTCTCTCGGCTTTGGCAATGTCTTTTTTGATCGGTGTTCTAGTAAAAAAAGAAACGGTCCTCACCAGCGTAGTAAATACAGTCGCGTTAGGCATGTGCTCTCTGTGCGGTGCGTTCGCTCCGCTGGACTTACTGGGGAACAATGTGAAGAGGGTGTCACAGTTCTTTCCGGTGTACTGGTATGAATTGCTCAATGATATGTTAGGACAGTTCCATGAACTGAGCGAGGACATGTTACAGACCATCTGGAAGGGATATGCGATTCAGCTTGCATTCGCGCTGGCCTGCCTGTTCGTGGCATTGGCGATAAGCAAAGCCCAGAGACAGGAAAAAGAATAGGTATCAATAAAAAATGGCCGTCCTTTATTTTAAAACATGAAATAACTTCATTCACGCAGAGTCTATGGTGGGAGAAGACAATTTGTGGTAAAATAGACATATAAAAAATAAGCAGATAAAGGAGGAGCGGTCATGGAAAAACGGAGACAGTCAGAGATACTTCGGGATATATTTGTAGAGAATTTTGAGATGGAGCCGGCAGGAATGCATCAGTTCACACAGTTGTTCGAAGTTACCAGTATCGAAGGCGTCGAGATTCCTAAGGGCATCAAGATCCTTATTAACTTTGACAATAGAGCAAAGGTGCGCATGTGTTCGGTACCCTTGGTGGACGGCGGATACACGGAGGAAGAAGATGATTACCGGTTTATGGGCAACCTGAATGTCTGGGTGATGAAGGGCAGGAAGACATTGAACTATGTCCACAAGCCTCACAACGGACCGGAATATGCCGCTAGAGAAAATACATTCAGCTTCCGGGAGATTCTGCAGCCAGTGTTGGAAAAAGTATAATAGACAGTGAAATGTACAGCAGTTTTACAGAGGCAGTTTACGCGGATGCGTAAGCTGCCTCTCTCTTGTATTGCCCACTTAAACATGTGCTACTTATAAGACATGAAAAGCGAGACTGCAAGTATCGCGATTGTTATTAGAAAATAGTATTTTGTTAATAGATTTTTGTGTTTTAATTGCAGGTAAAATAAAACGATTGTTAAACCACTCAAGATTCCGGCTCCCAAACAGAACTGGATGAAGCTGGATTTCAAAATAATGGCAATGACGCACAATAGGAACAGCATGACCGCGACAGGAATTATGGTAAACTGCGCAATTATCTCTTTATCAGAAAAGGGTAAGAACAGGCCTTCATTCGCTTTTTCTGAAATGCTGTCCAGCTGATGCAGCATGCTTTGAATGGTCAGTTGAAATACGGCCAGCATACCAAAGATGAGTAGAGAGTATCGCACCCCGGACTGCTCCAAAAACGGGAGAGACCAAAACACAGGGTTTTTATAAACGAAAAAAGTACCCACAAATATCACAATTCCTATTATTATTTTACTTTTTTCCAAACGAAAGATTGAAGTTTTAGACTTCCATATGAAAGGATATTTAGAAATAAACTTTTGGTTCAAGGTCCTGTTTTGCTGGGAAAGCGAAAATAGTTTTTTCTCCTCTGCATATTGACTTAATAAAAAAGTATTATTATGGTTCTGCGCGGCCAATATTTTCTCCATAAACATCATTTGCGCTTCATATTTGGGCCTGTTCAGATTCAGTACAAAGAGGGAATCTATCAGCAAAATGAGCCATAATAGGAACATTAGCATTACCACGTAGTGAGACAAGTACGATAAGAAAGGAAGCACCCAGAGGATAAGCCAAATCATTTTTGCCGCGTGCCTGATTTTACCTTTGCGGTGATAAATCTGCCAGCTTAATAAAGCAGTATTTTCCAGTAAACAGAATATAAACAGCTGAATTACAAAAAATTCCTTATTAAAATGAAAACCAGTTACACTGACAGAAAGGCAGAGGGATATTAGGATATGCTTAAATATTTTCCCCAGCATTTTAAGCCCTAACAGTTTCTTGATTTTCTTCTCCTCAAATAAATATAATGTGACCGGCTTCAAAATGAGAAAAGGTTTTATTTTTATAAAGCAGGAGTAAAAGGAATAAAGTAATAGGAAGAAATATAGAAAAAACAACCCTTTCAGATTGACTTGTTCTAATTCTTTCAGAACAGGGAGAAAGAGAACAACCGTCTGATAAGCAGCCACTCCTATTACGACAAAGAGGGCGAGCAGTGGAAACAACATGTTACAGAACAGGCGGCGATATTCCCGAATGCGATTTTGCAACAGCATTTTATAAACGTACATACCATACCTCCTTACTGAATCAAAGACAAATATATAGTTTCCAAGCTTGAATTTCCGGACAGGCCATATTTTTTAATTAATTCCTCTTTTGTCCCTGCTGCAAGCACTTTCCCGCCGTGCAAAAAAATGTATTTGTCACATATGTTCTCTGCCATGTCCAATAAATGTGTTGAGATTAGAATGGCTTTATTTTGTTGGCGGATTTCATTTAAAATACCCTTGAAAATACTGATCTGCTTTGGGTCAAGGCCGTTAAAAGGCTCATCGGCAATCAATATTTCATATTGCCTCAACAGTGAAATGGCTATCATCAGTTTTTGTAATGTCCCTTTGGACAGCATTCCCGGAACTTTATGCAAATGCTCCCGCAGATTTAGTTTTTCTACTAATGCTTCAATACTTGCTTCACTTTTTGGGTACAGCGCCTTGACAAAGTGTAAATGTTCGATAACGGTAAGCTCCTCATAATATAAAGGGGATTCGGGGACATAGGTGACGGGAAATCTGTTTCCGGTCAAAGAACGAATATTTTCTCCGTCTATGGTTATCTCACCTTTCTGTGGCTGTACCTTTTTGACGATGTTGTAAATGGTGGTCGTCTTTCCGGCGCCGTTGGCTCCCACAAGCCCTGTAATTTCGCCCCGGCAGATACCACAAGAAATATTAGTCAGGACAGGTGCATCCCCATATGAAAAGCTCACATTTTTTAATTCTAAATACATAATGGCTTCCTCCTGTTTGTATCTATAGCTTTCTTTGGCTTCAACATACACCTTAGACAAAGGTTAAGGTCAAGAAAAACATAGAGGAAATTAAAAAAGACGGGTCTGATATCAACCCGTCTCATTCATATATATCATTTTGGCGATGCATCCAAGCAAAAATACCGCGAGCAATAATATAAAAATCTGTAAGGCCCGATTCATGTATGTGAGACATATCGTAATATAGAACTGCACACTTAAGATGAGCACGAGCGTAAAGCCAATAATGCAGGAAAGCTGCTTGGATACAAAAAAGATACGCTGGATTTTATCTTGCTTTTTAATTTCTTCCAAACTATTTATATAAGCTTCCTTGTCACAGATTATTTGCTCGATCATGTCATCGGGCAAATCATCAATTCCCTTATCCACGAATTCCTGACATAAGATTAAATTTTGCTGAATTCTAGTTTCTTCTTTCTTTAAGTCTTCCAGATGTTTTGTCAAAATATCGGAGAGCTTTTCATCCTTCTCCAGACACACTTTAATATCCTTTATGGAAATGTCCAACATTCTTAATAATTTGATATAGTTTATCCGCTGAATGTCTGCTTCTGTATATTCTCTATATCCGTTCGAAAGATTGCGGGACGGATTTAGTAGTCCCTCTTTTTCATAAAAACGGATATTGTGGCTTGTAATGCCAGTTCGTTTTTCCACTTCTTTAATTTTCATTGGCTTTCCCTTGCAATCGCTGCAATGTCTCGAAGAATCCGGGGTAGGATACATCGACGCATTGGCTGTCTTTGATGGTGGTCAGTCCGTCGGCGGCCAGCCCCGCGACGGCAAATGCCATGGCAATCCGGTGGTCAAGAAAGCTGTCGATCTGGCCGCCGTGTATAGGATTGCCGCCCCGGATAATCATACCGTCCTCCGTAGGAGTCACGTCCGCTCCCATGTTGAGGAGGGCTTCTGTGGTAGTCTTGATACGGTCTGTCTCCTTGACTTTCAGCTCTGCGGCGTCCCGGATGACGGTTGTCCCGTCGGCGAATGCGGCTAATACGGCAATCATGGGAATCTCGTCGATCAGTGTGGGAATCGCAGCGCCCTCGACGGTGACAGCCTTGAGGGAGCTGCTTCTTACGAGCAGATCAGCCGTGGGTTCCCCGCTGTCGCTGTTGACATTCAGATAAGTGATATCGGCGCCCATGGCTTTCACCACATCGAGGAGACCGGCCCGGGTGGGGTTGATGCCTACATTTTTGATTAGAAGTTCGGAATGAGGGACGATCAGTCCGGCAGCGATAAAATACGCGGCGGATGAAATATCCCCGGGAACTTTGATTTTCTGGGCAAATAACTCTTCGCAGGGGCGGACGGAAGCAGTGGCACTGCCGTCTTTGTGGATGACGGCCGCTACATCCGCGCCAAAACTATTCAGCATCAGTTCCGTGTGATTCCGGGATAGTACGGGTTCCGTCACACTGGTAGTCCCGGAGGCATAGAGGCCTGCCAGTAAAATAGCCGATTTCACCTGAGCCGAGGCGACTGTGGACGTATAATCGATGCTGTGCAGGACCCCGGGGCGGATACGCAGCGGAGCACAGCCGCTGCCGTCAATACTTTCTATCTCAGCTCCCATTTCTTTTAAAGGACGGATGATGCGATTCATCGGTCTGGAATTCAAGGAGTCATCACCGGAGAGAAGGGATTCGAAGCCCTGCCCGGCCAAGATGCCGGAAATTAATCTGGTGGTAGTTCCGCTGTTGCCCACATTCAGTGTTCGGCGGGGAGCGGACAGACCGTGAAGCCCCTTGCCATGAACCAGTATTTTATCGGCCGTGTTTTCTATCTCAATGCCCATCTCACGGAAACAGCTGATGGTGGACAGACAGTCTGCACCTTGCAGAAAATGTGTAATTTCCGTAGTCCCCTTTGCCAGCGCGCCGAACATGACGGAACGGTGTGAGATGGATTTGTCGCCGGGGATGTCTACTTCCCCGCAAAGTCCTGTAGATGTTTTGATTTCCATAGATTGCTAACCTCTCATTTCTGTAGTAATTAACGTTCATATACAATGTAACGGTGGCGCTGAAGCAGTTCAGACGCTTTGTCACAGGAATCCCCGTCGTAGAATTCGATGCGGAGCACACCTTCTTCAAATTCCCGGTTGTGTACGATACCAATATTTTTCATACTGATAGCGTTGGAGGCCAGAATGGTGGCGATAGTGGCAATGACACCGGCCTCGTCAGGAATATCACAATAGATGGCGAATGCCTTTTTGATTGGGCCGGCAGAGCCGTCGGGCATAGAATTCCGGTAGCTGCGGGAATGGTCGAACATATCGTAAAGCCCCTGTGCGTCTTCCTGTTCCAACAAATTGCCGGCATCGGTCAGCATCTGGATGTAATCCCGAAGAATGCGTGAGATATTTGCTTTGTTCTGCACGCAGATGTGCTGCCACATGGTGGGGGAGGAGGAGGCGATTCTTGTGATGTCCTTGAAGCCGCCTGCCGCGAGATTCTTCATCAGCTCCTCTTTTGTATCGGCATCCCGCACAAAGTTCACAAGAGTGGCGGCGATAATGTGGGGCAGATGACTGATAGTACCGGTCACATAGTCGTGCTTCTTATAGTCCAGAATAACGGGGATTGCCTTTAAAGACGCCGCAAAATCGGAGTAGGCATCTATTTTTTCCTTGGGAATCAAAGCGGAGGGGGTCAGGATATAATAGGCATTTTCAATCAAGAGCGGCTTAGAGTTCGCGAATCCGGTCTTCTCTGAGCCGGCCATCGGATGGCCGCCTATAAAATATTTTTCCAGTCCCAGCCGGATGATTTCTTCATGTATGGGGGTCTTGACACTTCCTACATCGGTGAGAATCAAATCATCGTGCAGATAGGGTTTCATCTGCTTTAGGTATGCCGTGTTGAAAGCCACAGGGGCGCAGAGAAAAATAAAACGGCACTGTTTGAAATTGTCATCGATGGAAGTGCAGGCCACATTGATGATAGACTCTTGGGTGGCAAGTGCAAGTGTCTCTTTATTCTTATCGAAAGCAACAATCTCATAATCAGGATAATACCGGCGGATTGCCTTTGCGATAGAGCCTCCGATAAGTCCTAGTCCGATAAATCCGATTTTTGTCTGTTTCATGATTTCATGTCCTTTCGTGTTTTCATATTTTATTTTATGATATTGGGTCCCAAGGTTATCCAACCGCATGCAAGCATGCATTGGATAACCTTAGGACCCTGACATCATTTTATAGGAAAATACAGTTTCTGTCAATGATACATCGCTTTAAAGTGAGAAAGTGAATATCTTTGTTAAATATCAATAAAATAGTTGTAAGTATAGGGAATATTTAGTACAATATACACATGAGAAACTTACGAACAAGGAGGCAGCAGCATGAAGGTTTACAGAACGGATGAAATTAGAAACGTTGTCCTTTTAGGACATGGAGGAAGCGGAAAGACAAGCTTGGTTGAGGCAATGGCTTACGTGTCAGGAGCAACGAATCGTATGGGTAAGATTGATGACGGCAATACGATCAGTGATTTTGATAAAGAGGAGCAGAAAAGAAAGTTTTCAATCAGTACCGGGTTGATTCCAATTGAATGGGAAAAAGCGAAGATTAATATTCTGGATACACCGGGATATTTTGATTTTGTCGGCGAAGTGGAAGAGGCAGTCAGCGTAGCGGATGCGGCGGTCATCGTTGTATCGGGGAAGGCCGGTGTGCAGGTAGGTACAGAGAAGGCATGGGAGCTGTGCGATAAGTATAATCTTCCGCGTATGGTATATGTCACAGAGATGGATGTGGACGATGCAAGTTTCCGTCAGGTCGTAGAAGACCTCACCGCTAAATACGGCAAAGTGATCGCGCCTCATTTCCAGCCGATCCGTGAGAATGAAAAGCTGGTGGGATACGTGAATGTCATCAAGAATGCGGCAAGAAGATATACAGGAACCGGCCAGCGGGAAGAGTGCGAGATTCCGGATTACTGTCTGCCGAACCTGCAGATTTACCGCGAGAAGCTCTTGGAGGCCGTGGCAGAGACGAGTGAAGCTTTCATGGAGCGGTATTTCGAGGGGGATGAATTTTCTGTAGAAGAGATTCGCTCCGCCATGAGAACTGAAGTTATGGACGGAGACATCGTTCCGGTAGCTATGGGGTCTAATATTCAGGCACAGGGCGTTGCCAACCTCTTGTCAGACATCGTTCGATTTTTCCCGAGTCCTGACAGCCGCAGTTGTGCAGGAATCAACCGGAAGACCAACGAGATCTTTCAGGCTGACTATGATTTCGCAAAACAGAAGAGCGCTTATGTCTATAAGACCATGGTTGACCCGTTCATTGGTAAGTATTCGTTTGTAAAGGTATGCTCAGGTGTTCTTAAGGGAGAAGACGTACTTTACAATGCGGAATCCGATTCAGAAGCGAAGCTTGGTAAGATTTATACGATGTTCGGCAATAAGCCGATAGAAGTGAGCGAGCTTTTTGCGGGCGATATCGGCGCCATTGCTAAATTATCCAACACAAAGACGGGAGACACACTTTCGACAAAAGGCACACCGATTACATATGGAAGGACCGAATACTCCAAACCATATACATATATGAAATATATCGTGAACAACAAGGGCGACGAGGATAAGGTATCGCAGGCTCTCGCGAAGATGATGGCGGAAGATGTGACTCTGAAGGCAGTGAATGACAGTGAGAACCGCCAGAGCCTGATCTACGGTATGGGAGACCAGCATCTGGAAGTTGTGGCGAGCAAATTGGCGGAGAGATATAAAGTAGCCATCACATTGGAGACACCAAGAGTTGCCTTCCGTGAAACTATCCGTAAGAATTCCGATGTAGATACCAAATACAAGAAACAATCAGGAGGACATGGACAGTACGGACATGTCAAGATGAGATTTGAACCTTCAGGAGATTTGGAGGCGCCATATGTATTTGAAGAGGTTGTCGTAGGCGGAGCGGTGCCGAAGAATTATTTCCCGGCAGTGGAAAAGGGACTTCAGGATTCTGTTACCAAAGGGCCGCTGGCCGGTTATCCGGTAGTCGGAGTTAAGGCTACATTGTACGACGGCTCCTATCATCCGGTGGATTCTTCCGAGATGGCATTCAAGACAGCGACTGTGCAGGCGTTCAAAAAAGGTTTCATGGAGGCCGGGCCGGTACTATTGGAGCCGATTGCCTCTGTTAAGGTTACGGTGCCGGATGATTATACCGGCGACGTTATGGGAGACTTGAATAAGCGCCGCGGCCGTGTGCTTGGTATGAACCCAATCGCCGGAGGATATCAAGTGATTGAGGCGGATGTTCCGATGACGGGATTATTTGGATATTGTACAACGCTTCGCTCCATGACAGGAGGAAGGGGAACTTATTCTTATGAGTTTGCGCGCTATGAGCAGGCTCCGGCAGATATTCAGGAAAAAGAGATAGCAAAACGTGCTGCTGACGAGTAATAAATCAGTTTTCACATATCTGATTCAAATAACAGATAAAGCCGGGAGAAATCCCGGCTTTATCTATTGAACTCTCCAGTTAAAAGTGGTATGCTACGGTAGAAAACATATCTAATCTTATCAGTTAGTGTATGTAATTATATGAAGAGGGAAAAGTTGAGGAAGACCAGAGATGAAAATCGTGATTATTGGGGACGGCAAGGTTGGACACAAATTGACGAAACAGCTGTCAGAGGAAGACTATGATGTGGTATTGATCGATCAGAATGAGGGAAAGCTGAAAGAAGCGCTGAACAAACTGGATATTCTGTGTATCACCGGAGATGGTGCGGATGCAAGGATACAGAAGGAGGCGGGCGTTCCGACAGCTGATCTGGTAGTCGCGTGCGCATCCACGGACGAGCTAAATATGTTGAGCTGCCTTCTGGCAAAGCGCCTTGGGGCGAAGCATACGATTGCTCGTGTCCGGAATCCTATTTATTACCAGCAGATAGATATTTTGAAGGAAGATTTAAGGCTGAGCATGGCGGTCAATCCTGAACTTGCAGTGGCTATGGAAATCTCCCGTATCATTCTCTTCCCGGATACCGCAAAGGTAGAGACGTTTATGAAGGGGAAAGTTGAACTTATAGAATTTATTGTAAAAGAGCGAAGCCATCTGGACGGTGTTTCATTGGCGGAAATCAACCAGAGGTTCCAGATAAAAGTGCTTGTCTGTGCGGTCAAGAGAGGAAATGAAGTCATAATACCGGACGGAGAGTTTGTAATCCACGATGGCGACAGACTGCATATTGTCGCGTCACACAAGTACATAGAAGAATTTTTCCGATTCATTGGGAAACAGAGAAAAGTGAAGAATGTGTTGATCTGCGGCGGCGGGCGTGTAGGCTATTATCTGGCAAAACAGCTGCTGAATCTTGGAATGCAGGTCAAAATCATAGAAAAAGAACAGAAGAAGTGTGAAGAGCTATGTGATATGCTCCCGAAGGCAACTGTTATTCATGGAAACGCGGCGGATCATGATCTGCTGATGGAAGAAGGAATTGAGGAGGCAGATGCGCTTATCAGCCTTACGGGTGTGGATGAAGAGAACATCATTCTGGCACTTTTCGCGCGTACCAAAGGGGTAGACAAGATTGTGGCCAAGGTCAACGAAGACGGGCGGGCACAGCTTGTGGAAGAGCTGGGAATAGATGGCATTGTTTCGGCAAAGACGGCGACGGCAGATGCGATTATGAGTTATGTGCGTGCCAGACAGAATTCTCTGCGCAGTACGAATGTAGAATCCATGTATCAACTGGTAGGAGGACGCGTGGAGGCGTTAGAATTTATTATAAGGGGAGAGACGGATTACACAAATATCCCGTTGAAGGAGCTGCCTACGAAAGCAAATAACCTGATCGCGTGTATCGGCCGGGGAAGAAGCATTATTATTCCCAATGGAAATGATGTCCTCAAGGTAGGGGACAGCGTGGTTGTGGTCACAACAGAGAAGCGGGTTCAGGACATCACGGATATTATGGTGTAACAGGAGAAGAATAGACATGAATGTTAAAATGACTCGGTATATTATTGGCAAGATGATGGGCGTGGAGGGAATTCTCCTGCTGATTCCTATGGCCGTAGGAATGCTGCATGGGGAGGCGTCCGCCAGCTATTTTTTGGTAACATCTGGTTTGCTGATTGTATGTTTTATGATTTTTGGCAGGAAACGGCCTGAGAATACGGTCATCTATGCGAAGGAAGGCCTTGTGATTGTCGCTTCCGCATGGATTTTCTGGTCTATATTCGGGGCGCTTCCGTTTTTCCTGTCGGGTACCATCCCTAATTATATAGATGCATTTTTTGAGACGGTGTCTGGGTTCACCACCACGGGCTCTACCATTTTGACAGATATTGAGATACTGCCCAGAGGAATGTTGTTCTGGCGTTCACTTACGCACTGGATAGGCGGTATGGGCGTGCTTGTCTTTGTGCTCGTGATTACTTCTTTAGATGAGCGGAACTGCATGCACCTGATGCGGGCGGAAGTGCCGGGGCCGGAGGCAGACAAGCTTGTCCCTAAGGCACGTAATACGGCCCAACTTTTGTATGGTATGTACTTTGTGCTGACAGCCGCGGAAGTAATCCTGCTTTTATTTGGGGGACTGAACTTATTCGACAGTGTGACCCATGCTTTCAGTACGGCCGGTACAGGTGGGTTTTCCAGTTATAATGCCAGCGTGGGGCATTTTAACAGTGCGTATGTAGAAGGGGTAATTACAGTATTCATGATTCTTTTCGGAATCAACTTTAACTTATACTTCTTCTTGATTCTGCGGGATTTTAAAAGCGTTTGGAAAAATGAAGAACTGCGTACCTATCTGGGGATTATCGCGGCGGCGGTCGCTATTATCGTTATCAATATCACGCCCATGTACGAGTCTATAGAGAAGGCATTCAGATACGCATCTTTTCAAGTGGCCTCAGTTATCACGACAACGGGATTTATTACGGCTGATTTCAACTTATGGCCGGAGCTGTCCAAGTGTGTGCTGCTGATGCTGATGGTGGTCGGGGCCAGTGCGGGCTCTACCGGCGGCGGCATCAAGGTGTCACGTTTCCTGATTTTGTTGAAAAGCATAAAGCGGGAGATTAAGCAGATGCTTCATCCAAAGTCGGTGACGATTGTCAAGGTCAATGGGAAAAAAGTAAAAGAAGAAACAATGCGTGCTGTTTATGTATATTTTATCGCCTATATTTTGATAATGATAGTGTCAGTACTGCTCGTTTCGATAAATAATTTTGATTTTGAAACAACCTTTACATCAGTGCTTACAACTATGAACAACGTAGGGCCTGGTCTAGGACTAGTAGGAGCAGTAGAAAACTTTGCAAAATTTACGGGATTTTCCAAAATCATCCTATGTTTGGATATGCTGGTCGGCAGGTTAGAGATATTCCCGTTCTTAATGTTGTTTTCACCGGCTCTGTGGAGAAAGAAATTTTAGATAGGAGAGAGTATGAAGAAGAAAAACGTATTATTAAGCATCATAGTATTACTTTTAGTGGGCGGGATCTATTACTATGCGGCGCTGCCCGCAATGAACATCCACTCAGTCGATGTGTGGTATTTTGTGTTGTTCTTAGTGGCTGTAATAGGTGTGATCTATGCTATGCGCCGTGGAATCAAACGGGGTGAAATCAAGGAATCAAAGGTGCTCAAGGTGATTATCGGAGTGTTTGTCATTCTGCTGGTGGCTTATCTTGGAGGAAGCCTGTTGTCTTCTCCGATTGTCAACGCAAAGAAATATCAGAAGCTGTTGACGGTGGAGGAAGGGGAATTTACCAAGGATATCGAAGAGCTTTCTTTTGACCAGATTCCACTTTTGGATAGAGATTCTGCACAGATATTAGGAAGCCGCAAGATGGGAAGTATGTCTGATATGGTATCCCAGTTTGAGGTGGACGATATCTACAGCCAGATTAATTATCAAGACAGCCCGGTTCGTGTGTCACCGCTAAAATATGCCAATCTTATCAAATGGTTTACCAACAGAAGCGACGGTATTCCGGCATATATCCGAATTGACATGGCCAGTCAGACTACAGAGCTTGTTAAGCTTAAAGAAGGAATGAAATATTCCACCAGCGAGCATTTCGGCAGAAATATCTACCGGCATCTCCGCTTTAAACATCCTACTTATATATACGGTGAATTGAGTTTTGAGATAGACGACGATGGTGTGCCGTATTGGGTCGCTCCGGTAAAGAAGTTCAACATTGGGCTTTTTGGAGGCGAGACGGTAGGACGCGTAGTCTTATGCAACGCGATTACCGGAGAGACACAGGATTATCGTATCGATGAAGTGCCGGAATGGATTGACCGGGCATATTCGGCGGATCTTCTGGTACAGCTTTACGATTATTATGGTTCATTAAAACATGGATTTTTCAACAGCGTCCTGAGCCAGAAGGATTGCCTCAAGACAACTAACGGATATAATTTTCTAGCCATTGACGATGACGTGTGGGTATATACCGGTGTTACGTCAGTGAACAGCGACCAGTCGAATGTAGGATTTGTTTTGATGAATCAAAGAACTATGGAGACCAAATATTATCCAATCGAGGGGGCAATAGAGGACTCGGCCATGGCTTCGGCGGAAGGGCAGGTACAGAACCTAAAGTATGTTGCCACATTCCCGCTGCTCCTGAATATTTCAGGTGAGCCGACTTACTTCTTGGCATTGAAAGATGATGCGGGACTTGTGAAGAAATACGCGATGGTCAATGTGCAAAAGTATCAGCTCGTTGCAATCGGCGATACGGTCAGCGCCTGCGAAGAGCAGTACAATCAGCTTCTTCTCACGAACGGAGTGAAGGAGGCAGAAAAAGATACGCGGGAAGTAATGACGATCGAGGGGACGATTACGAAGATCGCACAGGGAGTCATTGAAGGAAATTCTCATTATTATGTAATGGTGGAAGGTTCTGATGAAATATTCGATGTATCGGTGGTCGATTTCATAGATATTATCAAGTATGAAGTGGGCGATAAGGTGACAATCGAGTACAAAGAGGGGCCAAAGGCCAATACCGTACTGTCCTTAGAGTAGAAAACGGAGGCAAAGTATGGAACTTAGCTTGTTGCTGGGAAAGCAGATAATAGCGCTGTTCTTGATTGGAGTAGTCGGTTATGCAATCGTCAAAATCAATCTTCTTCATACAGAAGACAGTCAGGTATTATCTAAGATATGTGTCTACGTGTGTTCGCCATGCGTCACGGTAGAAGCGTTTCAAATTGAATGTACGGCAAGCAAAGTGAAGGGACTGCTGCTCGCAATGGCTGCGGCAGCAGTCCTTCATTTTGTCTATATAAGCCTCACCAAAATATTGAGCAGACCGTTAGGGTTCAATTCGGTGGAGCGGGCTTCGATTGTGTATTCTAACGCCGGAAATCTAGTCATCCCTTTGGTGGCCGCCACATTCGGCACGGAATGGGTATTCTATACATCAGCCTACATAGCGGTGCAGACGGTATTGATTTGGACGCACGGCAAAGCCTTGATTTGCCACAGCGAGGACAATAGCCTGAAGAAAATAATCATGAATCCTAATATTATCGCGATGATCATTGGTGCGGTTCTTTTCGCCGCCAACATCAGTCTGCCGGATATTGTCGGAACTACGGTAAGCAGTCTGGGCAGTATGATTGGCCCGGTGAGTATGCTGGTAATCGGTATGCTGATTGGCAATGTCGATTTAAAGTGGGTATTCCGGCAGAAAAGAGTATATTTTGTGTGCCTGTTCCGGCTGGTTGTCCTTCCTGTGATTTCTATTTTTTTGATTAAGATAAGCGGCGCTGCCCGGCTTCATCCCGAGGCTGGCACGATTCTTTTGATTGTGGTTATAGCAGGAGCTTCCTCAGTCGCAGCTATGGTGACGCAGCTGGCGCAAGTGTTTGGCGGTGATGCAAAATATGCCAGCGTGATTAATGTGATGTCCGTTATATTTTGTGTTGTGACCATGCCTTTAATCGTGCTTTTATATGATTTTATTTTATAGGTTTTCGTGAGCACGACGCGCAGAGAAATCCGTAGGCATAGAGAGGCAAAGGTGTTGCAGACCCTAACATTATAGAATAAGAGGCGTATATCTATTTCCTGACAACCAGGTCATAGATATACGCCTCTCTTTTCTCTCTGTATGCAGAACACAGTAAACGGTGTTCCGGATTCTCTGTGTTTAGTTCAAGACCTTGCAGCCATCCAAATTCACATCGGTCAGTTCTTCG
Source organism: Bariatricus massiliensis (assembly GCF_900086725.1). GTDB lineage: Bacteria > Bacillota > Clostridia > Lachnospirales > Lachnospiraceae > Allocoprococcus > Allocoprococcus massiliensis. The sequence goes on along the minus strand of NZ_LT574838.1, from coordinate 335,274 downwards.
GTTCTTGCACTTACGCTCACATAAAACTCAATATTACAGTCTTCTGAAATCTTTTTCAGTTTTTCAATGAATTCAGGAATATTTTCGAGATTGATGTTCGCGTGCTTTAAGATGCCGTCGATGAAGATGGCCTGAATGTCATGGTCTGCACTTGTCATACCATAGATGAATCCCAGATACTCATCAATATTGGTAATCACTTCGTAATCAGCCATGCAGATTGCTCTGATGTTAAAAGAAAGGCTGTATGTATCGCGGTGGCTTTTTTTGATGAAAAATACATTGCCATCACAATTCTTTACAGCTTCATTTGCAAGTTCAATCATTTGTTGTGTCTTTCCGCTTCCTTTTGGGCCTGTTAATAAATTTACCATATCTTCAAGTCTCCTTTGTCCGTATATTTTGTACTAAAATGGTACTTTTTCTCTTGGATTTATTATACACTAATCACAATAAAGAAACAACCCATTTGTTTGGAAGTTTTATTTTTATAAGATTGAAATATTTGCTTTAAGGCTAGACTTTAGGAAATGGTGTATTATAATAATAGTTGGAAAAGAGGGATAACAATGACAAAAGTAAATATTATATCCGGTTTCTTGGGAGCCGGGAAAACAACCTTTATTAAAAAATTGATTGCACAGGTTTTTCAGGGCGAAAAACTGGTGTTGATTGAAAATGAATTTGGTGAAATTGGAATTGACGGCGGATTTTTAAAAGATGCGGGTGTAGAGATAACGGAAATGAATTCCGGCTGTATCTGCTGTACTCTCGTAGGGGATTTCAGCAGGGCGCTTCAGAAAGTCCTGAAGGAATACCGGCCTGACCGTGTCATTATCGAGCCGTCGGGAGTAGGAAAGCTCTCGGATGTGGCGAAGGCCATTGAGGGAGTGAAGGAAGAGGCGGATATTGAGATTGACGGCAGCATAACAGTTGTAGACGGCAAGAAGGCAAAGCTGTATCTGAAAAATTTCGGAGAATTTTTTGAAAATCAAGTAGCACATGCCTCCACAATCGTAATCAGCAGGACACAGATGATGAGCGAGGAAAAGCTGGAAGAATGTGTACATGTGCTGCGGGAAGCAAATGAGACAGCAGCTATTATCACAACTCCGTGGGACGAGCTGTCCTGCGAGGCGGTACTTCACGCACTGAATCATTGCGGGGCTATTGAAGAAATCCTGCATACACATCAGGAACATGAGCATGGAGAGGATTGCGGCTGCCATGAACACCACCATGAGCATGGAGAAGGCTGCGGCTGCCATGAACACCACCATGAGCATGGAGAGGACTGCGGGTGTCATGAGCATCGCCATCACCACGCGGATGAAATATTTACAAGCTGGGGCAGAGAGACGGCTCACAAATACACAGAGGAGGAGATGGATTTTATCCTGAAGGCGCTGTCGGAGACAACGGGGTATGGAACCATTCTCCGGGCAAAGGGAATCGTGCCCATGGAAGACGGCAGCTGGAGGCAGTTCGACATGGTTCCGGAGGAATACGAAGTGAGAGAAGGCCAAGCCGATTATACAGGGCGTATCTGTGTGATAGGGACGGGATTGAAAGAAGAGCAGCTGGAACAGCTGTTCCATATCTGATGCAGGAGGAAAATATTGTGACACCGGTTTATATATTGACAGGGTTTCTGGACAGCGGAAAAACTACGTTTGTCAAAGATACATTGATGAAGCAGGACTGGATTGAGGATGGGCCGACGCTTCTGCTGACTTGCGAGGAAGGCGAAGAGATGTATTCAGACAATTATCTGGATGAGAACGGGATGTTTCTATTTCCTATAGAAGAGAGAGAGCAGTTGAACAAAGCTTTTTTTGAAAACTGTGAGCGTATCTATCATCCGGCACAGGTGGTGATCGAGTACAACGGAATGTGGGATTTGCAGGAGATTATACAGGAGAAGTATCCCGGCAATTGGGAGATTCAGGGCGTCTATTCCACAGTTAATGGACAGACATTGGATATGTATCTCACGAATATGAGAAATCTTCTCATGAATCAGCTGACGGAGTCTGAGCTGATTGTAATCAACCGCTGCGCGGAGGGGACAGACCGTTCCGGTTTCCGCCGGGCCTTGAAAGTTCAGAATCCACAGGCGCAGCTTATCTTTGAGGATGTGGACGGCAACATCATCCCTCAGACCGAAGAGGACCTTCCCTTTGACATTAAGGAAGACAAAATCACTATTGGGGATATGGATTTTGGTGTATGGTATGTGGACGCCTATGAACATCCTGAACATTATCTCCATAAGGAGCTTACTTTTCTGGCGCAGACGTTCCGTCCAAACGGGATGGCCGCGAATATGGTGATTCCGGGGCGCTTGATTATGGCTTGCTGTGCGGAGGACATCCGATTTTATGGATATCCGTGTAAAGTGGAACAGCCTGTGAGCCTGACACAGCGGGGCTGGGAAAGAGTGACGGTCCGGTTCGAGTATGAGGAATGGAATGGGACAGGACGGAAGCAGCCGGTTCTCTATCTAATTAAGACAGAAAAAGCAGCACGGCCGGAGGAAGAGGTTGTCTATCTGGGATAAAGGGAGGCAAATCTGATAGCCTGCTGCTGCCGATATCTGACAAATCCTGTCAACGTGCATATCTTAATACTGTATAGTGTTTCTCAAATCAAATAGAAATCAGGAGGAATTACAGTGATTAAGATAGAAAAAGCAGCTGGGTCGAAACCGTTTATTGTTTATCCGGGCACAGACGTCAGCGGAACTGCAGGTGGGAATCCAAGTGTTGAGAGTTATTGTGCACTGGATTATACATCTGCTTCCAGATACCGTTTAAAAAGAGACGATCACAATCAGATATTTCAGTTTTTTGGCAATATACTTGGCAGCGAAAACAAGCATGTATATTGTCTGGATAAATTCGCCGACGGGCCTTACAACGATGTGTCTTATGAGAGCAGGCCCTTTGAAACTTTGTTTCCATCGGCAACCGAGAGACAGAAGGAAATGCTGGGATGGATTTTGGCAAATGCTTATCCAGCGGTCAGTGCGGCCGACACATTTGCGCTTGCAGGGGTAGATGCCTCAGCCAGCCCGGTTCTGGATAACAATGATGCCTACGCGGCTGTGCAGGTAGCGCTCTGGGTACTGCTAGGACAAATTTCACTGGATGAAGTATATTTTCTGGACTGTGCCAGCGGGGATGACCATCCTAAGTCTGACAGAATGAGGACTACCGTATTGGAGCTTCTGCGCCTTGCGGGGCAGCATATTGACGGGCAGGCTGCACCAGTGATTAACGCACCCGCTAAATGTACCTGCCCGTGCGGTACCGGAGCATGGATAAAATGTTGTAATAAAAGTGTACCGCAGACAGCTGCCGGAGAACCCTATCTTATTTTTCAAGGGTGTCCGGATGAAGTGCGCGATGTCTGCGGCAGACTTTTAATTGGGCCATTCCGGCTTCAATCTGGTTTTGAAGGCCAGCCGGAGATAACAGTCACGCCATTTTGTGATTGTGGTGAAGATTATTCTGCCACATTTATGGATTTCTGTGGAAATCCCATTGCAAATCCGGTTATTGGCCAGGAATTCTATATTGCGCTCCGTGCCTCAGGGCACTGCGTTTGCTTCACAGTAACCGCTTTTTTTACCGGATATATTACAAGGGTCATCACGATGGAAGCCCAGAGCACGGTCCTTAATTATCAGCCAATCGGCACATCCTTTGAGGATCAGCCTGTCCCCTTGACAGCGGAACTTTGCATCTGTGTATCGACGTCAGTAAAGGGCGATGCTTCCGTGAATGCTGGAAAAGCCGCTATAAGTATTAACAACAATAATAACAACAATAACAATAATAACAGCAGTGGTGGAGCGGGAGGGTGCTCTTGCCCGATGCCATTTCCTATGGCTCCAATCTGCTGGCCCTATTGGCCGGGAATGGTGAGGCCGCCTTATCCACCGGAACTACCGTACCCGCCATACCCGCCGTATCCACCTTACCCATCGTGCAGGCCGGAACCGCCATGTAAACCGGAGCCGCCGTGCTGTCCGTGCCCGCCGGAGCCACCATGTAAACCGGAGCCGCCGTGCTGTCCGTGCCCGTCGGAACCACCATGTCCGCCAAAGCCACCGTGCAAGCCAGAGCATTGCTGCCCGATATGCCTGCCAAACCTGCCTCATTTATAGGAAGGACGATTGAGAGAAGCTTACGGTACGTGTGGAAGGCCTTTATACTTGATATAAGTTTATGATGATTTAGTCCCGGCAGATATCTGTGTATCTGCCGGAGATGTGAGAAAGTAGGAAGTAAATTTATGGAATATGAGCTGATTCGGTCTTCGCGGAGAACATTGAGCATTGAAGTGAGCCGGGATGGGAGGGTACTTGTGCGGGCGCCCAGAAACTGCAGCAAAAAGCAGATTGAGGAGTTTCTTGCCAGAAAAGCAGAATGGATTGCAGAGAAGCTGGACATGCAGAAAAGAATTGCGGAGCAGGTAGAAAGCCGGACACAGCTGACTGACCAGCAGAGAAGCTTTTACCGGGAAAAAGCCCGTGAGGTGCTGACTCAGAGAGTAGAGCATTATGCGAAGGCGATGGGCGTCACATACGGCAGGATTGCCATCCGGGAGCAGAAGACAAGATGGGGAAGCTGTAGTGCGCCGGGGAATCTTAATTTTAACTGGAAGCTTATTCTGATGCCGCCGGGGGTGTTAGACTATGTAGTTGTACACGAACTGGCGCACCGGCGGGAGATGAACCATTCGGACAGATTTTGGGCAGTGGTGGAGTACTATATGCCGGAGTATAAAAAATATAGAAAATGGCTGAAAGAAAATGGGCGGTTATTCTGAAAAAAGATTAGTATATAGGCAGCATATGAGTCTGGAAACAGGCAAATATGCTGCCTATTATAATGTTTGCCATATTTGAGATTGATGGTGAAAATGGGGTTGACAAATAAAATATATTATTATAATATACAGGTATATACAAGTTTAATCATAAAGGAGGAAAAGAAAATGAAAGAAGAAAATAGATTCGTAAATATATTAAAAAAAGCAGAAGAAGGAAAATATGCGGTTGGTGCAGTCAATATATTCAATTATATAACTGCCAAAGCAGCAATCGAGGCTGCAGAAGAGATAGGCCAGGACGTTATTATACAGACATCGGTTGGCACTGTCGAATATTTTGGAGCGGAGGCGCTCATTTCTATGATTGATTCTATACGAAGATATGCAAAAGTAAATGTGGCTGTCCACTTGGATCACTGCAGAGATAAGGAGCTTGGAAAGCGGTGTGCAGAAGCAGGGTGGGATAGTATAATGATGGATTTCTCACAGCAATTATTGGAGAGCAACATTTCCAGCAGCAGAGAGATGGCCGAAATAGCACATGCTAGGGGCGTGGCCATAGAAGGGGAGGTAGGAATCATATCGGGTACCGAGGAAGAGATAGTGAATGACAGGGAAGTGGGGGCAGGATATGAGGAAACTATAAAGTATATAAAGGAGTCTGAAGTAGATGCTGTTGCGCCCGCCATCGGGACAGCCCACGGTGTATACAAAGGTACACCCAATATCAATTTTGAATTAGTGGGACAATTAGGAAAGGAAAATGTACCGATTGTAATCCACGGCGGTTCTGGACTTTCAGCGGAAACATTTTGCCGCCTTATAAAACTTGGAGGAAGGAAAATCAATATATCGACAATCGTAAAGAACACCTATTTAGAAAAGACAGCGCAGTTAGTCATGTCCAGAGAAAAATTTTCGCCGATTGCCTTTGATGAGCAGGTTAAAATAGCGGTAAAAGAAGAAATTAGAAAACATTTAGAAGTATTTTCAGGGATAAAAAATCATTTTTAATAATAAGGAGAAAGCTATGAGAAAGGTATATGAATGTGATTTGCATGGACATACAAACCGGTCCGATGGAAATGATACGCCCCGAGAATATATAGATCATGCCGCTTCGCGGGGGCTTAAAGTTGTTGCAATAACAGATCATGATGTGATTCCTCCGGATAAGGTTGAGACGGAAATGGGATGTGAAGATATTTTGAAATATGCCAGAAGGAAAAATATTCATCTGATGAAAGGGATAGAAATCTCAACAGAGACTAAAATCGATGATGTACATCTGGTCTGCTTTGGATGTGATTGGTCTCTGGATTATTTCAAAGAGCTAGACGAATTTACTATTCAGAGTAAGAAAGGAAGTTATAAAAAACTGGTTCTTGCCTTACAGGAATTAGGTATGGCTGTCTCATGGGATGAAGTGTTGGACAATAATGCAAATCCCGTGCCGGAGGATAAGGTTCAAAAGAAAATGATTTTTGAACTAATGGCCAGAAAGGGATATGTGGAAAGTTGGAAAGATGCAAAACTTTTTGTTAAAAATTCGCCTAAACTTCATATAAAGAGAGAGAAACCCAAGGCTGTAGAAGTGATAGGTCAGATACATAAAATGGGTGGGATTGTCATTTTGGCACATCCTTACTTGATAAAGGAAAGTGTAGAATATGGCGGCAATGTGATTTCGAGAGAGGAATTCATTGAGGTTCTCATAGAACATGGGCTGGATGGCATTGAGGCTTCCTATTCTTACGACAAAACGAGCTATGACGGTAAAATGACACCAGAGGAGATTGAACAAGAGGTTCTTAAAAAATATGAGGGGAGAGATCTGATTATGTCAGGCGGTTCGGATTATCATGGAGACAAGAAAAAGGGCATAAAAAATCCCAGAGATATCGGGGAACGTGGTATTTCATACGCGCAGTTCTGCAGCTATGACAAGTTAAAAGTTTTGATTGACATCTATACTTTCGTTATATAGAATATACATGTATGAAAGGTGGTAAATAATGTTAGAGAGAAATACACCAAAACCGCTATATCAGCAGTTGAAAGATATTCTGATGGATGAAATTGAAGCTGGGAAATGGGAGCCGAATGAAAAAATCCCTTCTGAGAACGAATTGAGTTCACTATATGGACTGAGCAGAATGACCGCGCGTGCGGTGGTGTCCGACTTGGTAAAAGAGGGCCTTTTATACCGTGTTCAGGGCAAAGGGACTTTTGTCAGTGAAAAGATTCTGGCCCTGAGTCCATCCTACATTGGAATACGGGAACAGTTGGAACAAATGGGATATGAAGTAAAGACCAGAATCGTAGAATGCAAGACTATGAAAAGTACTGGTAAGATTGCCAAAAATCTTGGCCTTTTGTCAGGAGATTCCGTATTTATGATTAAGCGCATTCGTTATATAGAGGACGGGCCAATCAGCCTTCATGTATCCTACATCAATGAGAAGTATAGAGAGAAACTTTCGGAGGAGCTGTTGGAAAGAGAGCAGCTTTGTGTCATTTTAAATGAAGAATATGGTCTGACCAGAAAAAAGGTGTCAGAGACTTTGGAGTCTATTGTCGCGACAAAGGAAGAAGGAACTTTGCTCGAAGTAGAGGCGGGCCATCCGTTGTTGCTTTTAGAAGATATTATATATGATACCAATAATGTGCCTTATGAATATACAAAGGTGCTTTTTAGAGGTGATAAGATTAAGATTAAATTACAGTATGATTAAACAGAGTTCTCAAAGTAAGGACAGCTAACGATGAAAAGTTAGTTGTCTTTTTTTTACAATATTAAATATCATGACCGCATTACATAAGTATATAAAAACAAACTATACATGTATATATAAGTATTGACAACGATGAAAGGAAGTGGTACGATTTAATTACAAACATGTATATACAAGAAGAAAAAAGGAGGATTGCTATGATAACTGTAAATTATAGTGGAAAGGGCGAAGGCACTCTGGACATGAATTATACACTTTCTTCACTTGGTGCGGCAGCGGCCAGAGGAGAAGAAAGCATGGTGGAAAGAGTAGAAAATCTTCGAATTCACGCAGAGGATTTTGAACGTTTAAGTGGAAAAGTAAAATATGTAACGACCACGGAACGATTTAAAGATGTAATCAAAACCTTTAATGTTCAGAAGGGAGAAATTCCGGCAGGATTCAGAGTGGAGACAACATTGTTGATGGATGGTACTCTGCATACAGATTTAATCCGCGATATTTCTTATGATAAGAATGGCATGAAACGTCCTACAGGAGTTGTTTTCTCGGCAGATTCGGCTAACCCCTATGAAATTGAGCCGATTGCTCCTCTTCTTGGAAACCTGACATGTAATCCGGGTATTATATATGATTTGTTTTTGAATAACCCTGCGGCAAATGTAGGAAGAAAATTCAAAACTCGAGAAGAGGTTATCAAGGAAATCGGCCGTATACTTGGCCCGGGCTGTGACATTTCTGTAGAGCTGAATAACCCTTTCGAGCGGGATTTTGAAAAAATATTGGATGAATGTGAGCGGTTCAAAGAGTTAGTAAGTGAGTACCGCCTTGTTGTCAAAGTCCCTCATACCGGGCCAATCACCGCAGACAATGTGAGCCAGTTGATGCAGGGAAATAAAAGATTTAATGGCAGGTATGACCAATGCAGCACTGAAGCGGCATTTATGAGTCACAATCTGGCGCTTAAACTTCGGGAGCATGGTTATAGAGTGAATTATACCCTTATGTTTGAACCCTATCAGACTGCGCTGGCATTACAGGCGAAGCCATACTTTATCAACAGTTTTATCCGGCATCGGATGAAGCAGTCAGAGATTTTCAAGAAACTTACGGAGGAATTTGACGCAACTGGCGATGAGCGTTATTTGACAGAACTTCGTGCCTTTATGATAGAAAATGATTATCTGCCTGTGGAGGAGACAGGATTAAAATGGTGCTATGAGAAGGCAAAGGATATCATCAAATATCGTAAATTTAATGAAAAGGATGGCTCGGACGGTTTGGACAGTGTACGCCATAATCTGAAGCTGCTAAGACAAACTAAACTGAGGGATACCCGTCTCATTCTCTGTTCTATGGAAGGGGATTATAATTATCCGGATATTGATAGGTTAATGACCGATCCGGATTATGAAGATGTGATAGAGCGGGTTGTCATTACGGCGGAGCCGAAGTATCTGGCTAGGTTTACAAGTACAAATCAGGTGATAAGCTACCAGCGCCGTTTTATGAATGCCGTCAACAATGATTCAAATGTTGGAAAGATGGGGTAATAACAGTTATGGATTATCGTGAGTTAGAACGGACAGCAGACAGATGCCGAATCAGCACGCTCCGCATGGTGAAAGCAGCCGGACATGGCCATATAGGAGGGGCTTTTTCCTGTATGGATATCGTGACTGTATTATATTTTAAGGAAATGAAATGTGATTCAGGCGCTCCACATAAAAAAGAACGGGATAGATTTCTCTTGTCAGCAGGGCATAAATGCTTGGCGCAGTATGCTGTGCTTGCGGAGAAGGGATATTTTCCTAAGCCGTACTTGGATACATATGGTTCTTTAGGAACAATACTGCCCGGTCATCCAGATATGAATAAGCTGCCGGGAATAGAAGCTAATACAGGTGCTCTTGGTCATGGACTCGCGATTGCAGTGGGGATGGCAATGGGAATCAGGCTGGATGAGGGTGACTCTAGAGTTTATGTGATAATGGGGGACGGCGAATTGGCGGAAGGCTCTAACTGGGAGGCTATCGCTGCCGCAGCACATTATAAACTGTCTAATCTATGTGTATTTGTGGATTTTAACGGGCTGCAGATCAGCGGCAGGGTGCAGGATATCATGAATTTTACTCCGTTCAAGGAGCGTTTTGAAGCATTTGGCTGGAATGTGATTACCATAGACGGGCATGATATGAAGCAAATTGTCGAAGCTCTGGAAATGGCCAGAGTTGCTGTGGACAGGCCGACGGTAATTGTGGCACATACAATAAAAGGAAAAGGGATACCATTTTTAGAAGGGAAAGCGGCGAGTCATTTCTGGTCTCCCAATGAGGGGGAGCTTGATGAGGCTGTAAAGTCTATAAAGATAAAGGCAGGACTTCAGGAGGGAAAAGGATATGATTGGTAATTTTGAGGATCCCCGCAAAACATTTGGGGAAGAAGTATGCCGGATAGCTCTTGAGAATAGGAAGATTGTTCTTTTGTCCGCGGATAGTGGGAGAAGCTCTGGATTTGGTTCATTCATGGACAAATGCCCGGAGCGGTATTTTGAATTTGGCATAATGGAACAGACAATGACCGGGGCAGCGTCAGGACTGGCCTCTACTGGGAAAATACCGGTAATTTGCGCTATTGCGTCATTTATTACTGCAAGAAATTATGAGATGTTCCGCAATGATATAGGCTATATGCGCCAGAATGTAAAAATAGTAGGCAGGAATGGCGGAATTACATATTCAGATTTAGGGACGACTCATCATTCACTAGATGATTTTGGCCTTATTGGGATGATTCCGGGAGTGGTTGTGTTAGCGCCTCAAGATCCCAATGAGATCCGGGAGGCCGTAAGAGCCATGCTGAAGTATGAGGGGCCTGTCTACATGCGGATTGGCAATGAAAAACAAGAAAATTTGTTTGAGTCCGGTTTTGAAATAGGGAAGGCCAGACATATTTGCCACGGGGAAGACGTCACTCTGATAAGTGCTGGAAGCATGACTGCTAACGCGGTAAAGGCATGCCGTAAGCTTAACGAAAGAGATATCTCTGTAGAACATTTGGGAATCTCTACCCTTATTCCTCTGGATTGTGACGCAATATTGGAATCAGCCGCACGTACGGGATTTGTAGTGACGGTGGAAGAGCATTATACAGAAGGCGGGCTTGGCAATAAAGTAGGGGAACTTCTCGCGACGGAGGGGTGTCCGGCTGAATTAATAAAGCTGGCGATTCCGCATGATTATTGTATATCTGGCCCTTATAGCGAAGTGCTTGCATACTATGAGTTAGACGCAGATAGTATAGCGGCCCGGATAGAGCAGGATTTCAAAGGTGTTTATTTTTAGAAAATGCATTGACAGGTGGCGAGAAGAGTGGTATAGTCACATTATAACTTGTATATACATGAGTGGAACAATGGAAACAGTTTAACAGTGCACAGGAGGGTTTTGCTATGAAGAATGTAGATGTAAGAAATATGAGTAAACATGATTTGGGACAATTTTTTGAATGTTCCCACGTAAGTTTTAATCCCAAAGAGAAGATAATTGAAAACTGTCACAAAGCTATTGAGTATAATCTTGCCGGAGTATATTGTAATCCTTACGAAGTTCCAATCGTAAAACCGATTATTGAAGGGTCGGGCTTATTCCTTGGTATGAGCCTCGCGTTTCCAAGAGGGATAGACTTGCCCGATGTGAAAGCATACAACGCGCAGAAAATTCAGGAGCTTGGTGTGACAAATATTGACTTCGTCATCAATTATCGAGCGGCCAAGGAGGGGAACTGGGATATTATTGAAGAGGAAGTAGAGAAAGTGAGACACGCAGTTCCGGAAGCAGTTTTAAAGATGATTGTCGAATGCTGTGAGTTGAACGATGAGGAACTGGGAAAAGTTGTACAGATTGGCATTAAGAATAAGGTTAACTATATTAAATCTAATACTGGCCAGTTAAAAGGCCCGACCTTCCATCAAATCAAGATGATGGCCGATATGGTGAGGGAGACAGACACGTTACTAAAAGTATCTGGAGTCCAAAGTCCAAAACCACAGAATGCATTTATATATCTTCTGGCGGGGGCAAGGAGAATTGGTTCCCAGAATCCATTTGAAATGCTTGACGGTATTGATGAACTGAGAGAGGCCGGTATTTTTAATTCTGGACAGCCTGATGAGCGGTAGGTGTTTATTATGGGCAAATATTTAGTAGGTATTGATGCGGGAACAACAGGATGTAAAACATGTGTATTCGATTTAGATGGCAATCTTATGGGAATGTCTTACAGAGAGTATTCGTGTATTTACCCAAAACCGGGTTATGTAGAGCAAAAACCGGAGGATGTATTGTCGAAGCTGTTCTCTACTTGCAAAGAAGCCATTGAAAACGCCAGAATAGATGCGGATGACATATCAGCGATGGGGTTGTCAACAATTTCAAATACATTCTGTCTTATGGATGAGCATGAAAATTTACTGTATGATTTTGTAGTATGGAACGACATTCGTGTTACGGGACAGGAGATTGAGATGTTGAAGGAGAACTTCTCTCCTGAGGAACATTATCATACAGCCGGCAGGCCTATTACAACGGGAAATGCCGGTATTGCCAAATTCTTATGGTTCCAAAATCATGAACCAGAAATGTGGTCAAAGGTTTCTAGAATCTGCTGCACTCAGGATTACTATCTAAAGCAGTTCGGAGCGGACAGTTATTATGTGGATGACACCTCGGCATCCCGGATGGCTGCGACTGATATTGTAAAGCACCAATGGTCGGAGAAACATCTGAAACTTGCCGGGCTTGAAGGTGTTCAGATGCCGGAGATTATTGTAGAACCGGGGAAAATAGTTGGGACAGTAAAGAAAGAGATATCAAATAAGACCGGCCTGCCGGTAGGATGTAAGATTTGTCTGGGCGCTATTGACCAAAATTGCAGTACCTTTGGCGGCGGGCTGGTGGAAAGTGGTTCCGCAGTCATGGTAATCGGTACTTTTGGGAGCTGCTTTATTGCATCTGACCGACCGGCATATGATCCCAATATGAAGCTGGTGGTAAAAGAGAATCACGGCATGGGCAATTATACGGTAGAAGGCATGTCAAGTGCGGCTGGTTCGGCATTCAGATGGTACCGGGATACTTGCTGTCAGAAAGAAGCTGCCCATGCGGAAACTTTAGGAGAGGATGTTTACGACCTTATTGTAGAGGGGGCGAAAGAATCGCCGATTGGAGCCAATGGCGTCTTTTTCCTTCCATACCTTCAGGGAGTATCGGCGAAGCAGGATTATAATGCACGCGGGACATTTCTTGGGATGACATTAAAGAATGACCACAACGATATGAGCCGCGCCGTACTGGAAGGAGTTTGTTATGAGATGCTTGACATTGTCAATGCAGAGCGGGCAGCGGGAATTCCTTTATCCAGTATACGGATTGTCGGTGGAGCAGCGAAAAGTGACTTTTGGTGTCAGCTGTTTGCGGACATCATACAGGTACCGTTTGAAGTAGTCAATACTACAGAAACGGGGTGTCTTGGAGCTGCAATGTATGCCGGCATCGCCTTGGGGATATATGAGTCCTGCAGGGATGCGGTGAAAAAGGCGGTAACTGTAAGTAAGGTATTTTATCCGGATGAGGGAAAGGCAGAAGAATATCAGAGAGTATTTGACAAGTGGAAAAACGCTTATGAAACGTTGAAGGATGGCTTCTATTGAAGCTAAAAATGTGAGAAAGGGAGGTAATGAAATGGAGAAACAAAAGAAAGGTAAGATAGAGAAGCTCAGTGATTTCTTTGAGAGAGTGCTGCCTGATTCCATAACAATTGCTTTTATACTTATGATTATTGTCATCATTTTAGCAATTGCCTTAACAGGTGCGCCGTTAATCACTTCAACTGAGAATCAATTGAGCATTGTCGACTCTATCGGTCAGAATTTCTGGAACCTGCTGGCCTTTAGCATGCAGATGTGTCTTGCGTCAATTTTAGGTACCGTTGTCGCAAAATCCCCGCCCGCAAGCAAGATACTAGGTAAGGCTTGTGCGGTGCCGAACAGTGTGCTTGCATGCTATCTCTTTTCCTGTATTTTATCGGGAGCGTTATCTTGGATTCACTGGGCAGTAGGCTGGTTTGGCTGTATCGTAATTGCAAAACAGATTATGGTTCAGGCTCATAATAAAGGATTAAAGATTCATACTCCCCATTTTGTCGCTACCACTTTTATTATATGTCTTATGATGGGGCAGGGCCCATCTGCCAGCCAGATTGCTTTTGGCGCTACCCCCGGATATTTGAAGTCACTGGTCGATCCGTCAACAGCGTCTGGATTGAAGGACTATTATACTATTATTGAGGTGGCCTGCCAGCCTAAGGCTATTATCACAGAATTACTGGCTGCCGCATTAATGTTTATCCTTCTTTACAAGATGAGACCGAAAGAAGACGCGAAGTTTTTTGATGGCATGACCAAAGAGCGTTTAATTGATTATACTGCGACCCCTGATCTCTCTGCTGATAAATCTACGCTTGCTAAAAGATTGTCCAACAGTGCAGTAATTGGTGTGCTAATGGGAGGGCTCTTCCTAGTTTATGCAATAAAAGGGCTTATAACCAAAGGATTTGCAGGGTTTGGCATCAACGAATTCAATATGATTCTGTTTGGGTTATGCTTAGTATTATGTTTGAGGCCAAGGATTTTTGGTGAATTATTTAAAGAATCCGTAACAAGTGTATGGGGGTTTATTGTTCAGTTTCCTATCTACGCGGCGATTTTTGGTGTTATGACCGGGACTGGACTGGATTCAGTTATTTCCAATGCGTTCCTTTCTATCGCCTCCACTCGTACATGGCCAAGTATAGCGTATGTATACAGTGCGTTTCTGAATATATTTGTGCCGTCAGGCGGCTCTAAATTTATCATTGAAGCGCCATACATAATTCCAATCACCCAACAGTTGAACGTGGACATAAAAACAATTTTAATGTCCTATGGATTCGGGGATAATTGTACAAATATGCTGACTCCATTCTGGTGGATAGCTCCATGTGGGATGGCCAAAATTGATTATCATAAGGTAATGCCGTATGCGGTAGTAGCCTGCGGGGTTAGTGTTGTGTACTTTACCATTGCTATGTTCTTCTGGGTATAGTAAAGGAGGGAAGACGGTGAATTTGCTTAAACAATTTTGGAAGAGGGCATTTGATTATAAAGGTGTAATATCCAGAAGAGATTTTCTCTTGACCGTTGCGGCAGACCTGTTAATATTTATGTGGCTGAATGTAACAGCATTACTGTTTGCGGCACTGGATTCCCAAAGTGGCGGTATCTTATTAACGATAGGCGGAACCTTTGCGTATCTGGGAACAGCTTATCTGATACTGCAGATATTCCCGATGATTGCACTCATTATACGCCGTCTTCATGACCATAATGAGAAATGGTGGTTAATTTTATTGGGAGTGCATCCTATTGGCTTTATCTTTTTGGCCGTCATACTATTCATGGGAACAGTGACGGAAGGAAACCGCTGGAGGCAGATAGATATGCAAAAAGGATTACTTTTGTAATGAGTAAGGTAATGTTCAAAACAGCTGTGAGAAACAGGAGGATTCTCACAGCTGTTTTAAAATTGACATTTAAAATATATATAGATATAATCGTATTATAAATGGAAGATTTTACCAAGAGAAAGGTACAAAAAATGACAGAGGATTTTTCCAATTTAATTAACCGGAATTCCAGCAGGAACTTGAGCAGACAGTTGGAGGATATATTTCGTGATTATATAAATGAGGGAAAGTGGAAACCGGACACTCTCATTCCATCGGAATCTGTGTTAAGCAAATGTTTTGGCGTGAGCAGATCTACGGTTCGCGCGGCCTTGATAAGTATGGAGCAGGATAAACTGTTGTACCGCATTCAGGGGAAAGGGACGGCAGTGCTGTCCAAGCAGCTAAGCAGCAGCCTTCCTGCTGCAGGACTGCGGAGGGCAATCCATAAAGCAGGATTGGAAAACAATGAAAAGCTTAATGTACTATTGTGTGAAAAAAGAAAGGCGCCGGATGATGTTGCCAGAAAGCTGGGCATACCGATAAATGACGCAGTGATTTATGTGGAACGTACCAGCATTCTTGCGGCTTCACAAGAGCCGCGCTCACTTCAATATATTTATATTCCCGAGAAAATAGCAGATGTTATCAATTTGTCAGAGATAAGGAGTCATTTTTTTCATGAACTTTTCGAGCGGGCAGGAATCTATATGTGCCAGACAAAAGAGTGGCTCAGTGTGTCGGGAACGAATCACCATGAGTCAGAATGTCTGAAAGTTAATTTGCACACGCCTTCTTTTGTCATTGAGGAGCTGCGTTTTAATCAGTACAAAGTACCATATTATTACATGAAGATAATCCGTCCCGGCGGAAGCTTGAAGTTTGAATTTTCTTCTGCTCAGGAGGAAGGGGAAAAGTAGCCGCTGTTTAAATTTAGATAAAAAAAGTCAAGAACCTCTTGACGGGACAATTTTTTCTTCCTATAATAACATAGTATATTGGAAAAACGTTGATAAGGAGTAGTAGGAGCTGTACGTTTTCAAGAGAGCTGCCGGGCGGTGAGAGGCAGCAGACGGAATCTCTGAACTCGCCTTTGAGTTCTTCTGCTGAAGGAGGCAGCTATGCCGTCATCTAGGCAGGAGCGGGAATTCCCGTTATAGAATCACGAGTGCACTGCTGCATATGAATCAGAAGAGGACGGCGGTGAAGAAGAGTGGTACCACGGAACAAAGTCTTTCGTCTCTTAGCTTTTAAGAGGCGGAGGACTTTTTATAGGTTTAAGAAAACGGAGGAAAAAACAATGGCTGCACCTTATAATCATAAGGCAATCGAGAAAAAATGGAAAGCAAAGTGGGCAGAGAATCCGGTGAATCCTAAAGTGGATGAGAACGGCAATCCAAAGCAGAAGTATTATTGTCTGGATATGTTCCCGTATCCGTCAGGCAACGGACTTCATGTTGGCCACTGGAGAGGGTATGTTATCTCTGACGTATGGAGCCGCTATAAACTGCTTCAGGGATATTATATCGTTCATCCGATGGGCTGGGACGCATTCGGGCTTCCGGCTGAGAACTATGCGATTAAGATGGGCGTTCACCCGGCGAAGTCTACGGCGGAGAACGTGGCGAATATTAAGCGCCAGATTGACGAGATATCCGCATTATATGACTGGGATATGGAAGTGAATACAACAGATCCGAACTTCTACAAATGGACACAGTGGATATTTGTAAAGATGTTCAAGGAAGGCCTTGCATACGAGAAGGAATTCCCGATTAATTGGTGCCCTTCCTGTAAGACAGGCCTTGCCAATGAAGAGGTCGTAAACGGCAAATGCGAGCGGTGTGGGACAGAGGTCACAAAGAAAAACCTGCGTCAATGGATGTTGAGAATCACCAAATACGCAGACCGTCTTCTGAATGATCTTGACAAGCTGGACTGGCCGGAGAAGGTCAAAAAGATGCAGAGCGACTGGATTGGCAAATCTTATGGGGCCGAGGTGGATTTCCCTGTCGACGGAAGAGACGAGAAGATTACAGTCTACACGACCAGACCGGACACGCTGTACGGCGCAACATTTATGGTACTTGCACCGGAGCATGAGCTGGCTGCAAAGCTTGCCACACCGGAGACAAAAGAGGCTGTGGAGAAGTACATCTACGATGCATCTATGAAGTCAAATGTAGACCGTCTTCAGGACAAGGAAAAAACAGGTGTATTTACCGGCTCTTATGCGGTGAACCCGTTAAACGGCGCAAAGACACCTATCTGGCTGTCAGACTATGTTTTGGCTGATTATGGAACCGGCGCTATTATGTGTGTTCCGGCTCATGACGACCGAGACTTTGAATTTGCGAAGAAATTCGATATTCCAATCGTGCAGGTCATTGCAAAAGACGGAGTAGAGATTGAAAATATGACAGAAGCATACACAGAAGCGGCTGGAACTATGATTAACTCCGGTGAGTGGAATGGAATGGAGAGCGCGGTTCTGAAAAAAGAGGCGCCTCACATTATTGAGAAGCAGGGCATCGGTAAGGCAACTGTTAACTTCAAGCTTCGCGACTGGGTATTCTCCCGCCAGAGATACTGGGGAGAGCCGATTCCGATTGTACACTGTCCGGACTGCGGCGCTGTTCCGGTGCCGGAAGACCAGCTTCCACTGACGTTGCCGGAAGTAGAATCCTACGAGCCAACCGGAACCGGAGAATCTCCGCTGGCAGGTATCGACGAGTGGGTCAACACAACTTGCCCGGTGTGCGGAAAACCGGCGAAGCGCGAGACCAACACCATGCCACAGTGGGCAGGTTCCTCCTGGTACTTCCTGCGCTACGTTGACAGCCACAATAACGAAGAACTGGTTTCCAGAGAAAAAGCGGATGCGATGCTTCCGGTAGATATGTATATCGGTGGTGTGGAGCATGCGGTGCTTCATCTGCTGTACTCCAGATTCTATACAAAATTCCTCTGTGATATTGGAGTAGTGGACTTTGACGAACCATTTACGAAGTTGTTCAATCAGGGTATGATTACCGGAAAGAACGGAATCAAGATGAGCAAGTCCAAAGGAAACGTTGTGTCACCGGACGATTTGGTACGGGATTATGGATGCGATTCGCTGAGAATGTATGAATTGTTCGTAGGCCCGCCGGAATTGGATGCGGAGTGGGATGACAGAGGTATCGACGGAGTTTACCGCTTCCTGAAAAAACTTTGGAATCTGCTTATGGACAGCAAGGACAAGGATATCAAAGCGACCAAGGAAATGCTGAAAGTCCGCCATAAGCTGACATACGACATAACCACTCGTTTGGAAAATTTCAGTCTTAATACAGTAATCTCTGCGTTTATGGAGCATACGAACACCTTGGTAGCTATCGCTAAAAAAGAAGGCGGAGTCGACAGGGATACACTGGATACCCTTGCAATACTGATAGCACCGTTCGCCCCTCATATGGCAGAAGAAATCTGGGAAGAGCTTGGAAACAAAGGCAGTGTCTTCCATGCAGGATGGCCAAAATATGACGCTGAGGCTATGAAGGATGACGAGATTGAAATCCCGGTGCAGATTAACGGAAAGACAAGAGCTGTTGTAACGATTCCGGCAGAGTCTTCTAAGGAAGAAGCAATAGCGGCCGGAAAAGAAGCGGTAGCGGATAAGCTGACCGGAACGATAGTGAAAGAAATTTATGTACCGAAGAAGATTATTAATATTGTGCAGAAATAATTGAGAAGAAATTCTCATAAGTGAATATCGTGCTTGGAAATATTGAAATGCTTGCTTAAAATCAAGGTTTACAGATCTTTTTCTTCAAGAAAAAGGTATCATAAAATATCGCAACAGATTTTTAAAATGGAGTAATATTGGAGTAAAAAGCGAAAGAAAATGGAGTAAATATTTCAAGGTAAAATGAGAAATGACGTAGGTAGTGGAAACACTATCTTCGTCATTTTTGCTTTAGAAATGGCTTATATGTGTAATTAATGAACCCTAAAGAAGGATATGTATGAACAATTGGAAATATGCATGACAGTAGTGGAAAAATATGCTAACATTATATAAATGAAATCTGTTTTAACTAATGAAGAAGAGAGTATTTTATGTCGAAGAAAATTATGTTAGCATTATCAAATGTAGAAGGAGATTGTGATAAACTGGTACACTGTGAAGACCTTGATAAAAATGATTATGAGACAAAATAAAATATCCTCAGAATGAAAGTGCTAAAATTACGAATACGAGAGAAGGAACAGTAGATGTTTCAGTAGAGGATGAAAATAGTGTTTTTGAAAATACTAGGGAGGTAGAAAATGCAGAACACAAAGAAGATATGGTGTATTATGAGTGGTGCAGTAATATTAGTGGTAGGAATATTCATTGTACCAAGATGTTTAAAAAAATTAACAGGAGAAATTTATAAGAAAGGTCATAGAAAAATTAATTTTGAAAATCTTGGACCGGAAATTGTAAAAAAAGATACTAAGGAGCAAGAAAATGGAAATTAATACTGATAAAATTGCAGAGGATTGTATTAAAGCCATAAATGAAAAGATAAAAAATTTAAAAACGCTTAATATCATTGTGGCAGGTAAAACGGGAGTGGGAAAAAGCACATTAATTAATGGCATGTTTAGAGAAAACTTAGTTGAAACAGGAATGGGGAAGCCTGTAACAATGCATATGAGAAAAATTAGTAAAAAGGGTTTTCCTTTAAATGTTTATGATACAAGGGGATTTGAATTAGGGAAAGATGCTCAAGTAGAAGTGAAAAAGGAAGTTGTTGAAGTAATTCAGAAGGGGATTGTATCTAAAGATGTAAACGAGTCTATCCATTGTATTTGGTATTGTATCAATACAGCGTCAAATCGTGTAGAGCAGGAAGAAATAGATTGGCTGAAAGATTTTACAAAAGAAAATCAAGTTACACAAGTTCCAATTATTATTGTTCTCACACAGTCCTTCTCTAAGAAAAAGGCTAAAGAAATGAGAGATATGATATTGAATGAGAATTTAGATGTCATCCAAGTTGTTCCAGTCTTAGCTATGGACTATGATATTGACGATGAATATATTGCGAAAGCGTATGGATTGGATACACTAATAAAAGTGATGAGTGAGGTTTTACCAAATGAGTTACAAGACACTTTGCAAAATGTTCAAAAGGCTTCTTTAGAAGAAAAAAAGCGATATGCACAAGCCGCAGTAGTAACAGCAACAGCCGCAGCGTTTGGTGAGGGATTTTCCCCGATTCCTTTTTCGGATTGTGCATTATTAATACCAACGCAAGTCGCTATGATTGCTTCTATAACTGCTATTTTCGGATTGGATATTAATAAAAGTCTTATAACATCTTTTGTTTCTTCGACTGTGGGAGCAGGAGGTGCAACAATTGCAGGGAAAACAATAGTATCAAATCTGTTAAAATTAATTCCGGGTGCAGGTACTATTGCAGGGGGTTCAATTTCTGGAGCAACAGCAGGAATGCTAACTACAGCGTTAGGTGAAGCATATATTTTATTGATGGAAGCTATTTATAAGGGGGAATTGAAGAGTTCGGAAATGAATACAGATATAGGTAAACAGGAAATGAAAAAGCTATTTAAAGAACGTATAAAAGCTAATAAATAGTATACATAGCCAACTAGAAATTTTATGGGGAGAAACGATATATCGTATGTAGTTATTGGTAGAATAGGAGTTATGTATAATATTATCATATAAATGATTGATTAGAGAGTGTGCGGAAAACTGCTTAAGCCAATAGGAAAAGAATTTTGTGAGGAGTGCAAGCTGGGAATATATAAAAGAACAATTAAGGTAACTGGCACAATTACTTTAGTATCATTTTTAGAGTGCTTAGCGTTGCATTATCTATGTGTTTCAAAGGAAGCAGATTTTGGGTGTAATATTGCGCTTGGAATATTCGGTAGCTCATTACTAACCTTAATATCTTCAATAGTTGGATATAGAGTAGAATGTAAAAGGGCTATTGAAAAATTTTATTATTATACAAACAAAATTCTGAAACAAATAAATCAATATCAACTAAACATGTCTTTAGAGGAAAAAATTGATTTTTTATTGGAATATGTAGAGAATGATAAAATAGAATGGGATTCATGTCTTGGAGATATAGATTTAATATTTGATTTCGGAAAAGAGAAGTTTAAATATATTTACAATTCCATATATAAACCATTACGGGAACTGCAGAGGGCTATACAAAATCATTATTGGCATTTTAAATGGCATAAAGATGGCTCGGGAAAAAATAATAAAGTTATGGAGAATTTTATAGCAGAAATTGAACCTTTGATATTTGACAAAAAAGAAGAACAAATAAAACCAATGGCGTAAGTGATGGAAACATTACTTACGCCATTGGTCTCATATGTAGAATTTGTTTACTTTTTGGAAACTTGTGTCGGTTTTACATTTCTAAAGTAAGAAGCTTTAGAGAATAACTCACGATTTGTACTTCCAAAAGCTTCCTTGGATAATGTCTCCTTTTCCAAACGGTTCGCAGAGAGTACTGCCTTGAGCAGAACTATGGAGCGAATCCATCCAAAGATAAGTAAAAGAATCATTCCACCCAGAATAAGCCGGCCTGTTCCCGTCATTGCTCCGGATAGCTCAAAATGGATGCATGGGATGAGAAAGATAATGAGAAACACTGTAAAAAATATGGTATTCCATTTTCTGAACCAAGTCGCATTTTCTATATTTTTTTTCATAATGAACGCCTCACTTTTATTTGAAAAATAATTTCTTTTGTTAATTTTACTTTACCACAAATTGGCTATGAACGGAAATGCAGGTTTGGAATATAAAAACATTCCTATTAGTCATGATTGTATGGTATAATAATTGCACATACGTGCAATAAAAGGCAATTGCATTGCCTTTTGCCGCTTAAGCGGCTATTATACCGGCAAGCCACGACTTGAAAAGTAAATGGCGCAAAGCGCCGCTTCCTTTTCTGCGTTTGTGGTATAATAATTGCGTATACGTGCATGAAAGGCAATGAGGTTAAGGGAGGGATGACCGTGAATGAGAAAGATTATATGATATTAAAAGTGCTGGGGGAGACTAAAAATATCACGCATGCTTCAGAGATACTATTTATGACGCAGTCCGCTCTTTCTAAAAGGATTAAGATGATTGAGCAGGAATTTGGAAAGAAGCTTTTAATTCGTTCTTATCAGGGGGTGACTTTTACGCCTGCCGGAGAAAAGGTCTTGGAGTTTTGTCAAAATTCTATTTTAGAACTTGATAAAGTGAAGCAGAAATTAGAGTGGATTGAGGGGGAGATCAGCGGAACTTTAAAGGCCGGATATTCTATCAGTTATGGGACTTACCGCCTTGCCAAGGAGATTTCAGACTATCATAAAGCCTACCCTAAAGTGAACCTTCAAATCAGTTCGGAGCAGAGTGGGCAGCTGTACCAGCAAATGCTGGACGGAAGCTTGGATATTGCGATTATCCGGGGAGAATATCCGTGGGAAGGGATAAAATATATGATATCGGAAGAGAAGGTCTACAGCGTGTGCAGCAGGGAAAATCAAGATAAACCGTTATCTGACTATATGTACATAAACAGGAAAACAGATCCTCTGCTTGTCGGTCAGATGATGAAGTGGTTAAGGGAGGCGAATCTGGATACGCACTCTTCTAATATATGCGTAGACAATATTACGACTTGCCGGGAATTAGTGCAGACGGGAATCGGCTGGGCGATTCTGCCGGAGATCGCATTGGAGGATTTCGATGGAATCAAAAAGCAGTTATTTTTTAAAAACGGAGAACCGTTTATCCGCCATACCTATATTTTCTGTCAGCGGGGCGCAGCGCAGCTTCCTCAGGTGGAACGCTTTATAGAGCTGATTCATAAGCAGAAGGAAATATAAAAAGACAAGCGAAGATGTATAGACATGTCAATGTGGATTGCAAAATGAAAGGTGTGTAAACGGATGAGAGAATTTTATCATATATGTATTGGGCTTACGATTGGTGTCATTGCGGGTTTTATAGTGGGAGGAATCAGACTTATCTTTGGCAGGAAAGTATATTCAGAAGCACGGATCAATGCGACTAAAAAATTTGTAAATGCGGCGGCGGGAGTGCTTAAGTACCTTACTTTTTTACTGCTTGCTTTGGGGGTTGTCTGGTGTGTCTATTTTCTTATACTTGGTATTGCCAATCCGGCGCAGGCTGATTACGCCAACAATATGGCGGAACTTATTGTGTCCGTTTTGACTGTCATATCGATTATCTTTGCGTTTGTTGAATTTTTAAGGCGAAAGGACGAAAAGAAGTAGTTGTATGATACAATGAGTAAAAAGTATTTGGCAGAGGAGGCTGGAGTCTATGGAAATAGAATTAAGACAAGAGAAGACAGAGGATTATAGGACCGTGGAAGAGCTGACCAGAGAAGCGTTTTGGAACCACTTTGGTCCCGGATGTTTTGAACATTATTTGGTACACATTATGAGAGATTCACAGGCATTTGTTAAGGAGCTGGATATCGTAGCTCTTCATAATGACAAGATTGTAGGTAATATTATGTATACCAAGGCATTTGTTTTAGGTGATGACGGAACTAAGAGAGAAGTGCTGTGCTTTGGCCCTCTTGCTGTACTTCCGGAATTTCAAGGCAGGGGAGTAGGGAGAAAGCTGATAGAATATACCAAAGCAAAGGCAAAAGAGCTGGGGTATAAGGCTATCCTGATTACGGGAGACCCTGAGTACTATAAAAGAGCAGGATTTGTTCCGGCGGAAAATTTTTCGATAGGGACGTCATGGGACACTTATGCCGCCGCGCTTCTTGCATGTGAGCTGGAAGCCGGAGCGCTGGACGGCTGCAGCGGAAGATTTTTCGAGGATGAGATATACAATATTGACCAAAGGCCTGCCGAGGAATTTGATAAGACATTTCCGCCGAAGGAAAAGATTACGGGACTTCCTACGCAGGCTAGATTCAATCAGCTCGTGAATATGAATCGGCCGAGAACATAGGAGCAGGGGCAGGGATGACTAACATAGAGATAATCAGGGCTAACGAAGGTAACTTAAAAGACGTGTCGCTGGAGATTCCGAAAAATAAGCTGGTTGTGTTCACAGGACTTTCAGGTTCAGGGAAAACTACGCTTCTGCTGGATGTGCTCTTTAACGAGTGCCAGCGGCAGTATCTGGAGGCCATGTCGATGCAGGGGATTCACAAGCCAAAGGTGGAGCGTATAAAAGGAGCTTCACCGGCTATTTTAATTTCACAGACGGACAACAATAAAAATCCGCGCTCCACAGTAGGTACGATGACAGATATCTATACAGATCTGCGCATGGTATATGAGAAGCTGGGGATAAGAAATTGCCCCTGCTGCGGGGAATTGATATCGGCAGCAGACTGTCTGGAAGAGACAGAGAAAAAAGGGAATGATTTTCATGTATATATGTATTGCTGTAAGTGCGGACAGCGGATGGATAAGATAACAAGGACTCAGTATTCTTTCAATACAAAAGAAGGGGCTTGTCCGGCGTGTGAAGGTCTGGGCAGTATTCATATTATCAAGAGAGATGCGGCAGTGAATGAAGCGTTGTCTCTGGAAGAAGGCGGGATTAGGTGCTGGGAAAAGCGCTATGGGGAATATCAGATTTCTATTTTATATAAAGCTTACCGCTATTATGGAATTCCTGTTCCGGCAGACATCCCCATTAGGGAATTCAGCGATATCCAGAAGGCTGTTTTGTACAATGGGGTCTTATGTGATGAGCTCAGGCGGGAGTTTCATGAATGCAAACCGCCAAGAACGATAGCGGAAGGAAAGTTCGAGGGTGTATTCCCTATTTTGTGGCGGAGGTTCGCGGACAAAAATGGTGATACAATACAGCTGGATAAATTCTTTGAAAATGTGGAGTGTCCGCAGTGCAGGGGAGAGCGGCTCTGCGAACAGAGCAGACGGATCACGGTGAACGGAATACGCCTGCCTCAGCTTTCCTTTTATTCTCTGGATAAGCTTGTCCAATGGCTGGATGAGCTGGAGGGGACGCTTAGCAGGGAACATGAGGAGCTTGTAAATGCTTACCTTCTTGACATACGCACGAAGCTGAATCGTTTTTTGAATGTAGGGCTGGGGTACCTGACATTGGACAGGCAGGTTATTACCTTGTCGGGCGGGGAACTGCAGCGCATGCGGCTTGCGGCTGTCTTAGATTCAGATTTGTCAGGAATCATCTATATTTTGGACGAACCTACGGTGGGACTGCATCCAAAAGATAATGCGGGCCTTGTGAGCATATTAAAAACTTTGAGGGATAAGGGAAATACAGTTCTTGTCATTGAACATGACGAGGATATTATGGCCGCCGCGGATTATATCGTGGACATCGGGCCGGGAGCCGGGAAATATGGCGGACAGGTAATTGCCGCCGGGACACTGGAGACAATTAAAAGTACGAAAGAATCTGTGACAGGAAACTATTTAAGTATGCCTCATCCGGGGAAAAAGATATTTCGAGATGCGTCGAAGATTGCACTTCATATCGAGAATGCAGACAAATATAATCTTAAAAACATTTCGGTGGATATACCGGCCGGATGTATGACGGCGGTCACCGGACCGTCAGGTTCCGGCAAATCGACGCTGGTATTCGAGGTGCTAGCAAAGGGAAATCGTGAACGGGATTCCAACCGGGTGTCCGGACTTGACAAATTTGACGGAGTGATAGAGATTGAACAGTCGGCGATCACGAGAATGAAGCGCTCCAATGTGGCGACATATTCTGCTGTCTATTCAGAAATCAGGACGCTTTTTGCAGGATTGGAAGCGGCAAAAGCGGCAGGGCTGTCAGCAAAGCATTTTTCCTTTAACACACAGGGGGGAAGGTGTGAACATTGTCAAGGATTGGGGTATGTGGACAGTAATATGCTGTTCTTTGCCAATACGGAAATTGTATGTCCGGTTTGTGGAGGCAATCAGTTCAACGATACAGTACTGTCCGTCAAATATCAAGGCCTTTCTATTAAGGATGTGTTGAAGCTTTCTGTAGATGAGGCAGTGCAGGTGTTTGACGGCCATGTAAAGATTATAAATATTTTGGAACTCTTACAAGATGTAGGGCTTGGGTATCTGGAACTTGGACAGTCAGTGACGACACTATCCGGGGGAGAGGGGCAGCGCCTCAAGCTCGCCGGGGAACTGATAGGAAGAGCGGCAGGAAAGCATAACCTCTATCTTCTGGATGAACCTACAATTGGGCTGCATCCCAAGGATATTGAACATTTTATGATTCTCCTGAATCGTCTGACAGACGCAGGGAATACCGTGGTTGTAGTAGAGCATAACCAACAAATTATAAGAAATTGCGATTGGGTCATTGAGTTAGGGCCGAAAGGCGGAGACAAGGGCGGAAGCGTCGTGTTCGCCGGGAGACCGGGAACGCGGAAAGGAAGGCTGGTATCTTCAAAATCTAAGATGGGCAAAGAAATGTAAATACAGATATGAAAAAGAGCAGGAGCATACTTCTCCTGCTCTCAGCTATTATATATACTTTCTTAGATAAGACAGTAAGTTTTCTAGAAATTCTTTGTTTGTAGGTGGTTTGTAAAGTTTGACTTTGCAGATTTCTTCAAGTAAATTACGATTTGTTTTCCATGCCACGATGATAGCTGTCCGAATATCATATTCAACACTGTATATGGAAACATCGTAATGAGCAGCCACTTTGGAATATAGAGATGCTGCGATTTTATAGAGTAGTTCTTCATCATGTTTAAGAATATGCATCGAATATTCTATATACCAGTGCCCTTTATAACGAGGCGTAATTCCCACTGCATAAAGTATTTCTTTTGTGACTCTTTCCATTAGCTATTCCTCCCAGATTTTCAATGTACTCACTATGATAAGGTGGAATTTGTCGTAGCATGGCAAAAACGAGGTTGTTCGTATTTTTTTTATAATTTTCCATCACATATATAGTGCTTGTTCAATGGCTCTTATACATGATATAATAAAATAATAGCATTTTGAAATGTAACATTATGGAAAAAATTAGGAAGGCTGGCATTGTGAGGAGGAAAATATTATGTCTAATACTGTAATAGGGCAATGGGATGATGCGGCATTAGTTTATGCCCATTCACAGGAAGTATCTAGTTTAACAAAGATAAATAAAGAGATAGTGTTCAAGCGTTTTAAAAATATAGGTAAGAAAACAGTGTTAGACTTAGGATGCGGCTATGGTAATTATACGGATTTTTTTTGGAAAGAAGGAGCTGATGTCATAGGATGTGACGGTTCAGCAAAAATGCTCCATATTGCGCAGGAAAAATATCCTCACTGTAAATTTGAATTGGTGGATATCGAAAAATCGCTGCCATATAAGGAGGGACAATTTGATATTGTATTCTGTAATCAAGTTTTGATGGATATCGAGAGACTCGAGGAAATCTTAACAGAGATATCTAGAATCATAAAAACGAATGGTATCTTTTATATGTCAATTGTCCATCCGGCTTTTTATGATGGAGACTGGCTGAGAGATGAGTCGGGTTACTGTAAAGCCAAAATCATACAAAAATATTTATCTGAATACAGCTTTGATAATGAATTTTGGGGAGTCACCAGTCATTTTCATAGACCTGTCAGCAGATATATCAATGCAGCCCTGCAAAGTGGATTTGCGTTGACAGAGCTATTAGAGCCGGAATCGTATGACGGGGTAGAAAAAAATAAGGAAATTCCGCTTTTCTTATTTTTAGAGTTTCGTCGTGTATAAAAATAGCTTAGTATTAGGGGAAGAAATTATGAAAATTTATGTAGATGCGGACGCATGTCCGGTTGTCAAGATCGTCGAGAAGGTTGCCGCGCGGGAGGATGTCCCGGTAATGCTGTTGTGTGATACGAATCATGTACTTTCGTCGGCCTACAGTGAGGTGAAAGTGATAGGAGCTGGGGCGGACGCTGTAGATTTTGCGCTGATTAATCTGTGCAGGGCTGGGGATATTGTCGTGACACAGGATTACGGTGTGGCTGCGATGGCGCTTGGCAAGAGCGCTTACGCAATCCACCAGTCAGGTAAATGGTATACCGATGATAATATAGAACAGATGCTGATGGAGAGGCATATCGCGAAATCGGCCAGAAGGGCTTCAGCGAAAAACCACATAAAAGGACCGAAAAGACGTACGGAAGAGGATAATCGGAGGTTTGAGGAGGCTTTTTTGAAGATGGTGCAACTGGCGAAGCAGGGAGAAGGATAATATAAAGAAATGATTCTGAAAATTTTCAACAAAATCTTTAATAAAATCTCTTGACGACCATATAAATCCATGCTATAATCAAGAAGTATTTTAGGTAGGATTTTGATTTCACATATTTTTGTAAGTCACGAAGTTTTCATGCCTTACAAAAATATGTGATTTTTTTTTCGAGTTAAGATACAAAATATTATATTTAGGAGGTACCAACAATGACAGGTACAGTAAAATGGTTTAACAGCACAAAAGGATTTGGATTTATCACTGATGACAGCACAGGAGAAGACGTATTCGTACATTTTTCAGGAATCGCTGCAGAAGGATACAAGAGCTTAGAAGATGGACAGAAAGTTACATTTGACACAACTGAAGGAAACCGTGGTCCTCAGGCTGTTAATGTAATGGTTCAGTAATCATACTGATAAATTAGACAAACGAGACAGAGAGGGAATCCTGCTGAGGATTCTCTCTCTTTTGCTGTCCGGACATTTATTTTAAGTAGAGCCATGATAAGACGATATTTTACAAGCCTTTTAAATTCTAATATAGTATGATAAGGGTATTGACAGGAGGGATAAGACGGATGGGACAAAATAATATGAAAGGCCATATGGCGGCCTTGCTGACAATTCTAGTGTGGGGGACTACATTCATATCTACAAAAGTACTGCTGGTTTCTTTTCAGCCGGTGGAGATTCTGTTTTTCAGATTTATTATGGGATTTGTAGTGTTGATTTTAGTATATCCTCATCGGCTTAAGTTAAAGGACAAAAGACAGGAAGGCATATTTATGCTGGCCGGCCTGTGTGGGATATGTATGTATTATCTTCTGGAAAATATAGCCTTGACTTGTACGCTGGCATCCAATGTGGGTGTCATTATATCGGTGGCTCCTTTTTTTACAGCGATCTTGACCAGATTATTCATGAAGGAAGAGGAAAAGCTGAAGGCCAATTTTTTTGCCGGTTTCGCTGCTGCCATGATTGGCATATGCCTGATCAGCTTCAATGGTTCACGGCTTGAGCTGAACCCACTGGGCGATATCTTGGCGCTTGTGGCCGCTTTCGTCTGGGCATGCTATTCTGTACTTACAAGAAAAATAAGCAGTTATGGATACCACACAATACAGACGACCCGCAGGACATTTGCCTATGGCATTTTATTTATGCTTCCGGCTTTACTATTCTTTGAGTTTCACCTTGACTTAGGACGCTTTGCAAATCCGCTGTACACAGGAAATATCATTTTCCTAGGTATAGGGGCGTCTGCGCTCTGCTTTGTGACATGGAACTTTGCGGTCAAGGTGCTGGGGGCGGTGAAGACAAGCGTGTACATTTATTTGGTGCCGGTCATAACAATCGTTACATCGGCGCTGATTCTGCATGAGAAAATAACGGCGATGGCAGCGGCTGGGACAATACTTACCATGGCAGGCCTCTTTCTTTCGGAGTACAGGCCGAAGAATACGAAAGACTTTAAGGCAGATAATTAACGGCGATTATGGCCGCGCCCAATACGGTCAGGACAATGCCGGTAGCCCGGTTGAGAACTTTTGCGGAAGCTTTATTGGCAAATTTAGCAGCGATTCTGGCCCAGAGCAGTGTGCTGAGTATGCAGAATAAAAAGCTTGTCCAGTCAGGTGCGCCACCTATGGCAAAATGGCTGGCGGCCCCGGTAAATGCAGTAAAGGTCATGATGAATACGCTGGTTCCCACGGCCGTCTTTAATTCGTATCCTAAGATACTCGTGAGCAGCAGGAGCATCATCATACCGCCGCCGGCCCCGATAAAACCACAGATGAACCCGACCACAGAGCCGCAAAGTATGGATTGAATGACGCGCTTTTTCGTCTCAACGGCTTCCATTTTTGCCTTCGTAGTCATGACGGGACGTACAATAAATTTGATGCCGAGCAGCAGTGTCATGAAAGTTGAGAACCCGCCCATAGCGGTACTTGGCACGAAACTGGATATGTAGCTTCCTACAAGCGTAAAACAAAGGACGGAAATCATCATCACGATACCGTTCCGAATATCGAGATTTTTGTTTTTCCCATAGGTGTAGGCAGATATGGCGCTGGCAAGGACATCGCTGGCCAGCGCGATACCAACCGCCATATAAGGTTCCATTCCTAGAAAAGTAATCAACATAGGACTGATGACCGCCGCCGCGCTCATACCCGCGAATCCTGTTCCCAGTCCTGCGCCGATTCCGGCGACAAAACATATCATAAATTTATAAAGCACAGTGCACCTCCTGCATGTATTTTTTGTGGAAATATGTTATAAATAGAACGGTTTTTATTATAACATAATAGATTAAAATGTCAATGGGGACAAAACGTAATTGAACTTCTGCAGGGTATCATGTATAATATACATGGTATTAATAACACAGTGATTAGAACGGAGGGCTAAAGAAATGAAAATTGCTATTGGTTGCGACCCAAATGCGACAGAGTACAAAACAATCTTAATTCCATTTATCGAAGAGCTTGGACATGAGTGTGTAGATTTCGGAAGTGATGATCCGATTTATGCGAACACAGCTATCAATCTTGCGAAAAGCGTTGCGGCAGGAGAGTGTGAGAGAGGTATCCTCATCTGTGGAACCGGTATTGGTGTAAGCATTGCGGCGAACAAAGTGAAAGGTGCTTATGCGGCACTTGTAAATAATGTATATCAGGCACAGAGAGCACAGCTCAGCAACAATGCCAATATTATCACCATGGGCGCACAGGTTACTGGAATTGAGCTGGCAAAATGTCTGGTCAAAGAATATTTAAGCGTAAAATATGACCCGAATTCCCGTTCAGCCCCGAAGGTAGGAAGAATCACAGAGTTCGAGAACGAATAGAAGCAGTACATTATCAGGGTATCCGCAAGGATACCCTGTTATTTATGACATAGGAAACTTTTAATAAAGTTTTTACAAAATTATAAAGAAATATCTATTGAATATGCCGGGATATCCATATATAATGTGTGATAACTTGGTAAGGGATATCTTGCCAAATAAAAATGAACGGAGTGGACATTATGATTTCTTCTGGGGGTTATGGGTTATCCAGTTATTTTTATCAGTTTTTTCAGACGCTTGTCTATACGGCGCCGGCCATATTGATAGCTATCTCGCTGCACGAGTTCGCGCATGGGTACGTTTCTTACAGGCTGGGGGATATGACGCCGAAGCTGGATGGAAGGCTGACATTGAATCCTTTTAAGCATCTGGATGTATGGGGGACGGTCTGTCTGCTCTTTTTCCATGTGGGCTGGGCGAAGCCGATACGGGTGAATACAAGGAACTATAAGAATAAAAGAAGAGATATGATTCTCGTGGCGGCAGCAGGGCCGGTGATGAACTTTTTGCTGGCGTTTCTGTTTCTATTGTTTTATGGGCTGTTTTACAAGTATGGTAATGGAGGACTGATCAGCGGCTATTTGAAGATGCTTTGTTATTATACCGCTGTGTTGAATGTAGGGCTTGGCGTGTTCAACCTGATTCCAGTACCGCCCCTCGACGGTTCTAACATATTGGCGGAACTGTTTCCGGCCGTAGAGCGGTTTTATTTCAAAATACGCAGGTACAGTTTTGTGATTTTGGCAGGGCTGCTTTGGCTCGGAGTTTTGAGCTACCCGATGGCTATGCTGGACAATACGATACTCGGCGGCATGTGGAATTTGGTAAGGAATATTTTGCGCATCGGCGTTATGGTCAATACCGGTGGAGGCGGGACGGTGATTTAGATGAAATATACAAAAGAGGAAATCTTTACAATCCCCAATTTGATGGGGTATTTTCGGATCTTGATGATACCGGTATTCTGCTGGCTGTATTTGAGTGGAAGATTCATTCCTGCAATCATTGTGATCATCGTATCTTCGGTGACAGATTTATTTGACGGAATGATAGCGAGAAAGTTCAATATGGTCACGGATTTGGGAAAGATGCTGGATCCGGTGGCGGACAAGCTGACACATGCGGCGCTGGCAGTGTGTCTGGCTGTCAGATATCCGCTGATGTGGATTTTGATAGCGCTGATGGCGGTGAAGGAAGGATTCATGGCCTACCGTGGATTGACGAATATAAAAAACGGCCGCCCCATCGAGGGGGCAGAGCTGTACGGGAAGGTATGTACCGCATATTTATTTGTCATGCTCATTGTGCTGATTTTGTTCAGAGGGCTTCCGCCTACAGCGGCCAATCTTTTGATAGGGGTGGGCATCTTGATTATGGCCATTACACTGTGCTTATACATAAATAAATTCCGGCAGGAGAGAAAAAAGGGAGCCCCTAACGGGCAACACCATTAAGGAAGTAATTTAGTAACCGCAGGGCGGCATAGTCAAAGGCTATGCCGCTCTGTTTTTCCCTTGAGAAAAGGACCGCTTACACGGCATTTTTAAACTGGGGTACCTATCATTTTTGTGCATATAGTGAGAGGATTTTTTTGTGAAAACTTGATACTATTAAAGGAGGAGATCGGCATGGAGTGGGTAGAGCGATTAAATGCTGCTATAAAATACATTGAGGAGCATTTGACAGATGAAATTGAATATGAAGAACTGGCAAAATTACTTTGTTGCTCGACTTATCATTTCCAAAGAATGTTTTCCTTTATGAACAATGTTCCATTGTCTGAGTATATTCGCAGGAGGAAATTGTCATTGGCGGTATCTGATATACAGAACAACGAGAAAATTTTAAATGTTGCCCAAAAGTATGGGTATTCCTCTCCAACAGCGTTTTGCAGGGCATTTCAAAATCTGCATGGGATTGCACCCTCTGAGGCAAGAAAAAAGGGGGTGTTATTAAAAACTTATCCACCAATAAGTTTCAAATTGACTATC
Organism: Bariatricus massiliensis; assembly: GCF_900086725.1. Classification (GTDB taxonomy): domain Bacteria; phylum Bacillota; class Clostridia; order Lachnospirales; family Lachnospiraceae; genus Allocoprococcus; species Allocoprococcus massiliensis. Next base: position 302,049 of record NZ_LT574838.1, on the reverse strand, counting down.
AAAGGAACAGAAGAATTGACTTATCGAATTGAGGATAAAGCTCCTATTCACATTAAAGGTATTTCGATGCCTTTGGAAAAGTCGATGGAGCAAAACTTTTTGACTGTTCCACAGTTTTGGAATAAGGCAGTTGAAAACGGAACTCTAACTAAACTTATGAATATGGATAAAGTAGAATTTGATAATCTGCTGGGAGTAAGTGTTTGTGGAAATCGTGAAGAATGGAAATATTATATTGCTGTTTCATCTTTGCAGGATGTGAAATGTGAATTTGAAGAATACACCATTCCTGCTTCTAAATGGGCGGTTTTTAGTGGGAGTGGAACAAATTTATCTTTACAAGAATTGGAACGGCGTGTAATTACAGAATGGCTCCCGTTTTCTGGCTTTAAATATGGTAATGCGCCGGATATAGAACATTATATACAAGCTAATCCAGATAACGCAGTATATGAATACTGGTTATCAATACAATAAAAGGAGTGAACTTATTAAAAATATGAAGGGGCATTATCAGATGAATAGCGTTGAAATCATTGAATATCTGAGGGAAGAGGCAACAGAGAAATATAAATCCAATATTGTCAAAATGGGTATCCCCGAAAGGTATTGTATAGGCGTATCAACTGCTACATTAAGGAATCTTGCAAAACAACTGGATAAATCAAACCAATTAGCTTTTGAATTATGGCATACCAATTACCACGAGGCAAGACTGCTTGCGGTACTTTTATTCGAGCGTAAGAGCCTTGAATTTTGTGAGATTGATAATCTTATGGAAGATGTAATTTCATGGGATTTGTGCGACCACTTATGCAAAAACCTGATTATTAAACTTCCAAATTACAATGAGTACATAAGTGAATGGATTACTTCGAATCACATATACAAAAAGCGAGCGGCATTTACACTAATTGCTTCTGCAGCTATACATGATAAAAGAATAAAGCAGGACACAGTAACTTTATATTTGAAGTTAATACACGAACATTCAAACTATGAGCATGAGCATATTAAAAAGGCTGCTTCATGGGCTTTGAGGGAGGTAGGGAAAGTTGATTTTAACTTTAATGAAGAAGCACTTTTATTAGCCCACGAGTTATTAGAAAGTGGAAATAAAGCACAGGTTTGGATTGCAAAAGATGCCATAAAGGAATTGGAAACTGTAATTAAAGTGGAAGGAAGAAAGCGTTTGATTTCGTCTAAATCCAAAATGGGTATGGAGGCATATAATGAAAGTAACACTGCCCAACGAAAAAACGTTGCTTCGGCGGCGGGATGCTCCTGCGCCAAATAAAATATAGAAGTCATACGGCGGGTTGAATATTGATTTCAATCCGCCGTTTAGGGTAGGAATGTTACGCGACAGAGGGTGTCCTTGTTTACAAAAGTTCCTTATCGGTGTTCGCCTAACGGGCAGCTCCCTCTAATGTTGTCCATTTTGTGCAGTCCCATACCTCGGATACCACGTCGCGGTAGAACTCCGGCTCATGGCAGATAAGGAGGACGCTTCCCTTATATTCGAGAAGTGATTTCTTTAATGCGTCTTTTGCGTCGGCATCCAGATGATTGGTGGGCTCGTCCAGAAGCAGGATATTCGTCTCCCGGTTCACCAGCTTGCAGAGGCGGACTTTTGCCTGTTCCCCGCCGCTCAACACACGCACCTGACTCTCGATATGCTTCGTGGTCAGTCCGCATTTGGCCAGAGCGGAGCGCACTTCATACTGTGTGAAGGAGGGGAATTCCTCCCAGATTTCTTCAATACAGGTGGTGCGGTTGTCGCCCTTCACTTCCTGTTCAAAATAGCCGATCTGCAGATTCTCGCCCAGCTCACAACTGCCTTTCAACGCCGGAATCAGGCCGAGAATACTTTTGAGAAGCGTAGTCTTACCGATTCCGTTGGCACCCACAAGGGCTATCTTATGTCCCCGCTCCATAGAGAGGTTCAAAGGCTTGCTTAAGGGCCGGTCATATCCGATGACTAAATCGTGGGTCTCGAAAATATATTTACCCGGTGTGCGCCCGGTCTTAAAATGGAATTCCGGCTTCGGACGTTCCGCAGCCAATTCTATCACATCCATCTTGTCCAATTTTTTCTGTCTCGACATGGCCATATTTCGTGTGGATACTCTGGCTTTATTACGGGCAACAAAGTCCTTGAGCTCACTGATTTCCTGCTGCTGCCGCTTGTAAGCGGCCTCGAGCTGCGCCTTTTTCACCGCATAGACCTCTTGAAAATGCTCGTAATCGCCCACGTAACGGTTCAATTCTTGATTCTCCATGTGATAGATGATGTTGACTACTTCGTTCAAGAATGGAATGTCATGTGAAATCAGGATAAATGCATTTTCATAATCCGTCAAATACCGCTTCAGCCAAGTGATGTGCTCCTCATCCAGATAGTTGGTAGGCTCGTCCAGAAGGAGGATATCCGGCTTCTCTAAAAGAAGCTTGCCGAGCAGGATTTTCGTGCGCTGTCCGCCGCTCAAGTCTGTGACGTCACGGTCGAGCCCAAGTTCCAGAAGTCCCAGCGCTCTGGCGACTTCCTCCACCTTGGAGTCGATAATATAAAAATCGTGCATCGTAAGCGTATCTTGAATCGTTCCCAGCTCTTCCATCAGCATATCCATGTCCGCAGGGTCAGTCTCCCCCAAGGAATCGCAGATTTGATTCATCTTTTCTTCCAGTTCAAACAAATAGGAAAATGCAGATTTCAGCACATCCCGGATGGTCATTCCTTCATCAAGCACTGTGTGCTGGTCCAGATAGCCTGCACGGACATTTTTGGCCCATTCAATTTTTCCTTCATCCGGCTCGAATTTTCCGGTCACAATGCTGAAGAACGTGGACTTGCCTTCCCCGTTCGCCCCCACAAGTCCAATATGCTCGCCTTTTAAAAGGCGGAAAGAAACATCATTGAAAATAGCACGGTCACCGAAGCCGTGGGTCAAATGTTCTACATTTAAAATACTCATAATCTTTCGTAGTTCTCCTTTGTCGCATAAAATGATAAAAAAAGCTGACCTCATACATGGTCAGCGATTCGTTTTTCTAATTTTTCTCACACTTCATTATCCATGATATCATAAGCCGAAATAAAAGTCTAGTATTTTATTTTTCTTTTTGTTACGATAACTATGCTTTGAAAGGAGGAGTGAAGTCATGGAGTGGGAAAAGAAGCATTTGGCAGATTGCCGTAAGGAGATAAAAGAGAATATCGAGCGGCTGGAAACCCAGCTTGCCGAGGTGACGGCGGAGTCCGAGGAGTTGTTCCGGGCGGTGCGGCTCGGAGCGAATGAGCTCTACAGCCAGCTTGTGGTGAGTGTGGATATCAAGGAGGGCTGTCAGGTCTCTCTGCGGAAGAACCGGACGGCCTACGAGAAGCCGTATTTTGGACGGATTGATTATGAAGGGGTGGAGACCGGGAAGAAGGAGCAGCTTTATATCGGGAAAAACGGGATCATGCTGTCGGGACACCGTATGCTTGTGGTGGACTGGCGCGCGCCTGTAGCGTCCGTTTATTATGAGAATGAGCTGGGGCGGGGGAGTTACGGCACGGTGGACGGGTCAGAGATTCCCATTGAGCTGAGTCTGAAGCGCACTTTCGATATCGCGGACGGCAGGCTCCTTGGATATTATGACAGCGATGTGGCGGCAAATGATGTGCTGTTAGTCAAGTATCTGTCACAGAATAAAGAGGCCGTTCTGGGTGATATTATTTCTACGATACAGAAGGAGCAAAATCAAATCATACGTGAGACACCTTATGCCAGCCTTATTGTGCAGGGAGTGGCCGGGAGTGGGAAAACTACGGTCGCGATGCACCGCATTTCCTATATATTATATAACTACAAAGAAAAATTTGCGCCGGAAGAGTTCTGCATTATCGCGGGCAGCGAGATGCTTCTGCACTATATCACCGCCAGCCTGCCGGAACTGGAGGTGAGCAATGTAAAGCAGCTGCGCATGGAGCGCTTTTTTGTGCGGATACTGGAGCAGGAGTGGAAGAAAAGTTACCGGTTTATCAGGACGGGAGCCGGAGAATCCGGTAAAAGTAAACTTTGCTTTATCAAGGCATTGGAGGAATACTTGCAGAAAATACGGGAAAGTGTTTTCCCGCTGGAAGATATCGGCGACGATAAGGACGGAGTATTCATGAGCGGCGAGAGTATACGGGAAACGTTAGAACGAAGCGGGGAGAAGTCCATAGCTGCGCTGGTTACCTACTTGAATGAACGTCTGAGAGGCAGAATCAAAATGCTGCTTGCCGAGGAGGAACAAAAGGAGCTGAGAGCCCGGAAAATCAAGGAATATAAAAATTGGTTTGTATGGAAAAAAGGACGGAAGCTTTCAGATATCTATATCGAATTTCTGCTGGATTATCTGCGCGGTAACCCGGAGGAGCTATGGATTGAAACTGTGCTGGAACATGTCCAGAAGGGACGGTTCGATATTTACGATATGGCTGCCCTTACTTTGATCTATGTGCGAGTGTCGGCAAAGGAAAAGAACACAGACTTTCGCCAGATTATCGTGGATGAGGCGCAGGATTTCGGGGCGGCAGTCTACTATGTACTGCGGCAGGCGCTGCCGGACTGTTATTTTACAATCATGGGAGATGTGTCCCAGAATATTAATTTTGAGACCGGGATGAACGAGTGGGATACATTGGCGGAAGGCGTTTTTGCGGCGGCCAAGGTAAGGTTCCATGTACTGGCAAAAAGCTACCGCAATACGATTGAAATCTCGCAGTATGCGGGAAGGGTGCTGAGCGCGGCATCGGCAGGGAACTATAAAATCGAGCCCGTCATCCGCCACGGGAAGCCGGTGCAGCTCTGGAAGCAGGAGGTTTTGCCAGAGGGAGGCGGGGACACATTCCGGCAGATGGGAGATAAGGCCCTTTCCCTGATCGGGGATATACAAAAATCCGGATATGAGACCATTGCGGTAATATGCAGAAATGAAGCACAGGCGGAGCTGGCGGCAGGCCTGCTTGGTGTTACGGCGGGGGCAGCCGGGGAGGAAGACTTTAAAAAGGGAGTGATGGTGCTCCCTGTAGAGCAGACAAAGGGGCTTGAATTTGACGCAGTCATTCTCTGGGAGCCGAGCGCTTCCAATTATCAAGAAACTGCTGCCGACGCCAAGCTGCTTTACGTTGCCATCACCCGGGCCCTGCATGAACTGCACTTGATTTATAGCGGAGAACTCTCCAAGCTGCTTTGAAATTGTGGCAAGCTATGTTATGATTGATATAACAGCGGACACATACAAAAGTGGACGTAAGGAGGGATTTTATGGATGGATTGTATAAGTCGGCTAAGAGCGCGGTAAGAGAAGTACAAAAAGCGGTGGTAGGAAAAGAAGACGCGATTGAGAAGATTATGATGGCGATTGCGGCCAAGGGCCACATTTTGATAGAGGATATGCCGGGTGTGGGCAAGACGACCATGGCGCTTGCATTTTCAAAGGCAATGGGGATAAAGGAGCACAGAGTCCAGTTCACACCGGATGTTATGCCGGCGGATTTGACGGGATTTTCTATCTATCAGAAAGAAACGGGACGGTTCGTCTACCAGCCGGGTGCGTTAATCTGCAATCTGTTTATGGCGGATGAGATAAACCGGACTTCACCGAAGACCCAGTCGGCCCTGCTGGAAGCCATGGAGGAGGGGACTGTGACGGTGGACGGCGTGACGAGGAAGACCGGTACTCCCTTCATCGTGATCGCGACGGAAAATCCAGTGGGTTCCGCCGGGACGCAGCTTCTGCCGGATTCCCAGCTTGACCGTTTCATGGTATGTCTTCGTATGGGATACCCAACGGTTCAGGAGGAAGTGGAGATTCTTAAGCGTAGAAAATATGGCAGTCCGGTGGTGCAGGTGGAGCGTGTGATGACGGCGGAGGATATTCTGGAGATGCAGGAGGAGACGGCGTCAATCTATATCCATGACTTGATATATGCTTATATTGCGGAGCTGGCTAAATCCACCAGAGAACAGGAACTTCTTGACACGGGGCTCAGTCCCCGTGGTACGGTGGCGCTGTCTGCCATGGCGAGAGCGAAGGCATGGATTTCTGGCAGGAACTATGTCTTGCCGGATGATGTGAAGGATGTATTTTTATGTACGGCGGCCCACCGGGTTCATCTAAGCACGAAGGCACGGGTGGGGCACGTGCTGCCGGAGGATGTGCTGACAAAGGTACTGCAGGAAGTAAAAGCGCCTGCCGTCAGAGAGAAATAGGTGGGATATGATGAAAAGAGTCTGCATATATGCCGCTGTTTTCTGCCTGACGCTATACTGCTTCTTCCTGTATGAGGATGAGATTTTGTCGGGACTTTTGGCAGCGGAAATCATATATTTTGTTTTTTCTTCCGCAGAGTTACTAATTTTGAGGAAAAAAATCAGCCTGTCTTTTGGAAGAATATTGCCCATAGCGGAGAAGAATCAGGAAGTGACGGCATATGTGACCGTGAAGAATGAATCCACAATGCCGGGGGTACATTTTCGAATTAAAATACGGCTATTGAATCAGTTTTCCGGGGAGACCGGAGGCTGTGTGCTGCGGGGAAGTGTGGAAAAGAAGGGACAGACCACTACGCAATTTACCTTCCGGGCGTCAGGTTGTGGAAATATGATTGTGGAGGCTAGGGAGCTGCATCTCTATGATGCATTTCACATTTTAAAAATAAAGCGAAGGACAAACTTGAGACAGAAGGTCGGCATTTTGCCGGAATGTCATATTCTTCCCTTGGAGATAACGAGGCGGACAAGGGAATTTATTGCGGACGCGGAGGAGTATTCAGATCATGAAAGCGGGGACGACCCGTCTGAAATCTATCAGATCAGAGAGTACCGGGAGAAGGATTCCGTGCACGATATTCATTGGAAACTGTCTGCCAAGGCTTCAGAACTGCTGGTCAAGGAGCATGGACGCCCTATGGGGTGTGTAGTCTTGATTTGGCTGGACTTGGAGCAAAAAGGGGAGAGGCTCAAAAATAGACGGGTACTTCCCAAACAAAGACAGAAAAGAGCCCGCACTCCGGCGTATGTGCTGGAGGCGGCCGCTTCATTGTCTCTCTCTCTTTTGGAAGAGAAGTGTGTCCATATGGCTGCATGGTACGAAAAGGAAAACCAGCGGATCGTAAAAAAAAGAGTCAGCAGGGAAGAACATGTCTATGAGCTGATGCACCGCCTATTGTTCACGGAGTCTTATGAGGGGGCAGAAGCAGCCGAAAGCCTGAGAGAGGAAGCGTTTAAGGGGGAGAGCTTCAGCAGTACCGTGGAATTTGATATGGAAGGAAGAATTAGCGTAAATGGGGTGCAGCTCCACAGGCTGGACGGAGACAAGGAGCCGGAGTGGGACAAGTTGTTTTTGACCGTATAAAGGGGAATAGAAGCGTGAATGGATTTGAAATCAAGACAGAGCAGCAGTTAGAACATACCGAGAAACCAATTAATATGGCGGTACATATGGTGACATTATATATGGCGGCCGTTTCTTTTTGGTACGGATTTTTGTCTGTGTTTCGGATAAATGTGGAGCCGGCGGTGGTCTATATCAGCCTGATTTTTCCTGTTTTAATCTGGAGTTTTATATTTCGGAAAAGAAAAGGGAGGGTGCCGGCGGTTCTTCTGACTGTTTTTGTCTGCCTGCTGCTAGGGTTTTCCATGCAAAGTTATTTGGCAGACGGCTTCAGGCATATCGCAAATGTTTACATTACACTGCACAATGAATTTTACACTGCCAGCCAGCCTCTTTTTGCGGAGATGGGCAGTGCGGGATGTATGTTGGCAGTAGTCATGATACAAATGATGCTGACCGCAGTATTGGCGGCGGTTCTCAGAGCCAGAAGGTGTATTCTTGTAGCGATTGCGTTCATTTTCCTGCCGTTTCTCTTGGCTGCCACGGTAGGGTATATGCCCTCCGCTCCAAGCGGATGGCTGATTATCGGCTCAGGGCTGCTCTACGTTCTTGTATATTCCCAGACGAATCTCACTATGCTGAAAAGAGAGGTTCTGACAGCCGGATGCCTTTATACGGCAGTAGTTCTTTTTGCTTCCTTGATTCAACCGTTGATTTTGGAATCCAGAAACGGGAACAAGGAGGAATACATCAGAATTCACGATAAGCTGGTAGAGGCCCAGCAGCTGGATCTGGGGGAGGCCGTGGCAGAAAGATTTCGTGGAAGTGCCAATTATTCCGTTGGGGGAATCGGAAAAGGGGACTTGCGGAATCTGGCCGAGAATCGGCCGCAGGGAAGCAAGGATATGGAAATTGTGATGGAGGAAGCTCCTCCGGAGAGACTTTATCTGAAAGCTTATGTGGGCTCGGAGTATACGGGTAAAAAGTGGGAAGAGCCTTCCGCGCGTGATTTCAAGCGGATGCTTCGAAGTGCAGGGGCTGCCGGTAAGGGCGGGGAGCTGTTCGGGGAACCGTATAAGAGACTTGAGGAAGGTCAGGACAACATCACTCCCCTTCAAATGCAGGTGCGTCTCACGGGAGCCTCGGATGAATTTGCCTACGCTCCTTATTTTGTCAATGTCACGGAGAACGATTCTGTCTATGCGGATGCCTATATCCAAGGAAGAGGGAAGACGGAAAGAGTCTACTCTTTTTTTCCTCGCATTCAGGCGGCGGCATTATATCGGGGAGAGCTGGGGGAGGAAACAGAGATATGGAAGGCTTATGAGGAATACGTAGAGGAAGCCTATACCACGAAGGCACAGGGTCTGGAAAAACTGGAGAAATATTGCAGTGATATGGATACCCGTTCGCTGAATGCAGTGAAGATGTCTATCGATGAAAAGTTCAACGACAGCCTAAAGTATACGAGAGAGCCGGGAAGATATCCGTCGGATGAAGACTTTACCGAGCACTTTTTGCTGGAGAGCCGCCGGGGGTTCTGCGTCCATTTCGCTACGGCTGCCACGTTAATTTACCGCGAATGTGGTTATCCGTCCCGATATGTAGAAGGCTATGCGGTACCGCCCTCAGCTTTTAAAATGCAGGAGGACGGGTCTTACAAGGCAGAGGTAACAGACGGGATGGCACATGCATGGTGTGAGACTTTCCAGCCCGGTATTGGCTGGAAGGTGCAGGAACATACACTTCCCTTTTCAGAAGATGAAGATTGGACGACAGAAGTCAATACGGAAGAGCCGGAAAATCATGATGCAGGAGATGCGCCGGATGAGAATGAACAGCAGCAGGAAGAGCAGGAGACTCCCGCCAATCAGGCGGAGCAGGGACAGTCTCCGGAGGCGCCTGCGGATGCAGAAGACACCAACGGTGAGAATATCCCAGTCCCGACAGAGGGGAAAAACGGAAACGAAAAGAATGGGGCAGCGGCCGGAGGACAACGGGTTCTGCCTAAACTGGCGGCAGGCGCAGCGCTGCTATTTGTCTTTGCATTTTCCGTGCTTCTTCTCTGTGTCGTGCAGCAAAAAATCCGTATGCAGAAAAAGAGATATGGTTTCCGGGTAAAGACACAGAATCAAGGAATCAAAAATATATTTCGAGCTGTTTATAAAATCGCTGTGTTTGCTGCGCCAAAAGAGAGGGAGTTGAATGACAGGGAAACATTGCAATGGCTGCAAGAGCGGTTCACAGAATTGACCGAGGAGGAATGGGAATGGCTCTACGACTGCGCCCTGCGGGCAGCTTTCGCCGAAGGACAGCTGGAGAAGGCGGAACAGCAGAAGATGTATGGCCTGTATAAAAAGTTCCGAAAGGCTGTTTTGTCTGGGCTGACTGTGTGGCGGAAGTTTGTATTTGTATTTGTTAAAGGGCTGTAAGGGGCAGTTGACTAATCTGCGTAAGACAGATACAATATTATCAATGATGCTATAGTTATTAAAGAAAATTAAAGGAGAGAGCTATGAAAATGCAAAAGATTATGAAGCGTATTGCCGTTCTTGGAATGGTGGCAGCCCTGATTGCATCCGGGCCGGTCTCGAATGTTACGGCAGCGCCAAATGACAATTCCGGAAAGGAAGATTCGGTGGAAATGCCGAAACTGATAGAGGTGGATCAAAGTTATGCTTCCGGTGGAATTACCCCTACAGTATTCAAGGATTCTTACCAAAGCGCTCAGGGGGGACAGTACCGCAGCAGGGCCGCGTTTCCTACGAAATATATATTAAGCGAAGTTGGCAAGTCTACAACCGTAAAGAATCAGAATCCATGGGGATCCTGCTGGGCATTTGGGGCGTTATCCTCACTGGAAAGCAGCCAGCTTACCGATAATGTCAACAGTGCTGAAGAAGTAGATCCGGACTATTCAGAACGGCAGCTGGCATGGTTCGCCTATGAACCGCAGACTGAAGACAGTATAAAGATTAGCGCGGCGAATTCTAATCAGGCTGGAGAGGGTGCGTCATATACCGGGACCGGACGTCTGGATAGGGGCGGGAATATGCCTCAGGCAGCAGCTCTTTTGTCTACCTGGCAGGGGGCAGCCTTAGAGGCAGATGTACCATATAGGAATGAAGAGGGAACTATGGACACGGCAGGCATATGGGATGTAGCTGCTGCAAACAGGAATCTTTCTGCCGTACATCTTCAAAACGCGGATTTTCTGGCAAGTCCCGCAACCTTCGATAAATATGATAGTAATGGGCTTCCGTCAGCGGATGCTACTTATAGCTATGACGGAGATGCCACAGCCGCCATTAAGGCAGCAATCATGGAAAACGGAGCAGTGGCCATAGCCTATTTTGCAGACCAGTCAACACCGGATGGTGCACAGAACGGCGATTATTTTAATTACATGAATTATTGCCAGTATGTAGATGTGCTGAATGCTTCTACCGTTCAGAACCACGGAGTCAGCATTGTGGGGTGGGACGATGATTATCCAAGCTCGAATTTCAAGACAGGAAAACAGCCGGAAGGAAACGGCGCATGGCTTGTGAAAAACAGCTGGGGTGACACATGGGGACTGGACGGGTACTTCTGGCTCTCCTACTATGACAGAACCATTGATCAGGTAACCAGCTTTCAGGGAGAAAGTACAGACAACTATGACAACATCTATCAGTATGATTATTTGGGACTTGCCAGCGCTATGCAGTACACGCCCAATAAAAGCGAAACAGGGGTGGCTAATGTATTCACTGCCAAGGGTAATGAGGAAATTCAGGCAGTATCTGCAGTCACACTGGCGCCAGATTCCACTGTTTCTGTAAAAATCTATAAAGTTCCGGCCAGAGCAACACAGCCGGTGCCGGAGAATGCGGAATTGATTGCAGAACAGTCCAAGACGATTGCACACAGTGGTTATCATACGATAGAATTGGATACACCTGCAGCCGTTGCGGCGGGAGAGAAGTTCTCAGTGGTACAGGTGATTAAAGGCGGGGACAACAAATGGTATACTCCGGTGGAAATCGGCGCGGATTCAGCTTCCCAGAAAGCGGTATGTAATCCGGGAGAGAGTTATATGATTCAGGACGGTGTGCCTTCAGATATGGCGGACGTCAAACAGGCAGGGATGTCCTTTGGCAATGCTATGATCAAGGCTTTTACCAAGGATGTGGTGCCGGAATCAGAAGCTCCGGCTGTATCGGCCTTCAAATATCAGGCATACGACAACACCGACACGGCGCTTGGAAATGCAGAAATCATCAATGTTGCGGCAGAGAGCAGCGGCATAAACAATATCCCGCTTCCCGCGGCAACTTCTTATATTAAGATTACAGAGGTCACACTATCAGACAGTGCAGACCCTGCCACGCAGGTAGCAATCACAGTCAAGGGCGGGGCATATACATTGGGAGAGCCGATTGCCCGTACAGATTTTATGATGATGGGGGATGATTCACCGATTGTATTTACAACCAAGTCTGCTCCTCAGGGAACGAATACGAAAGCGTGGGGATTTGATTTTAGCCCGGACTCACTTGTGCTGTATGCGGACAGCGGCCGTGTGGTAATATCAGATGACAACGCCTATCTGCCAGCCAATGCTGTCCTGACAGCAGATGATGTAACGGCAGGCGGAGATTTTGAGGCGGTGAAGACTGCACTGGAGCTTTACGGCGCTTCGGATCAGTTTTATCTTTATAATTTGTCGCTCTCTCCGGCTCTGAAGAGCGGAGAGGCCGTGAATCTGGAAATTAAGCCAAAAAGCGGATATGACAATGATGAAAAGACGAAATTATACTATGCTGCCAGCGAATCCGGAAGCATGGTCCTGACAGAGGTTGCGGATCTGTCTTCAAATACCGGAGTTCTCCGGGCGGATGTATCGAAGATGGGATATTATGCTGTGGCCCGTGTGAAAGAAGTACCGGTGGTCCCTACGCTGGAGAAAATTACCTACAGCCAGAGTAAGACACTTGCAGATGTACCCATTCCCTCTGTGGACGGTGGAAGCTGGAGCTGGGACAATGAAGAAACGGTACCTCAGGTAAACACAGCTTCTTATGCGGCTACCTTTACGCCGGACAGCGATAGCCAGTACCGTACATATCATGCAGATATTGCGCTTGAGGTGGAGAAAGCGACACCGGATCTCAGTGGAATCACCAGCAGCCCGGCGGTATATGGAACGAAGCTAAGTGATTTTCAGGTAAGCGTAGCCGGCCTTGACAATGGGCAAGCTGTTTCCGGGACTATGAGTTGGACGACTCCGGATGTATATCCGGAATGTGGAAGTGCAACAGAGTATGAATTTGAGTTTGTGCCCGATGATACAGACAATTATAATCCTGCATCAGGTACAATGATACTGACTGTCAACAAAAAAGCGGTGACAGCAGCGGCGAAAGATGCAGAGAAGTTTTATGGTGATTCCAATCCGGAATTCTCTCTTATCATACCGGACGGAACACTGGTTGGAAATGACACAGCGGCAGATTTGGTTGTAACGCTCAGCTGTGCAGCGGATGAGACAACATCAGCAGGCAATGTGGCCATTACCGGAAGTTCAGCGGCAGCAAATTATGATGTGACAGTGACATCGGGTACGCTTTTTATTAAACCGCGTGCCATTGGGATTAAGGCAAAGGATGTTACTATAAACTATGGGGACGCGCTTCCAGACATCTATGAGGTTAAAGTGACCAATCTTGTGCCGGGAACAGACCAAAGTGCAATCGGTTTGACAGTCGATGTTGAGGCTCAGAATATACCGGACGGTAATTTGGCGGGTACGTATACCTTGAAAATGAAGTCTGCTTCTGTAACAGATACGAATTATACAGTCGGGAGTTTGTTTGACGGGGTACTGACGATTAAGGAGCGCGTAATGAGCAAGGTTAAGAACGAATCCAGTATTCCGGATTCCATTGCAGGACGTTTTGCGGTTTCGGGGAACTTTACAGGTGATGAACTTCTATTGATTACGGATGTTGCAGATAAGTCAGTACAAAACGCATTCCAGAATATGGTGAAAGACGGCCAGATGCTTGGTTCCATTTTTGATCTTACGCTAAAAAAGGCAGATGGTAAGACAGGCGCGGAAGTGAAAGGTGCACTTACTATTACGATTCCGGTAGACGAGAAATATAACGGAAAGCAGATTACAATTTTACATTATGTGAAAGCAGGCAGTTTAACCGTAGAAAATGTGAAGGCTGAAAAAGATACTATTGATGTATACAGTAATTTGACAGTAACAGACGGCAAGGTTCAGGTAAGGGGATATTCCATGTCTCCGTTTGCGCCGGTTCTGCCTAAGGATGCCGATACCCCCGGAGGAACCGACACACCTTCTTCCGGCAACGATAACAGTAAGCCGACAGTGACAAGCAAGGAAGTCAACAGTGCCATGACAGGTGATACGGCACAGATATCCGTGCTGTTCATCGCGGCAGCAGCAGCGCTGCTAGCCATCATTGGGGTTTTCGTTTTCAGGGTGAGAAGACGTAGAAAATCATAAAAAACAAAAGTATCCCGTGGAAATGTATGCTGAAAGGCATCCAATTCCACGGGATATTCTTATTCTTGATTCCGTTCTACGACCGTGCGGGCCGTGATGCCGTTGATTTCTACTCTGTCATCTACGCCGATGACGATGCAGTTCCGGCCGTCTATGACGCGGGTTTCAACCAAGGCGGCACATTCCGGTTTTACATGGATTGTGATATCCGGCGTTTTAATTTCAAATTTTTTCGTGTCTGCCACATTGCTTGCGAGAAGGGAAGTATGTTCTCCGGCAGCGGCGGAATATTGCTGTTCAAAATTCTCCAGCTTTTCCTCTTCCACACCGCTTTTTGCCAGCAAGTATTTGACTTCGGCCTTATCGAGAGACAGGGGTTCCGGATTGTCAGCATTCTGTTCAATCAATTCGTTTAAGTTTTCATGTATATTCTTGACAATTTCATATTCACATTCGTCCCCGAGCGTCTCTTCAATCAGAGCACGAAAGGTCTCTTTCTGTCCTCCGGCTGACAGTGGGAGGACACATCCGAGTAGTTGTTCTGCAAGATTGGCCTGAAGCTGCTCGGCGTTCTTCGAATAATACAGCAGGTTGTGAATGTCTGTGCTGCGGTCGTTGAAGGCCGGGAAGAGGAAGCCTACATCCGGCATCTCTACAATCCAATCCCGTATCCGGTCGTGGAAGCTGTTTTCTTCGGCGTGGTAGCTGAGTGCCGGCTTGGACAGTTTCACGGGACAGATGCTGCAGAGTATGTAGTCATAGACTTCATCGGAGGCGTCGAACATCTCTGAGCCGTCTGATGATTTGCCCGGAATATCATAGGCCGCATGAATTAGAAGGATGAGATAATTTTCACCATAGTCATAGGCCTCGATCACTTTATCGTAAAATTGTTCGAGCAGCTCGTCATCGGTAAGCCGGCTGCTTCTGAGCTTCAGCAGGAATTCCTGCGTGCCGCCCTCGGCCTCAGTCTCCAGAGGGAATTCCATGTTCAAAAGGTTCTTTCCTACAGTACCGGAGAGAGTCTTTCTAAAAATGTCGAAATATTTAAACATCTCATCTTCAGGCAGTGAGAGAAAAGCCTCTTTCAGCTCTGTTTTCTTTTCTTTTTCACCGTCCACGTAGCAGCCGCATATGCGGGTGATGGCGCAGTTGCTTGGAGTGAATTGTTTTTTGATTTCAGTAACTTCTTTTTTGTTCATATGTAAAGACCCCTTTAATTATCATTTTAACGGCGGGCATCCAGAAAACGGTATAAGTCCGCCGCCATAGAACTTAGTATAACGTAAAATGAAAAAAGAAACAATCTAAGAAATATAATAAAAATTTAATTGATTCTTTTCTGCCAGAAGAATAAAATGAACAACAAGAGAATATGGTTCTTGCTTAGAAAAGCATGGGAAAAGGAGGTATTTAAGATGAGGACAGAAGGGATGTTTTCAACATTTGACGGAACCCAATTGTTTCTGGTGAAAGATTTGGTGACCAAGCCAAGGGCTGCAGTCGTGATCGTGCATGGACTCTGTGAACATCAGGGTCGCTATGATTATGTGGCGGCAAGACTGAACGCACAACAGATAAATGTCTACCGGTTCGACCATAGGGGACACGGACGGTCAGAAGGGAAGAAGGTGTTCTACAGCGCATGGACCGAAATCAGCGATGATGTCAATGCGGTGGTGGAGATGGCAGCAAAAGAAAATGAGGGACGGCCGCTGTTTGTCATGGGACACAGCATGGGTGGTTATGCCGCCACCTGCTTTGCCACCAGATTTCCGGGAAAAGCGGACGGTATTGTTCTGTCGGGCGCACTGACAAGGTACAACTGCCCATGTGCGGGGGAACTTCCTATTGACGCGCCTGCGGATATGTATTCTCCCAATGCACTGGGCGACGGGGTCTGCTCCGACCCGGCAGTAGGTGAAGCTTATGCTGCCGACCCCTATGTAGAGAAAGAGATATCGGTAGGCCTTCTCAACAGCATCTATGAAGGTGTTGAATACTTGAAGAAAGAAGCGGCTGCATTTGTAGACCCTGTCCTGATACTTCACGGTGCGGATGACGGCCTTGTCAGTGAGCTGGATTCCCGCCAGCTTTTTGGAGACATTTCTTCCAAGGATAAAAGCCTTAGAATTTACGCAGGGATGTATCATGAGATTTTTAATGAATTTGAGAAGGATGAACCAATTGGTGATATGATCTGCTGGCTGAATCGGCGTATCAAATAGGGAGCGGCAGAAATATGGGCGAGAATTACAATGATAAGAAAATAGCGGTAGTCGGAGCCGGAGGCGTGGGAGGTTATATGGCGGCCATGCTGGCGGCGAACTATCCTCAGGTCTCGCTGGTGGCCAGAGGAGAACGGCGGAAGGCGATAGACGAGAAGGGCATTATCCTGCACAGCGATTATCACGGAGAAGTGGCGGCGCGTCCGATGCAGGTGGTAGAATCTGCGGCAGAACTTACGCCTCAGGATTATATTTTCATTTGTGTGAAAAATTATTCTCTTGAAGATGTATGTGCCACGCTCGGCAGCTGTGTAAATGACGGCACTGTGATTGTCCCGGTCATGAATGGGGCGGACCCCGGAGAACGTGTGAGAGCCCTCGTCCCGGCAGGATTGGTGGTAGATTCTTTGATTTATATCGTTGCTTTTGCGGGAGAAGACTACAGCATTATCCACCAAGGAGGATTTGCCGATATTCGTATCGGGATTCAAAATGCTTCAAAAGAGGAGGCCGAGAAGGTTCAGGAGACATATGAATTACTTCTGGGAGCTGGGATTGACTGTAAAAAGGCGGAGGATATTGAGCGGGAAATCTGGCGCAAATATATTTTGAACTGTGCTTACAATGTAGAAACCGCTTACTATATGAATACGATAGGCGAGCTCCGGAGTGATTCGGTAAAGGCAGAGGAATACGAGTCACTGGTTCAGGAGGCCTACCTTGTAGCGAAGGCGAAGGGAATCCATGTGACACAAGAACATGTGGAGGCGATTATCCACCGGTTCTATTTTGAACTGGCCGAGGACGCCACAAGCTCACTCCAGCGGGATATCCGTGACGGAAAGAGGGCGGAGCTGGAGACATTTGGCGGATATCTGGTGAGAGAGGCAAAGCGGCTGGGGATTGAGGTTCCGGTGTCGGAGAGAATGTATGAAGAACTGAAACGGCGCCAGCAATTTTAAAGTGGCAGATTATTTGGACAAAAAATGTACGGGGATATTACAGAGAAGGGAGCCAGCTCCCGGTAATATTCCCGTACATTGATTATTTCTGCGTTGATGTCCCTGCTTGGATGCAGGATAACTAATGTAATCTGCCCATGAGAACCTGATTTACCAGTTTACCGTCAGCCTTTCCTTTGACCTTAGGCATCAGCTCCTTCATGATCCTGCCCTTATCCTGCGGAGCAGGTGCGTCGATTCCAAGTGAGGCCAGCACGGCATCAATCACTTCTTCAATCTCCGCTTCCTCCATCATCTTTGGGGCGTACTGCTCCAGAACAGCGATTCTCTTCGTACATTCTTCAATGATATCGGTGCGGCCTTCAGGCGTCATCTCAAGCGTTTCCTTGGTCTGCTTGATCTCCTTCAAAATAACCTGAACCTCTTCCTCCTCAGTCAAGTCTGCACGCTTGTCGATTGCCTTATTTTTCAAAGCAGACAACAGAAGGGATAAAGTTTCCTTCGTCTCCTTGTCGCCAGCTTTCATGGACTGAATCATGGCACTCCGCACTTCATCTATCTTACTCATAGTCAAATACCTCCATTTTTAATCTGTTATTATATCGGCAATGCAATTATTATACCAATAATATGGAAAAATTACCAGAAAAAATGTATACTGTTTCTAAAGGATGTGAAAAGATATGTCAGGATGCAGGCTGTGCCCCAGAAGTTGTGGGGCGGACAGAAGCGGCGGGGCAAAAGGATATTGTGGGGAAAGCAGTATCGTCAGAGTGGCAAGGGCAGCTCTTCATATGTGGGAGGAGCCCTGTATCTCGGGGGATAACGGTTCGGGTACTGTGTTTTTCTGTGGATGCACATTGCGCTGTATCTATTGCCAGAATCATGTAATCTCCACCGGGGCCGCCGGAAAGGCCATTACCGTGGAGCGGCTCTCGGAAATCTTTCTGGAGCTTCAGAAGAAAGGGGCGAACAACATTAATCTGGTTACGCCCACCCACTTTGTGCCGCAGATTATAGCGGCGCTTCAAAGGGCGCGGACAGAGGGATTGAATCTTCCGGTGGTCTACAATACGAGTGGATATGAATGTGTGGAGACACTTCGCAGGCTGGAGGGATATGTGGATGTCTATCTCCCCGATTTCAAATATCTGGACGAGGTGCATGCAGGAAAATATTCGGCGGCCGCAGATTATCCGGACGTGGCGAAGCGGGCGGTAGCGGAGATGGTACGCCAGACGGGGCCTCCCCTGTTCGACAGCGGAGGCATCATGACGAAAGGGGTGATCGTCCGGCATCTGCTCCTGCCGGGCTGCCTGAAGGAGGCCCGGGCGGTGGTGGAGTATCTTTTTCACACGTATGGCAATCAGATATACATGAGCCTTATGAATCAATATACACCGCTGGAGACACTTGACAGTGGGCCGTACCCGGAGCTTGCCCGGAGAGTCAGCCCCAGAGCGTATGACCGGCTCGTTGATTACGCCATTGAATTGGGCGTAGAGCAGGCGTTCATACAGGAGGGCGGGACGGCGGAAGAGAGTTTCATCCCTCCCTTTACGCTAGAGGGCGTATGATTCCAGAGCACGAAGTGCAGAGAAAATAAGTTGAAAAGTAGGAGGAATATCAAGATGAGGACAGTGACGTTAGGAAAAACAGGAATCACGGTCAATAAGAATGGATTTGGAGCGCTTCCGATACAGCGTATCTCTGAGGAGGAGGCGGTCAAGCTCCTTCGCAAGGCCCATGACAATGGCATTGATTTTTATGACACGGCCAGAGCTTATACGGACAGCGAGGAGAAGCTGGGAGCGGCATTTGAGGGGATGCGCGACAAGATATACATCGCTTCCAAGACGATGGCGGAGGATGCGCAGGGATTCTGGAAAGACCTCGAGACTACATTGCGAAATCTGAAGACAGATTACCTTGATATCTACCAGTTCCACAATCCGGAGTCCTGCCCGAAGCCGGGGGACGGAAGCGGCCTGTATGAGGCCATGCTTCAGGCAAGAGAGGAAGGAAAAGTACGGTTTATCGGAATCACGAACCACCGTCTGGCCGTGGCCGAGGAGGCAATCGAAAGCGGTCTTTATGACACGCTCCAGTTTCCGTTCAGTTACCTTTCTTCCGATAAGGAGCTGGCGTTGGTGGAGGGATGCCAAAAAGCAGACATGGGATTCATTGCCATGAAGGCCTTGTCGGGGGGATTGATTACCAATTCTGCCGCCATTTATGCCTATATGCTTGGGTATGACAATGTACTGCCTATCTGGGGAATTCAGAGAGAACGGGAATTAGATGAATTCCTGTCTTATCAGGATAAAGAACCGGTTCTTGATGAAGCGCTCCGGAAAGTGATTGCGGCTGACCGGGAAGAACTGCTGGGAGAATTCTGCCGTGGCTGTGGGTATTGTATGCCTTGCCCTGTAGGGATTGAGATTAATAACTGTGCGAGGATGTCACTGATGATAAGAAGGGCTCCTTCCGACGCACAGCTGACCGAGGAGATGCAGGCTAAGATGAAACAGATTGAGGAATGTCTGCACTGCGGGCAGTGCAGTAAAAAATGTCCGTTCGGATTGGACACACCGGCACTTTTGGAGAAAAATTATAAAGATTACAAAGAGATTCTGGCCGGCAAAGAATATTAAGAACGTATTTTCCTGAATTTCATAGACTAACTAAGAAGAGAGATTTAGGGAGAACAATATTTATGAGTCAAAAATGCTGCCACCCATGTCCTATGCCCGGGCCGGAGCCATATGTGCCCATCGATTCCTATGCGCAGTATAGTGTGCTGGCCAACCCGCCAAGCGGAAGTGTGCTGCCGATGCACACCGTTTTTCAGGAGGGCGATGCCATAAAACTTGGTAGTGAGACGGAGATTATTCTTGAACCGGGATACTTGTATCTGGTGAATTATCTGTTTTTGGCAACTCCGGGGCAGGATGGCTATCTGCAGATTTTACCTAAGATCGACGGCAGGCCGGGACTTCTGTATTCTGTATTTGCGACGGCGGGAATCAGCAAAAATGCTTCTGCGCCGGGAAGCTTTACGGTCAGGACACCGGGGCCGGAGGAGGGGACATTGAGCTTTGTACTGGCTTATGCGGGGCCGACCTCCAATATAGATATTTCCGGAGCCATATCTGTGACGCCGCTTTTGCGTATATAACTTTAAGGAGGAGCTTTAACCATGAAAATAGACCGCTTAATCGGAATACTTTCGATTCTTCTGCAGAAGGAGAAGGTGACGGCTCCTTATCTTGCGGAAAAATTTGAGGTGTCCAGAAGAACTATCAACCGGGATGTGGAGAATCTGTGTAAGGCGGGGATTCCGGTCGTGACGGAACAGGGAGCCAACGGAGGCATCTCTATTATGGAAGGATACCGGATGGACAAGACACTGTTGACTTCATCGGACATGCAGGCCATACTGGCCGGCCTTCGAAGTCTGGACAGTGTATCCGGGACCAACCGTTACCAGCAGCTTATGGAAAAGCTGTCTGTGGGAAATTCTACGATTCTTACAACCAATGACCATATATTGATTGATTTGTCTTCTTGGTATAAAGAGACTCTGGCTCCTAAGATTGAATTAATACAGGCGGCTATCCATGAGCGCAGAAAGATTCACTTTCAATATTTCTCACCGGGTGGAGAAAGTGTAAGGATGGTGGAGCCCTGCTGCCTATTATTCCAGTGGGCGGCATGGTACGTTTGGGGGTTCTGTCTGGACAGGCAGGACTACCGGATGTTCAAGCTGAACCGGATGCTCGGGCTTACAGATACCGGAGAATTATTTGAGCCGAGAGAGCGGCCGGATATAAATCTTGACACAGAGAAGGTGTTTCCGACTGCGATACGGGCGGAGATAATACTGGAGCCGTCTGTCAAATGGCGCCTTGTAGAGGAGTACGGGATAGAGTGCTTTGTGGAGCGGGAGGACGGCAAGCTGGAATTTAAGAACGGCTTTGCGGACAAAAATCATCTGTTCAGCTGGCTGCTCAGCTTTGGAGACAAGGCAGAGATGACAGCGCCGGAAGAATTAAGAAAAGAATTCATGGGCCTGCTGGATAGTATGAGAGATAAATATTTAGGATGATGTGAATGATGACATACTAATGACATGTTACGGGTGGTACTCTTAAGATAAAAAGGAGAAAATCATGGAAAAGAAAGAAAAGCTGGATTATAAGAAAGAGTATAAGGACCTGTACTTACCGAAAAAGAAACCAATGCTGATTGATGTGCCGGAGATGCTTTTCATTCAAGTAAGTGGGGAGGGGGATCCGAATACATCGAAAAGTTACGAGCAGGCGATGGAGATTCTGTATGGTCTCTCCTTCACTATCAAGATGAGTAAGATGAGCGGCAGGCAGCCGGAGGGGTATTTTGAGTATGTAGTGCCGCCGCTGGAAGGACTGTGGGAGACTGACGAAGGGGGATTTGACGGGACGCACATTACCGATAAAAGCCGGTTCCGCTGGATATCGATGATAAGACAGCCGGAGTTTGTCACAGAAGAGGTTTTTGAATGGGCAAAAAAGGAGCTCTCGAAGAAAAAGCCGGAAATCGATTTTTCTACCACCCGTTTCGTGGCTTATACGGAAGGGCTCTGCGCACAGGTCATGCATGTAGGGCCTTATGATGAGGAGCCTGCCACCATTGAACTGCTAGAGAACTTTATTCTTCAGGAAGGGTACCAGAACGATATTGGGGACGGGCGGCTCCACCATGAAATTTATCTTGGAGACCCGAGGCGGACAAAACCGGAGAATCTGCGCACCGTGCTCCGGCATCCGGTAAAAAAAGAATAGTGAAACAAGTAAAACCCTCAAAACGAGGGTTTTGTTATGATAAAAGGGACGGGAGGACACGGAGGAGTTTATGTTAAAAGTATTTTTAGTGGAAGACGAATTTGTAGTACGGCAAGGGATTAAGAATAAGATTGACTGGAAATCTCACGGATATGAATTCTGCGGGGAAGCCAGTGACGGGGAGCTGGCCTATCCCATGATTCAGAAGCTGAAGCCCGATATCGTTATTACGGATATCCGTATGCCTTTCATGGACGGGCTCGTACTCAGCAGGCTCATAAAAAAGGAGATGCCGTGGGTGGAAATCATTATCCTCACGGGATATGAGGAATTTGAGTACGCCAAGGAAGCGATTAAAATCGGAGTGGCCGAATACCTTACCAAACCCATCAACAGTGAAGAACTTTTAAAGGAAGTGGATCTGCTCGCGGATAAGATAGAAGAAAAGCGCAGGGAGCAGGAAATCAAGGAAAAATATATGCTTGAGCTGGAAGAAAATTCTCTTAAAGAGCGGAAAGAGCTGTTTCAGCATCTTGTCACGGGCGGGAAATCAATGGCAGAACTTCTGGAGACGGCAGATAGACTGGACATGGATTTGTCTGCCATGTGGTATAATATCGTGCTGATAAAAATTCAGTTCATGAACCAGACTCATGATGAATATTCGAATATTCTCATAGAGATAGAAGAGAGAATGAAAACGCTGGACAATGAGACGAACCTGTTGATTTTTGACAGGAATCTGGAAGGGAAGGCGTTTCTCTTCAAGGCGGACTCTAAGGAGGAGCTGGAACAGATACAAAAGGATTATATTGACAGACTGAAGGCCATATGGGCGGACTATGAAAATGTCCGCTATTTTGGAGGAGTTGGAGAGCCAGTGAACCGTCTGAGAGAACTGCCGGGTTCTTTTGAGGCCGCGAGCCACGCTTTTGCCCATCGCTATCTGGTTGGGGAGAGCCTGATATTAAGCAGCAGGGAATTAGAGCAGAGGACATATGGGAATCAGGAGGAGTTCAATATAAGAAGCGTAAATCCCAAGCAGATCGATCGCAGCAAAATGCAGGAATTCCTTAAAATGGGGGACAAGGATGAGGTGGTTTACTTTATAGAAGAGTTCTTCCACGCACTGGACAACAGCGCCATGAATTCCAGCCTTTTCAGGCAATATATAACCATGGATGCTTACTTCTGTGTGTCAGATTTCACGGAAGGGCTGGGATTCGCGAGAGACGAAATCGATGCGCCCGACGCTGCCGCGGGAATCTTGAAAAGTAAAGAAGATGCCGTGGCTTATGTTGTCCGAATACTGACGAAGGCGTTGGAGCTGAGAGAGAAAGCGGCCAGCAACCGTTACGGGGATGTGGTGGATGAAGTGAAGAGATACATAGAGTATAATTTTGCGGACGAAGATTTGTCGCTGAATCTGCTGGCTTCCCATGTGAATTTCTCCCCCAATCATCTGAGCACCATTTTCAGTCAGCAGACCGGACAGACTTTTACCGGCTATTTGACGGACTACAGGATGAATAAGGCGAAAGAACTTTTGCGCTGTACCAGCAAAAGAAGCAGTGAAATCGGGCTGGAGGTCGGATATAAGGATCCGCACTATTTTTCCTATCTGTTTAAAAAGACACAGGGAATGACGCCCACCCAGTACCGCAGTGAGAAGACGGGGAAGGAGCGGGGCGAATGAAAAAAAGGCTGCAAAGAATTTACGCCAACCTGACTTTGGCCGCGAAAATCCGATGTTCTTATTTTATCTTGCTGATACCGATTGTTCTTTTTCTCGTATTTTGCTTCTATAATTTGTGGGCGGGAAACCGGGAGTATGAGAATATGATTAACTCGGCGGTAGTGGCCAGTGAATTCAGCCTCGATTTTAAGAAGGACTTCGACTATGAGACTTATCTCCTGCTGGTGGAGAATAAAAGCGTGGAAGAGTCCAATCTTGAAAAGATGCTCGGCGAGGCGAACCGGATCGTGGGCAGGCTGGAAGGGCTGACCGATTCTAACACGAATATGAACCACCTTAGAAGTGTTAAAAAGTATCTGGCCAGTCTGGAGACTTATAAGGACCGCATTGAGGAAAATATCTCGGAAGGCAACAAATATGAGGATAATATAGAAATATGGGAAAACGATGTCCAAATCGTGACATCCCTTGTACAGGATACGATTTCGCAGTATATTTTTTACGAAATCAGGGACCTGCAGCTATCCCGTACCGAGTATCAGGAATTCTTCATGGATATGATCAGGTTCTCCCTGATTGTATTTGCGGTGATTTTGATGGTAATTATCTTTTTGTCCTATTATATACCGCTCAGTATTACGCGGCCGATCAGGAAGCTGAGTGAAGTGACGGAGCAAGTCGCCAAGGGGAATCTGGAAGTCCGCTCCCAAGTCCGTTCGGGGGTGGAAATCAATATGCTCAGCGATTCACTCAATACGATGATTGATAAAATCAATGAGCTGCTCCGGCAGGTTACGGAGGAACAGGTGCGGCTCAGAAAGGCAGAATTTGAGCTTCTGCAGTCCCAGATCAATCCACATTTTCTCTACAATACGCTGGACGCTATCATCTGGCTGGCAGAATCCGGCGAGGAGAAGAAGGTGGTGGACATGGTGGGAAGTTTGTCTGAATTTTTCAGGACGTCTTTGAACCGGGGGGAGGATATGGTGACGATAAAGAAGGAGCTCCAGCATGTGAGAAGCTATCTGGAAATACAGCAGATGAGGTATCAGGACATTCTGCGCTATGAGATTCAAGTGCCGGAGGAATTGTACAGATACCTGATTCCGAAGATTACGATACAGCCCCTTGTTGAGAATGCGCTGTACCATGGCATTAAGAATAAGAGAGGCTTTGGACAAATCGTGATTTCGGGGAAAATAGAGACCGGTCACTTTGTCATACAGGTGAAGGATAATGGAATCGGCATCACGGAGGAGCGGCTTACACAGGTGAATGATGGGATTCGCGATAAGGTGCTTACGGGAAACGATATTTACGGCCTTTATAACGTCAACGAGAGAATACGCTTGAATTTCGGGGAAAAGTATGGATTAACTTTGGAAAGTACCTACGGGGAAGGTACGGTGGCCAGTCTAAGTCTCCCGTATATGGAGGGGGAAAAGACAGAATCATAGAAAAATCAACCTTTCGAATAGAAAAATGAACCTCTCTTAAATGAAAATAAAATAATCAACTTCTGTGTGATTTATCTTAATGGATTTATCAAATACGAAGGTATATGATAAGACCATCAAAAAACTACTTTAAGGGAGGTACAAAAATGAAAAAGAAAGTTTTGGCGGCAATTATGGCTGTAGTTCTGGTGGTAGGCCTGACTGCCTGCGGCGGTGGCGGAAAGTCCGAATCGAAAGAGACTTCCTCTAACGACACAAAGAAAGAATCTGGTGAACTTATCAAGGTCGGAATCATCAACAACGATCCAAATGAGTCTGGATATCGTACAGCGAATGACAAGGACATGAAAGAGATGTTCACAAAGGAAAATGGATATGACGCGTCATTCGCGTACAGCTTGAAGAACGACGAACAGATTACAGCAGCGCAGAAGTTCATTCAGGACGGCGTTGACTATCTGCTTCTTTCCGCGGCAGACACAGCAGGATGGGATTCCGTACTGCAGGATGCACAGGATGCAGGTATCCGTGTAATTCTTTTCGACCGTACTATCGATGCAGATGAGAGCCTTTATGAAGCTTCCATCGTTTCCGATATGGCACAGGAAGGACAGACAGCAGTTGACTGGCTGAAAGAGCAGGGACTTTCCGAGTACAATATCATTCACCTTCAGGGCGTTATGGGTTCCGCGGCTCAGCAGGGACGTACAGGCGCGCTTGACAAAGCAGTTTCTTCTGACGGCTGGAAGCTTGTTACACAGCAGACAGCAGAATGGAATGCTGAAAAAGCACAGCAGATTGTTCAGTCAGTCATTGATTCTGGTGAATCTTTCAACGTAATCTATGCTGAAAATGACGATATGGCAAAGGGCGCGGTTGCGGCTCTTGACAAAGCTAATATTGCTCACGGTGTTGGCAAAGACGTAATTATCATGGGATTTGACTGCAACAAGTGGGCTCTTGAAGAACTTCTTGCTCAGAACTGGAATTATGACGGACAGTGTAATCCTTTCCAGGCTTCCTATATTGATGAGATTATCAAGACAATTGAAGACGGCGGCACTGTAGCTGAGAAAGTTGTCATTATGGAAGAAAAAGGATTTGATGCCACCACGATTACACAGGAAGATGTGGATACATACGGTATTTAATCTAAAATAGTTAATTAGAGACTGTTGAAACAGACAGCGCGGCGCAGGTTGGTTGGTAATCAAAATGCTTGTGTCGCGCTTATTTTCTGAAATTCCTACAGGGGGTGAATACACAGGTGAAAGAGAAAGCTGTATTAGAAATGAAAAATATCCACAAGAGTTTTCCCGGAGTCAAAGCGCTGCAGGCGGTGGATTTTACACTGTGTGAAGGTGAGATTCATGCATTGATGGGAGAGAACGGCGCCGGAAAATCGACGTTGATCAAAGTGCTGACCGGAGTGTATGGGAAGGACGAAGGGCAGATATTCTTAAAAGGTCATGACAAGGAAGCTGTCATCAAGTCTCCTCAGGACGCGCAGAGGCTTGGAATCAGCACCGTATATCAGGAAATTACGCTCTGCCCAAACCTTTCTGTCGCTGAGAATATGTACATAGGACGGACGAAGGGGGCTGTTCAGAACTGGAAAAAGATGAATGCGGATGCAGATAAGATACTGAAATCTCTGGACATACCGGCGAAGGCAGGACAGCAGCTGTCGAGTTGCTCCATAGCGATACAGCAGATGGTAGCCATTGCCCGGGCGGTGGATATGGATTGTAAGGTGTTGATTTTAGATGAGCCCACCTCTTCGCTGGATGAGCAGGAAGTTCAAAAGCTGTTTGGGCTGATGCGGGATTTGAGGTCCAGAGGCGTAGGAATTATATTTGTCACACACTTTTTGGAGCAGGTGTATGAAGTGTGCGATAAGATTACGGTTCTCCGCGACGGACAGCTGGTAGGTGAGTACGAAATCAAGGAGCTTCCCCGTGTTAAACTGGTGGCGAAGATGCTGGGCAAAGAGCTGGACGATATGGCGGAAATCCGGGATGCGGAGCTGGAGTACAAGGAAGACACTTCCGTACCGGTGCTGGAGGCGCAGGGACTGGTCAGCGACGCCGGAATCAAGCCTTTTGACTTCTATATTAAGAAGGGGGAGGTCAACGGATTTACCGGACTTTTGGGCTCTGGAAGAAGTGAGTGCGTCCGTGCCATCTTCGGCGCTGATAAGCTGACGGGCGGGACAATCAAGAAGGACGGGAAGCCGGTCAAGATAAACAAGCCGCTGGACGCAATGAAGAACGGCATCGCATATCTCCCGGAAGACCGTAAGATGGACGGTATTGTAGGGGATTTGTCCGTGCGGGACAATATCATTTTGGCCGCTCAGGTCCTGAAAGGATTTTTCAAGCCGTTCACAAAGGCAGAAGCTAATAAGTTCGCGGATGAATATATCAGACTTCTGGATATCAAGACAGCTTCGGCCGATACTCCGATAAAATCGCTTTCGGGCGGAAATCAGCAGAAGGTGATTCTTGCGCGCTGGCTGTTGACCCACCCGGAATATTTGATTTTGGATGAGCCGACACGAGGAATCGACGTGGGAACAAAGGTAGACATACAGAAACTGGTGCTTGAGCTGGCGTCGAAGGGAATGAGTATCACATTTATCTCATCGGAGACAGACGAGATGCTCCGCACCTGCTCACGGCTGATTGTCATGAGAGACCGGAAAGTAGTAGGAGAGCTGTCTGGAGAAGACCTTACTCAGAATAAGATTATGGGTACGATTGCCGGAGGTGAGAAAGAATAATGCAGAATAATGTGAAGAATAAATCAAAAATATCAGAGGTACTCGGAAGGCTGGCAGGGCAGCAGATTTTTATACCCATTGCGGCGCTTTTGCTGCTTGCCATATTCAATCTCATTATGGATCCTTCCTTCTATACAGTTACGCTGGGGCA
Organism: Bariatricus massiliensis; assembly: GCF_900086725.1. Lineage (GTDB taxonomy): Bacteria > Bacillota > Clostridia > Lachnospirales > Lachnospiraceae > Allocoprococcus > Allocoprococcus massiliensis. Next base: position 274,065 of record NZ_LT574838.1, on the reverse strand, counting down.
TAATAATGCAGGAGACCCGGTTCTATCCGGCTATTTGATTACGATTTTGGATTACGGCTCAGAGCTTGCGATTCTCGCCATTGGCATGACCTTGGTTACGGCGGCGACCGGTGGGCAGGATATCAGCGTGGGGGCGGCCATCGCTATCAGCGGCAGTGTAATCCTGCGCGTGCTCTGCGGAACGGATTCCAGACCGGATACACTGCAGGCTCCGATTATTGTGGCTTTTCTTATAAGCTGTGTGGTAGCCATGCTGTTCGGAGCGTTCAATGGAGCGTTGGTGGCATATTTTAAGATTCAGCCCATGGTGGCGACCTTGATACTGTTTACGGCGGGACGTTCTATTGCGGCGTGGATCAACAACAACGAGCTCCCCATCGTAAGCGACAAAACATTTACTTATTTTGGCGGGTTTATTCCCGGGATTCCCATTCCGACGCCGTTTTTCATAGCTGCTGCCTGTATGATAGTCACAGCGCTGGTATTGAAATTCACGAACCTGAGACTGTATACACAGGCTGTCGGCATCAACGAGAGTTCTTCCAGATTGAATGGCTTGAATCCGCAGTTTATCAAGTTCCTGACCTTTGTGATTTTAGGACTGTGTGTTGCGGTTGCGGGGCTTATCAAGGTAAGCCGTCTTTCATCCATCAACTACTCTGTCATAGCGAAGGATATTGAGATGGATGCCATATTGGCGGTGGCGCTGGGCGGTAACGCTCTCAGCGGTGGAAAGTTCAACATGACGGCGTCCATCCTCGGCGCTTATGTCATCCAGTTCCTGACTACCACACTCTATAAGTTCAATGTGCAGTCGGACGCTCTGTCCGCCTACAAGGCTGTGGTCGTTATTTTGCTGGTCGTGCTGAGCGCACCAATCGTAAGAGAGAAGTGCTCCGCACTTTGGAAGAAGATAAAAGGAACTCATGCGAAGGAGGTGGCGTAAGATGGCAGCGTCTAAGAAATCATCGGAAACAAATAAGGGACTTCGGGGCAGGCTGAACAATATGACGAATACGAACCTGCTGCTGCTCATAACAATCATAGTTTTCTTTGCTATGTATATCGCGGCGATTGTGTTCCAAGGAAAAGGCTTTTTAAAACCACAGACATTTTTAAATATTCTGAATGCAAATGCGGCGCTGATAATCGCCTCCTGCGGTATGAGTATTGTTATGATAACCGGGGGCATCGATATTTCGGTGGGCGGTGTGGCTGCACTGGTGAGCATGTGCTGTGCGGTCTATCTGGACCATCATGACGGCAGTGTGTTCGGTGCGATTGTGATTGCGGTGGCAATCGGGCTTGCATTTGGTCTTGTACAAGGATTTTTGGTGGCGTACCTTGACATACAGCCGTTTATTGTTTCTGTGGCGGGGATGTTCTTCGCCCGGGGCATGACGACGATTGTCAACACGAACCCGTTTAATGTGGTGAATGAGGCGTTTGTCAAATTGAAGACTACCCGGGTCGTCGTGCCGGGACTTGGCTCAGTAAATAAGCTTGGAAAATATGTGGATGCCTATGTTGAAATAGGAGTCGTAGTGGCAATCCTGCTTGTCATTGTGCTGTTCTGTGTGTTAAGATGGACAAAGCTGGGACGAAATTTCTACGCGGTGGGCGGCAATAAGCAGAGTGCGTTGATGCTTGGCATCAATGTGAAACGGACGAAGTTTCTGGCTCATTTGCTCTGCAGCCTTCTGGCAGGCATCGGCGGATTTGTCTATTTTATGCATGTCGGCTCCGGCTCCGCGTCACATGCTTCCGGCATGGAGATGAATGCGATTGCGTCTTCCATTATCGGCGGCACGATGCTGAGCGGCGGTGTTGGAAATATTGCGGGTACTTTATTCGGGGTTCTGGCGCTTAGCACCATACAGAACATTGTGGCGTCTGCTGGGCTTGATCAAGCTTGGTGGACAGGAATCACGGTTGCTGCGATGCTGTGCCTGTTCCTGCTCATCCAGAGCGTGGTCATCGCCCGCAGGAAAAAGGCTTAGCTCAAAACTTTGGAATATACCGGGGGGAGAAGGATGGCAAAAAGAAATCTGTTTATCGTGTTGATGATTGTATTTTGTACGGTTGCAGTAGGCTGCAGCCGTAGCCCACTGCAGAAAAGTGAACCGGCGGATTCGGACAAAGTTTCTTCAAAAGAAACTTTGGTGGTGGGATTTTCACAGGTGGGCGCAGAATCGGATTGGAGAAGCGAAAATACAGAATCTATGAAACAGACCTTTACGGCGGATAATGGATATGAGCTGCTTTTTGAGGACGGCCAGCAGAAGCAGGCCAATCAGATTATGGCTGTCCGTACTTTTATACAGCGCGGGGTCGACTATATTGTGCTGGCTCCCGTTGTGGAGGCGGGATGGGACACTGTCCTGCAGGAGGCGAAGGATGCCGGGATTCCGGTTATTATTGTTGACCGGATGGTGGACGTGGCGGATGAAGAGCTGTACACGGCTTGGGTAGGCTCTGACTTTCAGCTGGAGGGCGCCAAGGCCAGTGAATGGATTAATCAATACCTTCAGGCGAAGGGTATCCACAATGCCAATATTGTCAATATACAAGGAACAATCGGCGCCACCGCCCAGATTGGGCGGACACAGGGACTTCAAGAGGCATGCAGGGCCAATTCCAATATGACGCTGCTGGCGGAGGTTCCCGGAGACTTTACACTGCCAAAGGCAAAGGAAGTCATGGAATCGCTGCTGAAACAATATGACGACATCAATATTGTATATTGCGAGAACGACAACGAAGCCTTCGGCGTCATCGAGGCGGTGGAGGCTGCGGGCAAAAGGGTAGGCTCTGATATTGAGGCCGGGGAAATTATGGTGGTCTCCTTCGACGGTGTAAAAAAAGATGCCATGCATTACGTGCTGGAAGATAAGATATCCTGTATCGCAGAGTGCAATCCGATGCAGGGGCCTCGCGTACAGGCCGTGATAGAGCAGCTGGAGGCAGGGAAAGAGCCTCCGAAGTTTTCTTACGTCGATGAAGAAATTTATGTACACGATGAGACGGTGCCTTCTGTGTTTGTGGAAAATATAGAGTATCCCGTGACGGTGGTGACACAGGACGTCATAGACAAACGGGCATATTGAAAAGTAGAAATTAAATAACACTTTATAGAGTGACTGTACATTCATTTAAGGGAACGTGCGGTCACTTTTGAATATATTGACTTTTGTACCGAAATAAACTACAATATCAGTATGAAAGTAGGTGATGGTATGAGGATTGAAAATAAAGTTTATGAATTACTCAAAAGGCAAAATGGACTTTTCACTTGCAGTCAGGCACAGCAAGCAGGGATTTCTAAGTCAGCATTAGCCGATATGGTAGAAAAAAAAATAATTGAAAGGGCAGCACATGGGATTTATATTTCAGCAGATAGTTTTGGAGACGATATGTTTATAAAACAGACTGCAGTTCCAAAGTTAATCTATTCCCATGAAACTGCCCTGTTTTTCCATGAATTGACAAATCGGACACCGAATAGATATTCTGTAACAGTACCCAGTAACTATAAGCCGAGTAAATGGATAATAGATAGTTGTAAAGTGTATTATGTCTCACCGGAGCACTATTCGCTGGGTGTTATAGAGAAAAGAAACGGCATGGGAAATTTGATACGGGTTTATGATAAGGACAGAACTATTTGTGATGTGCTGCGAAGCAGAAACCGAATGGATATCCAGATTGTGACGGAAGCAATTCGACAATATGCCATTGCACCAAAAAAGGATTTGAATAAACTGTATCATTACGCTGAGCAGTTTAAGGTGACTAAAATGTTGCGGCAATACATGGAGGTATTATTATGAGTTCTGAAGCAATGAGTCTAAAAGGTAAACTTAAAAATCTGGCAAAGCAGAAAAGTGTTTCTGCACAGATTTTGCTTCAAAACTATATGTTTGAAAGGCTGCTGGAGCGTCTTTCGAAATCATTGTATAAAGATAAGTTTATATTAAAGGGTGGTATGTTGGTAGCAGCCTTGGTTGGTATCGATAACCGTTCAACAATGGACATTGATGCAACAATCAGGGCATTTCGGCTAAATGAGGAAAACTTTATGATGTCTATGGTGGATTAAGGGTGTCTCTGGAGGCGGTTTATGATACAATAAGGACTCCGTTTACAGTTGATGTAACTACGGGAGATGTGATTACTCCGCGGCCTATATGGTATAAGTTCCATGGGCTGCTTGATGAAAAAGTAGAATTTGAGGTGCTTGCGTATAATATCGAAACTGTTTTTGCAGAAAAATTTGAAACGATATTGAGAAGAGGCCCCCTATCTACAAGACCGAGGGACTTTTATGATGTGTATATTTTGTTCCAAACACAAAAATATGATGCAAAGATTTTCTGTGATGCATTTTGGGCAACAGCATCTCATAGAAATTCCGATTCACTCTTTAAAAATATACCGGAAATTTTGGAAAGGATACGAGAAAGTTTGGAGTTGCAGTCTACGTGGCTACGTTATCGAAAAGAATATACATATGCAGCCGATATTGAATATTCCAGTATTATGAAAGTTTTAGAAACACTAGCTGAACAGACTATAGATTGCGAAGTTTTGTAATCAGATAAAATACGTTGATACTGAAAAGAATTATAAAATCAGTATTAAAGTGGAGATTCAAGTCCTGTGATTTATCGTCGATAATTTGCTATAGAGTATTGGTATAAATTTTCCTCTGTTTACAAATACTAGCATCACAGAAATATGTGAAACCAGTATGTAGACGGAGGAATTTTTATGAAAGCAACAGGGATTGTCCGGAGAATCGACGACTTAGGACGTGTGGTAATTCCGAAAGAGATTCGCAGGACATTAAGGATAAGAGAGGGAGACCCTCTGGAAATATTTACGGACAGAGAAGGCGAGATTATATTGAAAAAGTATTCTCCTATCGGGGAGCTTGGGACATTTGCAAAACAGTATGCCGAGAGTCTGGCACAAACGCTGGGATATCTGGTGTGCGTGACGGACACGGATCAAGTGATAGCGGCGGCAGGGCCGGGGAAGAAGGAGCTGCAGGAGCAGTTTATCAGTAAACAGCTTGAGGAAGCCATCGGCAGGCGTGAGCAGATTGTTGCGGTGCCGGGAGATAAAAAATATACGAAACTGACAGCGGAACAGACAGAAGAATATGACAGCCAAGTTATCAGTCCTATAATCTGTGAAGGGGACGCTATCGGCGCAGTGATTATTCTTTCCAAGGACGGAAAGAAGAAGCCGGGGGAAACGGAGCAGAAGCTGGCGCTTTGTGCAGCCGGTTTTTTGGGAAGACAAATGGAACAGTGACAGATGAGCAGCATATGGCTGCCGGTTTTTGCCGTTTGGGCGGAACCGGCAGCTTTTTACATAAATTAAAAAAATGGTTGTAAAAATATACCTTTTTTTCTCCATATAAGGTATTATATAAACGTATTGCCGGGACTTTATGAGGCTGGGAGGGAAAGTAAGACTATATGAAAAAACTATTAATTTACTTGAAAGGATATAAAAGGGAGACGATTTTGGCGCCGCTGTTCAAGCTTTTGGAGGCGTCGTTTGAGCTGCTCGTACCGCTTGTTATGGCGGCTGTAATTGACAAGGGAATAGCGGGGCAGGACAGGCCTTACATTGTGAGGATGTGTCTGGTGCTTGTGACGCTTGGAATTGTGGGCTTGGCCTGTTCGATAACGGCGCAGTACTTTGCAGCCAAGGCGGCCACTGGATTTTCTGCCGCGTTGAGGCATTCGCTGTTTGAACATATTCAGAACCTTTCATTTACGGAAATGGACAGGGTTGGGAATTCCACATTGATTACCCGGATGACCAGTGACGTGAATCAGGTGCAGTCCGGGGTGAATCTTGTCCTGAGACTATTTCTGCGCTCACCGTTTATCGTGTTCGGCGCCATGATTATGGCATTTACGGTGGACGTGAAGGCGGCGCTCGTGTTTGTGGTTACGATACCGCTGTTGTCAATCGTGGTGTTCGGCGTGATGCTCATCAGTATGCCGCTTTACCGGAAGGTGCAGGCAAATTTGGATAAGGTGCTTTTGGTGACGAGAGAGAATCTATCCGGCTCCAGAGTCGTGAGGGCGTTCAATAAGGAGGAAGAGGAGAGGGAGCGGTTTGAGGAGTGTAACCAGACGCTTACCGACGCGCAGAAGTTTGTAGGAAGAATTTCCGGGCTTATGAATCCTTTGACGTATATTCTTGTGAACGGGGGCATTATCGTGCTCATATATGTGGGGGCGCTCCGGGTGGATTCCGGGGTGTTGACGCAGGGGCAGGTGGTTGCCTTGATTAATTACATGTCGCAGATACTGGTGGAGCTGGTGAAGCTGGCAAACTTGATTATTACGGTGACGAAGGCTATCGCCTGCGGCAACCGGATTCAGAATGTGTTTGAGATGCATTCGGAGATGGAGGACGGATTGCTTGAAGCGGGGGACGTGGCGGCCGAGGAACGTGAGGCGGTGGTGTTCGAGCATGTATCTCTGACATATAAGGAGGCGGGGGCAGAGTCGCTGAGTGATATTAGTTTCCGAGCCCTGCGGGGAGAGACTATCGGCATTATCGGCGGCACCGGCTCTGGAAAGTCTTCGCTGGTGAATCTCATTCCTCGTTTTTATGATGCCACCAAGGGGCGGATTTTGGTTGACGGAAGAGATGTGAAGGATTATAAACTGGAAGTTCTGCGTGACAAAATCGGTGTCGTGATGCAGAAAGCGGTTTTATTTAAGGGGACAATTGCGGAAAACCTGCGCTGGGGCAAGGGCGATGCGACGGAGGCGGAGCTTTTAGAGGCGCTTGTGGTGTCGCAGGCCAAGGAATTCGTGGATACGAAGGAGGGGGGACTGGCGTTTAAAGTTGAACAGGGAGGACGGAACCTGTCGGGCGGACAGAAGCAGCGGCTTACTATAGCCAGAGCTTTGGTGAGAAAGCCGGAAATTTTGATATTGGACGACAGTGCCTCCGCTCTTGATTTTGCCACGGATGCGAGACTGAGAAGGGCAATACAGGAGATGGAAGACAGTCCTACGGTCTTTATTGTATCGCAGCGGGCGGCTTCTATCCAGTACGCGGATAAGATTGTCGTGCTGGACGACGGGGTGATGGCCGGTATCGGGACGCATCAGGAGCTTTTGGAATCCTGCCCCACATATCAGGAAATATATTATTCACAGTTTCCAAAGGAGGCGGGTGCAGATGGAAGATAAGAAGATGAGACAGGAAAGCCAGATTGCGGCGGTGAAAAAGGTGTTCCGTTACCTTGGGAAATACCGGATATTCCTTGTATTTTCTATGCTGCTGGCGGCAGTGACCGTGGCTCTTACGCTTTATGTGCCAAAGCTTACGGGAAAAGCGGTGGATTATATTGTGGCGGAGGGGCTGGTGAGCTTCCCGGGTGTATTTAAAATCATGCTTCAGATTGGGATTTGTACGCTGATAACGGCTCTGGCCCAATGGATCATGAATGTATGCAACAATAAGATGACTTATCAAGTCGTGCGGGATATACGGAATGAAGCGTTCCGCAAGATAGAGATTCTGCCGCTCAAGTATATTGACAGCCACCCTTACGGGGAGGTGGTCAGCCGTGTAATCGCGGATGTGGATCAGTTTGCAGACGGGCTATTGATGGGATTTACACAGTTATTTACGGGGGTGGCAACGATTGTCGGGACTTTAGGATTTATGTTGTCGGTCAATGTAAAGATTACGTTTGTAGTGGTACTGATTACGCCCGTGTCCTTTGTGGTGGCTAATTTTATAGCAAAACGGACATTTACGATGTTCAAGCTCCAGTCGGAGACGAGGGGGGAGCAGACCGGGCTGATTGATGAGATGATCGGCAATCAGAAGGTGGTTCAGGCTTTCGGGCAGGAGAATGAGACGCTGGAGCGGTTTGACGAGATCAACGGGCGGCTTCAGGACTGTTCATTGAAGGCCATATTTTTCTCGTCCATCACCAATCCTGCCACACGGTTCGTCAACAGCCTTGTCTATACAGGGGTCGGCATTACGGGGGCGTTCGCGGTGGTGAATGGTTCGTTGACGGTAGGTCAGCTGTCTTGCTTTCTGAGTTACGCCAACCAGTATACGAAGCCTTTCAATGAGATATCAGGAGTTGTGACGGAGCTTCAAAATGCCATTGCCTGTGCGCAGAGGATTTTTGATTTAATCGAGGAAGAGCCGCAGGTGCCAGAGACGGAAAATGCGTTGCATTTGACGGATATTAAGGGGCATGTGGATTTGACCGACGTGTCATTTTCTTATCTCAAGGAGCAGAGATTGATAGAGCATCTGAACTTAAATGTGAAGCCGGGGCAGCGGATTGCGGTCGTAGGCCCCACCGGGTGTGGAAAGACGACTTTGATTAATCTGCTGATGCGGTTTTACGATGTGACCGGCGGACGGATTGAGGTGGACGGTACCGATATCCGGGATATGACTAGACAAAGCCTGCGCGCCGGTTTTGGAATGGTACTCCAAGAAACTTGGCTCAAAACCGGGACTATCCGGGATAACATTATCATGGGAAAGCCGGACGCTTCAGCGGAGGAGATTGTGGAGGCGGCAAAGGCCTCCCACGCGCACAGCTTTATTAAGCGGCTGCCGAAAGGATACGACACTTGGATTACCGAGGACGGCGGAAGTCTCTCTCAAGGACAAAAGCAGCTCCTGTGCATAACCCGTGTTATGCTCTGCCGGCCGCCCATGCTGATTCTGGACGAGGCCACATCCTCCATAGATACCAGAACCGAGGTGAAGATACAGAACGCATTTGCCAGACTGATGGAAGGACGCACCAGCTTTATTGTAGCACACAGACTCTCCACAATCCGGGAGGCCGATGTGATACTTGTCATGAAAGACGGAAAAATCATCGAAAAAGGAAATCACGAAAGCCTGCTGGCTAAAAACGGATTTTACGCAGAACTATACCAAAGCCAATTCGCGTTGGGGACAGGTCCCAACGCATCGGGGATTGTCCCCGTCGACAATTCGGCCTGTTGTTAGATAATTCTTTAAATTGTAGAAGGGGACGGGTCCCAACGCGTTGGGACCTGTCCCCTTTGGAGTCTCCCTTTGGAATATTTTGGGCTATGCCAGCATACACTGTCTTAGACAAGGAGGGATGGTGTATGGAAAAAAAGGCGCAGAAGGAATTTAAAATGGTCTGGATGCTCAAATCTTTGCTGGCATCCTACATAGTTACTACATTATTGCTGCTGCTGGTCACTTTGCTGTTGTATAAATTTGATTTGGATGAGCAGAAGGTGCAGATTGGAATCATGGCGGTGTATGTTCTGTCGACGTTGGCAGGTGGTTTTATCATCGGAAAGCTGGTGAGGGTCAGACGGTTCCTGTGGGGATTGATATTAGGCGTATTGTATTTTGTGCTTCTGCTTCTCATATCTATTGGGGTCTATCGGACCGTGCAGGGTGGTACTAATATGATAATCTCCTGCGTCCTGTGCGGGGCGGGCGGCATGCTGGGAGGTATGCTTTCATAAAAGCGTTAAATGAGGCTCTCTGGGGTTGGCCGATGATAGCCCTTCTTTTGGGCACCCACCTGTATCTCACAGTGCGCACCGGGTTTATTCAGCGGAAGATATTTACGGGAATACGGCTGTCGGTGGCCAAGGATCCGGACGCGGAAGGGGAAGTGAGCCAATTTGGCGCTTTGACTACGGCGCTGGCCTCTACCATAGGGACAGGAAATATTATCGGTGTGGGGACAGCGGTTGCCTTGGGCGGGCCGGGCGCTGTGTTCTGGTGCTGGCTGACCGGTGTGTTTGGCATCGCTACGAAGTACGGGGAGGCATTGATTGCGGTAAAATACAGAGTAAGGGCAGAGGACGGCCATATGCAGGGCGGGGCAATGTATGCGCTGGAACGGGGACTGCATATGAAATGGCTCGGCATGCTGTTTGCGCTGTTCGCCGCCTTCGCGTCGTTCGGTATCGGATGTGCGGCGCAGGTCAATGCGATTGCCACAGTCTGTGAAAAAAATATGGGGACTCCCCCGGAGCTGATTGGAATCGTGACAGCGGCATGCACGGCGCTGGTCATTTTCGGCGGAATCAAAACGATTGCCAAAGTTTGTGAAAAGCTGGTGCCACTCATGGCGGCGTTTTACATATTTGGGTGTATTTACATCTTATATATGAACCGTGATTTTTTGATACCGGCAATTCTTACTATTATACGGCTTGCATTCGCACCCGGAGCAGCGGCGGGCGGCCTTACCGGCGGCGGGGTGATGCTTGCCATGCGCTATGGCATTGCGAGAGGGCTGTTTTCCAACGAATCAGGGATGGGCTCGGCTCCCATCGCGGCAGCGGCGGCACAGACCAGCAACCCGGTCCGTCAGGCGCTGGTTTCAGCCACCGGGACTTTTTGGGATACGGTTGTGATAAGCCTTATGACCGGGCTGGTGCTTGTGTCCACTATTATGAAAAACCCTGCCATCGATGGGCGCAGGATTATCAATGGGGGAGTGCTGACCACATTGGCTTTCAAACAGATTCCAGTCATCGGGACTACGATTCTCGTAGTAGGCATCATTTCCTTTGCGTACTCAACGATATTAGGCTGGGCCTATTACGGGGAGAGGTGCGTCGAATATGTTGCCGGGAGAAGGGCGCTGACCCCATACCGCATCTTGTATGTTGCCGTTGCAGGAATAGCCCCGGTGGTTTCCCTGAATATAGTATGGCTGGCCGCGGATACCTTAAATGCACTGATGGCCATACCCAACCTGATTGCGGTACTGCTTTTATCGCCGGTGATTGTAAAGGAAACAGAAAAGTATATACATAATCTGGACAGAAAAGACCCGACGCCGATACCGGTAGTGAGGAAAAGGAGATAATAGAAGACAATTTTATCATTCCTCATGCAAGGTAAACGTTGACTACCTCCAGATTCATGTGATATACTATAGCACATACGAGTAAAAGGAGGATATTGCAATGAAACATATCAAAACATTGAATACACAGACATTGAACAATACAATCAAAAAGGGCGGATGCGGAGAATGCCAGACATCCTGCCAGTCTGCATGTAAAACATCCTGCACAGTAGGAAACCAGACATGCGAACAGAGCAAATAGCTCGAATATAAGGCGGTGGCAGCCGCCGGATATGAGAAAAACAGGCAGCGGCTAATGGCCGCTGTCTATTGATGTTTAAAAACAACAAGTAAAAATAGAAAGGGGTACCGGTTGTGATCCATCAGTACCAAAACAACGGATACCGGATTGTGCTGGATGTCAACAGCGGCTGCGTCCATGTCGTGGACGAGCTTTGCTATGACGTGATAGCCATACTTCGAGGACAGAATGAAGAACAGACGGCAGAGAGCCTGAAATCAGAAGCTGTCTGGGGCCTGATAAAGGAAACGCTGGGCGAAAAGTATCCGGAAGAAGAATTAAAGGAAGCATTGGAAGATATAACAGAACTGACCGAGGCTGGTCAGTTGTTCGTGCCAGATACATACGAGCCGTATATCGGTGAAGTGATTAAGAGAAAGACCGTGGTCAAGGCCCTGTGCCTGCACATCGCACACGACTGCAACCTTGCATGCAAGTATTGTTTCGCGGAAGAGGGAGAATACCATGGAAGGCGGGCCCTCATGAGCTATGAAGTAGGGAAAAAGGCTTTAGACTTCCTGATTGCGAACTCCGGTACCAGAAGGAATCTGGAAGTAGATTTCTTTGGCGGAGAACCTCTTATGAACTGGCAGGTAGTGAAAGACTTGGTGGCCTACGGAAGAGAGCAGGAGAAGCTTCACGACAAGCATTTCCGCTTCACCGTGACGACCAACGGCGTCCTTCTCAATGATGAGATTCAGGATTTTATCAATCAAGAGATGGATAATGTGGTAATCAGCCTTGACGGGAGAAAAGAGGTCAACGACAATATGCGCCCCTTCCGAAACGGAAAGGGAAGCTATGACTTGATTGTGCCAAAGTTCCAGAAACTGGCGGACTCCAGAAATCAGGAGCGTTACTACATCAGAGGGACTTTCACCAGAAACAACCTCGACTTCTCCGAGGATGTCAAGCATTTTGCAGACTTAGGATTCAAACAGATGTCCATCGAGCCTGTGGTGGGAGACGAGACGGATCCCTATGCAATCCGGGAGAGCGACCTGCCGCAGATTTTCGAGGAGTACGACAAGCTTGCGCAATATATTATTGAAAAAGAGAACAAGGGAGAAGGATTTAATTTCTTCCACTTTATGATTGACTTGGAGGGCGGGCCGTGCCTTTCTAAACGCCTCTCCGGCTGCGGCTCCGGTACCGAATATCTGGCCGTGACACCGTGGGGAGACTTCTACCCGTGCCACCAGTTCGTGGGCGATGAAGATTTCCTGATGGGAAATGTGGAACAAGGGATTACCAGACCCGAGATTGCAGACGAGTTCCGCTGCTGCAATGTATACACAAAAGAAAAGTGTAAAAACTGTTTTGCAAGATTTTACTGCAGCGGAGGCTGTATGGCCAACGCCTACAAATATGCGGGCGGGCTTCAGGATGCTTATGATATCGGGTGTGAGATGGAACGCAAACGCGTGGAATGCGCAATTATGATAAAGGCTGCATTGGCAGAAGAAAGGAAGTAGGACATGAAAAAGAATAAAGGCATCGCAAGCCTCATTCTGACGGCAGTGCTCATCGGGCTGCTGGGCTTCACAAGCTGGAAAGGATTCGGCGCTTCACAAGCAGGCGCTGTAGAAAACATTAAGCTCGGCCTTGACCTCGCCGGTGGTGTCAGTATCACGTATCAGGCAAAGGATAAGAACCCGACAAAAGAGCAGATGGCAGACACCATCTACAAGCTGCAGAAGCGTGTGGAACAGTACAGTACGGAGGCCACGGTCTATCAGGAAGGTGACGACCGTATCAGTATCGAGATTCCGGGTGTTTCAGACGCCAATAAAGTACTGGAGGAGCTAGGAAAGCCAGGTTCCCTCGTATTTCAGGACTCAGAGGGAGAGACAGTGCTCTCGGGTACGGACGTAGAGACTGCGGAGGCCAGAACTCAGCAGGATAAGACGACAAAAAATAACCAATATGTGGTTGCCCTGACACTTACAAAAGAAGGGGCACAAAAGTTCGCGGAGGCAACAGAAGCGAATGTAGGAAAACAGATTGCCATCATCTACGACGGAGAGACGATAAGCTCCCCGAGGGTAAATGAAGCAATCACCGCAGGAGAAGCGGTCATCACAGGCATGGCTTCCTATGAAGAGGCGGAGACTCTGGCTTCCACTATCCGAATCGGCGGCCTGCAGCTCGAGCTGGAAGAGCTGCGCTCCAATGTGGTAGGCGCCCAGCTTGGTGAGGAAGCAATCAGCACCAGCTTAAAAGCCGGGGCAATCGGACTTGCCATCGTATTTATCTTCATGTGCGTGGTATACCTGCTTCCAGGATTCGCGGCCAGCCTTGCGCTTTTGATTTATACAGGACTGGTTCTGCTCCTGCTGAATGCGTTTGATATCACGCTTACACTTCCGGGTATCGCCGGTATTATCTTGTCCATCGGTATGGCCGTGGATGCAAATGTCATTATTTTTGCCCGTGTGCGTGAGGAAGTCACGGCTGGTATCAGCGTGAAGTCTGCGCTCAGGAACGGTTTCCACAAAGCCATGTCCGCCATTGTGGACGGGAATGTAACAACCTTGATTGCCGCCATCGTTCTGGGGCTAAAAGGCTCAGGAAGTGTAAAAGGCTTTGCACAGACATTGGCCCTCGGTATTGTTGTGTCTATGTTCACAGCCCTTGTTATCACAAGGATGATTGTGTACGCATTCTATGCGGTAGGAATCCGGGACGTGAAGTTCTACGCAAAGAAGAAAGAAGCGAGAAAGCCAATCAATTTCCTCGGCAAGAAGGCGGTTTTCTTTGCTGTCTCAATCGCAGTAATCTGCGTGGGATTTGTGGCGATGGGCATCCAGTCCTCCAAGGGGAACGGCGCGCTCAACTACAGTCTGGAATTTAAGGGCGGTACTTCTACGAACGTAACGTTTGATAAAGACTACAGCATCAAAGAGATAGATTCAGAAATCGTGCCGGTAGTAGAGGAAGTGACCGGGGATAAGAATGTTCAGACCCAGAAAGTCAAAGACACCAATCAGGTAATCATCAAGACACAGACACTTGACTTGGATGAGCGTGAGGCACTGAATCAGGCGCTGGCAGATAAGTTCGGCGTGGATGCGGCCAAAATCACCGCTGAAAATATCAGTTCTACGGTCAGCTCAGAAATGCGTCAGGACGCCATTGTGGCGGTTCTCATTGCAACCATCTGTATGCTGCTTTACATCTGGTTCCGATTCAAAGATGTACGCTTTGCGACGAGCGCCGTGCTTGCGCTGGTACATGATGTACTCGTTGTCCTGATGTTCTACGCAGTGGCAAGAGTAACCGTAGGAAATACGTTTATCGCATGTATGCTGACTATCGTAGGTTACTCTATCAACGCGACCATTGTTATCTTCGACCGTATCCGCGAGGAGATGAAAGGCCGCAAGAGAAATGACGAACTTGCAGATGTGGTGAACAGGAGTATTACTTACACACTGACAAGAAGTATCTACACTTCACTGACTACATTTGTCATGGTCGCGGTACTCTTCGTTATGGGAGTAAGCTCCATCAAAGAATTTGCGAGCCCGCTGATGGTAGGTATCGTGTGCGGCGCTTACTCTTCCGTATGTGTGACAGGCGCTCTGTGGTATGTGATGCGGACGAAGTTCATGAAAAAGGAAAAATAAACAGTAAATACAGAAAGGTGTTGGGGGAATTCTTCCGGCACCTTTTTTGGACAAAAGCTAGGAGAAAATATGGAAAGCTGGGTACTATTAAGAAAAGGAGCCGACTTTCAGGCAATCAGCGAAAAGTTCCACATCAGCCCACGGATCGCGTCGCTGATACGGAACCGGGAAATTATCGGCGACGAGGCTATTGACCGTTATCTGAACGGTACGATAGCGGATCTGTACGACGGTATGTTGATGAAGGATATGGACAAGGCCGTGGCCGTGTTGATGGAAAAAATCAAGGACGGCAGTAAGATACGGATTATCGGAGATTATGACATCGACGGGATTCAATCCACTTACATACTGATGAAGGGGCTTGCTTATTTGAAAGCCGATGTGGACAGTGACATTCCCGACCGGATGAAGGATGGGTACGGGCTGAACCGGCACCTGATAGAGCGTGCACTGGACGCGGACGTGGACACGATTGTGACCTGCGACAACGGGATTGCCGCGTCAGAAGAAATCGACTATGCAAAGAGCCTTGGGATGACCGTCATTGTGACCGACCACCATGAAGTCCCCTATGAGGATACAGAGGAAGGGCGTCGGTACCTGCTGCCCCCCGCAGACGCGGTGGTGGACCCCAAAAGGGAGGACTGCCCTTATCCGTTCAAGGGGCTCTGCGGGGCGGCTGTGGCTTACAAGCTGACGGAAGCGCTATGCGAAGCCATGGGAGCCGATGTGGACGATATTGATTATTTGATGGAAAATGTAGCCATTGCCACCGTGGGCGATGTGATGGATCTGGTGGATGAAAACAGGATATTTGTGAAGCAGGGACTGGAAATGCTGAAACGGACACAAAATAAGGGGCTGAAAGCATTGATTGCGTGTACAGGGGTGGATGTAGAACGATTGTCTGCCTACCATATCGGATTCGTCCTTGGGCCCTGCATGAATGCCAGCGGCAGACTGGATACCGCCAAGCGGGCGCTGGAGCTTTTGGAGGCGGATAACAGCAGGGAGGCCGATGTGCTGGCGGGAGACTTGAAGGCACTGAATGACAGCAGGAAGGACATGACTGCGGCCGCGGTGGAGGAAGCCTTTTCACAGGTAGAGACTACACCCATTTACCACGACCGGGTCTTGGTCATTTATCTCCCCAACTGTCATGAAAGTCTGGCAGGAATTGTGGCAGGACGGGTGAGGGAGAAATATTATAAGCCCGTATTCGTGCTCACCAAAGCGGCGGAGGGGCTGAAAGGTTCCGGCCGCTCCATTGAAAGCTGGCATATGTACGAAGGGCTGAACCGCTGCCGGAATCTCCTGAGCAAGTTCGGGGGACATAAGATGGCGGCGGGACTTTCCCTCCCGGAGGAGAATCTGGCAGAATTCAGGAAAGCAATCAACGACACGTCCGGAATCACGGAGGAAGATTTGGTTGAAAAAGTATCCATTGATATGCAGCTCCCATTTTGCAACGTGACGGAGGGATTTGTGAAAGAATTGGGCGTGCTGGAACCCTACGGGAAGGCCAATCCCAAGCCCGTATTTGCAGAGCGCAAGGTCGAAGTGAAAAGCGCCCGCGTACTTGGGAAGAACAGGAACGTCCTGAAAATGAGAGTCAAAGACACAGGAGGCACAGAGATAGACGCCATTTATTTCGGAAATGTGGAAGACTTTCTTGCCTACATCGAGACGGCTTTTGGAGAGCGGGCACAGAGAAACCTACTGGCGGGGAGAGGACAGGACATCTATATGTCCTTCACCTATTACCCAGATATCAACGAATATCAAGGAATCCGCACACCACAGATTGTAGTGCAAAATTACAAATAAATTTGAAAAATTCGAAATTTATGGTATAATAATTGCACATGCGTGCAATTAAGGCAATTGCATTGCCTTTATGCCGCAAAGCGGCATATTATACCGGCAAGCCACTACTTGAAAAGGAAATGTCACATGTGCCGCTTCCTTTCCTGCGTAGGTGGTATAATAATTGCACATGCGTGCAATTAGGGCGATTAAATTTAAAAGGTGGGACGGCAAATGAAAAAGTTAGAGGATTATGTTGTCAGCATACCGGATTTTCCGGAGGAAGGAATTATATTCCGGGATGTTACGAGTATATTGGAGGACGCAAAAGCGCTGCATATGGCGATTGACCAGCTGCAGGAAAAAATAGAGGATATTGATTTTGATATTGTAATCGGGCCGGAATCTAGAGGGTTCATCTTTGGCATGCCGGTTGCTTATAATCTGAACAAAGCGTTTGTGCCGGTCAGAAAGAAAGGAAAACTGCCCTGTGAGACGGCTTCTATGACTTATGAGCTGGAGTACGGAGTGGCGGAGATCGAGATTCATAAACGTTCCATCAAGCCGGGGGACCGTGTGGTTATCGTGGATGACCTTATGGCGACCGGAGGTACGATTGAGGCAATTATCAAGTTGATAGAAGGTCTCGGCGGTACGGTCGTAAAATGTGTATTTCTCATGGAACTCATGGGATTGAACGGCAGACAGAAATTAGAAGGATACGAAGTGGAATCCATTATTCAGTATCCCGGGAATTAAAAGGAAAAGGAGGGGGAAGATATGGCAGATGTGACGGTACAAGAAGCAAATTTTGATGCGGCAAATAATCATCTGGAGTTGGTGGATGGCCATGCCGTAAAGGCACCTGCAGATTATCAGAACCCGGATGAATTGTACAACAGCTTGATTGAACGTGTCCGCAAGTATCATCCGTCCGCGGACGTGTCCATGATAGAGAAGGCATACCGCACTGCGAAAGCGGCGCATGAGGGGCAAAAGAGAAAATCCGGTGAAGACTATATCATACATCCGCTCTGGGTCAGCATTATTCTGGCACAGCTTGAGATGGATAAAGAAACAATTGTTGCGGGGATGCTTCATGATGCAGTAGAAGACACTATCATGACCGACGAAGAAATCCGCAAAGAGTTCGGGGATGAGGTCGCACTTTTGGTAGACGGCGTCACCAAGCTGGGGCAGCTGTCCTACTCATCCGATAAGCTGGAGGTACAGGCCGAGAATTTGAGGAAAATGTTCCTCGCCATGGCCAAGGATATCCGGGTCATTATTATCAAACTTGCGGACCGCCTGCACAATATGAGGACGCTGCAGTTCATGCGCCCGGAAAAGCAAAAAGAGAAAGCAAAAGAGACGATGGACATTTACGCGCCCATCGCACAACGGCTTGGTATATCAAAGATTAAGACAGAGCTGGATGATCTGGCGCTCAAATACTCTCAGCCGGAGGTGTTCTACGATCTGGTCAAGCAGATCAATGCCAGACAGACGGAGAGGGAAGAGTTCGTACAGCAGATCGTGAACGAGGTGTCACAACACATGAAAAATGCCAACATCGATGCCGAGGTCAATGGGCGGGTGAAGCATTTTTTCAGTATCTATAAGAAAATGGTCAATCAGGACAAAACGGTGGATCAGATATACGATTTGTTCGCGGTGCGTATAATTGTAGATTCTGTGAAGGACTGCTATGCGGCTTTAGGGGTGATTCATGAGATGTACACACCGGTTCCGGGACGTTTTAAAGATTACATCGCCATGCCAAAGCCGAATATGTACCAGTCGCTCCACACGACGCTGATGAGTTCGGTGGGGCAGCCCTTTGAGATTCAGATTCGTACGGAGGAGATGCACAAGACTGCAGAATACGGAATTGCGGCCCATTGGAAGTATAAAGAGACCGACGACGGAAAGAAGAGTGTCGAGGCCAAAGAAGAGGAGAAGTTAAGCTGGCTGCGCCAGATTCTGGAGTGGCAGCGAGATATGTCCGACAACCGGGAGTTCTTGAACCTGCTCAAAGGCGATTTGGATTTGTTTGCCGAGGATGTGTACTGCTTTACACCGAACGGCGATGTGAAGAACCTGCCCAACGGCTCCACACCTATCGACTTTGCCTACGCCATTCACACGGCTGTCGGTAACAAGATGGTCGGCGCCAGAGTGAACGGGAAGCTTGTCAACATCGACTATAAGATTCAAAACGGCGACCGTATTGAGATTCTCACGTCACAGAACTCGAAAGGGCCGAGCCGCGACTGGCTGAATATCGTAAAAAGTACACAGGCAAAGAATAAAATCAACCAGTGGTTCAAGAAAGAATTTAAGGAAGAAAATATCATAAGGGGCAAGGAAATGCTGGCCTCTTACTGTAAGTCCAAGGGGTTTGTGCTCTCGGACTTGACGAAACCGAAATATATGCAGGTAGTGCAGGAGAAGTATGGATTCCGGGACTGGGAGTCTATTTTGGCTGCGCTTGGGCATGGCGGCCTGAAGGAGGGCCAGATCGTCAACCGGCTTGCCGAGGAGTACGGCAAGGATCATAAGAAGGAACTGACGGATGAGAGTGTGCTGGAGAAGGTGGCGGAGGCTGCCAAGAACCGGATTCACATCACCAAGTCAAAGAGCGGCATTGTCGTCAAGGGAATCGATGATATGGCCGTCCGTTTCTCCAGATGCTGCAATCCGGTGCCGGGGGATGAGATTGTAGGATTTATCACAAGAGGACGTGGAATGTCCATCCACCGCACGGACTGTGTGAATATCATTCATCTGTCCGAGGCGGAGCGTGCCCGTCTGATTACAGCAGAATGGGAAAAACCGGCGGAGAACGAGGGCGGAAGATATCTTGCGGAGATTAAGATGTATGCCAACGACCGGCAGGGACTTTTGATGGATATGTCCAAAGTATTTACCGAGATGAATCTTGATGTAAAGTCAATGAATGTACGCACAAACAAGCAGGGCACGGCCACCATCGAGGCGGGCTTCATAGTAGGAAACAAGGACGACCTGCTGAAGGTGACCAAGAAGCTGCGCCAGCTTGAGGGCGTGTTAGATATAGAACGAGCAGTGGGGTAAAGAGATGAAGGTAGAGAAGTTTGTTACAGGAATAATCAGCACCAATTGTTATCTGGTGTGGAATGAGGAGACCAAGGAGGCAGTTCTGGTGGATCCTGCTGCCGCCCCTTCTTATCTGGTCAGCCATATTGTGGAGGAAGGGCTGACGGTGAAGGCTATTTTCCTGACTCATGCCCATTTTGACCATATTATGGGGATTGACGGAATCATTGAGCGGTTCGGGGAGATGCCGGTATATGTGGAGGAGCAGGATTTGGAGCTTCTGCACACACCACAGCTTAACGAGTCCACCGTTTACACAGCCGGTTACAGCTATCCGAAGGGCGATGTGATTCATGACGGCGATGTGATTACAGTGGCAGGGTATGACTTCAAGGTAATTCATACACCGGGACATACCGCGGGCGGAGTCTGCTATTATGTGGAATCCGAGCAAATACTTTTCAGTGGAGACACGTTATTCTGCTGTTCTGTGGGAAGAACGGATTTCGCTACAAGCAGCATGTCGGCTTTGATCCGCTCGATCAAAGAGAAGCTCTTCATGCTGCCGGATGAAACGATCGTCTATCCGGGACATATGGGGGCGACTACGATTGGAAATGAAAAGGTGAGTAATCCTTTTGTGTAAAAGTTGAGAAAGAAGTGAAGAGGTTAAGGACATGATTGAAATCAGGTGCAAGAATGAACGTTTCACATATGACATGTTTCATATTGTGAAATCCTTCTTCCCCGACGAGCCGATCGGCCAGACCGTAGAAACGACACAAGAACCGCTGGTTATGATAAACATGGAGGGCGGTTCTTGTTTTTGCGTGGAGAAGGGCGAGACGGCGGACATCGGGGATAAGCGGGAGGAGAAGCGCTATATCAATAAAAAATTATACCGCTGGCTGGAGGAGCTTACCGGGGAGAGCCATGCTTGGGGCAATATGACCGGCGTGCGTCCTACAAAGATGATTATGGAGAAACTGGAAGAGGGGCTTTCCGACCGGGAGATTGTGGATTTCATGCACGATACTTATGTGGTCAGTGAGAAGAAGGCTCAGCTTGGGATTGAGATTGTACGGCGGGAGAAGGCCCAGCTTGAGCTTCTGGACTGCGAGGACGGGTACAGTCTCTATATCGGAATTCCGTTTTGCCCGACTACATGTAGTTACTGCTCTTTTACTTCTTATCCGATTGCAAAATGGGAGAAGCGCACGGACGAATACGTGGATGCCCTGATAAAGGAACTGGAATTTATCGCGGATGTTTCACGGCAGAAAAAGCTGAATACCATTTATATGGGAGGCGGTACGCCCACGACCTTGACTGCGCCTCAGATGGACAGGGTCTTGAGTTGTCTGGAGGAGAAGTTTTCCTTCGCGGATTTGAAAGAATTTACCATAGAGGCGGGCCGCCCGGACAGTATCACCAGAGAGAAGCTGGCCGTCATAGCACGCCATAAAGTAGGAAGAATATCGGTCAACCCGCAGACGATGCAGCAGAGGACGCTGGACATTATCGGGAGACGGCACACGGTACAAGACATCATTGACATTTTCCATATGGCAAGGGAGCTTGGCTTTGACAATATTAATATGGACTTGATTGCGGGGCTTCCCGGAGAGCACCCGGAGGATATGCGGGACACGCTACGGCAGATTCAGGAGCTTGCGCCCGACAGCCTGACGGTGCACGCGCTCGCCATGAAGCATGGTTCACGCCTCACCAGAGAGCGCAGAGAAAGTACAGAGTCCTTGAATTACACGCAGATGGCCCGAGAGCTGGAGCAGATGATCGACATGGCAGCCGCATGCGCGCAGGAGATGGGGCTTTTGCCTTATTATCTGTACCGTCAGAAAAATATTGCCGGAAATTTTGAAAATGTTGGCTATGCAAAGGTTGACAAAGCCGGAATATACAATATACTTATTATGGAGGAGCGGCAGTCCATCGTGGCGGCGGGAGCGGGAGCTTCCACCAAGGTGGTGCTTCCCTATGAAATCGACGCGCCGGGCAGCAGGAACGGCAGAAAGACGAATTTGATACGGATTGAGAATGTCAAGGATGTGGGGGAATATATTTCCCGCATCGATGAAATGATAGAACGAAAAGGAGAATGGTTATGGCGTTAAAGAAGAAACCGGTGACCGGGATGAAGGACATGCTTCCGGCAGAGATGGAAATCAGGGACTATGTCATTGGTCTGATCAAAGATACTTATAAAACATTCGGATTTTCCTCTATGGAGACTCCATGCGTGGAGCATATCGAGAACCTGTGCAGCAAGCAGGGGGGCGACAATGAGAAGTTGATATTTAAGATTTTGAAGCGTGGCGAGAAGCTGAAAATCGATACGGCCAAGGAGGAGCTGGATTTGGTTGACGGCGGGCTTCGCTATGACCTTACGGTGCCGCTTGCCAGATATTATGCGAACCATGCAAATGAGCTTCCGTCTCCTTTTAAGGCCATGCAGATTGGCAATGTGTGGCGTGCGGACAGACCGCAGCGAGGGCGTTTCCGCCAGTTTATGCAGTGTGATATCGATATTCTCGGCGAAGCGGGCAACCTTGCGGAAATCGAACTGATTCTGGCGACCACGGCTATGCTCGGCAAGCTGGATTTTCATAATTTTACGGTGTGCATCAATGACCGGAACATTTTGAAGGCGATGGCTTCCTACAGTGGATTTAAAGAAGAGGACTACGATGAGGTATTTATCATCCTCGACAAGATGGATAAAATCGGGGCAGACGGCGTGAAGGCGGAGCTTCAGGAGATGGGATATTCTGCGGAGAACGTGGACACGTATCTCGGGCTCTTTGACGAGATATCCGGGGATGTGGAGGGCATCCGCTTCTGTAAGGAGAAGCTTGCGGGCCATTTGGACGTGGAAATCGCGGACAGCATGGAGATGATCATATCCAGCGTGGAGAGTGCGAAGGAGGCCGAGTTCAAGGTCAAATTCGACCCCACACTTGTGCGTGGGCAGTCTTACTATACCGGTACGATTTTTGAGGTCGTGATGGATGAATTCGGCGGCTCTGTGGCAGGAGGCGGGCGCTATGATAAGATGATAGGCAAATTTACGGGACAGGACACACCGGCCTGTGGATTTTCCATCGGGTTTGAGCGTATTGTCATGCTGCTTCTTGAAAATGGCTATGAAGTGCCCACAAGACGGGAGAAAAAAGCCTATCTTCTGGAGAAGAACATGCACAAGGAAGGGATTCTGAAGGTGCTGGCGATGGCAAAGGCGGATCGTGAGGCAGGGAAGCAGGTGCTGATTGCGAATATGAAGAAGAATAAGAAGTTCCAGAAAGAGCAGCTGAATGCGGACGGATATCTGGATATTGTTGATTGTTATAGAGATTCAGTAGGAGAATTGTAGGAGGAGAGAAGAATGGCAGAATTGATGCTGGGCTTGAAGCGTACGCACCGTTGTGCGGAGATTTCCGAGAAGAATATCGGTGAAAAAGTGACGATTATGGGATGGGTACAGAAGAACCGGAACAAGGGAGGGCTTATCTTTGTAGATGTGCGCGACCGTTCCGGGTTGATTCAGGTTGTGTTTGAAGAGGAAAGTACAGATAATGAGATGCTTGCCAAGGCGGCGAAGCTCAGAAGTGAGTTTGTCGTGGCTGTGGTAGGAACGGTGGAGGCACGTTCCGGTGCGGTAAATGAAAATCTGGCTACCGGCGCTGTGGAAATCAAGCCGGAGGAGTTGCGGATTTTGTCTGAGTCAGAGACGCCGCCGTTCCCGATTGAGGAGAATTCTAAGACAAAAGAGGAGCTTCGCCTGAAATACCGTTTTCTTGATTTGAGAAGGCCGGACTTGCAGCGTAACTTGATTATGAGGAGTCAGGTGGCGACGCTGACACGTCAGTTCCTTGCGGAAGAAGGATTTCTTGAGATTGAGACTCCGTTTTTGATAAAGAGCACCCCGGAGGGGGCCAGAGATTATCTGGTGCCGAGCCGTGTGCATCCGGGCAATTTTTATGCATTGCCCCAGTCACCGCAGATATTTAAGCAGTTATTGATGTGCTCCGGGTATGACCGTTATTTCCAGATAGTAAAATGCTTCCGCGACGAGGATCTTCGGGCGGACCGCCAGCCGGAATTTACGCAGATTGATATGGAGCTGTCCTTCGTGGATGTGGATGATGTCATCGATGTCAATGAAAGACTGCTGGCTAAGGTGTTCAAGGAGATTCTTGGGGAGGAAGTGTCCCTTCCGATTCCGAGGATGACATGGCAGGAGGCCATGGACAGATACGGTTCCGATAAGCCAGATACCCGCTTCGGAATGGAGCTTGTGGACGTGACGGAGACAGTCAAAGACTGCGAGTTCGTCGTGTTCAAGGGCGCTGTTGAAAATGGGGGGTCCGTCCGTGGAATCAACGCAAAAGGACAGGGAGCAATGCCTCGAAAGAAGATTGACAAGCTGGTAGATTTTGCCAAGGATTTCGGCGCGAAAGGACTTGCGTACATCGCGATTCAAGAAGACGGTACCGTGAAATCCTCCTTCGCGAAGTTCATGAAAGAGGAAGAGATGAGCGCGCTTATTCAGGCGATGGGCGGCGAGAACGGGGATTTACTTCTCTTCGCGGCCGATAAGAATAAGGTGGTTTGGGATGTCCTCGGGAATCTCCGCCTCGAGCTGGCACGCCAGATGGAGCTGCTCGATAAGAGCGAGTACAAGTTCCTGTGGGTAACAGAATTCCCACTTCTCGAGTGGAACGATGAGCAGAACCGTTTCACCGCGATGCATCATCCATTTACCATGCCGATGGAAGAAGACCTGCAGTATATCGATACCGACCCGGGAAGGGTGCGTGCAAAGGCTTACGATATCGTGCTGAACGGAAACGAAATCGGCGGGGGCAGCGTGCGAATCTTCAATCAGGAAATTCAGAATAAGATGTTCGAGGTGCTGGGCTTCACGCCGGAGCAGGCAGAAGAACAGTTCGGTTTCCTCCTCAGGGCATTCAAGTACGGAGTACCGCCACACGCAGGACTCGCTTACGGTCTGGACCGCATGGTCATGCTGATGGCAAAAGAAGACAGCATCAGAGACGTGATTGCATTCCCGAAAGTGAAAGATGCCTCCGACTTGATGACAGAGGCACCGAGCGCGGTAGATGTAAAACAATTAGAAGAATTAGGGTTAGAATTATCAGAATAACTCGTTGGGGACGCATTGGGGACAGTCCCCGATGCATTGGGACCCGTCCCCGTCGACAAATCTGGGAATATTCAGACAATTCAAAACATAGGATGTTATATAATTCGTCTCCGGCCACGATGATGTGGCTGGAGATTTTTTGTGACAAAAAACCTCCGAGGGATGCACACAATGTGTAGAGGAAAGCTGCAGGGAGAGAGGAAGAGTTGAGTAGTCGGAATATTTTTGGAATTGTAGAGGGGGACAGGTCCCAACGCGTTGGGACCTGTCCCCATTACACATAAATTTGAACTGCGTCTATGGGATATCCATACCAACCGGCATATCCGTCGGCTCCGCTGCCGTATCCGGTCACCCATGGGAGCCAGCCTTTTCCTATTGTATGGACACGGTAGTGTACATCATGTCCGGGGCAGGAAATGAGACGCATCTGTAGTCCATCTAGCTTTGTGCGGCAGTTACCCGCAAAGTTTTCACCGGCGGAGTCCTTTTGCCGATCGCGCTGCCAGTTGAACCATCCGCCGTTCAGGCTGTGTGCCCGATATTCGAGATAACCGCAAACTTCCGGTTTACCCACTGTGTTCGCGCGAAGAGCCATAATGGGCACCCCGATGACGCCTGCATATCCGTCGGAATTGCTAGTATTGTAATTGGTAATATCAGCCCACCATCTGCCGTTTGCGTAAGCCTGATATTTTACTTGAATTTCGGATGAAGTGCCAGAATTGGAAGAAATAGTTGGAGCGCTTACGGAAGTGTTAGATGAAGAGGAGGAGGGGGAAATGGTGCGCCCTAAGATTCCCTCTACAATAGCCTGTGCGCATTTTCGATAATCCCATCTGTCTGTATCGTCTTTGTCGTCAACAAAGCAACATTCAATAAGAATAGCAAGATTTTTAGTACTATTTAGTACATAGAGATTTTTGGAATATTTGGTGCCACGGTTGCGGATGCCGAGGGTGGAACTGATATTGTGGCAGATACGGTCTGAAATAGCTTTTGTGCGGGTGTCATAGTTGAACACTTCAGTTCCGCCTGTACTCCCATCACCAGAATAATCGTTCCGGCCGCTGTTCAAGTGTATGCTTACATCAAGTGCTACCGTATGTTGGTTACACATGTTGACGATACCTCTGAGACAGCCTGTCTGAGTTGTGTTGTAATTGACGGTACAATCGTAGACGGTATGTCCTTCATTCCTCAATAGGCGGATTACCTCGTCTTTGACCAGACGGTCTTCGACAGATTCTTTTAAAATACCGACCGCTCCGGAAGCGCCGTTTCCTTGTGGGCAATGCCCTGCGTGTATGTTATATGATGCCATAATGACCTCCTTATTCTTTGGCTTCGTCAAATAGTTTCGTTATAGGCAGTTTTCTCATTGCAGGCTCCACATCTGTGTGCATGTAACCATTTCCACCCCTGTTTTCATAATCCCGGAACATCTTCCAGAATGCGTCTGCCTCCATCTCATTCCATGTGCGGGACGGATTGGTGGAAGCGCATGTGTAGTAGCGGTAACCTTGCAGAAGCCGGTCCCGCAGTTCGTTTACCTTTGTTTCGTTGGATTCCTTTTTTTGATTGAGAAGTTCCAGATTGGTGGAATCGAGCTTTTGACTGATTTGTGTGACTTGCTTGGATAGATTTTCTATAGATTCTTTCAGCGTCTGAATGTAAATGTCAGATTGACTGGAGTCTATGGCCTGCCTGTTCTCCAGTTCAGTAATGCGGTTTTCACATTTTTCTATTAAAGAGAAGAGCTTTTGCTTTTCCTGTGCTTCCTCCTCCATGTGTTGGAGACGGGAGGTGAGATATTGGTTAATTTTTTGTTTTATCTTCCAGACCATGACAGTAAGGATGAGGATGCAGAGAAGGACGGTGGCCACTTCCACTGCATCGTGACCTTCCAACATGGAGAGAAGAAGATTAGTGTCGTTGTTTATCATGGGAATTGATCCTTTCATTTAGTGGGAGAGAAATAATAATTCAAGTGATACTATATACCGTGGAACTTATAAAGCCTCAATAAGTTCTACACATAATTGCCCATAAATTGATGTTGTTATAGATTGCTTTTTGCCAAAACCAAGTTGTATTTTATCATTTTTAGACACTTTAGCATACACTTCAAATGTTGCCGTGTATCCACCTAGATAAGTATCATTTACTCCTGACGCATAAGTTCGAGCATAGCTTCCATTAATCGTAGGCATAGTATAGAGTCCGTTATCAAGCGAAAAGAAATAACCATTAATTTTAATGGCGGCATTTTTGTTTATAACAATACCATGTAAGGCAGTATCAAAGGTGAAAAGAGAAGTATCCGTATTTATGGTTTCTTCTCTAAAGGGTACTATTGTAATTCCCCAAGCAGTTGGGTGAGTAATTGTTGTCTGAGTGTCTATACTTAAAACGCTCATTTTCTTTTTTGTTTCATATAAGTTATTATGAATCTCATCAACAGCGGACTGTAATGTTATACCGTTATTCATTTCTACATGCTGAGCGGATAATAAGGATTTTATGTATCCAGCTGCTTTTTTGATATATGGTTTTAATACTTGTTTTTCGGCCAAAACTGCCATTTGGAGTTCCTCGTCTTTCTAGATGTTTTACTTCCTATCTTTGTTGTCTACACATAATATATTACAATTTCGAGCGTCCAATTTGCCCAGTTTTCTCCATTGTTATGATAACTGGCATATGCGTCGGCAGTTGTGTATAAATGACGAACTAATGTAGTGGGATATCTATTGGGGGCAGAAGCATACGGAAGCATGTAACAACCGTAACTAGCAAATAGATTTGAAGTATATCCTATTAGCTGTTTACCTACTATTTCTGGTATGCTGATTTTTATTTCTCCGTTAATGCTTAAATTATAAGTTGTGGAAGGAAACTGTTTTATAAGT
This sequence comes from Bariatricus massiliensis, assembly GCF_900086725.1. GTDB lineage: Bacteria > Bacillota > Clostridia > Lachnospirales > Lachnospiraceae > Allocoprococcus > Allocoprococcus massiliensis. The sequence continues at coordinate 246,278 of NZ_LT574838.1, read as the reverse complement.
TTATACACTGGCTTATTGTTACGATATCCAATAACCACAGGGACATTTAGATCATAAGAATTTAAAGTAGTCAAATTATTATTTATCTCATCAACAGCAGATTGTAATGTTATGCCGTTATTCATTTCAACATGCTGAGCGGATAATAGAGATTTTATGTATCCGGTTGTTTTTTTGATATACGGTTTTAATACTTGTTTTCCAGTTAATATGGACAAATTTAAATCACCTCATTTCAAATGTTAATTTTTAAAACTTGTAGTTTAACCTATTTCCAACGATTATGTATTCTTGTTATTTTAGGATGTAAGAATTTTATTAATGTTGAGTTTCTTCAAGTGCTACTCTTGAGGGCGGTAAAGGATTTTATAATTGTGCAACAGGCGGGGTTACATTCCTCTTTGGAGTATCTGGTAGCCGCCCTGCTGGCTACGCAATGGGCATTGTCCCAGCAGCATATATGCTACGCACAACAATTCAGGCTACATCTTACATATTCAGAATCGTAAAATACAAACTACAGTTATGCATCATTTCCAATGTCCATATACATATACAACAATTTGACTTTTTATTGAATTAGAAGACGAATTACGATAAGTAATGTTGACCCTGTCCATCAAAGAGGTATTATCATAAGGCGAAACATTTTTAGCATATCCTCCTTGCCCAGTTGAATTCAGAAAAGCATTTTGCTTCCAAATCAGTTGTATCGGGAGCATTTCTATATGCTGCACATAGTCTGTGCTTGCGTCAATGTACTCAAAAGTTGCCCTCATCTCACAACTACCGTCACTATATTTTTTTAATAGCCATTTGCCTATGCTTAACCTCTCATAAGACATAGCATTTAGATTATTATTTATTTCATCAACAGCGGATTGCAATGTTTTTCCATCATTCATTTCCACATGTTGAGAGGACAATAAAGATTTTATGTATCCAGTTGCTTTTTTGATGTATGGCTTTAGTACTTGTTTTCCAGTCAATATGGACAAATTTGAATCACCTCATTTCAAATGTTACTTTCTAAGAATTAAAGTTTAATCTATTTCCAACGGTCAGGTATATAAACTCGGAGGTTTTATTGTATTGTCATATTTTATATGCTTAAAGTGAATATATATTTTTAATGAGAATATATTATAAATTCTGAAATTTAAATTAATTAGAGAGTTAAATAGCAATTTAGTTCTCGATATTATAGACTTGGGAAACGGTGCCAAGCTGACCCGATGCGGTAATCATCGCATCCTCCAAATAATGAATGGTGTATCGTCTGTTGACGGAGCTATAGCCAACCTTACTACATCTGACAGACCAGATTCCTATGTCCAAGCGGTTGCTGTATTCCGTGGACAGACCGGGGACTATTTCGTGTCATAACTCCATCCACAGGGAAAGTAGGGTTCTTCAAAGGCACGAATATCCAAGTACAGTGCGGAGGATACATTGTTTCTTGTGCCGAATGGTACGTTGAGTAAGCTATAAATTACTTCCAGCGGCCGACCGCTATAATGCTGATATCAGTTAACAACCCTGACGTGCTTGCAGGGTTGCAGAATATTAATCCTACAGATTTCCAGTCACTGGATACTCGTATACTCGCCACATATGTTAGGCCGGCGGAACCGGCAGAAGCGGTTATTGAAGGTCTGGTGATGAATGCCTTTGCAAACTCGAAGTATTGAATTCCGGTGTGATATACGGAACCGTATGCTGTGCTGTAATTGTATGTTGCGCTCTTGGCTGTCCAGCATAGTTGTGTGCCATCTCTATAACGCACGTAACCGTTGCCGGATTCCACGATTCCCCCGGCACCTAAATTGCTATTTAATAAAGTTAAATTATTATTTATCTGGTCAACCGTGGATTGTAATGTTATACCATTATTCATTTCAACATGCTGAGCAGATAATAAAGATTTTATGTATCCGGTTGCCTTTTTAATATATGGCTTCAATATTTGTTTTTCAGTCAATATAGACATATATCAATCACCCCATTTCAAATGTTAATTTCTAAAACATGAAGTTTTATTTATATCATTCATCATAAAAGTAGAAAATCCCATTCATTAATTTGATAAGGCATAATATAAATATCCTTTTAATACGGAGTTTCTTTCAATGTTACAAGTGTATAATAATTGTTCGGTGGCACCAGTGTGTATACTTATTCCTTGTGCAATATATTCTAATCTGCGATGTGTAATCAATTTGAGAGTGGGAACCAAGTTTACGCAAATCAAAAAAGAGAGCGGAGTGGAGATGACTGGGTATTATATGTTTATGACAGTTCTTAATAATACAAAACTATAGTTTGTCTTTGTATAACACATAAACAACAAGGCTAATATCCTTGTTATTGGTGTCGCTGTTAGTAACGATAAGTTCAGTGATGTCACCGAATGTACTGAGTGTCGCTGTGTACAATGATGGGTTGTCTGTTCTAACGGCGGTCCATCCAGCTACATATTCAACTGTGCGGGGGATTTTGCTGCTAATGTCAATCTTCCGAATAGATTTGCCACCAACTGTGTAAGTATCGCTATGTACAGCACATTTTAGCATGGTCTGCAAATTGCTATTTATACTAATTAAATTATTATTTATCTCATCGACAGCAGTCTGTAATGTTTTTCCACCCTTCATTTCCACATGTTGAGAAGATAATAGAGATTTTATGTATCCGGTTGTTTTTTTAATATATGGTTTAAATACATTTTTTCCGGTCAAAATAGCCATTTTTAGCGCCTCTTCTTTCTAGATGTTTCACTTCTCGTTTTATTATGTTTTAATAAATTTTTTCTACAATTAAATTACAAGATAACCCGTCAATACAAATTCCTCTTGTTTCATAAAAAGTGATACTTATTTTGTCATTTTTTTTAACTGATATTATATTAGTTAATTTAATTATTGCGTAATTCCCATATTCCAATCCGTTATCTATTTCGGTATTATTATGGACTAAATATGCCCATGCTCTGTTATTAGTACCACTGCCGCAGCCAACGCTCGCATAAACTCTGACTGCAGAGACGTTATCACCAATAATAACTTGCCCAGAGGAATCTAATGAAAAACAATTTCCTTGTTTTTCCGATAAAACAAAAGGTACAGTACCAGATTCTTTCCAAAGAGCTGTTCTATATGATGATTTAATATAAGAAAAGGACAAATTATTATTTATCTCATCAACAGTGGATTGTAGTGTCATTCCATTATTCATCGCCACATGTTGAGCGGATAATAGCGATTTAATATATCCGGCTGCTTTTTTTACATATGGCTTTACAATTTCTGTTCCTGCTATAATGGACATTTTATGTCCCCCCCTTTTTGTTTTGTATATGAAATTATAATATTGCTTGGACTATCGATGTATTATTCGTCTGTGATATAAAATCCACTTATCAAAATAGCTCCGCTGCCCGATATGATATCTTTTTGTGATGCAGTCCAAACACGTCCGCCGCTTGAATAGGAAAGGTAAACATTTTTACCATTCCCATATGCTCCAGCCTTCAATACTGTATTATTATCACTTCCGTTTGCTTTAACAACACAATTTTGGTATCCAGCGGAAAAGGTAGAATGTACTTTAGTATTGTACGGTAGACACGGTATGGAAACAGTAAGATTTGGATTGGTACCATTGTTTCCAATTGTTAATTCTGCATTGAAAAATACTAATTTTCCTATTTTAACATAGAGACTATTGGATTCAAGAATGGTAGCGGTACATCCAACAGGAGTTCCAGACATTACGATCTGACCCGACTCATAAGATAAATTGTTGTTAATTTTATCAATAGTAGATTGTAATGTCGTACCATTACTCATTTCTACATGTTGAGAAGAGATGAGTGACTTTATGTATCCAGCCGTCTTTTTAATATATGGTCTTAGAATTTCTTTGCCTGCTATAATAGCCATATTTCAAGGCTCCTCCTTTCGAGTGATTAATTAATATGGGATAAGGTATTATTTCCAACTTCCAATAGCGAAGTAGACAAATTTGATTTCAAATAATAGTACTTTGATTTTTACAGTCTACTTGAAAACTGTTGGTTGTTCTAGCGTCATTACCACCGCCATCCCCGGCCCAATATGAATTTGTAACATTACCATTATTGTAAGGAGAGAGAAATATATGATATTGGTTATTGCAAAAAGGAGTTACCAGAGTAACTGTAGAAGTAGCAATACCTCCGGCAGAACTTGCTTTGCCTAAAGTTACAGCACCCTATTGCATAAGTACGCCGCTTTCAAATTTCAATACGGTATTACCTATTTGTTTATATGAGAATTTGTTGGTTAAAATGTTAGAAATTTCATCAATTGTAAATTGTAAAGTCTTGCCATTGTCCATTTCTACATGTTGGGATGACAATAAAGATTTTATGTAACCAGTTGTTTTTTTAATATATGGTTTTAATACATTTTTTCCGGTCAAAACAGCCATTTTTAGTTCCTCTTCCTTCTAGATGTTTCATTTCCCATTTTAGGTTAGTTCATTTAATTATTGTGTAATTTCTATACTCTAATCAGGCAGTCCTAAGCCACATATAGCAAGTTATATATGGCTGAAGATTATTATGAGCTGCATTCCCGCCCCTGTTTACTCCGCCGGGAATGACTTCATTCCCGGCGAAGATACTCCATCCTCTTCCGCTAGAACCGTAAGCGGTTAACTTTGCAATGTCCATATATCGTGCTGTGTTACCGACATTCCATTGTTCCCCGTCAGAAGGAACATGGCCATAATGGCTAGGCATTTCATTTGACGTTAACTTATGAGTTTTTGAACCGCCCGTTTTCTGGACAGTACTGAATTCTGCTTGGGACGTATCCACACCTACAGGTACTCGTCCGCCGCCCCAAGCAACCCATGTGCCACCTAAATAAGTATTAGGATTAGCAGCGTTGATACTTAGATAAATACTGCTAACAGGATAAATTTTGTCTAACATATGATCCATGGCATTCTGTAAGGTATTGCCGTCATTCATTTCTACATGATTAGAAGAGAGCAGGGACTTGACATAACCGCCTGCTTTGTGGATGAAAGGGTTTAAAATTTCTTTTCCCTGTAAAATAGCCATCTGTTTAGTCCTTTCTTTTATTCATAAGTTAAGAGGTTTTATTCCAAATCCCTCCTACTATCTGGTTTGTTGGTTCTGTATCACTTGAAATCATAAAATTTTTTAATGTTTCAAGAAGCATGCGTTTTGTGCCGTCTGTGTCTGTGACAAGAATATCGCTGGCTACCTGTAATTTTGCACTGTTGTCCAGTTCCGGCGACATTCCGATTGTAATATGCCCGTCATCAAATTCACCCAGTATTGGAATTCCTTGTTCTACGGTCATAGAGTAAATGACAGAGTCTACTTTATCTGTAATTTTGAATTCAAAATTATAAGATTTTTCAATAGATAAGTCTTTAATAAAATAGTTAGACAAAGTGTTTCTAATATAAGTGAGTTTTGAATCTGTTGCATTGACACTTGTTATACCAGATGAATAATCTGTTATTGACTTCCAGGATGAGGGAAGTGAAGTACCCACCTCAGCATACCGGTACATGATAGATACAAGAGAATTTTTGTCTGTAGAGCCGATAGCCAGACGAGAGTATTGTGAGTACAGTTCTAAAAATATTTCTTTTTCAAAACCATTCATCCTATAAATATTAATATTGGTAACTGGAGCATGGTAAGGAATAATAATGCAGTCTTTTGCTATTGTAGAGGAGACATTTTGACGTGAGTCAACTGCAAATACACAAATTTGATAGGTACCTGCTGTTGAGTAAGTTCCGATATCTATGTTAACTTGAGAAGTAGATGAATATACGGCTTCAGCAGTTTTGACTACATTTGTGGCACCTTTAGGTATGAGATAAGCAATGTATTTTACAATTGAAGCGCTTTTTTGTGCGATGGCTTTGCTGGCAGAGGGGATTTGTACCCGGAAGTTTCCCATGTTCTGTATGGTGGAGGTCGTAACGCCAAGGAGATTGGTTATTGTGGTGTTCGTATTTGCCAGAGTAAATGCATTGAAGGACGGATTAGCATTTGTGACATGCATGATACCACTATAGATGTTTTCATAGTATTTTCCATTTAAAGTAACACCACATGATATTCGGAAATTCATCTCGTTTTTCGTAGTACAGTGTTCATATAAGGTAGTGGCATACGAAGAAAGATGCCATAAATAAGTGGCTTCATTGATTGGTACGGTTACCTGAGCGGAATTAATGGTAATCCAAGAGCCTGAATCATCCTCCACACTTAATTTCAGTGTAGAGGCATTTTTGTCTTCATTTTGAAATGATAGAGACAAATTGTCACCGATATTCAAAGAGAAGGTATCTTGCGTTACAAGAGAAGATATGGGTAAAGTTGTGATACTGATGTTTGAGGATGTTGTATAAAGATTAGAGTCTTTACGCCAAATTCTTACGCTCAAAGTGTAAGTTGTATTTGGTGACAAGTTGGTAAATGTAAAGCTGTGGGAGGTGCTGCTGATATTGTGCTCAGTATTAACAACTTCACCGTTGAGATAATAATTAACATAACTGCAGGTTGCGTTTGCTGACCAGCTCAAATTCAAAGACGTCTGTGTGATGTCTGTGATTGCTGGCATGCCATTAAAATTTGCATATCTGGGGATAGTCAGAATCTCAAAGCTCTTAGAGCCGGAGATTGTGCCGACCCATCCGTTAAAATTGATGTTAAACGCCTGACTAAAAGACACGCTGAAAGTTTTTGTACCATCATCATTGTGATTAATTCTTGTTGAACCGCTAGCTAAGGTTTTAGAAGTGTTATTTCCAATTCCTATAGTGTTCGTGCCTGAGTATGTGGAGCCGTTAATTGTGACGCTCCAGCTTTTAGAGGCGCTTGAACTAATATATCCGGCGCCATTAGAATGTAGCACTAGGCTCCAGCTAATATCACTGTAACAAGGTGTGTTACTAGAATACCCTGTTCTGTTCCATGAAAAAGTTACATAGTCTCCGATATTGCCACTTGTGGTATATGTGGCATTTACTGAAAAGGAACCACTTGTTGTTCCTGCCATGATTATCACCTTCCTTTATGTTTATGATGTACCACCGGACTTTACATGCATCAATGCTCCGAGGGTTTTGCCATCTTTTGTGTAGGTCTTGGGTACCAATTTTATAGTCAGACAGTCCATACCATTTTTGGCCTGAAATCGTTCGGCTATAGTTAAGTCTTGAGTTACTTGAAAAATTATTTTGTCGTTATATTTTCCAAACAATCCGGTTTCTTCGTCGTTAGCCACCAGACAAATTTCTTGGTCCTTACCATTGCTGAGGACTGCTCCTTTTGAGGAAACAGTAAAATTAGTTTCCTGTTGAACGATATCGCTTTCGTCGTATAGACCTATTTGAGAGAGTCGGACTTTCCATTCTGTCTCAGACTGTGACACTTCAGTTTTGCTGGCATAATTTTCATCAAAACTCTGTACAGTGGAGTGAATAGATTTAAGGTCTGATTCTATGCTTGTATATTTTTCAGTTAGTGCTCCTATACTCGTGTTGGTTTCCGTTTTATAAGCTTCCATATCGCTTAACTTTTCTGTATTATTGTTTGCTTTTTCGGCTAGTTCTTTGACTGCTTCATCCCAAGTTTTTATAGCCGTTCCAGTGTTAGAGACCAATGTTTTAATACCGTTGAAATCCTGAGTAATATTTGAAAAGCTGTCGACAATATAAGTATCATTTAAAATATAGACCTTGCCATCCACAGATTCAACATAACGGCCTTGAGACGTGCTGTCATAAAGAGTGTACCAGCTTTTGCCGTCACGAGATACTTGAAGTTTGTGCTCACATTGACGTTCATCAGCAAAATAATGCCATATTATTATGTAATCTACTTTTTTGATTTCGCCTAAGTCAAGCTGTAAGCAGCACCAGTCGGAAGAATTGATGACGGAATATTGAGTTTTGTGATTATTGTCTTCAAGAGAGGATTTAGCGGTATAGTTACCGGGATTGGACACACCGATTGCGGCTGGGGATTCAAAATTGGCATAACCAGCCGGAGTTAGCCCCTCAGCATAGTCCTCATTGTGTCCCCAGATTTGACAGTTGACCCAGCGGTTTTCCTCATTAGCAGAGCTTCTTTTTAACCAGTCACGGACATAACGGATATTATTTAAGTCAATATCCTTTTTTAATGTGACAGTGGAAGAGAGTTCTTTTGCCGTTTGCTGCAAGTTACTTATATTTTCTCCATTGCTGGTAACCGTAGTGGTAATTTTGCCAACTTCAGATTTCAGACTAGTAATATTACCATTTGCGTCACTCAGCTCCGCAGTTATCTTACCGGCAGTCACCTCCAAGTCTCCGACTCTGCCGTCTATGGAGGTCACAGTTCCGGAAATAGTATCCACCGTTTGTTTAAGATCGGTGGCATTAGCCACGACACCATCTATTTCTTCTTTAACCGAACTAGTTATTGTATCAGCTTTTTGGTCGATTTCAGATTTCATCTGCGCTGTCGTTGGATAATTATTCAATGAATTATTTGTGGCATAAGTGGAAGCGACAGATGTACGAAATTCTTTTTCATTTTGTACAAAATCGGTGAAATCTTTTTGAATTTGTTTGACTGTGGAGCCGTCAGCTTTTTCTTCTACTTTAGTCTCCAGTAATCCAACACTAGTATTTATTCCTTTGATACTTTCTGTCGTGGAGCTCACTTGTTCCCGTATGGCACTAATTTTGGAACCATCATAATTATTGATAGCAGTTGTCATATCACTCTGGGTGATTTTAGTAGTTATTTCCTTTGTGTTTTGGTTCACTTTTGTCTCTAAGGAGCTGACACTGCTTGTCACCGCTCCCACCGCCGCGTCAAAATCCTCTGGCGCCGGTGTCCACCCGATATCTTTCATCCCCAGATAGAGTCTTGGATTGCGGATAACAAGCTTTCCTTTCACTCCGTCAGTCCGCACACGGAGTGCGGTAAAGCTGCCGGAGGCAGCGGGCGTAAATGTCTGCTGTATCTGCCCGGACACGTTGCCGGAAGCGATGGTCACCGGAGAGGTGACCGAGGCATTTGTTGTGCCCACGGTCTGCCAGTAAAATGTCCCGGCGGGGGTGTTGCCTTCATAGGCCCATTCACAGGCGAAGACAGTCTGTTTCCCTTGAATGGCAGAGGAGGGCACGGTCAGATCATACTGGCATCCCACGGTATTGGCGGCTCCGGTTCCGATAATTTCGGAGGAAGTGCCGCTTCCCTGCAGCAGGTTGCGCCCGCTGATTTCCAGATTGTCAATATCCGTCAGGATGACGACAGTCTGTACGTCCAGTGCACGGGAGGTCCCGCCGCCGGCGTAGAGCGTGCACTTTAAGGCCTTGGAGGCCGCAGACGGTGTGTAGGTCTTGGCGGCCTCGTCGGCAGAGGAGGTGTATTTGTTTGTGAAGTTCGTACCGTCTATGGATTCGGCGATGAGGAAACGCCCGGAGTAGGCGGTGCGCTCCGTGCCAGTACCGTCACGGTAATAGGCGGAAAAGGTGACGGCGGCAGGGGAGAGCCGGTTATCGCTGCTTTTTTTGATGACAAGCGTGGAGGGCTCCAGCATGTAGAGTCTGGCATTGGAGCCGTCGGCGCCGTCCAGCACGTTCGTGATGGTTATTTGGTTTGATGTTTTCAAGCGTTTGTCACTCCTTTACTCAACTTCAACGACAAAGGTGCATTTTTCATCGATGTCAGAGCCGTCTATATAGATGGCTTTTCCGGTCTTCCAGACTTCGCCGCCGTCAAGTGGAAGGGAATTCTTATCCAGCCTGTAGGTGTGGTAGGTCTCTTTTGGAAGGTCGGAGGCAGCTGCGTCTGCCCAAGTTGTGCCGTTGTATTTTTTCAGTGTTACTGTTTTGGCCGTGCGGTTTACGGCATAATAAAAGTCGCCGTTTGCCGGATTGGCCGGAGCGGCGGTGAGGAAGTTAGTGGACTTCAGGGCGTCTACCTCGGTGCCGCCTTGGAACAAGCGGTAATAAATGACGCCGTAACCTTGTCCATTCTTAATCTGCAGGCCCATGGTGCTGATACATTCGACTGCATAATTGTCCTGCTTATCTATGACGGTAGCATAGGCGGTATAGCTCTTTCCGCCGTAGACGGCCGTACAGGAGAAACTGGCATAACCGTCCACCATGTCGGGAGTGACGGTAAGCTTTGAGGCAGTCTGCCCGCTGATGGACGCCCAAGAACCGCTGGCGTATTTTTTCCAGACAAAGGAAGAGGGGGTGACCGTGGATGTCCCGGAGTACATGACCGTCTCCAGAGAGACATTGTTTGAGGAATTGAAAATAATATTTCCTGCCGGGGAGGTAATCTGGAAGAGTACCGCGTTGACTCCGTTTGTGCCGTTTACCGCGGCTTTTGATTTCGTCCAAGTAAACTTTTTCACAACCGTAGTGCCGTTGCAGGTGAAGGTCAAATCTACAGTTCCGCTCATCGTGTCGGCGGAGCCCAGAGAGGCGCCGGAGGCAACGGTCAGAACAAGAGAGCCGTCGGCGGCTGTGGTACTGCCGGTGTTGCTTTTTACGGTCATTCCGGTGGGGAGGGCGCCCACAGCCACAGAGCAGGGAACCTTTACCGTGCCCTTATATCCGGCAAAGGGGATAACGATGTCTGTGGCAGAGAGGGCATTCCCGGCGCTGCTGCAAGGGATGACCTGACTTTCATTGCCGACGATTACAGAGCTGCCGCCTGCTCCCGCCGCCCCGGTTCTGCCGTCGCTTGTAATCAGGACAGTCTGGGTGTCGAGAGCGGTTGTCGTGCCTCCGGCCGCATAGAGTGTACAGCGGATGGCCGCAATGTTGGCGGCGGAAGGGGTGTACTCTTTGGAGGCCTCGTTGGCCGTGGAGATGTATTTGACGGTATAGGCAGAGCCGTCTGTAGACTCTTCGATTTTAAAACGTCCGCTGTAAGCGCTGCGGGCGGCGCTCGTTCCGTCCCGGTAGAAGGATTGGAAGGTGACTTTAGACGGGGTAAATACATTGTTAACATTTTTATTCAGTACCAAAGTATCAGTCTCGATAAAATAAGTCCGGGCCGCCGCGCCGTTGGTTCCGGCCTTGACGCGTGTAAGAACGAAGCATTTTGTGATGGAAGCGTAGCCGCTGCGGACAGCCGTGAAATCCACGTATCCGTTGTCCACGGTCATTCCTGTGACGGTATAAGTCTTTTTGTCGCTGGACTGTGTACCGGTGATGCCGGAGGAGGGGGTGGTGGTGACGGTAAATGTATTGGTGATGTCGCTGCCGTTCTCGTAGATTGCCAGAGTGGAGGCCGCGCCTGCATAGGAGGAAACGGTGCCGGAACTGTTGGCGTACAGTGTGTGTGCGTCGTTGGTGAGGGCGCCTGCCACGGCATGGGCCCCGTCCCGCAGTTTGGTGATTGTGACGGTATCGTAGACATCCACGTCATCGGTAAGTACCCTGATGACTGCCGTATCGTGGAAAAATACGGCGTGGGACGGTTTGATATGTAAGGTATTGCCGCTGACCGTAGCGTTGTCGGAGGTGGCCGGGTAAGCTTCAAAGGCGCCGTCAGCTTTGCGGTACTGCCATTGGCTGATTGTGACATTTACCGGGTTTGCTGTGAGCGTAAGCTGAGAATCTCCGGTCAGGTTTCCGGCGGAGTCATATAGAAATACATTTCCACCGTCTATAGAAATATAGTGCAGCTCGTTGGCGTTCTGTAGGAGGGAGTAGGAGAGCACGCTCTGGGCGTTGACGGTCACATCGGTATCGGGGTCGGTGTAGGTCACATAACATAGGTAGCTCAGAAGGCGGCTGCTCACGGTACTCAGCTTGTTCTGGCTCACCGTCAGGATTCCACCGGCCACCGATTCTCCCGCAGTCAGGTTTCCCTCAGAGTCTGCCCCCTCTCTCCGTTTCCAAGAGATGGATACACCGGGAGCGGTGAGGGACAGCGCCTTGTCATTGAGGTATAGTACGGGAGTCACCTTCAGATTGGTGGCCGCCCAGCTGGGGGCGTAGGTATCGGTGTTGGGGTCATAGATCGCTGACAGGGGAAGGCTGCTGGTCAGATAGACTCCCAGCCTCCCCACGTCGTCGATATCAATAATTGTAATCTGGTTACTAGCTTTTATTGCCATTTACATATCCTCCTAAATTAAGTTGTCTGTGCGGCAATTTCGTTGTCCAGCCAGAAGCAGCATCGAAATTGTGCCTTTTTATATAAATCTTCGTTTGTGATATGCAGCGCTTTTGTGCCATTCAAGTGCTGGGAATTCCAGTAGGCGTCCAGCTCGGCATCGCCGCTGTGGCGGGTCCAGATAAAGCAGGAGTCCGGGTACTGGCTTGTGACTTCTTCATTACCACGGTACAGGGTGACGGTGAGATAAGAGTCAATCTTTCCGTTTGTAAATACATTTCCGCCGGAACTGAACAGCTCCAGACGGAAGGGGAGATTACTTTCAATCTTATCGTCAAGATTGTGTACCGTCTGTTCAATGGAAGTAAACTTCATATCCAGCCCCTGTCCGTTTATCACGATTTGGCTGGAGTTGACCTTGCCGTTTTCGTCGGTCTCCACAGTGTGGAAGGAGAGCTTATCCTTGGTGATTCCACCGGCCAGCATTTCATTCTTGATCAGGCCGTCGGAGAGGGCGGACGCCTTCACGCCCTGTGAATCTATCAGCACGCCTTTTCCGCTCTCGTCGTAGAGGCAGAAGGTGAACTGGTCGTGGGCGTCACGTCCTATCTGTATGCGGACGGTTCCGCCGGCGTCCTTGAACTGCATCGTGTTTCCTGCAATCTGGAGGCCGCCGTCGTCGGAGGCGATATGGAAGCTGTCGGCAGAAATGTCCCCGGCCTTCAACATGCCCACGGTAATCTGGGCCGCAATCAAATCGCGGATTACCGCCTCATCGATGCGGACATTCTGGGCGGTCAGGCTGATGATGTGTCCTAACTCTGCCGATACATTGCCCGCAAGCAGGGAATCCACCGCAGCCACAAGAGCGCTTAGTTGCTTGAACTCACCGCTGTCGGCCACAATCTTATCAGCCGCGATGAGGGCGGATTGGAGATACTGGAAGAAGCCGTTGTCTGCAGTGAGGTCGGTGGCTTTTATCATTTCCGCCTCCAGCCCCTTGGCCACCACGAGCTGTCCGATGATGCTCTGGAAATGCTGGCTGACGGCGTGTTCTACGTTGTTGGTATACTGGGAGGAGGCTAGTATCTTCTCCAAAAGACCGGGAAGCAGGGTGATACCGTCCTCCTGCCGCAGAGAGCTGCCCGGTGTCCCGGATATCTGGTTCCGCCCGGAGTAGCCCCGCATGTCCAGAAGGTAGGTGGTGTCGTAGCGTTTGGAGGCGGTTCGCAGCATGTTGGAGAAGCCGAGGTTTAGACTGCCTTCCGGTGACAGGGGATTATAGGAGATGGAAATCAGGCGAAGCTTGACAAAATAACCTTCCTGCGCTTCCAGATAGAGGAAGTCTCCGAGCTGAAGGCTGCGGGTCAATTCCCGGTAGGCATAGTCACTGATAAAATGCTCCAGCGAGGTGTCATACTGGTACTGGGGGCGGCAGAGGGTCTCTAAGTCAGCTTTGGCCGCGTCCAACAGGCGGAGGCGTTCGTCCAGCGCGGTGATGGAATCGTCACTGTCTGTGAGAAACATGTTGTCATTGACATAATCAGTAAAGCTGTCCAGACGAGAGAGTTCGTCCAGCTCCTGAACGGTAAAGGGGGCAATCCCTTCTATCTGCCATGTCTCTTTTGTTACCTCCTCTACCAGCGTAGCCCGTTTCTCGAAAATCTGTTCCATAAGCCGCTCGGCCTCTCCGTATTCCAGCATACGCATGGCATAGGCTTCTGCACAGGAGCCGGAGATGGTCTCGTCGAGCTGAAGCAGGGCGTCTTGGTATTGGGCGTGCATTTCTTCGTGCATATCCCGGGTGTGGGGCGGGTACTGCTGGGCTGCCTCAACATTATCTGTATCTCCGGAGAGGGCTTCATATTCCTCATAAGGAAGGTCATAGTGGCCGGATTCGCAGACTTCTTTCTGATTCTGGTACATCTCAAGCTTGACGGACAGTTCGGCGGTACCGTAGAGCTTCCAGTCCGTGAGATAGGTGCTGACGTAATCTTGTTTTCCTACAGAAGAAGGCAGGCTGCGGTTGGACAATTCAATTTCAATGTTGGGTAAGATGACATCACGCACCTGATAATAGGTGTCAGCGTCATCAGAGGCCGCAAGCTTTGCCTCGTCAAAATTGCCGTTCTCATCCACATAGAAGGACTCATATCCGGCCTTTTGCGCGGTGTAATTATCCCGGGCCGCAAGCAGCTTCTCGTCACTGAACTTATTCCACTCCGTGGAGCAGTCGTCCAGTGGGACACGGTCGGTGAGCTCGGTCATAATATCCAGCTGCTGGTTGTACTGCCGGGTGAGGTCGATATATTCATAGCGGCGTGATTCGGTGTACTGCTTCCACTCGTTATATTTAGCGATGAGGGAAGGACTTAAATAGCGGGTGTTGAGGAAGTAAGATTTGTCCTCAATATAGTTCCAGCCGAAGTTCACCTGCTCGATGCCCAGATTATCGCCGCCGGATACATAGCAGCAGGTACAGATATCTTCGGAGTTGGAGCAGGAAATCTCGTTGGAATTCTGGAAATTGCGGAAAGAAATAGTGACATTGGTATCTTTTCCTAGATGTTCGGCACGGTAGACATTGACCGCGTAGTTCTCGATGTCAAAGAGGAAGATACATTCGAAGAACTTGGCTAAATCCTGTGTGAAGAAGGAATAAAGACCGGAGGAGCTTACGTCGAACACTCCGATTTCATCCTTGAGCTGTACCGCTTTCTCCTTCTGCACACCGTCCTCATAAGCCGTATAAACCTTAGGTATATCATCCACATAACCGATGGACCAGCCGGTGAGTCCGGCGGTTTTCATGGCAATATGAAGCAGGCTGAACTCCGGTTCCTCCTTGTCGCAGAACTGAATCTGGCGGCGGGCAAATTCGACGCTGTCCACCTGTTCTACATTTCCGGGAATCAGCATTTCTGCGGAGTCAGTTGTGCCGCAGTTCACCTTGAAGCCTTTGAGATTCTTATCCACCCATTCGATTTCCGCAGATTCGGCTTCGACCGATTTCGTCTCACAAGTTCCGTCATTTGAAATGGACGGTGTCTTCATAATGAACCAGCCGATACCTTCCACATAGAGCTTCATCTTTTCATCTAACAGCCGGTAGCCGTTGGACTCCGTGACCGTTCCCTCGATGGAAATGTAGCGCTCCACCGTGAAGGAGAGCTCGCAGGTATTATTTAGCTGCAGCTTTAAGGAGACAGAGTCCGGCTGGATACCGTTTAGAGTGGTAAGCAGTTTGCCGCCGGGTGAAGCGAGAAGGATATGAGAGGGGTCCATGTTCTGGTAAGCGTCAAAAGCGATGTTCATGTTATGCACCCGCCTTTCTCAGCTCCCTGTGAGTGAAGGTGAAACGGCAGTCCGGCGCATAGAGGAAGTAGGTATTTTCCCCGCTGAGAAGCCGGGGCCAATAGAAATAGTCTACATCGTTCATGCCGATACTTTCGTAAGTAATCATCCTTCCGATGTCATCGAAGAGGGTGACATGTTCGCAGTCCATATGGACAGGAAGGCTCTTTTTCACGTTCAGGCAGAGGAAGCCGCCTTCGATGATATAGTAGGAGCGTGTGGTTTCCCGGTAAAATGCCGCACACTTGGCGAGGGAGCCGTCGCTGTCGGCAAAATAAAATTGAATGGCGGTATTGTTGCCAATCGTGACAACTTTCGTATCGCCCAGAGGGTCAGGGCGGTAATGGACTTCCAGCCCGTGATTCAGGGCGTAGGCTTCGACTTTTCCTTTGAGAAGTTCCATAAGCGCCTCATTGCCTGAGGCATCTGGGAGCATACCGTCCTCGTAAATATGGCAGTCTGACAGGTTGACAAGATAGGCTTGGCCTGTCTGCTCAGGCTCCAAGTGTATCTTGGGATAACGGCAGCGGTTCAAGTCGTCACTGTGATTCAGAATCGAGACGAGGGTACTGCCCTGACAGTGGACATCGGTCACAATCTCATCGGTGTAGCCGTAGCAGGTGGCACACTCGAACGTGAGGCGCAGGCCGTACAGCTCACCGGATGCGAGAAATGGCTGGATGTCGGTAAACTGTCCATAGAAGAGGCAGGTGTCTGATTCCTCTGCGTTCTCGTAGGTGAAGCGGAGAAACTGGGAGGTGTCGGTGGAAGTAAGCCAGCGGGCCAGCTCACGGGTCTGTGTTTCGGTAAATATGCGGTCATTCTCTGTCAGGCAGCAGTCCGGATCTTTGATGAGATGAATCTCGAAGGTGAGATGACCGTCCAGAGCCGCTTTGCGTATGGAAGGCTCTGTGCGGGAAGAGACAGTGTCAGCGTATTCGATACTGCGCGAGAGGGCAAAATCTCTTGCCCGTTCACTGTCAAAATCAACGGAAATATATGGCTCCGAAAGGTCGGAGAGACTTTTTCCTAGAAATGTGAAATCTTTACATTCTTTTGCCATTGGTACTCCTTTCTTTTTAAGACAAACTTTGAGACATGAGAACTGACGGGATAGGAGGAGAGCTGGGAGGGGGCGCAAGAGGGGCGGCGTGGGAAAAGAAGGCCGCTGCGACACGGTCCACTCTCACTCATCCCGGCCACGTATTTCTAAGAGTGCTGAAATCAATGTCGATGGCAACATTGATTTCGCGCTCTAAGAACTACGGGCAGTGTATTCGTTACGTTCCGCTTAACGTCGCCGCAACCTTCTTTTCCCACGCCGCCCCTCTTGCGCCCCCTCCCAGCTCTCCTCCTATCCCGTCAGTTCTCATGCTTATGGATTTCGTTTGTTCAAGACGGTAGTTCTTGTGGGTGGTATGTGGAGATTGGGAAGAGAGGGCCGCTGCGACACGGTCCACTCTCACTCATCCCGGCCACGTATTTCTAAGAGTGCTGAAATCAATGTCGATGGCAACATTGATTTCGCGCTCTAAGAACTACGGGCAGTGTATTCGTTGCGTTCCGCTTAACGTCGCCGCAACCTTCGCATTCCCCCAGCCCCTCTCTCCGCCGCCCCTCGGCTCCCCTATCCACATCCCCCGCAATTCTGTTTTGTTCAAGACGGTAGTTCTTAGTGGAGATGTGTGTGGAGGCTGGGAAGGCCACTGCGATATGGTTTATCCTCACTTATCCCGGCCACGTAGTTCTGAGAGTGCTGAAATCAATGTTGATGGCAACGTTGATTTCGCACCCTAAGAGCTACGGGCAGTGTTTTTGTTATGTTCTGTTTAACGTCTCATGATTTGGGTTATTGTGTGGGCTTAGCGTAGTTTTTTCCAGTCTTTATGTAGTTCTTTTGAGACGATTTGGGTTAGTTCTTGGCCCAGTGAGGGGAGGGCGTCTTTTAGTTGTTCTACGGTATTGGCGTCGGCGTTTCCTTCTATGTTGAGGAGGGTGCCGAAGTGGAAGGCGGTGTTGGTGGTCTGGTTCTGCTGGGCTAATATGGGGGTGATTGTTGTGGTGTCGAGTAGTCCGGCTCCTAGGATGCGGGGAGCGTTTTCGGCCAGTTTCCAGAGGTTCTCGCTTAGACCGGAGGGGATGACTCCATCTCGGTGTTTGAGAGGGAAGAGGATGCCGCCGTCAGACGGCCGGATGATAATCTCGCCTTCGTGTACCCAGTCATTCCCTGTGGCCGGTACGGATCTGGTTCCGCTTCGGTATCCGGCAGAGCGCATTTTGTTGATGAGGGCTGTGTTCTGGGACGCGCTTCCCATGTAGCCTCCGCCGAACCAGTAGCTGTAGAGGGTGCCTCTTGCGCCAAAGGAAGAATCAAAGTTGTGGGACTTGAGGCGGTCTACGATGGAGGTATTGACGCTCAGCCTGTTCTTGGGGTAGGAGTCATATTTGTAGACAAATGGGATGCCGCCGTAGTTTCCGTTGTTTGATGTATTCGGTTTGGGTGCGGGTGGAGTGGGTGGCGGCGGGGCAGTGACTGTGACGGATACTGTGGCGGTCAAACCGCTGCCGTCGGTGGTGGCGCAGGTGATGGATGCGCTTCCCGCTTTGATGGCATGGATGGAGCCGCTTGAAACTGTGGCGACACGCTCGTTGGAGGAAGTCCATTGCAGTGTTTTGTTGGCTGCGTCGGTGGGGCGGATCCGGGCGCCTACATTGGCCGACTTGCCTTCCATAAGAGAAACGCTGCTTTGGGTGAGGGTCAGTTCGGCGACGAGACGGTTCTCTGTGTTGGGGGCTTTGCTGATTTCCTCCAGTATCTGGTCATTTCCCGGATTCGGGTTGATGGAGTCCGTGTTGACATTCGTCACCGTGCCGGATGCATTTGTGTTTGGCTGGGAAGTGGTTCCTGCCTGTACTTGCGACTGGGCTCCGGCTTGGGTGCCAAGGCCGGAAAGATTCTGGTTGAAGCCTGTGTCTCCCATGAAACCAGTGTTGTGGATGAGCTGGTTAATCTTACCGTAGGTAGTCTCGTAGTTCTGGTAGACTTTGCCGAGCATGTCGGCGATGACCTGTTCCTGTTTCTCGGCGTTATTGGTAATCTCCAGCAGTGTCTTGTCAAGAGTATCGTCCAGTTTGTCTGAGAGGGAGTCGTAACCTTCGTCAATCATGTCGTTGCGGTGGTCACGCCTTGTCTCATCGAGCTCCTCCTGTTTTTCAGCAAGCTCCTGATTCAGGCGTTTTAACTCAGCCTGTGCGGAAGCGTTGTTGGTGCCTTGAAGGGCGGCTATCTGAGCCTTTAGCTGGTTGACATCCTTATTTTTAGTGCGCATCTTTTTGGAGAATTCATAGTAGTCTTCTTCCTTTTTGCGCATTTCCTGCCGTTTGTCGATGTACTCCTGCATGTAGTCTACTTCGGCCTTAATCTGATCTTTGTATAAGTCGATGATTTCATCTTTATAGTCTTCCACATCGGCCACAGAGCTTTGGATGTCCTTGAGCAGGTCGTTTAAGGATTCGTCATACTGCTTCTGGGAGAGGATACCGCTTGCATAGGCTTCGTCCAGCTTGCGGACAGCGGCCTGATAGTCGGCAACCTTCTGTTTGGCTGTATTGTAGGATTGCATCAACAGGGCGAGGTTTGCCAGACCATTTTCCGTGAGCGCGCCGTTCTCATCTAGGAAGGTGTCGTCATCCATGAGCTTTCGCAGGCTGTCGGCTGACTTCATGGTGCGGTCGTAGCCGTCCATGAGATTTTCCAAAGGTTCGGTGAAACGGAGCTCCCAGATGCTTTCCTTCAAGTCTTCGTTGTCCTCCATGAGATTGAAGATTTCGGAATCTAAATCGGAGATTTCCTTGGCCAGTTTCTGGTATTTTTCAGAGTCCACGTCGTAGAAATTCTGCTCGTCCAACTTCTTTTTCCGAAGTTCATAGTTCGCCTCTATGGAGGCATTGTTCTGGTCAATCTGTGCCTGATACTGCTCTTCGGCCACGGGTTTTCCTTTTGCCTTGTCGAGGGAGGCGATATTTTCCAGACGCTTCAGCTCCCGGGAGAGGCTGTCGATGACGTGCTCCAGTTTGGTGTATTCTACCGTGCGGAGCTGGTCGCCGAATTCGGCGAGGGCGGTGGAGGACTTGAGGATGGCCTTGTTGAACTCAACTATCTGCTTCTGTCCGTCATAGTAGGCATCGGAGTCTTTCTTAATGTAGCCCTTGGACATGAGGGCGTCGAATTCTGCCTGATAGGCGGCAAGTTGTTCGGAGAGGTGGTTGTAGGTCTTCAGCTCCTCGTTCATGGAATCTCGGATGAGGGCCTGCACTTCTTCGCTCACCTGTGAGTAGCCCATGGCATCGGCAAAATCAAGCTTTGCCTCATTCAAATCTTTGATGGCGTCGGACGCGTCGATGAGCTTATCGTAGTATTTTTCGATGTATTCCAGACGGTCCTGTGCCAGCTTGGTTTCCTTTTCCCTCAGTTCGTTTACGGTGTCCAGACAGTCCTGAGCGAGGTCGTACCATTTCTTGTACTCGTCCACCTTTTTCTTGGTGTCGTCGTCCAGCTTGGAGATGTCGAGGGTGCCGTTCTGAATCTGGGACTGGTAGGAGGAACTTAGGCCGCTCTGCCCGGCAAACCAGTTGGCGTGGGAGAGATAGCGGTCGTAGGCGGACTGGTTCTCGGAGATTTCCTTTTGAATCTGGGAGAGCGCCGCCGTATTCTGGGACTGCTTGGATGCAAGGCCGACTGCGGTGTCGATGGAGTCGATGGCCCGCTTGGTGGCGTCGGAGAGCTTATCCATGCGGATCTTGATCCAGTCGAAGTAGTCGGTGAGGGAGTCGAGGTAGGAATCCTTGGAGCCGGAAGCGTAGGCCGTGCCGGATGCTAGGGCGGAACCCATGACTACTTTTGCACGTCCTCCGCCAGAAGTTACATGGCCATTTTTGAAGAGTTCTTCTGTTTGTTTGTGGTTAAAGACGATATCACCTCTACGAAGAGAAGCAAATTCAGCGCCTCTGTCTCCAACGGTGAAAAACTTTCCGCCACGAACAATAGTTTCTTGCCCAAGTTCGCCAACTAAAGCGTTTTCATTTCTCTTTATTGACCAATCGCCAGAGGCATGAGCTGTCCCATTAAACGGAGTACGATAAACAAAACCGTGTAATCCGCCGGTAGCGGCTTCTGCGGTAGAGGAATATGTGTAATTGACAGTTCGGGTTATTGGTGGAAGGGAGGTTGGTAATCCAAATGTATTGGCCTGATATTCAACACTACGGGTTCCTCCATTAGTACTATTATTTACTGAATCAATTTTAGATGTTTCAGCTGTGTAGGTGACAGTACCGTCTGTATTTGTGATAGGATAAACTGTTTGCCATGCACCGCCAATATTGGCTGAATAAGAAATAGTGCCATCTTCATTTTTGATAGCACTAATGGTTGCGGCAGCACCGTCAACTTGAGCAGTATATGTAATTGTACTTCCGGTAGGTACTGAGTCAAGTTGATTTTTTATGTCATTTAAATTATTAACTTCGCCTTCAAACTTAATTTTTTGCGGCTCCCCATATGCCTCCATCAATTGTTCTTTTGTTTGTCCGGTTTTCTGCTCAATAGCATCAAATACTTCTTCAGCTTGAGCGGAGTTTAAGAATTCCTCCCAATTAGTTACTGTTCCATCTGAAAATGCGTTCTGAAAGGCCCCTTGTAAATCTAAGAGGGAAGAAATCTCTTGTACGATGTCAGTTCGTTTATCCTTATCGGTGACGGAGCTTAACTGAGATTTTAATGTGTCAACCTTCTCGGATGTTCGTTTATAGCCTTCACTGTCCTCTTCATCGTAGCCTGTTTCCGTCTCGCGTTTATCACGATAAGACTCTTTTGCGGCATTCAGTGCGGCATAAGTTTGGGCGGAGTTATCCCCTTGGTCGACTAAACTTTGAAGCCTGTCAATTTCTGATTGGAGTTCAGCCATCTCATATTCAAACTTGATTTTAATGACCTGTTCTTCGGTTAGATTTGATATATCCTGTTCGGCCAACTCGTATTCTTTATTCCAGCCTTTCAGCAATTCTTTTAATCGGTCCTTAGAACTGCCTTCATCCATAGTGTCATAAAGAGATTGGATTTCGTCCAAGGTAGATTTGTATTCCTTGATGCTCTCGCCGCTCCACATGATATCGCCAAACTCAGTTCCATAAGACTCTAGATTATGCATCAGTACTTCAGTAGCTTCAATACTGAGTCCTAATTCTTTGGCAGCATCAGCACTGGTCTTGAATTTTTCTGTCCAGTTCATGGTATTGCCGTTTTTAGTACCAAAACCGTGTGCGGCTAAATCATCTTTAAAGTTATTCGCACTGTTCATGGGATTTTCTGAATCAAAGTATCTCTTTAGCTTTTCTTGCGCAGCATTCCATGCCTGAACATATGCATCTGGGTTATTTCCGTCTGAAATGATATCGGTGGGTGAAAGGAACTGTGCAGCACTTTTAAAATCATCGGTTCCGATTTTACCATTTTTATACAGCTCCTTAGCTTGTGCTAAATAGCTAGACATGCTATTCCATTGGGAATCTTGATTTTCTGTTTTGAAGGCTGCGGCCACACCTTCAACAGAACCGTCAACAGTGTTGACAGCCTCGCTTGCCTCTTTCGCAGATTTGGCGACATTATCAAAATATTCTTTGAAACCTTCTTTTGAAACTTTGATATCCTTGAGTTTCATTCCGGTTTTTGTAAATTCCTCTAAAGCGTCATTTGCGCTGCCCCCTGATTTTACAATGTTCTCGAGGTAATCCTTTATGATACCTCCGCCTAAAGAAGAGAAGTAGGTATCAAGATTATTCTTGCTGACTTCAGATTCGGATTTACCAATGTTATAAATATCATTTAATGAAGAGGTCCAGCTGTCCACATCAGGTCTGACATCCATAGGTATGACACCGTTTGCATCAGTGCTCTGTGCTATCCAACCTTGTAAGGTACTTGCCTGTTCAGAGAGAACGGTAGTGGTGTCTTCAATCTTGGCGGTTAAATCATTTTGCTGGCTTAATAGGTTTGCGTCATTAGGAGCCTTTGCCAAATCCTTTTTAACTTTTGCTAGCTCCTCTTCATAGGTTTTGAGAGATTCAATATTGCCTTTAATTTGTCCTTGAACAGTGGTGTCGCCATTATACTGGTCAGCCCATTCACTTGCAGCAGTAGTCCCTTGCCTAAGATCGCCAGTTTTACTAACATAAGTTCCATCCTCAGAGCCACCGAAGAATCCCATTATTTTTCCTAAGAACCCGCCATGCTTTTCTTCCATGGCTTCGGTATAGGATTGGGATTTTGTTGAAGCTGTGATAGCAGCTTGAGAGGATGCTTGTTGTTTTAGTGCAACTAAACGTTCTTGGAGACTTGCTTGTGCTTCAAGTTCAGCATTAGTTCTTTGAAGTTTTTCTAATTCGGCTTCTTCTGCAATTGTGATAGTACCGGCGGATTGTAATGCTTTGAGTTGGGCAATTCTAGTCTGGGTTGTTTCTAATTGGGAGTTAAGAGAGCCTAAGACATTTTTTGCATTTTCGTAGTCGGAGGCGGCTGCCTGCGCTTCTTCTGAAGCACGTGTGAAGCCGTGTTGGGAGTAGTCCCAAAGTTTAAATACGGCAAGTCCGGCACCTATGGCAGTGATAGCCGGAAGAATGGGGGCAATAGTAGCTCCGATACCTGTAAAAAAGCTTCCAAGCCCTTCACCTTGTTCTTTAAGTGAATTTACTATAGCAGTAATATCATCACTTTTTTCTTCAAACCTTGACAAATTTAATGTTGCTTCTGCCACATCAGGCGAAACACTTGACATGTTAAACAGTTTTTTCACTTCATCTAAACTATCTAAACTATCTACCTTTTCAATTAGGTCAAAAATTTTATAATCATTTATATCTGATAGACCTTCAAATGATTTTGCTATATTAACTAAACTACCTGTTGTTTTAAGAGACAGTGTGTTATACTAAATAGTAGTTGCTATTCTACTAATTTAATATATGATAAGGAGAAATTAATATGGCATTGATTAAATGTATTGAATGTGGTTATGAAATTAGCGATAAGAGTGAAAAATGTATAAAATGTGGATGTCCGACAGAATTATCAATTCCCAGAAATGGAGAAAATACATGTCTAATTAATGGTCATCCGTATGATTTATCGGAGTTTCTTCCGCTATTAACAGATCCTGATATGACAATATCTAAAATGAAGGTGATAAATGATAAGATTAGACAAAAAACAGGGTTAGCGGCCTCAATGGGTTTGTGCAATCAAATAATGAAAACAAAGAAAATACCTGAAAAGTATAATGGTCAAACATTAGAGGATATGGCTGCACAGGAAGCCAAAAGAGTTCATTGTAAATATTGTGGTTCCACCAATGTTAAAAAGCTTAGAAATAATTTTTACAATTTGGGCAACCAGTGGCATTGTAACAACTGTGGTTCAGACTTTTAACTACATTATTGCTAGTATAAGGTCGGGCTGTGCCTGACCTTATTTCTCTCAGACCGACAAACGTAAGCAACAACGTGAGAGAAGCCTTGTTGCTGACGAGCAAATATTAATCCGTCATGTGACGTCACACTTGGACTATACGTTAACAGCCGATGATGTAAGGTCTCATCGACTGTGAGGATGGGTAGTCTCTGAATATCCGTTCTGTAAAGAAGCTTACTCTGTTTTAACAGTATATACTTCAACTTTAAAAGAGTCAGAACGTGTACTGCTGATTGGGACTTTCCGAATCCTGTGATTCGGGTTTGCAGGCTGAATTTTCAAACCATTGCCGTATATCGTCACCGATTCCGTTTTGGTTCCAGACTACTTTCCGTTCCAGCAAAGAGGCATTTGCTATACCTCCGATACTCCTCTGTGTATATTTATAGAACCCACATATTAACATGACTTGTAGACAGCACCATTTTTGTTGTTTCCTTATCATGAAGTAGACTCACTTTATCTGCTATAGGCGGGCAGATTGTTGTGCAACCCTATGGTTTTTAGGTTAATCAAGGTTCTCTAATATGTTTTTGCCCCAATTTTGATAGCGCTCAGTTATACCGCCGGGTCCAACTAATGATAATGGTGTATTTGCGACAGATATAATTTGATTCAATGTATCTAAGAAGCTTCTGCTTTCAGTGTTAGCCTCCTTTATAGAAGATGCCGGGGCAGCGACACTAGAAGGTATGGTGCTGCTTGCTTTAGGGAGTGACGCTTCTATCTGCATTGCTGTTGTATTAATTTTTGGCAACTGAATCTGAGAACTCAATTGAGCCAATTTTTCCAACTGAGAAGTGTACTGTTGGAGTCTGGATGTATCTGCGGAGACATTCAGCTTTATATCATGGTTGGAAGCGGTAGCGTTTCTGAGCTGTGCCATAACGGTATCCATACCGGATAAGCCACAGTGGATGTTGGCAGTTGCATTTTGGGAAGCATTTGCTATTGTTGTTTCCAGTTGCTTTGAAAGATTTTTCGTATCTGCGTTCAACCGGACTTCTCCATTGAAATTTTTCAAATCTTTTTTGATTTGAGAAGTATCAAGAGAGGGCTGTACGGTAATATCTTTAAGCGCGGTTGTTACTTGCTTTTTCAGATTTTTGGTATTTGTATTTAGCTTGATTTCACCTTTGAATTTTTCCAAGTCTTTCTTGAGTTGTGAGGTATCAAGAGAAGCTTGGACAGATAAATTATTTTTATCCATAATATCCCCCTTTCGGATTGATGAAGAGTCCCTCGGCTAGAGGGCGTTGAGGTAATTGTGTGGAGCGATGTGGTTTTGGAGTTCAAACAGTCAATAGTATCAGTCCTTTCTGAGAATAATGGTAGGTAGAGTAAAAATACTCTGTACATAACATGAGAAAATGAAGCTAATCATGTTGTCTACAGGGTATTTTTTCTGTATATACATAGATAGTCGTAAACATTTTGTTTCTTGGGCATTTTCAAGGGCAGTTGTTGCTTCATCAATTTTTGAGGAATCACCTTCGGCTATAGCTTCATTATATTGGTCTACAGCTTGAGCAAAGTTACCATAAATGGTGGCGGGAGAATTTTCACCATTGCCTTCAGCAATCATAGTCATCTTAAGAAATTCTTTGTAATTATCAGCATAATTGTCTAGTATCTCTTCATTTTCCCTATAAGCTTTTTCAGATGAAGATAGAATTCCTTCAATAAAACTAGTGGCGTTTTCATCATCCTTATATTTGGTCAGAAGTTCATCAGTATCAAGCATAAATGATTCGATGGCTTCTTGAGCTTGAGAGGCATCTCCTTCAAAATGGATAGTATATACACCGGTGCCGTCATCACGAAGGGCAATACCATCCTTTTCGTGCTTTTCAGCTATGGAATAAATATCTTTAGTAACACCACCGGCCTGAGGATCCAGTCCAAGATGCCCTAGCTGATATTCACGTTCAGTAGTCATTTCCTTTTCAGCATCTTTATAAGCTTTTCGGTTATGGACCAAATTTTTGCGTGCTTCAGTTTGTGAAATGTCACCTAAAAGTGAAAGTTGATTTGAAAGTTGTCCATTAACCAAATCAAGCTCTGATGCCGCATCTCCATATGCACCAACAATTTGATTTTGAATATCCAGAATCTGCATCTTAACATCATAGGTTCCACTTTCGTCTAAAACGCCAGAATCAAGGAGTTTTTTCAGTTCTATATATTTCTGTTTTTGTGCTTCAAGGGTTGAATTTTGAGCTTCCCATGCAGAGGCGCCTTCGGTTGCTTCATTAATCATATTCTGTTTGTAATTTTTATAAGCACTGTAAGCAATACCTATAGCGGCGACTGCTGCTGTACCTATAGTGGCAATAGGATGACTTGCTACCAGAGTACCCAATCCGCCTAAAGCAGAAGAGCTTTTTGATTGGAAGTTCTCCATTGATTTAGAAACATCATCCAGTGTACCGGATAAGTTTTTACTTTCTATCCCGGCTGTTAATAGTTCTTCAGAAAAACTTGGATTTATGTTCAGTTTTGAGAGAGACTCGGCTGTTTGAGATACGGAATTTCCTTTAGTTATTTCTGAAAAAGTTTTATAAATGTCTTGTCCTTTATCTGTATCGAGTAAATCTGTAATAGATGAAAACTCCTTTAATTGTGTAGTTAAAGGGGACAATTTGTTGGTAAAGTTGAGTGACAAATGTTCATATACAGGAAAGTTATCTTTCTTTCGTGTACAATATATTGATAAAATGATATAATAAAATATATAAATTTAAGATGGAGGGTGATTTTATGGCAGGAAAAAATCATGGATATTGTATTATCAAAGGAAGAGTTGAAAATCTGGCTGAAATTCAGGAAATGATAGATTCGGGCAGAAAAGGAGACATCATAAGAACAATGATGCATAAGTATGGACTAAAACCTATTGATGCATATATGTTTGCGGAATTAGTTTTTGAAAAAGGAATTCCAGCAAATTATGATGCAATATTGGAACAACGTGATTTTGAAGTTTCACAGAGAAAAAGTTGTCTGGTTCATTGTCCACGTTGCGGTTCTATTAATGTTGAAGAAATGGTATATGCTCCGCTCCCGTATATTAGACGGGAATATTGGTATTGTAATAGATGTCATTATGAATTTGATAAGTAATTATGAATAGATAGTTATAAAATATAATCTCTCAAACCGATAAACGTAAGCAACAACGTGAGAGAGGCGTTGCTACTGACGAGCAAATATTAATCCGTCATGTGACGTCACACTTGGACTATACGTTAACAGCCGATAATGTAAGGTCTTATGGACTGTGAGGATGGGTAGTCTCTGAATATCCGTTCTGTAAAGAAGCTTACTCTGTTGTACCAGTATATTCTTCAACTCTGAATGAGTCAGAACGTGTACTGCTGATTGGGACTTTCCGAATTTTGTGATTCAGGTTTGCAATCTGAATTTTCAAACCGTTGCCGTATATCGTCACCGATTCCGTTTTGGTTTCAGACTACTTTCCGTTCCAGCAAAGAGGCATTTGCTATACCTCCGATACTCCTCTGTGTATATTTATAGAACCCACATATTAACATGACTTGGGGACAGCACCATTTTTGCTGTTTCCTTATCATGAAGTAGACTCACTTCAACCTGCCATAGGCGGGCAGATGTTCGTGTAACCCTATGGTTTTGGGGTTAATCAAGGCTCTTTGTAAAGTTTTTGAATGCACTAGGCATATTAAATGAAGTTGTTAAAAGTGATGTCACGGATCCTAGTTTGGAAATGGTATTGAAAAGCTTGTTTCCTTCAGTAGTGGATTCCTTAAAGCCAGTAGCTGTATTAGAGACAAAAGAAGTATTTGCGTTAGGAATGCCTGCACCTGTTTGCATTGTTACTGAATTGACTGATGGAAACTGAATCTGAGAACTCAACTGAACCAATTTTTCCAACTGAGAAGTGTACTGTTGGAGTCCGGATGTATCTGCGGAGACATTCAGCTTTATATCATGATTGGAAGCGGCAGCGTTTCTGAGCTGTGCCATAACGGTATCCATACCGGATAAGCTGCAGTGGATGTTAGCGGTTGCATTTTGGGAAACGTTTGAAATAGTGCTTTCAAGTTGCTGTCTAAGGGTGTTCGTATCTGCGTTAACTTTAAGAACCCCATTAAATTTGTTCAGTTGCTTTTCTATCTGGCTGGTATCAAGAGAAGGTTTGACGGTCATCCCTTTCAGCGTGGCTTCTAACTGCTTTTTCAGACTTTTCGTATCTGCATTTAGCTTAATTTCACCTTCGAATTTTTCCAAGTCCTTCTTGAGCTTTGAAGTGTCAAGTGAGGCTTGGACGGATAGATTATTTTTATCCATGATATCCTCCTTTCGGATTGATAAAGAATCCCTCGGTGGGAGGGTGTAGGAATAATCTCAAGAGTCGATGTGACTTTGAATAATATTCCAATCTGGTAGTAAGTGATTGGGTCAAATTTTGCACAATCAATAGTATCAGTCCTTTCTATGAGTAGTTGTAGGTAGAGTAAAAATACTCTGTACATAACATGAGAAATGAAGGTAATCATGTTGTCTACAGGGTATTTTTTCTGTATATACATAGATAGTCGTAAACATTTTGTTTCTTGGGCATTTTCAAGGGCAGTTGTTGCTTCATCAATTTTTGAGGAATCGCCTTCAGCAATCATAGTCATCATAAGAAATTCTTTGTAATTATCAACATAGTTGCCTAGTATCTCTTCATTTTCCGTACAGACTTTTTTAGATGATGATAGGAGTCCTTCAATAGGCGTTTTCATCATCCTTATATTTGGTCAGAAGTTCATTAGTATCAAGCATAAATGATTTGATGGCTTCTTGAGCTTGAGAGGCATCTCCTTCAAAATGGATAGTATATATACCGGTGCCGTCATCATGAAGAACAATTTTCGTCCAAAACACCGGAATCCAAAAGCTCTTTTAACTCAATATATTTCTGCTTTTGTGCATCAAGGGTTGAATTTTTAGCTTCCCATGCAGAGGTACCTTTGGTTGCTTCATTAATCAAATTTTGTTTGTAATTATTGTAAGCCAACGTAATTCCAGTTACGGCAACTGCTCCTATTGTAGCGATAGGATGCGCTTTGATGATAGTGCCGATTCCTTAAAAAGCAGCACCAATGCCGGATACGCCTTTAGCACCAGATGTACCAAGCTCTGCCGTTGCTTGTGTAATGCCTTCAAGTTGTGAGGCAAAGTGTGCTCGCCAATGAACTAATAGAAGTATTGTCTAAATTGCTAAAGTTTGAAAACATATCAATAAAATCGCTGTAATTACCGATATCTTTAAGTTGCAAGTGTGTTATACTATATCATGGTTATCGTTCTAAGATATATTATCGTAAAAGAATGGAGGGAGTATTATGACATTGATTGTCTGTCCTGAATGCGGTGGCAAAATATCTGATCAGGCAAAAATATGTATACATTGTGGTTATCCACTTTTGAAAAAGGTAGATGTAAAAGAAGAAGGAGTTATCTCAATCTGCAAATATTGTAATGAAAAGATTTTCCTTCAAGATGATGTTTGTCATTTTTGCGGTTCCAAAATAGAAAAAGACTGGTATAAAGAGGAAAATCTATGCAAAATTAATGGCAAAGAGTATAATTTGACACCTTATATTATTGGCCTTTCCCAAAAGAATTTGACTTGGCAAGAATCAGCACAAATATCAAAAAGTCTTCAGGTACTGACAGGATGTGCTGATTGTTCTAAAATTTGTCTTAATATAGAGAAAGGTGAGATGCCACCTAGAGTATTTAACGGAATGACTATTGATGAAGTAGCAAAGCAAGTTAGCGAGTGGAAAAAAAGTAGAGAAAATAGAATCCATTGTCCATACTGTGGCTCTACTTATGTAGAAAAAAGACAATTCTTGCCTCATCCATGTGCTACCTTTCAAAAATATTGGTATTGTAAAAGCTGTCATTCCCGATTTGATGTCATAGAATGAAATTAGATACTTCAAACATATATAATAATCTCTCAAACCGACAAACATAAGCAACAATGTGAGAGAGGCCCTGTTGCTGACGAGCAAATATTAATCCGTCATGTGACGTCGCACTTGAACTATACGTTAACAGCCGATAATGTAAGGTCTTATGGACTGTGAGGATGGGGAGTCTCTGGGTATTCGTTCTGTAAAGAAGCTTACTCTGTTTTAACAGTATATACTTCAACCCAATAGGGTTAGAACGTGTACTGCTGATTGGGACTTTCCGAATCCTGTGATTCGGGTTTGCAGGCTGAATTTTCAAACCGTTACCGTTTATCGTCACCGATTCCGTTTTGGTTCCAGACTACTTTCCGTTCCAGCAAAGAGGCATTTGCTATACCTCCGATACTCCTCTGTGTATATTTATAGAACCCACATATTAACATGACTTGTGGACAGCACCATTTTTGCTGTTTCCTTATCATGAAGTAGAATCACATACACTTTTTAGCGACTATGTGATATAATTATAACATAAATAATTATCGTTTTATTTATTATTGGGTAAGGAGGTAGTGAATGAGTTTATTAAAATGTCCTGAATGTGGAAAAGAGGTTTCTGAATATGCAGAGCATTGTCCTAATTGTGGGTGCCCGGTATCATTAGCTAAGAAAAAAGAGGTAGTAGAAGGATATTGTAATATCAATGGTGTATTATGTAGTAAAGAAGAAATTCAAGCTATGATAAAGGAAGATACAATATATAAATTTTTGCTTCACGAGTGTAAATTATCAGGAGGAGAAGCATGTGATTTTGTAGATGTAATTGAATTTAATCATAATGAAATACCTGATAATTATTGTGAATGTCATGAGCATATGTTAGAGGCACTTAGAGCAAAAAAAGAAAGAGAAAGTTTACGTTGCAAATATTGTGGTTCAATCAAAGAAGCAAAGAAAGTACATTGTCCATACTGTGGCTCTACTTATGTAGAAAAAAGACAATTCCTGCCTCATCCATGTGCTACCTTTCAAAAATATTGGTATTGTAAAAGCTGTCATTCCCGATTTGATGTCATAGAATGAAATTAGATACTTCAAACATATATAATAATCTCTCAAACCGACAAACGTAAGCAACAATGTGAGAGAGGCCCTGTTGCTGACGAGCAAATATTAATCCGTCATGTGACGTCACACTTGGACTATACGTTAACAGCTGATGATGTAAGGTCTCATCGACTGTGAGGATGGGTAGTCTCTGGATATCCGTTCTGCAAAGAAGCTTACTCTGTTCTACCAGTATATTCTTCAACTCACATGAGTCAGAACGTGTACTGCTGATTGGGACACTTTAAACTTATGATAGTTTAGATTTGTAGTCTGAATTTTCAAACCATCGCCGTATATCGTCACCGATTCCGTTTTGGTTCCGGACTACTTTCCGTTCCAGCAAAGAGGCATTTGCTATACCTCCGATACTCCTCTGTGTATATTTATAGAACCCACATATTAACATGACTTGTAGACAGCACCATTTTTGCTGTTTCCTTATCATGAAGTAGACTCACTTTCACCTGCTATAGGCGGGCAGATAATTGTGTAACCCTATGTTTTCCGGGTCAATCAAGGTTCTTTGATAGGCCTTTTAACATTCCATCATAGCCTTTTATGATACCTCTATCTGAAAACCATGTGAGAGGCGTGTTAGCAATTGTTGTGATTTGATTCAATGTGTCTAAGAAGCTTCTGCTTTCAGTGTTAGCTTCCTTTATAGAAGATGCCGGGGCAGCGACACTAGAAGGTATGGTGCTGCTTGCTTTAGGGAGTGACGCTTCTATCTGCATTGCTGTTGTATTAATTTTTGGCAACTGAATCTGAGAACTCAACTGAGCCAATTTTTCCAACTGAGAAGTATACTGTTGGAGTCCGGATGTATCTGCGGAGACATTCAGCTTTATATCATGGTTGGAAGTGGCAGCATTTTTAAGCTGTGCCATAACGGTATCCATACCGGATAAGCTGCAGTGGATGTTGGCGGTTGCATTTTGGGAAGCGTTTGAAATAGCGCTTTCAAGTTGCTGTGTAAGGGTGTTCGTATCTGCGTTTACTTTAAGAACCCCATTGAATTTGTTCAGTTGCTTTTCTATTTGGCTGGTATCAAGAGAAGGTTTTACGGTCATCCCCTTCAGCGTGGCTTCTAACTGCTTTTTCAAACTTTTAGTATCTGTATTTAGCTTAATTTTACCTTCGAATTTTTCCAAGTCCTTCTTGAGCTTTGAGGTGTCAAGTGAGGCTTGGACGGATAGATTATTTTTATCCATGATATCCTCCTTTCGGATTGATAAAGAATCCCTCGGTGGGAGGGTGTGGGAATAATCTCAAGGAGAATTGTGGCCTTGGAGAATATTCCTGTCTGGTAGTAAGTGACAAGTTTAAATTTTGCACAATCAATAGTATCAGTCCTTTCTATGAGTAGTTGTAGGTAGAGTAAAAATACTCTGTACATAACATGAGAAATGTAGGTAATCATGTTGTCTACAGGAGATTTTTCATTTTAATAATATTGGGGCTTCTGATTGGGTGCTAAGGTCGGAAAGATAATTCACTAGATTACGATAAGCGAAACTGGAAGCTTTGCCTATGGATTTGAGTGACTATATGTGTTAACATATATAATAATTATTCTTTTATATATGGAGGTGCTCATGGGGTTAATAAAATGTTTTGAGTGTGGTACAATGGTTTCTGAATATGCTGAAAAATGTCCGTCATGCGGTTGCTTAATTAATGTAATAAAAGAACATGCTAATTCAGAGGACGTTATAGAAAAAAAGGGCATTTGTAGATATCAAGGAGTAGAATATAATCTTTCAGAGGTAGAAACATTATTGAATAATAATGAGTTTGTGTTGGCAACCAGAATGTTATGTGATAAGTTGGGATTAGAACCATTAGCAGCAGGTCTCTTTGCTTCAGTTATTGAGTTTTATAATAATCAGATACCACCAAATTATGATGAGGCAATAAAACAATACCAGCAACATAATAAAGAATCATGGGAGCGAAAAATAGTTCGCTGTAAATATTGTGGTTCCACCAATGTCAAAAAGTTAGGCTATTGGGAGGGAGGCTGGAAATCCACATATGGAGGGCTCCAGTGGCACTGCAACAACTGTGATTCAGACTTTTAATCAGTTAATAATAAAAGGTAAGGTCAGACTTTGTCTGGCTTTATTTCTCTCGCTAACAAACATAAGCAACAACGAGACAATAGCGTTATTGCTGACCAGCAAATACAAATCTGCCGTGAATCATTACCCTCGAACTATATGCTAACAGCCAGCACCGCGAGATTTTACCAACAGCGAGAACGCCAGACCTCCAAATCCTATAATTCGAGTTAAAAGCTAGAATTATCTGTATCTCAAGCGTATCACAGGGCTGTCTGACCAGCCCTGCCTTTATAGCAATCGGTTTTTCATATTAAACCGGTTCAATCTCATTTGTCGGACTTCCCATCTGCTCAGTGAGCTTAGACAGATCCAGCTTGCTGAAGTCCACGCTTTTCACGGCCTCCGTCAAGGCTTCAAAGAACTCATCCACAGAATCTCTTTTCTGATGCAGGAGTTGCTGCTTGCGGAACTCCACCATATCGGCGGCATCGGTCAGTACGGACAGGAACTGTGTCAGAAGAGTCTTATGGCTGTAAGCTTCGTAGCGTGCTCTGTCTTCCTCCTGTGCGGCCTCGACGATATCCTTGTAGAGCGGGAATAACTCCTCATCATTGATGACGGCATCATAGACGGATTCCATAACCGGCTGTCCGTTCTCGTCTTCTTTGAAAGAGCCGTCTTCATTTCGCTGTGGCTCAAATTCTAAACCGTCCACACAGTACAAGAAAAATGCGGCGATAGTATTGACGTCTGCAAAATATGGAGTGTATTTCGACTCTCCGGTAGTCTCATCTCTCATAAAATAAGAGTCAGCCAGCTCAGTAGTCATCTTAACTTTGTCTACCAGATTAATAGAGTCTTTCAGTACGGGATTTGTTTTTATCATAATCGATTCCTCCAATTACTAGTTATTTGAATTTCGGATTGTTTTCCAGCCAATACTGCCAAGCCAGTTTTGTTTCGGGGACGAAATAATAAGCAATCAGCTTGCCGTCGTAGCCTTCATCTATCCATTTTGGCTGGACAGATAGTTTGGCGTACTGCAGTATTTGGCGTATATTGACAATACAGATGAGATTTTTCTCTCCGTATGTCTTTTTCACGTCGTCTAAAGATTTGAATTTCATAATGGTTATTACCTCATATCGTAAAAAAATAGGGATATACAGACTTTCAAATTGTGAAAGTCCATACATCCCTTGGAAATTGCCCCGGCAGGTCTAAGATACATCTGCCGGGGCGGAGGACATAAATTAACAATTCACAATGTAACCTTACAGAAGATAACATCTGTGGGTTTCTGTATTATTCTGTTTCGAGAATCAGATCAAGGATGTTGTCTTCCTTGTCGGCCATCAAATCGCAAGTGATTGTGATTGTAGCCGGGTCTGCGTTGTTGGAGAAGCTCAGTGTCATAGCAGCCTGTGGTACGCATTTGTAAGCGATCATTCTGTATGGAAGGATATCATCCTCGGCAGACTTCATGAACGTATCGCCGTATACAGTGAAAGCTTTCGGGAAGCTTGTAGATTTGATGTTGATTCTTTCTACGCCGCTTGTCACTTCTTTTACATAGTATACGATGACTTCATTGCCTACTTCGCCTGTGATAGTCACTTCTTTGTCGGCAACTGTAGCTGCAATTTCTTTTCCGCAGTCGTCGTCAGCCGCATATACGTTGACAACAGCTCCGGCTGCCGGTGTGCCTGAGAGAGTCACCTTTTTATCTGCTACCGGAAGGACTTCTCTTGTCACATATTTTGCGCTCTGGCTTGCGTCTCCACCTGTAATCATCTGCCATAATTTGACGGACTGCATCTGTGTTTCGATTGTCAAAGTACCGCCCTTTTCTCCGGCAAATGATACTTTCTTCGGATGGCCTTTTCCACCGTAAGCGAACATCGTTTCCCCTGTAAGCTCTGTGGAAGTTGTGTTGGCAAAATCAAGGTTCAGAAACGGTTTCTTCGTTGTGTAGTCGACGAAAATCAAATCGCAGACCTCTCTGTTAGCCATTGTTGTGTTTAATCCCATAATGTGTTCCTCCTTATAAATGTGATATTGTTAGTTGCGCCGGCTGGGACCGGCATATAAAAAGGCGCTTGTAAGCAGCCGTTTTATCAGTTGGATGGTTTCGTAATGTTCTTGAACCAAGAATTAAAGTCGAATTTTTTCTCCTTATCGCCCCACACGGAAACCATAGTCTTGTTGATTTCGTAGGCGTTCTCGGCCTGCAGCCGGTGGAAGGTATCCCAGAGCTGATAGACAGTTAAGTCCCAGACATTGGTATAATTGATACTGTGATGTCTGGTACATACCGCGGAAATAATATTGCCGATTTCTAAATCGTCGTTCTTCTTGACGCTATTGGCATGTGCTTCTTTTAATTTCTGGATACGCTGATAAATTTTCCTGCCCTTTTCGCTCTTTACCTTGGACAAGTCCACGGGCTCTTTGGAATCGATGTGGTTCAATTTCAGGATGAGGGCGGCGACCTGTGAATAGACCCCTTTGGTGATTCTGCCGCAGGGGGCAGGAGCGGCCTCCTCCTGTGGAACGTTAGTCCTCGGAAAGAGCAGAAAGGCGTCGCTTTCCTTATCGTACAGCACCAGCTCCGCAAAAAAGAATTGGAAAATAGAAGTGAAGAGTTTCGCCAGCTCCTCGTTGCTCACTGCGATGTCATACATAGACAAAAGCCCCGCCTGTTCTGGAGGTAGGGCTTCATACCAGTCTTGGAACCGGGGATTGACCTCGGTGCAGTAGCGGGCAGGAGACATGTTCAGAAATGCCAGATAGGTCTCGTAGACGGGATACGTGAGCCGGGAGATATCCCGGAGAGTGGGAGGTTTTAAGCTCCCGACTCCGGGGACAGGAAGAAGCTCCGGTGTTATCAGATCAAAATATCCTAGCTGCATGGCCTCACCTTCTTCTCATTTCAAATACTTCAAAGGTCAATGTTTTTCCATAAAACTGGGTGTTTGGTATGAATGAGACGACAGGTTTTTCTGAGGCCGGCCTTAGTTTGCCGATACCGAAGCTACGGGAAGTACTGTCTTTTGAGAGCGCCTGATTCACTGCCATGACAATCATGTCTGCCAGATTGCCGGTGAGACCGTATTGGGTGTGATAGCCGGCCCGTTTTTCTGCGGAGAGATTGATAAGATTTCTGTGGCAGCATACGGTGACCGTGATGGAATAGCTGCGGATTTCCCCGGAAGTGAGGGGGAGGCACTCTATTAAGAGGAGAGAGCGTTCATCGGTTATCTGCTCGTCCAGATACGGGACATCCAGACAGTGTCGTGTAAGCCATACCTCTTCGGTCTGGGAGTCGGGGGTGCCGCCGGAGGGCATTACCAGTTGGCGCACCAGCTCATCCTCGAACAGGAGACGGCGCAGCAGGTCTTTGTAAGCCCCCGGTTCACTTAAGGGGAGTTCATTTTTTTGTTTCATCGCAGTCTTTCCTTTCACTGTGTTTGTTGATTAGTTGAGAAAATGCTTCGTACAGTCCGGTGGAAGCAAGTCCTGTCACGGCGCCTTTTATTATGATTTCAAGAGAGGCGCTGCCCGCGTCGGCGACTGCCAGAAGGGCGCCGCACAGGGCGAGGATGGCCGGAATGTATTCATTGCTGATGCGGTATAGCCAGGAGATATGCTTGATACAGTATCCAATGACCAGACAGGCAGCCATGACAAGTGGAATAAAGTAAGCGTTTAAAAAGCTTATGTCCATGAGAATCCTCCTTCATTCAGCTTTCTGTTATAGTATCGCGTGATTTTGGGTTTTGCCCATATACGCTCCCGGCAGTGAAGCTCCTGATAGGTGTGGAGATGGCGCTCGGGAACGTATTTACACTCCACGGACAATCCCTTCAGGGGCTTCACGGTCACTGATTCAGAGGGGGAGGCCATGGACAGGTAGCGGAAGATCAGTCCTTCCAGCCCGGCGAATATGCGCCGCAGGTCGGCGAGGTTGATATTTTCGGTTTCTGCAATTTCACGGATAAGCTGTTCTTGGGTAATAATCATTACGTATCCTCCATATTAAAACATTGTAAAGTCCATAGTTTGTGGGTGATTTGATTGGCAGGGCGGATGAGTCATCCATTTTTAGTGGACGCTTTTATCTGGCCCGAACCGGTGGTAACTGTTTTCGCTTGCTGTTGTAGCGGCTGTATTTTGTGAGCGTTGCGGCTTCCCGGCAGCGTGGGCAGCGGGGGCTTCGGGAGGAGGAGGGTACCTCGACCCATTCTCCGCAGTCCGAACAGCGGATGTATTTCGTTTTGGGAGTTTCTATATTATGTTTCAGGTTTGCGGCGATGACACGGCCGAAGCAGAACCAGAGAAGCTCCTTGCATCGTTTTTCATTTCCATAAGTATAGGAGACAAGCATATCGGCCAAAGTCTCCTCTGAATAGCCAAGACGTAAGAACTGGCCACGGATTTCACAGGCTACGTAGTGCAGGTTATCTGCATATTCCTCTTTCATATTAATCTTATAGCGGTAGACCGGGTTTAATTTCTGATATAAATCAGAAACTTCCCGGGGGCAGCGGATATTCGGGTCTGCCATCAGTTTCCTGTAGTCCAGAGGGGCTAACTTTAAAGAGGCGGCCCGCAGAGGGGGATTGGGTATGAGGTCATAGAGCCGGTTGACAAAGCTTCTGTTGCGGGGGGCGATCTGCTCCGGCGTCTTGTCTTTCGCGAAACAGAAGAAGGCCGGGAGCTTCTGGCGGGTGAACTGGGAGACTACAGGGGCGAACCAGTCCGGCCGCTTTGGCATGTAAAGCGTTTTGGCAGAGTCGATGACAAAGTTATTTTCACAGCAGAGCAGCTTGACACAGTTTACTGCCTCCCGCCGCTCCTCCTCAGTTCCGCTCAAGAAGACATCGCTGTTCCATATCTTGGAAATGTGGTTGCTGTACACGCCGATGTTGCTGTGGATAAAAGCGGTGTTCAGCCCTTGGTAGATGGTCTGTGCGCTCAACTGCTGGGGTTTTGCTTTTTTCATATGATAATAAAGCGGGACGATATCCTTCATATTGCGCTGGGCGATGGAAACGAACTGAGGCTCCGCCACCAGCAGAAGCTTGTCCCCGTCACAGTCGAACATGAGAATCTTGCTGATTAGGTCTTGGGTGCTGGTGTAGACGGCATCGGTGAGGAACCAAGTTTCCATCTCTTCCCGGCGGAGCTCCTGCCCGGCATGGGAGGCAGGGCAGGCCATATTGCGGCGGACAGCATGCTCTTTATAAAGATGAGGACTTCTGAGACAGTCCAGTTTCTCATGCCGGGGAAATAACCGGCAGTACACTTCTCCCTCTTTCAGCAGGCCCATGGGGCGTTCTCGTCCTCCGAACCAGTACTCACATGCGGCGTAGAAATCGGGGAGTACGAAGGTGTATTTTCCCAAAATCTCCAGCTTTCCACTGCGGTACTTCTTCAACAGGCTGTTCTTGATATCACGCAGCATGTCTTTCGTATAAGTATCATTTAACAGAGCGGGATAGAGCTTCACCGCCTCCTGAAAAGGAGTGGGGTGCATGTTATAAGGGGTGATGCCCAACGCCTCCATCATACATTCCTCGGAGGAACAAATTCCGGTGATACGCCGGATGGAGGGGGAGGCAAGCTCCAATATCTCAGATTCACTGACGTCGGTCAGCGTCTGCAGCATTTGATAGTTGATACGGGCGTTTTTGATGCGGGGCTCCTCCACATTGCACAACCCTGCGGTGCAGTGGTATTTTTCATAGTAAGCTTTGTATTCGTCCCACGACTGATAGTATTTGTACATCTTAAACTGACTTTTCGTGAAAATAATCTGGATATCCTCTGCAAGAATATCGTGCTCCTGACCATAGATATCCCGCACGATAGGCGGGCAATCCGTTTCCCGGAGGTAGCGACGGAAATCGAAGACCCCAAGGAGTCCTTTGATCCACGGGGCGCGGAACATGGCGTTGCGGGGGAGCAGGGAGGGAAGTACCATGCCTGCCCCGTCTGTATGGGGAATGGGGATATCCATGTACTGACGAGTGACAGAGTAGTCGGTCTCGTCTATAAAGTCAACCGTGCCGCCCACCGAGGTCTCAAAGTCTTCCACTACGATGCTGCGCTGGATATCGAAGTCTTCCCAAAGGTCTGTGGCGGAGTTCGTGAGAGCCATATAGGCCAGATGCTTGTTGACATTGTTGCCGCCCTTTGCGTTGATGCGCTCCAGTGTAAGGCCGCACATGATTGTCTTTTCAAACTGCTCCCATAGCGCCTCTTTGATAAAGACGGCCTTCTTTTTCCTTATCTGTCCTGCCGATGAGGTGTAGTAGCGGTACTTTTCACCCCGGAAGAGGAAACCGTGGAAGGAAATATCCTTAAATACGTCAAAATAGTATATCTGTACGACAAGAAGGGCGTCGCTCAATTCTTCTTCCTGAATGCCTAGCATCCGGGTGAGGGAAGACTCAAAGACAGAGATGATATTTGTGTCCCTCAGTTCTTCCTCCCGCACGCTCCGGGTATGGTCCCGGCCCCCGGTCTTTTCGTTCTGCTCCGCCTTGTTCTTAAGAAGGCGGAGTAGCGCGGCCTTAGATTCTGCGGCTTTTTTGCGTTTGTGCCTGATACGGCTGTGCCAGTAGAAATATTCGTGCAGCAGGCCGGAAGTCCCGGGTATGTAATGCGCCATTTCCGCAAACCTGCCGTTCTTAATATCATTCAAATCTTTGGAAGTATAGCCGTATTCCTGCATGACGTCATCGAAAAAGGCAATGCGGCTGCTCAGATAGTTTTTTTCCGAGCGGTAGCGGCAGTTCATCCGGTGCAGGTAAGCCTCCCGGCGGCTGTAAAAGTGTCCCGTGTCTACGGAGTACATGAAGATTTGTGAATCAAGGCTCATTATTTCACCGTCCTTTCGTTTGAGGGAATCGTGCCCCTATCTGTGAGAGGGGAGTGTGCGGCCTCCTGTTCGAGCCAGACTTCAAAATAGGGACAAAGCCGGTCTTCGCAGCACAGTTTGGTACAAAGTTCTGGTTCGAACTGCAGGAGATCTGCGATTTGGTAGATAAAGTAGCAGTAGTCTGTCCCGCCCCTTCGTATGGTGGTAAGCACATCATTAATAAAGCTGCAGTAACTTTGGTAAGCGGTCTCCCCATGATATTCCTCCCCGGACTTTAGATGGAGGTGCGTGATTGGCAGGCGCCGTACTTTAGGGTCTGATATGGGTGGGACTGCTTGTCTCAGCTGTTCAAAATAGGCTTGCCAGTCCCGATTAGTCCAGTGGAGCTGCGGCCTTCCGGCGCGCCGGTCTGTAATTGGATGTGTAAACGTTGTCATATAATATCTCCTTTCATGTACAGTGGGAAAACCCACAGTGATAGAACGTCTTTCGCAAAATATGAAAATGACGTTAAAAGTCTTGAGATGAATCCTAGCACTGCTAGAATATAAAGTCAATAATAAAATGTGAAAATGACGTTTATTGATAGAAAATACCAAAATTTGGAAAAATAATTTGTACACATTTACTACTTTACAAATCCGAACACACGTTCTATAATGAGAATCAGATATACAGATAAAAAAAGAGAACAGGAATGGCAGTTCCTGTCCTCTGTGGGATGCCCGGATTGAATCCGGACAGCTATAGCTAGCAATCATAGCTTATCAGAAAATCGAGAAAAAGTCAATTTTCGACACGATAATCCCGCATTTTGACACAAAGGAAAGCGAAAGGCCCAGCATAGCATGCGCCATGAGCTCCGTAGTGTATTGCCGGTTAGGAGTTAACCGGCCGGGAACATCGGGCCAAGCCCATATATAAGCCCCGTTATCCGTGCTCATATACAGAGAGTAGAAACAAACTACTGAGTAAATACCAGTTCTGGAAAGTAGTCCGGGAAAGTTTCCGGCGCTAATCGAAAGAGAAAGCAATCCAGGGCGCGCACAGTGTATACTGGGTGAGAGGCGGCGCCGGGATATCCAGCCGGCAGGCCGCTTGAGAGGACATAGGAACTCCGCCGGTGCAGGCTATGCTGCAGGTGACCGGAAGAGATGACCGTCCGCGTTGGCCAGAGCAAAGGGAACAGCCATTTATCAAGGAAATTAACGGCATTTACAGCAATTATCATTGACCCATTTACAGGCTCGTGCTATACTTTTTCTTAAAGAGGTGAGCGTATGTATAATGAGTCGCAGAAGGAAGAGTTTATTAGATATGCCCAAAATGATTACTGGAAATATGTATTTGAGGCGGCGGCAGACTATGAGGCGGAGAAGCGGAAGGATTTAGCTCGGATGGACACAGAGGAGCTTCTTGCTTATCTGTTGACTTTCAACAGTTTTTCGAGCGCCAAGACTACCAGAAGCAGAATCACAAAATATATAGACTGGTGTGTGATCAAAGGGTACGCGCCGTTTAATTGGATTGCGCCTGCAGTGATTTCCAATGATTTTCTGCAGGAGGTGTTTTATAGGTCAAAGACAGAATTTTATATATCGAGAGAGATGTATGAGGAATACGTTGAGACGCTGAAGAAGTCTACCTATGGCGTCTATATCACTTCTTTTTTTGTTGGAATATATGAGGGACTCGACTATGCAGAGCTTGCCGGCCTCAGGCTGCAGGATATCGACAGAAAGAATAGAACGGTCAAGATAGGCGGCAGAAAGCAGAAGGTATCTTCCCAGTTCATACAGCTTTTGCTGGCGGCCCATAAGGTGACGGAGGTCGAGAGCAGGAGCAGGACGTTCCGGTACCGCTACGCGCTCTATCCGGATTCCATATGGAAGAGCCGGAAGGAGAAGGTGTCGTCCTCCAGCATGGTACGGCAGTTCCGCTGCCTGCTCGATGAGGCGAAGGAAATTTTGGATGAAGAACGGCTCACGAAGACGATTATCAGAAACAGCGGGTACTTTAATAAGATTTATTATGAGCTGCTGGAAGACGGAATTGATGTAAAAGAGCTGAAGTTTGACAGAAACAAGGAAGGATTTGAAGATAATAGGAAGTATGACAAATATTTTCGGGATTCTGTTTTGGACAAGATGGATATGAGACAGTTCATACGCTCGTTTCAGTCCTATTTGGAGCAGGTATCCTGATGCAGTATAAAAATATGTGATTCCCCCGGATGATGTCCGGGGGAATTTTGCGCTTAAGCGGCCCGCCGCTGGCGGAGTGTAGAGAGGAGATGAAAAGATGAGGAATGTATCAAAATCTCAATTTTTAGATATATTGGATCATTGCAGAAAGATTGGATTTATGGCAGACATCGATATAGAGACAGGCAAGGCCCAGTTGATTTCCCGGCAGAGTCTTGAGGCCATTACTTCTAAAGAAGTAGAGATTCAACTTTTTCAAGCGCCGCTTTTCCGCACATATGATGTGATCTATAAGGAAAAAATGGAAAAAAGGATGGCCAGAGTGCTATTGATAGAGTGAATTTTGACTGGTTACAGGGAGAATAGGGAGGTGAATTCTGACGATTTGGATTTTGGGAAAAAGTTACACAACTAATGCGTGGACAGGTGGTGATAATACGGAAAAACAGGGAAAAACATGAAAAAAGAGCAACATAATTTTTTTGATTAAAACGGTTGACAAATCCATTCCTATACGGTAATATATGTATTGTTCCAAGGAACACAAAACAAAAACAAACACAGGATATGCGATAGTAGTACAGTTGGTAGTACGCCACCTTGCCAAGGTGGAGGTCGCGAGTTCGAGTCTCGTCTATCGCTCTTTAAGGAAATCATGAATTTGATTTCCTTTTTTCTTTCTATAATGTATTCGACGTATGAGATATTTTTAGAATTTTTACAATGGCCTCCGCATATACTATTAAGAGTTGGAAAAAAATGTTAATTGTAGGAGGTAACTTGTTATGGCACGAAAAACATTGGACGACCAGTTGTTGTCTACGCAGCAGGAGATCAAGGAGACAGAAGAGCTTCTTGCCAGATTACATCAAAAGGAAAAAGAGGTTCAGGCACAGATCGATAATAGGAATATGAAAGAATATTATACGTTCATTAAGAATCATGAAATCAGCATGGAAGATTTAAAATCGCTCATATCCGGAAAAGAGCTGGGTTAAAGCAGGCATAAAGGCAAGAATGCAGGGACAGGAGAGTATTTCATATACCCGACTGTCCCTATTTTTATGTTTTCTTTAAGCTGGATGCTATTTTATAATATAAGAAATTAATACCGCACATTATGAACGCCTAAACCGTTAATCAAAGTGAAAGGAGGTTTCAGAGATACTTATGGATTTTGAGGAACAGTACGATAAAATATACCGCTACTGCTATTTTAAATTACACCATCAGCAGATGGCAGAAGATCTTACACAAGAAACTTTCCTTCGTTTTCTGGAAAACAACAGTTACTGTGAAAAGGGGCAGAAATTACGGTATCTTTATACGATTGCCCACAATTTGTGTGTCGACTCATACCGTGGTAAACGGGCAGAGGTATTGGAAGAGGAACTTCTGGCAGAGGATAAGGAGGATGAGATACTTACAGGTATTGCAGTAAAAGAAGCGGTATCACAGCTCACAGAAGAGGAGCAGGAATTGCTGCTTTTAAGATATGTAAATGAAGTGCCAGTATCCGACATTTGCAGTATTCTGGACATATCCAGATTTTCTCTTTATCGGAAGACAAAGAAAGCTTTAAGGCAGTTGAAAGATATACTGGGAGAGGAGGATTTTAAATGAAGCCGGGTTTAAAAAAGGGACTGCGGGAAGCTTTTGAAGCGCCTGCGCCAACACGAAAAAAAGAATTTTTGAAGAAGGTTCCGCAGACTGAAATCAGCAATCTGTCTTTTGCCATATCGCAGATTGGATATATTCCTAAGTATATTTGGGGGATTTTTGCCCTTACTTTTGGAGCCGCCGTTGTTTGTGGCAGCGTGATGGAGAAGGATGTGCTGTGGATAATTTCAGCGCTGGTTCCATTTATTGCGCTGTCCATTCTCACAGAAAATGTCCGCTCTAGCGCTTATCGGATGGCGGAATTGGAAATGACAGCCCGATTTTCGCTGAAGAGCGTCATGCTTGCCAGAATGGGGATTTTGGGGGCAGCGCATCTTATTTTACTTGCGTTTTTGATTCCATTTTGTGCAGTGCACCATCTTGCGTCTGTTTTTCAAGTTGGCCTCTATATATTAGTGCCTTATATGTTGACGGCATTTTTGGGACTGTGGGCAATAAGAAAAATATCTGGGGCAGAATCTATATATGTGTGTATGGGGGTGGCTGTCGGTGTCAGCGGGATGAATATGTTTACTCACCGCATTTTTCCGGTGGTGTACG
Organism: Bariatricus massiliensis; assembly: GCF_900086725.1. Taxonomy (GTDB): domain Bacteria; phylum Bacillota; class Clostridia; order Lachnospirales; family Lachnospiraceae; genus Allocoprococcus; species Allocoprococcus massiliensis. The sequence goes on along the minus strand of NZ_LT574838.1, from coordinate 201,791 downwards.
AAATGAAATATACATCCATTTGGCTGATAGGATTTGCTTTTTTGGTTGTGCTGGCGGCAAGGGAAATAAAAAGAAGTATTAGACAGACGGAGGAATTGGCATGGAGCTTATCTTAGATAGATTGACTAAACAGTATCATAATAAAATTGCGGTGGACCGCATCTCCTTAAAGTTAGAAAAAGGAGTGCATGGATTATTAGGAGCGAATGGGGCAGGAAAAACAACGCTTATGAGAATGATCTGCGGTGTTCTAAAGCCGGACAGCGGGACAGTGACACTTGACGGCATAGATGTCTCGGCGGAGGAATACCGCGCAAAGTTAGGATATCTGCCACAGGATTTTGGATATTATCCGGATTTTACGGGCATGGATTTCCTGCTGTACATGTCAACATTAAAGGGGCTGACAAAGAGGCAGGCAAAGCGCAGGACAGAGGAACTCTTGGAAATCGTATCTTTGAAAGAAGGCGCGGACAAAAAAATAAAGAGCTACTCCGGGGGGATGAAACAGCGGCTCGGAATCGCGCAGGCATTATTAAATGACCCGAGCCTGCTCATTCTGGATGAGCCGACCGCAGGGCTGGACCCGAAAGAACGAGTCCGGTTCCGCAATATCATAGCGGAGATTGGAAAGGATAATATTGTCATTCTTTCTACACATATTGTCTCGGATATCGAGCATATTGCGGACAATATTTTGATGATGAAGGATGGACAGCTGATTTATCAGGGTGGATGGCAGGACAAATTCGGGGATTTAGAGCAATTTTATCTGAAGCAGTTCGAGGAGGATTAAAATGAACGTTACAGGCAGGTTATATGTCTATGAAATCAGGAAGATTATCCACAGAAAAATTGTGTGGATTGCAGGGGCGGTCATGGTTTTATTATGCGTGTTCTTGAGCGTTTCCGATTTGGTTTCTTCCGTTTACGATGGGGAAATCAGCGGTTATGAAAGGATGAAGATAGTCAGGCAGTATGCGAGAAATCTTTCGGGCAGAAGAATTGATGATACTCTGCTTAAAGAAATGCAGGATTCGTACAGAGAAGGAGCGGCGGAGGGTGAAGTAAGAGCATATTTACCAATCTATATGTTTGTACAAGATATTACAGGAGCCGACGAAGTGTCACAAGAAATAGATTCTGAGGGACTGTATCTGATGCGGCAGGATTCCATATCTCAAAACCGCGCAGACCAGATGCTCACGGAAAAGGAAAGACAGTATTGGTCTGAAAAAGACTCAAAAATAGAGACACCGTTCACATATGAATATGGAGATGGCTGGTCGAATCTATGGGAGTATGCGTACACAATAAATTATATGCTGCTGCTTATGATTACGATTAGTCTTTCCAATGTGTTTTCGATGGAACACTTTGGAAAAACGGATGCGATTATATTATGCAGCCAATACGGGAAAAAACAATTATATTTAGCAAAGATTCTTGCGGGAATAACTTTTGGCGCAGTGACAGCCATCATTCTGTTCGGGGTCTCCGCGGTTTCGAGCATTGCGATTTACGGGGCAGACGGCTTTCATACAGCGCTTCAGATTGCTTTTCCCATGTCGTCATGGACGATGAGCATAGGAGGGGCTGTTTTGGTTTTACTTTTTATACTTATACTGGTATCAGTCTTATATAGTATCGTGATTATGTTCTTATCAGAAGCGTTAAAAAACAGCGTGGCGGTCATGGCAATTCCCGTTGGGATTATGATTTTAACGATGCTGGTGGATATACCTTATCAATTTAGACTAGTTTCACAAATATATGACCTGCTGCCGACAAACTTATTGACGGCTTGGGAACTATGGGATGACAGGCTGGTCTCCGTATTTGGAAAATATCTGACCAATTTTCAAATAGCCCCGATTATATACTGCGTGACGGCAGCTTTGTTGTTCTTTGTGGGGAAAAGAATATATGAAAGGTATCAGATCGGCGCAAGATAGCCTTTTAGAAATTTTACTTTTTTACTTTCCATAAGCGCCATATTCCGATATAATACTTTTGGACTATCATATCAATTTACCCGGGGAGCAGGAGAAAACTGTATGAAAAAGTATAGGAATAAATTTATTTTATCATGGCTTTTAATAGTATTTATATTAACTTCCACATCATGTGATACAATAGATACCGATTCAAATTCAAAGAATGAATATTCTGCCATATCGTCGGAGCAGGCAGCAGTCTCGCTGGAAGGGATACCCGAATATACGGGGGAGCCTTATGTAGAATTGAATGACAATCAGCCAAGCTTCGATGAGGAGGAATTGACTGACGAATCCTATGAATATTACAGTGAATTAGATGAGCTCGGGCGGTGTGGGGCGGCCGAAGCCAGTATCGGGACAGACTTGATGCCTACGGAAGAAAGAGGACAGATAGGGCAAATCAAACCTTCGGGATGGCACACTGTCAAATATGACAATATCGATGGGAAGTTTCTATACAACCGCTGCCACCTTATCGGATATCAGCTGAGCGGTGAAAATGCGAATGAAAGGAATCTTATAACAGGGACGAGGTATCTGAATGTGACGGGGATGCTGCCATTTGAAAACGAGGTGGCTGATTATGTAAAGGAAACCGAAAATCATGTGATGTTCAGGGCGACTCCGATTTTTAAAGAGGACAATCTGGTGGCGTCCGGGGTTCAGCTGGAAGCCCAATCCGTGGAAGACGGCGGGGAAGGAGTATGTTTTAATGTCTATATATATAATGTACAGCCGGGAATCGCAATAGATTATGCCGAGGGAGAAAGCCGGAAGTCAGAGATACCTGTCGATAGAACGGAAGATGGTGCGGAGGAAAGTGAGTTTATTCTGAACATGAATACCCGTAAATTTCACAGGCCAGACTGCGAGAGTGTAGACGATATTAAAACTGAAAATAAAGGAAAATTCATGGGAAGCAAAAAGGGGCTTATGGAACAAGGATATGAGCCATGTAAAAGGTGCAACCCATAAAAATTTTTAGTAAAGTAAGGTGTAAAATGTGGTATAGATACCAGATTTTGCACCTTTTTGTTTGGCGAAAACTGTAAAAATGAAAAATGTGACACATTTCGACACAATATACTAAATAAATGATGAAATTTATTGAAAAATATGATAATATATATATAATTCATAGAAATATTTGATAAAAATATTCTAAATCCAGAACCTGAGGGAGGTACGCGTATGGAAAACAAAGACGAGATGAACCTGCAGAATCAAGAAGGAGCCGCAACGGCAGAGGACGTCATAGCCGAGGAAGAGGCGGTCGTGGAAGAAGTTCCATTGGCTGAGGAAGAGGCGGCCGTAGAAGAGGCCCCACCAGCTGAGGAAGAGACAGTACCTCCGGAAAATGTGGCGCCCCCGGAAGGGGTTCCCAATCCAGAAGGTCCGCCGGATGTGGGGATGGGGTATGCAGCCGCAGAGGAATTGAAAGCAGCCTCCGGGAAAAAGCCGATGGACAAAAGAAAAATACTGGAAATTGTCGGTGGCGCAGTTATTGTAGTCCTTCTTATTACGGTAGGAGTGACTATGAGCCAAAAAGGTAAGCTCCAAAAGGAATTTGACAAATTGAGCAAAGAGCACGTGAAATTGCAGACCGATTATACCGATGCCCGCCAGTTAAATAAATCACAGCAGGGAAAAATCGACACCTTAACGTCACAAAAGAAGACGCTTGAGGATGAGAACGAGGAGTTGAAAAACGGAGCGGCAAAGCAGCTTGTGGATGTCAAGAACGCCTATGAAAAGGGGGACTGGAAGAAGGTAATCGAGCTGGCTGGGGCCCTCCACGAAAAGTATAACGGCAAAGAGGAGGATAAAGAGGCACAGGCTTTGGCAGCAGAGAGCCAAAAGAAGATAGATGAGGCAAAGGCTGCGAAAGAGGCGGAGGAAGCAAAGGGATATGAGACCGGGATTACATATGACCAGCTGTCGAGGACACCGGATGATTTCAAGCGTAAGAAGGTGAAGTTTTACGGAAAAGTAGTTCAAGTCATTGAGGGCAGCGGAACAGTACAGATCAGGCTGGCAGTGGATGACGATTATGACAGGATATTGCTTGGAAATTATTCCAGCTCCATTGTATCAACAAGAATATTGGAAGATGACCATATCACCATTTATGGAACTTCGGAAGGAACGATCAGCTACCAGTCAACGCTGGGGGCGACGATTACCATACCGGGAGTACGTATTGATAAAATCGACCAGTAATATATAATAAGGAGACAGTCCAATGAGTGGGCTGTCTCCTTTTCATAGTCCGAAGACAAGAAATTCTTATTATGTTTACCGGAGTAGGAACCAATATCCTGCGAATGCTGCCGCGGCTAATACGATCAATACAATGATAACGATCAGCCAGACCGGGAATCTGCGGTCATCGTCATCCCATTCGTCATCGCCTTCATCCAGCATATTCTGGTAATTATCCCGCATCTCCTGTTCTCTGGCATCACGGACATGTTTGGGAGGAATATTAGAGTATGTAATTTTTTCTTCTGTGTTATCAATGGGCCGGCGCTTCTTGACTTTCGGGCGTTCTTCAGGCTCCTTTTCCAATGGGCCGGATAACTCTTCGCCGGGCTTGTCCACTGCTTTGACAGCAGGCCTCTTTTTCTTCGGGCGCGGGCGTGGCGGGGCTTCTACATCCTCCGGTTTATCAGCAAATGCCGGACGGATTGTCTCGCCGTTCTCCGGCTTGGGGGCAGGCCGTTTTTTCTTTCTCGGCTTTGGAGCCGGCGCTGCGGCTTTGTCTGTATCTGCCGCTGGCTTTGGAGACTCGGACGGCTCTGAAACAGAAGCGCCGTTCTCCGGCTTCGGCGCGGGTCTTTTTTTCTTTTTCGGCTTCGGTGATTCCGGGGCGCCGGACTCGGCGCTCACTTCGGAAGCCTCGGCAGCAGGGCGGGGCCTTTTTGCCAAAGGCTTTTCCGCGGACGCCGCTGCGGAAGCGGGACGCCGTTTCTTTACTTTGGAGGCCGGCGCTTCGGCGGCCGGAGTTTCTTTCTTTGTTGTCTTGGCAGCATTTTTAGCTCTTTGTTTATCTAAATTCCATTGTTTCTTGCAGTCATGGCAAATGGCAAATTCATTGTAAATTGCTTCTCCATTTTCAGTCTCGCCTGTCTTTTTACTTTTAATTTCCAGTTCGTGATTACAAATGGGGCATTTCATTAGTTATCTCTCCTCTTTTGACGTAAATTTATATATACTCACACATATATAATGTTAACACGAATGGAAAAGATGTCAAGAAAGTTCTTTGAATGTTCATAAAAAAATGCTAGAATAGGAATTATTAACTTTAATACGGCAGGAAGGTGAAGTGGTAAATGGGTAAAAAGAAGATTCAAATAGGCCTATTAGGTCTGGGAACCGTGGGTACAGGTGTTTATAAAGTGATAGGGCGGCGCGGGGAAGAGATGGAGCCTCAGGTTGGAGCACGGCTGGAAATCAAGAGGATTCTTGTGCATAATATGAAGAAAGAAAGGCACGGAATCGACCAGCGGCTGCTCACCGACCAGTGGGAAGATATCGTCAAAGATAAGGATATTGATATTATTATTGAAGTGATGGGCGGTATGGAACCGGCTAAATCGATGATACTGGAGGCGCTTGCGGCAGGAAAGCATGTGGTTTCGGCGAACAAAGACTTGATAGCGGAGCATGGGGAGGAGCTTTTGGAGGCCGCGCAAAAGAGTGGTACGGATTTTTTGTTCGAAGCTGCGGTCGCAGGCGGTATCCCTATCATAAGACCGTTGAAACAGTGTCTTGCGGGGAATGAGATTGATGAGGTTATCGGGATAGTCAATGGCACGACGAACTTTATCCTGACCAAAATGTTCGAGGAGGGGATGGATTTTCAGGAGGCGCTGGACATGGCTACTGAGCTGGGGTATGCGGAGGCCGACCCGACGGCGGATGTGGAAGGTCTGGATGCGGGGCGGAAGGTGGCGATTATGGCTTCGGCGGCGTTCCGCTCCAGAGTGGTGTTTTCTGATGTGTATACGGAAGGAATCACGAAGATAACGGCGAAGGATGTGGCCTACGCGAAGGAGTTCGACAGCCTGATTAAGCTCCTTGGCGTGGCGCGCAATACGGCGCAGGGAATTGAAGTGGGTGTCTATCCTATGATAATTGACAGGAATCATCCTCTGGCGGCGGTGCGGGACTCCTTCAATGCAGTGTTCGTCCACGGCGACGCAGTGGGGGATACGATGTTCTACGGGAGAGGCGCGGGGGAGATGCCGACTGCGAGTGCTGTGGTAGGTGACGTCATCGATATAGCCAGAAATATGCAGTACCATTGCAGCGGAAGAATAGGCTGCGGCTGTTACCGGACTTTGAAGCTCAAGGACTTTGGGGAAGTAAAGAACCGCTTTTTCCTGCGTATGCAGGTGCGGAATGAGCCGGGAGTACTGGCGGCTATCGCCAATGTGTTCGGGGGTCATAAAGTCAGCATTGAGCGGGTCATCCAGAGGAAGGCAAAAGCTGCCAAGGCGGAGCTGGTAATCGGGACTGCGGCGGTCAAGGAGTACCATATGCAGGACGCGCTGAAAGAGCTGGGGAGCATGGACATCGTCAGCGAAGTCAGCAGTGTGATACGGGAATATTAGAAAACCGGTTTACGAAAGCCTATGGAAGTGATATAATAGGCCTCGTTAAGGATTGTAATTATATAGGTAAGAGCAGAGTAGGAATGTGAGCGTTAAGTGCCAGCCGGACGGGGAGTTGCCAGTCGGACGAAAAGTTGCATCTCAATGTATACTTGCGGTTCACATTCCGCATCCCGCTGCTGCACATACAGATATGAAGAATACCTGCTATGCGTAGCGAAGGAAACTACTGCAAAGGAGGTATTTTTTATGTACAAATTAAGAGAAGTTTTTTCGTCTTCGGCGAGGGAACTGAAGGACATGAGGACATTGGCGGTGACGGCAATGTTGATGGCGGTGGCCGTCATACTTGGTTTTTTCGGCACGGTGCAGATAGGAGACTATCTGAAAATTGGATTTTCTTTTATAGCCAATGAACTGACTGCGCTGATGTTCGGGCCTGCCGTGGGCGGCATCATGGCGGGTGCGGCAGATATTATCAAGTATGTGGTCAAGCCTACCGGGGCATTTTTTCCCGGCTTCACGCTCAGCGCGGTCGTGGGCGGGGTGATTTATGGATGCCTGTTGTACAAGAAGCCCGTCAGCCTGAAACGGATAGCGGCGGCAAAAGCGGTTGTGGCAGTTGTTGTGAATATCGGACTGAATACTCTTTGGCTGTCTATGCTTTATGGACAGGCCTTTCACGTCCTGCTTCCGGCCAGAGCGTTAAAGCAGCTGGTCATGGTGCCGGTGGAGACCGCCCTGTTTTATGCGGTCGTCGTGGTGCTGCAGAGAGCGGGGGTATTTGGGGCAATCCGTGTTAAAATCAGGAAGTAAAGCGTTCATTCAGAGGGAGTGTGAATAATGCAGGAACGGACCACCATAGGGTTTTTAATTAAACAGATTAACAATGTGTACGAGAAGGACTTTAACCGTATGTTGAAATCCATCGGGATAACGTCTTCCCAGTGTGCGGTGCTGGACTATCTGTTCAACAGCAGTAAAGAGGAGATTACCCAGCGGGATATCGAGAGGCATCTGAGCCTTAAGAATCCCACGGTGACCGGACTTTTAAAGCGGCTGGATGAAAAGGGATTTATTCTTTCCGTGCCAAGTCCCAAGGATAAGCGCTGCAACAACATCTACTTGACGGAGAAAGCCTACGATATCCAGAAGAAAATGGAGGCAAGCCGCAAGAAAAGCGACAGACAGCTTACGATCGGGATGAATAAGAAGGAAGTGCAGGCGCTGAAAAAGGCGCTGGAGCGGGTTCTATATAATATATCAGAGCCATAGAAAGAGCAGGAAATAAGGAGGAAATATGAGTTACGCAGATAAAGTGTTTATTGACATGTGCCGGGACATTATTGACCATGGCACCAGCACGGAAGGAGAAAAGGTACGTCCGCGGTGGGAGGATGGGACACCGGCCTACACGATCAAGAAGTTCGGGGTGGTGAACCGGTACGATTTGCGCAAAGAGTTTCCGGCGCTGACGCTGCGCAAGACGGCGATTAAAAGCTGCACGGATGAGATTCTGTGGATCTGGCAGAAAAAGTCCAATAATATCCACGAATTGAACAGCCATATCTGGGACAGCTGGGCCGATGAGGACGGCTCTATCGGGAAGGCCTACGGTTATCAGATGAGCGTAAAGCATCAGTATAGAGAAGGCATGATGGATCAGGTGGACCGGGTGATTTATGATTTGAAGAATAATCCATACAGCCGGAGGATAATGACGAATATTTATGTGCATCAGGACTTGCACGAGATGAACCTGTACCCATGTGCCTACAGCATGACCTTCAATGTGACGAAGGAAAGAAACAGCGATAAGCTGACGCTCAATGGGATATTGAACCAGCGCTCTCAGGATGTACTGGCGGCCAATAACTGGAATGTCTGTCAGTATGCGGTATTGCTCCATATGCTGGCGCAGGTATGCGGCATGCAGGTGGGCGAGTTCGTCCATGTGATTGCTGACGCCCATATCTACGACCGCCATATTCCGCTGATCGAGGAGCTGATTGGACGGGAAGCCTACCCGGCCCCGTCCTTCTGGCTGAATCCGGAAGTGAAAGATTTCTATGAATTCACGACAGCGGATGTGAAGCTCGAGAATTACGTGACCGGGCCTCAGATAAAGAACATACCGATTGCGGTTTAATTGTGAAAAAGGAGAGAGTCAGAGATGAATTTGATTGTAGCAGTAGACAAAAACTGGGCGATTGGCAAGAATAATAAGCTTTTGGTGAGTATTCCGGCAGACATGAAGTTCTTCCGCGAGACTACGAAGGGCAATATCGTGGTCATGGGGCGTAAGACGCTGGAAAGTTTTCCGCAGGGGCAGCCGCTCAAAAACCGGGTCAATATTGTGATTACACAGAATCAGGACTATCAGGTGAAAGATGCCATTGTTGTCCACAGTGTAGAGGAAGCGGTGCAAGAATGCGGGAAACAAGAGGGAGAAGTATTTGTGATCGGCGGGGAAAGCGTTTACCGGGCCATGCTTCCGTACTGTGACACCGCATACATTACAAAGATTGACCATGCCTATGAGGCGGATACTTATTTTCCCAATCTGGACGAGGATGAAGCTTGGAAGCTGACCGGAGTGAGCGACGAGCAGACGTACTTTGATTTGGAATATGTATTTGCAAAATATGAGCGGGTTTAATGGGATAAAATAAATCAATAAGATTTGCAAAAATTATCATTGACAAAGACGGACCTCATATCTATAATGAATATAACATTTAGAAATCAGTGAAGAAAATAGTACAAATGCTATGACAAGGAGGAGTACATAATCACCAGATGCAAAGAGAGGAGACGGCGGGTGAAAGTCTTCGTGAAGGGATTATGGAAGTAGCCTTTGAGCAGCGAACCGAACGGGCGGAAGCCTTAGTAGACTTCGACGTAATCCCTACGTTACAGGGGAGCAATATCGGAACAGTCCCGTATTGACAGAGTGCAGAGATAGATATCTCTGAAGTTAGGTGGTAACACGGATAGTATATTCGCCCTAAACCAGCAAGAGCCGGTTTAGGGCATTTCTTTTACAATTTGGGACTGATATAAAAAGGAGGTAAAGGTTTATGAAGAAAATTTCGGGGAACAAGTTACTGGTTAAAGCGCTGAGGGAAGAGGGCGTGGATACTTTGTTTGGGTATCCGGGAGCCTGCACGATTGATATCAGTGACGAGCTTTACAAGCAGGATTATACGAAGGTCATTCTACCGCGCCATGAGCAGGCGCTCGTTCACGCGGCGGACGCCTACGCCAGATCTACCGGAAAGGTCGGCGTCTGCCTTGTTACGAGCGGACCGGGAGCGACCAATCTGGTGACGGGGCTTGCGACAGCGAACTATGACAGTGTCCCGCTTGTATGTTTCACGGGACAGGTGGCGCGGCACCTCATCGGTAATGACGCGTTTCAGGAAGTAGATATCGTTGGGATTACAAGAAGTATTACAAAGTACGGCGTGACAGTCAGAGACAGAGAGGACTTGGGGCGTATTATCAAAGAGGCTTTTTATATTGCAAGAACAGGAAGGCCGGGGCCGGTGCTCATTGATTTGCCGAAGGATGTTATGGCGGAGCTTGGAAGCCCGGATTATCCGGAGAGTGTCAATATCAGAGGGTATAAGCCGACTACCAATGCACATATCGGCCAGCTGAAACGGGCGCTCAAAATGCTTGGCAAGGCAAAAAGGCCGCTTTTCCTCGCAGGAGGCGGAATCAATATTGCCAATGCCAATGAAAGCTTTAAGAAGCTGGTGGAAACGACCAATGTGCCGGTTGTCACTACCGTCATGGGACGTGGGGCAATTCCCACTGACCATCCGCTTTTCATCGGGAACCTCGGTATGCATGGGGCCTATGCTTCCAATATGTCCGTGGGGGAATGTGATTTACTTTTCTCGATAGGCACAAGATTCAACGACAGAATAACCGGCAAACTGCATGCATTTGCACAGAATGCCCAGATTGTACATATAGATATCGACACGGCTTCCATTTCCAGAAATATTAAAGTTGACGTCCCGATAGTTGCCGATGCGAAGGAAGCTATCGAGAAATTATTGGAATATGTAGAGCCCTGCGACACGGCAGAGTGGCTAGAACATATTGGGGAGTGGCAGCAGGAACATCCTCTGAAAATGAAACCGAAGGCAGGCATCATGCAGCCGCAGGACATCATTGAGACGATGAATGAAGTGTTCGACGAGGCAATTGTCGTATCGGATGTTGGCCAGCATCAGATGTTTGTTTCACAGTATCTGGAATTAAATGAGAATAAGCGCCTTCTCATGTCCGGCGGTCTGGGAACTATGGGCTACGGTTTCCCGGGAGCGGTAGGCGCACAGATAGGCAATCCCGAAAGTACGGTTATCGCGGTATCCGGAGACGGGGGAATGCAGATGAATATTCAGGAGTTCGCCACGGCGGTTCTGGAGGAGCTTCCTCTGATACTCTGCGTGTTCAACAATACCTATCTTGGCATGGTACGCCAGTGGCAGAAGCTGTTCTACGGAAAGCGTTACTCCATGACGGACTTGCGCGCCGGAGCGGCCACCAGACGTGGGGATGAGAAGCCACCGAAGTACACGCCCGACTTCGTAAAGCTTGCAGAGAGCTACGGGGCAAAGGGTATCCGGGTGGCCAAACCGGAAGAGATGAGACCGGCCTTCGAGCAGGCAAAGAAAAACCGGGAATTAAAGGTCCCGACCTTGATTGAATTTATCATTGACCCGGAAGAGCAGGTCTACCCGATGATTAAACCGGGCGGAACGCTGGAAGAAATGATTCTGGATTGTTAGGAAGGGAGAAAGATTATGCAGAATAGAACAATGAAAAAAAGAGGAATTTCTCTGTTTGTAGAGAATCAGGTCGGCGTATTATCGAAAATATCCGGACTTTTTTCCGGGAAATCTTATAATCTGGAGAGCCTTACCGTTGGCACGACGGAAGACCCGACGGTGTCCAGAATGACTATCGTGACAAACAGTGACGAGGAGACATACGAGCAGATCAAGAAGCAGTTGAACCGTATGGTAGAGGTAATCAAAGTGATCGACTTTACAGATCTGTCGGTTGTGATGCAGGAGATTATGTTCATCAAAATCAAGAACTGCTCATTGGATGACAAGACAAGGCTCTTCCAGATAGCGCAGACTTATCAGGCTAAGGTGAGGGACTACGGGCACGACAGTGTACTCTTGGAGTTCGTGCACACCGCACATAAGAATACTGCCATCATTCAATTCCTAAAATCCGAGTTTAACGCGATTGAAGTTGTGCGGGGAGGAAGCGTTGGGATAGAAGCAATCACGCTCCCCATAAGATAAAATAAAATTATTTTTGAAAAAACAGAGCGCACTCTTGAATTTGAAATTGAGAGGGTCTATAATAAAAACAAACTTTAGCAAAGCATCTAAGTGAAGGAAAGAATGGAGGAGTTTACAATGGAGAAGAAACAGATTGACTGGGCTAACATTGGATTTAATTACATACAGACAGACAAGAGATATGTTTCTAACTATAAAGACGGAGCATGGGATGAAGGGGGACTGACGGAGGATGCCAACATCGTGCTGAATGAATGTGCGGGAGTGCTTCAATATGCACAGACTGTTTTTGAAGGGCTTAAGGCATACACGACGGAGGACGGGCATATTGTAACCTTCCGCCCCGACCTGAATGGAGAGCGGATGGAGAATTCCGCCAAGTATCTGGAGATGCCGGTGTTCCCCAAGGAGCGTTTTCTGGATGCGGTCGTGAAGACGGTGGAAGCCAATGCGGCGTATGTACCTCCATATGGCTCCGGAGCGACATTGTATATCCGACCCTATATGTTCGGGAGTAATCCGGTCATCGGTGTAAAGCCGGCGGATGAATTCCAATTCCGTGTATTCACCACACCGGTCGGCCCCTACTTTAAGGGAGGGGCAAAGCCGATTACAATCAAAGTCTCTGATTTTGACCGTGCGGCTCCCAGAGGAACAGGCAATATTAAAGCAGGGCTTAATTATGCCATGAGCCTTCACGCGATTGTCACTGCCCACGAAGAAGGGTATGCGGAGAATATGTATCTCGACGCGGCCACGAGGACGAAAGTAGAAGAGACGGGCGGGGCGAACTTTATCTTCATCACAAAGGACAATAAGGTGGTGACGCCAAAGTCTGACAGTATTCTGCCGTCTATCACAAGACGCTCACTTCTCTATGTTGCCAAGGAGTATCTGGGGCTTGAGACGGAAGAGCGGGAAGTGTACCTCGACGAGGTGAAAGACTTTGCGGAATGCGGGCTTTGCGGAACGGCGGCCGTTGTCTCACCAGTAGGCAAGATTGTTGACCACGGCAGGGAAATCTGTCTTCCAAGCGGTATGGATGAGATGGGGCCTGTAACTAAGAAACTGTATGACACGCTGACAGGTATTCAGATGGGCAAAATAGAGGCTCCTGAAGGATGGATTAAGGTGATTAAATAATGGGAGAATTTACGACAAAACGGAATAAGCTGCTTGCAGAGCAGATGATCCGGGCTATGGAAGCCCGGAATATGGAAGGCTTTTATGCTGAGACGAAAGAGGAGGCCCTTAACAAGGCGCTGGAGCTCATCCCGGAGGGAAGCTCTATCAGCTGGGGCGGTTCCATGAGCATTCAGGAAATTGGACTTACGAAGGCGGTCCATGAAGGGAATTACGAGGTATATGACAGAACTGACAAGACGCCGGAGGAGAGGCGGCAGATCATGCTGAAGGCCTTTGACTGTGACTATTATCTGGCCAGCGCCAACGCCATTTCCGAGGACGGCATTTTGGTAAATATCGACGGCAACGCCAACCGAGTGGCCGCAATCGCGTTTGGCCCTAGAAATGTACTGATGATTGTCGGGATGAACAAAGTGGTGAAGACAGAGGCGGATGCCCTGTCACGGGCGAAAAATGTGGCTGCGCCCATCAATGCACAGCGGTTCGGCGGGACACCGTGCGCGGTTACCGGAGCCTGTTCCATGTGCAAATCCCCTTCCTGCATCTGCTGCCAGACGCTGGTGACAAGATTCAGCAAAGAGCCGAAACGTATCAAAATCATCCTAGTTAACGAAGAGTTGGGATTTTAAAAGAAAATGGTAATGGAACCCTGCGGGCATGTATGCCGGCAGGGTTTTCATGTTAATAGATAACTTTGTTCTGCCGGAATTGAAACGGTTATTGACAAAAAGGGTCTATTGGTATAGACTAAAAGAAAAAAGGTCTATTCATATAGACTTCGAGGAGGAGCGGACGATGGAAGATTTGAAATTATGCGATAGTGAATACCGCTTTATGCTGATAGTCTGGGAATGTGCCCCGGTGAAATCCGGGGAACTGGTGAGGTTATGCAATGAGCGCCTAGGCTGGAAGAAGTCAACCACCTATACTGTGATAAAGAAGCTGGAGACCCGTGGGTTTTTAATAAATCAAGACACGGTGGTGACCCCTCTTGTGACAAAGGAGGAATGTCAGGCCGTGGAGTCGGATTATTTTGTGGAACGAACTTTCGGCGGCTCGCTTCCGGGGTTCGTGGCGGCTTTTCTGGGAGGAAAGAAGATTACAGAGCAGGAGGCGAAGGAGCTGAAGGAGCTGATTGATTCTCATAAGGAGGGGTGAGTATGGGAGTTCTAAAAGAAATATTTTTGACGGTGTTCAACATGTCCGTGACTGCCGGCGTCGCTGTATTGCTGGTAATCGGAGTGCGTTTCCTCATACGGAAAGCGCCGAAGTCAATGGCTTATCTCTTATGGGCGGTTGTAGGCTTCCGTCTTATATGCCCCTATTCACTGCCTTCTTCGATGAGCATCTTCAATCTGGAGCTTTTTCAGAAGCATGCGGTGACGGACGAAAAAGTTGCATGGAATTTTGTCGGTACAGAGCACAGCGCGGCGGAGAAACAAAGCGGGAAATTGAGTGTAGATTCGGAGAAAAGCGGCGGGATTCCTGCGGCGGAAAGTGGGACGGCAGCAGAACCGGAACCGTCAGAACCCGTAAGGGCCGGGAGACAAATTTCAGAAGATAATCGTCTGGACGGGATGGATATATGGGAGATTTTGTCCATAGTTTGGCTGGCCGGAGTGATAGGACTTGGAATGTATGAACTGGCGGCCTATAACCGTCTGAAACGGCAGGTGGTGCAGGCTGTCAAAAGCGGCGGCAATGTCTACGAATGCGATACGATTGACGTTCCTTTTGTGATTGGGATGTTCCGGCCCAGAATTTATCTGCCTTTCCGGGTGGCGGAAAAGGAGCGGGGATACATTCTGCTTCATGAGCAGTATCACATCAAACGAAAGGATTACCTTGTGAAAGCAGGGGCGCTGGCTCTGCTGATACTCCATTGGTTCAATCCATTGGTCTGGATAGCCTATCATTTGATGAGTGAGGATATGGAAATGAGCTGTGATGAGAAGGTCATCAAAAAGCTGGGACAGACCATGAAATGTAGTTACAGCAATTCGCTTTTATCTTTCGCGGAGCCACGCCAGAGAATGAGGGGAAGCCACCTTGCCTTTGGAGAGTCTTCTGTGAAGACAAGAATCAAGAATGTTCTCGGGCTTAAGAAGCCGGGGAAGGTAGCAGTGTGCGCCGCGGTGGCGGTTTGCATTTTCGTTGCGGTTCTTATAAGCGTAAATCCACGGCAGAAGAATATACTTCGGTACGACGGCAGGGATTTGGCAGATCCGGATGCTGGATTCGAAGTTTCCTACAGTGTGGATTCGAAAATAAACAGCTACTTACTTTACAGAGAAGTGTATGAGGCAGGGGAACTTCGGGACTACAAGATTGTGTCTTCTGGCGGGTTTCAAGACAGCGGCGGAGAAATAGAGCGGCGGGGGACGATACAGGTAGGGCGTTCCTTTAAAAATGAGGACACAGGAATGAAAGGGCAGCTGCAGTGGTCTGTCAATGGTAAAGAGGAAGTTGACAGATTTGATTTTGGACAATATGGTTTCTGGTCTGTGGCAGATACTTATCTGGTAGGAGGAGAGGTGGAGAAAAAAGAATTCAAACCGGAGGAAGACTTCGTGGTGGCGGCATGGCACTTGGGCAGGACGGGAGATACTACGCAGGCATTCCCCTGTTCGGATTTTGATCAGAGGACCCGAAGTAAAGTGGTCTGGAATGCAAACCCCGGGGAGGCTTTGTACCGCTTGGTAGTGTCGGAGATGGATGTCTGGAAATTACGGGAGAAATACGAGGCGGCTCCTTATATCAGAGAAATCTATGCGTCAAAGAATTCCTATGTCGGCGATGCGTCGGCGGACGGAAAGCTGCTTGAGCTTTTGAATGTGGGAAGTCTGGGAGAATATACGATGGAGCTTCAGACGAGCGAGGAGCCCTATGTCCTGACGGTGAATTTTAAAGAGGAGCCAAGAGACCAGACGGTACTGAATTGGAAAATGAAGCAAAAGGCTCCTATGCTTCTGGCTTTGATTGAGAACGCGGGCGAGATTCATTGGACCTACCCTGTGGCGGGGGGAGATGGGAAAGAGACAAAGTACCGTTGGAAGATGGACTGCGCTGAGGCGGAGCAGAAGCTGGGGATTGACGGATTAAAGAAATACACGAAGACGTTGGACAGCTTAGAAACACTTCAAGATATTTGTGCAAGGTATCAGGACCAATATGAAGATATTCAGATATCCGGCGACAAATATGTTGCGCCGGATGGCAGGAAATATAAATATGCCAAATATTTATATGGTATGCTCCCGAATGCCTCGTTCGCTTCTTCCTATCATGTGCTCACCAATGATGAGGAGCTGACCTTTGACGATGTGGCATGGTCCATGCTTTCCAGTACTATGGAGGACAAGAAAGATTTCTATTGGATTCATGAACGAAGTGCAAGTGAATAAGCAGGATAATGAAAAAGATTCCCTTACTGGGAATCTTTTTTTGTAACATAGGAAACTTTGTTCTCAAGCCAAATCATCCAGATTGATTCTTCGGGGGGTATTCATGTGTTCCAGTGTTATCTCGTAGATATGTGGCAGATCGCCTGTTTTCATAGCTGTCAGGATGTTCAAGTGTTCCTGATAAGTCTGCTCCATCCGGCCCTCATGAGAGAGGGAGAGGGTGGCAAGTCTTTTCATCCGGTAAAAAAAGGTATTGTAAATGGAAATCAACTGTTCATTTTCTGAATAGCGGATAATCTGTACGTGAAAGTCAAAATCAAATTCTGAAAATTTCTCGATAGAATGTGTTGTCTGCATAATTTCCTTCATTTTTTCCGTGTCGTTTTCCAGCTTTGCAAACAAAGACTGTGACGCGTCTGACTGATAATTTTTCGTAATCTCATAACAGCAGTAGCACTCAAGAGCCGAACGGATTTGAAAGGTATCCATGACATCCTGCTCCGAAAGCTGGTGGAGGCGGAAGCCTTTACTTGGAATAATATCAATATATCCCTCCTGAGCCAGCCGGTGGACCGCGTCACGGAAAGGGGTGCGGGAAATACCGATTTCTTTGGACAATTTGGTCTCGGAATATATTTTCTGATAGGAAAGCTGGTTCTCTATAATCATGGTAGAAAGGTGTTCGTATGCCTGTTCATTTAGTGTTTTCATAAAAATCCTCTTTTGGTTTTATTTGTTTTTTTCTTAACAATAGAATAGCGCATTTGTATATTTTGGTCAAGTGAGAACGAAGGGAATCCCCGTTTACATCAAGAAAAACGCGGCAATTCAAATCTGTGCAACATGTTAATAAAATAACAATATAAAAATGAAAAAATAGGAAAAATGCACAAAAATACAGCATAAAATTTAGGAGATAGGGAGAAAAGGTAAAAGGATATTGACCGGTATACCGGTATGTAGTAAAGTGAAAACATCAAATAAAAAGGAGAGATTGAAATGAGTAAAGTAGGATTTATTGGACTTGGCATTATGGGACGCCCGATGGCTAAGAACATGGTGAAAGCGGGCGTGGAGCTTTTGGTGACCGATTTGAATCAGGAAGCGGTGGCAGAGGTTGTCGCGGCAGGAGCTCAGGCCGCAGATTACTCACAGATCGGCGCCCAGTGTGAGGTGATATTTACCATTGTACCGAATGGCGACATCGTGAAATCTATTCTTTTTGACAAAGACGGAGTGGCCTCCACTATAAAATCCGGGAGCGTTGTGTGCGACATGAGTTCTGTGACTCCGGTGGAATCGAAGGAGTGCTATAAGAGGCTGAAAGAATTAGGAGTAGGATTTGTAGACGCGCCTGTGTCCGGAGGAGAACCGGGAGCTGTGGCAGGTACACTGGCTATTATGGCAGGTGGGGACGAAAAGGATTTTACGGTATTGAAACCATATTTTGACATCCTTGGCTCCTCGGCTCTGCTGATTGGAGAATCCGGGAGCGGAAGCGTCACGAAGCTTGCCAATCAGGTAATCGTGAATAATACGATAGCCGTTGTGTCCGAGGCTTTTGTCCTTGCTGTGAAAGCGGGGGCAGACCCGGAAAAGGTATATCAGGCAATCCGTGGAGGACTGGCGGGAAGCGCAGTCTTGGATGCGAAAATTCCTATGATCGTGGAGCGGAATTTCAAGCCGGGCGGCCCGATCCGCATCAATCACAAAGATATTAAAAATGTGGTGAACACTGCACATGCCATTGACGTACCGATTCCATATACAGCCCAGCTTTATGAAATTCTTCAGAGCCTGAAGGTGCATGGACATATGGAGGATGACCACGGCGGAATCGTTCAGTATTTTGAGACGCTGGCGGATGTAGAAGTGAAAAAAGCAGATTAGGCCGGGAGGGATAGACATGAGATTGAACGCAGAAGTTTTGACGTCCTATAAGCAGATCGATGAGGCGCTTGTGGAAGGACTTTTGAAGAAAGAGATTGAGGCAAATCATAAAAAAATTGTAGTGCTTGATGATGACCCTACGGGCGTACAGACGGTGCACGATATTTCTGTATATACGAATTGGGAAAAGGACAGCATTGAAAAGGGGTTTGCGGAAGAGAACAATCTTTTCTATATCCTCACCAATTCCAGAGGGCTCACGGAAGAACAGACGACCCGTGTACATAAAGAAATAGCCGCCGCCGTGGATATGGTGGCCAAAGAGATGGGAAAAGAGTACCTTTTCATAAGCCGGAGCGACTCGACGCTGAGAGGGCATTTTCCCTTGGAGACACAGCTTTTGAAGGAGGCTTATGAAACCAACACCGGAAAACAGATAGACGGTGAAATCCTCTGTCCATTTTTTAAAGAGGGAGGACGCTTTACCATCGATGATGTACACTATGTAAAATATGGAGAGGAACTGGTTCCGGCGAATGAGACAGAATTTGCAAAAGACAAAACCTTTGGCTATGAGGCCGCCGACATGCGCCAGTATGTGGAGGAAAAAACGAAAGGGGCATTCAAGGGAGCGGATGTAACGTGTATTTCTCTGGAAGATATCCACAATATGGATTTTGACAAGATAGAGGCGCAGCTTCTGGCGGTGAGAGGGTTTAACAAGATTGTAGTGAACGCCGTCGATTACGTGGATATCAAAGTATTCTGTGTGGCTCTTTACCGTGCCATGGCAAAAGGGAAGGTGTTCATGTTCCGGACAGCGGCAGCCATTGTGAAGGTTCTGGGGGGAGTGACCGACCAGCCCCTTCTTACGAGGAAACAGATGATCGTGAAAGAGACGGACAACGGCGGTATTATTGTGGTCGGCTCCCACACAGATAAAACGACCAGACAGGTAGAGTGTTTAAAGGAGCTGGAAGGGATTGAATTCATTGAGCTGGACGCTTCGCTTGTAAAAGATGATGAAGCATTTGAAAAAGAGATTCAGAGATGTGTTGACAAAGAGGAAGCCTGCATACGGGCAGGGAGAACGGTGTGCTGCTATACGACGAGAGCGCTGATAACTGCCGATACCGGGGACAAAGAAGATGAGCTTAGACTTTCGGTCAAAATCTCTGACGCAGTACAGTCTCTGGTGGGAAGGCTTGGCATTACGCCCAGCTTCGTTATCGCAAAAGGCGGGATTACCTCCAGCGATGTGGGGACGAAGGCGCTGGCGGTGCAGAAGGCCAATGTACTGGGACAGATCAAACCAGGGATACCGGTGTGGCAGACGGGGGAAGAGAGTAAGTTCCCGCTGACACCATATGTTATTTTCCCGGGAAATGTAGGAGAGATATCCACACTGAAAGAAGCGGTGGAAGTATTGCTGTAACGCTTTTGGGCGGCGGATGACAGAAATGGAGGGATGAAGTTGCCTCAATGTATTGTGATAGCGGATGACCTGACAGGGGCAAATGCCACTGGGGTACTGCTGAAAAAAATGGATTATAAAACGTATACTGTGATGAACACGGAGAGAATCGAATTGAGCACATTAGCCGACTGTGACTGTGTGATGTATCCCACGGACAGCAGAGGGGTAGAGAAGGAAATCGCTTACAACAGAGTCTATAATGTGGCGGCGCTTTTGAAATCTCCGGAAGTGAAGGTCTACGCAAAGCGTATCGACAGCACGCTCCGGGGGAATTTGGGAAGTGAGACGGATGCCGTTTTAGATTGTCTGGGAGAGGACTATGTTGCGATATGCGCGCCCTGCTTTCCGGCCTCCGGAAGAATCGTCATCGGGGGATATATGCTGATAAAAGGGCTTCCGCTGCATAAGACAGAGGCGGCGCTGGATCCGAAGACTCCGGTCATGTCGTCGGAAGTAAAGCGGATATTTGAACAGCAGAGCAAGTATAAAGTCGCGGATATAAAGATGGCGGATATGATGGATGGAAAGCATGCTCTGGCGGAGAAGATGAAGAAATGCGCCGGGGACGGGGCAAGGATTCTCACCTTTGACTGTGTGACGCAGGAGGATTTGGATTTTATAGCAGACGCGCTTGTGACCAGCGGCCTGAAGTTCGTGGCGGTGGATCCGGGAGTTTTTACGGCGACGGTGGCAAGAAAGCTGATCACCCCGGCGGACAAGGCGGTGAAGAAAAAGATACTGGCGGTCGTGGGGAGTGTCAACCCGGTGACAAGAGCGCAGATGGAGGAACTGTGGCTGACACAGCGGTCGGCGAAGAATACATTTGTCTGTACAAAGGAATTGATCGAAAGTGAGACGCACAGGGAAACGGAGATAAGGAGAGTCGTAAAGGAGGTTCTGGACAACAGCGCAAGGTTCGACATATTAAGTGTGACCGGAGATGGAATTTATCCGGAAAACAGAATTGACTTTGGGGCCTGTGCAAAAGAGAAGGGCTGCACTGTGGAGGAGATGTCAAGGCAGATCAATGAGGCGTTCGCAGAGATAACGCACCGGATTTTCTCGGAATCCTCCCAATTCCAAGGACTGTACACAAGCGGCGGAGACGTTACGGTAGCGGTATGCGCGAGATTTGGGACTGCCGGACTTTGCCTGCTGGATGAGGTGCTGCCACTGGCCGCATACGGGACTTTCTTAAAAGGCGACTATGAGGGAATCAGTATCATCACAAAGGGAGGAATGGTAGGGGAAAGCGACGCCGTCAACCGGTGTGTGACTTATCTGAAACAGAAATTATTTATGTAAGTGGAACAGTTTAATACGGAAGGAGCAAAGTTGTATGAAAAAACCATTAATAGCGGTGCCGATCGGAGACCCGGCAGGAGTAGGGCCGGAGATTGTCGCAAAGTCTGCGGCGGAGGATAAAGTGTTTGAGGCGGCCGACCTCATCGTGGTCGGGGACAAAAAGGTGATGGAAAAAGCAATCGGCATTGTGGGGGTTGGGCTTAGAATTAATGTGGTAGACTCCCCGGAGCAGGGCAGTTATGAAAAGGGAATTCTGAACATGATTGACCTTGACAATGTAGATATGAATCAATTTACATATGGGAAGGTAAGTGGCATGTGCGGCAGGGCGGCTTACGAGTATATTGCAAAGTGTATCACGCTTGCCAATGAGCGGAAGGCGGATGCCGTGGCGACTACTCCGATCAATAAAGAGTCATTAAGGGCCGGGGAAATTCCTTTTATCGGCCATACAGAGATATTTGGGGCGCTCACCAATACAGAAGATCCGCTGACGATGTTTGAGACGAATGGCCTGAGAGTATTTTTCCTCACGCGCCATGTTTCTCTGAGGGAGATGCTTGACATGATTACAAAGGAGCGGATCAAAGACTATGTGAAACGCTGTCTGGAAGCGCTCAGAAGACTGGGAGTAGAAGACGGGACTATGGCGGTCGCCGGGCTGAATCCCCACAGTGGAGAGCATGGATTGTTCGGCTGGGAGGAGGTCAATGAAATCATACCGGCGGTGGAGGAGCTTCAGGCTGAAGGGTATGACGTGGCCGGGCCGATTGGTGCGGATTCTGTATTTCATCAGGCTGCTCAGGGCAGGTACACGAGTGTGCTTTCCTTGTATCACGATCAGGGGCATATCGCGACAAAAACATTGGATTTTGAGCGGACGATAGCGATTACGAACGGAATGCCAATTCTAAGGACTTCCGTGGATCATGGAACAGCGTTTGACATAGCGGGAACTGGTATCGTCAGTGCGGTCAGTATGATTGAAGCCATTTTGCTGGCGGCAAAGTATTCCCCCAATTTTACAAAGTAAAATATCGCATATGAGAGAGAAGGAAAAGGAGGTCTATTATGGTAAACGGACTTAGTGGGCAGCGGATGCTGATTGGCCTTGCAATCGGTATTATCGTGTTAATATTTCTTGTGTTGAAGACAAAGGTACAGGCATTTCTTGCATTGATCATCTGTACTATTATTGTGGGCGTAGTAGGCGGAATGCCGCTTGTAAATATTACCTTGGAGGACGGAAAGACATTTGGCATCATTAATTCTATCACGACAGGTTTTGGCGGTACGCTGGGAAGTATCGGTATTATCATCGGTTTTGGCGTTATGATGGGACAGATATTTGAGGCGACAGGGGCCGCGAAAAGAATGGCCCACACATTTTTGAGGCTGTTTGGAAAGAAGCGGGAGGAAGAAGCGTTGGCGCTGACCGGGTTCTTAGTATCCATACCAATCTTTTGTGATTCCGGTTTTGTGGTTCTGGCGCCGATTGCCAAGGCGATTTCTAAATTCACGAAGAAGTCTGTGATTGGGCTTGGCGTGGCGCTGGCAGCGGGGCTGGTCATCACGCACTCGCTGGTTCCCCCGACACCGGGGCCGCTTGGGGTATGTGGTATCTTTGGCATTGACGTAGGAAGGTTCATTCTGCTTTCTATTGTGCTGGCACTTCCTATGACAGTAGCCTGCATCGCCTACACTAGACTGTTCCTTTCAAAGAAGTATTATCAGATTCCCAATGAGGAAGGTGAGATTGTAACCATGCCTTATCAGGAGCCGGATTATACGAATGCGTTTTCTATGGAAGAGAAGGGGATGCCGGGAACGCTGGAGGCATTTATGCCGCTTATTGTCCCGATTGTGCTTATTCTGATCAATACGGTGGCTTCTGCTTTTGGAATGACAAGCGGATTTATGGAAGTTCTTATTTTCTTAGGACAGCCGATTGTAGCGGTTGGGCTGGGGCTTTTGGTTGCTATCTTTACACTGGGGAGAAGTCTGGACCGGCATGAGGCACTGGCTGAGATGGAAAAGGGTATGATGTCCGCGGGTATCATCATGCTGGTGACCGGTGGAGGCGGTGCGCTGGGACAGATTATCAAGGATTCCGGGCTGGGTACATTTATGGCGGAAGGCCTCGTGAAAACGGCTATACCGATAGTGGTTCTCCCGTTGTTGATTTCCACGGCTATGCGTTTTATTCAAGGCTCCGGTACGGTAGCCATGACGACGGCAGCCAGCATTTCCGCACCGATTATAATAGCATCTGGCGCAAGTCCGCTGTTGGGCGCGGTTGCATGCTGTGTGGGCTCCCTGTTCTTCGGATACTTTAATGACAGCTATTTCTGGGTTGTCAACAGGACACTGGGCGTGAAGGAAGCCAAGGACCAGCTGATCACATGGTCCGTCACTTCGACGATTGCGTGGGCGGTCGGTGTTGTGGAAGTTTTGGTATTGAATATTTTTATGTAGGCATTGAAAAGAAGGCCGGATGTGCGTGGAGCATGTCCGGCTTTTGACGCTGCCTGAAAGCGGAAGTTAGACGTGTCGGACATGTGTCTTTACGAAAATGTAAGAATCGGGTATGATAACCTATAGTTATATTTTGTGAATAATAATTAACTACGCGGTGAATTGAGTGCAGGGGAGTCCTTTGCTATGATAAGAATATAGAAAAGTTCTTATCAGAAAGGGGTTTGTTATGATGGAAGTTGGTACAATTATTCGTAAATTGAGGAAAGAAAAGGGGATTACGCAGGAGCAGCTTGCCAGCTGTCTCGGTATATCGCCGCCGGCGGTAAATAAATGGGAGAATGGCAATTCGTACCCGGATATTACGCTGCTGGGCCCTCTTGCCAGAGCGCTTGGAACGGATATAGACACGCTGCTTTCGTTTCGGGAGGAGCTGACGGCAAAGGAAATAAATGAAATGTCGGAGAAGCTGATAGCCATGGTTCCGGAAGAAGGGTACGACGCGGCATTTGAGAAGGCCGTTGAATGGACGCGTGAGTATCCGAATTGTGACCAGCTCTGCCTCAACTTGGCACAGATGCTGGTGGGGTGCAGGATGATGTATGGGAGTAGTCCTTCCAAAGCGCAGGAAGAAACCATATCTTCATGGTACCGGCAGGCAGCAGGCAGCAAAGACAGGAAAGTGGCGGAGTATGCCATTCATTTTCTGACCTCTGAGTATATCGGGAAGAAAGAATACGGGGAGGCACAGAGGCTGCTGGATTCGATACCTGAACCGGGGTATGATAAAAGATTGATGCAGATCAACCTGCTGTCGGCCCAAGGAAAGTATGAGGAGGCGTACGAGGCGGCGGAGAAATATCTTTGGCAGATGGCTGGAACGGAGATATATTCTGTGCTGAACCATCTGGCGGATCTGGCCTGCAAAGAAAAAAAGTTCGAAGATGCACAGCAGTACGCCGAGATTGCCGAACAGTTCTCACGCCTCTTCCAACTCTGGCCGTACTCCCATAAAACATTGAAGTTCCAAATCGCAGCCGTGAGGAAAGAGAAAGAAGCGACGCTGAGCGCACTGGAGGCAATGTTTGACGCACTGGAAACACCGTGGAATATGAAAGAACAGTTTCTGTATAGGCATATGACACCCAAAGAAGAACCATTTATAGCCTCCAAACAGATGCAGGAAGTACTGAAGCAGAGCATTGAGAACGAAGACGAGTTAGAATTTCTCAAAGACGACCCTCGATTTGAGCGTCTCATAAAGAAAACAAACGCCAGCTAAATTGTTTGAAGATTTCCAGAATTGTAGAGGGGGACAGGTCCCAACGCGTTGGGACCTGTCCCCTTTAGAGTAGTAGTCTTGTTGCGATATTGAAGTAGATAATGATGGAGCATGTATCTACCAATGTTGTAATCAAAGGTGATGCCATAATCGCTGGATCCAGATGGACCTGTTTGGCCAGAAGGGGAAGGATGCACCCGATCAGTTTAGCGATAACGATAGTGGCCAGCAGGGAAAGGCCGACTGACATTGACATCAAAAGGTTGTGGTCGTAGACCAGATAGATGCGGATGATATTGGCGAGGGCTAGGAATGCGCCTACAATAATAGAAATCCGGAATTCTTTGAACATTACCCGGAATATATCACTGAAGTGCACTTCGTCCAGCGCGATGCCGCGGATAATCAAAGTGGAGCTCTGAGAGCCACAGTTTCCGCCGGTATCCATCAGCATGGGAATGAAGGAGACCAGAAGCGGCAGTGCGGAAAATGCATCTTGATATCTGGTGATAATGGAACCCGTTATGGTGGCGGAGAGCATGAGGAACAAAAGCCACGGGATTCTGTTCTTCGCGTGCTGCCAGACGGAAGTGTCAAAATAAGGCTTCTCGCTGGGATTCATAGCCGCCATCTTCGTGATATCTTCGGTCGCCTCGTCTACCATGACGTCCATAGCGTCATCGACGGTCACGATTCCAACCATCCGCTCATCGTCGTCCAAAACCGGAAGGGCGAGAAGCGCATACTTGGAAAATAGTCTTGCAACCTCTTCTTTATCTGTATGTGTGTGGACAGAAATAATCTCCGTCTCCATAAGCTCATCCATGGTCATATTATCGTCCATGGTCATCAAATCTTTAGCGCTCACGATTCCCACAAGTTTTCTGTTCTCAAGAATGTAACAAGTGTAAATCGTCTCCTTGTGGATGCCGATGCGCTTAATGTGGTTCATAGCGGCCGCCACCGTAGTGTTACGGCGCAGATCCACATACTCAGTGGTCATGATACTGCCCGCGCTGTCCTCAGGATAATTGAGAATAACGTTGATCTTATCACGCTTTTCCTTGCTGACATTTTCTAAAATACGGGTGACCAGATTCGCCGGAAACTCCTCCAGCATATCTACCGTATCATCCATGTAAAGGTCATCCAGAATTTCACGCAGCTCCTTTTCCGTGAACATCTCCACAAGATATGCCTGCATCGTGCTGTCCATCTCCGCAAAGACATCGGCAGCCTTTTCTTTTGGAATAAGGCGGAAGGCAAGAAAAAGCTCCTTATCTTCCATCTCCGAAAGCAGTGAGGCAATGTCCACAGCATTCATGACATTCAAAATACTTCTTACAGCCTTGTACTCCTTGGCCTGTAAGAGATCCATAAAAATATCTTTGTTCATAATGATACCTCCAGTATGTAGTTTTTCTTCGTATTCGACTCGGACCGTAACTGGCACCTGCTTCCATTGTCCTCACCTGCCTTTCGTATATAGAATTCCTTCTATAGTTCTATGCTAATCAAACGGCTATAAATAACCGCACGTTTATCCACGTTCTATTGTAGCCTGATAAACTTTGATATGTCAAGGAAAAGAGGGGAAAAAGGCCAATGTTTCTGCCCGTTCATCTTTTAAAACAAAAAAAATCGTGCTATACTAGTAAAATAGGATTTGGAGGTAGGCATATATGGAGGCTTATACAAGTTTTGCGCGTGTGTACGACACATTCATGGACAACATTCCGTATCAAGAGTGGGCCGGTTATCTGGTGGGGCTGCTACGGGAATATGGAATCCGCGAAGGTCTGGTTCTCGACCTTGGATGCGGCACGGGCAGTATGACGGAAAGACTGGCAGACAGCGGTTACGATATGATCGGCGCAGACAATTCTGAGGAAATGCTCGAGATTGCCATGGAGAAACGAATCGCATCCGGCCACGAGATATTATATCTGCTGCAGGACATGCGGGAATTTGAATTGTATGGGACGGTGAGAGCCGTAATCAGTGTCTGCGATTCCTTGAATTACATTACTGAGGAGGAGGACTTGCTGCAGGTGTTCCGTCTGGTAAACAACTATCTGGATCCGGAGGGGCTGTTTATCTTCGATTTTAATACGCAGTATAAATATCAAGAACTTCTGGGCGACAGAACCATAGCGGAGAGCCGGGAAGACTGCAGCTTCATTTGGGAGAACTATTATTACGAAGAAGAAAAAATCAATGAATACGAGCTGAGCCTGTTCATCAAAGAGGAAGGTAATTTATATAGAAAATATGAAGAGACCCACTATCAGAGAGCATACACGCTGGAGGAAATAAAAAGTGCGATTGCTCGCTCCGGCATGGAATATGTGGCGGCTTACGACGCCTTCACGAAAGAGGCCCCGTCCGGGACAAGCGAACGGATATGCGTGGTTGCCCGTGAGCAGGGAAAAAGTTGAAAAAATAAAGGAGAGACAGATATATGAACGATTATATTGTAAGAGCGACGGCGGGAGGCGGGCAGGTGCGTGCCTTTGCTGCCACAACAGGAAATTTGGTGGAGGAGGCCAGACGCCATCACAACACCAGCCCGGTGGCTACTGCGGCCCTCGGAAGGCTTCTGACTGCCGGGGCGATGATGGGCAGCATGATGAAAAATGACACCGATGTGCTGACCCTGCAGATTAAAGGGGACGGTCCTATCGGGGGTCTGACAGTGACGGCGGATGCCAAGGCCAATGTAAAAGGATATGTGGAACATCCGGATGTGATGCTTCCTCCGAAGGAGGGCAAGCTGGATGTGGGCGGAGCGCTGGGCATCGGCCTTCTGAATGTCATCAAGGACATGGGGTTAAAAGAACCTTATGTGGGACAGACTATTCTGCAGACAAGTGAAATCGCAGAGGACTTGACGTATTACTTTGCCACCAGCGAGCAGGTACCCTCTTCGGTGGGACTGGGCGTATTGATGGACAAAGACAATACGGTGCACTGCGCCGGCGGATTCATCGTGCAAGTCATGCCGTTTGTCACGGACGAGGTGCTGAATAAGCTGGAGCAGAATATACAACATATATCCTCTGTGACAAGCATGCTGGACAACGGCCATACACCGGAGGAGATGCTGGGCAAGGTGCTGGAAGGGCTGGAACTGGAAATTACAGATACAATGCCCACGAAGTTCTCCTGCGACTGTTCGAAAGAGCGGATTGAAAAGGCAATCGTGAGCATCGGCAAGAAGGATATTCAAGAGATGATCGACGATGGAGAAGCGATAGAGGTGAAATGCCACTTCTGCAACACGTCATACAACTTCGATGTAGAAGAATTAAAAGAAATATATAAGCGTGCCAGAAAATAAAAGAGAGGTGAAGGAATGAAGCAGGGGTTTGTAAAAGTGGCGGCGGCCACACCGGACATCCGGGTGGCGGATGTGTGGCATAACTGCGAAGAGATAAGAAAGCTTCTTTCAGAGGCAGAAAAAGAGGGGGCCAAGGTCATTGTATTTCCAGAGCTCTGCCTGACCGGATACACTTGTCAGGACTTGTTCACGCAGGACATTCTGCTGAAGGAGGCGCGCAGGGCATTGGAACGCATCGCCCAGCAGACGAAGAACAGCGGAAGCCTCGTCTTTGTGGGCATGCCTCTTGCCGTGGACGGCGAGCTGTACAATGTTGCGGCGGCGCTGAACGACGGCAGAATTCTTGGATTTACGACTAAGACCTTTCTGACCAACTACGGTGAATTTTATGAGATGCGCCAGTTCCGTCAGGGGCCGGAAAAGGCCCGGGTGATTTCATATGAAGGACAGGAAATATGGTTTGGGCCTCAGCTTTTATATCAGGCGGAGGAGATGAACGAATTGATTGTCTCGGCCGAAATCTGTGAGGACGTATGGTCCCCGGTGCCGCCGAGTATTCAGGCGGCCAGAGAGGGCGCCGTGATTCTGGTAAACTGTTCAGCCAGCGACGAGACGGTAGGAAAGGACAGCTACAGACAGGAGCTGATCAAGGGGCAGTCCGCCCGGCTGATGGCGGGCTATGTGTACGCCAACGCAGGAGACGGGGAATCCACCACGGATCTGGTGTTCGGAGGACACAATATTATCGCCGAAAACGGGACGATTCTGAAAGAGGCCAGACGATTTACCAATGAAATGATAATCAGTGAAATTGATATCAGCAGGATGCTTGGTGAGCGGAGAAAGAATACGACTTTCCAGACGGCCAAGGAACGGAACCTTCCGAGGATAAGCTTTACCGTGAACTTGGAGGAGACCCGTCTTACCCGGCGGTTCGGGGCCAACCCCTTTGTCCCTCAAAATATGGAGGAGCGGGCGAAGCGCTGCGAAGAGATACTCATGATTCAAGCCATGGGATTGAAGAAGCGCCTTCTCCACACTAACTCTAAAACGGCCGTGGTCGGAATTTCGGGAGGCCTTGATTCTACCCTCGCCCTGCTGGTGACGGCGAAGGCATTTGACATGGCGGGGAAGAAGCGCAAAGATATTATTGCCGTGACTATGCCCTGCTTCGGCACCACCGACCGTACCTACCACAACGCCTGCCTGATGTCGGAGAAACTCGGCGCGACACTGCGGGAAGTTCCCATCGCGGATGCAGTGCGCACACATTTCCGGGATATCGGACACGACGAGGACGTGCATGATGTGACTTACGAAAACGCACAGGCCAGAGAGCGGACACAGGTGCTGATGGACATCGCGAATCAGGAGATGGGAATGGTGATCGGAACCGGTGACATGTCTGAGCTGGCGCTGGGCTGGGCCACTTACAACGGCGACCACATGTCTATGTACGGGGTGAACGCCTCCGTGCCCAAGACTCTGGTCATACACTTAGTCAAATATTATGCGGACACCTGTGAGGACGCTGAACTGAGAGCGGTGCTTTTGGATGTGCTTGATACCCCGGTGAGCCCGGAACTTCTGCCTCCGAAGGACGGGGAAATCGCGCAGAAAACGGAGGATTTAGTAGGACCTTACGAGCTGCATGATTTTTATCTATATTATGTGCTGAGATTCGGTTTTGAGCCGGGTAAAATATACAGACTTGCGAAAATTGCGTTTGAAGAACAGTACGACGATGAGACTATACTCAAATGGCTGAGGACATTTTACAGACGTTTCTTCACACAGCAGTTTAAACGCTCCTGTCTGCCGGACGGGCCGAAAATCGGAACAGTGGCGCTGTCTCCGAGGGGCGACTGGAGGATGCCGAGCGATGCGTGCGCGGCGGTCTGGATGAAAGACTTGGAGAATCTGACTTTTAATAAGACTGGGGGATATTCACTATGAGCAAAAAAAGTATGAAACTGAAGGTAATTGAACATGAATTTGCAATCTGTAAATTGAGAACACTCGAGGATGTGGACTTGAGACAGCAATATTGCTTTCTTGCCAAGACAGATGAAGAGATATCTTATATCTGTAAAGTGGAAAGTATTCCGGAGGACTGTATCAATTACAAGAGAGGGTGGATAGCCTTCCGCATTCAAGAGACACTGGATTTTGACTTGGTGGGAGTAGTGGCGGGGATTTCTGATATTCTCGCTCAGGAGCAGATAAGCATCTACTCCATCTCTACATACAACACAATCTATATGCTCATCCGAAAAGAAAATTTAAAGGAAGCTGTTAGAGTCCTCGAATTAAACGGATACAATGTGGGGAAATAGCCCCTTCATTAAAAAACACCGTGCCATTTACGAAAAAGTAATGGCACGGTGTTTTTTTGCGTTTTTATCAAGCGCTGGTAAAATATTCCTGTTAAAAAAGTCACAAAACATAAAAACGAAAGCAAATGAAAGCTACAGCCTTAAATAATGTGCAGTATGCACAAAACTAATTAAACAAAATCAATATTATTGACAAAAATATAAAAATAAGTTGAAAGATGTCGAATTATGTCTTATTATTGTAGTATAAAACAAAGAGGTACAGACGATAAAGGAAAACATAAACGAAAGTAAACGAAAATACGAAAAAGAACGGAGGATATTATGAATGAACAAGAATTTGTGCTGAAAACGAAAGATATATATAAGAGTTTCGGCGGTAATCACGTTCTGAAAGGCATTGACTTTGAGGTTGAAAAAGGAGAAGTCCAAGCACTGCTCGGTATAAACGGAGCCGGAAAGAGTACTTTGATTAAAATTATATCCGGTGCACTCGCACAGGATAAAGGCGAGGTGAATATAGGGGGCCAGGTCACGAAGAACCTTACACCGGCTAAAGCACAGGCGCTGGGAGTGGCAACGATTTATCAGGAAACCAGCCTTTATCCGCAGCTATCCGTTCTGGAGAATTTGTTTGTAGGCAAAAGACTGAAGAAGCATGGGCAGCTGGACTGGAAAGAGATGGAGAAAGTAGCGCGCCGGACATTTGAACGTCTGGGCGTGGAGATAGAGCCGTATGAAAAGCTGGAGAATGTAGGCAAGGCAACAGCACAGCTTGTAGAAATCGCAAAGGCGCTGACGATAGACGCAAAGATACTCATCATGGATGAACCCACCTCTTCCCTGTCGAAACAGGAGACAGAAAAATTGTTCGAAATAGTGAGGAAGCTGAAAAAGGAAGGAACATCCATCATCTATATTTCCCATAGAATGGAAGAAATCTTCCAGATTACGGACAGAGTGACAGTCATGAGGGACGGCATAATCATCGGCACAAAGCTGACGTCAGACGCCACCACCGAGTGGGTCACCAAAGGAATGCTTGGAAAAGAAGCGGACTATGTGCTGGAGAAGAAGTTAAAAGAAAAAGGCGAAGTACTTCTGGATGTGAAAAACTTAAGCGCCGAGCCGTTTTTCCGGAATGTGAGCCTTCAGGTCAGAAGAGGAGAGATTGTTGTACTCTCAGGCTTGGTAGGCGCGGGAAGAACAGAGGTGATGCGGGCAGTATTTGGAATTGACGGGTATGACTCGGGAGAAATCATTTTCAAAGGAGAGCCTGTAAAGAAAAAAACATGGGATGTCATCAAACAGGGCATCGCCATGGTCCCGGAGGACAGGGGAAGGCAAGGGCTTGTGAAGGAAATGAGCGCGGCCGAGAACATGGTCATGTCGGCGCTTCCGGCGCTCTCCTCCGTGGGATTTAGAAACAGCTCCAGAGAAAAGGAAAGAGTAGCGGCGCAGGTGGAAGGCCTCCTGCTGAACCCGCCAAGCGCGAAGCTGGACGGAGGCTCTTACTCAGGAGGGAACCAGCAGAAAATCGTAATCGGGAAATGGCTGAATACGAATCCTGATCTTCTGATTCTTGACGAACCTACCTGCGGTGTGGACGTAGGGGCGAAGATGGAGATATATAAACTGATTGAAAAACTGGCGGAGGATGGAAAAGGAATACTGGTCGTATCCTCCGATATCGAAGAGACAAAAATGATTGCGGACAGGATTATCATCATGAGACAGGGCTTCATTGCCGGAGAGCTGTCAAATGAAGCAGACAAAGAAGAGATTCTTGGACTGGCACTTGCCGGAAAGGAGGCGTAGGAAATGTATAAGAATAGAAAAGCGATAAAAGCATTGCTGGCATTTTATGCCATTATCTTGATTGTAATGATCTGCAGGGCGCCTTCCTTTTTCACGTTTGAGAATGCCACGGATATTCTGCTGAATACGTCCACCACAGCGATAGCTGCCATGGGCATGCTCTGTGTCCTGCTCGTAGGCGATATTGACGTATCTGTAGGAGCGGTGCTGGCAGCCTGCTGTACAACGACCGGTATTCTGGCAAAAGCTGGACTGCCTATGATAGTCGTCATTCTCGGCTCCTTGGCTGTGGGACTTCTGCTGGGCGTAGTCAACGGCTTGGTGGTGACCATGTTAAAGCTGGACGCGATTGTGGCGACGCTGGGGCTTCTCAGCATTTACAGAGGACTTTTGATCATTATCACCAAAGGAAGCTGGATTAACGGCCTTCCTGCCGGAATTTTGAAAATTGGACAGGGCAAATGGTTTGGAATTCCGATACCGGTCTACATCAGTATCGTCATTGTAGCCCTGATGTGGTTCATACTTAACAGAACGGAATGGGGCCGGAATTTCTATGCGGTAGGCTCCAACAAGGATTCGGCCAGACTGAGCGGAATTAATGTGAAGCTGACCCGCATCATCGCCTTTGCTGTTTGCGGTATAATGGTAGGCTTGGCGGCGGTAATCTATACGACAAGATTTGGTGGAATCCAGTCGAACACAGGTAAAGGCTGGGAGATGACGTTGATTTCCTCTGCCGTTGTAGGCGGCGCAAGTACGGTGGGCGGCGAGGGCGATGTGGCCGGCGTGTTCTTGGGAGCACTTCTGGTCAGCGCACTGGGTACGGTCCTCGTATTCTTCGGCATCGACGCCCTTTGGGAACAGGCGGTACAGGGATTGATTATCTTTATCTCGGTGGCATCCTACGCCATTGATTTTAAAAAGGTAAAGGCGAAACTGACGAAGGGAGGCAGAAAGGCATGATTAAAAAGATATTAAAAAGTAATTTCTTGATTCTCCTTATCGTCCTTATTGTTGTCATGGGAGTGATGTCGAGCCTGTCGGAATATTTCCTCACGGCAGATTATCTGCTCAACGCCACACGTTTCATCTCGGAGACAAGTATTATCGGTCTGGGGATGACACTAGTAATTCTAACAGGAGGCATCGACCTTTCTGTAGGCTCTATGATGGCCCTTTCCTCCGTCTGTCTGGGTCTTGCCTGTCAGGCAGGGATTCCGGCCGCGGCAGCAGTAATGCTGAGCCTTCTTGTGGGCGTGCTGGGCGGGGGGCTCAATGGGTATGTGGTATGTAAGCTTAAAATACCGGCCTTGATCGTCACCCTTGCCACTATGGGGCTGTTCCGTGGAATCGCGCTGGGCATCTCAAAGGGTTCGGCAATCCCGGTTCCTGAGAGTGTGTATTATCTGGGACAAGGAAATATCGGCCCGTTACCTGTGCAGCTGGTGGTGACGACATTAGCCTATATACTTGTGGCGGTGTTTATCTATAAAAGTAACTTCGGCACTTATCTGAAAGGAATCGGATATAATGAGGAAGTTGCCGTATTCTCGGGGATAAAAGTGACTTGGAATAAAGTGAAGGCGTATATGTTGTCCGGATTTTTTGCGGCGCTGCTCGGGGTGATGTTCACGTGCAGGGTGAGCAGTGCGAAAGCAGATTATGGAAATAACTACGAGATGGATGCAATCACGATCGCCGTGTTCGGCGGCGCGTCCTTGGCAGGCGGGAAGGCTAATTTTGCCGGCTCCTACATTGCGGCAGTCATCATTGTCTTTATCCGTCTGGGACTTACTACAGCGGCGATTCAGACAGAAATACAATCTGTCATCATCGGCCTGATTCTCATACTTGCAGTGGCGTTCAACAATTTTGTCGCGTCAAAGAAACAAGTAGAGCTTTAAAAAACGAAGCTATCTGCATAAGCAGATAACATAAAATCCAAAAGGAGGAAACAAAATGAAAAGGAAAATGAAAAAAGTAGTGAGCGCGGTGTTGGTACTTGTTATGGCATTGGGATTAAGTGCCTGTGGAAAAGGAGGCTCAGATTCCGATTCAGGTAAATCGGGAGGGGATTCCAAAGATAAGGTCAAGATAGTTGTCATGCCCAAGGTTGTCGGAATCGATTATTACAATGCAGTAAAGCAGGGAGTGGACAGAGCCTCGGAAGAACTGAAAGATGTGGCAGACATTACATGGCAGGGCCCAACAGAGGCGACAGTAGATAAGCAGATAGAGATGCTTGAGACAATCATCCCGACAAAACCGGACGCAATCTGTATCGCGGCCAATGACCCGGAAGCTATCTCCCCGACTTTGAAAAAAGCACAGGATGCCGGCATCAAAGTGATTTCTTGGGACGCGGATGCCGATGTGAGGGACATGTTTGTAAACTTAGTAGATTATGCTACGTTTGGAAATGCGATTATTGATTCTATGGCAGGACAGATCGGGGAAGAAGGAGATGTCGCCATCATTACTACAACATTTACCGCTACCAATCAGGTACTGTGGATTGAGGCGATTGAAGCAAGAATCGCTGAAAAATATCCGAATATCAAGATTGTAGATACAAGAGAAGCAGGCGAAGACACACAGAAGGCAAATACACTTGCAAGTGACTTGATGAAGAGCTACCCTGACTTAAAAGGAATTATTGCACTTGGAGCACCCAATCTTCCGGGAGCAGTCGACGCGGTCGTATCAGCAGGCAAGAGCGGGGATGTGATTGTATGTGGAAACTCTACACCGAATACAATGAAACCGTATCTGGAAGACGGCTCTATCAAGGATGTACAGCTTTGGAGCGCACCGGACCATGGATATCTGTCAGTATACACGGCATACAAGATGGTGACGGACGGCATCGAAGAAGGAAAGCCTTATGAAGCAGGTGATCTGGGAAGCTTCACACCGGAGAAAGATGAGATCAGTATGAGCATTTCTCTTCCGCTTGTAGTATTTACAAAGGACAACGTAGGAGAGTATGATTTCTAAGAAAGTGGTGACTAGAATGAAATTACACGTTTTTGAACTGGGAAGCTTGAAGCTGGATAAAAATCTAGTGGTTTCCATGTCCCATGTGGCGAGAGTGAAAAACCCTCACTGTGAAAACGAGATGGTAGAATTTCCTGTTCCGGCTTTTCTCATAGAGACCGAAAAAGGTTACATTCTCTACGATACGGGCTGCCATCCCGACTGCATGGGAGAGCAGGGACGCTGGCCGGTGGAGTTTCAAAATCAAGTGCCTTTCGAAGGGGATGAGACGTCGAACATTCTCTATAAATTGAAAGAACTTGGAATCAGTCCGGATGACATCGGTACGGTAATTTTGTCCCACATGCACAATGACCATGCGGGATGTGTGGAATATTTCCACAACGCAGAATTCATTGTACATAGAGATGAATTCAACGCATGTATACAGGCATACGCGCTGCACCGATACATGGACTCCTATATCTGGAAGGACACCGATCATTGGATAAAGAATAAAATGAACTGGCGCCTGCTGGAACCCGGGGATGGAGATTATGAAGTGCAGCCGGGAGTTACCATCCTTAATCTGGGGCCGGGGCATGCAAGGGGTGTTCTCGCGCTAAAAGTAGATTTGGAGAACACCGGAACTGTGATTATCACTTCCGACGCGGTATATTGTACGGAAAATTATGAAAATGAGCAGGAACCGGGTGTTATCTATGATACGGTAGGCTGGAGAAGAAGCTTAAAGTATATTAAAAATACCGCGAGAACAGCACATGCGAAAGTATGGTTCGGCCATGACAGGAAGCAGTTCGACACGCTTGTCAAGTCGCCGGAAGGGTACTATGATTAAGTAAGGCAGAGGATTGGGACGGATGAAAACAGCGTCCCATTTCTCTTTTCAGAAGCATATTCAGTAAATAAAGGAGATAAGGTAAACTATGAGCGAAATGAGATTCAAACCAGTCACAGCTATCACCATGGGGGACCCGGCCGGCATCGGGCCGGAGATTGTGGTCGGCACCATGCTGGCTCAGGAGATCCATGAATGCTGCCGTCCCTTCGTTATCGGGAGCATCGCCATCATGGAGCGGGCGGCCAAGGTACTCGGCAAAGAGCTGAAGTACAACAAGATCCAAGACCCGGCGGAGGCCAAGTATGAGTTCGGGACCGTGGACGTGCTGGAGACCGGAGAATACGACACGGATTCTATCCAGTGGGGACAGGTGCAGGAGCTGGCCGGCCGGATGGCCATCGACTGGATCATGAAGTCCATCGAGCTTGGCATGGCAGGGAAAGTGGACGCGGTATCCACTGCGCCTATCCACAAGGGGGCTATCAAGCTGGTGGGCATCAAGGAGCCGGGGCATACGGAGATCTACCAGCACCAGACCAACTCCCCCTACGCGCTGACCATGTTCTCCTGCCACAAGCTGAGGGTCTTCTTCGTGAGCCGCCATATGTCGCTGGTGGACGCCTGCCGTTATGCCACCAAGGATGTGGTGCTCGAGAATGTCATCAACATCGACAAGGAGCTGCGCAAGGTGGGGATCGAGAATCCGTATATCGCCGTGGCCGGGCTGAACCCCCACAACGGGGACAACGGGCTGTTCGGGACGGAGGAGATTACCGAATTGGAGCCGGCCGTGAAGGCGGCGCAGGAGATGGGGATCAACGCCGTAGGGCCGTGCCCGGCGGATTCCGTGTTCCATATCGGGAAATCAGGGAAGTACGACGCCATCCTTTCCCTGTACCACGATCAGGGGCATATCGCCTGCAAGACACTGGACTTTGAGAAGTCCGTGACCCTGACCTTCGGCCTGCCCTTCATCCGCAGCTCCGTGGACCACGGGACTGCCTTCGATATCGCGGGCAAGGGCATCGCGGGCTGCGTGAGCCTGATCGAGTCCACAAAGGTCGTGGCAGAGTACGCGGCGAAGCAGCATGAGAGCAAGGTAGAGTAGAGGAGGTAGGGCTATGCCATTGATTGGTTCCGTAGCAGATGACCTGACCGGAGCGACCACCACAGGGGTGCTGCTCGCCCGGAGCAAGGCAAGGACCGCAGTATTTTTTAATGTAGAAGCAGCCCAGAAGGGCGAAGGGGTGGAGGAGCTGGACGCCATCCTCATCAGCAGCAACAGCCGGGCCCTCCCGGCCAATGAGGCCTATGGGAAGGTGAAGGCTGCCACGGACGCCCTGAAAGAGATGGGCGTGAAGTATTTCCAGAAGCGGATCGACACGACCCTGCGGGGCGGTGTGGGCGTGGAGATAGACGCCATGCTGGACCAGCTGCCGGAGGGGACGGTGGCGGTGGTAGTGCCGGCCATGCCCCAGTCCCGGCGGATACTGGTCGGGGGCTATTCCGTGATAGACGGCGTGGCGCTGATCAACACGCCGGTGGCGAAGGACGTGCGCACTCCGGTGAAGGAGAACTATATCCCCCGCCTGCTGTCCGGGCAGACGAGAAGGAAGGTAGGGCTGGTGGCCTTGGATAAGGTGCTGGCAGGGGATGAGGCCATCCGGGAAGCGCTGAAAGAGCAGCGTGGGGCAGGCTGTGAGGTCATCGTGGTGGACGGCATCACGCTGGAGGATGTGGAGAACATCGCACAGGCCTGCATTTCCCTGAACTGGAATGTGGTGACCGTGGACCCGGGCCCCTTTACTGCAAAGATGGCCTATTACCGGGACCTGATCCAGAAGGAGGAGCCGAACCTGCCTCCCGAGGCAGATGAGGCGGGAAAGACCGTGCTGATCGCGGCGGGGAGCGCCACCCCGGTGACAAAGAAGCAGATGGGCATCCTGTGCGAGGACGCAAGGCATGTGCGCATCAGCGTAGAGCCGCTGCCGCTGATCGAGGGCGGGGACGAGGCGCTGGATGAAGTATACCGCGCGGTACATAAGGCGGTGGAACTCCTGAAGTCAGGGGAGCAGCCCCGCGCCATCCTGTTCGAGACGGCGCTCCACGGGGAGCTGCTGAATCTGGATGAGGAGGACGCGAAGCGCCACTATGCAGGGGGCATGAGCGCGGACCGGATCAATGCGGGTCTGGGCATGATCATCGCCCAAGTGCTGGAGATCGTAGGAAGAGAGCGGATCGCGGGGCTCTACACGACGGGAGGGGACACGATGGTGAACGTGTGCTACCAGTTGGGCGTAGAGTGCATTGAAGTGATGGACTATGTGATACCGCAGACGGACGTGGGACGGCTGGTAGGAAGCCCCTATGACGGTCTGCCGGTAGTAGGGAAAGGCGGCCTCACAGGGAACGACAATACAGCCTGTGATATCGTGACAAGGCTATTCAGAGAAGCGGCCCGGCAGATTTGAGGCAATGGGATATCAGCTTTGCAAGGGGGGAAGCGTGTGCAGGAAAGATGGAAGTTTATTTTAAAGGAACTTGAGGATAAGGGGAAAATAAAAGTGGCTGAAATCAGCAGGGAATATGGCTGTTCGGAAGTCACTATAAGAAATGACATCAAAAAAATGGACGGGGAAGGACTGCTCATGCGGACACACGGGGGTGCGGTCAGATATCAGAGTAAGACAGAGGCGCCCTATCCATATGTATCCGAAAGCCTGATGAGAAACATGGAGCGCAAAAAACAGATAGCTGCAAAGGCATATGAACTCATCGAGGAAAGGGACACCATTATTATTGACGATGCGTCCACTAGCTTTTATCTGGCAGAATACATCAAAGAACATCCCCAGAAACGCCTTGCGGTGGTCACCAATTCCCTGCTGGCAGGAAATGAACTGGCCGGAGTCAAACATGTAGAGTTATATATGGTAGGGGGATATGTGGGCGGATATATCGCCTCGACTATGGGGGAAGAAGCGGTGGAGCACATGAAAGAATTTCATGTAGATAAAGCCTTTATCGGAGCCCATGGGATTAATTTTAAAGCCGGCCTCACTTCCATAGCTACGCCCCAGATGCAGATGAAGCAGGCGATACTCAAAGCCACGGAGAAAGTCTATGTGCTTGCGGACAGCAGTAAATTCAGCGGCGGCTATCTTTCGGTCATCTGCCCGATAGACGCCGTCGACCAGATCATTACCGACAGGGAACTGCCGCTGAGCACCGCGGAGCTGGCAAAAGAATACAAAGTGCCGCTGATTGTGGCCTGAGCGAATCGGCTCTAGAACAAAGTAGACAAATACCCTATGTTACAAAAAACAGCCGCTGATAACAAAAAATGTTACCCGCGGCTGTTTTCTTATAGCATGAGCCTGACTTGGAGGAGAAAATTACAATTTGATGTTCTTGAATAAGTCACCCAAGCTGGTTCCAATATTTTCTGCCTTTGGAATCTCAACATGGATTTCCTCTTCTTCTTTTTTAGCTTCCATTAAAGCTTTCATGCTCAGGCTGATTTTACCGTCCTTGATGCCGATAACTTTGACATTGACTTCATCGCCTATTTTCAATACTTGCTCCGGTGTCTTGATTCGCTCTGTGCTGATCTGGGAGATGTGAACCAGACCGGAGAGCCCGTTCTCCAGACGGATGAAAGCGCCGTAAGTCTGGATAGATTCTACCGTTCCTGTAAGAACAGTGCCGACCTGTACGGAGGAGAGAAGCTCTTCTTTCGCTTTCTTCTCGTTTGCTTTGAGAATCTCTCTGGCAGATAAAATCAAGCGGTTGTTGGCCTGATCGGCTTCGATAACTTTCACTTCGATATCTGCTAAAAGATAACTTTCCAAATCTTCGATATAGGATAAAGAAAGGCGGGAGGCAGGAATAAATCCCCGGATACCCTCTACCATGGCGATGACTCCGCCGTTGACTACGCCTTCCACTTTGACCGGAAGGACAGTTCCTTTTTCCATATAGTCGATTACTCTGTTCCATGGATTGGCATCATCGAAATGCTCTTCGTAATCTGCCATTGTTTCTGTAGTTCCCTGTAACTGTTCGTTGTCCATTTTTGCACCTCTGATTGTAATAAATTATGTTTACTGATGCCCCGGACACATATGCAGCGCCGGGAGCCATGTGCAATGATATACTTCGCACTCTGTAGTTATTATATCATATAATCAAAGGAATAGGAAGGAGAAACGGCTCACTGTTTTTGCGAAAATACAAGAGTTTTTAGAAATACGGTTGACGAAAGTTGCAAAAAATGGCATTCTGACAATAGAGAAAGAAACAAAACGAGGGAGAGCTATGGAAAAGAGGAAAACAAGAAAGACCTACGTAGTAGGACATAAGAATCCGGATACGGATTCTATTTGTTCTGCGATTGCTTACGCCAACCTAAAACGGCAGATAACCGGGGAGGAGTATGTGGCGAAGCGGGCAGGAGAATTAAACAGCGAGACGGAGTATGTATTAGAGCGTTTCGGGGTGGAGTCTCCCGGATATTTGAATGATGTCCATCTTCAAGTGAAGGATATGGATATCAGGCAGATTGAGGGGATTATGGGACATGTTTCTATCAAAGAGGCATGGTCCATCATGAAAGAGATGAACATTAAAACGATGCCGATAACGAGAAACAGCCAGCTGGAAGGCCTGATTACAATTGGAGATATCGCGACTTCCTACATGGAAGTTTACGACAGCAGAATTCTTGCGACGGCACGCACACAGTACCGCAATATTGTGAACACATTGGACGGCACTATCATATCGGGAAATGAGCATGGGTATTTCCTGAACGGGAAAGTGGTAATCGCGGCCTCAAGCCCGGAATTGATGGAGAATTTTATCGAGAAGGATGATCTGGTCATCTTGGGAAACCGGTATGAGTCCCAGCTCTGCGCCATAGAGATGGACGCAAGCTGTCTGGTCATCTGTCAAGGCTCTGAGATATCGAAGACCATCAAAAAACTGGCGGCGGAGCGCGACATTGT
Organism: Bariatricus massiliensis; assembly: GCF_900086725.1. Lineage (GTDB taxonomy): Bacteria > Bacillota > Clostridia > Lachnospirales > Lachnospiraceae > Allocoprococcus > Allocoprococcus massiliensis. The sequence goes on along the minus strand of NZ_LT574838.1, from coordinate 160,519 downwards.
GGTCATCAGCACGCCGCACGACACGTTTACTGCGGCCAGACTCATCAATCAGAGTATTCCGGTCAAGTATTTTATGAGTAAGGAGAATCTGGAGACATTCCGTCTGAATGATTATGTGGAGGACGTCAAGGAGGTCATGGCAAAGAAGAAATACCGTGATTTCCCGGTCATTGATAAAAAGGGCCGTTTTTATGGGTTTATTTCCCGCAGAAGATTGATGGGCTCCCGTAAAAAGCAGGTGATACTGGTGGACCACAATGAGAAATCACAGGCTGTGGACGGAATTGAAGAGGCAGAGATTCTTGAGATTATCGACCACCACAGACTGGGCAGCATGGAGACAATCGGGCCCGTATTTTTCCGTAATCAGCCGGTGGGCTGTACAGCCACGATTATTTACCAGATGTATCAGGAGAACGGTATTCAGGTTGACAAGACGACAGCAGGGCTTTTGTGCTCCGCGATTATTTCCGATACACTTTTGTTCCGCTCACCTACCTGCACCATGGTAGATCAGGCGGCGGCAGAAGCGCTGGCCCAGATCGCGGGCATCGATATGGAAACATATGCGGGACAGATGTTCAACGCGGGCAGCAACCTGCGGGGAAAGAACGCAGAGGAAATCTGCTTTCAGGATTTCAAAGTGTTCAACGCCAATGGGATTGCTTTCGGCGTAGGACAGATTACATCAATGAATCAGGACGAGCTGGACGAGGTCCGGGAGCGGATGGAGCCGTATCTGAATGAGGCCAGAAATATGCAGCGTCTGGATATGGTATTCTTTATGCTGACCAATATTTTGGAGGAATCTACGGAACTCATGTGCTGCGGAGACGGGGCAAGAGCGAGAATGCTGGAGGCTTATGAACTGCCGGAGGATACCGGGCATATCTTGTTAAAGGGCGTTGTTTCCCGAAAGAAACAGTTGATACCTACACTCGTAAGTTATCTTCAGCAGAAATAAAAGCCTGTATGGGACGGCTTAATGACAGACAGGAGAAAGACAGATGGCGAAAGAGACTTGGAAAGCAGGAAATATGCTGTATCCTCTGCCAGCCGTAATGGTGAGCGCGGCGGACAGGGAAGGAAGGGCTAATATTATTACCGTGGCTTGGGCGGGGACAATCTGCACGAACCCTCCCATGGTATCTATTTCTGTGAGACCGGAGAGATATTCTTATGAAATGATTCGGGATACAAAGGAATTTGTTATCAACCTGACCACGGAAAAGCTGGCATTTGCCACCGATTACTGTGGAGTAAAGTCCGGGCGCGAGGTGGATAAGTTTGCAGAGATGAAGCTGACGAAAGAGAGCGCAGATTTTGTGAAGGCTCCTCTGATAGGAGAGAGCCCGGTGAATATCGAATGCCGTGTTGTGAAGGTGGAAGAATTAGGCTCCCACCACATGTTTTTGGCGGAAGTTCTGGCGGTACATGTGGATGACCGTTATCTGGATGACAGGAACAGATTCGCGCTGGAGAAAACAGACCCCATTGTCTATGTACACGGACAGTATTTCAGTTTGGGACAGCTTCTCGGAAGCTTCGGATATAGCGTGAAAAAGGCGAAAAAGAAAAAGGCGGGACTGCGATGAAAGCAGTCCCGCTTTTTTCTTTTATAGATTTTTGATTTTTAACCTGTATATCCGGCGCAGCAACAGTGCAGAAAGCGTCAGCGATACAAGTTCCGCTATGGGGATAGCCCACCAGACCATGTGGAGCCCGAAAAGCGACGCGAACGCGTAGGCAACCGGAAGTATGACAAGAAGCTGCCTCGCGACAGAGATGATCAGGCTGTATACACCGTTGCCGAGGGCTTGGAAAACGGAGCCTACAATGATGCAGAAGCCGGCGAAGATGAAACTGAGGCTGATGATGCGAAGCGCCGGGATTCCGATTTCCAGCATATGCTCAGAAGCATCAAAAATATTGAGCATAGAAGCGGTTTTGAGCTGGAACACGGCAAGGCCGACTGCCATGATGCCCATGGCGATAGCTACGCTCAGCCGTATGGTCTGCATAATTCTCTTTTTCTGGCGTGCTCCGTAGTTGTAGGCGATGATAGGTATCATACCGTTGTTCAGGCCGAATATGGGCATGAAGATAAAGCTCTGCAGTTTGAAGTAGATGCCGAAGACGGCGGCCGCTGTGGATGAGAACATCAGCAGAATTTTGTTCATGCCGAAAGTCATCACAGAGCCGATGGACTGCATGATAATGGAAGGTACTCCGACCTTGTAGATATCCGCTATGATTTTACCGTTGGGGCGGAAGCCCTTCATGTTTAGATTCAATTCTTTGTTTTTGACTACATTGTAGTAGACGCCGAGCAAAAAGGCGATTATCTGTCCGATAACGGTGGCCCAGGCGGCGCCGGCGACCTCAAGGCGGGGGAAACCAAATAGGCCGAAAATCAGAATCGGATCAAGAATAATGTTGATGACGGCGCCCAGACCCTGCGTAATCATAGTATAGAATGTTTTCCCTGTAGCCTGCAGAAGGCGCTCCGTCATAATCTGCATAAAAATACCGATGGAAAGAATGGTGACAATCTGCATGTACTGGGTACCATAAGTGACAATGAGTGGATTGTCAGTCTGTACACGGAAGAAAAAGCCTGCGCTGGCACCGCCTACTATGGCAAAGACGACAGAGCTTATGAATCCTAAGAACAGGCCGTTTTTCGCTGCCAGATTGGCGTCGTCGAACCGTCTTTCCCCTAGATTTCTGGAGAGAAGGGCATTGATGCCCACACCTGTCCCGGCCGCGACCGCGATCATAAGGTTCTGGATGGGAAAGGCAAGGGAGACGGCAGTGAGGGCCTCCTCGTTGAGTTTGGCCACGAACATGCTGTCGACGATGTTGTAAAGCGCTTGAACAAGCATGGAAATAATCATGGGCAGTGACATAGTAATTAGTAATTTGGGAATGGGCATAACGCCCATTTTGTTTTCTTTTGATGTATCTGACATAACTTCCTCCTAAGATAACAATATATTGACAGTCTATCTGCCATTATATCATCCTGTGCTTCTATTGCAAAGAGAAAAATCATATATTAGACAACAGAGCAGAAAATAAAAGTAAATGGGGTGGCAGTTTGAACAACCGGTTGCCGCGGTTTTTGTGCGGAATTTGTTATATGATGTGTTTGTTGTCGGCATGGGGGATTTGGAAAGGGAAGACTTGGGAGGCAATTCGTTTTGAGACGCCGGTAAGCGAGACGGCTGCAGACGCGTCGGGGGATACGGAGCCTATGGAGGCGCCTAAAATCGCGCTCACCTTTGATGACGGCCCTAATCCGGGCAGCACACCGCTTTTGCTGGACGGACTTTCGGAGAGGGGAATCAAGGTGACTTTTTTTGTCATCGGGCAGAATGTAGAAAAATATCCGGATATTGTGAAACGGGAGGCCGAAGAAGGGCATATTGTGGGAAACCATACATACCACCACATTGAGATTACGAAGGTTTCTTCGGATGAGGCGAGGACGGAGATAATGGATACGAGCAATCTTGTGGAGGAAATTACAGGCAGGCCGACAGAATATATGCGCCCGCCCTTCGGCGCGTGGCAGAAAGAACTGGAGCTTAATATGGACGTGATGCCGGTACTCTGGACTGTGGATCCGTTGGACTGGACGACCGAGAATGAGGATGAAATTGTGAATAAGGTAGTGACTCAGGCGAAAGAAAATGATATTATTCTATTACATGACTGTTACAAATCCTCTGTGAGGGCAGCCCTGCGGATTATTGACATCCTTCAGAAAGAAGGGTTTGAATTTGTGACGGTAGATGAATTACTTTTGAACTGAGGACTGCATATGATACATGAATTTTCCAGAACAGAACTCCTGATAGGAGAGGAAGGAATAGAAAGGCTGAGACAGGCGTCGGTGATGGTGTTCGGGGTGGGCGGCGTAGGCTCACACTGCATAGAAGCGCTGGCGCGGTGCGGCGTGGGGAAGCTTATTTTGATTGACAATGACACGGTGTCATTGACGAATATCAACCGCCAGTCGATTGCGTCCCACAGTACGATTGGGAAGCATAAGACAGAGGTAATGAAAGAAAAAATCAAGGATATCTGTCCACAGACGGAGGTTATCACCTATGAGCGTTTTATTCTCTCGGATAATCTGTCCGACATTTTGGAGGAGGCCCCTGATTATATTATTGACGCCATCGACACGGTGACGGCCAAGCTGGCGCTTATTGAGGCCGCCAAGGAGAAGGGAATCCCAATCATCAGCAGCATGGGCACCGGGAACAAGCTGCACGGAGAATTATTCGAAATCGCAGATATTAGTAAGACTAGTGTGTGCCCGCTCTGCAAGGTGATGAGGAAGGAACTGAGGAGCAGGGGAATCACACATTTGAAAGTACTGTACTCCCAAGAGAAGCCGGCCGATACGGCTGCAAGAGATACGGGGGAGGATAAGGGACAGAGACGAAGCATCCCGGGGAGTATCTCTTTTGTGCCGCCTGTCGCCGGTCTTTTGATCGCAGGCGAAGCAGTCCGTGAACTGCTTGGCATGGAGTAAGAGAGGAGAAAATAGCAATGGATTTATTTGATTATATGCGGGAGACCAATAAAGAGAAAGAGTCTCCGCTTGCGTCGAGGCTTCGCCCGGTCACCTTAGATGAGGTGGTAGGGCAGCAGCATATTATTGGAAAGGACAAGCTTCTTTACCGGGCTATCAAGGCGGACAAGCTGAGCTCTCTTATTTTTTACGGTCCGCCGGGGACGGGAAAGACGACGCTGGCCAAGGTGATTGCCAACACGACCAGCGCCGAGTTTACGCAGATTAACGCCACGATTGCCGGGAAAAAGGATATGGAGGCTGTGGTGGAGACGGCCAAGCAGACGTACGGGATGTACCAGAAAAGAACGATACTCTTTGTAGATGAGATTCACCGTTTTAACAAAGGCCAGCAGGACTACCTGCTTCCCTTCGTGGAGGACGGGACGCTGATTTTGATTGGAGCTACCACGGAGAATCCCTATTTTGAAGTAAATGGGGCCCTGATTTCCAGATCCAGTATCTTTGAGCTGAAGCCCCTGTCACAGGAAGATGTGGAGACGTTGATATTGCGTGCCGTGAATGACAGCCAAAAGGGAATGGGAAGCTATCGGGCGCAGATCGACGAGGACGCTTTACATTTCCTTGCCGATGTGGCAGGAGGAGATGCGAGAAGTGCATTAAATGCCGTGGAATTGGGCATTCTTACAACAGAGCGCAGCGCGGACGGCATCATTCATATTACGCTGGATGTGGCGGCCGAATGTATACAAAAACGAGTGGTCCGCTATGATAAGACCGGAGACAATCATTATGACACTATTTCTGCATTCATTAAAAGCATGAGGGGATCCGACCCGGATGCGGCCGTATTTTATCTGGCCAAGATGTTGTATGCGGGAGAAGATATTAAGTTCATAGCCAGAAGAATCATGATTTGCGCATCCGAGGATGTTGGTAATGCAGATCCTATGGCGCTTACGGTTGCGGCAAGTGCCGCGCAGGCGGTGGAGCGGATCGGCATGCCGGAGGCCCAGATTATTTTGTCTCAGGCTGTACTTTATGTGGCATCGGCGCCTAAGAGCAATTCGGCGGTGAACGCCGTTTTCGATGCACTGAACTATGTGAAGCAGTATAAGACGACCGTCCCGGTGCATCTTCAGGACGCCCACTACAAAGGCTCGAAGAACTTGGGGCACGGGACGGGGTACAAGTACGCCCACGACTATCCGGAACACTATGTAGAGCAGCAGTATCTGCCGGATGAGATAAAAGATGCGGTGTTCTATCACCCGGGGACAGAGGGGTATGAGGCGGAAATCAAAGAGCGGCTGGAGCACTTAAAGAGCAGGAATAGAAGCCGGTAATCACTCAAACATGAAATCACTTCATTCACACAGATTCTATTGCAAGACCTTTTGCTCTTTGCTAAGATTACCTTACAGTAGATGGCGGATAGGCCGCCGTTTAACTGCCAACAGGAAGGGAAGTGATGATATGATTGATATCAAAGACAGCTACATCACAATCGCATGGCTGATTCTTTTGATCGTACTGCTGATAATTGAAATTATCACGGTGGGGCTTACCAGCATCTGGGCAGCAGGAGGCGCTTTGGCGGCGTTGATATTGAATCTCCTGAATGTATCTGTTGTCTGGCAGGTAGTTGTCTTTTTCGTAGTGACGTTCGTACTTCTGTATTTTACCCGCCCCTTTGCGGTGAAGTTCATCAACGCGAAGCGGGAGAAGACGAACTATGAAGGGATTATCGGAAAGACAATCCGCATCGCAGACCGGGTGGACAATATGAGCCAGACCGGCAGGGCAGTCGTAAATGGGCAGGAGTGGACAGTACGTGCTGAAAAAGACGAAGACATTCTGGAGCCGGGGACAATTGCCAAAGTCGTAAACATAACCGGAGTGAAACTGATTGTAAAGAAGTATGAGGAGGAATAGACTATGAATACGAGTATAGTGGGAATGATTATTTTGGCTGTCGTGATTGTAATTGTTTTGCTGCTATTGGTATCCTGCATAAAGATCGTACCGCAGGCAAAGGCGCTGGTTATCGAAAGACTTGGCGCTTATCAGGCAACATGGAGCGTAGGGCTTCATTTTAAAATCCCGATTATTGAGCGTGTCGCCAGAAGAGTAGATTTGAAGGAACAGGTAGTGGACTTTGCTCCACAGCCGGTTATCACGAAAGACAACGTAACGATGAGAATCGATACCGTTGTATTTTATCAGATTACTGACCCGAAGCTGTTCTGCTACGGAGTGGCGAACCCGATCATGGCGATTGAGAACCTGACGGCTACAACGCTTCGTAATATCATCGGTGATTTGGAGCTTGACCAGACATTGACCTCCAGAGAGACGATCAATACAAAGATGAGGGCATCCCTTGACGTTGCCACAGACCCTTGGGGAATCAAAGTCAACCGTGTAGAGCTTAAGAATATTATTCCGCCGGCAGCGATTCAGGATGCCATGGAAAAACAGATGAAGGCTGAACGTGAACGCCGTGAAGCAATCCTTCGTGCAGAGGGTGAGAAGAAATCCACTGTCCTTGTAGCAGAAGGTGATAAGGCATCCGTTATTTTGAAGGCGGAGGCCGACAAGCAGGCTGCTATCCTTCAGGCGGAGGCTGAGAAGGAAAAGAGAATCAAAGAGGCAGAAGGTGAGGCCCTTGCGATTCTCAAAGTACAGCAGGCCAATGCCGACGGTATTCGTTTCCTGAAAGAAGCGGGCGCGGATGAAGCAGTACTTACTATCAAGAGTCTGGAAGCTTTTGAGAGGGCTGCCGACGGCAAGGCTACCAAGATTATTATCCCTTCTGAGATTCAGGGGCTGGCCGGTCTTGTGAAAAGTGCAAAAGAAGTCATCGTTGATTAAGGAGATAGAGGCGGTTTGTGTTAGGAGGGCATAGATATGACATATGTAATGATTCTGGAGGATGACCGGGCTTCCATGGAGGCGCTGGCGAAAATTCTCTCTGAGTATTCGGATGATATCTGTGTCCACACCGCCTCGTCTTATAAGGAAGCGAAAGGCCTGTTGGATGCGGATATCCAATATGGCCTTTTTCTCTTGGATGTGAACTTGAGCGGTTCAAAGAGGGAAGACATAGGCGGCATTTTATTTGCCAGAGAGGTAAGGGAGCGGTTCCGCTATACTTTTACACCGATTGTGATGGTCACTGCCGTAGGGGCAATGGAGATGCAGGCATATCGTGAGCTTCACTGCTACCAGTATATCATGAAGCCTTTCCGGAAGGAGCAGGTGGTTGAGGTGGTGGAAAAGGTTCTTGCAAAGGCAAAGCAGGAAGAGCCTCCGTCTGTGACTGTGAAGAAAGAGGGCATTAATTATCAGGTAAAATGTGAGGATATCCGTTACATAGAGGCCGTACCGAGGGGAATCGCCATTCATATGAAAGAGGAGACTTGGAATGTACCTTATGTGACATTGAAGCAGATGCTTCAAAAGGTACCCAGAGATATTTTTGTGCAATGCCATCGGATGTATGTGGTCAATAAACGGGAAGTGGAGTATTACGACACGGTTAACCGGATTGTGAAGCTTAGAGACTGTGATGATACTGTGGAGATAGGTGTGACCTACAAAGCAGAGATAGGGAGGCTTTTAAGTGATTGACTGGGTTAGAAAGTTTTTATATCGTATATTTTGCGCGATTGCCCTGCTGGTGTCAGTATATCTGGTCGTAGATTTTATGATAAGTGGAACCTTTGAACTGCGGGTGTTCATCATGTTTCTTCTGATGGTCATTGTCATTCTCTGGGGGATAGTTGACTGGCGCAAGAATTACATTTTAGTGCAGCAGAAGGAGACGGAGCTGCGCATGTATCAGATGTATATCCAGCCGCTGGAAGAGCTGGTTAAGGAGATTCGTGCAAAACAGCATGAATTCGACAATCATATCAACGCCATTTTGAATATGCATCTGACCGTCGACAATTATGACGAGCTGGTGGCGCGGCAGTCTGAGTATATCACTGAGGCGGTAAAAGAGAATGACGGCAGACAATATCTCCCGCTATTAAAAATCAGTGACAAGGTGCTGGCCGGTTTTCTGTACAGTAAAATTGTACGGGCTCCCGGATATATTCAAACGGAGCTGGAAGTCCGGAATCTGGAGATTATTTCTGGCATCTCTGAGCATCATCTGATAGAGATTATCGGCACGCTGGTGGACAATGCCTATGAGGCCTGCACGGAAGAACTGAACCGGGTTATCATGATTTTGGATTCTGAGAATGACAAGGTGATTTTTGAGGTTAAGAACCGAATGCGCAATGTAAAACTGGAAGACATCGGACGCTTTTTTGAGAAAGGATATTCGACGAAGAGTGATGACGGCAAAAGAGGATTCGGACTCTACAATGCGAAAGTCCTGACAGAGACCCACGGCGGGGAAATCACAGTCAGCACAGACTTCATCGACGAGCGCAATTATATATGTTTTAAGGTAGCGGTATAATAAAATACCTCCTTCATCCTGCGGACGGGCTGAGGGAGGTATTTTTTAAACATAGGGAACTTTGTTCATATGGTAACTGCTAAAGCAGCTGTGACATGAGCCAGGCGTAAACTTCTTGATTTTTCTTTTGCCAATTATTGCTTATGGATTCGGCCTCGCTCTCTGTGGGAACGGAGAGCGTCAAATCAATCAGAGGCTCTTGATTTTCCAGAACCTGACACCGGACTGAATATTCACCGGCGGTATTGCGGTAGTAGTCCGCCTTGACTGACACTTCATTTTTTAAATCGTACTGTTTTTCGCGCAGAAAGTTATCAATATCGTCTTGAATAGAGCGGGATATTTTATTTGTAAAATACTGGATAGACTGGGCCCCGTCCTCTGTCAGGTGGTAGAGCGTACGGTTGTGGGTAGTCTCCTCGCGCAGCAGCTCGGCGTCGGCCAGTTCTGACAATGCCTGCTGCAGTTTGAAATAGGTAGTGTAGCCTTTGTCCAGAATAAATTCAGAAATCTGGGAGTTCGTCATCGGAAAATCCACTTTGTTCAGCATATATAAGATAATCAGTTTGTAGAGTGTAAATGTTTCTGACATGAAACGTCCCTCCTTTCTTCCGGGGAATATGATTTTCCCTGCCATATATCATGATCTTTGAAATATTTCTGCATAGAGTTTAGGACCTTGCGCTTATTCCCGGTCCAAAGGGGAGCGATGAGAATGGATTTGGGGCCGTCGCCCGTCAATCGGTGGACGACGATATCCGGCCTCAGCAGACAGAGACATTTGCTTAAAAGAGCAAAGTAGGCGTCCATATCCATGACAGGAAAAGGATGCTCCCTGTAGAAGGTTCCCAAATCTGTATGATTTAATATATGTAAAAGCTGTAGTTTTATTCCGTCGATGGGGAGCTGGTTCAGATAGCGGATGGTTTCCAGCATATCAGTCTCCGTCTCGCCCGGAAGGCCTAAAATAACATGTACGATGACTGATATCCCTCTGGCGTGCAGCTCCTTTACGGCTGCCTCAAAGACGGGGAGGGCATAGCCGCGCCGGATAAAGCAGGCTGTACGTTCGTGGATTGTCTGAAGTCCTAATTCCACCCAGACAGGTTTCCGCCTGCTCAGGCCATCCAGAAGACTCAGGACGTCTGCGCCCAGACAATCCGGGCGGGTGGCAATCGAGAGTATTCGGATATCCGGATGTGTGGCCGCTTCTGTAAAAATGGTACGCAGATAAGGAACAGGGGCGTATGTATTAGTATAGGCCTGAAAATACGCGATGTATCCGTCCCCTGTCTGCTTCCTCTTTACCAGTTCCTTTCCAGCGTCGATCTGTTCTGTGATTGAAAGTGCGGAATCGGAGGCGAAATCGCCGCTTCCCCCGGCACTGCAGAAAATGCATCCCCGGCTGCCGAGCGTACCATCCCGGTTGGGACAAGTACAGCCGCCGTCCAGTGAAAGTTTGTACAGCTTTTCTCCGTAGGTCGTTTTCAGATAATAATCTAAAGAATTATAGCGTTTTTCGCCCCAGCGCATGATTAGATCAACTCTTTGACCGCTTTGCTGACCGTGTCTGCGACACGTGGATCAAACGCTTCCGGAAGAATATTGTCTTCATTCAGTTCATCATCCGGTACCAGACCTGCAATCGCTTTTGCGGTGGCGAGTTTCATCTCTTCGGTAATCTGTGAGGCGCGTCCCTCGAGAGCTCCTTTAAAAATACCGGGGAAAGCCACTACATTATTGACCTGATTCGGGAAATCGGAGCGGCCTGTACCAACTACTTTGGCGCCGGCTTCTTTTGCCAAGTCGGGCATAATCTCAGGCACAGGGTTGGCCATGGCGAACAGGATAGCGTCTTTGTTCATGGAGGCCACCATCTCTTTTGACACGATGTTCGGGGCGGAGACTCCTACAAAAATATCAGCGCCGTGCAGCGCGTCAGCCAATGTGCCCGTGGCTTTTTCCAGATTTGTCACTTGAGCCATCTCTTTCTGCATCCAGTTAAGGTTCGGGGAGGCCTCTGAGATAATACCGTTGATGTCGCACATTGTAATATGTGGGAAACCGTAAGTCAAAAGAAGCTTTGTGATGGCGACCCCGGCGCTTCCGGCTCCGTTGACTACAACTTTACAGTCTTCCTTATTCTTGCCGGTTACCTTTAGCGCATTGATGATACCGGCAAGTACAATGATGGCCGTGCCGTGCTGGTCGTCGTGGAAGACCGGTATATCGAGCAGTTCCTTCAATCTGGATTCAATCTCAAAACAGCGTGGCGCTGAAATGTCTTCCAGATTAATACCGCCAAAGGCGGGGGCAATGTTTACTACGGTGCGGATGATTTCTTCCGTGTCCTGCGTATCAAGACAGATAGGTACGGCGTTGACACCGCCGAACTCTTTGAAAAGGACAGCCTTTCCCTCCATGACCGGCATGGCCGCACAGGCGCCGATGTTGCCGAGGCCTAACACTGCGCTTCCGTCAGAGACGACGGCCACCGTATTTGCTTTCATTGTATAGGTATAAGCAGCTTCTTTATCTTTCGCGATCACCTTACACGGTTCCGCTACACCGGGCGTGTAGGCGATGGCCAAATCTTCTCTTGAATTAACATGGGCTTTTGCGGTCGTTTCTAATTTTCCGTTCCATTTTGCGTGCATTTCCAATGCTTTTTCGCTAGTAGACATGTGAAATATCCTCCTTGAGAGTCAAATTTAATAACTAACATTTATCATAACATTGTTAATCGAGTAAATCAATGACCGGATTTTTTGGTGTGAGACAAAAAAGTTCTTTTCATTTGAAGGAAAATAGTGTATACTTACACTCATCTAATACTTAATAAATGTCATTTCTGACAAATTTTCCCGTAATAACAACCGAAATCAGGAAAAATCAAAAATGTCCAAGGAGGAACAACAGTTAATATGATGAGAGAAAAGTATGAATCCCTTCCGCTTGCCACATTGCGTGATTTGGCAAAAGCGCGTGGATTAAAGGGGATATCCACATTGAAAAAAGCGGAGCTTATTGAAGTGATGCTGAAGGAAGATGAAAAAGACAATGTGAAGGAAGTAAAAGAAGAGATTAAAAGTGAGAAGGCCGGAGCTGTTGATATAGAGCAGCTGGACAGTGGGAAGACGGTGAATGGTATTCTGGAAGTTATGTCAGACGGCTACGGCTTTATCCGCTCAAAAAACTATCTGCCGGGTGACGACGATGTCTATGTGTCCCCTTCACAGATACGCAGGTTTGGCCTGAAGACAGGAGATATCATCACAGGAAATACAAGGGTAAAGACACAGGCAGAAAAGTTCAGCGCCCTTTTGTATCTGACGAGAATCAATGACATGATTCCGGCTGAGGCCACAAAACGCAGGAATTTTGAGGATATGACTCCTATTTTCCCAAATGAAAGACTTTGTCTGGAGGCGGGAAGGACAAGTACAGCCATGCGTGTCATGGATCTGCTGTCGCCAATCGGTAAGGGGCAGAGGGGAATGATTGTGTCTCCGCCAAAGGCAGGTAAGACCACTTTGTTAAAGCAGGTCGCGCTTTCTATTAGGAAGAATAACCCGGAAGTCCATCTTCTGATTCTTCTGATTGATGAGCGTCCGGAGGAAGTGACGGACATCAAGGAGGCCATTGAGGGGGATAATGTGGAAGTGATTTATTCTACCTTTGACGAACTGCCGGAACACCACAAACGGGTCTCAGAGATGGTCATTGAGCGCGCGAAGCGTTTGGTCGAGCATAAAAAGGATGTCATGATTCTGCTCGACAGTATTACAAGGCTGGCAAGGGCATATAACTTGGTAGTACCGCCAAGCGGGAGAACACTTTCCGGTGGTCTGGATCCGGCGGCTCTCCACATGCCGAAGCGCTTCTTCGGTGCGGCAAGAAATATGCGCGAGGGCGGAAGCCTTACGATTCTTGCGACAGCGCTCGTGGATACGGGCAGCAAGATGGACGATGTCATCTATGAAGAGTTCAAGGGCACAGGCAACATGGAGCTTGTTCTCGACAGGAAGCTTTCTGAAAAACGTATCTTCCCGGCTATCGATATCCCGAAATCAGGAACGAGAAGAGACGACTTACTTCTGACGCAGGAAGAGCAGTCAAGCGTAGATATCATCAGGCGTGCGCTGAACGGCATGAAAGCCGACGAGGCCGTGGATAATATCCTGAATATGTTCGACAGAACGAAAGATAATGCAGAATTTGTCCAAATGGTGAAAAAAATGAAATTTATTTAGTGAAAAGAACTTGCATTCACAAATTAAATATGCTACAATAACAAAGCTGTTTAAAGACATTAGCCGCGTAAACACGCGTAAAACGAATAAAAATAAGAAGAGGTGAAAATCATGAAAGAGGGAATCCATCCAGCATATCATCAGGCAACTGTAACATGCAACTGCGGAAATACATTTGTAACAGGTTCTACAAACGAAGATATCCACGTAGAAATCTGCTCTAAATGTCACCCGTTCTACACAGGACAGCAGAAAGCAGCTCAGGCTCGTGGCCGTGTTGATAAGTTTAACAAAAAATACGGAATCAAAGAAAATTAGAATTCGCATGCATCAGGCTGAGGTTACTATAATCTCAGCCTGTTTTGCTTACCGTAAAGTGTTCTGTATTTAAGGAGAGAAATATGAAATCATCTAATATTGGAGGTCAGGCGGTACTTGAAGGAGTCATGATGAAGAACAGAGATTCTTACGCAGTGGCTGTCAGGAAGCCTGACGGAGAAATCGAGATAAAAAAGGATACATACAGGAGTATTGTAGGCAGGTTTTCTGCGCTGACGAGAATTCCGTTTGTACGGGGAGTATTTAATTTTATAGATTCATTGGTTCTGGGAATGAGTACCCTGACATGGTCCTCCAGTTTTTATGAAGAAGAGGAGGAGAAAATCATGACAGAGGAGGAAGAGAAGAAAGCCAAGAGAACAGAAGGAATTCTGATGGCTGCCACCATGGTGTTTTCTTTTGCGCTGGCCATCGGCATCTTCATGATTCTTCCTTATTTTATATCGGATTTTCTAAAGCGCTGGGTGCCCTCCTATACGGTTCGCCTGATTCTTGAGGGAATAATCAGAATTGGGATTTTCGTAGGGTATGTGGCCCTCATATCTTTGATGAGGGACATCAAACGGCTGTACATGTACCATGGGGCGGAACATAAATGCATCAATTGTATTGAGCATGGACTTCCCCTCAATGTAGAGAATGTCAAAAAGAGTTCCAAGGAGCACAAACGCTGCGGCACCAGTTTTATGCTCTTTGTCATGATTGTGGGCATCGTGCTGCTGTTCTTCGTGCGTGTGGACTCGGTAGTGATGCGTGTCGTGGTAAGGATTGCGCTGCTTCCTCTGATTGCGGGAATATCCTATGAGATTATCCGCTGGGCCGGCAGCAGTTCCAATCCGATCGTATGTATCTTGAGTAAACCGGGGCTTATGCTTCAGCGTCTGACGACGAAAGAGCCGGATGACGATATGATAGAAGTGGGGATTGCCTCCGTGGAGGCGGTGTTTGACTGGCAGGCATACCTGCGGGAGAATTTTGGAGAACAGGACGGAGAAGAGACAGGTGACATATCAGGAAATTTACAGAGAAGCATGTGAACTGCTGGAAAATGCAGGCATAGTGGACGCAAGGACGGACGCGTGGATTCTGCTGGAATATGTGACCGGGGTGAGCCGGACGTTATTTTATGTGGAACCGGGCCGTGAGCTGGCGGATGATGCCGCACAGGAGTACAAACGGCTTCTTGCGCAGCGTGTGAAAAGGATACCGGTTCAGCATCTGACTGGTGAGCAGGAATTTATGGGGATGACCTTTCAGGTAAACCCAAGCGTGCTTGTTCCGAGGCAGGATACGGAGGTTTTAGTGGAACTGGCGGAAAAGGTATTGCGGCCGGGCATGCGCGTGCTGGATATGTGTACCGGTTCCGGCTGTATCGGAGTCAGTCTGGCGGTGCGGAATCAAGGGCTGGCGGTGACTGGAGCGGATATCTCTGGGGACGCACTTGATCTGGCAGAGAAAAACGCAGAAAATTTGGGGGCAGATGTAAAGTTTGTACAGAGCGATATGTTTTCCGAAATAGAAGGAAACTACGATATGATTATCTCAAATCCCCCCTATATTCCCACGGCGGAGATCGAGCGGCTGGAGACGGAGGTAAAGCTCCATGATCCCTTCGGCGCATTGGACGGAAGGGAAGACGGCCTTCATTTTTACCGCATACTGGCAGAAGAAGGGCCTGCGCACCTAAAGCAGGGCGGATATCTGATGCTGGAAATCGGGCATGACCAGAGTGCGGCGGTGGAGAAGCTTTTAAAAGAGAATGGATTTATAGAAGTCCGGACAGAAAAGGACTTGGCGGGACTTGACCGTGTAGTGGCGGGCGTGTACAATAGGCAATAGTGAATTACAGGAGGATTTAACAATGTTTGATAAATTAGAGGATTTGCTGATTCGTTTTGAGGAGATTCTTGGAGAACTGCAGCAGCCGGATGTAGTAAATGATCAAGAGCGTTTCCGCAAACTGATGAAGGAACAGAATGATTTGACACCGATTGTTGAAGCATATAAGGAATATAAGAACTGTAAGCAGGCAGTTGAGGACAGCCTGCTGATGCTGGAGGAAGAGACGGACGAGGAGATGCGGGAGATGGCGAAAGAGGAGCTTAATGACTCCAAGCGCCGGATTGAAGAACTGGAGCAGGAGCTCAAGATTCTTCTTCTTCCGAAAGACCCGAATGATGAAAAGAACGTACTTGTAGAAATCCGCGCGGGTGCGGGTGGAGATGAGGCGGCACTTTTCGCGGCGGAGATTTACCGTATGTATGTGCACTATGCTGAAAGCAGAAGATGGCGCACGGAAATCATTTCCTTGAGCGAGAACGGAATCGGCGGCTTCAAGGAGGTTGTCTTTATGATTACAGGACAGGGCGCTTATTCCCGTTTGAAATACGAGAGCGGTGTGCATCGTGTACAGCGAGTGCCGGAGACCGAGAGCGGCGGGCGTATCCACACTTCTACTATCACCGTGGCAATCATGCCGGAAGCGGAAGAGGTGGATGTAGTCATCGACGATAAGGACATCCGTATCGACGTGATGCGTGCGTCAGGAAACGGTGGACAGTGTGTCAACACGACGGACTCTGCCGTGCGCCTGACTCATTATCCGACCGGTATCGTCATCTACAGCCAGACTGAGAAATCTCAGCTGCAGAACAAGGAGAAGGCCTTCCGCCTCCTGCGTTCCAAGCTTTATGAAATGGAGCTGGAAAAGCAGCAGTCAGCAGAGGCTGAGGCAAGGAGAAGCCAGATTGGAACAGGAGACCGCTCCGAAAAGATCAGAACCTATAACTTCCCTCAGGGGCGTGTGACTGACCATAGAATCAAGCTCACACTGCATAAGCTGGATGGAATATTAGGCGGAGATTTGGATGAAGTGATCGACAGTTTGATCGCGGCAGATCAGGCCGCCAAGCTTGCAAATATGAACGAATAGACAGAAAGAAAGGCAGAACTGGGTCTTATCCCGGTTCTGCCTTTTTTGTGTCTGCGATAAACGTAAAAAATTTGATGATAATCTGGAATAACTTGCAGAAATGGATAGCAATGTGTAAAATCTAATAAAAGGACTGGAAGAGAGAGGAAGACGAAAGATATGGAAATCAGAAGAGCTGAGACAGCTGATTTGGAGCAGATTATGGGGATATACCAATATGCAAGGGAATTTATGAGACAGACCGGCAATCCGGGGCAGTGGGGGGAGAATTTCCCGCCGAGGGAATTGATTGAGGAGGATATAAGGGTGCGGCAGTGCTATGTTTGTGCAGAGGGAGAAGAAATACAAGGTGTATTTGCGTTTATCTTAGGTGAGGATCCGACCTATGCTGTGATTGAAGACGGTGCGTGGTTAAATGAGGAGCCGTATGGAACTATCCATAGAATCGCAAGCGCCGAGGGCGCGAAGGGAGTCTTTGCAGGATGCATTACTTATTGTAAAGGGATAATAGATAATTTAAGGATTGATACGCACCGGGATAATAAGGTGATGCAGCATGTGATTGAAAAGGCGGGATTCCAGAAGTGCGGCATTATTCATGTGGCAGACGGAAGCGAGAGGCTGGCATATCAGTTCTCACTTGAAAATCGAACGAACGTTTGATATAATAGGCGCAGGAGGTGGTGGCATGGAACAGATGTCGCTGTTCGATAATCGGAAATTAACGGCTCCTCTTGCCAGCAGGCTGCGCCCATCGGGGCTAGAGGAGTTCGTAGGGCAGGAGCACTTGCTGGGGCAGGGGAAGATGCTGCGCCAGTTGATAGAGAAAGATCAGATATCATCTATGATATTTTGGGGGCCGCCGGGAGTGGGAAAGACGACTTTGGCAAGCATAATAGCAGGCAGGACGAAGGCGGAGTTTGTCAATTTCAGTGCGGTGACTAGTGGGATTAAGGAAATCAAAGAGGTGATGAATCAGGCTGAAAGTGCCAGAAGAATGGGGACGAGAACCGTGCTTTTCGTGGACGAGATTCATCGTTTTAATAAGGCGCAGCAGGATGCGTTCCTCCCCTTTGTAGAGCGGGGAAGTATCGTGCTGATCGGTGCTACGACAGAGAATCCCTCTTTTGAGGTGAATGCGGCGCTTTTATCCCGATGTAAGGTGTTTGTGCTGAAGGCTTTGGAGGAGAAGGATCTGGAGAAGCTTTTAGCCAATGCGCTGAAAAACCCAGCAGGCTATGGGGGACAGTGTATCCGTATCAACAAAGAGCAGATTCGGGCGATTGCAGCGTTTGCCAACGGGGATGCAAGAACAGCCCTGAACACGCTTGAGATGGCAGTCACAAATGGAGAGATCAGCGCTGAGGCTGTCACTGTGACAGATGAGGGACTATTACAGTGTATCAGCAGAAAGTCTTTGCTTTATGATAAGACGGGAGAGGAGCATTATAATCTGATATCGGCCCTGCACAAATCTATGCGCAACAGTGATCCCGATGCGGCTATTTACTGGATGTGCAGGATGTTGGAGGGAGGAGAGAACCCTCTCTATATTGCAAGAAGGCTGATTCGCTTCGCGAGTGAGGATATAGGGATGGCGGACAGCCATGCCCTGCAGGTGGCGGTAGCCGCGTATCAGGCCTGCCATTTTCTTGGCCTGCCGGAATGTGATGTGCATTTGACACACGCGGTCACCTATCTGGCGATGGCGCCCAAGTCTAACGCACTTTATAAAGCTTGTGAGAAGTGTAAAAGTGATATTAAAAATATGCGTGCAGAGCCGGTGCCGCTACAGTTAAGGAATGCACCGACAAAGCTCATGAAAGAATTAGATTATGGCAAGGGGTATCAGTATGCCCATGACACGGAAGAAAAGCTGACACATATGGAGTGTATGCCGGAATCCCTGAAGGACAGAAGATACTATTTTCCTACCACACAGGGGGAAGAAGAAAAGGTTGGACAAAGGCTGGATGAGATAGACAGATTTTTTGGTAAAGGGAGGAAGCTATGAAGGAACAGTTGAAAAAGCTGATTGCATATTACAAACCATACAAATTTCTTTTTTTCAGTGATTTGTTTTTTGCAGTCATCAATGCGGGGGTGACGCTTGCGATACCTCTTGTTGTTCGTTATATTACGAATGAAGTCATCTACTATGATGCTGATAAAGCGTTCAGAACGATTATCAGCCTTGGCGTTCTTATGGTCGTGATGGTGGCAGTGACATTGGGATGTAATCTTTATATTACATATTTTGGACATATGATGGGGGCCAAGATCGAGGCTGACATGAGGAAAGATATCTTCGGGCATTATCAAAAGCTCACATTTGCCTTCTATGATAACCAGAAGGTCGGTCATCTGCTGTCGCGGATTACTAGTGATTTGTTCGATATTACAGAGCTTCTCCACCATGGGCCGGAAGACGTACTGATATCTGCAATCAAGATAATCGGTTCTTTTGTGATTCTCATCAATATCGATGTCAAGCTGACACTTGTGACCTTTGCGTTTGTGCCAGTCATGTTAGTCTATGCTGTTTATTTTAATAAGAAAATGAAAAGTGCATTTAAAAGAAACCGGGAGAGGATAGCGGATATTAACAGCCAGATTGAAGACAGCCTGTCAGGCATTCGTGTAGTCAAGTCGTTTGCCAATGAAAAAGAAGAACTGAGGAAATTCAACAAGGGCAATGAGCGTTTTGTAAATGCAAAAAAAGTAAGTTACCGTTACATGGGCCTGTATCATTCGGGATTAAATGCTATGACCACTCTGGTGACTGTGGCAGTCCTTCTTGCGGGCGTCAGCTTTATGACGACAGGGGAAGTTGTAGTCACGGATTTGATTACATTTTTATTATATATCAATAACTTTACAGAGCCGGTGAAACAGCTCGTGAATTCCGCTGAAATGTTTCAGAACGGGTATACGGGCTTTGAACGTTTTCAAGAGATATTGGCCATCGCGCCTGATATTAAGGATGCGGATGACGCGGTCAGTGTTGACCATTTAAAGGGTGAGATTGAGTTCGATCATGTTTCTTTCCACTATGAGGATAATGAGGAGAAGGTGCTGAATGACATCAACATGCATGTCAGCGCAGGAGAATATGTAGCTTTGGTCGGCCCTTCCGGGGTAGGGAAGACTACATTATGTAGTTTGATTCCCCGTTTTTACGAAGTGAGCGAAGGTACAATACGGATTGACGGAAAGGATATCCGTAAAATCAAACTGGACGATCTTCGAAACAATATTGGCATTGTGCAGCAGGATGTTTATTTGTTCGCCGGGACGATTATGGACAATATTCGTTATGGAAAGCCGGAGGCTACGGATGAAGAAGTGGTGATGGCGGCCAAGAACGCCAATGCTCATGAATTCATTATGGGATTTCCGGAGGGCTATGATACGGATATTGGCCAGCGGGGCGTGAAGCTGTCCGGAGGACAGAAGCAGAGACTGTCCATCGCGAGAGTATTTCTGAAGAATCCCCCCATTTTAATTTTTGATGAGGCGACTTCGGCGTTGGATAATGAGAGCGAGCAGGTAGTACAGCACTCGCTGGAGAGTCTGGCAAAGAACCGGACGACCTTTGTCATAGCGCACCGCCTGACTACCATCCGCAATGCCGGACGGATCATGGTGCTGTCGGAAGAAGGAATCGCAGAGGAGGGGACGCACGAAGAATTATTGGATAGGAAGGGAGTTTATGAGGCGCTCTATCATATGAACTTTCAGAGTTAGGGTGTATATATAAGGAGGAGAAGAATTGACGATTATGAAAAAGTTTAAAAGAATCTATGCGGCGATGCTGGCGGTGGTAATGCTGCTTTCTATAACGGCTGGAAGCGTATATGCTGAGGGCACTTCTAAGGATAAGGGAGAGGTCAGCATACTTTTTAGCCATGACCTGCATTCGCATTTGGATGTGACTTATACCAATGGAGGAGAATCAGGAGGGTTTGGCAAGATAGAGACATGTATTGAAGAGGCAAAAAAAGAGAATCCTGCCACGTTTCTTTTGGATGCCGGTGATTTTTCCATGGGAACATTATACCAGACAATTTATGAGACACATGCGGCGGAGCTGGTGATGCTTGGCAGACTTGGGTATGACGCCACTACGTTTGGCAATCATGAGTTTGATTACCGCGCGGAAGGTGTCGCGAATATGCTCGACAGTGCAAGAAAGACGGCAGAGGAAGATACAAGCCTTAAGCTGCCTGCTTTTGTCAGTGCGAATATAGACTGGAGCAAGAATACGGATGAAGATGATAAAAAGATAAAGGATGCGCTGGACCGTTACGGAAGCACTCCGTATACAGTTATAGAAAGAGAAGGTGTCCGCATTGGCGTGTTTGGCGTGATGGGAAGAGATTCGGAGGCCTGCGCGCCGGAGAGCGGCCTCGAGTTTGAAGATATCATAGAGACTTCTAAGAACGTGGTGAAAGAGCTGCAAAAGGAAGAGGTGGATATGATCGTGTGCCTTTCTCACAGCGGCACATGGGAGAAGAAGGAAGACTCTGAGGATGAATTACTGGCGGAGGCGGTTCCTGAAATTGACGTAATTGTAAGCGGCCATACTCATACGACCATAGAGAAGCCCATTGTCTACGACCATACTTATGTCGTATCATCGGGCTGTTACGGTGTGAATCTTGGACAGATCAACCTTGTTCCCGATGATGACGGACGCTGGAAGATAAAGGACTATATTATTCAACCGCTGGATGAGAAGGTAGAGACAGACGAAAAAGTTACGGACGAACTTGCCGTATATAAAAAGGCGGTTGAGGAGACGTATTTAAGCCATTTTGGCTATACATTCGATCAGGTTCTGGCATACAGCCCCTTTGATTTTACTTCAATCGACGAATTCGCTGTGGAGCACCGGGAAGATACATTGGGAAGTTTGATTTCCGATTCCTACATATATGCGGTGGAGCAGGCGGAAGGCGACGCCTATGAAAATGTAGATTTTGCCGTAGTCGCATCCGGAGTAGTACGGGAGTCTTTCGAAGAGGGAAATATTACGGTTTCTGATGTGTTCAATGTGAGTTCTCTGGGGATAGGCGCGGACAGGATTCCGGGATACCCGCTGGTAAGTGTCTATTTGACAGGAAAAGAACTTCGCATCGCGGCCGAATTGGATGCCTCTGTTTCTCCGATAATGACAACGGCCCAGCTGTATCCGAGTGGGATGGTATGGACTTTTAACCCACACCGTATGCTGTTGAATAAGGTGACGGAAGTCTCTATGATAACAGATGTGGACCGGAATACGGGAAAAGGGACAAAGAAGGAGATTGAAGACGATAAGTTATACCGTGTAGTTTCCGGACTCTATGCGGCCCAGATGCTGGGAGCGGTGGAAGATACATCCTATGGCATTCTTTCACTTACACCGAAGGACAAGGACGGGAACCCGATAGAAAATTATGAGGAACACATCATCCACAATACGGCAACCGGCGAAGAAGTGAAGGAATGGTCGGCGCTTGCTTCTTATCTGGAGTCTTTTGAAAAAAATGAAGACGGAATTTCTCAGATTCCGGACAGATATGAGAAGCCGGAAGGAAGAAAGATAGTGGAGGACAGTAAGAACATTGTCGATCTTGTAAAGAATCCTAATAAATATTTCTTTGCGATTATCGGGATTGTGCTGTTCATAATAGCCATTCTGACGCTGATTATTGTGCTGATTGTAAAACTTATAAGAAAAAGGCACAAAAGGAAATAAGTTATGATATACTTGTAAATGATATTGTTAGGAAGGAATAGAGATTCTCTATTCCTTCTCATATAAGATAAAAGAAAAGAAGGATATTTATGGATAAAGCAGATTTTAGAAGACCTGAATTGAAGGACGAAGAGCTAATAGCTTCCTACTTCAAAAAATACCCGAGCAGAAACTGTGACAGAACCTTTGCGAATGTATACCTATGGGCTAGACACTACAATGTAGAGTTTGCCGAATATAAGAATACTCTGCTTTTTTCGGATAACAGCGCAGGTGAAGGATACGGATATGCATTTCCAGCAGGGGACGATGAGGCTGTCAAGGCGGTAATTCCGGAATTGGAGCAATGGTCGAAGGAGGACGGAAAGGAATTCTGCCTTTATGGCGTTGACCCGCAGCAATTCGAGAAGCTGGAGTCATGGTTCCCCGGGAAATATGAGATAGAGTATGAGCGGGATGTGGCGGATTATATCTATGAAGCCGAAAAGCTGGCTACACTTTCGGGGAAAAAACTGCACAGTAAGAGGAATCATATCAATAAATTTAAAACGCTCCACGAGGGGACATGGCGCTATGAGCATCTCAGCGATGAGAACCAAGAAGAGTGTTTTCAGATGGCTTTAAAATGGCGCAATCTAAATGGATGTGAGGATGACGAGGAGAAGAATGCCGAAATGTGCGTGACGCTGAACTCTCTCCGGCTGTTCCGGGAATTGAAGCTGACCGGAGGAATTTTGCGCGTGGACGGCAAGATTGTGGCGTTTACTTTAGGTGAACCGGTGAATGAAGATACCTTTGTTGTCCATATTGAAAAGGCGTACGCAGATTTCGAAGGAGCGTACCCGATGATCAACCAACAATTTGTAGAGCATGAGATTTACGGACGGTACCGGTATGTGAACCGCGAGGATGATGCAGGGATGGAAGGGTTGAGAAAAGCGAAATTGTCTTATAAACCTGCATTTCTTCAGGAAAAAGGGTTAGTAACCATGAAAAATAAATAGAAAGAGCAAAGGAGAGACGTAACATGATATCTAAAAAAATGGAAAATATGGTAGCCAACAGTTCTGCCATCCGCGCGATGTTTGAAGAAGGCAATAGACTGGCAAAGCTCTATGGGGCAGAGAATGTGTATGACTTTAGTCTGGGCAATCCCAACGTGCCCGCGCCTTCGGCTGTAAAAAAGGCTATTGCGGAACTTTTGGAGGAAGAGGACAGTCTGGTTCTCCACGGATACACAAACAGTAATGCGGGATATGAAGATGTGCGTCAGGCGGTGGCAGAATCTCTGAATGAGCGTTTTCAGACGGCCTTTGGCGCTAAGAATATCGTGATGACCGTGGGAGCTGCCGGTGGCTTGAATGTTATCTTAAAGACACTCCTTGACCCGGGAGACGAAGTCATTGTATTTGCACCGTATTTTGGGGAATATAGAAGTTATGTCAATAACTTTGATGGTATCATTGTTGAAATCTCACCGAATACAAAGGATTTTCAGCCGAAACTAGATGAGTTCGCTCAAAAGATAAGCCCTAAGACAAAAGCTGTGATTATCAACACGCCTAATAATCCGACAGGAGTGGTATATTCAGAAGAGACAATACAGAAACTTGCCGCTGTCATGGAAGAAAAGCAGAAAGAGTTCGGCACCGATATCTACTTGATTTCTGATGAGCCGTACCGTGAATTGGCTTATGACGGTATTGAAGTACCATATCTGACAAAGTATTATGACAACACGATTGTAGGCTATTCCTACAGCAAATCCCTCTCTTTACCGGGAGAACGTATCGGCTATCTTGTGATTCCGGATGAAGTGGCTGAAAGTGACACTGTGATTTCGGCGGCTGGCGTGGCCAATAGAATATTGGGATTTGTCAATGCGCCTACACTTCAGCAGAAAATTGTAGCAAAGTGCCTGAATGAGAAGACCGATATTACATATTATGATAAAAATAGAGAAACCTTATATAATGGGTTAAGGGACTGCGGTTTTGAGTGTATTAAACCTCAGGGAGCTTTTTATCTGTTTGTGAAATCTCCTGTGGAGGATGAAAAATCATTTTGTGCCGCGGCTAAAAAATATAATATTTTAATTGTTCCGGGAAGCTCATTCGGATGCCCGGGATATGTTAGAATTGCTTATTGTGTGGCTTACGAAACCATTATAAATTCTCTGCCGAAATTTAGAGAGCTGGCGGCAGAATATTCAAATTAGGAAGGCAGAGCGTGTTGATGAAAGCATTCGAACAAAATATCAGGAAAGTGGAGCCTTATGTTCCGGGAGAACAGCCGCAGGGGCAAGTAATCAAGCTGAATACGAATGAAAATCCATATCCCCCTGCTCCCGGTGTGCTGGAGGCTATGCAGAATCTGGAAGCCCACATGGATACACTAAGGCTCTATCCGGATCCTACGTCAGACTGCCTTGTAGAGGCGCTTGCTGATTATTATGGGGTAGAAAAAGAGCGGGTCTTTGTGGGAGTTGGCTCGGACGATGTACTTTCTATGTGTTTTTTGACATTTTTTAATTCAGATAAGCCTATATTTTTCCCGGATATTACATATTCTTTTTATAAGGTGTGGGCAGAGCTGTACCGGATTCCTTATGAATGTAAGGCGGTGGATAAAGATTTCCGGATGATAAAGGAAGACTATTACGGAGAGAACGGCGGGGTGATTTTCCCAAATCCCAACGCTCCGACCTCACTCTATGAAGATTTGGAATTTGTGGAAGATATTATACGGCACAATCAGGATGTGATAGTGATCGTGGATGAAGCATATATTGACTTTGCAGGACACTCGGCGCTGGAATTGATTGATAAATACGACAATTTGATCGTAACGCAGACCTTTTCTAAGGCCCGCTCTATGGCGGGAATGAGGATTGGATATGCGATTGGGAGTCCATTGCTTATCAAATATTTGAATGATGCAAAGTACTCTTTTAATTCTTATACTATGAATAAGACATCTTTGGTATATGGGACGGCCGCTGTGAAAGACAGAGGATATTTTGACGAGACCATCCATAAGATTGTGGAGACGAGAGAGTGGGCGGCAGAGGAATTTGCGAAGCTTGGGTTTGTGTTTCCAAAACCAAGCGGTAATTTCATTTTTGTGTCCCACCCTGATTACGACGCAAGGGAGTTGTTTGAGGCACTGAAAGCGGAAGGAATCTATGTCCGGTACTGGGGCAGCAGGCGAATTGAACAGTATATGCGTGTGACTGTGGGAACAAGGGCAGAGATGGAGACACTCTTTGATTTCCTCAGGAAATATATAGCGGATAGAGGTTGAGTTTCATCTCTATGTGGAAATGAAGTTTAAGTTAATAAAAATAATAAAACAGGAGAGTATTTATGACAGAATCTTTAGTACAATGGTTTGTAACTCATTTGGGGGGGAAAGCGGCGAAGGAAGTGATAATATTTATCATCTCCATGGTGCCGATATTGGAGCTTAGGGGAGGGCTGCTGGCGGCAGGGCCGGCTTTCCTTGACATTCCGACCTGGAGAGCGATTCCCATTTGTCTGATAGGGAATTTGATTCCGATTCCGTTCATTTTATGGTTGATCAGGCCTATATTTAAGTGGCTCAGGAAAACAAAGTTATTCCGGCCTTTAGTTGAAAAGCTGGAAGAAAAGGCTATGAGTAAAAGTGATAAGATTGAAAAGTATGAATTCTTAGGGCTGGTGCTTTTTGTGGGAATACCACTTCCGGGAACAGGTGCATGGACAGGTGCGCTGATAGCGTCACTGCTCGACATAGACTGGAAGAAAGCATTCCTTGCAATAGTTTTAGGCGTGTGTCTGGCATCTGCAATCATGTACTTCGTTTCCTATGTTTTGATAGGCGGGATATTTGCTTAGAAGTGGGTTTTAAAAAAGGGATGAAAAGCCGGGAGGCTGTATACTCTGACGCAGGCAGTGGCAGAGTATACAGCCTCCCGGCTTTTCTACTTTTTCCTTAGTGTTAAGAATAGATTCTCACTTTTAGCGGGATTCCCATTTTATCGGCCAGTTGTTGGCTTTCTGTGATTTCTTGTTCGTTTATTATGCTGACTACGCTGAACTGGACGGAGGAGAAGGTTTCTTTTGCCTTTTTTGCAAAGTTCAGCATTTCATGGAATGCATTCTCAAAAGATGGCTGTGTGACTTCCTGATAGCGCTCGGCGTTGGGGGCGTTCAGGCTTATGGACACTGCATCGATGTATTCCGCCATTTCGTCGATAATCGGGCGTTTGTTGTATAATTCCCCCAGACCGTTTGTGTTGATTCGCAGGTGGATATGGGGGTATTTTTGTTTCATATATTTTGCAGTTTCTATGAGATTGACGTAGGCGCAGGTGGGCTCTCCGTATCCGCAGAAAATTGCCTCCTGATAGCCGGTAAAATCGAATTGGTCTATGGCATGTTTAATTTCCTGCAAAGAGGGTTCGTGGTTATGCCATAATTCTTCCGCATCCCCCAAAGTATCTTTTTCGTTGCGTATGCAGAAGATGCAGCGGCATGTACACCGGTTGGTAATGTTGAAGTAAACATTATTTTTATAAGTATAGATGATATCTGACATGGTAACCTCCTTAAATTCCAAATTTATGTTTTAGCATTGTCTTAAAGTGCATCTTATCCAGCGCAAGCCCAAATATGATAAATAAAACCGCGCTTCCGCCTGACTGGGCCAAGGTGCCGATTATAGAGGGGATTAAAGCGCCCCATGTACCGAAAAGCAGTACTTCGGCAAAATAGTAGCCGGCAAAGGAAAGGGCGGCGGCGAGGAAAACGCCGATTACATTTCTTACCGTTATGATTTTCTCCTTTTTGTTGGAGAAGGGGAGGGCGATCAACATTTTGATGAGAAAAGTTGCCAATGCCCAGACAGGCGCGGTCAGGATGTCTGCAAAAGCGCCTCCGATTGCACCGGCGGCCATGGCGTAAGGCATAGGCAGGACGGCGGCGGCCAGATAAATCAACGCGTCTCCCACATGGACATAACCGCCGTTTATCCCGACAGGAATGTGGAAAATATAAGCGGTCGTAATACAGATGAGGGCGGCGAATAGGGCTGTGGTCGTCAAATATACTACTTTCTGGTGTGAAGAAGTCTTGGTCTTTGTGTTGTTGGACACTGTTGTTGACATGGGTATCATACCTCCTTTTGTTATCTAAATCAGTTGTTCTTCATTTGACAGAGTTAGGCCAGCAGCAGATTGAGATAAGGCTCAAAGTTTACTCCGTCATTTCGCGGTATATCTTCTTTGGCTGTGTCCTTTAATGCTGCCTCCAGAAAACGGACCCCTCGTGTCAGGGCTGTCTGTGCAGTGTCTCCCCTGACTAGGCTTCCGCAGATAACGGAGGCGAGCAGGTCGCCGGTACCTGAGTAACTTCCCCCGTACATGCCTGATGATGCCGTGAAACAACTGTCTTTTGTGATTATCATATTGTAATAGCAGGGGGAGGTGTCTTGTGGCCCCCGCCAGATAATTCCGGTAATGACGACGGTATGGACACTTCCGGCCAGAACTTTCCTTCCCATCTCTGCTATATATTTTAAATAGTCCGCTGAATCTTGATGTGCGGTGAGGTCAAGATAATCGGTATCGCTCAATATGCAGCACTCTGTGAGATTCGGGGTGATGACATCTGCGTGGAAGACCAGTTCCTGCATTTTACTGCGGAGTCTGGGTGTGTAAATTGGGTATACTTGCCCGGAGTCACCCATCACAGGGTCAACAAGAAATAGGGTTTCTTTTTTGCGGAACACTTCACAGAAACGTAGTATTTTGTCCGCCTGTGCCTCACTGCCCAGAAATCCGCTGTAGATGCCGTCCAGTGTAAGCCCTCTTTTAGTCCATTCTTCTGTGTAATAGTCCATCTTATCTGTATAGTCGTCACAATAATAGCTGTCATAGCCGGTCTGGTTTGTCAGTATGGCGGTAGGCAGGGGACAGGGCTGTACACCGAGCACGGATAATACCGGGATAGCGGCTGTCAGAGAACATTTCCCAAGCCCCGACAGATCGTTGATAACTGCAACTCGTTTTACCATTGTTTAAAAATTCCCTTCTGAAGTATTGATATTGTGAAACATTTTCTATAGAATAGAATAAAAGTGTCATTATTAAAATACACAAAACAGATTATTTTTTAAAGGTCAGTTTCTGTGAGCGATTGCAAGACGGGAGGACGGTATGCAGACAGAGCTTGAAAATGAGAAGATGCACCGCTATCTTCGAGTGTATAATTATTATAAAGAATTGATTTTGGATGAGAAGCTTCCGGCAGGGACGAAGTTGCCGTCTATCCGGAAAGGAGCGGTACAATTCCAGATGAGCCGTACGACGCTGGAATCGGCTTACCTGCTCTTGGCCGCGGAGGGATATATTATTTCCAGACCGCAGAGTGGATATTATGTGACGGATATAGCCGGCAAGCGGAAGGCGGGGCAGGAGGTGCCGGTGTTTCGAAAGGTAAAGCAGGATATCCGCTATGATTTTGCCTCCTCCGGGGTGGACAAGGAGAGCTTTCGGTTCGAGCTCTGGAGGCGCTATATGAAGAGCGCCCTCAGGCAGGATGAACGGCTACTGTCATATGGAGAGCCTCAGGGGGAGTACGAATTTCGGGAGGTTCTCTGCAGCTATCTGAGAGAAAAGAGAAATGTAATCTGTACCCCGAGGCAGGTGGTCATAGGGGCGGGGGTACAAAGTCTTCTGCATGTGCTCTGTCCGCTCGTGAAAGAGAGGAGAAAAGCGGCATTTTACAATCCTGATTTTTTTCAAGGCAAAGCGGTTTTCGAGGATTTTGGATTTGAGATAGAAGAGGATTATCGAAAACCGGGGGTCGGAATCTATTATGTGACTCCTTCACAAATGACGAAATGGGGCGAGGTGATGCAGGTGCCGGACCGTTTGGAGCTTATCCGGTATGCGGACGAGAAGGGGATTCTTTTGATCGAGGATGACTACAATAATGAATTCCGTTATTTTCAGAAGCCTACACCGTCTCTTCAGGGGCTGGCAGGAGGGGGGCAGGTCGTATATCTGGGAACCTTTTCTAAGCTTCTGCTTCCCTCCATCCGTATGAGCTTCATGGTGCTGACGCCGGAGCTTTTAGCGGAGTATGAAAAGCGGAAGAATTTTTACAATCAGACGGCGTCCAAGGCGGAGCAGATAGCGTTGACACAATTTATCCGCGACGGGCATCTGGACAGCCAAATCAGAAAATCCAGAAAAACTTATATGACGAAGGCGAAGGCTTTGGAGGATGCCATATACCGTACATTTGGGAAGGCGGCAAAAGTCCTGCAGGGGGAAGCCGGATTTACCATATTGGTGACATTGAAGACTGAACTGCATGCAGCGGAACTTGCGGCGCGTCTGCGTTGCCGGCAGATGGCGGTGACGCCTATAGGGGAGACGCAGGAAAGGGGAGAGAACAGAGCGGTCATCATGCTCTCCTGTGCCAATGTAGGTGTGGAAGATTATGGACGGGCTATGGAGATTTTATGGGAAGAAGTCCAACAAGGAAGGGACGCAGGGCGTTCTGTGAACGGGAGGTGAGAGGATGGAATTTGTTCATGAACTTGTACTGCCCAACGATGACCTGCCTTTCAAAATGTTTTTATTTGAAGGGAAGGACGGAAATTATATCAGGGAGAAGCACTGGCACCGTTCGGTGGAGATATTTGCGGTGTTTGAGGGGAGTCTGGAATTCTATATCAATGGGGAAGATACACATCTGGAAGCCGGTGAGTTTGTAATCGTGAATTCCAATGAAGTACATTCGATAGCGGCAACCCGGCCTAACCGTACGGTAGTGCTGCAGATCCCGCTTCACATATTTGAAAATTATTTTACTGAAGAGAATTTTATCTGTTTCACACACAATGCCTGTGTGCAGGATGAGAAAATCATGGAATTAGTGGGGCAGATGTTTGAGACTTACACTGCCCGGGAGAGCGGGTATGAACTGAAGGTGCAGGGGGATTTTTTCTTTCTTCTCTACCTCATGGTGACAAAGTACCGGAGGCTTGATGTGAGTGAGGAGTTAGTAAGAAAGGGCAAAAATTTGAACAAACTTTCGATTATCACGACTTATATCAAGGACAATTACACGAAGGAGCTGACACTGGAGAGCCTTGCGGAGCGGTTCGGGTATTCTCCTGCTTATCTGTCAAGAATGTTCCAGAAGTATGCGATGACAAATTACAAGGCGTATCTTCAGAGCGTGCGGGTGGAGTATGCTTGTAAGGAACTGGCGAATACCGATCATAGTATTGGGGAGATTGCGCTGAATAATGGTTTTCCTGACGGCAGGGCGCTGGCCAGAGCGTTCAAGAAGAGATACGGCATGCTGCCGAGTGAATACAAAAAGACAAAAAATAGCACTTAATCAGCCAAGTTTTCGGTGGCATGGAAGTGCCACATCTGTTATCCTATTCTTAACTATGTAGTCAAGAATGGAGGATAAGAAAATGAACAATATGCCAGAACTTAAAATCGGAATCGTTGCGGTCAGCCGTGACTGTTTTCCGGAGAGCTTATCGGTTTCCAGAAGAGAGGCGCTGACTGAGGCGTACAAGAAGAAATATGGCGAAGAAGGGATTTATGAATGTCCGGTCTGTATCGTTGAGAGCGAGATACATATGGTACAGGCCCTCGAGGATATCAAAAATGCGGGCTGTAATGCCCTCGTAGTGTATCTTGGCAATTTTGGGCCGGAGATATCCGAGACACTGCTCGCCAAACATTTCGACGGGCCGAAGATGTTTATCGCGGCGGCAGAGGAGACCGGTGATAATTTGATTCAGGGCCGTGGAGATGCGTACTGCGGCATGCTCAATGCGAGCTACAATTTGAGACTCCGTAATATTAAGGCGTATATTCCGGAATATCCTGTCGGAACGGCGGAAGAGTGTGCGGACATGATCTACGAGTTCCGTCCGATTGCCCGGGCTGTTGTGGGGCTGAATGATTTGAAGATTATCAGTTTCGGACCCCGCCCGCTTAATTTCCTTGCCTGCAATGCCCCGATCAAACAGCTCTACAATCTGGGCGTGGAGATTGAGGAAAATTCAGAGCTGGATTTGTTTGAAGCATTTAATAGGCATGAGGGAGATGACCGGATTGCGTCTGTTGTAAAAGAGATGGAGGAAGAACTAGGAACGGGCAATAAGAAGCCGGAGATTCTTGCAAAATTGGCGCAGTATGAATTGACGCTGAAGGACTGGATCGAGGAGCACAGGGGATATAGAAAGTATGTTGCCATTGCAGGGAAATGCTGGCCAGCATTTCAGACACAGTTCGGGTTTGTGCCATGTTATGTGAACAGCCGGCTGACAGCGCAGGGAATTCCTGTATCCTGTGAAGTGGACATTTACGGCGCACTCAGTGAATTTATCGGGACGGTAGTAAGTGAGGATACGGTAACACTGCTTGATATCAATAATTCAGTGCCTGCCGATATGTATGAAGCGGAGATTAAAGGCAAATACGATTATACGCAGAAAGATACTTTTATGGGATTCCACTGCGGCAACACCGCATCCTCAAAGCTTTCTTTCTGTGAGATGAAATATCAGGTAATCATGGCAAGGACGCTGCCGGAAGAAGTGACACAGGGAACATTGGAAGGCGACATCGTTCCGGGAGATATTACTTTCTTCCGCCTCCAGAGTACAGCGGACAATATGCTCCGCGCATATATCGCACAAGGAGAAGTACTTCCCGTGGCGACACGCTCCTTCGGGGCAATCGGAATATTTGCCATCCCGGAGATGGGAAGATTCTACCGCCATGTACTGATTGAAAAAAATTACCCACACCATGGCGCGGTGGCCTTCGGACATTTCGGTAAAGCATTATTTGAAGTTTTCAAATATATCGGAGTGCCGGTGGAGGAAATCGGATATAATCAGCCCAAAGGTGTAAGGTATCCAACAGAAAACCCGTGGGGATAAGTGCATTAGGGACAGGTCCCAACGCGTTGGGACCTGTCCCCAATGATGATCCCCAATGATGAAGGAGGATGAAATATGCTTTTTATTGGAGTGGATTTGGGAACTTCGGCAGTGAAGCTGCTTTTGATGGACGAGGCGGGGGATATCAAGAAGATTGTATCCCGGGAGTACCCGTTGTATTTTCCGAAACCGGGATGGTCTGAGCAGCACCCGGAGGACTGGTATGAGCAGTCCGTGGAGGGAATCAAGGAGCTGACGGCGGAGTGTGACCGGAATGAGATAGCGGGTATCAGTTTTGGGGGACAGATGCACGGTCTGGTTATTTTGGATGAGCAGGACCGGGTGATCCGGCCGGCTATCCTCTGGAATGACGGGCGTACTACGGAAGAGACGGATTATCTGAATGAGGAGATAGGGAAAGAAAGGCTGTCCGAATATACCGCTAATATTGCCTTTACAGGTTTTACGGCGCCGAAGATACTGTGGGTGAAGAACAAAGAGCCGGAAAATTTTGCGAGAATCAAAAAGATTATGCTTCCCAAGGATTATTTGGCTTATAAGCTTTCAGGAACGTTCTGCAGTGACTATTCGGATGCGTCCGGCATGTTATTGATGGATGTGGAAGGGAAATGCTGGTCGAAAGAAATGATGGAAATCTGCGGCATCACAGAAGAACAGCTTCCAAAGCTCTTTGAGAGCTATGAGGTTGTAGGAAATCTGAAGCCGGAGATAGCAAAAGAACTCGGCCTGCCTGACGGCGTGAAGGTAATCGCAGGGGCAGGAGACAATGCTGCCGCGGCAGTAGGAACCGGCACGGTGGGAGACGGCAGATGTAACATATCGCTTGGGACTTCCGGGACGATTTTTATATCGAGCAAGAAGTTTGGCGTGGATAAGTATAATGCCCTGCATTCATTTGCCCACGCAGACGGATATTACCATCTCATGGGATGCATGCTGAGCGCCGCTTCCTGCAATAAATGGTGGGCAGAGGATATCTTGAAGACCAATGATTTTGCGTCAGAACAGAGCGGGATAGACAAGCTTGGTGAGAATCACGTATATTATCTCCCGTACCTTATGGGAGAACGTTCCCCTCACAACGATCCTTATGCGCGTTCTACATTCATAGGTATGACTATGGATACGACAAGAGAAGAAATGACACAGGCCGTTCTGGAAGGTGTGGCATTCGCCCTCAGAGACTCTCTGGAGGTGGCAAAGAGTCTGGGCATTCACATTGAGCGCACCAAAATCTGTGGAGGCGGCGCAAAGAGCCCGCTATGGAAAAAGATGATTGCCAATATCATGAATTTAAAGGTGGATGTGATAGAAAGTGAAGAAGGCCCAGCGCTTGGCGGGGCAATTTTGGCCGCAGTGGGATGCGGCGCGTATCCGAGCGTGGAGGCAGCGGCAGAAAAGCTGGTAAAGGTAGTCGATACAGTAGAGCCGGAACCGGAGCTTACTGCAAAATATGAAGAGAGATACCAGAGATTTAAAAAAATATATCCGGCTGTCAAAGGACTATTCCGAGAGCTGGCAGAGTAATGTAAAACCGTCAGATGCGGGAGATACTTCCACATCTGACGGTTTTGTATGCCGCAATGCTTCATTTTCTATTTGTCAACTTCATATTTCTTCTTTAATTTCAATAGGTGGATATAATCCAGAACATCTTCCTTTTCATCGAAGCCCAACTGCTTGTAAGCGTTTATTACCTTCCGGTCAAGCATCTTTTCATTCCGGTGGGAAGAAGGGGCTGGAGTGAGTTCTTCCGTTGTTTTCCCGGTCAGCAGATAGTCGATGGAGACATTGAAAATTTCGGAAATCATGATTAGCTTATCATAGTCAGGCTGCCTGTGCTTTGTTTCGTAGCCGGCAATCGTGGGGCGGGAAACACGGAGCTGTTTGGCGAGCTCATCTTGCGTAATCTCTCGTGATTCCCGTAATTCTTTCAAAATTGTGGAAAAATCCATAGGCTGCTTCCCTCCTGCATAATGGACTCGGACATGTTTCTTCAATTATAGCATTGCCAGAGAACATGCCGGTATCCGTGGCATTTATTGTCAAAACGGATACCCGTATTTTAACAGTTGATACTTTGCTGAAAAGAAAATGTGTCAAATAACAACAAAAAGTTAAGAAACGGTTGCGTAAAGAAACATAAAGTTATACCGTTGACACGCACCATGAAACCCCGTATAATTTAAGGAGATAAGTTACAAAGTAATCGTTGGGAGGATTAACTATATATGCAGACAGCAGAGAATAACGAGGAAAAAAGAAACAAAATATGGCAGATTGTTATGGCAGCTGCGACGATTTTAATTATTATCGTCGCTGTCTTTTTCCTATATAGAGGATTTTTCGGCAATCCGCTGGAAGGAACATGGCTGCAGGATGAAAGCGATATGACTTTGGAAATCCGCGGCAAGGATACAGCGGTCCTCACGAGCAGTGAACTTCTGGACGGGGAAAAGATTGAGGTGACACTCAAATATACTATGAATAAAAAGGCAAAGCAGATTACCTTTAAAGTGGACAGTGAATCACTTGCGGCAGCCGCAGAGTCAGCCAAATCCGATATCACTGCCAACGACGTAAGAGCAGCAGTCAGCTCTATGATTACCTCCTTTAATTACAATCTGGAGAGTAACGAACTGACCCTGACTGAATGGGACTACGGCGACCAGCTTCTTTTCACAAGAGTAAAGTAAAATTAGGTATAACAGAGAATTCCCCTCTATAAAGGGCGTTACAGAGGCGTCTCATATAGAGGGGTTTCTATATCATGTCAGGAGGTAAAAGGATGACTAGAGAAGAGACAAGAGCAGTCAATATAGGCGGTCGTTGGATAGGCGGTGGAAATCCCATTGCAATCCAGTCGATGACCAACACAAAAACAGAGGATATCGATGCGACAGTCGGGCAGATACTGGCGCTGGAGCGGGCAGGATGCGAGATTATCCGCTGTGCGGTTCCGACGATGGAAGCCGCACAGGCGTTGAAGGCAATCAAAGAACGGATACATATCCCTCTGGTAGCGGATATCCACTTCGATTACCGACTTGCCATTGCGGCCATAGAAAACGGAGCGGACAAAATCCGAATCAATCCGGGAAACATCGGCAGCGCGGACAGGGTGAAGGCCGTGGTAGACAAGGCCAAGGAAAAGCAGATTCCAATCCGTGTAGGCGTTAACAGCGGTTCTCTTGAAAAGAACCTGCTTGAAAAATACGGCGGCGTTACGGCCGAGGGAATCGTGGAGAGCGCGCTGGACAAGGTACGCATGATTGAGGAACTAGGGTACGACAATTTGGTCGTCAGCATCAAATCATCCGATGTTATGATGTGCGTAAAAGCCCATGAACTGATTGCACGGCAGTGCCCTTATCCGCTACATGTGGGCATCACGGAATCCGGCACACTGACATCCGGCAATATCAAGTCCGCTGTCGGGCTGGGTATCATTTTGAATCAAGGCATCGGGGATACCATCCGCGTGTCATTGACGGGAGATCCGCTGGAGGAAATCAAGAGCGCGAAGATTATCCTTAAAACATTGGGACTGCGGAAAGGCGGGATAGAGGTCGTATCCTGCCCCACATGCGGGCGGACAAAGATTGACTTGATAGGACTGGCTAATCAAGTAGAAAATATGGTTGCCGATATTCCCCTTGATATCAAGGTGGCAGTGATGGGATGCGTTGTGAACGGGCCCGGAGAGGCGAAGGAAGCAGATATTGGAATCGCGGGAGGCATCGGAGAGGGCCTTTTAATTAAAAAAGGAGAGATTGTCAAGAAAGTGAAGGAAGAGGAGCTGCTTGATACACTGAGAGAAGAACTATTACATTGGGGCGAGTAAGACATGGGAAAATTATTTTTTGATGTATTTCCGACATTAAAAACGGATGCGGATCTGCGGCTTTTATTTCAGGAGGTGGAGGTGACTAAGGTTACGTCCACTTCTGCCAAAAACTACATAAAGGTACATATTTTCAGTACACATCTGATTCCGAAACACGCAGTACTCAAGATAGAGAGGCAGATAGAGACACAGCTCTTCGGACAATGCCGGATACCGGTATCTCTCGTGGAGAACTATCGGCTGTCGGAACAGTACACGCCGGAGAACCTGATGGATGTTTACCGGGACAGCATGCTTCTGGAGCTGGAGCAAAAGAGCGTGGTGGAAAAAAATATGTTCCAGAAGGCAAAAGTAAGCTTTGAGAATGGGAACATATTGTGTTTGACCATGGTTGATACGATTATTGCAGAGGGCAAGACAGAATCCATCGTGACATATTTGAAAGATATATTTGGGGAACGCTTCCATGTGCCGATAGAGGTGCGGATTCATTATGAAGAAGTGAAGGAGAGCAAATATAAAAAATTCAACGAGCTTCAGGTCCAGCAGGAAGTGAATGCCATATTGGAGAGGAATCAGCGCCTGCAGGCGGACAATGCCGCGAAAAACGGGGAAAAATCCGATACCCCTAAGAGCGACAAGGAAGAGGAAAAGAAGACAGAAAAAAAAGAGCCGAAAAAACAGGAGATTTCAGGCAAAACCAACGGCGGATTCAAGGGTGGAAAAGGCTCAGGAGACTTCCAGAGAAAAGAATACCGCATGAAAAAGTCGGACGACCCCAATGTAATATATGGACGTGATTTTGACGACAATCCCATTGAGCTGAAACAGGTCGTGGGCGAGATGGGAGAAATCACCATCAGAGGACAGGTCATCAATTTTGATACGAGGGAAATCCGCAATGAGAAGACTATTATCATGTTTGCGGTGACCGATTTCACCGATACGATTACAGTAAAAATGTTTGCAAGGAACGAACAGCTCCCGGAGCTTCTGGCCGAGATTAAGAAGGGAGTGTTCCTGAAAATCAAGGGTGTGACTACCATCGACAAATTTGACGGTGAATTGACCATCGGTTCGGTGACGGGAATACGCAGGGCCACCGACAACCGTGTGGGCAGGAAAGATAAATATCCGGAAAAGCGAGTGGAGCTGCACTGCCATACGAAGATGAGCGACATGGACGGTGTGTCCGAAGCGAAGGATTTGGTAAAGCGCGCACACGACTGGGGGCACCCCGCGATTGCTATCACGGACCACGGTGTAGTACAGGCATTTACAGATGCGAATCATTACATAGAAACGTTAGATAAGGGCGATCCCTTCAAAATTATTTACGGGGTAGAAGGGTATCTGGTGGACGATCTGACTGAAATCGCAGTGGGCGCAGGAAGCCAAAGCCTAGACGATACGTTTGTGGTATT
The DNA here is from genome assembly GCF_900086725.1 of Bariatricus massiliensis. Lineage (GTDB taxonomy): Bacteria > Bacillota > Clostridia > Lachnospirales > Lachnospiraceae > Allocoprococcus > Allocoprococcus massiliensis. Next base: position 122,974 of record NZ_LT574838.1, on the reverse strand, counting down.
CGATATAGAAACAACAGGCTTTTCCGCTATCTCCGACAAGATTATCGAAATTGGCGCGGTAAAGGTAGAGAAGGGGGTCATCACCGAGAAGTTCAGCACGTTCGTGAACCCCAAGAGGCCGATTCCTTTTAAAATTACACAGCTGACAAGTATCACCGACGAGATGGTTCTGGATTCACCGTATATCGAGACGGTTCTCCCACAGTTTTTGGAATTTGTAGGGGACGCGGTTCTTGTAGCCCACAACGCGGGATTTGACGTGGGATTTATTGAGCAGAACTGCCGTTATCAGGATATAGAACCACACTTTGTGTCGGTGGATACTGTGGCCCTTGCCAGAGTTCTGCTCCCGTCCCTGTCCAGATTTAAGCTGGATACGGTGGCGAAGGCCCTGAATATTTCCCTTGAGAATCATCACCGGGCGGTGGATGATGCGGGGGCGACGGCAGAGATTTTCGTGAAATTCGTGGAGATGCTGAAGGAGCGGGATATCACGACATTAAAAGGCGTAAACCGGTTTGGGAATCTGAATCCCGACGCTATCCGCAAGCTGCCGACCTATCATGTCATCATTCTGGCAAGAAATGATATCGGAAGAGTGAACTTGTATACACTGATTTCGGAGTCCCATCTCACCTATTATGGCAGAAGGCCCAGAATTCCGAAAAGTGTACTGAATAAATACCGGGAGGGGCTGCTGGTAGGAAGCGCCTGTGAGGCGGGAGAGCTGTATCAGGCGTTATTAAACGGAAAATCTGCGGAGACAATCGCGAGGATTGTGGATTTTTATGATTATCTGGAAATACAGCCCTTGGGAAATAATAAGTTCATGATTGAGAGTGACAAAGTCAGCAGCATTCATTCCATGGACGACATCAAGGACATTAACCGCAAGATCGTCAAGCTGGGCACGCAGTTCAACAAGCCGGTGGTGGGGACCTGTGACGTTCATTTCATGGATCCGGAGGACGAAGTGTACCGGAGGATCATCATGGCGGGAAAGGGTTTTACAGACGCCGATGAGCAGGCGCCTCTCTACTTGAGAACTACGGAGGAGATGCTGGAGGAATTTGCCTATCTTGGCTCAGAAAAGGCTTACGAGATTGTAATAGGAAATACGAACAAAATCGCCAATATGATAGAAAAGATAGCGCCGGTCCGGCCCGATAAATGCCCGCCCGTCATAGAAAACTCCGACCAGCTGCTCAGGGATATCTGTTACGACAAGGCTCATTCCATGTACGGAGAGACGCTGCCCGACATTGTAAAAGAGCGGTTGGAGCGGGAGCTGAATTCCATTATCTCCAACGGGTTTGCCGTAATGTATATTATCGCCCAGAAACTGGTATGGAAGTCCAATGAGGACGGGTATCTGGTAGGTTCCCGAGGCTCCGTAGGTTCCTCCTTTGTCGCCACTATGGCGGGAATCACCGAGGTGAATCCCCTGCGTCCCCATTACTACTGTGAACATTGTCATTACAGCGACTTTGATTCCGAGGAGGTGCGGAAGTACGCGGGAGGATGCGGACACGACATGCCCGACAAGAATTGCCCTAAGTGCGGGAAAAAGTTAATCAAAGATGGGTTCGACATCCCCTTTGAAACATTCCTCGGCTTCAAAGGAAACAAGGAGCCGGATATCGATTTGAACTTCTCCGGAGATTATCAGAGTAAGGCGCATAAATATACGGAGGTAATCTTCGGAAAAGGACAGACTTACCGCGCCGGTACGATAGCGGCGCTGGCAGACAAGACGGCCTACGGCTATGTGAAGAACTATTATGAAGAGCGTGGAGACCGCAAACGTAACTGTGAGATAGACAGGATTGTGCAGGGCTGCACCGGAATCCGGAGGAGTACCGGACAGCATCCGGGCGGTATTGTTGTACTTCCCCACGGGGAGGACATCAACTCCTTTACGCCTATCCAGCATCCCGCGAATGATATGACCACGGATATCATCACCACGCATTTTGATTATCATTCCATCGACCACAACCTTTTGAAACTTGATATACTGGGACATGATGATCCTACGATGATAAAGACGTTGGAAGAATTGATCAACTCGGATGCGATGGACAATGAATATGACGGTGTAAATCATATATTTTATGCCACCGATATCCCGCTGGACGACCCGGATGTGATGTCCCTCTTTGCCGGGACGAAGGCGCTGGGAATCACACCGGAAGACATTGGGGGCTGTCCCGTAGGCTGTCTTGGGATCCCGGAATTCGGTACGGATTTCGTAATCCAGATGGTGGTGGACACAAAGCCCAAGACCCTCTCCGATTTGATTCGGATTTCCGGTCTTTCCCATGGTACGGATGTATGGCTCAACAACGCCCAGACTCTGATCGAGGAGGGGAAGGCCACCATTTCTACCGCAATCTGTACCCGTGACGATATTATGACCTATTTAATCAATAAAGGGATGGAGAGTGAGCTTTCCTTTACTATCATGGAGAAGGTAAGAAAGGGGAAGGGGCTGACTCCTGAGTTCGAGGCGGCCATGAAAGAAGCCGATGTGCCGGATTGGTATATCTGGTCCTGTAAAAAGATTAAATACATGTTCCCGAAAGCCCACGCCGCGGCCTATGTCATGATGGCCTACCGGATTGCCTACTGTAAGGTCAATTACCCGCTGGCCTATTATGCGGCATACTTTGGCATTCGTGCGTCTGCGTTTTCCTATGAGCTCATGTGTCAGGGAAAAGAGAGGCTTGAGTATCATCTGAAGGAATATAAGAAGCGGAATGATGCCAATCTGCTCAGCAAGAAAGAGCAGGATACACTGAAGGATATGAGAAATGTTCAAGAGATGTATGCCCGTGGATTTGAGTTCCTTCCGATAGACATCTACAAGGCGAAGGCGTCGAAGTTCCTCATTATCGGCGATAAGCTGATGCCCCCTCTGAACACGATAGAAGGAATGGGCGACAAGGCGGCCGAGGCGGTGGAGGAGGCATCCAAGCAGGGGAAATATCTGTCCAAAGATGATTTCCGCCAGCGCACAAAAGTCAGCAAGACGGTCATCGATCTGATGGATGAAATGGGGCTTTTCGGAGAACTGCCCGAAAGTAACCAGCTCTCTCTTTTTGATTTCGCAAATTGATGCTTTAAATGGGCGAAGTGTTATGCTATACTATAGGGTATAGCGGTGTGCGCCGGACTGGAAAAGGCGGCGTGCGCCCTGTTGGACAAAAGGAGGAGCAAGAAAATGATTTGGGCGAAAGAAGAGACCCTGCCAAGAGATGAGATTGAGAAAATCCAACTGGCAAAACTGAAGGAAACCGTATCCTATATATACGAAAAGGTTGCACCTTATCAGAAAAAGATGGATGAGGCGGGCATAAAACCGTCGGATATCCAGACACTTTCGGATTTGGGAAAATTACCTTTTACATACAAAGCGGATTTTAGAGACAATTATCCTGACGGCCTGTTCGCGGTGGATAAAAAAGAGATGGTCCGCTATCATGCCAGCAGTGGAACTACGGGGAAGCCGACGCTGGTGGGATATACAAGAAAGGACTTGGATGTCTGGCTTAACAATGTGGCGAGAATTGCCTGCATGGGAGGAGCCACGCCGGATGATGTGGCACAGATATCTTTCGGTTACGGGACTTTTACCGGGGCGCTTGGACTGCACGGCGGACTGGAGCAATTGGGAGCCACCGTCATTCCCATGTCCTCCGGCAACACCAATAAGCAGATTATGTTTCTACAGGATATGGGGGTAACATTGCTGGTAGCGACGCCTTCCTATGCACTGCATCTGGGGGAGGAGCTGCGCTCCCGCGGGATTGACCCGTCTAAGGATTTGAACGTTCATATCGGACTTTTCGGCGGCGAAGGCATGACGGAGCCTATGCGCGACGAGATGCACAAAGTCTGGGGGCCTCAGTTCGTGTGTACGCAGAATTACGGGATGAGTGAACTGTGCGGCCCCGGAGTGTCAGGTGAATGTACTGAGCTGTGCGGCATGCATATTAATGAAGACTGGTTCATACCGGAAATTATCGACCCGGATACCGGGGAGGTGCTTCCACCCGGCGAGCTGGGGGAACTGGTCGTCACCTGTCTGGGGAAAGAGGCGCTTCCTCTGATCCGTTACCGCACGGGTGATTTGACAAGGCTGATGTATGAGCCGTGCAAATGCGGACGTACTACCTGCCGCATGGAGAATTTGTCAGGACGTGCGGATGACATGCTTGTTATCCGTGGAGTCAACGTATTCCCGGGACAGATTGAGGAAGTTCTATTTAAGATCGCGGAAATAGGGCCTCATTATGAAATCGTAGTGGAGCGTAAGAATAGGCTGGACGTCATGACAATTACCGTAGAATTGATAGATGACAGGCTGCTTGACAGCTATACAAAGCTGAGCGAGCTTGAGAAGCGAATCAAGTCTGGCCTTAAGTCTCAGCTTGGTCTGGCGACTAATATAGAGCTGGTTGCGCCGCACACGCTTCAGCGCTTTGAGGGTAAGGCAAGAAGAGTAACAGATTTACGAAAGGACGGATTATAAAATATGTCAGAGAGAAAAGTTATTATGCTGGGAAATGAAGCCATTGCCCGGGGAGCTTATGAGGCGGGCGTGAAAGTATCCGCATCATATCCGGGAACGCCCAGCACGGAGATCAGTGAGAACTTAGTACAATATAAAGACGCGCTTTACGCAGAGTGGGCGCCTAATGAAAAGGTTGCTACGGAGGTGGCAATCGGGGCAAGTGTGGCCGGTGTACGGGCTATGGCATGCATGAAGCATGTAGGATTGAATGTGGCTTCCGACCCGCTTTACACGGTTTCCTACATGGGAGTGAATGGCGGCCTTGTCTTATTTGTCGCAGATGATCCGGGTCTTTACAGTTCTCAGAATGAGCAGGATACGAGAATGGTAGCGAGGGCGGCACAGGTGCCGGTAATAGAGCCTTCGGACAGCGGGGAAGCCAAAGATTATGTGAAAATAGCTTACGAGATCAGCGAGCAGTTCGACCGTCCGGTGATATTCAGGACGACAACAAGACTGGCACATTCACAGGGGCTTGTGGAGCTTTATGACAGGATAGAAGTGGAAGATAAGCCTTATGTAAAGAACGTTCAGAAGACAGTCATGATGCCGGGCAATGCCAAGCTCCGCCATGTCGAAATTGAAAAACGCAACTTGGAGCTTGCAGAAGCTGTCAATACGATGTCGATCAATAGAGTCGAGATGAGAGATACGCAGATAGGTGTCATTACAAGCGGAATTCCTTATCAGTATGTAAGGGAGGCCCTTCCGGAGGCTTCGGTCCTGAAGCTTGGCATTGTCAATCCTCTGCCGAGAAAGCTGATAGAAGAGTTTGCCTCAAAGGTAGATACGCTCTATGTGGTGGAGGAATTGGATCCAGTCATTGAGGAGCAGGTGAAATCTTGGGGAGTTCCGGTTATCGGCAAGGAAATTTTTACGGTTCAGGGCGAGTACAGTGCCAATATGCTGCGGACGGCTATCCTGAAACAAGAATTGGATGCTGCTAAGCCTGCGCAGGCGCCGGGACGTCCGCCTATACTCTGTCCAGGATGTCCTCACAGAAGTGTTTATTATGTACTGAACAAGCTGAAACTGCATGCGGCCGGAGACATCGGATGCTATACACTGGGGGCGGTAGCTCCTCTAAGCGTGGTGGACACTACGATTTGCATGGGTGCAAGTATCTCCAGCCTTCACGGTATGGAAAAAGCAAAGGGAAAAGAGTATATCAAGAATTGGGTAGCCGTTATCGGGGACTCGACCTTCTTACATACGGGCGTCAATTCCCTCATGAACATGATGTATAATAAAGCGACCGGAACCGTGATGATACTGGATAATTCTACCACCGGGATGACCGGGCACCAAGACCATGCCGCCACCGGAAAGACTTTGCAGGGAGACCCCACATGGGCAATCAATATTCCGGAACTGTGCCGGGCGATTGGCGTGAAGAACGTGATAGAGGTCAATGCTTTTGATTTAGAAACCTTGGAGAGGACCGTCAAAGAGGAAGTGGCGAAGGACGAGGTTTCTGTTATCATCACAAAGACTCCGTGCGTGCTGCTTACCAAGGGAAAGAAGCCTTTGTACCGGGTAGTTCCAGATAAGTGCAAAAAATGTGGAATGTGCATGAAGCCGGGATGTCCTGCCATGACAAGGGCAGAAGACGGGACGATTCGTATTGACGATACCATGTGTACAGGATGCGGTCTGTGTGATTCACTCTGTAAATTCGGAGCAATTGAGCTGGTAAAGGAAGGTGACAGATAATGGCAGCAAAAAATATTATGATTGTCGGTGTGGGCGGCCAGGGTACTCTGCTTACCAGCCGTATTTTAGGAGGGCTTGCCATCGGAGCTGGTTATGATGTGAAGCTTTCAGAAGTGCACGGTATGGCCCAGCGGGGTGGCAGTGTCGTTACCTTCGTGCGCTACGGCGAGGAAGTGGCAGAACCGATCGTTGAGGAGGGGCAGGCAGATGTGTTGATCGCATTCGAACGTCTGGAAGCACTCCGGTATGCTCATTTCCTGAAAAAGGACGGGGCGCTTGTCGTAAATGATTGGAGAATTGACCCGATGCCGGTTGTAATCGGAGCAGCCCAATATCCGGAAGGAATTTTGGAGCAGCTGAGAGAGACATACAGCGTCTACTCGGTGAATGCGACGGATGAGGCCAAGAAGCTGGGCTATTCAAGGACTTTTAATTTAATCGTTCTGGGGCTGGCGGCACAGCATATGGATTTTACAAGGGAACAGTGGTATGAAGTGATTGAACGTACTGTTCCTCCAAAAACAGTCGAAATAAATAAGCAGGCATTCGATGTGGGCTACAGCTTATAGGAGGTGGCAGGATGATCAAGCAGTTATCTGTATTTGTGGAAAATAGAACGGGGAGTCTTTATAGAGTGACCAACGAATTGACGGAGGGCGGAATCAACATCCGTGCAATCGCGTCCTTTGACACCCCCGATTTTGCTATCTTAAGGCTGGTAGTCGACAACACAGAGGAAGCTAAGGTATATTTGACGAGCAAAGGATTCGTTGTGCGGATTCATGAAGTGATGGGCGTAGAACTTGAAGATAAGCAGGGCAGCCTTAACAATATGCTGGGAATCCTTGCGGACAATGAAATCAGCCTGAACTATATATACTCTTTTATCATAAGGAACGGAAAAGCGCCGGTCATGGTTTTTGCCACGGACGATTACGACAGAGCGGCGGCAGTGTTGGAAAAAGCCGGAGTTAAGATGGTGGAAGAGGAAGAGTTATAGAAAAGAGACAGGAGAAGAGAAAGACAATGGAATGGAAAGAAAGAATCAGAGATCCAAAAGCAGAATGTGCCAGCCGAGATGAAATGATGACGCTGCAGGGCAGGAAGCTTGTAGATCTTGTCAACAGAGTATATGGAAAGGTGCCTTTTTATACCAAGAAGATGAAAGAAATGGGTGTTGAGCCCGGAGATATCAAAGGGATTGAGGATATTGTGAAGCTTCCTTTTACAACGAAGGAAGATTTGCGCGCGAATTATCCATTTGGACTTTTAGCGGTGCCTCAAAGTGAAGTAGCGAGGGTGCAGGGCTCATCCGGTACGACCGGAAAGCTCACTCTGGCTTCCTATACTCAGAACGACGCGGATCTTTGGGGAGAATGTGTGGCCAGATGTCTGACGATGGCGGGACTTACCGCGGAGGACAGGATTCATGTATGTTATGGATACGGCCTATTCACAGGCGGAATGGGACTGGATCTGGGGGCGAGGGCTCTGGGAGCGATGGCAATCCCTATGTCAGCGGGAAATACCCAGCGTCAGATGATGTGCATGGAGGATTTCGAAGCTACGGCATTTGCGTGCACCCCTTCCTATGCGCTTCATTTGGCAGAATCTATGGCCGAGGCCGGTGTGGTCGACCGCTTGAAAATTAAAGCAGGAATCCACGGAGCCGAGCCGTGGACAGAAGAAATGCGGAAGAAAATCGAAAGTATACTTCACATCAATTGTTTTGACATTTACGGACTTTGTGAGGTGTTAGGGCCAGGTGTGGCACAGGACTGTATCCACCATGCCGGACTTCATGTCCACCATGACCATTTTTATCCGGAAGTGCTGGATCCGCAGACTCACGAGGCCTGTGCCGAAGGAGAGACCGGAGAACTTGTCTTTACTACACTTTCTAAGGAAGCCATGCCATTGATTCGTTACCGCACAAAGGATTTGACAAGTATCACTTACGACACTTGTGAGTGCGGCAGGACAACCCCTAGAATCTCTAAATTCAAGGGACGTACGGATGATATGAAGGTTATCCGTGGAGTGAATGTGTTCCCGACACAGGTGGAGACTGCGCTGCTTAAGATGGGCGGCGACGTGGCACCGCATTATATGATGATTGTGGACAGAGAGAACAATATGGATACATTGACTGTCATGGTCGAAGTAGATGAGAGATTCTTCTCCGATGAAATCCGTCAGCTGGATAATCTGAAGAAAGAGATTGGAGCTGTGCTGAAACAGGCGCTGGGGATTGCCGTTATCGTCAAGCTGGTTGAGCCAAAAACTATCGAGCGGAGTGAAGGCAAAGCAAAACGTGTCATTGACCGCAGAAATCTGGTTTAAGGGGGAAAAGAAAATGACCATCAAACAATTATCTGTATTTTTAGAGAACCGTTCCGGACGGCTGGATGAGGTACTCAATATTCTGGGCAGCAATGAGGTAAATATTGTGGCCTTAAGTCTGGCGGACACTTCGGATTACGGGATGCTCCGCATGATTGTAAATAATCCGCAGAAGGGGCGCGCTGTCCTGAAAGAGGCAGGGATTACCGCCATGCTTACGGATGTGGTGGCTCTGCGTGTACCTCATGCCACCGGCTCCCTTGCCAAGGCGATGCACCAAATCGTGGAAGGTGAGATCAATGTGGAATATATGTATGCCTTCGCCAATGGCGAGGACGCTTCTGCTGTCATAAAGAGTGACGACCCACTGAGAGTTGTAGATATCTTAAGGGGCAGCGGGTTCGACGTATGGGATGAAGAGGCGGCTTATAAGGCAAATTTGAGCATTAATTAAAGAGAAAGATGACTGCACGTTATGTGCAGACGACGCTATCATAAAAAAAGAGGGAACCGCTTGAAGCGGTTCCCTCTTTCATCTCATTTCATGTATTGCTTTTAAATATTTAAACTAAATTTACATATATAAAAGGTACATTAAATTTTGATTAGATTAATGTTACATTGACAGCCTGAGGTCCCTTTGCGCCCTGAGTAACTTCAAACTCAACTGCCTGACCTTCCTCCAATGATTTGAAACCATCCATGTTTAATCCACTGTAATGTACGAATACATCATTACCGGACTCATCTGAAAGGAATCCATAGCCTTTTTGGTTGTTGAACCATTTTACTGTACCTTTACTCATCTTAATACCTCCATAAAAAATCATAGACAGCACGCATACATGCTGTCCATTTGTGATACATGATACTTGTTAAAAATAGCATGTTTTTATGAAAATGTCAATACATTTGAAAATTTTAGGGTTTTTTAATTGTAACAATTGACGAAATAAACTACAATAATAAAAGTATCAAATTGGAGGAACACTAGATGAGAATATCGACGAAAGGAATCTATGCCCTTGAGATTATTACAGACTTAGCGATGCACTCAGGGGAAGAATCTTTGGAGAGCTTAAAGAATATTGCCGGACGGAGAGGGCTGTCCGAAAAATATCTGGAGCGTATTGTGAAGGGGATGAAGGAGAGCAAGCTGGTCACCAGTGTGCGGGGAGCTAAGGGAGGATACTGTCTGGCGCGGGATGCTTCTAAGATAACGGTGAAAGAAGTGCTCATGGCGGCGGAGGGGGAATTGGCCCCTGTTGCCTGCCTGACGAAGGAGACAGACTGCGGTATTGACTGCGAGTCATGTCCCACGCGAGGTGTATGGGGCGAGATATGGGAAGGTATCCTTATGACGGCAGATTCTGTAAGTGTGCAGGACATTATTGACGAGGTTCGGCGCAGCTGATATGAAGAAGAATGAAAAATAAATATTGACAGACGGATATTGTAGGTGTATAAGTATATTACACAATACATATCTGTTTAGTAGGAATTAAAAAATAAGCAGTATCGGAGCGTATGATAATGAAGATATCTACAAAAGGAAGATATGGTCTGCGTGCACTAGTGGATTTGGCCGCAAATGCCCAGGATAGTCCTCTGGCCTTGGCTGAGATAGCGGGCAGGCAGAAGATTTCCCTGAATTATCTGGAGCAGGTTTTTGGAACACTGCGGAAGGCCGGGATAGTCAGGAGTGTCAAGGGTCCAAGCGGAGGTTATATGCTTGGGAGAGACGCGGCTCAGATAACGGTAGAAGAAGTGCTGCGGGCGCTGGAAGGAGAATTTTCGATTGCTCCGCAAGAACCCGGACAGGAGCCGGATCTTGTGCAGCGGGCGATTCAGCGGCTTGTGTGGGATAGAATCGACGAGAAGGTAAATGAAATCCTTACGTCCAAATCATTGGCGGCATTAGTCACTGAATATCAAGGGCTGAAGCAGGCGAGTGATAATATGTATTATTTATAGGCGGAAAGTAGTCTGCTGCATATAGTGCAGAAGATTTCACGCCCTAAAAACCTACTAAAACAATAAGTGTTGTAATAAAGAAGAAAGAAGGGCCATAATATGGAGGAAAGAAGACAGCTTAGATTTGAGACATTACAGTTACATGCAGGACAGGAAGTTCCGGATCCTGCGACCGGGGCCAGAGCAGTACCCATTTATCAGACAACATCCTATGTATTCGCGGACTGCGGGGAAGCGGCAGGGCGGTTCGGACTTTCTGAGGGCGGCAACATATATGGGCGTCTTACCAATCCGACACAATCCGCATTTGAAGAGCGGATGGCAGCACTGGAAGGAGGCGTTGCGGCGCTTGGGGTGGCCTCGGGAGCGGCTGCGATTACTTACACTTTCCAGAATCTTGCCAAAGCAGGTGACCACATTGTGGCCTCTCAATACATATATGGAGGGACTTATAATCTTTTGGCCCATACGCTGGAAACACAGGGAATCACCACTACCTTCGTGAACCCCGATGAAGAGGGCAGCGTGGAAGCGGCGATTCAAGAGAATACCAAGGCTGTATTTGTGGAGAGCATCGGGAATCCGAACGGTAATTTAGTAGATTTGGAGAAGATAGCAGAGACTGCCCACAGCCATGGAATTGCAGTGGTGGTAGACAGTACGTTCGCCACACCGTATCTGTTCAGGCCGCTGGAGCATGGAGCCGATATCGTGGTACATTCGGCCACCAAATTTATCGGGGGCCACGGGACCACACTGGGAGGGGTGATTGTGGACGGAGGAACCTTTGACTGGAAAGCTTCCGGCAAATATCCCCAGATTACAGAGCCGGATCCCAGCTATCACGGCATCCGGTTTTATGACGCTGTGGGGGCTGCTGCCTTTGTGACAAGAATCCGGGCAGTCATTCTGAGGGATACGGGGGCTACGCTGGCTCCACTTCACGCATTTTTGCTTTTGCAGGGACTTGAGACACTTTCCCTCAGAGTAGAGCGGCATGTACAAAATGCGTTAAAAGTAGTAGAATATTTAAAGAACCATGAAAAAGTGGATAAGGTCAATCATCCCTCACTGCCGGACAGTCCTTACCAAGAATTGTATCAGCGTTATTTTCCGGAGGGAGGAGCGTCTATCTTTACGTTTGAGATGAAAGGCGGGGCCGAGGAAGCAAAAGCATTTATAGATAAACTGCAGATATTCTCTCTTCTGGCTAATGTGGCTGATGTAAAATCACTTGTCATTCACCCGGCCAGCACGACCCACTCCCAGATGACGGAGGAGGAGCTTGCCGCATCCGGCATTAAGCCGAACACCGTCCGCCTTTCCATCGGAACAGAACACATAGACGACATATTGTACGATCTTAATCAGGCACTTGAATGATTTGAAGAAAGGAAGAAAAATAATGGGCAAAATATATAAAAACGTGTCAGAATTGATTGGCCGGACGCCTCTTCTAGAGGTGGCTGGAATTGAGAAGGAAGCGGGGCTGAAGGCTAGACTGCTGGTGAAGCTTGAGATGTTTAACCCGGCGGGAAGCGTGAAGGACCGGGTGGCAAGGAAGATGATTGAAGATGCAGAAGCACAGGGTGTGGTGAAAGCCGGCGCTACTATTATTGAACCCACTAGCGGCAATACTGGGATTGGCCTTGCCGCCGTGGCGGCATCCAAAGGATACCGGGCAATCCTGACCATGCCTGAGACCATGAGCATCGAGCGGCGGAAACTGCTCATGGGCTACGGAGCAGAAATTGTTTTGACAGACGGGAGCAAGGGGATGCAGGGAGCTATCGAAAAAGCCGCACAACTTGCACAGGAGATAGACGGTGGTATAGTCCTCGGCCAGTTTGTGAATCCATCCAACCCGGAGGCGCACAGGGAGACAACAGGGCCGGAGATTTGGGAAGACACCGAAGGAAGACTTGACATTTTTGTTGCCGGGGTCGGTACCGGCGGTACGATAACCGGGAATGGACAGTATCTGAAGGAAAAGAATCCCCAGATACAGATTGTGGCAGTAGAGCCGGAAGGTTCTCCCGTATTATCCGGCGGCAGGCCGGGACCTCACGGTCTGCAGGGAATAGGTGCAGGCTTCGTACCTGACATTCTGGATACGGATATTTATGACGAAATATTCAAAGTGTCCGATGCAGAAGCGTATGAAGCAGTAAAACTGCTGGCACAAAAAGAAGGAATCCTTGCAGGAATATCTTCCGGCGCCGCACTGCATGCAGCGATACAATTAGCCCGCAGGGACGAAAACCGGGATAAGATGATTGTGGCGCTGCTCCCCGATACAGGAGAGCGTTATCTCTCCACTCCGCTTTATGATTAACTGCACACTTTATTCTATGTTTGCAGGAAGAAAATGAATAAGACCTGTCAAATGGTGGGATATTAGTCTAAAACCATCTTTGGCAGGTCTTTTTGCTGTATAATACAAGATGAAGAGGAAAATATTTTGGAGGTATTCAAGCAATGATTTACACGGTAACCTTTAATCCTTCTCTGGATTACGTCGTTCAGATGGAGCGTCTGACACCGGGGGAGATCAACCGTACAACGGTGGAACATGTGTATCCGGGAGGGAAGGGCGTGAATGTGTCCGTCGTTCTTTCCAATCTTAAAGTGAAAAGCCGGGTTCTGGGATTTAAGGCTGGGTTTACGGGAGACAATCTGGAGCATATGCTGGAAAAATTCGGGTGTGATACGGACTTGATACTGCTTAAAGATGGATTTACAAGAATAAATGTTAAGATTAATGCCGGAGAGGAGACTGAAATCAATGGACAAGGCCCCTTTATCGGGGAAGATGATTTAAAAAACCTTTATGTAAAACTGGACTTACTAAAAGAGGGAGACATTCTCGTGCTGGCTGGCAGCATTCCCGGTACCCTTCCGTCGGATGTATATGAACAGATTATGTGCCGGCTTCAAGGAAGAGGGATTCGTTTCGTAGTGGATGCGACCAAGGACTTACTGCTGAATGTGTTGAAATACCGGCCATTTCTTATCAAACCGAATAATCATGAGCTGGGAGAGATGTTTGGCAGGAACTTGGAAGATGAAGATGAAATCATAACACATGCCAAGAAGCTGCAAAGTATGGGAGCTGAGAATGTACTCGTTTCCATGGCCGGTGACGGAGCCATTCTGGCGGCAGAAAATGGAGAAATCTATAAAAGCAGGCCTCCGAAGGGCAAAGTCGTGAATTCTGTAGGCGCCGGCGATTCCATGGTGGCCGGTTTTTTGACGGGCTGGCTGAACACAGGAGATTATAAAAAGGCGTTTCAGCTTGGCATTGCGGCTGGCAGTGCATCGGCATTCTGCTCTTGGCTGGCAGGAAGGGAAGAGATAGAGGCATTACTAAAAGAGCCGGCTTAGACGCCGGTTTGGCAGGAGGGAAGGAACAAACAAGTATGAAGATCACGGACTTATTGAAGAAGGAGAGTATCGAGCTAAATGGAGCGTCCGTCTCAAAAAAGGATATCATTGATCAGATGGTAAGCCTTATGGAGAAGGGTGGCAATTTGAACGATGTAGAAGAATATAGAGAGGCTGTGTATGCCAGAGAAGAGGAAGGGACTACCGGGATTGGCGAGGGGATAGCGATTCCCCACGGGAAAACAGCGGCAGTCAGTGCGCCCGGACTTGCGGCCATGGTTGTGCCGGAAGGCGTGGATTATGACTCTCTGGACGGAGAGCCGGTGCACCTTCTATTTTTAATTGCAGCCCCCAATACGGAAGATAACGTGCATCTGGAAGTACTGAGCCGCCTTTCCATGCTTCTCATGGATGAAGAATTCCGAAACAGGCTGAGAAATGCAGAAAGTGTTGAAGAATTCTTGGCATATGTAGATACGGCGGAGAAGGAAAAGTTTCAGGAGGACAAGGGGACAAAAGGACGTATTCAGATACTGGCGGTCACCGCATGCCCCACCGGCATCGCCCATACCTATATGGCTGCGGAAGGTCTGGAAAGCAAGGCGAAAGAGCTGGGGGTTACTATCAAGGTCGAGACCAACGGTTCCGGAGGTGCAAAAAATGTGCTGACAGCGGAAGAGATTGCCGCCTGTGACTGCATTATCATCGCCGCGGATAAAGATGTGGCGATGGCACGGTTCGACGGAAAGCCGGTGCTTTCGGCAAAGGTATCCGACGGAATCAATAAGGCACAGCAGTTGATTCAACGGGCCATGAGCGGCGAGGTACCTGTCTATCACAAGAAGGATGGAGAGGAAGCTGATGTGTCTGGCATGGATGAGAGCATAGGAAGACGGATATACAAAAGTCTGATGAATGGTGTTTCTCATATGCTTCCGTTTGTCATCGGCGGCGGTATCTTGATTGCGCTGTCTTTTCTATTCGATGGGGCAAATGCCGGAACAGATGTGTTTGGGCACGGTACACCGCTGGCGGATTTCTTTCATACGGTGGGAAATGTGTCATTCGGTATGATGTTCCCTATTCTAGCGGGATATATTGCCATGGCTGTCGGTGACAGGCCGGCGCTGATGCCGGGAATCGTGGGAGGACTGCTTGCCAAATCCGGTACTTCATTGTTTCTGGCGGAGGAAGCTTGGATATCTTCAGGGTTCTTTGGCGCGTTGATTGCAGGATTTGCCGCGGGATATTTGATGCTGGGCCTTAAAAAGTTGTTTGCGAAGCTACCAAGGGCGCTGGAAGGAACAAAGCCGGTACTGTTGTATCCATTTTTTGGAATTGTACTCATAGGCGCATTTATGATATTTCTTGTAAATCCCCCTGTTGGAGCATTCAATGACTGGCTCAACGGTGTGCTGGCAGGGATGGGAGAGTCCAGTAAAGTGCTGTTAGGAGCCGTGCTTGGAGGCATGATGGCCGTGGATTTTGGCGGACCGTTCAACAAAGCATCTTATGTGTTCGGCACTGCGTCAATAGCCAGCGGCCAGTTTGACATTATGGCGGCTGTTATGATTGGCGGCATGGTCCCTCCGATAGCAATAGCCCTCGGAACCACATTTTTTAAGAGAAGGTTCACAAAAAGTGAGAAACAGACTACAGTGACCAACTATATTATGGGGCTGTCTTTTATTACTGAGGGGGCCATTCCTTTCGCGGCAGCAGACCCACTCCGCATTATCCCGCCCTGTATTGTAGGGTCAGGCATTGCAGGCGCATTGTCCATGGCATTCGGCTGTGGCTCGAGGGCGCCCCATGGCGGTATTTTTGTAATCGGTATTATTGACCATCCGATGCAGTATCTGGTAGCATTGGTTGTAGGGGCAGTTGTAGCGATGGCCGGGATCGTGCTGCTAAAAAAACCGCTTCCGGAGGAAAAGAAATAAAAAGAGCAGGAGAATAGAATTATGAAAGAATTTAAGTATGTAATCAAAGACGAACAGGGAATCCACGCAAGACCGGCAGGAATGCTGGTGAAAGAACTGGGCAGAAAAAAATCTAACATCACGATTCAAAAAATCGGAGACGACCGTGTGGTCAATGCGAAGAGTATTATGGCTGTCATGAGCCTTGGGGTCAAGAAAGATAATGAAGTGCTGATCACTGCGGATGGAGGGGACGAAGAAGAAGCAATTCAGGCGGCAGAGAAAATTCTGACTGAGAATCTGTAGAGATACAACGTGGCAGGAATCACGCTGCAGTGGGCGCTGAAAGGAAGAATAGGATGATCACATTAAAGGGAAAAAGTGTATTTGGCGGAGTGGCGATTGGAAGGCTTGCCTTCTATAAGAGAGCGGAACCGAAAATAAAAAGACATCACATTGAAGATGTCCATGCAGAAATCAGAAGATTCGAAGAGGCGAAAGGGCAGGCGCTCCATCAGCTTCAAGAGCTTTATGACAAGGCTATGGGGGATGTGGGAGAAGCCAATGCCATGATTTTTGAAGTTCATCAGATGATGCTTCAAGATTTCGATTATATAGAATCTGTAAAGAATATTATCACGGCGCAGGAGGTGAACGCAGAATATGCTGTCGGGACTACCGGCGACAACTTTGCGCAGATGTTCGCTTCCATGGATGACGCTTATATGCAGGGAAGAGCGGCGGACGTCAAAGATATTTCGAACAGGCTTGTCAAGATACTGACCGGGCGGGCTGAAGGGGGAATCAAGACAGATGAGCCGGTCATTGTCGCGGCAGATGATTTGGTTCCTAGTGAAACAGTGCAGCTGGATAAAGAAAAGGTGCTCGGATTTGCCACGATGTACGGCTCTGCCAATTCTCATACCGCCATACTGGCGAGGACGATGAATATTCCGGCGGTCATTGGTCTGGGAGAAGATTTGTCAAAGGAATATGACGGGAAGTACTGCATCGTAGATGGTTTTTCCGGGACAGTCTTTATTGAGCCAAATGAAGAGATTTTGAGGATGATGACGGAGAAAAGAGAAGAAGATCTTAGGCGAAAAGCACTTCTGAACGAATTGAAGGGAAAAGAAAATGTAACTTTATCGGGCAGGAAAATCAATGTCTATGCCAATATAGGCAATCTGGCCGATGTTGGAGCCGTGCTCAAAAATGACGCAGGGGGCATCGGGTTATTCCGCAGTGAATTTTTGTATTTGGAGAATGAGACATTCCCCAGTGAGGAGCAGCAGTTTCAAGTATACAGGCAGGTGGCAGAAAATATGGCGGGGAGAAAGGTGATTATCCGTACATTGGATATCGGCGCCGACAAGCAGGCCCCATATTTTCATTTGGATAAAGAGGAGAACCCTGCGCTGGGATACAGGGCTATCCGTATCTGCCTGACAGAGCCCGATATTTTTAAGACACAGCTCCGCGCATTGTACCGGGCCTCGGCTTATGGGCAGATCGCGATTATGTTTCCTATGATTATTTCCGTGGAAGAAGTTCGGAAAATTAAAGCGATTATAAAGGAAGTGAAGGCAGAGCTAAAAGAAACGGGGATTGCCTACCGTGATGATGTGGAGACGGGAATTATGATTGAGACGCCGGCGGCGGTCATGATCAGCCGGGAGCTGGCGAAAGAAGTGGATTTCTTCAGTATAGGTACGAATGACCTGACGCAGTACACACTTGCCATAGATAGGCAGAATGAGAAGCTGGATTCATTTTATGACCCGCATCATCCGGCAGTACTCGCCATGATCAAGATGGCCGCCGACAATGCCCATGCAGAAGGGAAATGGATAGGTCTCTGCGGCGAATTGGGGGCAGATCTTACACTGACGGAGACATTTCTGGAGATGGGTTTGGATGAGCTGTCGGTATCCCCTGCCATGGTGCTTCCGCTCCGCAAAAAAATCAGGGAAATAAGATAGTTTACTTTCCTTCTGTTTTTTGGTAAACTCTATTTGTTGTCTAGAAATCAAATGGGCAGCCGGATATCCGGAGGTGAGAGAACCGGATAGGATACAGCATGTTGCGGAGGAGGAAAACACATGTTAGAAAAACTATTCAAATTGAAAGAAAACAACACGAATGTAAAGACGGAGGTATTGGCTGGAATTACGACCTTTATGACTATGGCGTACATTTTAGTAGTTAACCCCAGCATTCTGGCGGCCGCGGGCATGGATCAGGGAGCAGTGTTCACTGCGACAGCCGTGGCATCTTTACTCGGTACCGTATGTATGGCATTGTTCGCCAATTATCCGTTTGCGCTGGCGCCGGGTATGGGGCTGAATGCATATTTTGCTTACACGGTAGTTATCGGTATGGGGTATAGCTGGCAGGTAGCATTGACGGCTGTATTTGTGGAAGGTATTATCTTTATTATACTTTCTGTGACCAACGTGCGGGAAGCAATCTTCAACGCCATTCCGAAGAACTTAAAGGCTTCTGTAGGTGTGGGAATTGGTCTGTTCATCGCGTTTATCGGACTGCAAAATGCAAAGATCGTAATCAGCGGTTCTACACTTATTCAGTTGTTTTCAGTAGATGGCTATAATGAAGCGTACGGTGTAGCCGCAAGCTTTAATGATGTGGGCATTACAGTACTTTTGGCGATAGTGGGGGTCATCATCACTGCAGTTTTGGTCGTTAAGGATGTGAAAGGAAATATTCTGTGGGGCATATTGATTACATGGTTTTTAGGGATTATCTGCCAGTTTACAGGGCTTTATGTCCCGAATCCGGAGCTTGGATTTTATGGGCTTCTCCCTGATTTCAGCGCAGGTATCTCAATACCGAGCCTTGCGCCGGTTTTCGCCAAACTTGATTTTTCCAATGTATTTTCACTGCAGTTTATTGTAGTAATCTTTGCTTTTTTATTTGTAGACTTATTTGATACGCTGGGAACATTGATAGGTGTTTCTTCCAAGGCGGGGATGCTTGATAAAGACGGTAAGCTTCCGAGAATTAAAGGCGCTTTGATGGCAGACGCTGTTGCGACGACAGCGGGGGCAGTGCTTGGAACTTCTACGACCACTACATTTGTGGAAAGTGCCTCTGGTGTGTCAGAAGGCGGCCGTACAGGGCTGACTGCGATTACGACAGCAATACTTTTTGGACTGTCCTTGTTCCTTTCCCCGATTTTTTTGGCAATTCCGTCCTTTGCCACAGCGCCTGCGCTGATTGTAGTAGGATTCTATATGCTCACGAATGTAGTGAACATTGACTTCTACGACTATAGTGAGGCAATCCCATGCTATATCTGTATTGCGGCGATGCCGTTCTTTTACAGTATTTCCGAAGGTATTTCCATGGGAGTTATTGCTTATGTGGCAATTAACCTTTTGACTGGGAAAGTGAAAGAAAAGAAAGTAAGTATACTGATGTATGTACTTGCAATCCTATTTATATTGAAATACATTTTCTTATAGGACGAGAACCGCATAGTTGTTGAGTATTTGTCTATTATTCTTTAAACCGTCAATAAATCTCTGGGTATCAGGGATATATTGACGGTTTGATTTTGTGTGGATGTAGATTCACTGTTCAGTTATTTACAACAAAGTCTAAAACATATTCGTGTAACTGTTCAAGAGCCTGTGCTTCAACGGGATAATGGCTTCCATTATTCAATACTTTTATTGTTACAGGCACGTTTTTTATCTTTTCTAAAAATAATTGACTCAGATGAAGGGGAGTCCAATTATCTTTTTCAGGCTGTGTTAAAAGAATAGGGCACACGTTAAAGTCTTCTGGTTCAATTTCTGGTTTATACGTCATATAGGAATAAATAAATTTCATTGGAACGCTGTTTCCCGCCGATGTTTTGTCCGATAACATTTCTTTTAAACACTGCTCATCGTTACATAATGCGGACATTTTAGAGCATATTGACATTTTCATTCTCATTCTTCCGAATCCCAATTTTACAGATAGACAAGCTAATGATGTTCCCAAATGTCCCCAGAAAGCGTTGTTGGTTGTCTCGTTGCGGACTTGCTGATTCCTTTGGTCAAGAAATGTCATACCAATAATTCCATGGACTCTTTTATTCTTACATGCAATATGGTATGTTTCCATCCCACCGGCGGACAATCCATAAAGAAAAATTGGACGGCTGTCTCTTGATAACTCATAATCAATATAATCGTTTCCTAATTGTACCCACTCATCATAAGTTACGGTAGTGCTCTGCCTGATTTCTGTCATACCATATAAAGGCATATCTAATGCAACAATTTCATACCCATCAAGTGCCAGAGGTTTACCTATAATTGTACTCATCTGTCGTCCATTGGTACCTACTCCGTGAAACAATATAATTTTCGCAGATGCTTCAGGGTTCCTAAATGTATCTAAATGAACAATGTTACTATGCCATTGCCAGTATTCTTCCCCGGGCAGATCTTTTCCATTAAGGTGATACTTCTCCGGAAGATAACTCATTATTTTCTCCCAATTTTTTTGTTCTGAATAATACATATTATACCTCCATGATTTTATAAGTTTAAACATATAAACGTTTATGGCTTTAAAATACATCTCCATCAATGGAGATGTATTCACATTGTCTGTTCTATATCTTTTTCAATGGATACTGTCAGCTCTTTTAAAAGATTTAGTGCGGGTTTCAAATTCAAGCGGTAGTATCTTTCTTTTCCTTCTTGGCGGACGGTTACTAAATCAGCATCTAATAAAAGTTTAAGATGATGTGATACAGCAGGGCGGGAGAGTGATAGCTTTTCTGTTAATGAGGAAACACTTAATTCTTTGTTCTCAAATAACAACTGTGTAATTTCCTGCCGTCTTTCATCCTGAAGCATTGAAAAAATAGGAACACACTTTTTCATATAGAGCATTGTTCGTTGACTCATAGTGACTCCTTCTATTATACGTTTATAAGTTTAAACATATATTAACATTTTGCTATATTGTTTTCAAGAGAAAGATAAAATTTCTTTGTTTGTTATAAGGGAACCCTTTATTGGCCAATCCTAAATTAAAAGGCAGATGTCCCGAGGCGAGACATCTGCCTTTTTGTTTGCTTTTGGAAACTGGCGTTTCCGTTTGAGAGATAAGAACTGTTAGATTTGAGAGATAAAACAGTTCTTTGGAGGGTAACAATCTATAGTATAGTCCGTTGGGACTTCAATTCCTTTTATGTTATCTACTATACAGAACAATTGTGTCAAGAATATGACCTTATAATAAAAGGATTATAAAATTTCCAAAGAAATTCTTAAGCCGGGTTAAAGAAATATAAATTTGACTGTAAGGCAGGTATACTAGTATAATAGAAGAAATATGAAACATCAGGGTAACCTGTGGGAAGGGAGTCGCAAGATGAAGGTAATATTAGTGAACGGAAGTCCGAATAAGGCGGGATGTACATATACGGCATTGACGGAGATCGAGAAGGTATTGGTGGAAGAGGGGATAGAGACAGAGATTTTCCATATTGGCACGGAGCCGCTGGCAGGCTGTATAGGATGTGGTGTCTGCCGGGAGAACAAGCGGTGTTTCCGGAATGACAGTGTCAATAAATTTGTGGAAAAAGCGGAGTCCGCCGACGGATTTATCTTTGGTTCTCCGGTACATTATGCATCGGCATCGGGGGCTATCATTTCTTTTATGGACCGTGCGTTCTATGGGAAAAAGGATATTTTCAAAAATAAACCGGCAGCGGCAGTCGTGAGCCTCAGAAGAGGCGGTGCGACTGCCAGTATGGATCAGCTTAATAAATATTTTTCCATAAGCTGCATGCCGATTGTATCGTCTCAGTACTGGAATATGGTGCATGGCAACAAGCCGGAAGAAGTTCTTCAGGATTTGGAGGGACTTCAGACCATGCGTACCCTAGGGCGCAATATGGCTTGGCTTCTTAAGTCTATTGAGTGTGGAAAGAAAGCAGGGCTTGGGCTGCCAGTGCAGGAAACACCGGTAGCGACCAATTTTATTCGTTAGGAAGGCAGCAGGGAATAAGACATGAATTTACTGACAATGGAGGGAATCACCAAATCTTACACAGACAGAATTTTGTTGGAGCAGGTGGATTTCAGCATAAATGAGAATGAAAAAATCGGAGTGATCGGTATCAACGGTATGGGGAAATCCACACTTTTGAAGATTGCGGCGGGGATAGAAGGATATGATTCCGGGAAAATCAGCATGGGGAATCAGATAAAGATATGTTATCTGCCGCAGGCGCCGGTTTTTTCTGCCGGAGTCACGGTACTTCAGGCAGCGGTGGAGGGCAACGTAGATGAGCTGAATCAGTGGAGCATCGAAGCCGACGCAAAGTCTATGCTGCATAAGCTCGGATTCACCAATTACGAGGAAAAGACAGAGCACATGTCAGGCGGGCAGCGCAAACGGATTGCGTTGGTCAATACTCTTTTGACAAAAGCGGATATTTTAATTTTGGATGAACCCACCAACCATTTGGACAATGCCATGTCAGAATGGCTTGAGGAGTATCTGATAAATTTTAGAGGGGCCATACTGATGGTGACCCATGACCGGTATTTTTTGGACCGCGTGGCGGGCCGTATCGTCGAGGTAGATAAAGGAAAACTCTACAGTTATTCCGGGAATTATTCGGAATTTGTGCGGCTGAAGGCAGAGAGACAGAACATGGAGCTTGCAACAGAGCGGAAGCGCAAGACGCTGCTCAGGACAGAGCTTGAGTGGCTTCACCGCGGCGCGAGAGCCAGAAGTACAAAGCAGAAGGCTCATATTGACCGGATAAAGGCGATGCAGGAGATTCGGGATATAGAGGAAGAAAAGAGAGTTGTTATGGATTCTGTGGCTTCGAGGATGGGCAATAAAACCATCGAGCTCACTGGAATTACGAAAGCTTATGGCGAAAAGAAGCTGATAGAGGATTATTCTTATATATTTCTCAGGAATGACAGAATTGGAATTATCGGGCCTAATGGATGTGGCAAAAGTACGCTGCTGAAGATTATCAAGGGAATCGTGCCGCCGGATGCCGGAACGGTGGAGATAGGGCAGACCATCCGTATGGGCTATTTCTCGCAAGAGAATGAATATATGGATGAATCTCTGCGGGTAATCGATTATGTGAAGGAAGTGGGAGAATATATTGCTACCTCTGAGGGAAAGATTACAGCTTCCCAGATGCTGGAACGCTTTTTGTTTGACGGCGCTATGCAGTGGTCTTTGCTTGAGAAGCTTTCCGGCGGGGAAAAAAGAAGACTTTATCTGCTGAGGATTTTGATGGGCGCGCCCAATGTACTTATTCTCGACGAGCCTACCAACGATTTGGATATCCAGACACTGACTATTTTAGAGGACTATTTGGACCGGTTTGACGGCATCATTATTATAGTGTCCCATGACAGGTATTTTCTGGACCGTATGGCCAGCCGGATATTTTCTTTTGAAGGAAACGGAAGGATACGGCAGTATGAAGGTGGTTATTCAGATTATCTTATAAAGAAAGAGTTAGAATGCCCGCAGGAGATGGAGGCTGCGAAAGCCGTGGGCAGTTCAAGCGGCCGTATGGCAGAAGGCGGAGAATTGGTGCAGGAGGAGAAGCCGTCGTGGAAACAGCATGAGAAGAAACTTAAATTTTCGTATAAAGAACAGCGGGAATTTGAAGTGATAGATGATGAAATTGCTGAGCTGGAGGAAAAGATTTCCGCGCTGGAAGCGGGGATAGCCGCCAACGCAAGCAATTACGGGAAACTGAACCAGCTTATGCAGGAGAAAGAAGCCCGTGTAGAAGAGCTGGAGGAAAAGATGGACCGCTGGGTGTATTTGAATGATTTGAACGACAAGATACAAGCGGAGAAAGAAAATCAGGGGTGAGATTATGAATCAAGAAGAACGTCTTAATTATCTGGTCAAAGAATTGATTGATGAGGAAGATGAGCTAAAAGAAGTGGAAATTCCCGAAGATTATCAGGAAAAGAGACGTCTGCTCAGAGCGCTCATGAATATTAGAATGCCGAAAAAGGCATCAAGGAAATTCTTAAAGATTCAGGATGAATTTCTTCAGGAGGAGGCGGAGGATAAAGGCATTATCTATGCAGAGAATCTGCCGGCGGCCTCAGAGCGGCGCAGGGGTTCCAAGGTCAGGAATGCCAATAAGATGGTATTGTGGCAGGGAGATATCACGCGCCTTGCGTGCGACGCGATTGTGAATGCTGCGAACGCTAGGCTCCTCGGCTGTTTTGTGCCCAACCACGGATGTATTGACAATGCGATTCATTCGGCGGCGGGAATCCAGCTCAGAGAAGAATGTGCCCGTATTATCGAGCAGCAGGATGACGAGGAACCGATTGGTCAGGCGAAAATCACCAGAGCCTATAATCTTCCCTGTGATTATGTGCTTCACACAGTAGGCCCTATCGTTCAAGGCGAGGTCACGGAGGAACAGAAGCAGGAGCTAAAGTCCTGTTATGAATCATGTCTGAAGCTTGCTGAAAAATATCATCTGGAGTCAGTTGCGTTTTGCTGTATCTCTACCGGAGAATTTCATTTTCCAAATGAAATGGCGGCAGAGATTGCGATTGGCACTATAGATGAATTTCTGGATACGGCAGTCCATGTAAAAAAAGTGATTATCAATGTATTCAAAGAAGAAGATTATAAGATTTATGACCGGTTATTCCGGTAGTATGGATAGGATATAAACATAAAGATGCTGTTTTTTCAACTATATACTAAATTTCAGGAGGACTTCAATTATGTGGAATCGACAAGAATTAAAATTTCGAGGTAAGCAGGCTTTTCAACGCAATTATGGATGTGCGGTGGGAGTGGCGTTGATCATGACGCTTGTCTCGGGGGAATTGACTTCAAGTGGCAACAATGTGAGACAATATGTGGACTACACTTCATCAGGCAGTGGTCATTATAGCACTCATGTATGGAGTATAGGGAACTGGAGATGGTTCGGGAACGACGGCTTCATCTCTGCGGCGGTGGCGGGGCTTTTAAGCCTGATTGCGATAGCAGTGGCAGTCTGCGTGCTTTTATTCGGTGTGTTTGTGGGCAATGTGCTGGAAGTTGGCGGAAAGAAGTTCTTTATCCTTAATCAGAATGGGCGTCCCGGAATGGGAGCCATGCTGGAAGGATTCCGCTCCGGCCATTATGGGAATCTGGTACTGACCATGTTTCTCAGAGACTTGTTTATCTTTCTCTGGTCATTGTTACTGTTTGTGCCGGGGATTATAAAGTATTATGAGTATTTGATGGTGCCCTATATTCTCTCCGAGAATCCGGGCATGAACAGAGAAGAAGCATTTTTGATCAGCAGACAGATGATGAACGGACAAAAATGGGAGACATTTGTTTTGGATCTCTCTTATCTGGGCTGGTATATTTTATCTGCGTTTACCTGTGGGCTTCTGGCCATTTTTTATGTGAATCCGTACAAGGAGGCAACTTTTGCCGAACTTTATGCCGCTAACAGGTATAAGGCGTATCAAGAGGGATATATTAGATAATCTTTAGGGAAGGATAAGAGGTAGATGAAGCCTAGAAAACATATAAAAAAGGCCGCCAGAAGGTCGCTGAAAAAACATTATCTTATTTTTGTTGTTGTGTGTATTGTGGCGGCATATATGGGCAGTGAGTTTACTAATTCATTAAATATGCTCAATATAACGCCGAGCGAGGAACAGGAGGCGGTTCCACCGGCTGATGAGACGCAGGGAGAGGTGAGAGGCGGTGTAGTTGTAAAGCAGAGCGGCCTTGTGGACGTACTTATGGATGCGCTGGCAGGGGACGAGAATAAAGAAGCATCTGCTGAAAAGAATAAGATACAAAACACAGATAATAAAAATGCAATTCTTGGGAGAAGCCGCGGGGTATTTGCCATGGCGGTCAATGCGGTTACTTCGGGGAGCATTTATGTTACATTGATTACTGCCGTCAGTTCCATGATTGGCTCCAGAGATCTAGCGGTACTGCTTCTCATCGCGATTGGTATGCTCTTGATGTTCGCTTTTTGGTTTTTTATAAAGAATATCGTTAAAGTTGTTTCAAGGAGAATCTTTTTAGAGGGGCGGACTTATGAAGCAGTGCCGATTAAACGTTTTTTATTCCTTTTGAGGGTAAAAAAGTGGAAAAAAGCAGCATGTACAATGTTTCTTGTATTTCTGTACCAAATGCTTTGGGATTTGACAATAATAGGAGGAATCATTAAGTATTTTTCTTATTTTATGGTTCCCTACATTGTGGCGGAGAATCCTGATATACGCGCCAGAGATGCTATAAAACTTTCTAGAAATATGATGAAGGGCCACAAATGGGAATGCTTTGTTCTCAGCATTTCCTTCATCGGCTGGAATTTTCTTGGCATCATAACGCTGGGTTTGTCGGATATTTTTTATACGAACCCATATAAGATTTGTACATACTGTGAATATTATGAACATATCCGGGAACTGGCGAGAGAACAGAAGATTGAGAACGCAGGACTATTAAATGACCGTTATCTATTCGAGAAGCCTGAACCGGAGGTAATCTCGGCAGTTTATTTGGATGTAAACACTGTTTTATCAAAACCGCCAAAAGAACTAAAGGAGCTGAAAGGGTTCCGCAAGTTTATTGCGGAGTGGTTCGGAGTCATTCTCCTCAACACAAAGGCGGAACAGGAATATGAGAAGAGTCAGGCTGAGAGAATACGGATACATGAGCTTAAGCAGGAGACAGAAGGGAAGGCATATCCGGGGCGGCTTTACCCGATACCGGAGACAGAGAAACGCAGGAGAGTGGAATCGCTATATTATATGCGCCATTACACTATATGGTCTCTGATTTTGTTATTCTTCAGCTTTGCCTTCATCGGCTGGGTGTGGGAAGTGAGCCTGCATCTAGTGTCCGACGGTGTTTTTGTGAATAGAGGAGTCCTTCATGGCCCTTGGCTTCCGATTTATGGAACGGGAGGTGTTCTTATCCTTGTGGTTTTGAACAAATTGCGTGCCCATCCAGCATTGGAGTTCGTATGTACCGTTGTGTTATGTGGGATTGTAGAATACAGTACCTCATATTATCTGGAGATGGCTCATGACGGTAAGAAGTGGTGGGATTATACGGGATATTTCCTGAATATCAACGGACGAGTCTGTGCGGAGGGACTGCTGGTATTCGGTATCGGGGGCATGGCAATCGTTTATCTTTTAGCCCCGCTTTTGGATAACCATATTAAAAAAATTAAGACGGGCATTCTGATTCCTATATGCGTCGTGCTTGTGATGACATTTTTGGCTGATCAAGTTTATTCTGGGAAGCACCCGAATGTAGGGAAGGGAATCACGGATTATCAGAGCAGGGCAGCAGTTTTGCGAACGATCACTTTATAAGTAAGAAAGCCTCGGCAGGTTTGCCGAGGCCTTTGTGTCTATTTGGCTGCTTCTTCTGCGAACTTTGTTGTTACAAGATCGCTGTACGGGGTGCGCTTTTCCAGTTCCCCTGCACTTTCCAGAATATCCTGAAGCAGGTCAAAGCTGCTTTCTTCAAAGACAAGGTCTTCTTTCCAAGTATCCTGATCATAATAACGTTTTACGATAGTAGTGATAGTGGCGAGGTCAGTTTCCTTGAACTGTGGCGCAATCACTTCGGCTATTTCCTCCGGAGTATGCGTCTGTACAAAATCCATGCCTTTCTGCAGCGCGTTTGTAAATTTTTGAACGATTTCAGGGTTTTTGTCCATGAAACTTTGTTTTGCGCTGTATGCGGTGTATGGTACATAACCAGAATCGACACCGAGAGAGGCAACTACATATCCTGCCTTCTCCTGCTCCAGAGCGGTAGCGCCAGGTTCAAATTCAACGGTGAAGTCGCCCTGACCGCCTGAGAATGCGGCGGCGGTAGAACCGAAATCGATGCCTTGGTCAATGTTGACGTCTTTTTCCGGGTCAATACCATTTTGCTTTAAAATGTATTCGAATACCATTTCCGGCATTCCGCCTTTACGTCCGCCCAGTACATCTTTCCCTTTTAAATCTGTCCAGGCAAAGTTATCCATTTCTTCTCGTGCCACCAAGAAGTTGCCGGCCCGCTGTGTGAGCTGGGCGAAGTTGACTATCACATCGTTGGCTCCTTCTTGATAGGTGTAGATGGAAGATTCTGAGCCCATGAAGCCGATATCGGCTTCTCCGGAAAGAACAGCGGTCATAACCTTATCGGCCCCGAACCCAGTGACTAATGTGAGGTCGATCCCCTCATCCTTAAAGTATCCCTTTTCTATTGCCACATACTGAGGGGCATAGAATATAGAGTGGGCCACCTCATTCAAAGTAACAGATACGGGTTTTTCTTCTTTTTGTTCCTCGGCAGTGCCCGCTGTTTTTTGGGTATCATCTTTAGAGGTGCATGCCGACAGAAGTCCTACTACAAAGACTGTAGCCAGCAGAACGCAAAATAAACGCTTTTTCATAATTGCCTCCTTGAAGCTTATATCTCTTTTAGCATATGCAGGGAAGTGTCCAATAGTTTCAAGGAAGGAGAATACAATTTAATGAATTTGTATCTTTTCATATCATTGACAGCAGAAATGCTGATTTCGTATAATGAAAGTGGAGTTTTATCTTAGAGGAAGTAAAAATGCGGGGGACTTAATATGAGAAAAGAATTTTACACAGGGCATTGGTTTGAGGCATACAAATATTTTGGGGCACACAAAGAACAGGAAGGATATGTATTCCGGGTATTTGCGCCGGGGGCAAAAGGGGTCTCCGTTGTGGGAGAATTCAGCGGATGGCAGGAAGTTTCCCTCTCTCAGGAAGGAAGCAGTGGAATCTTTTACTCGGCGCCGATTGAGGCGGAGAGTGGGCAGATGTATAAATACTGTGTTTATACACAGAGTGGCAGCCGGGTCGAGCATTGCGATCCCTATGGTTTCAGGATGGAGCTTAGACCGGGAGCCTGCTCGATTCTGTCAGAACTTGGAGCGTATGAATTCGAGGATGAGGAATGGATGAGCAGCCGTTCCGTCTGTTATACAGAGGCTATGAATATCTATGAGATACATGCAGGTTCATGGAAGAAGAAAGGGGAGGGCGAGGCAGATTGGTATACGTATGAAGAGCTTGCAGACAAGCTGATTCCCTATGTGCTGGAAAATCATTATACCCATGTTGAATTGATGCCTCTTTCCGAGCATCCATTTGACGGCTCCTGGGGATATCAAAATACTGGCTTTTTTGCGCCTACATCCCGTTATGGGACACCGGAGGGACTGAAGAAGCTGGTGGATGCCTGCCACAAGGCCGGAATAGGTGTGATCATGGATTTCGTACCGGTCCATTTTGCTGTGGACAGTTATGGGCTTAAGGAGTTTGACGGGACAAGTCTTTATGAGTATCCACACTCAGACGTGGGCGAGAGTGAATGGGGCAGTATGAATTTCATGCATTCTAGAGGGGAAGTGCGCTGCTTCCTGCAGTCCGCGGCGAATTACTGGCTGGAGGAATTTCACTTTGACGGACTTCGCATGGATGCGGTGAGCCGCTTGATTTATTGGCAGGGGGACGAGGCACGGGGAGTGAACGGCTCAACCCTTGAATTTTTAAAGACGATGAACCAAGGCCTGAAGAGGCTCCATCCAACAGCGGTCTTAATCGCGGAGGATTCCACCTCTTATCCGGGGGTGACAAAGCCTGTGGAACAAGGGGGACTTGGGTTCGATTACAAATGGGATTTGGGATTTATGCACGACACGCTGGAGTACTTCCAGACTGCACCCGAGTACCGCAGCCGGGATTATCACAAACTGACCTTTTCCATGATGTATTTTTACAATGAAAAATATTTGCTTGAGTTCTGCCACGATGAAGTGGTACATGGCAAAGCGACGATTTTGCAGAAAATGTACGGAGATTATGAAATAAAGTTTCCGCAGGCGAGAGCCATGTATTTGTATGTGATGGTTCATCCGGGAAAGAAGTTGAACTTTATGGGCAACGAATTTGGCCAGCTCAGAGAGTGGGATGAAAGCCGTGAGCAGGATTGGGATATATTGAAATATCCGCTTCATGACGCATTTCATAAATATATGATCGAGCTGAACCGTATTTATAAAGCAAATGATGCCTTTCATGATGACTACAATCCGGAGAACTTCCGCTGGGTTGATTGTCATCAAGAAGAGCGTTGCATTTATGCGGTGGAAAGAAAGGGAGAAATCAATACCTTTGTTGGGCTGTTCAATTTCTCCGACGAAGAACAGAAAGAATATCAGTTTGTGAAGGAGCCGGAGGAAACGTGCTCCGTGGTGATGAACACGGATTGGGAAGAGTACGGAGGGGCTACCAAGAAACAGAATACAGAATCTTGGCTAAAGTCAGAAAAAGAAACGGTCACAGTAAACCTTCCTCCCTATTCAGGCATATTGCTTCGCATCATATAAGATAGACGCCGGAATTTCCGGCGTCTATCTTTGCGTTAACAACGAGACAAACGGGTGGGTGCCTGCACAGCCACCCGCTAGGAGTCCAGTTTACAGAATCTGCGGTCGTAGGTGAGCAGGCCGTTAATCTCATCTTCTATATCGGAGACTTGGGTGTAGACAGCCCCGCATAATCCTTGTTCTATGAGAGGCTCCAGTTCTGTACGGCGCAGATTAAAATATGCATTTTGGAATTGCTCTAAAGTCGGATATATTTTATAACCGTAGATAGCCTTTGTGCTTATATGTTCTTTGATCTGGCACGCATAGCCGCCGTATTCTGAGATTACAAAGGCGCGTTTGTCAGGAATTACGGACAACTTTTCAAAATAATTGTGCTCACTCTTGAAATCACCCTGCCCACGGTCAAACCAGCCGCTGGCTGAATCTATCAGACGGCCGGAATCCATATCCTTCAATTTCTTAGTCAGACGCTTAGAGTCGAACTGCCCCCAGCCTTCATTGAACAGAACCCAGGTACTGATACAGGGAAAGGAGCGGAGCGCTGCTGCAGTCTCCAAACATTCCCGTTCAAAGTCCTCCCGGCCGTGTATGTTCTTGCGGCCCAAAAGAGAATAGAAACGGTCGCTGAAATGTGTTTTCAATTTAGGGAAAAGGGCGGGAAGCCAAGTCATGAAAGGAGCCAGATATTTACCGCCGTTCACCATATCCTGCCATACAATCATGCCCAATCTATCACAGTGGTAATACCAGCGTGCCGGCTCGATTTTAACATGTTTCCGGATGAGGTTGAACCCGAGTTCTTTCATTTTCTTGATGTCATACATCAGTGCTTCATCTGAGGGCGCCGTATATAGTCCGTCCGGCCAATAACCCTGATCTAACACCCCATTTAGAAAAAGGGGGTGGTGGTTGAGACAAAAGCGGGGGATGCCCTTGCTATCCTGTTCTATAGAGAAGGTGCGCATGGCAAAATAACCTGTGACACAATCTGCTCCTGCGGTCACTTCCAAGGAGTAGAGATAAGGGGTGTCTGGCGTCCAAGGGTGCACATCGTCAACGTCGCAGTAGCACGAATAATGGCACATGGAATCGGATTGGTTCGCACAGACTCCCTTTGAAACATGCGCGCCCTCCGCATCCAGTACCCGGCAGAGTACGCAGTCCGTACCGGGGCCGGAGGAGAGCGGCTTATTCAGTGTAAGCGATACGTGAACCGTCTCTTTGTCAAAACACGGTGTAATTAAAAGGTCTTGAATGTATATATCCGGCACCCACTCCAGCCATACTGTCTGCCAGATACCACTTTGGGCAGTGTAGAACATACCTCCTCTTTTCAGCTTTTGTTTTCCAATACTATGATAAGAGGTATCGGAACGGTCCACAATCCGCACCGATAACAGGTTGTCACCGTTCGTTAGAAATTCTGTAATGTCTGCTGAAAAGGGAAGATAACCACCAATATGGCTCACCGCCAAATGCCCATTAATATAGACTCTTGCATACTGGTCCACAGCGCCGAAATGCAAAATGCACCGGCTGCCCTCCGCGGGGGGCTGAAGCTGTGGGAGGAGACGCTCGCAGACTAGGATTTCATTAGGTTTCAGCTGAAATCCTGCGCCTGAAAGCGGGGCCTCCGGTGAGAACGGAACAAGAAGCTGTCCGCTCGACTTTAGATGGCCCTTTGGGGCGTAGACTTTATAATCCCAATAACCATTTAGATTGATATAATGATTCCGCACCATCTG
The DNA here is from genome assembly GCF_900086725.1 of Bariatricus massiliensis. Taxonomy (GTDB): domain Bacteria; phylum Bacillota; class Clostridia; order Lachnospirales; family Lachnospiraceae; genus Allocoprococcus; species Allocoprococcus massiliensis. Next base: position 90,877 of record NZ_LT574838.1, on the reverse strand, counting down.
GGGGCGGGGATATTCATCCAGCACATGGGACGTATCCAGCGACTCGCTCCAAGGTGTCGTCAGTACTTGCAGCTTGTTTTTGCCGGGAAAGATACGAACGCTTTTTATGGCGGATAATATATTCATGAAAGTCCCCTCTTTCTGTGTAGTTTACTTCTGGACGAAGCCACTCAAGCGGCATAAAGGCAATGCAATTGCCTTTAATTGCACTTATTATACCACGAAGCGTCAGAGTCTTGTGGGGCTTTATAGAATTTTAATAATCCTCTTTTTCCTGCTCTTTTTGGGGAGGAAGGGAAGGGGGCGTGAAATGATATATTTCTTCGTAACTTTCAAGCTCCGAGCGTGAGAGTGGAGCGGAGGGAATTAACCCGGTACAGTCCCATGAGGAGGCAGCGTTGGAGAGGTAGTCATAGGAGTCAATCATCTTTTGGTTTTCATTTTTTTCATTTTTGTCCATAGTAGTCCTTCTTTCTTATTGTCCATAGATAAACATTAGTCTGTGCCACAGCTGCAAAAACTATGCAAAATGCGTTGTAAAACATAATAAAAAAGTATATGATTACTTATGTAACATAAATGATAGGTCAGTAAAAGAAGAGTCATAAAGTGAGGGTAAAAAAGATGAAAATTGTACTGGACACACACGCACATACATTAGTCAGCGGACATGCATACAGCACGGTTCGTGAGATGGCACGCATGGCACGGGAAAAGGGACTGCAAGGTCTGGCATTGACAGAGCATGCGCCGACCATGCCCGGAACCTGCCATTCATTCTATTTTCAGAATCTTGATGTGATTCCGCGGGAAATGGAGGGTGTCAGGCTGTTCATGGGGACAGAATTGAATATACTGGATGAGACTGGGGCTGTAGATATGCCGGAGTCTACGCTGGAGAAAATGGACATTGCCATAGCCAGCATCCATATGCCGTGTTTTAAAGCGGAAGTGACTAAAGAACATGTGATGGACGCTTATTTTAGAGTGATGGAGAATCCACTGATCCACATTATCGGACATCCTGATGATGGCAGATTTCCGGTAGATTATGAGGCTCTTGTCCTGAAAGCCAAGGAGACGGGAACGCTTCTGGAAGTGAATAATTCATCACTTAGGCCGGAGGGATTCCGTGTAAATACATACGATAATGATAAGATTATGCTTCAGTACTGCAAAAAGTACAGTGTGCCTATAAGTCTGGGAAGTGATGCCCATATTGATGTGGACATAGCTGAGCTGGACATTGCATTAGGGCTTTTGAAAGAATGTGAATTTCCGGAAGAGCTAGTCGTGAACACCTTGATAGACAAACTGGAAAAAGTACTTGCTATCTAGTTTTTAATACTATATAATATCTATATTGGGGTGAATATGATGACGATTAATACAGAAGATTTGTTGAACAGCATTTTAGAAAGTATCGGCCGCATTGATTATATAAGGCCAGCCAATATACCTAATATAGATTTGTATATGGATCAGGTGACGACCTTCATGGAGGAGCAGCTGAAGTCGACAAAACGGTATAAAGAAGACAAGATTTTGACGAAAACGATGATTAATAATTACGCCAAAAATAATCTTCTGCCTCCGCCGGTCAAGAAGAAGTACACAAAGGAACATGTATTGGTTCTTATTTTTGTGTATTATTTTAAGAACCTGTTATCTATCAAGGATATCGAGATTCTGTTGAAGCCGCTGACTGACCGCTACTTCGCTTCTGATGCCGAGTTTGATATGCAGCAGATCTACGAGGAAGTCTGCAAGATGGAGAAGGGGCGTATCGAACAGATGCAGGAGAGCATACGGGACATGTATGCGTCTGCGCAGGACGCGTATGAGGACGCTCCTGAGGAGGAGAGAGAGTATCTCCAGCTCTTTGCGTTCATCTGCAACTTGAGCTTCGATGTATATGTGAAGAAGCAGTTAATAGAAAAGCTGATTGACCAGCTTCCGGGAGGAAGAATTAAAAAATAATGTTATTTCCAGCTAGTTGAGACATTTTAAACAGCCACAGACATGACTGCTGGGGATATGATAGTATGAACTTAGAATTATAAAAACATGAACTGTGTCCGCCTTAGTCGGATAAAGCGCATCGGCAATTGGTCTTTCGGGGGTAACGCAATGGAAGGCGTAGAGCGATATAAAGTTAGACTATTTCCTCATAATAAAAAATGGGAAGAAGAGTTTATAACTGTCAGAGAAGAACTTGAACGTCAGTGGGGCAGCAATATTTTTGATATACAGCATGTTGGGAGCACAGCAATTTTTTCGATTGAGGCAAAACCAATTTTGGATGTCGCAGTTCGGCTGAAATCTATAACAGACATGGATATTGAGTGTTTGGAAAAATTAGGGTACGACTATTGTGGCCCACAGAATGGAAACACAAATTATCATTTGTTTGTATTAAGAGGAGGGAACGAAATATCTCTCAGACATATTCATTGCTATGGTGAAAAAGAAGACGAATTTAATTTATTGGTAGGTTTTCGAGATTACTTAAATGCTCATATCAAACAGGCCAAGCAATATGAAAAGCTAAAGAAAGAACTTGCGAAGAAATATCCCAATGATAGAGTTTCCTATACGAGAGGGAAAGAAGCTTTTATCAAATCTATTTACCGTTCTCTTGTTGGCGATTAGGCAGTCCCAAATAGAGTGTATAGCCTAGTTTTCAGGGTTTCGGGTAATAAAAAATAATTGTTGAAAATCAAGGACCACATGGCAGCTGCCATGTGGTCCTTTTCTTTCAGAGAGCCTGTCCGGCTTTTCTGCTTTCCCCAGCATTTTGTTTAGTCTTCTTTGGTGTTAGGTTTGTTAATGCGTTCAAATACCATATCGTACCCGTCGTTCCCATAATTCAGTGAACGGTTGACACGGCTGATGGTAGCGGTAGAAGCCCCTGTCTTCTCGGCTATTTCTAGATAAGTCTTCTGTTCTCTCAGCATCTTGGCAACTTCAAAACGCTGTGACAATGATAAGAGCTCATTGATTGTACAGATATCCTCAAAGAAAGTAAAGCATTCTTCTTTATCTCTAAGACTTAAGATAGCCTCGAACAAATAGTCAACTGCTTCTGTCCTTATCTTTTTACTCATTATATATCCCTCCGTAATTTTATTACCGACTACATTTTAACACAGTAAATTCATAAAGTCCACAGTTAGTTTCGTAATTTTTCTGCATTTCGAGGTGTGCGGTGGACAGAGGATATATTTTATAATATAATGGACAAGTATTCTCGAGCAAAGAGGATACATTTTACAGCAAGGAGATGAATAAATGAGTATTTATGATTCACTGAATGAACAGCAGCGGGAAGCGGTCTACCATACGGAAGGGCCTCTTTTGATTCTGGCGGGAGCGGGTTCGGGAAAGACAAGAGTACTGACCCACCGGATAGCTTATCTGATCGAGGAGCTGGGCGTCAACCCGTGGAATATTTTGGCCATTACATTTACCAATAAGGCTGCGGGAGAGATGAGAGAGCGTGTAGATAATCTGGTCGGATTTGGCTCAGAGAGCATCTGGGTGAGTACGTTCCATTCCATGTGCGTACGTATACTACGCCGCTATATCGACAGGCTGGGATATGATAATAATTTTACAATTTACGATACAGACGATCAAAAGACATTGATGAAGGATGTGTGCAAATATCTTCAGGTGGATACGAAAGTATATAAGGAGAGGTCACTTTTGGCGGCCATTTCTTCGGCAAAGAATGAATTAATCTCTGTGGAAGAGTATGCCCTTCAAGCGGAGGGGGATTTTGGCCGTAAAAAGATTGCGCAGGTCTATGCAGAATTTGAAAAGCAGCTGAAGGCAAACAACGCTTTGGACTTTGATGATTTGCTGGTGAAGACCGTACAGCTTCTTCAGACACAGCCAGATGTACTCGAGTACTACCAGAACCGGTTCCGATATATTATGGTAGATGAATATCAGGATACGAACACAGTTCAGTTTCAGCTGGTGAGCCTGTTGGCGGGAAAATATAAAAACCTCTGTGTTGTCGGTGACGATGACCAGTCGATCTATAAGTTCCGAGGGGCGAACATCAGAAATATATTGAACTTTGAGAGGGAGTTCGAGGATGCGAGAGTCATCAAGCTGGAGCAGAACTATCGCTCGACGAGTACCATTTTGAATGCCGCCAATGCGGTGATCCGGAACAATAAGGGACGTAAGGACAAGACGCTCTGGACCGACAACGGCGAGGGAGAGCACATACAGTTCCGCCAGTTCGACAATGCATATGATGAGGCGGAGTATATTGTAAGCGACATAAAGGAACAGGTGGAGAGCGGCAGAAGGAACTATAAGGACTGTGCTGTCTTATACCGGACCAATGCACAGTCACGTATGTTCGAGGAAAAATTTGTTGTGTCTAATGTGCCGTATAAGATTGTAGGCGGCGTCAACTTCTATGCCAGACGTGAAATTAAAGACTTGCTGTCTTATCTTAAGACCATAGACAACGGCAAGGACGATTTGGCGGTGCGTAGAATTATCAACGTTCCGAAGAGAGGGATTGGCCTGACGACGATCAATCGTGTGCAGGACTATGCGGCAGAGCGGGAAATCGGATTCTATGAAGCACTGCTGGCAGTGGATTTGATTCCGAGTGTGAGGCGAAGCGCAGGAAAGCTGGAGTCCTTTGCGGCGCTAATTGAGCATTTCAAGGCAGAGAGCGTCCATATGAGCATCTCAGAGTTGATGGACTTGATTATTGAAGAGACTGGATATGTGGAAGAACTGCAGGCAGACACACAGGAAGAAGCGGAAAACAGGATTGAAAATATCGAAGAATTAAAGAATAAGATTGTATCCTTCGAGGAAAGCTGTGAGGAGGCGGGAGAGCAGCCTACTCTGTCCGGATTTTTGGAAGAGGTGGCCCTTGTAGCCGATATTGACAGTCTCGATGAAAATACAGATTATGTGGTTCTCATGACGTTACATAGTGCTAAAGGACTTGAATTTCCTCATGTATATCTTGCCGGGCTCGAAGACGGGTTATTCCCCAGCTATATGTCCATTACGGCCGATGACCCGGACGAAGTGGAGGAGGAGCGCAGGCTTTGCTATGTGGGCATTACCCGTGCCAGAGAGGATTTGACACTGACATGTGCCAGAAGAAGGATGGTACGCGGAGAGACACAGTATAATAAGATGTCCCGCTTCCTCAAGGAGATTCCGATGGAATATCTGTCCACCGGGACTGTGTTTGAAAAAGAGCCTGAGGAGAGTGGAAAGAAACTGGCTTATCAACAGGCAAGGCAGGCATTTAAGGCCAAGGCATTTGCAGTCAACACACCTCCTAAGCAGTTCGCAGTGAAAGATGGGGCTGGGCCGGGATATGATGTCGGAGACCGGGTGCGCCATGTGAAGTTCGGCGAGGGATTGGTTACTCAGATTACAGAGGGCGGCAGAGATTATGAAGTGACAGTTCAATTTGACGCTGCCGGTGTGAAAAAAATGTTTGCCATGTTCGCTAAATTGGTGAAGGTAGACTAACATTTCGTAAAAATGTGATAATTTGGTAGAAATTTATATAGGGTAATGTTATAATATTTTCATAGTGATGAGCGTACAATACGCAGTAAGGCAGTACCTTACAATACATCAGAAAGGACGTGGAAGATATGAGCAGATTAGAAGAGATGCTTGCAACAACAAAATTTAATGATATGATGCATAAAAAAGAGGAAGATAAGGCTAAGAATACCGTACTTTGGGTTCTCGCCATCGTTGGTGCGGTAGCCGCCGTAGCTGCAATCGCTTATGCGGTATACTGCTTCTTTACACCGGATTATCTGGAAGACTTTGAAGAAGATTTTGATGATGATTTCAATGAAGACTTCTTTAGTGGAGAAGACGAAGTACAGTAGGAAACAATGAACAGCAAATTTCAGGAAGGACAGGAACCGAGATGATTCCTGTCCTCTTTCGTGTGAGGGATATATGAAAAAAGGACAAGTATTTGAAGGAACGATAGAGCGGGTGGATTTTCCAAATAAAGGGAGAATCTTTTTAAAGGAAGAAGAGCGCGAGGTCACGGTGAAGAATGGGGTGCCGGGGCAGCGGGTGAGATTTTCCGTGAACAAGCTTAGAAAAGGAAAAGCGGAGGGAAGGATATTGGAAATGCTGGAGCCGTCACCGCTGGAGATAGAGCCGGAATGTCCTCATTTCGGTTCCTGCGGCGGCTGCTCGTACCAGAGCCTGCCCTATGAGGAGCAGCTGAAGCTCAAAGAAAAACAAGTCAAGGAACTGATGGATGCCGCCGTAAATGGAGAGTATCAATTCGACGGAATCAAAGCAAGCCCCCGGAAAGAGCAATACCGGAACAAGATGGAATTCACCTTTGGAGATGAATATAAGGATGGCCCCCTTTCTCTCGGTATGCACAAGAGAGGGAGCTTTTACGATATTGTAAATGTAAATAGCTGCCGTATCGTGGATGAAGATTTTCGCCGGATACTGGTGGAAACTTTGGCGTTCGCTCAGGAGACCGGACTGCCCTATTACCACCGCATGCGGCATACCGGTTTTTTCCGTCATCTGCTTGTGCGGAAGGCTGTGAAGACAGGTGAGATTTTGATTGATATGGTAACGACGACGGAGTCAGCTCTGGACGGAGGCGAATGGGTAAAGCGGATGCTTGCATTGCCTCTTGACGGAAAGATTGCCGGTATTCTGCATACGAAGAATGACAGTTTGGCGGATGTGGTGAAGGACGAAGGAACAGAAATACTCTATGGGCAGGACTATTTCTTTGAAGAATTATTGGGACTGAAGTTTAAGATTACCCCCTTCTCCTTCTTCCAGACGAATTCTCTTGGAGCCGAAGTACTCTATGAAACGGCGAGAGATTATATCGGGGATACGAAGGATAAGGTTGTCTTTGACTTGTATAGCGGAACGGGGACGATTGCGCAGATACTGGCGCCGGTCGCAAAGCGCGTAGTCGGTGTGGAAATTGTGGAGGAGGCCGTGGAGGCCGCCAAAGAAAATGCAAGACTTAACGGGCTGGACAATTGTACATTCTGGGCAGGGGATGTGCTGAAGGTAATCGACGACCTCGGTGAAGTACCGGATTTGATTGTGATTGACCCGCCGCGGGATGGCGTGCATCCCAAGGCTCTGGAGAAGATTATCGGATTCGGTGTGGAAAAGCTGGTCTACATTGCCTGTAAGCCCACTAGTCTGGCGCGGGATTTGGAATTGCTGCAGGGGAGAGGGTATCAGGTGGAGAAAGCGAGCTGTGTGGATTTATTTCCAGCTACGGTTCATGTAGAGACGGTTGCGCTCTTAACCCGTAAAAAGGATGTGGAAAGAATAGATATTGAAATGACTGTGGATAGGGAAGATGTGACGGAGAAAGCGACATATCAGAAGATTAAGGAGTATGTGAAAGAGAAGTATGGTCTGAATGTGCATACGAAGTATATTGCGGAAGTAAAGAGGAAACATGGGTTGCCTATGCATGAAGCACCGAATAAGGTGGATGTACCGAAGAAAGAATATCCGAGGTGTCCAGAGGTGAAGGTAACGGCGATAGAGGAAGCATTAAAATATTTTGGAGTAATGGAGCAATCTGAAAATGGAAGAAATAAGTATATATAATCTAATAATAACACTTTTAACCACTCTAATAGGGACTGCATTTGGAGGTATAGTTACACTTTTCGTTAATAAAAAATATGAGGTTTCAAAACTTAGGCTTAATAATGTAAACGAAATGAGTAAAGCAGTGACACCTCTTTTGCAAGACTATATGAGAGCCTTACAAGCGGTACTTGCTTTTTTAAATGCTAATGAGTTTCGAGAGGAAACATATGAACAAAAAGAAATTGAAGTGGCCATGGGCACTGCTTTACATGAGTTAAATATTATGGTGAATGTTTATGAAATAGAACTCAGTCCAATGTTAGATTTTTATGAAAATCTATTGATAAGGAGTAAAGAGTTTATTGATAGTTTTTCTAAAAAAGACATTATAAATGATGACAGGAGTTATTATTTAGAATTTATGCCTAAAGTAAACGAATTAATAGATATGGTAGCAACATTTAGTGAGGAAATCAGTGAAATAAAACGTAAAATGATGAAAGGAAGATTAAAAAAATATTGGAAGAAAGATATTTATAAGGATGAAAAAAAGAACAGAATTAATTACCATAACAATCATAAATAAGCTTATGATGTAGAAGGTGTAAACATAAATATTCGCAATAATTTTGTATTTATAAGGTATTGTTCAAAGGAAGCAATAGACTTGATTTATTCATCCTCAAATATAGTATCATTCATCTCTGCAAAATCCAATAATTCAGAAACAGTCATTCCCAAACCGAGAGCCAGTTTATGCAAGGTTTTCAGTTTGGGATTTTTTGTCTTTCCAGACATGATATTTTCTACGGTAGACTGCGTAATGCCGGATAAGGTAGCCAGTTTATTGATTGTGATTTTTCTTTCCTCACACAGTTGTGTAAGCCTTAAAATGATAACATCTGAATAAGTCATAAGGATTCTCCTATAAGGTCAACGAAACTATTCAAAGTATAGAATCAAACAAAAACAAAGGTTAATGTCACACCGTTAAAACACACATATTTTAATGTTCTGCGGTTATTATTCATCCTCAAAAGCAGTCTCATTCATTTCTGGAAAATCAAGCAGTTCAGAAACAGTCATATCCAATCCCACAGCTAATTTATGAAGTGTTTTCAATTTAGGATTCTTTGTCTTGCCCTTCATCAGATTATCTACAGTAGACTGTGTAATTCCTGACAGAGTGGCAAGCCTGTTGACTGTAATTTCTCTTTCTTCACATAATTCCGTTAAGCGTTTGATAACTGCGTCTGAATATGTCATAGTAATTCCTTCCCCTCTTAACTTTGTACGGTTAATACGAGTATAGGAGTATTTAAAAGCAAAGGTTAATGGCACACGGTTGACAAAGGAAATAAAGTGTGATAAATTAACCGCATACCATTAATGAAAAGGGGGACAGAATGAAGTTCACGGAAGAAATATTCAAACGTGCCACCATAAGGGGTGTGGCTGATTATCTGCTCTTTGGGCTTGCGCCAGACGAAGACAACAGGGATTACGAAACAAGACTAGATGATACCTATGACGAATTTGAAAAATTAGCGTTGCAGTGTGAAAAGGAAAAGCAGTTTGAGTTGTTAAACCTGGAAAATGCCATGACAAGCGAAGCCGCCAGTGTCTATACCGAGATAGGACTGCAAGTCGGTATTATGCTTATGGAAGATATGGCACAAAACACAAGTAATGGAAATAGAAGAGTTGTCTTTCATCACAATATGAAATCAGGAGAGAGAAAAATGAGTGAAGTAAAGGAATTGTTAAAGTTAGCAGCAGACAGTATGAAGAATCGCACTTTAAATGAATTACTAGAAAATGACACAGAATATCAAAAACGGTTCAAAGAAGAAAAAGAAGCACTCAAAGCAGTTGATGAACTGGAACTGTCAGAAGAACAGAGAGATATTGTAGATACTCTAATTGCAAGAAAAGATGAAGCAGAATTTGACTACCATGTGAATACATATATGGCAGGAATGTTAGACGCATATGAGATTCTAAAGCAGTTTGAGTTGACGAAGGAATAATTTTTTCGTAAGGAATTGGCAAACAACGTTGCAAAGATTCTCCTTATCCTCTTGATTACCCTGCACAAGAAAGGGAAAAGCCTTGTCAAGAACCTGCCGTGTAAACGGTGCGGAGCATTCTTGACAAGGCTTTTTGCTTTCTTGTATCTTCTGTAAAGAGGATAAAGGTCAATTCTCAAAATTATCAGGAAATTTAAGAGAAGATGAAATGTTTCCTTCTTCATCAGCAGTCATACTCTTTATTGTTTCTGGAACATAAGGATTGACGTGTTTGTGTCCTTCAATGGTTTCTCCAAAAAGGTCAAAGGAATAGTAATCGTCATACCTGTCAATCAGTTTTTGCAATTTCTGCCCTTGTATTAGCTTTTTCAGAGGATAAAGGTCAGAAGCATTCCGTTTATCAGAATGGATGTAATCTGTAATGTATTCCCGAAGTTTCTGCAACTCATACTCGATCCATTCGTCCTCGTCCAGTGGATTATCATACTGACCGTGTGCAAGTTCAACATTCAGTTTCTCTTCACGTTTCAGAAATTCTAAAATGTTGGCTTCTATGTGGGATGTACTTTTTAACTCTCCAGCAAGCAGTTCATTAGGTGTGACGTCCAGTATTTCTGCCAGTTTTTGCAGTGTGTCAAAGGTGGGATAGTTGATACCTCTTTCAATCTTAGAAAGGCTTTGCAGATTAATTCCGATTTGCTCGGAGAGTTCCTGCTGTGTCAATCCCTTCAATTTCCGAATAACTTGTATGTTGTGACCTAACCATTTGTAATCCATAAGCACTCCTTTCAGCCTATAAGGCTTAAATAATATAAAATATCTATAAAATGTATTGACAAATAAGTGTGATAGTATTATTATCATATCAGAATGATTGATTAAGTTCAATGGCATTAATTATCTGCTTACAAAAGCATTATAACATGAAAGTTTTAGTTCTGAAAGCATTATTTGTCCTTTCGGGATGGGGAAACTAAGTTCCTGCCTTTCTACGCTGTGCCGAAGGCGAAAAGCGGAGAAAGGGCAGGAAGGAACGCCGAAGGCGTTCCCACAGGGCGCATAAGTAACACCGCCCTGTACATACAGGATTGATAATTCAAAAATAGCCAGGAATCAACGTTTGTAGAGATTTTAATGATGTACTGAAACAGAGTATATCAGAGAGGAGAGGATAAGAAATCGCAAAGCGTAACAATGTGAGTATCAAGATTGATTACATCAGCATTGTATTTGATTCTGCAATGGCAGAAGAGGTCATTAAAAAGGTGTTAGGACTTCCTACAGACATATTCCTAAAGGGCGTAGGAAAAATCAAACACAAGCCATATCAGAGCGTATACCGGGCAGGCAGTATTCAAGTATTCGGGGATTCAAAAATAACGGAAAAGAATCCGACAGGACTTGGGAGCTATCTGGTATTGACTGGTATGGGATGTGACGAGATTTTCCGTATACTGGATATGCATGGACATACGTTCGGAGATTTATTCTGGAAATGTGAGAAATGGTTTGGCAGTGAGTTTCATTTGACAAGAATAGATATTGCCATAGATGATAGAAATGAAGTGCCATATTTTACGCCAGAACAGATTAAACGGAAATGTGAAAAAGAGGAATTTATCGGCAACAGCAACAGCTATCGTTTTGTAGAAAGCAGTTTCACAGAGAAGGAAACTGCCAAAACGGTATATATCGGTGTAGGGAAATCTAATCTGTCCTACCGCTTCTATGACAAAGATAAAGAAGTGAGCATGAAGTATCAGAAGTCATATGAAGAGATAGGGAGCTGGAAACGAACAGAGTTACAGTTGCGTGATGAAAAGGCTCATGCGTTTGCTGTCTTGTTCAAGGAGAATCCGCTTGATTTAGGAAAACTCGCTTTTGACCTTTTGGCAGGAAATTTAAGATTTATTGTACCAGACAAAAATCAAAGCAATAAAAGCCGATGGAAAACGTGTCAGTTCTGGGAACGTTTTCTAGGAGCAGTTGAACCTTTACAATTACATATAGACAGCCCCCATAACACCCTTCTGGAAACCCAGAGGTGGCTCAAAGAAGGTGGTGTATTGTCAGCGGTAAAGGGCTTCTGTTTTCTGGAAACACATCAGGCTTTAGGCGGTCTTGAAAGTGTAGGAGAAATGTTGGCTGACGTAAGTTATAGCCCGTCATTTGGAAACAAAATGATAGGGCATTTATGCAGGGTAGACAGAGAAGATTTGATACCGTATGTAAAAGACGATACAAGGAAAGGGGGAACTTATTGAAACAAGAATTGCATACAGAATATAAGACATACACCACAGAAAATGGTGTGGAGATAAATATTCCGGCAGGAAGTGTAACAGATATAGAACAACAGCAGAGTTACCAGAAATTTATTCATGTGCTGTCTAATATCGTTACAAAATATGTAGCAGAAGAAAAGAACTATAAATAATCACACCCGCCGGTTGGCTTAAATAGGCTGACCGCCTTTTTAGAAGGGGGAACGAAATTGTATCAGACGAGGTTAGGAAAAACGTGTGTAATTTACATCAGGGTAAGCAGTGAGCGTCAGGTGAAGGGCTATAGTCTGGACGGTCAGAAAAGGTATCTGATTGATTGTGCTGAACGTCAGGGGATGAAAGTATCGGCAATCTACGTGGAAGAGGGCAAAAGTGGGAAAAGTATTGAGGGAAGAACAGCGTTTCAGTCTATGCTGGATGGGATCAAAAAAGGGACTTTACAGACGGATTATGTGCTTGTTTACAAACTGTCACGTTTTGGCAGAAATGCGAAGGATGTACTGAACTCACTGGAATTTATCATGCAGTATGGTGTTGATTTGATGTGCGTGGAGGATGGACTTGATTCTTCCACCTCTATGGGAAAAATGATGATAACCATACTTGGTGCAGTAGCAGAATTGGAACGGGAGAATATCATTGCACAAAGTCTGTTAGGACGGGAAGAGAAAGCAAAATCCGGCGGTTGGAATGGTGGGTTTGCACCCTATGGATATGAGTTGAAAAATGGTAAGTTAGAGCTAAAGGAAGGGGAACATGAGATTGTCACTATGATATTCGATATGTTTTTAAATAAAGGTATGGGATATTCCACGGTTGCCCGTTATCTGAATCAGAACGGTTATACCAGAGAGCCAGCTAGAAATGCAGTCAATCCAAAATTCAATGATTGGAAAGCGGAACAGGTAAAAAGGATTCTTGATAATCCCTTGTATACGGGGAAGATAGCATGGGGTAGAAGAAGGACAGAAAAAGTACAGGGAACAAGCAATGAACAGCGTTTAGTTCCACAGGAAGAATTTGTTATGAGTGAAAAGAAGAGCCATGAAGCACTTGTTTCGGAAGAGGATTTTAAGAAAGTGCAGGAAATCCGAAAGATTATGAGGGAAAAGGCAATCGGAAACCACAATATTAGTCAGGACAAGGCACATCTACTGTCAGGAATCGCACGTTGCCCGCAATGCGGTTCTGCAATGAATGTTGACTGCAACCAGTGGACGAATAAAGACGGTACATTCAGGGAGACATTTACCTATGTGTGCAGTCACTATAAACGGGCAAAGGGTACAAGCCAGTGCCGGAGAAATGGGATATCTATGGAGAAGTTGGAAAAAGAAGTATTGGAGTATACGAAGAAGCTTTTGCGAAATCCGAAGTTTGCCCGTGACATCAAAGCAAAGATAGGTGTTGCCGTTGATGTGACAAAGATACAAGAAGAGATAACAGCCTATGAGAAGGAATTGAAAAGACTTGCAAGAAGCCGGACAAATTTGGAGCATGACATTGACAGTTTGCCGGATGATAAATATGCAGAGAGGAAAAGAGAAGAGTATAATAGACGGTTGAACAAAATCTATAATCAGACTTATGATGTAGAAGATAGCATAGAGGGGTGTAAAAGGCGCATTATCATTGCAGAGCAGGAATCTCTAAACGTGGACATGATTTATAAGATCCTGCTGTCCTTTGATGAAATCTATGATAAAATGAATGACAGAGACAAGCGTGAACTGATTAAGTGCATGATAAAAGAAATCAAGCTGTATATGCCGGAAGAACAGAGGGTGCAAGGTCATGCGGTAAAGAGTATTGTGTACTCGTTCCCGATAGAAGAAGATGTAATTCAGGCTTTACGGGTAAAAGAAACACACGTGGAGACAGTGGCGTTGCTGGAGCGGAAAGCCCTGTAAATCAAAGGGTTTCGAGGACATGGGGAGTAGATGAAGGAGTGCTTTTGTGATCGATTAGGGTAAAATATGTTTCTGGTTACTGTGGTGGAGTAAGGAAAATGAATGTTTCAGTTAAAGCGTAGAAAGTGGTATTAATAATATGAGTAATTACATCAGAAAAACGTCAAGGAAAGCACATAATTCCGATAAAAATTGGAGCCAAAAAGAGGATCATTTCTTAATAGAAAATTATCATACTCTTGGTTCTAAAGCTGTAGCTGAATTATTACACCGTGTTCCGGCAGCATGTCGAAATCGAGCATATCGCTTAAACATAACTCAGATTTCAGGATGGTCTTTGGAAGAGGAGCAGATTCTCGTTCAAAACTATGCGAACAAAGGTGCTGGATGGGTAGCCCAACAACTGGGGCGCTCCAAAAGTTGTTGTATTGCCCGGGCAGGGAAACTGGGCATAAAGCGAGATTACCATTGGACAAAAACACAAATGGATTATCTGAAGGAATATTATCCTATGGTAGGTGCGGTGGGTGTTGCTTCTTATTTAAAGCGTTCGCCCAACACTTGTCAGGCAAAGGCAGCAAGTCTCGGCATTCAGTATGTTGATCAGTTAAAATGGAGTAAGAAAGATGAGCAGTTACTAACGGAGTACTACCCTAGGGAAGGGGTAATTACAGTGGCAAAACTTATTGGTAAATCAGAGTCCGCTTGCCGAAGCCATGCAGCTACAATGGGATTGATTTATGATAATTCATGGACGAAAGAGGAAGAGAATATTATAAGAGAATACTATCCAAGGGTTGGCGCTTCAGGTACTTCAGTACTTTTGAATCGTGCTCGCAGTGCCTGTGTTAGCAGGGCCAGGCAGCTTGGTATTATCTTTGAAAATACATTAAAATGGTCGGAGGAGGAAATAGGCGTCCTTCGGCAGTATTATCCGTTAGAAGGAGCTAAAGCGGCTGAGCGCTTTGATGGGAGAAGTGCAAGTGCTTGTATGAATTGTGCATGTCGTCTTGGTATTACTTATAAGAAAACAGAATCTATGGGTGTTCTAGCAATAAAAAAATTTCTGGACTACAAAGGAATTCAATATCAGGAGGAAGTTACCTTTGAAAATTGCAAATATAAAAATAAATTGCGGTTTGATTTTGCCATCTTCTTGCTGGAACAGGATTTACCAGACAAGCCTACGGGATTAATAGAATTTGACGGTCTGCAACATTTTAAGCCAGTATGTTTTTCTAAATCTCAGGAACATAGGGATGAGTCTGCATTGCAGAATCTAAGACTGCGAGATGAAATTAAAAATAAATTTTGTCAAGAATTTTGCATCCCGTTGTTGCGGATTCGTTATAATCAAGCAGAACAAATTTATGAAATACTGTCGAACTTTATTGCATATGTTGAAAAGTATCTTATCTCTTTTAATCCTTATTTATCAAAGGAAGAATATTATGAAGGAGAGGAGTACGTGAGTACTACGATAGTCCAACATGAGTATGTTAAGAACATATCTAAATTGCAAACCAAAGGTGCATTTTACAGTTTTAGATGGACAAAAGATGAGTGTACATTTTTAAAGGAAAATTATCCATATAAAGATGTCGGGTGGATTGCATATCATTTAGGAAGGACTTGTAGTGCATGTATGAACAAAGCTCGTAAGTTAAAATTGAAACGGAGAAGTCCAAACTGCTATCATCATCGTTGCGTCTGGAGCGAAGTTGAAGATAATTTATTAAAAGTGCATTATGAGGAAAAAGGCGCCCAGTGGGTTGCTGATCAAATTGGGCGTACTGTCAGTGCCTGTCAACATCGTGCTAGTAGAATACAGGTTAAAAAGAAAAAACACTTTACGCGTTGGACCAAGGAAGAAGACGATATTTTGATAAAGTTCCATAAAAAGAAAACACATCAGGATATAGCACAAATGCTGATGCGCACAAAACAAGCCTGTGATAATCGGGTGAGGATACTTAAAATAAACTAGAGGTTTTGAGAAGGGAATGATAAGTTTTAAAGTGTATGTACTATTGCGGAGCTAATAGATAGGGATTTGAATTAGGTCAATGGAGTAAGGAAATACTTCCGCCATGTAGTATAAAAAACACCTTTCACCACATGTGGAAACTATTGTGTTGATACAAAAGAAAAACTCGTAGAAATCCTTTGTTTTAGTCATTTTCCGAAACATTTCGTGTTTTCACCAGAGGGCAAAAATAGCTGAAATAAACACCCGAAAAACTATTTTGACGTTTCGGTGGTGGTAGATATCAGGTGTGGGAACGCAAACGGAAAATACAGGCTTCGGTTTGCTGTATTATAAAGAAAAGACTTGATGGATAGACGTATCATTAGAAATAGTGGTACGTCTATTTTTTTGCGCTATTCTTTTGGTGACCATAATTAACTTTCCGCCAATCACTAATTTTTTAAATCCAACTTCAATGAAATGTTTCGGTACGGAAAAATCTGTGTGATACGGAGGATTTGACAGAATTAAAGTAAAATCATTATCTGGTACATTTCGAAATCCATCACTTAATCTAATATCTATATTGGGTACTTGATTAAGTATCGCATTTTTTTACTTGCTCTACTGCTCGTTCAGAAATATCGCACATAGTAATATTTTCTTGACCTATCAGTATGCCTGCCAGTATTCCTACAACACAATAAGGAGTAAAATCAAGATTCCAAGTCTTTGTAAAACTGTTGTATGGGAATATAGTCCCGAATTATGGAGAGAATTGATATCGAAATGACTGTGGATAGAAAGTTTAGTATATCGGAAATTCCCATATACTGTTCGGGAAGAAAGAATTATAAGATCAAGTCCTGCAATATAAAACGAAAAATAGGCTGAACAATCAAAAAGATAGCATCAATAAATGACATATGTTATACTGGACACATATCACGAAGGGAGGTTGCGAATATGGGAATTTGGACAAACAAGCACTGACAGCAAGGCGTTAGTGTTTTATGGGCCTTGCTAATCAAGTAACAAATTATAATTGAACGATTAGGAGGCAAACGATGTCATATTTTAATTATCAGTCGAAGAAGATTTATTATACGGAAACCGGAGAGGGGAAGCCTGTTTTATTTTTGCATGGCAACACGGCATCTTCCAAAATGTTTGAACTGCTTCTGCCTTTATATGAGGAAAAGTTCCATGTGATTCTCATTGACTTTTTAGGACATGGGAAATCAGACCGACTAAAGAAGTTCCCGGCAGGACTTTGGACAGAAGAGGCGGTGCAGACGATTGCGCTGTTGGAGCATTTAAAGCTTGGCAAGGTGAATCTTGTCGGGACAAGCGGCGGTGCGTGGGTGGCAATCAATGTTGCGCTGGAGCGTCCGGATTTAGTGGATAAGGTCGTGGCTGACAGCTTTGACGGCAGGACGCTGGCCGAGGATTTTGCGGATAACCTTATTCAGGAGAGGGCATGTGCTAAAAAAGATGAAATGGGAATTGGCTTCTATCAGTGGTGTCAGGGAGAAGACTGGGAGCGTATTGTTGATTTGGATACAGAGGCGCTGGTACAGTGCGCCGCCCAAAAGCTTCCGCTGTTTACGAAGCCGCTGAACAATTTGCAGGTTCCCCTTTTGCTTATGGGGAGCGAAGAAGATGAGATGTCCAGAGCAGATTTTCAGGAGGAGTACCGCGCCATAGCCAGAGAGACGGATGCGGACATCTGTGTGTTCGCGGAAGGGAGGCATCCTGCAATTCTTTCCAATGCAGAGCAGGCGGCAGAAACCATATGCGAATTTCTGAAATAATAGAATAAAGAAGCAGAACATGACATACAGCTGACGTATTTTCTATGATACAATGAGGCCGTGGTCAGTTGTGATGCAGAGAAGGCATGAACAGATATGGAAATAATTGTTCATGCCTTTTATATACGAGGAGGTAATTGAGAATGAGGATGCCAGAGAGGATAGAGCCTGTTATGTTTGCGCCATGTGGAATGAATTGTATGGTATGTTATAAACATTGCTACCATAAAAAACCTTGTGAAGGATGTCTGATGAGTGACAGAGGCAAACCGGAACACTGTAGAAAGTGTGAAATAAAAAATTGTGTAAAAATGCAGGAAATCGACTACTGTTTCGAGTGTACCGAATTTCCTTGTAAGCGAATAAAACAGCTGGAAAAGAGTTATAATACCCGCTACCATGCCAGCCTGTTGGAAAACAGCAAGGCAGTAAAAACACGGGGGATGTCTGTGTTTTTAAAGGAGCAGAGGGAGAAGTATACCTGTCCAAAATGTGGAGGAATTATCTCTATTCATGATGCAGAATGCAGTGAGTGCCATCATAAAGTGTGGTAAGGATAAGGGATGAAGGAGTGGCAATGTATATGAAAAAAGAAAGTAAATCAGGATGTTTACAGGAAATACCGGGAGTAGGAAAGAATATCGCGCAGGACTTGATGGAGATAGGAATTACATGTGTTGCGGATTTACGTGGAAAGGATCCGGAGGAGCTGTATCTATTAGACTGCCAGAAAAAAGGATTTCAGGAGGACAGATGCCAGCTTTATGTGTTCCGCTGCGCTGTCTATTATGCGGAGCATGAGGAACATGACCCTGAGAAATTAAAATGGTGGTATTGGAAGGATAAGAACGCGTAGACAAATTAGACATAACAGAAACAGCCTGTACATAGTATATACAGACAGCGTGTCCCTTCGAAAAGGAGATGCGGTGTACTACTATATACTGTGAGGTGGAGATGTGTTTGAACAGAAGAGTATAAAAGAGACAGAAGCAGCCCTTGGGAGTGATATGAATAAAGGATTGAGCAGTGAGGAGGCCGCTGGGCGGTTGAGAGAGCATGGGGAAAATGAGCTGGCCTCTGCAGAACAGGCAACGCTTTGGGAGACCTTTTGCGAGCAGCTGAACGATCCATTGATTTATGTGCTGTTAGGTGCCGCGGCCATATCTATTTTATTACATGAAGTCAGCGATGCGGTCATTATCATTGTTGTTGTTCTGGTGAACGCCGTTGTGGGAGTGATACAGGAAGGAAAGGCCAAAAAAGCTCTCGAAGCATTGAAGAAGATGACAAGCCCGTATGCGGTTGTGAAACGGGATGGAAAACAGATGGAAATTCCGGCAGCGGAACTAGTGACAGGGGATTTGGTGTACCTTTCGGCCGGACAGCAGGTACCGGCAGATATAAGGCTTGTTGAGTCGGCTGGGATGCGGGTAGAGGAGTCCGCCTTGACTGGTGAGTCTGTTCCGGTTGAAAAGAACGCCCTGCTTGTTGCCAGAGAAGAACTGCCCATAGGCGACCGGCGGAATATGGCTTTCATGTCGACCATGGTTGTAGCGGGAAGAGCAGAAGGGATTGTGACAGCCACCGGTATGGATACTGAAATCGGCAGGATTGCGTCCATGATTAACGATGCGCGTCAAGAATTGACACCGCTGCAGAAACGTCTGGCGGACATGGGCAAACTACTAAGTATCCTCTCGGTAGGGCTGTGCGCCGTTTTGTTCTTCGTGGCGGTTATCCAGCACCGCAATGTAATCGACATGTTCATCACCGCTATTTCCCTCGCGGTT
The DNA here is from genome assembly GCF_900086725.1 of Bariatricus massiliensis. Taxonomy (GTDB): domain Bacteria; phylum Bacillota; class Clostridia; order Lachnospirales; family Lachnospiraceae; genus Allocoprococcus; species Allocoprococcus massiliensis. The sequence continues at coordinate 71,456 of NZ_LT574838.1, read as the reverse complement.
GCGGCGGTACCTGAAGGCCTGCCTGCCGTGGTGACTATTGTCTTGGCCTTAAGTGTTTCTAAGATGGTGAAGGTCCATACTATCGTGCGCAGACTGCCCTCTGTGGAGACATTGGGCGCTGTCAGTGTGGTGTGCTCAGATAAGACAGGCACGCTGACGCAGAATAAAATGACCGTTAAAAAATGTTTTGTAAATCAGACGCTCTATCCAGCGCACCGCCTGCCCGAAGGGGAAGGCATGGAATTGATTGAGGGCATGGCACTGTGTAATGACGCTGTGGCGGAGGGGAATTCTAAATTAGGCGACCCCACAGAGACTGCACTGTTAGATCTGGCTGGTACTTATCATGTGTCACAGAAAAAGCTCAGGCAGACACTTCCAAGAACTGCGGAAAAGGCATTTGATTCCACTAGGAAAATGATGACCACAGTTCATAAGAAGGATAAGGGTTATCTTTCATACACGAAAGGTGCGCCTGATGAAATTCTAAAGCGCTGTAGCCGTATCTTGATTCGACATGAGGTTCGGCCGATGACGGCACGGCATCGGGAACAGATTCGAAGGACTTGTGAGGAGATGTCGTCTCAGGCGCTGCGGGTACTGGCGCTGGCTATGAGGCAGGGGGATACTGCTCCAAAAGAAGAAGACATGATTTTTGTTGGCATGACAGGAATGATAGATCCGGCGAGGCCGGAAGTAAAGGAGGCGGTAGAACGTTTCCAAAAAGCGGGAGTCTCCACGGTGATGATTACGGGGGACCACGTAGATACAGCCTTCGCTATAGCTAAAGAACTAGGGATCGCGGGGAGTCCGAAAGAGTGCATGACCGGTGAGCGGCTATCCGAGTTGTCGGATGTACAGCTTCAAAACCGTATTACAGAAACTCGTGTCTTTGCTAGAGTATCGCCGGAGCATAAGGTCCGTATTGTAAAAGCATTTAAGAACTGTAACAGGATTGTTGCGATGACAGGTGACGGAGTCAACGATGCACCTTCGCTTAAGAGCGCAGATATAGGGATAGCCATGGGCATGACTGGTACAGATGTTGCGAAAAATGCGGCGGATATCATATTGACCGATGATAACTTTGCCACGATAGAGAAAGCGATTGAAGAAGGCCGGGGTATTTATGAAAATATCAAAAAGTCTGTGATTTTTTTACTCTCTTCCAATTTTGGGGAAATCCTGACAATGTTCGTGGCTATCATATGCGGTCTGGCCTCTCCACTTAAAGCCAGCCATGTTCTGTGGATCAACTTGATTACGGACTCACTGCCGGCGCTGGCCTTGGGGGTTGATGAAAATGACAAGAAAAGCCTGATGAAAAGGCCGCCCAGAAAAGAAAACGAGAGTTTATTTGCGGACGGAGGGCTTGCATGTACCATGTTTTATGGTATTTTGATAGCCGCCATCAGTCTGACTGCTTTTTTGAAAATACCGCATGACATCCTTGCAGGAAGCGGACTTGCGTTCACTCTGGACAATGTAGCGAAGGTACTGCAAAATGGAAATGTTCTGGACAGGGCACAGACTTATGCCTTTACCGTCTTGGGGCTGTCGCAGCTGTTCCACGCGGTGGGGATGAGAGACAGAGAAAAATCAGTTTTCCGGATGAACCATTTTGCCAACAAGATGATGATTGCCGCGTTTGCCGTGGGATTCCTGTTACAATTTTTAGTGACAGAAATTCCTTACTTTATCCGTGCATTCGGGACAGCTGCATTGGGGATGAATGAATGGATACAATTGATCATATTGGCCGCGTTTCCACTGCTGGCACATGAAGTGATGATACTGGCCTCTGTGCGTCCCCGCAAAGCGGAGAGGATAATAAAAGAAGTATAGGATGTTTTTTGCCTGTAAAATATGATAAACTTATCTATATAAAGTGATTTTCATATTGATTTTACAGGAGGAATAGGACATGCAGAAGGGCAAAAGGAGGACGCTGACAATCAAAAGGGAAATTTTTTGGCTCAGCTTTACATTTTTGTCGATTGTGGCGCTTCTTTTTTCTGGTATATTTTTGAAGGTTTTATATAGTAATATTATAGACAGTGCAAAAAACTCACTCCACAGCTGCAACAGCCAGATTCTAATATATACGGAAAGACTGTTTCACGAAAATGCATCTTTGGTGAGTATACTTTCTAGGGACAGCACGGTGATTAACGGAGGAGACGGCAATCCTTCGGAAGTCTTTTCGATTTATGAGCCAATTCTTAAAGACAATACTCAAATTACATATATTTATTCTGGATATGAGGACGGGAGCCTGTATATCCGTAATTATGATACTCCGGAAGGCTATGACCCAACTGAAAGACCGTGGTACAGAGCGGCCAGAGAGACGGACGGCGTAGCACAGCTGGTCTATCAGGATGCAGCCAACGGAGAATGGCTGTTCAGCCAGAGCAAGAAGCTGGTCGATTCCGAGGGCAATGTGCGGGGAGCAGTCTCCATTGACTGCTCCAATAAAAGTATAACTGAGCAGCTGGGGACAAAATATCAATATGATTCCCAGCGCAGTTACATTTTAGACTCGGAGGGGATGGTCCTCATTCACCCGGAAGAAAAATATGTGAACGATATGCTTTTGAATTACATTGACGAAAAAACGTGGGACAGGGTTGTGGAAGGAAAAAGCAATTATGGCGAATACAAAAAGGATGGAATCAATTCCATGGCTTATTTTGAACGGATTCCTAACAGTAATTTCATCATAGCCACCGCCATCGATGCGAAAGAAGTGACAGCCCCGGTTATTTCTGCCATTGCATATCTTCTCCTATTAATAATCGGCATTTCTATTGTTTTGGGGCTGATATTGAGCAGGCTTCTAATGTTTAGATTCGCGAGGCCGATTATGGTGCTGAAAAGCAGGATAGAGAAAGTCGCGCTGGGCTGTCCGGACGATGTAGAAGATACCAAATATTATAATGCGGAAATTAACGGCATAGCCAATAATATCGAAATTATAGTAAAAAATATAGCCAAAAGGGAGGAGCAGCGAAAAGCGGCTGAATTTTTGAGTTTTCATGACTCGATGACTGGATTATATAACCGCCGTTATTTCGTGGAGGAGCGGCAGCGTCTGGATGTGCGCAGGAACTATCCACTCTGTATTCTCTGCTGTGATATCAATGGATTAAAAATGGTCAATGATGTCTTTGGACATGATGTGGGCGACGCTCTCATTATCAGTATTGCACAGTCTTTGGGACAAGTCTGCAGGGACGAGGACATTCTGGTACGGTCAGGGGGAGATGAGTTCATCATTGCGATGCCCTGCATAACAGAGGAGGAGGCTCAGGAAATAGTCGCCCGCCTCAGACAGATATTCTCTCAGGTGAATATTAGAGGTATAGAAGTTTCTGCCTCACTTGGCTATGGAATAAAGTACAATAAAGAAAAAGCTCTTGATGAAGTAATCAGGCAGGCGGATAAGATGATGTACAGCTCTAAATTGACGGAGAGCACAGAGATGAAGCGGAGGACAGTTGAAAATATCATCAAACTTGCAGAGGAAGATAAGAGCGTAAAGCGGCTTAGTGAGGAGGAAGAACATATATTGGAGGAGATAGCAGAGGCAATGTGCCCGGATTTGAAGCCGTTATTGAAACAGGCGTACAGGCTTCGAAACATTGGTATGTGCAGGGTATTTCAGTTTGAAGCCTTAAGTGCCGCGGAGGCAGACTGCCGGAATACGGAAACAGGCTACCGAATACTGTCGGCTGTCGAAGCGTATAAAAATGTGGCCGGCTATGTTCTCCATTTTACGGAGCATTGGGACGGCAGCGGAAGTCCGGCTGGACTGTCGGGATGGGATATCCCGCTGTTGTCACGAATTATTGGCGCTGTTGATATGTGGTTTGCATCAGAAATAGACAAAGGTATATTTGAAGGATATCGTCATTGGTTCGATCCTGAGGTAGTATCGGTTCTTCTTGGAATCGCGGCGGCATCAGAACGTAATTATTGACGGAAAGACTTTCAACCCGGGAATTGTTTTCCCGGGTTGATTGTTATGTAACATAGGGGCCTAACCGTCGCAGCAGCATTTATCCAGCATAAGATGAAAAAGTTCTACATGACGCTGTTCGTCAAGTATAATGCGGTCTAATATTTCAACGATATCTGCATCGCGGATAATCTCGGATTGCCGGGTATATTTTTGAATGGCCGCCAACTCCCCTTTGATTGAATTTTCAATGAGTTCTTTGAGGCTGCGGGGATATGAGTTATAGGCCGGGGACCAATAACTTCTGCGGCGGTTCTGCATGCTCCACAGCCGGGGATCCAGACCCATTTGGGACGCCAGAGAGGCAAAGATGTGCAGATGATGCATTTCAACGACACTGATTTTATGGAAACATTCTGCAAGCTCTTCATAATCGGGATTCAAGATTACACTGTTATAAAAATACAGACAGACTGCCGACATCTCAGAATTGTCACTGCCGATGTTACTTAACATGGCATAGGCATAATCTGAGCAGCGGCATTCTGTCTGTATCGGTGGATAAGGCAGGTCGATTGTGACACTACATTCATTATTTGGAATCAGATTCATTAGCTGTCCTCCTCTTGATATTTTAATTGATACAGTAAAATCTTGTATCACTCTATGACGAATCAAGAGAAGTTATGCTAAAAAAATTAAACTAATTGGAACTGGCGGACTAAATCATTGAGCAGCTGTGCCTGAGCGGATAGTTCTTCACTGGCAGCTGCGCCTTCCTCGGCCGTAGCGGAGTTTGTATGTACAATTCCGGCAATATCTTCAATTCCCTGTTTAATCTGTGCAAGTGAGTCTGCTTGTTCAACAGAATCTTCAGAGATGCGGTCCACACTTTGTGTAACCTGCTGGACGCCCTCTACAACAGTAAATAGAGAATCGGCGGTCTCATGTGCAATCTTGATTCCTGTGTCGACGGAGAGCAGGGACTCTTTGATCAGTGCGGCAGTATCTTTGGAAGCGGTAGTACTTTTGTCGGCAAGGCTGCGCACTTCACCGGCCACCACTGCGAACCCCCTGCCTGCTTCGCCAGCCCTCGCGGCTTCAATTGTGGCGTTAAGTGCCAGAATGTTCGTCTGGAATGCAATATCTTCTATTGTACTGATTATACTGCCTATTTTCTTGGATTTTACTTTTATATCGGCCATGGCGTCCAGCATATCCTGCATGCGCTCACTGCTGTTTGAAAGCTCACCGGATATCATATCCGCTTTTTGACAGACTTTCTGAGAATTTTTTGCATTAAATATTACTTGTTCAGAGACTGCAGTGAGAGTGGTGGCCAGTTCTTCAATAGAGCTTGCCTGTTCTGCCGCCCCGCGGGAAAGATTCTGTGAGCCGTTGGAGACTTGTGCGCTTCCGTCTGCCACCTGCTCAGCCGCCTCGTTAATCTGGGTCATTGTGGCGTTGAGGTTATCCCGGATGAGACGCAGAGAGTTACGGATAGGCTCATAGTTGCCAATGTAAAGCTCAGGCTTTGCGGAGCGCACATGAAAATTGCCTTCGGAAAGCTCCTTCAAAATATATCCGATATCACGGATAATCTCATTTAGATTCTGGCTCATAGTTTTCATTGCGGAAGTCAGGCTTCCCAATTCGTCTTGGCTCTCATAAGTCAAAGACACATTCAAGTCGCCCTTTGCCATGGTATTGGCTGCGGTTTCGATCTCCTTGACGGGAGCTGTAATCGAGTGGGTGATATAAATACAGAGTATAATACTAATTACGAAGGAAATAGCACACATTATAATCAAGAGATAAGTGGTTGTAATCTGTGCGTTTGTAGTGGTATCCAGAAGTCTGGCGCTTGTATTTCCCGAGTAGGCAATAATCTCATTCAAATATTCAGAAGCCTTTGTAATGATAGGGAGGTAGTTTGCCTCCATATATTCAGAGGCTTCATTCTGTCTGCCCTCATCAATGAGCTGAAGTACTTGCCTGCGCTGAGGGGTCAGGTTCTTTAGCTCCGCACTCATCTTATCGACTAATTCCTTGTCGCCCAGAAATAACTCTTTAATGATTGGAAGCTGTTCAGATACTTTATTATAATCTTGCTCCATATCTTCAAGCGCAGTTTTGATTGTAGAGGTATCATTGGAAGAGATAGCCCTGAATATATTCTTCTGCAGGCTTTCCAGATACGTGGCTGCCGTGTTGCCCGCTTTGACAACAGGAAATGGATGCTCACAATATGTTGTCAGCTCTGTCCTTACCTTATTCAAGCTGACTAGTCCTGCCACGGTAGAAAAGAAAAATAAGAGTAAGACGACAGCAAAAGAGAAAAGCAGTTTTTTACGTACTTTGAAATTCTTCATTTTTATCCTCACTTAATTTAGAATGATATGGCTTTATTATACATAAATTACTAGTAAAAGGGAAGTAGTTCTTATGGAAGCCATTGCTATAATATTTACAGCAATGGCGGTATACGTCAGATAAATATTTCATAAACGCCCAGTCCGACAAGGATTAGGCCGGACAGCGGGTCAGCAGCCCAGCGGATGGTCTTGAAAAATGTGGATTCACCAAGTTGATTGCCGAGTGTTAAGAACAACATAGATACTGCAAGTGTCAGGACAGCGGTGGGGAAAAGCTCCACCCCCGTTATGCTGGCGCCGATACCCATGCCGATGTTATTGATGGAGAGGGCAAGGCCCAGAAGCACGGCATCTTTCATGGGGAGCAGATGTCTGTCCGGAGGGAGTTCGGTCATTTTAATATCGCAAGTAGATTCCTCGGAGCAGTCTGGAAGTTCTGCCGCTGATAGGGCAGAGATTCTCATCAGTTTGTTCTTATGGCTTTCTTTTATTCGTATGATTATGGATTTAATGATATAGTACAAGCCCAGCAGTATCAGGATAATACTGCCCGATATCTGTGCGGCTTTCTTCGGCAGCAGCGGGGCCAGTGTCAGCCCGGCAGATATGGAGATGACAGTCCCGGCCAAGGTAATCAAACTGATGACCATATTTCTGAACAGAGAGATATGATCTTTTTTTATGCCGCAGGACATTCCTACAATGAAAGTATCCATATTGGCAGAAAGGGCAAACAGAAGGGATGATATTAGGTGCATAGGAGACTCCTGTGATTGGATAAAATCCTTATTTCTTTTACTATATTCAAAAATAATCATCTTGTTGAAAAGTAAATGGCGCAAAGCACCGCTTCCTTTTCTGCGTTTGTGGTATAATGATTGCACATACGTGCAATCAAAGGCAATTGCATTGCCTTTCTGCCGCCTTAGCGGCATATTATACCGGCAAGCCACCACTTGAAAAGTAAATGGCGCAAAGCGCCGCTTCCTTTTCTACGTTTGTGGTATAATAATAGATAATTATGTAAAGGAGGGCTTTATGGATACGAGAAGGGAGTATTTGAAAAGGAAAAGAAGACGCGGGGATACCGGTAAAAAGTGGGTGATACCTGTAACGGTTCTTGCTGTGCTTATTTTAGGTGCGGGAGGATTTTTTGTATGGCAGGGCATGAGAAATCGTCCGGTTCCGGAGGAAACTGCAAAGAAATATTTTAAAATGTTGAACGACAAAAAGTATGAGCAGATGTATGGACTGTTGACGGATGCTTCAAAGAAATCGATAAGCAGGAGTGATTTTGTGGAACGCAACGAGAAGATATATGAGGGAGTTGGCGCCACGGATATTCACATTGAATTTGCGGAAAAGGAATCATCCTCCTCAAAGGACACAGAAGTAATAACTTACAGTACGGTGATGGAGACGTCCGCAGGCAGTGTCGATTTTGACAATCAGATGACGCTCGTCAAGAATAAAGATAAAGAATACAGAATAGAATGGGATTCTACGCTGATTTTTCCGGCCCTTGAGGATGATTATAAGGTGCGTGTGGAGACCCGCACGGCACGGCGCGGAAATATTTACGACCGGAAAGGGACGGCGCTTGCCACGCAGGGAAATGTCTCGGAAGTGGGATTGGTTCCGGGTAAAATGGGGAGTGACAGAGAGGCTGATATCCAGAGAATTGCTGAGATTTTAGATATGACGGCGGAGGGGATTGAGAAAAGTCTGGGGGCGTCTTATGTAAAAGATGATACCTTTGTACCTTTAAAACAGATTGCTGAGGGAGATGAGGATAGGGCGGAACAATTGCTTCAGATTCCCGGCATTTTGATTAACAGCGTAATCGGAAGGGTCTATCCGCTGGGTGCAGCGGCAGGACATTTGACGGGATATATTCAGCCGGTCACGGCAGAGGATCTAGAGGAACTAGAGGGACAAGGCTATCATGCCAATAGTGTAATCGGCAGGACAGGACTTGAGGCTGCATTTGAGCAAGAGCTTCGGGCAGTGGATGGCGCGGAGATCAATATCGTGGACGGAGAAGGAAATTTGGTGGAGAATTTAGCTACGCAGGGGCCAAAGGATGGGAAGGATGTTTATGTGACCATCGATGCATCCCTACAGCGGACAGCCTATGAAGAGTTCGCCTCTGACCCGGGCGCCGCTGCGGCTATGAATCCAAAGACAGGGGAAGTACTTGCACTTGTGAGTACCCCCGGATATGACCCGAATGAATTTATCATGGGAATGTCGGGACGGCGCTGGGATGAATTGAGTAATGCGGAAGATAAGCCGCTCACAAACCGTTTTAAAAGTGCGTGGGTACCCGGTTCTACCTTTAAAGCGATTACCGCCGCAATCGGTGTCGACAGCGGACTCTTAGATCCACAGGAAAATTTGGGGGATGTGGGGTTGAGCTGGCAGAAGGATGAAAGCTGGGGAAATTATTTTGTGACAACATTGGTGGGCTATGGGGAGCCGGTCAATCTGGAAAATGCATTTATAAACTCTGATAATATTTATTTCGCAAGGGCGGCATTAAATATAGGAGCAGACACATTGACAAAGGGATTCAAGAAATTTGGATTTGATGAGAAAATGCCTTTTGAGCTAAGCCTTTCAGCGTCTACTTATGACGATGACAACAAGATTGATTCCGATATTCAGCTTGCGGATACTGGCTATGGACAGGGGAAACTGCTTGTAAATCCCGTTCACCTACTCTCCATGTACAGCCTTTTCGTAAATGACGGAAACATGATTCAGCCCACACTGTCGATGGAGGCGGATAATCAGGGACAAATATGGAAAGAGAAGGCCGTGTCGGCAGAAACGGCACAGACAGTGAAGAGTGGATTGATTCAGGTGATTGAAAATCCGGTGGGTACCGGAGCGGAAGCCAGACTGGAAGGATTATCCATGCTTGGTAAGACAGGGACAGCAGAGATTAAGGAGAGTCAAGGAGAATCGGATGGCGTAGAAAGAGGCTGGTTCATCTGTGAGACGACAGAAGAAATAGAAAAGCCGGTGGCTGTTGTCGGCATGGTGGAAGATGTGAAGGATAAGGGCGGCAGCCATTATGTCACAGGAAAGGTAAGGAATATCGTGTCCGCGTATGAAGGGAAATAATCGGTTTTCGAAAGTATTTCCTCTCCATGGGGCGCATACATTGTTAGGGATGGAGCGTTCGAGGGTGGATTATGCGCAAATATATTATTTCACCGCGGGGGATTGCGGCAGAGATTATACTTTTATTACTGGTTCTGGGAATCTGTTATGTCCAGAGGCAAAATGAATTTGAACATACAGTAGAAACCGCTGGAGGAAAGATAAAACAGGAGACGGCTTCTGAGGGAAAGGAAAAGCAAGATTACATTAAGTGGGTAGAATTCAATGTCACATATGAGGCTATGAATCAGGCTTATCAATTTGACGTAGACACATATGGTGAGGCGGTTCATCTGAAATGGGTGGAGCTTCTGGCATATTTAGGAGCAAAATACGGTGGTGACTTTACAAGTTATCAGGCGTCGGATATGGAGCAGCTGGCTGAAAAACTTCTGGCAGAAGAGACGACGATGGAAGAGGCCACAAAGGATATGCAGTATTATGCTTATTATAGGCAGGCTTATGGAGCGGTACTGGACGGTATGGTGGGCGAATATAAAATCGAAAGGCCGGCAGGCGGGGAGGAATCCAACGATACTGGTACGACAGAATGGAAAGCTTACTATGGGCTGAAGGCATTCAATCCTATTGCCAAGACATTTCCCTATACTGATTATGATGATTTTGGTGTATCCAGAAGCTATGGTTATCGAAGGAACCACTTGGGACATGACATGATGGGGCAGGTGGGAACTCCAGTCATTGCGGTAGAGTCAGGATATGTGTCCATGCTTGGCTGGAACCAATATGGAGGCTGGCGAATCGGAATCAATAGTTTTGATGGGAAGCGTTATTACTACTATGCACACTTGCGGCAGAACCGTCCTTACGCAGAAGGACTTAAAGAGGGAGACGTAGTGCAGGCGGGAGATGTGATTGGATATATAGGCAGAACCGGATACAGCTCGGAGGAAAATGTAAATAATATCGATGAGTATCATCTGCACTTTGGACTGCAGCTTATTTTTGATGAATCTCAGAGAGAAGGGAACAACGAAATATGGGTAAACGGGTATCAGCTTGTCAGATTCCTCTCTCAGAACCGCTCTGAGGTGAAGCGCAATGATGATACGAAGGAGTGGACACGGAAATACAAGATAAAGGACCCTGCGGCGGAGTCATACATAAAAAGCCAGACCGAAGGTAAGAAATAAATAGCAAATAAAAAATGTTGTCATATGATAAGGATAAAGAAAATAATGAAGAGGAAATTATGTTTTTTATCAATTCAGATGATGGGGTGAAACTGGCGGTATATGTATTGAATCCACAGTGTGAGAGGACGGTTTTTTTACTGCACGGATGGCCTCTCTCCCATGAAATGTATGAATATCAGGTCAATCTTTTAGTGAAACATAATTATCGTGTAATACTTATGGACATCAGAGGGTTTGGAAATTCGGATGCACCCGCATGTGGGTATAGTTTCGATACTTTGGCCGCTGATGTTTACCGAGTTGTCCGCTATATGGGGTTGTATCATTTTATACTTGTTGGGTTTTCAATGGGCGGTGCAATCGTGCTTCGCTATATGAACAATTATCGGGCATATGGTGTCAGAAAGCTGATTCTATTGGCCGCTGCTGCGCCGAGCTGGACACGGAGGCCGGGATATCCGTACGGATTGACTCGGGAATATGTGGATGGCTTGATTGAACAGGCAGAGACGGACCGTCCGCAGCTGGCACGGGACTTTAGCCATAAACAGCTGTTTGCCAGCCCCCAGAGTGAAGCAGTAAAAGACTGGTTCGAGGATATCGCCCTTTCTGCTTCTGGTATTGGTACGGTGCAGGCAGCGTTCTCACTCCGTGATGAGGACGGGAGAAAAGACTTATTAAGCGTGAATGTGCCAACCACGATTATCCACGGATGCAAAGATACGGTTGTATCAAATGAGCTGGCAGAAATTCAGCATGACAGCATACCGGGGTCTAAATTATATCAATTGGAGAATAGCGGTCATGGAATTGTCTACGACGAATTGGAAAGATTCAACCACATTTTTCTAAAAGAGGTTTCTCTCGGCTAGATTATACAAGAAATGTGTGAATTTCAACAGTTTTCTTGTGCCGCCGCCAGTCATTTGCTAAAATTAGTAAATGATAACATATCAGGAGATGAGGATGCGGTATGAGAAAAAAGTTGTTGAGGGATAAAAAAGGATTTACGTTAGTGGAACTGATAGTGGTTCTGGTAATATTGGCAATTTTAATTGCCTTACTTGTGCCAGCGTTGACGGGCTATATAGATAAGGCAAGAAAGAAGACGAAGATAGCGGAATGCAGGCTGGTAGTAGAAGCTGCACAGACGTGCCTTTCTGAAATGTATGGTGCGGCGGAAGGAACAGAGCTGGCAGATTTGAGCACATCTTTGAATCAGGCGGATACGATTAATGCAATATTGAATTTGGCGGAGGTTCCGGGAGAATTAAAAGGCAGCATAATTGTTGGGGAAAAAGCAGTGATTGCGCAGCTTCTTTATGTGGCTACGGACGGAACGGAAGTAAATTATAAAAAGGACCATGAGCCGCAGTATTGGATAGAGGATGGAAATGCTAAGTATTCCAGCGACGCGCCGGGATATTTACAGTGGGTCTCTGACCAGAAGCTGGACAGCTATGACGTTGCTGCCTTTCTTGATGAGGAAGGAAACATAAAAAAGGAATACGAAAAGTATTTTGGGAATGGTATTAACGGAAATATACAACATTTAAGTAAACGGCTGCAGGCGGCGTATCAGGAGAAATATGGTGGATTTCCGGCAGTTGATTGGAGTCAGATAGATCTGCAGGGAATACAAGACTCGAATAAACTGGGCGAGGCAGTTTGGAAACCAATAGTAACGCAGGACAATAAACAGATTCTTGTTGCTGACAAAAAAGGCGGTACTGGAAATGCACAGGCGGCAGTTATTTATTATGATGGAAAATATTATTATCATAAACATTCAGAAGCTTCTCCCAATAAAGTTTCTTATGGCTTTGTTGATGACATTAAATTTACAATAGATGATTTGCTGAAAGAAGATGGTGAATGGGCTCCAGTTAAATAAATTTTCGATCCAAAAAGACACGACCATGCTGTGGCCGTGTCTTTTATTAATAATTGTATTCTCTTTAATCCAGTTCTTTGATACCCGAAATATCAGAATCAATTACCAAAGAATAGTTGGTATAGTACACTACGAAACCGGGTTTGCCGCCATTCGGCTTTTTGACGTGCTTTTTTTCAACGTAATCTATTTCCACCTTCTGGGAGTTGGAATTTTTGGAGTAATGGGCGGCCAGCCTTCCCGCCTCTTCGAAGGTGCGGTCAGGCAGTTCGTCACCTTCACTTTTGACAATCACATGAGAGCCGGGGGCGCCTTTTGCGTGGAACCACCAGTCGTTTCCATTTGCAAAGTGAAAGGTCAGTTCGTCGTTCTGCAGGTTATTTTTCCCTACATACATGTGGTAACCGTCGGAGGAGAGGTAATGTAAAGGTTTGCTGGTTATTTTCACCTTTTTCTTTGTGAACTTCCGGCGGATGTATCCGGACTCTGTCAACTCTTCTTTTATCTGCACCAAATCCTCTTCGCCCCGGGCGATATCAAGAGCGGCGCTTATCGATTCCAGATAAGTGATTTCGTCATGGGTCTCTTCTATCAAGGAAGTCAAAGCCTCAAAAGTCCGCTTCTGTTTATTATACTTATCAAAATACTTTTGTGCGTTCTCCTGAGGTGTCTTGTTTGAATCAAGAGGAATTTTAATCATCTCGTTTGTATAGTAATTCAAAGCTTCCAGCTCTTTTGCGCCCTCTTTCAGATTATACCCGTAAGTGTGGAGAAGCTCCCCGTATACTTTATATTTTTCACGGTTCAGTGTATCCTTTAACTGCTTTTGCTGTAAATCGTATTTTTTGCGATTCCTCTCCAGAGCGGTTTGGACAATACGCCGTAAATCGGCAGATTTTTGACGGATACGGGTAATGGCGTCTCTGGAGGCATAGTAGGTTTTCAGTACCTGAGATATGGAATCCATAGTTTCCTTCCTGTAGTCGGAAAAGTGGGTCAAAGGCAGTGATGAGAATTCTTTCGGTTCTGTCCCGCTATAATAAATGCAGGGGGTGAATTCGTTGTTTTTCACCTGTTCAAAATAATAGGTAAACTGTCGATACAGATGCGACAGTAAGTCCGTGTCCAACTCTTTTGGAGAAATATCGGAATCCATTCCTGCCAAATAACAGATTTCCTCAGCCACGACAGGACTGACCCCGGTAAAACTGCTGTAGATTGCTTTGCCGAGCGGCATGGGCTTTGTAGTGAGCTCCTCGATAAAAGCATCCTGTCCCACCGTCAAAGGGTCTTCTTTTTTCATGGTATCAGGTATGAAATAGGTTCTTCCCGGAAGCACCTCCCTGACAGAACTCATCTGGGCAGATACATGTTTGATACTGTCGATAATCATTCCTTCATGATTGCAGAAAATGATGTTGCTGTGTTTGCCCATAATTTCCACGATTAAAGTCTTGCGGCACAGATCGCCCAGCTCGTCCAGATGCTCGATGTCGATGTGGATAATACGCTCCAGCTTTGGCTGAGAGATAGCAACAATTCTCCCGTTGTTGATATATTTTCTCAAAAGCATACAAAAATTCGGCGCGGTCATGGGACTCGGCTTATTTTCCTGCGTCAGATAGATGAGAGGAAGAGAGGCGCTGGCGGAAATGCACAGGCGGAGCTGCCGGGAGGGGGTCTTGATTGTAAGAAGAAGCTCGTCGGCTTCCGGCTGCGCTATTTTATTGATTCTCCCGTCTAGAATAGTATCGTTCAATTCTTTTACAATATTTGCAATGGTAATTCCATCAAAAGCCATAATAAAACCTCATTTCGTTTGTTTCATATAGTTTATCACAAGTAGGCTGACAGTGGAAGGAGAAGTTTGCCCTCTGCTGTTGACGTGATATATCAAATGAATTATAATGAAATACAGTGAAAAAGGCCGTGCGCGGCATTAAGAAGAGGGTAAATCAGATGATAAAAAGTATGACAGGCTTTGGGCGCTGTGAAGTGTCTGAGGCAGAACGCAAGTTTACAGTAGAAATGAAAGGAGTGAACCACCGTTACTTAGACGTAAATATCCGGATGCCGAAGAAGTTGAATTTTTTTGAGACATCCATTCGCAGCCTGCTGAAGAAGTATGTGCAGAGAGGCAAAGTAGATATTTTTATCACATACGAGGACATGTCGGAAAGTCAAGTCTCATTAAAATATAACCAGACTTTGGCTACCGAATATATAGAATATTTTAAAAGAATGAGGGATGAGTTCAGCCTTGACAATGACATGAGAGTGTCCACATTGGCCAGATGTCCTGAGGTCCTGACGATGGAAGAGCAGGTAGTGGATGAAGAGGAGCTTTGGAGTGGGCTTAAGAAGGCTCTGGAAGGCGCTTGTACTCAGTTCGTTGAGACAAGAGAAGCAGAAGGAGAGAACCTGAAGAAGGATATTATCGCTAAGCTTGACGGAATGCTGGAAAGCGTTTCCTATATCGAAGAGCGTTCTCCGCAGATTATCTCAGAATATAGAAGTAAATTGGAAGCGAAAGTGAAGGAACTGCTTTCAGATACTCAGCTGGATGAGGGCAGAATTGCCGCGGAAGTTGTTATATTCGCAGACAAAATCTGCACGGATGAGGAGATTGTACGCTTGAAAAGCCATATTAAACATATGAAAGAGACGTTCGCGTCAGAGGAAGGAATCGGACGCAAGCTTGACTTTATCGCACAGGAGATGAACAGAGAGGCCAATACGATTTTATCTAAGGCCAACGACATGGAAGTCTCCAATCATGCCATTGATTTAAAGACAGAAATAGAAAAAGTCAGAGAACAGATTCAGAATATTGAATAAAGCTTTGAAAAATGGAAATGTTTGTGATAAAATGAATATTCATTCTATATCAAAGTCAGGAGTGCGGTTGAAATATGAATAACAAAGGAATTCTCATTGTAGTCTCCGGTTTCTCCGGAGCGGGGAAAGGAACACTTATGAAAGCATTGATGGAGCGGTATGACAATTATGCTCTTTCCATCTCTGCTACCACAAGGAATCCCAGAAATGGAGAGGCTGACGGAAGAGAATATTTCTTTCGGACTGTGGAAGAATTTGAAAAAATGATTGCGCAGGAAGAACTTATAGAGTATGCTAAGTACGTAGATAATTACTACGGAACGCCGAAGGCGTATGTGATGGAGCAGCTGCAGGCCGGAAAGGATGTTGTTCTGGAGATTGAGATTCAGGGGGCCTTGAAGGTAAAAGAGAAGTTTCCGGATACATTACTGCTGTTCGTGACGCCGCCAAGTGCCGAGGAACTAAAGCGTAGGCTTATTGGCAGAGGGACAGAGACGATGGACGTAATCAAGTCCAGACTGGAGCGTGCCGTGGAAGAGTCCCAAGGCATGGATAAGTACGATTATTTGGTGAATAATGATGATTTTGAGACCTGTGTGCAGGAGATGCACAGGATTATTCAAGCCGAACATGACAGAGTTTTCCGCAATGGAGACTTTATCAGCAGAATAAGAAAAGAATTAGAGGCAATGGGAAAGGAGCAATAATCATGTTACATCCATCTTATACAGATTTGATGCAGGTAGTAAATCAGGACGTGGAAGAGGGCGCCACAAAGATTGTCAACAGCCGTTATTCTATCGTTCTTGCGACAGCAAAGAGGGCAAGACAGCTCATCGACGGGGAGATGCCCCTTGTAGGCACTAAATCAGGGGAGAAACCGCTTTCCGTAGCTATTGATGAACTGAACAACGGGAAAATTAAGATTGTTGCAGAAGATACAGAAAATTAAGAATGAGAATAAGGGAGGCAGATGCAGATTGTTGTATCTGCCTTGCTGAGTATATAGGAGAAACTGTTTATGAATGTATTATTCATTTCGCTTGGGTGTGATAAGAATCTTGTGGACACGGAAGTGATGCTTGGGATACTTGCAGCCAATGGGCATCAGATGACTGACGACGAGACGCAGGCGGACATTGTTGTTGTCAACACCTGCTGTTTTATACATGATGCAAAGGAAGAAAGTATACAAAGCATTTTGGAGATGGCAGAGCTTAAAAAGGGCGGTAGATTAAAGGCGCTGATTGTGACGGGATGCCTTGCGCAGCGATATCAATCCGAGATATTGGAGGAGATTCCGGAAGTGGACGCAGTACTTGGAACTACGTCTTATGAAGAGATAGGAAAAGTTATCGAGGGAATCTTAAGCGAGAGCCCCATGGAGCGGGGTGACGCGAAGCTGACGATGAAGGATATCGATTATCTGCCGGAGGTGGACACAAGAAGGCTTGTGACAACGGGAGGACATTTTGCTTACCTTAAGATAGCAGAAGGCTGCGATAAGCACTGCACATACTGTATTATTCCGAAAATCAGAGGGAATTTCCGGAGTGTACCTATGGAGCATCTGATTGAGGAGGCGGAGCAGCTTGCCGAAGAGGGTGTCAAAGAACTGATTCTGGTAGCGCAGGAGACTACGCTCTATGGGGTCGATATCTATGGAGAAAAGAAGCTTCCAGAACTGCTCAGGAGACTCTCTGCAATCAGCGGCCTGCGGTGGATTCGGATTCTATACTGTTATCCGGAGGAGATAACGGAGGAACTGATTCAAGTAATAAAGGAAGAACCGAAAGTCTGCCATTATCTGGACTTGCCAATCCAGCATGCTAACGATGAGATACTAAAGCGTATGGGAAGAAGGACATCCAAGCAGCAGTTGAAAGACATTATCGGCAGGCTTCAGGAGGAGATCCCGGATATCACGCTTAGGACAACACTGATTACCGGTTTTCCGGGTGAGACACAGGAGCAGCATGAAGAGCTGATGGATTTCGTCGATGAGATGGAATTCGACAGGCTGGGAGTATTTACATACTCTCCGGAGGAAGATACGCCGGCCGCACAGATGCCGGAGCAAATACAGGAGGACGTCAAGGCAGAGCGTCAGGCAGAGCTGATGGAACTTCAACAGGACATCGTGTTTGAACAGGCTGAAGAGATGATAGGCAGGGAAATGCTGGTCATGATCGAAGGAAAGGTAGCGGATGAAAATGCCTATGTAGGAAGGACCTACAGGGATGCGCCTAACGTTGACGGACTTATATTTGTAAATACGGACGAGGAGCTGATGTCCGGAGATTTTGCTAAAGTCAAAGTGATTGGCGCGACGGAATATGATTTGATAGGAGAATTGATATGAATTTACCAAATAAGCTGACGGTTTTGAGAGTGATTATGATTCCATTTTTTGTGGTATTTATGTTGTTTGATATTTCAGGAGCGCCTGATAAGTGGATTGCTTTGGCGATATTCTGTGTGGCCAGCTTTACGGATCTGCTGGATGGAAAGATTGCCAGAAAGTATAATCTGGTGACTAACTTTGGAAAGTTCATGGATCCGCTGGCGGACAAGCTTCTCGTCTGTACTGCGATGATTTGTCTTGTATCTATGAATAAATTGAATGTAATTGTGGTAATTATTATTATTGCCAGAGAATTTATTATCAGCGGTTTCCGGCTTGTCGCGTCCGACAGCGGCATTGTCATAGCTGCCAGCTACTGGGGAAAGTTCAAAACGGTGTCTCAGATGGCCATGATTATTGTGTTGATTGCCGATTTGGGCGATGTGTTTGCGGTGATTGGGACGGTTCTCGTATGGGTATCCTTGATACTTACGATAATATCACTGATAGATTATGTGGCAAAGAATAAACAGGTGCTGACACAGGGAGGAATGTAAAATGGTTGTAGAATTGATTTCCGTAGGGACTGAGATTTTGCTCGGAAATATTGTGAATACCAATGCGGCTTACCTAGCAGAGAAATGCGCTCTGCTAGGTTGTTCTTTATATCACCAGACAGTGGTCGGGGATAATGAGGAGCGGATGGAAGAGGCAATCCGTCAAGCGGTGGACCGTTCAGATATTGTGATATTGACAGGCGGGCTGGGGCCTACGAAGGACGATCTTACGAAGGAAGTGGCTGCCAGAGTTTTCGGCAGGGAGCTTTATATGGATGAGCATTCTAAAAAGAGAATTGCGGACTATTTTGAGCGGATTCAGAGCAGGGCAGTTACTGAAAATAATTGGAAACAGGCATTGGTCCCTGAAGGGGCAATCGTTATAGACAATCACAATGGGACTGCGCCGGGCCTGATTATTGAGGATGAGGAGCGGGGAAAAGCGGCAATTCTCATACCCGGTCCTCCGGATGAGATGAAGGTGATGTTCGAGCAGGATATTGCCCCCTATCTGAATAAGCTGCAGCCGGAAGGAATCTATTCCCATATGGTGAAAATCTGCGGTATCGGTGAGAGCAGGGCGGAGACTATGGTGGCTGACCTTATGGAGGGACAGTCTAATCCTACTTTGGCGCCATATGCCAAAATAGGGGAGGTGCACTTCCGGGTTACCGCAAAAGCCAAATCTGAAGAAGAGGCGGAAAAGCTGATGCGCCCGATGATTGACGAGATGTATGAGCGTTTTGGCAGTTCCATCTATACAACAGAGGAGTCCGTGACATTGGAAGAGTCTATCGTAGAGCTTCTCAAAGAGAAGGGAATGACTTTGACAACTGCAGAGTCCTGTACTGGTGGCAAACTGGCGGGCAGAATCTTAAATGTGCCAGGAGCATCGGAAGTCTACAAGGAAGGGTATATTACCTATTCCAATGGCTCGAAGGAAAAAATTCTCGGTGTAAAAAAAGAGACTCTGGAGCAGTATGGGGCGGTGAGCAGACAGACAGCACAGGAGATGGCCCTTGGGGCGGCGGATGCGGCAAAGGCGGATGCGGCTTTGAGCGTTACTGGTATTGCAGGGCCGGGCGGAGGAACTGAAGAAAAGCCGGTGGGTCTTGTATATATCGGCTGCGCGGTTCACGGAGAAGTCACGGTGAGAGAGTACCGGTTTACCGGTAACCGGGAAAAAAACAGAGACTATGCAGTTGTAAGAGCACTTACCCTTCTGCGGGAAGCGCTTATGTAGAAAGAATCTATTTTTGCGAAAGAGGTGTGGCAAAAGATGTATATAAAACAGTTACAGCAGGGAGAAATACTGGACGGACTGCATCTGGTCTGGGAAGTGTTTGCGGAAGAACTGGCACCTGCTTATACACCCCAAGGAGTGATGGAATTCCAGAATTTTATTAAACTGGAAAATATAATGCCTCAAGCAGAGCGGGGAGAAATGCGGTTTTGGGGAGCTTATGAGAATACGGAACTGTGCGGCGTGGCTGCCGTACAGAGTACCGGACATATCCGGCTGATGTTCGTCAGAAAAAAATGGCAGCGGCAGGGAATCGCCAAGATGCTGTTTGCGGAGATATACCGCTATTGTACGGCTGAGCTGGGATTGATGAAAATCACTGTTAACTCGGCTGTTTCAGCGGTAGAGGCCTACCGCCGTCTGGGATTCCGGGAGTCAGCGCCCCAGCAGTTGGTAAATGGAATACCGTTTGTGCCGATGGAGCTTATGGCGGCTCCCGGCGACATAAGGCCTGCTGGAAAAAAGAAGTCCCATAGGGCCCTGATTATTGGAGGTTGTGTGACCGCGGGAATTCTTCTAATAATTCTTGGCATTCTATTCGGGAATCTGATTATTAAAATCAGCAGGAATGGACGGATAAGAGAGCAGATAGAAGAACGGAGAGAGGACAACGGCGGTATTTACGGTGGCGAGAGCGAACCTTATGCGGAAGAAGTACCGCAGGAAGAAAGTCAGGGAATAGAGGCGATTCCGGATTATATAGAAGAGGACCTCCCTTATACAATTGAAGAAGAGACCTATACATATTCGTCAGATGGCAGATCGGGAGAATATCCGATGGAATTCGATATTCATTATCCCCAGATAAAAGGGCTTGATAATGAGCAGGAAGAGGAAATCAACGCCATATTAAAGGAGTGCGCAATGAGCACTGTCAATACGATTTATCTGGAGCCCAGCGAGGATATGAAGGAGGCCATGCTTCAAGAGGACAGCCCCTTCATGGCAAGTCAGGTCACTTATAAAGTCAGTTACGCGGGCAAAGATTTCATCAGCGTAGTTTTCAATGACCATTATTTTTCGGGAAATTATTATGCGGAGTTTGTAGACTTGCGGACAAGAAATCTCAGCCTGTCAGACGGCACAAGATATGAGACGTCAGATATTGTAGAACTCAACGATGAATTTATGGCTGACTGGAAGGAGCGGATGAAGGGGGAAGCTCCGAAAGCGGCAGTGCTTGACGGTCTTCAGCTGAATCAATTTAAAAAGATTCTGGGAGGAGAGATTTTAGAAAACAGATATTACGACAATTTCTTCGTAGATGCAGACGGTATTGAGATTGGACTGACTTATCACTATCGCAGTGAGGAAAATGGCGGCGTCATCGAGCGGGGATGGATCACTGCACCGTTTACAATGGAAGAAATCAAACCCTATAGGACAAATAGCAGTTTTTGGAAACTAGTAGATACGGCGAAATAACGGATGCCAGTGGAAATAATCTGGTGAAAAGTAATAATTGACGAATGTCGAAAATTATGCGAAAATATTTTATATATGGTGTTAAATAAATATCAAACGCCCTATAGGAAGAAAATCATACATATTTGAAAGGAGTTTTAACATGATTTATTCACATGAAGTAGAAATGATGTGTCCGGTAGCTCAGGGTGCAAACCACGGACCGGCTCCGATTCCGGAAGAAGCAAAATGGGTAAAGGCAAAAGAGGTTAAGGATATTTCCGGTCTTACACATGGTATTGGCTGGTGTGCTCCACAGCAGGGAACATGTAAACTGACCTTGAATGTTAAAGAAGGTATTATTCAGGAAGCTCTTGTTGAGACAATCGGATGTTCAGGAATGACTCATTCAGCTGCCATGGCTTCTGAGATTCTTCCGGGAAAGACGATTTTGGAAGCATTGAATACGGACCTTGTATGTGATGCTATTAATACAGCAATGAGAGAACTGTTCTTACAGATTGTATACGGAAGAACGCAGAGCGCATTCTCCGAAGATGGACTTCCGATTGGGGCAGGCCTTGAAGATTTGGGAAAAGGACTCCGTTCTCAGGTCGGAACAATGTATGGAACATTGGCAAAAGGTCCTCGCTATCTTGAGATGGCAGAAGGCTATGTTACAGGAATCGCACTCGACGACAACGGTGAAATTATCGGATATCAGTTCGTAAGCCTTGGTAAGCTCACAGACTTTATCAAAGCCGGTGACACACCGAACGAAGCTTGGGAGAAGGCAAAAGGACAGTACGGACGTGTTGCAGACGCAGCAAAGATTATAGACCCACGTAAAGAATAGTCGAGATAAGCGGACTGAGAGCCGGTACATAGGACATACTCATGCTTGCATGAACGAAGTTTAGGCAGAGTCTGCATAAATGTAATTCCAATTATTGTGACATAAAAAAATCAGGAGGACAAGTAAATGGCTTTATTCGAATCATATGAAAGAAGAATTGATAAAATCAATGAAGTATTAAACAGCTATGGCATTGCTTCTATCGAAGAGGCAGAGAAGATTACAAAGGATGCCGGACTTGATGTATACAATCAGGTAAAAGGCATTCAGCCGATTTGTTTTGAAAATGCCTGCTGGGCTTATATCGTAGGTGCGGCAATCGCGATTAAAAAAGGATGTAAATCCGCGGCAGACGCAGCGGCAGCAATCGGGGAAGGCCTTCAGGCTTTCTGTATCCCGGGTTCTGTGGCAGACCAGCGTAAAGTAGGTCTTGGACATGGTAACTTAGGAAAGATGCTTCTTGAAGAAGATACGGACTGCTTTGCATTCCTTGCAGGACATGAATCTTTTGCGGCAGCTGAGGGAGCTATCGGTATCGCTGAAAAGGCAAATAAAGTTCGTCAGAAACCGCTCCGTGTTATTTTGAACGGACTTGGAAAAGATGCAGCGAAAATCATTTCCAGAATCAACGGATTTACATATGTTGAGACAGATTACGACTATTACACAGGGGAGCTGAAAGAAGTTCAGAGAACTGCTTATTCAGAGGGGCTCCGCGCAAAGGTTAACTGCTACGGCGCTAACGATGTCCGCGAAGGTGTTGCTATCATGCACAAAGAAGGCGTAGACGTATCTATCACAGGTAACTCTACCAACCCGACCCGTTTCCAGCACCCGGTTGCAGGTACTTATAAAAAAGAATGTATCGAGCAGGGTAAGAAATACTTCTCCGTAGCATCCGGCGGTGGTACAGGCCGTACACTTCACCCGGATAATATGGCAGCAGGACCGGCTTCCTATGGTATGACAGACACATTGGGACGTATGCACTCTGACGCTCAGTTTGCAGGTTCTTCTTCCGTACCGGCTCACGTTGAGATGATGGGACTTATCGGAGCAGGAAACAACCCGATGGTTGGTATGACTGTTGCTGTTGCAGTTTCGATCGAGGAAGCGGCTAAGGAAGGGAAATTCTAAAAAAATCGTATATCTATAAAGTGTTTTATAGACCGCACTAACCTTTGATGGTTGGTGCGGTTTTTGAAACTGTAAGGCTATCCAAGAGCTAAAATATCACTAAAAATAGTGATATTACGAAGGCATTATGATATACTACCTGTAAAAGGTGGTGATAGTATGGCTTCCTATATTTCAAAAGAAACTCTTGACATATTGTCTTATAAATCGACATTAGGCAGAAGTCTAAAGCAGATTTCGTTGAGGAATACGCCTCTGGAATTAATATTGGAAGATATTGCAAGATATCGTGCAAGCTATATAGATGTATTAGTATAGGAAAACTTGATTGGTTCAAAATTTAAGAGTGATGATTCTATTATGCGTAAGTATGAGAAGACAATTAGAACCGGGGGTGGATTTAAGCAGTGCTTTAATGATATACTGGGATTTCGGCTACGATTTGAAGAATATCCTGAAAAGTATCCAGAATATTTCAGAGTAGTTGATTTGCGAAAGGGAAAGAAAACAGATGATGGTTACCATGCAATTCACCTGTATTATCAAAGAGATAATTTGGCTTATCCTATAGAGATACAGTTATGGTGCGGAAAAGATTATTTATTCAATATTTGGAGCCATCAATATGTATATAAATATAAAGGGCCGGAAATAGGGAACCATCTTTATAAGGAATATGTGGAAAAGGTAATAACGAACGAGCAGGAATTTGTTGAGCGCCTAAAATATTGGGAAGGTGAATTGGATGGGAGATAAAAAAATATATATTATAGCTAAAGTATTTGATAAACAGGGGTGCATCGCATATCTGTGCAAGACGGTAAGTGAAGCGCGTTGTCTGCCGGGAACATTGGAGGCATTGAGAGCTGACGGGGTACAAATTGTGATATTGGATAATCCGGATATTTATTCGGAGTATGCCCCATATTCTTATGTAGATGATATGAAAGAATTTATTGATCAAGTCAGTAAGATGAATCGGGTTGCATAAACTCTACAAGAGGAATGGAAGGCGGTCAGTAGTGCAGAGCAGCACAGTCAAAGCACACAAACACCCCTCAACCCCTTAAAGACCTTCCTTCACCGTTTCGATTGAGGAAGCGGCGAAGGAAGGGAAATTCTATAAGCTATTTAAATTATGGAATTCAAAAGACTGAACGGTCGCTAGCGCCACTGACATAAGAGGATAGCGACTTAGCAATCAGCTGTCTTGAAGGCAAAATTGACTTTGGAGAATCAATAGTCTTAGAATTATATAAGACTTTAAAGTGAAAAGAGATGAAAGAAAACATAAGTATGCATAGAGAAATATATGATATAGAATATAAGGAAAAAGTAAAAAGAGAACTTATTAAATGTTTGAAAAAGGCCGGCGAAGAATTATATTTACTTGACAGAAATTTGATTTGTGATGATAACTTTATAGATATTCATGCTCATGAACGAAGTATTTGTTTTAAATTTGGTCTTTACTTAAATAAATATATTGATTCTAATTATTTATTAAAAAAGTATGATTTGGATGCAGAGTATAATCGAGATATTGAAGGGGTTAAACGTTTAGGTAATAGACCTAATGGGTGTTATCCAGATTTAATTTTACATAAGCGAGGGAGTAACGAGAACAATATTTTAATAATAGAGTGTAAGGGGTGGTGGGCATATGAAAAGGATATTGAAGAAGATAAAGAAAAGATAACTGAGTTTTTGGTTTCTGAGAGATATAATTATATGCTCGGCTTACTAATCGTATTTAATAGGGAAAACATAGTTTTTGATTGGATCGAGTAATATCTAGTATATAGATTAAATAATTGTAAAGGCTGCATCGACTTTTTAGGTCGATACAGCCTTTTGCTACTCAAAGTACTATATGATTCAAGCCATATATGGTATAATCAGCTTATTTGGTGGAGAGTAAAGTTAAGAGGTAGAGAATGTCTAGAATCGTATATCATTTGTTATTTGGAATAACCGTGGTTCTTCTGGTTACAGCGGTTGTTGTACTATATAAGATTATCATTAAAAAGAAAAGATATAAGAAGTTTTTCGGTTTATTGGCTACACTGATCGGAATGCTTGGCGTTGTACTGTCCTACAATCCGCCGCAGGGACAGAATGGCGGAGGTCTGGCAGTGGATGTCAGTTTTTTCAGCAGGACATACGCCATTGAAGATAGGAGGGTATATAAGACGCTTATCTCCAATTCTTATAATTACGGAGATTATGAATTAAAATACACGATTCATAATAATTTTGATGCATCCATTAAAGTCGATTCGCTTAAACTGCTTGTAGATTCCTATGCGGATTCAGAGGTAGAGCTGATAAGTCCGGAAGGCGGCGGAGGCGGAGAGGAAGGATTTATCTATTATTACGGAAAAGTGGATGGCGCTGAAAATCCGTTGACTTATTTAGGGACAGAATATGATGATTTGGATTTGCATAAGGACAAGGAGAGCTATGTAAAGATTTTGCCCAATGATTTAGAGGCGGCGACCGTATATTTTGATTGTGACAAACCGGGGTTGTATGAAATACGCCTGAGTGTGGAATATAGTGGGCGTACGAAGGGGAACTATATTTCTGAACCGATCAAAGTATATGTGGTCCCTTTTGAGCTGGAGCAGAAAAATGCAAAAATCCTGCCGGCCACAAAGGATTCTACGCTTCTTTTATTAAACGGTTTGAGTGAAGAAAATGAAAAAATAAATGATGAAGATTATCATAGGCTGCAGAGGGAAGTCCTCCATGAGGATTAACATTTATCTGAGGGCGACAGATCAAATCTGCATTTACAAAACAGGTAGCAATGTAGTAAGATAGAGCTAGGACAAAACAGGGCAAACCTGTAATTACCATCAGGTGAATAAGGAGGTCAGTAAATGTACAATTTTGAAGAAATCAAAAAAGAAGACCCACAAGTGGCACAGGCGATACTGGATGAGATGGAAAGACAGAATTCCCACATCGAGTTGATAGCGTCTGAGAACTGGGTAAGTAAGTCTGTTATGTCGGCTATGGGAAGTCCTATGACGAACAAGTACGCGGAGGGATATCCGGGCAGACGTTACTACGGAGGCTGCCAGTGCGTGGATGTTGTGGAGAATCTTGCCATAGAACGTGCAAAAGAATTGTTTCAGTGTGAGTATGCAAATGTGCAGCCACATTCTGGCGCACAGGCTAACACGGCTGTATTTTTTGCCATTTTGAATCCGGGGGACAAGGTGCTCGGGATGAATCTGGATCATGGCGGACATCTGACTCACGGTTCACCGGTCAACATTTCCGGTAAATATTTTGATTTTGCTGCATACGGCGTAAACGATGAAGGTTTTATAGATTATGATGAAGTTCTCCGAATCGCAAAAGAACATCAGCCAAAGCTGATCATTGCAGGCGCCAGCGCTTACGCTAGGACAATCGACTTTAAGCGGTTCCGCGAAATCGCAGATGAGGTCGGGGCTTATCTTATGGTGGACATGGCCCATATTGCCGGGTTGGTTGCGGCAGGCCTGCATCCGAGTCCGATACCGTATGCCCATGTGACCACGACTACTACTCATAAGACTCTGCGTGGGCCTAGGGGAGGCATGATTCTTTCCAGCAAAGAGGTGAATGACAAGTTTAATTTTAATAAGGCTATATTCCCGGGTACTCAGGGTGGGCCTTTGATGCATGTAATCGCCGCAAAAGCAGTGTGCTTTAAAGAGGCACTGCAGCCTGAATTTAAGACCTATCAGGAGCAGGTACTGAAGAATGCCAAGGCGCTCAGTGATGGCCTGCAGAAGCGTGGAGTTAAGATTGTATCCGGTGGGACGGACAATCATTTGATGCTGGTTGATTTGACACAGAATGATATCAGCGGCAAAGAGTTAGAGAAACGGTTAGATGATGCGCATATCACCTGCAACAAGAATACCATTCCAAATGATCCAAGATCCCCGTTCGTGACAAGTGGCGTCAGACTTGGAACACCGGCGGTAACGAGCAGAGGGCTTGTGGAAGAGGATATGGACAAGGTTGCGGAGATTATCGCTATGGTCATTGAGAGCGAAGACAATGTCGAGAAGGCTAAAGATATGGTCGCTGAACTTGCGCAGAAGTATCCGCTTTTGTAAGATTAACAAGATAGAGGAATGAGGAGAGCATATGAAGAAAAGTTTTAAGAGAATTGTGTTGGTGGGGATGATTGCTGCATTTATTTTGGGACTTGCTGGCTGTGGCAAATTTGATCCGGTCGTTTATACGAAGGCGTGTATGGATGCTATGTATAAGCATGACTACAAAGAGTATGCAAAGCAGATTGATGTTTCGGAAGAGGATGCAAAAGAGGATTTGGAAACCAAGTTCGAGAAAAATGTGTTGGCGGGCTTTGGCGATTTCACTATGTCAGATGAGGACAAGGAGCGCTATATAAGCCTGATGAAGAATCTGTATGCTAAGGCAAAATATGAAGTTGGCGAAGCAGAAAAGAAGGGTGACGGATACACTGTGGCAATTACGGTAGAACCGATAGACGCATTGAAAGTATACAGTGAAGGCCTGCAGGACAAAATTCAAGCGGGCATAGATGGCGGCACACTGTCGGAGGACAATGTTATATCGATGGCCTGTGATTATATGGAAGAGTGTATAGATAATGCTTCTTATGGTGAGCCAGAGGTCATAGAAGTAGAGATTACGAAAGACAGCAGTGGGGTATGGCAGTTCTCCGATAAAGAAGTAGAAAAAGTAGAAGAATCCTTGTTTCAAATTTAGATGACAGAGGACCAGCAGAGCCGCCGCATGGAAAATGCGGCGGCTTTGGAATAAGCGGGCCGTTACCGGCCTGACAAAGCAGGAGGCATATTATGATTATCAGTGCAAGCAGAAGGACAGACATCCCGGCTCTATATCCGGAGTGGTTTATGAATCGCTTGCTGGCGGAAGAAGTTTTGGTTCCTAATCCGTATAATAGAAAAAAGGTAAGCAGAATTATACTGAGACCGGATGTGGTGGACTGTTTCGTATTCTGGACGAAGAATCCGGAGCCTATGCTTCCGTATCTTGATAAGATAGATATGCTTGGTTATCGATACTATTTTCAGATGACGATTACTGGTTATGGAAGAGAGATGGAACCTGAACTGCCGGATACATCCGATGCGATGGCCGCATTTATTTTGCTGAGTGAACGGCTTGGAAAGGAACGGGTGGATTGGCGCTATGATCCGATTATTCTGGATGATAGATATACGCTGGAATTCCATAAAGAGCGGTTTGAGATGTTGTGCGGCTGGCTGAGTGGACACACTACACGCTGTATCATCAGTTTTGTGGACGACTATAAGAACAGTCCTTTTCAGGAACTTTCACAGGAGGAAATGGAAGAGGCCGCCGCCGCGCTTTCTGCGATTGCGGCTAAGTATAAGCTGCCATTGTATAGTTGTGCGGAGAAGGTTAATCTTGAATCTTTTGGCATACGTCATGGAGCTTGTATTGACAGGGAGAAGATACAGCGAATAACTGGGTACAATCTGGATGTTAAAAAAGACCGTGGACAGCGCAGAGAATGCGGCTGTTGCGAAAGCATCGATATCGGGATTTATAATACGTGTATTCACGGCTGTAAATATTGTTATGCTACGGCCAGTGTGGAAAGTGCAAGGAGTAAGCACAGTACTCATAACCCTCGATCGCCTATTTTGATTGGCGATCTTCAAGGGGATGAGATTATTACGAGCAGAGAGATGTGGTCATTAAAAGATAACCAGATTTCGTTGTTTGATTTTTAGTTGAGATAAGAATGGATTATCGTAAATGTGGGAGAGGCAGAGCACTGAAAGGTAGGGTGATGTCTCTCATTTTCACTTTTCTGAGTTAAAATGTTAAAATTTTACGCAAAGCCACTTGACAAAGGCAAAGTGAATTGTTACAATAAAAAAACAGAACGCACTCTGTTTTTCCTTTAAAACAAGAAAAGCGGAGCCGGAGTATCCGCGTGACAAAGAAAGAAGAGGTATGTTATGAGGAAGCAAGCATATTCGTTGTTGGTTCATAATAATCCAGGTCTGTTGAGCCGCATGGCAGGACTTTTCAGCCGGAGGGGTTATAACATTGAGAGCATTACTGCCGGGACGACAGCAGATCCGCGTTTTACAAGAATCACGATTGTGGCGAGCGGGGATGAACTGATACTGTCGCAGATTGAAAAGCAGGTCAGGAAGCTTGAGGACGTGATAGAGATTAAGCTTTTGAATGAAAGTAATTCAGTCTGCCGTGAATTGGTGATGATTAAAATAAAAGCAAATGCATCCCAGAGAGCCGATATTATATCCGTAGCGGACATTTTCCGGGCTAAGATCGTGGATGTGGAGAAGGACTGCCTGATGGTGGAGCTTACCGGAACACAGTCAAAGCTGGATGCATTCATGGAGCTGCTGGAGGGATATGAGATTCTGGAGCTTGCAAGAACCGGTATCACTGGATTGACCCGCGGCAGCGAGGATGTTGTATACATAGATTAGTAATGAGGCGTTTTAAACAGGAAGCTAGAGGCACAGCCCTTTAACTGGATAAATGTAAATGATTTAACAGAATCAGGAGGAAGAGTAACATGGCAAAAATTTATTATCAGGAAGATTGTAACTTATCAGTTTTGGAAGGACAGAAGATCGCGATTATTGGGTACGGAAGCCAAGGACACGCACATGCATTGAACTTGAAGGAATCAGGATGTGATGTTATCATCGGTCTTTATGAAGGCAGTAAGTCTTGGGCAAAGGCAGAGGCTCAGGGATTTCAGGTGTATACAGCCGCAGAAGCAGCTAAACAGGCTGACATCATCATGGTTCTCATCAATGATGAATTACAGGCCGATATGTATAAGAATGATATTGAGCCGAATCTGGAAGAGGGCAACATGCTGATGTTTGCTCACGGCTTCAACATTCACTTCGGATGTATCACACCTCCAAAGAATGTAGACGTAACTATGATAGCACCTAAGGGACCTGGACATACAGTAAGAAGCGAATACGAAGCTGGCAAGGGGGTTCCTTGTCTGGTAGCCGTAGAGCAGGATGCCAGTGGAAAGGCACTGGATAAAGCACTTGCATATGCACTGGGAATCGGTGGCGCAAGGGCCGGCGTTCTTGAAACCACATTCCGTACAGAGACAGAGACAGACCTTTTTGGCGAGCAGGCCGTTCTTTGCGGCGGTGTCTGCGCACTTATGCAGGCAGGCTTTGAGACACTTGTGGAGGCCGGATACGATGCAAGAAATGCATACTTTGAATGTATTCATGAGATGAAACTAATCGTAGACCTTATCTATCAGAGTGGTTTCTCCGGAATGAGATATTCCATCTCCAATACCGCTGAATACGGCGATTACATAACAGGGCCAAAGATTATTACAGAAGACACAAAGAAAGCCATGAAGAAGATCCTCTCCGACATTCAGGATGGTACCTTTGCAAAAGAATTCCTTGTTGATATGTCACCGGCAGGCCGTCAGGTACACTTCAAGGCAATGAGAAAAAGAGCAACAGAACACCCAGCAGAAGTGACAGGCGAGGAAGTTAGAAAACTATACAGCTGGAGCGACGAAGATAAATTAATTAACAACTAAGCGATAGGCAACGAGCCATTTAAAATCAAGGAGACTCCCCCTTATCATGCTTGCATGAATAAGGGGGAGTCTCCTTGATTTTAAATGGCGACGCCAACGGTCGAATGAGCAAAGCTCATGAGACGGCTCGTTGCCGTAAATTTGCGATACCCCAAAAAGGTTACGCTCCCCCCTTATCATGCTTGCATGAATAAGGGGGAGTCTCCTTGATTTTCGTTGGCGACGCCAACGGTCGAATGAGCATGGCTCATGAGACGGCTCATTGCCGTAAATTTGCGATACCCCTTATAATAAGTTTGACGATGAAATAGTCATTTGTTTTATGGCTATGTATCATTTTACTATTGGAACAGCGCCGGATTGTGTGGTAAAATATTGGAAAGCATTATTATTCTAAAATTCTAAGGGGCACACCCCAATACTGTTTATCATTTCTATATAAACGATTCAGGAATCTCAATGCTTTATTTCATTTATTGACAGCAGAGAGGTTCCCGTTAGATAAGTGAACGAAAGGATACCTCCTGCGAACGACATTTTTTGAATAAGGAGGACAATTTATGGAAAAACACACTTATCAGAAAAATACGGCAGTTAACCGTGTTTACAAATCGCGGATATTTGAGATGGTATTCAGCGACAAGAAGGAACTGTTAAGCCTGTATAATGCGGCGAACGGAACGAAGTATGACGACCCGGAGATGCTGGAAGTGAATACGTTGGAAAATGCAATTTACCTTTCGATGCATAATGATATCTCATTCGTGATTGACTCCAGACTTACGCTCTATGAGCATCAGTCCACCTATAGTCCCAATCTTCCGCTAAGATATCTGATGTATATTTCGGATCTGTATTCAAGCATGACGCGGGATGAGAATCTGTACGGCCCCCGTAAAGTGCTGCTGCCTACCCCAAAGTTTGTTATCTTTTACAATGGCATCGAGGAGCAGCCGGACGTGCAGGAATTAAGGCTTTCTAATGTGTTTCAGGTACCGGATGATAAACCGTCGCTGGAGTTAAGGGCCGTTATGCTGAATATTAATCCGGGGCATAATCCACAGCTGCTGGATAACTGCAAGACGTTGAGAGATTACTCTGAATATACTGCCAGAGTCAGGCGGTATGCGGAGAATGTTTCCCTGTCTGATGCGGTAGAACAGGCGATTACGGAATGTATTAAAGAGGGGATTCTGTCAGAATTTTTGAGCAAGAACAGAACGGAGGCGAAAAAGGTGAGCATATATGAATATGATGAAGAAAAAGTCATGCGTATGATGCGTGAAGCAGCCCGTGAGGATGGCTGGGAAGAAGGTCTTCAAAAAGGGAGAGAAGAAGGGATAAAAGAAGGAATAGAGCAAAAGTTAAAAGGCCTAATTTGTAAGAAGCTTGCCAAGGGGAAGACGTTGGAGGAAATTGCCGAAATATTGGAAGAACCGTTAGAGAGAATACAAACGCTTGCAAAGGAGCTTGCGGAAGCGGAAGAAAAGGTAAAATAGTCATTTTTTATCGTGATATTGCATACCACGGGGCGCTATGATATACTGAAACCAGTAAAAATGACTAAAAAATATCAGCTTACTGTAAGGAGGTATATGATGGATGCTAGATTAGAAGATCTTCGTTCCAAGAAGAATCCAAAAGCACGAATTAAAATTTTGAAAGGACACTTTGCCACCAGCCATTCCCATATTAATACATACATTGACATGTCAACAGTCAAGGTAAGACATAACAACGGGCGTGAGACTGCGAAAGTACTTGCCGCAGAGTATCTTACCAGTACAATGGTCGACACAATCGTATGTCTGGAAGAGACAGAGACGATTGGTACATTTATGGCGGAGCAGCTGGCAGATATGCACCCCTATTCGCTCAGCAAAGGAAATAATATATCAATCGTTACGCCAGAGTACAATCAGTATGACCAGATTATGTTCAGAGATAATAAGCAGAGAATGGTGAAGAATCAGCAGGTTCTTTTATTAGCAGCATCCATCACCACGGGAAAGAGTGTCAAACAAGCTATTGAATCTGTGCTTTATTATGGAGGCAGCGTATGCGGCATCTGCTCTATTTTCAGCTCAGTCCATAAGATTGCAGGAATGGAAGTGAAAGCTATCTTCGGCAGTGAAGATTTGCCGGATTATCGTGCATATGCGCCGGAGGAGTGTCCTATGTGCAAGGCAGGCCAGCGGATAGAGGCGATAGTCAATAGTTACGGATATTCAAAATTGTAGATGATAAGGGGTTTCTGCAAAGGAATCCCTTTTTAGATGTGACAAAAAATTTAGTTCAAGCAAAATCAGGAAAGGATGAGGAGGGAGAAGGTATGACCGTATCAATGCTAATTAACTTTATTGATGAACATTGCCATTATTACTATTCGGGCCCGCTTCATGAAGAAATCTACGGCGTGCAGATTGCTGAAAAAGAAGAAACTCTAATCCCTAACATTTTGTATGTTACAACAGGGTGGAGGAATGTTGTAATGACACAGAATATTTGTCTGCTTATCGTTCCAGAAAAAGATATAAGCGAAATAGTCCAGAGTTTGCGCCAGAATGTGATGAAAGATTATCAGCGTAATATAAATCTAGGCAATATGGGAACACTAGTGACGGAACATACTGAAATTGGTGATTTGTGTTCCGCTGCTTTTAAAATCATGGGGAATCCGGTATGCTTTTTGAATCCTAATTTTCAGGTATGCTGCTCTGAAGGTGCGAATAGTATCGAGGCAGATACAATGAAAATACGACAGAATCTGAAGAGCAAATCCATATCCTCCGGCAGAAAAATACTATTGCTGGAACCTGAAACTGCGTTCCCATACCGAAGAATGCTTGCACCTATATTTCATGCAGAGGGATTAATAGGATACCTCTATATTGCGGAATTATTTTGCTCATTTGTGTCGAAAAGTGACGAATACTATGCCGAAAAAATTTGCAAATTATTATCGACAAGAGAATCAATGAGGAGCAGGGATGGTATAATATCTGAAAAACAGCGTTTTGTGGAGGAGTTGATTGAAGGTTCAATCACGGATAAGGATTTGCTAGAACAGAAAATGAAACATTTTGGGTTATACGTTAGACCTAGTTATTATGTGTTTTCAGTCCAGTTAGAGGATAGCTTCCAGACAAAGACAGTGGTGGAAAAATTGAGCAGTTTACTGGAAAACCCAGTATATGAATATAGGGGATACGGTGTCGCATTGATTGGTGAAGACGACTTAGATATTGAAAGGGAGGAAATCAAATCAGAGTTGATTGAGTTTCTTAAGCAAATGAATCTATATGCGGGAATCAGTAATAATTTCTCGGACCTTCAGTTAATGCCAAATGCTTATCGGGAAAGTATATATGCAGTTTCATTCAGAAAACGCTTGACTGATAAAGTGTATCTATCCTTTTATAGGGAGATAGCAGGGATACATATGTATCATCAGATGGAGGAAGCGGGAATTGATGTTTCTTTTTTTTGTGATCCGGTAGCGCTCAAAATAGAACGGTATGACAGGGAACATGGAACGAAGTATCTGAATAGTTTGGTTGTATATATTTGCTTGAACTGCAGTTTACAGCAAGCGGCTGATGTGTTGTTCATTCATAAAAGTACATTGCTTAAACATATACGGGTTTTAGAAGAACGGTTTCACATAAATTTTGATAATCACAGGGTAATTAATTCTCTGCGCAGAACTTTAGAAATATTTAGTTATCTTGGAAAAATAGATGTTCAGAAACTATTGGGCAATGAACAATAGGAAGGTCAAATATAAAAGAAAGATTGCGTGACTGGCGCAATCTTTTTTATATATAATCAAATCAAGGTAGTCTATTGTAGTACTTTTTATAGAAAAAAGGGTTTTATTAGAACATTTTATAGAAGATTACGATGATATAAAATAAATTATGTAAGAAATAGCGGAATATCAATATGGAGGTGACGAAATATAATGAAACTTGAAATTGGTAACTTTCAGGTATCAAATGTTGTTTTTGGAGAAAAAACATATTTTGAAAAAGGAGTTCTAACTATCAATGAAAACGAGGCCATAGCCGCTTTAAATCCGGAAGGAAAGCTCAAAAATGTGAAACTTCATATAGCCAGACCGGGAGAGCGTGTAAGGATTCTTCCAATTAAGGAAATTGTGGAGGCGCGTGTCAGGCCGGATGGCAGAGCCGTATTTTCAGGAGAGACAGGCCCAACAAAAGAAGCAGGAAACGGGGTTTTGCATGCATTAAAGGGAATGTCTGTTATGGCTGTGGGAAAGTATGGCGGCTGGGAAGAAGGTATTTTGGATATGAGTGGCCCGGGGGAAGAACTATCACACTACAGCCAGTTGATCAATGTATGTTTTACTGCGGAAGATGCAGACCCTGCGGTAGATCAAGGGCAGCATCAGAATATAAATTTTAGGAAAGGAGCGAAGCTTTTAGGAGAATATTTGGGAAAAACGGTAGAAAAGCTGGAGCCAGCCGAGTGGGAAGTATTTCATATTGACGAATGGGAAGAGGATAAAGGTCTGCCAAGAGTAGCGTTGGTTCTACAGTTAAATTCATTCTATGAGACACCGGGATTTGACGATACATTTTATGGAGTAGATGTGATGTATATGATTCCTCCGTTGGTACACCCAAACGAAATATTAGATGGAGCGTTGTGCAGCGGCTCGATTTGTATCAGTGGATTTCGAGCATTTACATATGACTATCAAAACCTTCCTCTCATAAAGAGCCTTTGTGCGGAGCATGGAAAAACATTACATTTTGTGGGCGTTATCATGAGCATGATTGGACAGACTTTGGAGCGCAAAGAGCGGGGCATTATACGGGTAGCGGAGACTGCTGCCATGTTGAGATGCGACGGGGTTATTTTTACAGAGCCGGGAGTAAGCAATGCAGATATTGATTTGTTTAACGGAATCATCCGTCTAGAAGAGAAGGGAATTAAGTGCGTCGCGGTCACGGATGAGGATACAGGCCGAAATGGTCGTAACAATCCTTCGAAGGTTATGCTGGATGGCATGGTGGATGCCATTGTATCGACAAGCAACACGGCCCAGATTCTTGAATTACCTGCGATGGATAGAATCATAGGAGATTTAGACTCTGTCATCCGGGACCCCTACCCCGGAACATGGTCGGACAATCCGGTTTATGGACCTTCCCTTCGCGCAGACGGCTCTATCATAATTGATTCCAGCTGTTATTTAGGGAATGGCGGCGTGACAGGTTG
The DNA here is from genome assembly GCF_900086725.1 of Bariatricus massiliensis. Taxonomy (GTDB): domain Bacteria; phylum Bacillota; class Clostridia; order Lachnospirales; family Lachnospiraceae; genus Allocoprococcus; species Allocoprococcus massiliensis. The sequence continues at coordinate 35,600 of NZ_LT574838.1, read as the reverse complement.
GTCTAATAAAACCTGCAAAAATTTTTGATTTCTGGAGGTGGAAAAATGAAAAAAGTAATAATGTATATCAATCAGTTCTATGGTGGGATTGGCGGCGAAGAGAAGGCGGGAGCGGCTCCCATTATAGTAGAAGGCATGGTTGGACCGTCTGTTGAATTAAACAAAATGCTTCAGAATGGGCAGATTACACATACCATAATCTGCGGAGACGATTATATGAATGAGCATGAGAAAGAAGCAATAGAAGCTATAGATGGATTTTTGGAAAATTTAGAATTTCAGCTTTTTGTTGCAGGTCCTGCTTTCTTTGCCGGGCGTTATGGTGTGAATTGTGGACGTATATGTAAATTTGTGCAGGAAAAATACCAAGCTCCCACGGTGACCAGCATGTATGAAGAGGCTCCCGGTGTAAATATGTACTGCAGTGATATTTATATTTTACGAGGGGGACATTCAGGAGCGTCTATGAGGAAAGACTTAAGGAAACTAGGAGACTTTTCGAATAAGCTTTTGAATGAAGAACCTATTTTGTGGGCGGATGAGGAGGGATATTTTCCTAGAGGTATCCGTTCTCAAGTGATTTTACCGGCGGAGCAGACCGCGGATAAGAGGGCGATTGCCATGCTGCTGAAAAAATTAAAGGGAGAGTCATTTGAATCAGAGCTCCCTATCGAATTGCTCGAACCAGTGCCAATCCCTCTTGCCATTGAGGATACAGCGAAAGCAAGAATCGCATTTGTCTGTACAGGGGGAATTGTACCTATAGGGAATCCTGATCGAATCAGCAGTGCTGGAGCAGTTCGCTTTGCAGCCTACCCTCTGCCGGAAGATGAATTAAAAGCCGGAGAATGGGAATCTATTCATGGTGGATATGATCACAAATATGCCAACAGTGACCCAATGGTATTTGTTCCCGTGGATGCCATGCGCCGGCTTGAGCGGGAAGGGGAAATTGGTTATCTGCATCCTCAGTTTTATAGTACGACAGGTAATCTGACGAACCTTAAAGATGCGAGAAGAATGGCCAACGAGATTGCAGAACTTCTGAAAAAAGACCAGATACAGGCTGTAGTCCTGACTTCTGCATGAGGCACCTGCACACGCTGCGGAGCAGCAATGGTTGTTGAACTGGAAAAGGCAGGTATCACATCAGTCCATGTGGCGAACATGACGCCTGTTTCTGCCAGTTTGGGCTGTAATAGGATTGTGAAGTCATATGGAATTCCATTTCCGTATTGTGATCCAACTATGCCCGAAGAGATTAGGAATGAGCAACGATATGAATTATTTAAAAAAGTCTTGTCTGCTCTATCTACAGATGTAAAAGAATCAACTATTTTTTGACACGAAGTCGTAATTTTTTGGAGAAGGAGTGAGAACGGTATGAGTGAAAAAGAAAAGAGTAAACTGAGCAGACGGCAGTGGATGTTTCTGATTATCTTATCATTAGGCTGGTCAGGAGTTATGGTCATGGGTTATTTTTATACATCTTATTACTCACTGATACAAAATGTATTTGGATATACAGACATGGAGATTGCCAATTTGGCAGCAATTCAGTCTTTTGTAGGCGCATTTGGTTATCTGGTGGGAGGATTCATAGCAGATAATATAAAACCGAAAATAAGTATTACCATAGCCTATGCAGGTTTATGTGTATGTGGGGCGCTGGCTGTCATGAGAAGTGGCTATATGATTATGCAGCTTGTGGCAGTGGGAGTATCAGGGTTCGGTCTGGCACTGTTTTGTGTTCCCATGATGCGTTACATATCTACACTTGGGACGAGAGAACAGGAGTCGACATTGTATGGATGGTTCTATGGACTGGCGGCAGCAGAGTCGCTTGTGATAGCGCCCATCGCATCCAAAATTATTAATAAATCTGGCAGTGGGGCAGGCCTGAATGCCATTATCTTTTTTTTCTGTGGAATGATGCTGGTATCATGGATCGGGCATATGGTGTTTATTGAGCCACAGTATCAGAAAATGTTAGAAAGCGGCGAGATAGAGCAGCATAATGATGGGAAATTCAGTTTAAAATTAGTGGGGGATCTGTTAAAAAATCCGAATACTTATTTTATCATAGCGATTGGAGTTGCAACCGTACTTCCCTATGATCTGAATACTTTCGTACAGCCGCTGCTGGCCAGTGAATTTGGTGCGTCCCAGTCGACAATTCAGTTTGTGGCATCCTATGCAAATAATGGAACAGCCTTGATTCTTGCGCCTCTTGCGGGCGTTCTGGCAGCTAAAATTGGTTCTGTGACCAAGAGTGTTGCGCTTAGCCTCTGTATGGCGATTGCGGCCGCCGCCGCAATTTTGATACTTCCCTGGGGCGCGAAATATTTAACCATAGCTGTAATTATAGTATTCTTTCTGCGGGGCACCTTCTCATTTGGTAAACCCGCACGGAATACGATGATTGGGGAAAGCCGTCTGCCGAGGAGAGCGCGTGGTACTGTAATTGGACTGCTGAATTTTGTGACAGGCCTGCAGTCGACTTTGATTGCAAAAGGTGCAGGAACATTGACTACGAATTATGGAACGAACAAAGGATATCATATTTTATACACAATAGGTCTGTGTTTATTCGTGGCAGGGCTGATTATTTGTATCTTTTTTGCAAGACGCTTGGAAAGAGCAAAGAAGCAGGATGAGGCTAACGGCAGCACACCGGAAGGACTGATGATTTAGAAATAGATGGCACAAAGGGGGCATAGAGGCTTGGGAAAAATAAGCGTTATAGATATTGGAGTCATTATTCTCTATATTGCGTTTTTTGTGGGATTGTGCGTTAACAGCAATAAAAAGATGCAGGCGAAGAACTTTACCAATGCCGGGCAGAGCCTATCGTGGTTCATGGTAGCAGGCTCTACTATAGCCACTACAATGGGCGGAAATATGGTGATTGGTAAATATGACATGATTCTGGAGGCGGGGGTCGCAGGGATTACATCTAGCCTGTTTTGGTGGGTCGGATGGGTGTTTTTGCTGATTATGGCAGTACCCTTACGCAAGTCAGGGGTCAGCTCTCTGCCTATGTTTTTGGAGAAAAGGTATAATACATCCACAAAGAAGTATAGTTCTTATTGTGTATTAATCTCTGCGATTGCTTCCTGCGCCGCTACCTTTCTCGCCATAGGAGTCATGCTGGAGGCATTAGGCCTATGTGACCGTAAGACCGGGACATTAATAGGAGCGTTGGTTGTTGTTTTATTGACGCTGCCAAGCGGGCTTTACGGCGTAGCGTTAACGGACACAATACAGGCTATCATTATTTTGGTCACCTTTGGTGTTGTATTTCCTATTATGGTGTTTAGATCTGCGGGAGGGATTGAGACAGTGCTTGCATCTCAGACGCCGGAGCGATTATCGCTAGTCAAAGGAATTGCACCTATTACCATGGTTGGCTGGGCCATTTCATATTCACTGTCGACAGGAGCTGAACCTAATTTTGCGCAGAGGATTTTTGCTGCGCGTTCTACGAAGGATGCATTAATCGGCTCTCTGACAGCATGGGGAGTATCTTTAATCGTGGCAGGAATCATTACAGCATTGCCCGCACTTGCGATGAAAAACATTTTTCCAGATATCACAATAGGAAGTACGTTCACTGTGCGGTACGTCAGCACATATTTTCCTATTGCATTGAAAGGCTTGATTTTGTCTGTACTTTTAGGCTTAACCCTGACTTCAGGGGATTCATATTTGCTGCTGCTCGGCTCAACTTTTGTGGATGACATTGTCCGTCCAAAACGTAAGAACCTCAGTGATAAGAAAATATTGATGATAACCCGGGTTTCTTGCGTGGTTTTCTCCATTATTTTATGCCTGATAGCTTTGTATGTCGACAAAATATATGCTCTTTTCAAGATTGGAGCAAGCGCATATGGGGCAGGAATCTTCTTTCCTTTGATTCTAGGATGCTTTTGGAAAAAGGCAAACGCGAAAGCCGCTGGTATCGCGATGATTGTCGGAAGCATATGCTCTTTTGGCTTCGACATGTTTGTGAAAGTACCTTTAGGGCTTAAGGTGGATGGAGTTATCATTGGAGCAGCATTGAATTTAGTGATTATGGTAGGCGGTTCTATTGGATTGTATAAGCAATCTATAAAAAATAAGGAGGCGAGATATTGAATTCGTATATTGCGGAATGGTTTGAAAAGAATGAGACGAAAATATATAGTCTAATGCGAGACATCTGGGAACATCCTGAACTGTCCCTTAAGGAGTACTACGCATGTGAACTTATGAGAAAATTTGCCGTAGAAGAAGGTTTTGAGAGTGTCGAAACTCATGCCGCTGAGGACTGGGACAATCAGCAAGCCGATTGCAACACTATGATTGCCAGCTGGGGGAGTGGAAAGCCGGTCATAGCAATTGTGGGGGAGTTGGATGCACTTCCGGGTTTAGGGCAGAGGTGTGTACCTAAAAAAGAAGAAATAGAAGGTCCCGGCCATGGCTGCGGGCATAATACAATGGCCGGAGGAGCGGCAGCGGCCGCAGCTGCAGTCCGGTATGCGATGGAAAAAATGAAACTTTCCGGAACTATCAAACTGATACAGGCACCGGGGGAGGAGATTGGCAGAGGGAAATCTTATTTGGGACATCATGGTGTGTTTGACGATGTCGATATGACACTTATGTGGCATCCTGCGCCCGGGCCGCTTGATTTTTGTCCAGTACCACAGCAGGTGGCAATCCGGGTACTATTTGAATTCCACGGTACTGCCGCACATGCCGCAGGGATGCGCTGGGATGGAAGAAGTGCATTGGATGCGGTACAGCTTATGAATATTGGATGTGAGTTCCTGCGTGAACATTCAAAAGAGAATACTTGGATTCATTATAATATAGTAAACGGAGGTGCGGCGCCCAATATTATACCGGATTATGCCTCTGTGCGTTATATGTTCCGCAGTATGGATGATTATGACACTGCAGTTGATTTGCTTGAACGCGGGATAAAATGTGCGAAGGGAGCAGCGCTTATGACGGATACCACTTTTGAATACCAAGTGGAATCCGGGGTCCCACAGTATTACTATACATTGCCTCTGTGTAAATATATGTGTGAGGAGGCAGGAAAAGTTCCGCCGCTTATTTATGAGAAGGAAGAATATGAGATGGTACGTCAGCTATACAGACAGGTGAATCATGCAGAACCCCCGGAGGATGATGAGGAATTACTGCCCACGAAATATCTGCCTTACAGGGAAGAGCTGGGTGAATGCTCAAATTGCACAGATGCTGCGGACATGACATATTTTGGCCCTAGTTTACATTTTCAAGGGCTGGCCAGACCTATACGGTGCCCGGGACACCACTGGAGCGCGACCTTTTGTGCAGGTACAAGTATTGGAATGAAACCAGCGCTTTATGCTTACAAAATCATAGCGCAGGCAGCGGTTGACGCTTTTACAGATACAAGGATTGTTGATGAATGCTGGGAAGCATTTAAAAAAATAAATATTCCTCCCCATAAATGCTGGCTGGAGGATTAGAAAGAGGTTATAAGATGAAGCTGATTGAATTGAATAATCATGTGAAAATACCGAGTATTGGATTGGGGACATTTGCATCGGAGAAAGAAGAACTTCGTATTGCTATAGATGCTGCTGTCAAAGCGGGATACCGTGCGATAGATACGGCACAAATGTATGGAAATGAATCGGATATTGGAGCTGCACTAAAAGTATCTGGTGTCTCTAGACAGGAATTGTTTTTAACTACAAAACTGTACGAAACAAGCTGCAGTTACGACAAGGCTAAAAATGCAATTGATTGTTCATTGAAGGAATTACAGACAGACTATATCGACTTACTGCTCCTTCATATGCCCTATAAGGAAAGCTTAGAAATGTATCGTGCCATGGAGGAGGCTTATAATGCGGGCAAAGTTCGGGCAATTGGCGTCTGCAATTTCCGTGAAGAGCGTTATCTTGATTTTATAAGTAAATGTAATATAGTTCCTGCGGTGAATCAATTTGAAACTCATGTTTTTCAACAGAATCATGAACTGCAAACTGTGCTGGAAAAACATGGTACATTGTTGATGGCATGGAGTCCTCTTGCTAAAGGGAGAAATGGGGTCTTCACACATCCGGTCCTGATGGGAATTGCTGAAAAATATCAGAAATCTGTTGCGCAGGTTATGCTGAGAAATCTTGTCCAAAGGAATATTGTGGTCATCCCGAAATCAATTAATCCAAATAGAATCAAAGAAAATATTGACATTTTTGATTTTGAATTAGATGCTATGGACATGGAAGCAATTGCAGCGCTGGACCAAAAGGAATCCCTGCTTGAATGGACAAAAGATTTATAGATTTTACCAAATAAAAAGACAGCCGCTGACGGTTCGCGGTTGTCTTTTGTTTTCTCGTATTTATTCAAAACTGAATTAAGCAATTGCGTTAACAGCTTTTGTTAAACGGGAAATCTTTCTGGAGCAGGTATTTTTATGATAAACACCTTTGCTGCCTGCTTTGTTGATTACAACGATAGCTTCTTTCAAAGCTTCTTTTGCTGCAGCAGCATCCTTTTTAGCAACAGCTGTTTCCACTTTTTTCACGTAAGTTTTAACTTTAGACTTAATTGCTTTATTTCTAGCTGTTTTCGTTTCAGTCACTAAAATTCTTTTTTTTGCAGATTTAATGTTAGCCAATTCCGACACCTCCAAATCTCATTTGATTATTCACAATCCGTCAGAACGTGACACGGAACATCTGACGAACACACTTATTTATTTTATGCGATTAAATAATGCTTGTCAATACATATTTCCCATTTTTTTGTGAAAAATAGCATTAGCAGTAAGTGTGAAAATATTTAACAGGGGGAAAATCATGGTCGAGAAGTATAGTATCCGAACAGACCTTGCGCTGGAGCAGAAGGAACGGTTCGAGTCTGACAACGTAGAAGTACAGGGGGTCATTCTGGAAGAAGAGTACGATGAAGAGCGGGAAATTCGTGTCACTACCGTGAAGATCGAGACAGAAAAGGGAGCCAAAACGATGGGAAAGCCGGTTGGAACCTATATTACTATGGAAGCGCCCAACATGGCTGTTCCGGATGAAGAGTATCATCGGGAAGTTTCAAAGGAATTGGCAGAATTTATCAAAGGCATGGTGCCTGAAAAAAAAGAGAGCTATCAAGTTCTGGTAGTAGGGCTGGGGAACAGGCAAGTTACGCCGGATGCATTGGGGCCCTATGTTGTGGATAACTTAAATATCACAAGACATATTTTCAAAGAATATGGAAGATATGCTATGGGCGATGATGAAATGGAGATAGTGAGCGCGATAGTACCAGGGGTCATGGGGCAGACCGGGATGGAGACTGTAGAGATTATACGGGGCGTAGTAGCGGAGACAAAACCGGATTTTGTCGTTGCAATCGACGCGCTGGCGGCCAGAAATTCGCGGAGGCTGAACAGGACGGTACAGATAGCGGACACGGGCATCAACCCGGGTTCGGGAGTCGGCAACCACAGGAATGGAATCACGAAAGACACGGTCGGGATACCAGTCATCGCTATCGGGGTGCCAACGGTTGTGGACGCGGCGACTATTGTCAATGATACAATGGAAAATCTTCTGCAGGCGCTGGAATCATCGGAAGCGCTGAAGGGGGTGGGGCTGGTCATGCAGGGATACAGTGCAGCAGAAAAATATGAACTGGTAAAAGAGCTGATTTCTCCACATTTGAATGGAATGTTCGTGACACCGAAGGATATCGACGATACGGTAAAACGGATTAGTTATACTATATCGGAGGCCTTGAATATATTGTTTTCAGGAACCGCCACCGCATAAAGTGCCGGGGAGACGCATAAAATGTGTAGATACAAATGCCAGACTACACTGAAAACGGGGCGAAAGCATGAAAAAATGGCGGGTAAGCACGATGCTTATATGTCTGATTATTTGCATATTGGGTGGATACCTTATGAGGGAGGGCGGAAGTCAGATTCTGCGCTCCCTGAAAATACAACTTTTTCAAGAAATACAAGAAAGTGCGGAGCAGACATATCTTCCCGCTATTGCCTACAGCAATAAAAAGACAGAAAGAGAACCGGCTGAGAAGTGGCTTACCAGACTGGCAATGAATATGATTCCTCTCGGTGGGTATATACAGGAGAAAGAAAATGGGGAAACGGCTGTGGAGGATGAGGCCACCTATGAAATGCTGGTGAAAAAGCAGGCAGAAGATGAAAATACAGTGGACGCGAACGGGAATCTGGTCGGGGAAGACAACAGTGACGAGACACAGCAGGCTTCGGTGCCCGCAGTGGATCTGTCTATCGAGAAGTTGAGTAACTTTGATTATTTAATCAGTAATTTCTATACAGTAGACAGTGTGACATATGTGGAGCCTTCGGATTTGAATGTACCGGAGCTGATGTCCAAGGATTTACGGATAAATACAGAGAGTGAAGGGCCGAAAGTCCTGATATTCCATACTCACTCGCAGGAGACATTTGTAGATTCCGACGGAGACCCAGCCACCAGTATTGTCGGTGTTGGGCGTTACCTCGCCGACCTGCTCAACAATAAATATGGAATTTCCACTATGCACCACGAGGGTGTATATGATTTGATAGATGGCAAACTTGACCGGAGTGAAGCATATGAGCTTGCAAAGCCCGAGATAGAGCAGATTCTGAAAGATAATCCGAGTATTGAGGTAGTCATTGATTTACATAGGGACGGGGTAGGAGAGAGTACGCATCTTGTAACGGACATTAACGGAAAACCGACGGCCCAGATTATGCTTTTCAATGGAATGTCCAGAACAAGAACAAACGGGGACCTTGCGGGAATGGGAAATCCGTATATCCAAGATAACCTTGCGTTTTCTCTGCAGATGAAGATTGCCGCGGAAAAAACTTATCCCGGCTTCACAAGACGTAATTATCTGAAGGGATATAAATATAATATGGATTTAATGCCTAAAATGCTGCTGATAGAGGCAGGAGCCCAGACGAACACGCTTCAGGAGATGAAAAATGCCATGGAGCCGCTGGCGGAAATCTTGAATCAAGTTATTAAATAAGAACTGTTGTTCGCAAAAAGAAAATATGTTACACTAGAAATAGTTTATAAAACATTACGCATATGAATGGATAAGGAGAGAGACGAATGAATATAGGAATTATGGGAGCGGGCGTCATCGCAGAAAAGATGGCGCTGACACTGAACTTGATGGAGGATGCACACTGTTATGCGGTGGCTTCCCGGAGTGCTGAGAAGGCAGAAGCTTTTGCCAAAGCTCATAAAGTAGAGAAGGCTTATGGAGATTATGAAGAGATGCTGAAGGATGAGACGGTGGAGCTGGTCTACATAGCCACACCTCATTCCCACCACTATGACTGCGCTAAGCTTTGTTTAAAGTACAATAAGCCGGTATTGTGTGAAAAGGCTTTTATGGCCAACGCTAAGCAGGCGGAAGAGATTTTGAATGCATTTGAACAAAAAGGCGTGTTTATCACGGAAGCCATATGGACCAGATACTTGCCGAGCAGACGGATGATCGACGAAGTAGTCACGTCAAAAGAGCTGGGAGAGGTCACTTTTGTGACAGCCAACTTAGGATATGATATACAAGGTGTGGAGAGACTTCAGAAGCCTGAACTTGCGGGAGGGGCATTGCTGGATGTGGGCGTCTATCCTTTGAACTTTATCAGTATGGTGTTGGGAAACGAAGTGGAGGAGATTACTTCTACCTGCACAAAGACGAAGACTGGCGTGGATGAACAGAATGCGGTTATATTAAAGTATAGAGGCGGAGCTATGGCTGTCGCCCACAGTGGGCTGCTGTCAGCCACAGAGCAGAACGGTATTGTATATGGTACAGAAGGTTATCTTATAGCAGAAGAAATCAATAATGTCCAGAATATTAAAGTTTATACGAAAGACAGAAAGCTTAAGTGGGAGAAGCATGTGCCAGAACAACTCACTGGGTTTGAGGATGAAGTGCGGGCCTCTATAAAAGCGATCAAGGAAGGAAAGCTGGAGTGTGAAGAGATGCCTCATGGGGAGACCCTTCGTATCATGGAGATGATGGACGGCCTGCGGGCAGAATGGGGAATACAATATCCATTTGAACGTGAATAATTCCCACCTATTGACAAGCGGGGAAAATTTAGGATAAAATTCATTAGAGTTGAACGAGGGCTGGGCCCTTAGACAGAATACCAAGAAGTTGATTGAAGAGAGGAAACAAGATTATGGCAAAGCAATCTACATATGATGCGGACAGTATTTCCATATTGGAAGGGCTGGAGGCGGTCAGAAAGCGCCCGGGAATGTATATTGGCAGCGTGAGTACGAAGGGACTGAACCATCTGGTCTATGAAATCGTAGACAACGCAGTGGACGAGCATCTGGCCGGCGCATGTGATTTAATAGAAGTATCGCTTGAGAAGGATGGCTCTGCCACAGTCACAGACAATGGCCGTGGTGTTCCAGTGGGGCTGCACGCAAAGGGAGTCTCGGCGGCGCGTATCGTCTATACGACGCTTCATGCGGGCGGTAAGTTCGATGATTCGGCATATAAGACGAGTGGAGGGCTGCACGGAGTGGGCTCTTCCGTTGTAAACGCGCTCTCTACGTACATGGACGTGAAAATCAGCAGGGACGGCGCGGTCCACCATGACAGATATGAAAAGGGAATTCCGGTAATTGAGCTGGAGGACGGTATGCTTCCCGTGATAGGGAAGACGAGAAAGACGGGGACTTGTGTGAACTTTCTGCCGGACCCTACTATTTTTGAGAAGACAAGGTTCCGGGAGGAGGAGATCAAAAGCCGTCTGCATGAGACCGCTTATCTGAACCCGGAGCTTACGATTATATTTAATGATAAGAGAAAAGAGCCTCAGGAGAGGGTGGAATTCCATGAGCCGGAGGGGATTCTCGGATTTATCCGCGATTTGAATTCTAAAAAAGAAGTGATACATGAACCGGTATATTTCAAGGGTGAAAATGAAGGGGTCGAGGTGGAAGCCGCCTTTCAGTATGTCAATGAATTCCACGAGAATGTGCTCGGCTTCTGTAACAATATATACAATGCAGAGGGCGGCACCCATTTGACGGGATTTAAGACGACCTTCACAACAATCATGAATCAGTATGCCAGAGAACTGGGAATCTTAAAGGAGAAGGACAATAACTTTACCGGGGCAGATGTAAGAAACGGTATGACGGCTATTATATCGATCAAACATCCTGATCCCAGATTCGAGGGACAGACGAAGACAAAACTCGACAATCAGGATGCCGCCAAAGCCACCGGTAAGGTGACAAGCGAGGAAGTGCCCAGATATTTTGACCGGAATCTGGAGACTTTGAAAAAAGTGCTGTCCTGTGCAGAGAAGGCCGCAAAAATAAGAAAGACCGAGGAGAAGGCAAAGACGAATCTTTTGACGAAGCAGAAGTACTCTTTCGACAGCAATGGGAAGCTGGCCAACTGTGAGAGCAGGGATGCTCAGAAATGTGAGATATTCATTGTGGAGGGAGATTCTGCGGGAGGTTCCGCTAAGACTGCGAGGAACCGTATGTTTCAGGCAATTCTTCCCATCCGGGGCAAGATTCTGAATGTGGAGAAGGCAAGCATCGATAAGGTGTTGGCGAACGCTGAGATCAAGACGATGATTAATGCGTTCGGATGTGGATTTTCGGAAGGCTACGGCAATGACTTCGATATCAGCAAGCTCCGCTATGACAAGATTATTATCATGGCGGATGCGGATGTGGACGGGGCGCACATCTCCACCTTACTGCTGACCCTATTCTACCGGTTCATGCCGGAGCTGATATATGAAGGACATGTCTATGTTGCCATGCCGCCTTTATATAAAGCAATGCCGAAAAAGGGCGAGGAAGAGTATCTGTATGATGACAAAGCACTGGAGGACTATCGGAGGAACCACAGCGGGCCGTTCACGCTGCAGCGCTACAAGGGACTTGGCGAGATGGACGCTCAGCAGCTCTGGGAGACCACGCTGGATCCGGAGACGAGGCTGCTGAAGCGGATTGAGATTGAAGATGCAAGAATGGCGTCCAGTGTGACCGAGATGCTGATGGGTACGGAAGTTCCGCCGAGACGGGCGTTTATTTATGAGAATGCCAGCGATGCAGAGCTGGACATATAGGGGGTGAGATGAGATGGAGGATTCACAGATAATCAGGACTGAGTATTCGGATTTGATGAAAAAATCATATATCGACTATGCCATGAGTGTCATCGTGGCCCGGGCGCTCCCGGATGTGAGGGACGGGCTGAAACCGGTGCAGAGAAGGACATTGTACGATATGTATGAGCTTGGCATCCGTTATGACAAGCCGTACCGGAAGTGCGCCCGTATTGTGGGCGATACGATGGGTAAATATCATCCCCACGGAGACAGCTCCATTTATGAGGCGCTGGTGGTGATGGCGCAGGAGTTTAAAAAGGGCATGGTTCTTGTGGATGGGCACGGAAACTTCGGCTCTATCGAAGGGGACGGCGCGGCGGCCATGCGTTATACAGAGGCACGTCTGGCAAAGATTACACAGGAGGCCTATCTGGCCGATCTTGACAAGGATATCATAGATTTTGTACCGAACTTTGACGAGACAGAAAAAGAACCTGCCGTCCTGCCTGTACGGCTCCCCAATCTGCTGGTCAATGGGGCGGAGGGGATTGCCGTCGGCATGGCCACCAGTATCCCTACACATAACTTAGGCGAAGTGGTGGACGCGGTCAAAGCCTATATGAAGAATGATGAGATTACGACGAAGCAGCTGATGCGCTACATCAAAGGGCCGGATTTCCCCACCGGGGGAATCGTAGTGAATAAGGACGACCTGTTGAACATATACGAGACTGGCGCCGGAAAGATTAAAATCCGGGGAAAAGTGGATGTAGAGGAGCTGAAGGGCGGCAAGAAAAGGATTGTTATCTCGGAGATACCTTACACTATGATCGGGGCGGGGATTGGCAAATTCCTGAATGATGTCTGCAATCTGGTAGAGAGCAAGAAGACCAATGACATTGTGGATATTTCCAATCAGTCTTCCAAGGAAGGAATCCGTATTGTAATTGATGTGAAACGGGATGCGGATGTAGAGAATCTTATCAATATGCTCTACAAGAAAACCCGTCTGGAAGATACTTTTGGCGTAAATATGCTTGCAGTTGCGGAAGGTCGTCCAGAGACGCTGGGGCTAAAACGTATCATTGAACATCATGTGGACTTTCAGTTTGAGCTGGCTACAAGAAAGTATAACACGCTCTTGAAGAAGGAGCTTGACCGCAAGGAGATACAGGAGGGGCTGATCAAAGCCTGTGACGTCATCGATTTGATTATTGAAATCTTAAGAGGAAGTACTTCCGTCAAGGATGCCAAGGTATGTCTTGTAAGCGGGATTACGGATAATATTAAGTTCAAGTCCAAGATTTCCCAGAAGATGGCCTCCATGCTGCGTTTCACGGAGAGACAGGCATCGGCCATACTGGAGATGCGTCTCTATAAGCTGATAGGGCTGGAAATCGAGGCGCTTCAAAAAGAGCACGAGGAGACGCTGGCCAACATAACGAAATACGAGGATATCCTCAATAACTACGATTCAATGGCCGATGTAATCATAGCGGATCTGGATGCGATTAAAAAGGAGTTCGCCGTCAAGCGAAAGACCGTGATTGAAAATGCCGAGGAGGCAGTGTTTGAAGAGAAGAAGATCGAGGAGCAGGAAGTGGTATTTCTCATGGATCGCTTTGGATATGCCAAGACGGTGGATGTTGCTGTCTACGAGCGAAATAAAGAGGCGGCCGATCAGGAGAATAAGTATATAGTTCACTGTATGAATACCGGGAAACTATGCCTGTTCACTGCGGACGGAAAGATGCATCAAGTAAAAGTGCTTGATCTTCCTTACGGCAAATTCCGGGATAAAGGGCAGCCTATTGACAATGTAAGTAATTATGACAGCACAAAGGAAGAGATTGTTTTCCTCTGCGATGACAGACAATTATTTTATACAAAGTTCCTGTTTACAACAAAACAGGGGATGATAAAGAAAGTGGAGGGCAGCGAGTTCCAAGTATCTAAGCGGACGATAGCGGCGACAAAGCTCCAGCCGGAGGATGCGCTTGCTTCTGTATGCATTGTCAATGACAGTCAGAATGTTGTGTTGATGACGGCGGGAGGCTATGCGCTGAGGTTTACGGCAGAAGAGGTATCCGATAAGAAGAAGGGCGCCGTCGGTGTACGTGGAATCAGACTTCAAAAGAAAGATGAAGTAGAAGCTGTTTTTGTATTTGAAGAAGGAACGGAACAAAAGGTAGTATTTCACGAGAAGGAAATCACCCTGAATCGTCTGAAACTTGCGAAACGTGACGGTGCAGGTACTAAAATCAGAAAGTAGATGAACGGATATGGCTATTGTTGGTATTGATTTAGGGACAACAAATAGTCTTGTCAGTGTGTGGCAGGACAGTGCATGTACATTGATTCCCAACAATCTTGGGGAGTATCTTACTCCGTCGGTAATAGGGATGGATGAAAACGGCGAGATTCTGGTGGGAAAGACGGCGAAGGAGCGTCTGATTTCCCATCCTCAATATACGGTGTCCAGTTTTAAACGTTTTATGGGAACGGAAAAAACATATCTTCTTGGAAAAAAGGTGTTTTCACCGTCTGATTTATCTTCTTTTGTGCTGAAGGAAGACGCAGAAAAATTTCTGGGGGAGCCGGTGAGGGAAGCTGTCGTCAGTGTGCCGGCCTATTTTAATGATTTTCAGCGGAACGCGACGAAAATTGCCGGCGAGCTGGCAGGGCTCAAAGTGGAGCGTATTGTGAACGAACCCTCTGCGGCTGCACTGGCTTATCGTTTTGGCAAGAAGTCGGAGGACGCCACCTTTCTTGTCTTCGACTTCGGAGGAGGAACGCTGGACATCTCCATTGTGGATGCGTTCGACAATGTTATCGAGATTGTAGCCGTGGCCGGGGATAACCGTCTGGGGGGTGACGATTTTAATCAGGCGATTGCGGAAAGATTTTTAATATTACATAATCTGGATGAAGGCGTGCTGTCAAAGGAAGAACGCGCGAGCCTGCTGAAAGAAAGTGAAAAATTAAAAATAGCGTTGTCCGGCAGGAATGAAGCGGATATGGAAATGGTGATCAGAGGCAATATTTATCGAATGCAGCTGGACGGAAAAGGGCTTCTGAACGTTGCGGCGCCCATTCTGGAGCGCATTGGAATCCCGCTGAAGCGGGCCATGGATGACAGTGGATACGGCTGGGAAGATATTGATGAGATTATTATGGTCGGAGGAAGCGCGAAGATGCCGGTCATTCAGAATTATCTGCAGTTCTTGAGTGGGAAAAAGCCACTGTGCGCCATAGACCCTAATGTGGCGGTAGCTGTGGGCGTGGGAATGTACGCAGGAATTAAAGAGCGGATGGAAGCGGTGAAGGATGTACTTTTAACAGACATCTGCCCCTTTACCTTGGGGACAGAGGTGGTGCAGGAGGACCGGAGCGCGCCTCCTGTCATGTCTCCGATTATTGAGCGCAATTCTGTCCTCCCAATCAGCAGGGTATCCAGATGTTACACAGCGAATCCTTTCCAGACAAGCTGCACGATAACGGTTCTTCAAGGGGAACACCGTCTGGCAGAACAGAATCTGTGTCTTGGCAGGATAGAGGTCGAGGTACCCCCGGGGGAGACGGAGATGGACAGGGAAGCCATTGACGTTCGGTATACATACGATATTAATGGCATATTGGAGATAGATGTGACGGTTGTCAGTACACAGGAAACGACCAGCAAAGTGATTGTCAACAAAGCGATACAGCTCTCAGAGGCGGAGATTGAACAGAGAAGGCAGGAACTTCAGAAACTGAAGATTCATCCCCGTGACAAGGAGAAAAACCGGCTTCTTCTGGCAAGGGGAGACCGGATATTTGAAGAGAACACGGGAGAGGTGAGGAAATATGTCGGCCAGTTTTTGGGAGAATTTACAGCGGCACTGAATACACAGGATGACAGAACAATAGAAAAATCATATGTACGGACCTCAGAGCTGTTCGACATTATTGACAATTCGCCAAAAAATTCTGTGATACTAAGAGTGGAGAAATATTTGTATGATGAGTGGAGGCGGAGCCAGTAATGGATTGTTTCGAGGTACTTGGCATTGAGCGGACTGACGAGGTAAAAAAAATCAAACGGGCCTATGCCGCAAAGGCGAAAGAGTGCCATCCGGAAGAATATCCGGAGGAATTCCAGATACTTCATGACGCGTATGAAGAGGCATTATCGACAGCCCGCCAAATGAAGACAGAGCCGGAGCAGCCTTCCTCTGCTGAGAGGGAGGAGACGGCCACACAGCCAGAGCCGGGGAAAACGGCCCCCGCACAGAGTGTGAACCCAGAATGGGAAAAGGAGTTTGAGCGGATTGCCGACGCATCGGACAGGGGCGGATTAAATTGGTGCGTGAGACAGGTTATTGAGGAGTGCAGGAAGTTATATCTGAACGAATCAGAACGGGGAAAACTATATCATTGGAAAGATCTGCTTGAAGAGCCAAGATACGCAGAGGTCTTTTGGACAAAGGAATTCGTTACTGCATGGTATGAATTTTTGGAGAGCCACCATCTGTTCCCCTACCGAATATGGATGTATTTTTCCTCTCAGGACGGCCTGCGCTTTTCCGGTGAACCATATGGGATTCAGCGTTTTCCGTATCAATTGTATATAGAGCAGACACAGGCGGCAGAATCATATCAGGAAACTGCACATGCCGCCGTCAGGAAGAGAAAATTGTCTCCGTCGGTAAAGGGGCTGATTTACATCGCCGCGCTGGTTGGCGCACTGATAAGCGGAGGTGTACTGGGGGTAATTGCCGGACTGATTTTTGGGTAGGAGGAGAGAGGGAATGAAAAAGAAATGGAATCTTTCACTAATTCTTGCGGTTTGTGTTCTCCTTCTTGCGGCCGGGGCAGGATTTTCTTTTGGATTTGATACAGGGCAGATAACCAATGATCAGGCCCGTATCAAAAAAGAATTGAGCAGGGTATCCGTCAGCGGACCAATCGAAATGCGTCAGGTGGCAAGAAGTGACACCGGGAAAATGGAGATGAGTGTTCTAACAGACTATCTGAAGGAATTCCAGAAATATGCGTATACACTAAAGCTGTGCAGTGAGAGACTAGATTTATTAGAAGAAAAACCGGAAGATGCCATGACTATATCCGAAATAAGCTCTATTATGCAGGAGAATCAAAACAGTTATGCTAAGTTAAAGCAGCTGGTAGAGAGACCGCAGGAGTTTCTCCGAGAGAAGATGGCGGAGTACGGCTCAGAGTACAGTCCTTGGATCGAGGATTGGAGCGAGGACTTGGAGGTGACGGAGTGCCGCAGTGTATGGGAAGGAAGCCTCACGGAAGTTTATAACAAAAATCTTGAACGTCTTAAAAAAATATAGGCGGAAATCCTTGCTTTTCACGAAAAGTGGTGCTATACTGATAAAAGTTACATAAGAAACCGGCAGAAGAGTGGACGAAAGTTCACTCTTCTTTTTCGGAATGGGATAAGGAAAGGAAGTTTAAGATTGTCAAAACGAGAAGTGTATGAACAGAAAACAGAGGAAATATTGCTTCCGATAGTTGAAAAACACGGATTTGAGCTTTGGGACGTTGAGTACGTCAAGGAGGGAAGCAACTGGTATTTGCGGGCTTATATTGATAAACCCGGAGGTATTATGGTTGATGACTGTGAGGTAGTCAGCCGTGAACTTTCAGATATACTGGATGAGAAGGACTATATTGAAGGAGCGTATATTCTGGAGGTCAGCTCACCGGGACTTGGAAGGCCGCTCAAAAAGGAACGGGATTTTGCGAGAAGTATCGGTGAAGAGGTGGAAATCCGCACTTACCGGACAATCGACAGACAAAAAGAGTTTATTGGAATCTTAAAAGATTATGATAAAGATAAAGTCACTATTGAATATGAAGACGGCACGCTGAAAACGTTTGAACGCAGTGAAATTGCACTGGTCCGTCTTGCATTTGATTTTTAAGGACAGGAGGAAAAAGGAAAATGAATACCGAATTAATGGAGGCGCTTACTATTCTGGAGCAGGAAAAGGATATCAGCAGAGAGACTTTGATCGATGCCATTGAGAATTCACTGATCAACGCCTGCAAAAATCACTTTGGAAAAGCAGATAATATTAAGGTCATCATGGACAGGGAAACTTGTGATTATTCTTTGATTCAGGAAAAGAAGGTAGTTGAGACTGTGGAAGACGATGTGGAAGAAATAAGTTTGACGAACGCCAAAATGATTGATTCCAAATATGAATTAGGCGATGTGGTGCAGATTCCGGTGGAATCCAAGTCCTTTGGACGTATCGCTACACAGAATGCAAAGAATTTAATTCTACAGAAAATCCGTGAGGAAGAGCGTAAAGTCGTTTACGATCAGTATTTCGAAAAAGAAAAGGATATTGTGACAGGTATCGTACAGCGTTATGTAGGAAAAAATATCAGCATTAATCTTGGGAAAGCAGACGCGATGCTGACTGAGAATGAACAGGTCAAAGGGGAAGTCTTCCAGCCGACGGACAGAATTAAATTGTATGTCGTAGAAGTGAAGAATACCACGAAGGGGCCTAAGATTGTTGTGTCGAGAACACATCCGGAGCTTGTAAAGCGTCTCTTTGAGGCCGAGGTTACAGAGGTGAAGGATGGTATCGTTGAAATCAAGAGCATTGCCAGAGAGGCAGGCTCCCGTACAAAGATTGCCGTGTGGTCCAATGATCCCGATGTGGATCCGGTAGGAGCCTGCGTCGGTATGAATGGCGCCAGAGTCAATTCTATAGTGAATGAGCTTCGGGGCGAGAAGATCGATATTATCAATTGGAGCGACAATCCGGCTATTCTCATTGAAAACGCTCTGAGCCCTGCAAAGGTTATCTCTGTTATGGCAGATCCGGATGAGAAGACGGCAAGCGTTATCGTGCCTGACTACCAGCTGTCTTTGGCAATCGGTAAGGAAGGGCAGAACGCAAGACTTGCCGCAAGACTGACAGGATACAAGATTGATATTAAGAATGAGACACAGGCTATTGAGTCCGGTGAACTTCCGGCGGATTATATGGAGATGCCGATGGAAGATAACTACGACAGCGGATATGCTGAGGAAGAATATACAGAGGGAGATTATGCGGAGGAAGAATATGTACCGGATGATCTGGAGCTGTTTGAAGAATAAATAGGAGTGATTATTTGAGTACAACCAAAAAAATACCTATGCGTAAATGCGTAGGGTGTCAGGAAATGAAGCCGAAAAAAGAAATGCTGCGTGTTTTGAAAACTGCGGAAAATGAATTTGTTTTGGATGCAACCGGAAAAAAGAACGGACGGGGCGCGTATCTGTGCTTCTCAAAGGAATGTCTGGAAGCGGCAATACGTGGAAAAGGTCTGGAGCGTTCTTTTAAGCAGGCTATTCCCGCAGAAGTTTATGAGAACCTGAAAAAGGAGCTGGAACAACTTGAGAATGAATAAAACATTATCTATGATTAGTCTGGCCACCAAAGCCGGGAAAACAAAAAGCGGTGAATTCATGACAGAAAAAGAAGTCAAGGAAGGAAACGCCTGTCTGGTCATAGTCGCCGGCGACGCATCCGAGAATACGAAGAAGAAATTTAAAAACATGTGTGATTTCTATAAAGTGCCAATTTATTTTTATGGAGATAAAGATACCTTGGGGCATGCAATGGGAAAAGAGTTCCGCGCGTCTCTTGCGGTTACAGACGCAGGATTTGCAAAGGGAATCAGGAAACATTTGGATACAGAAGAGAACACGATTGCATAAGGGAGGTAGTTTAATGTCAAAACTAAGAGTATATGAACTGGCGAAAGAGCTTAATAAGACGAACAAGGAGATGCTTACCATGTTGAAGGATAAGGGCATCGAGGTTGCGAGTCATATGAGTACTCTTTCCGATGAACAGATAAGCAGTATGAAAAAGGCGTCTGCACCGAAGGCGGCTGAGCCGGTTGCGGAAGAAGCACCTAAGAAAAAAAATATAGTACAGGTGTTCCGCCCGCAGAATACACAGAATGCCGGCCGCCAAAGACAAGGCCAGCGTCCGCAGGGAAGCGGTCAGGGGCAGCGCCCACAGGGAAGCAGTCAAGGCCAGCGCCCGCAGGGGAACAATCAGGGCCAGCGTCCACAGGGAAGCGGTCAAGGGCAGCGTCCGCAGGGAAGCGGTCAGGGGCAGCGTCCGCAGGGGACTAGTCAGGGACAGCGCCCACAGGGCGGCTACCAAGGGCAGCGTCCGCAGGGAAGTAGTCAGGGCCAGCGTCCACAGGGCGGTTATCAAGGCCAGCGCCCACAGGGAAGCGGTCAAGGGCAGCGTCCGCAGGGCGGCTATCAAGGGCAGCGTCCGCAGGGAAGCGGTCAGGGGCAGCGTCCACAGGGCGGCTACCAAGGGCAGCGCCCGCAGGGAAGCGGTCAGGGGCAGCGCCCGCAGGGCGGCTATCAAGGCCAGCGCCCACAGGGAGGACGTCCGGGTGATGGAAGAAGAGACGGCTATCAGGGAAATCGTGAAGGATATAGAAATGACAGCCGTGACGGACGCAGAGACGACAGAAGAGACGGAGGGCGTGATGACAGGAAAAAGACCGGGCCAGCAATTCCGGCTCCTGCAATCACTGAGCAGAAACCGAGCCGTACAAAACCGAAGGACGCTCACAAGAAAAAAGAATATAAAAAAGACGAACGCGATGACAGAGGGCCAAAAGGGAAAAAAGGCAAGGCTCCCGCTGTTCAGGCTAAGCCTGTAAAACCGCAGCCGAAGAAGGAAGAGCCGGAAGAGAAAATCAAACAGATTATCATACCGGAAAGCCTCACCATTCAGGAACTGGCAGATAAGATGAAGATTCAGCCGTCGGCGATTGTAAAGAAATTGTTCCTTCAGGGCAAAATCGTGACCGTGAATCAGGAAGTAGATTACGACGCGGCGGAAGAAATCGCGATGGAATTTGACTGCCTCTGCGAGAAAGAAGAGGTCATCGATGTAATTGAGGAATTGCTCAAAGAGGATGAAGAGGACGAGAAGAAGATGAAGAAGCGTCCTCCGGTAGTTTGTGTAATGGGGCACGTCGATCACGGTAAGACTTCACTGCTGGACGCAATCCGCGACACAGATGTCACTCAGGGCGAGGCCGGTGGAATCACACAGCACATTGGCGCGTCTGTTGTAAGTGTGAACGGAGAAAAAATCACGTTTCTTGATACACCGGGACATGAGGCGTTCACTGCCATGCGTATGAGAGGAGCTAACTCTACAGATATAGCGATTCTTGTTGTAGCGGCAGACGACGGAGTGATGCCTCAGACTATTGAAGCTATCAACCATGCGAAAGCAGCAGGGATTGAGATTGTAGTCGCAATCAATAAAATAGATAAGCCAAGTGCAAACATTGAACGTGTAAAACAAGAATTGACAGAATATGAGCTGATTCCGGAAGATTGGGGCGGAAGCACGATTTTTGTGCCGGTTTCTGCACATACTAAAGAAGGTATCGACGACCTGATGGAAATGATTCTCCTGACTGCAGAAGTCATGGAATTAAAGGCAAACCCAATCCGCCGGGCAAGAGGTCTGGTAATTGAGGCCGAGCTTGACAAAGGTAAGGGACCGGTTGCCACTGTACTTGTACAGAAGGGAACGCTGCGCATTGGAGATCCGATTGCGGCAGGCTCCGCATACGGTAAAGTCCGCGCGATGATGGATGACAGGGGAAGGCGTGTTAAGGAAGCAGGCCCGTCCATGCCGGTAGAGATTCTGGGATTGAATGACGTGCCGAATGCAGGTGAAGTATTCGTGGCCTGCGGCAATGAAAAAGAGGCTAGAAGCTTTGCCGAGACATTTATCAATCAGGGCAGAGTGAAGATGCTGGAAGAAACAAAGAGCAAGATGTCTCTGGATGATTTGTTCAGCCAGATTCAGGAAGGCAACTTGAAAGAGCTGGGAATCATAGTAAAAGCGGATGTTCAGGGTTCTGTGGAAGCTCTGAAACAGAGCCTTATTAAGATTTCCAATGAGGAAGTTGTAGTAAAAATTATCCATGGCGGAGTAGGAGCAATCAATGAATCTGACGTCAGCCTTGCCGCCGCGTCCAACGCGATTATCATTGGATTCAATGTCCGCCCGGATGCGACCGCAAAAGAGACAGCAGACAGAGAAGGCGTAGATATGAGGCTTTACCGCGTCATCTACAATGCCATAGAGGACGTAGAAGCGGCTATGAAGGGAATGCTTGAGCCGGTATTTGAAGAAAAGGTACTGGGCCACGCAGAAGTGCGTCAGACATTCAAGGCATCCGGAGTCGGGACAATTGCAGGTTCTTACGTACTGGACGGACTCTTTGAGCGTGACTGTACGGTTCGTGTTACCCGTGACGGCGTCGTCATCTATGACGGCAAGCTTGCGTCATTGAAACGTTTTAAAGATGATGTAAAGGAAGTAAAAGCGGGTTACGAGTGTGGTTTTGTATTTGAGCGTTTTAATGATGTGAAGGAAGGCGATCTAGTGGAATCCTTCAAGATGGTTGAAATTCCCAGATAGCCGTAAGACTGAATGAGAAAGGCAGAAGGAATATGAGAAAGAACAGCATTAAAAATACAAGAGTCAATGCGGAAGTACAGCGCGAACTCAGTAATATACTGCGCGGGGGCATCAAAGATCCCCGTGTCGCGCCCATGACTTCAGTGGTGGCTGTGGAAGTCGCGCCTGACCTTAAGACCTGTAAGGCTTATATCAGCGTTCTGGGGGATGAGAAAGCGCAGACCGACACAATAAAGGGGCTTCAGAGCGCCGAAGGGTATATCCGCAGAGAATTGGCACATACGCTGAACATGCGGAATACTCCGGAAATAAAATTTGTTCTGGATCAATCCATTGAATATGGAGTGAGAATGTCGAAGAAGATTGACGACGTTACAAAGGACTTAAAAGAAGAGGATGAATAGCATGTTATTGGAAGCAATAAAAAAAGCATCATCTATTGCAGTGGGAGGCCATGTAAGGCCGGACGGCGACTGTGTGGGTTCCTGTATGGGAGTCTACCAGTATGTCAGGGACAATTTTCCAGATAAAGAGATTCAAGTTTATCTGGAGAATATCCCTAATATATTTCAGTTCATGAAAGGGGCATCCCATATCTGCCATGAGATTCCGGGGGATAAGACATATGACTTGTTCATCGTGCTTGACTGCGGCGATATGCAGCGGCTTGGATTTTCCGCGCCTCTCTATGAGAGTGCAAAGAGGACCCTATGTGTGGACCACCATGTAAGTAATCAAGAATTTGCGGATGAGAACTATATCCGTCCGGAGGCAAGTTCTACCTCAGAGCTGATATATGATCTGCTTGATCAAGAGAAGATATCAAAAGAAACCGCAGAATGCCTGTATACAGGCCTTGTCCATGATACGGGCGTATTCAGATATTCCTGCACTGCATCTTCTACGATGCGGGCGGCAGCGGCTCTGATGGATAAAGGGATTGATTTCACCGGAATCATAAGCAGAACTTTTGATGAGAAAACTTATGCCCAGAATCAGGTGCTGGGCAAGGCACTGCTTGAGAGCTTTCTTTTTATGGAAGGCCGCTGCATGGTATCCTCTCTTACAAGGAAAGAGATGGAATTTTACCAAGTTGAGCCGAAGCATCTGGATGGCATTGTGAGCCAGATGAAATTGACCAAAGGCGTGGATGTGGCAATCTTTATGTATGAACTTGAAACAGGCTTATATAAAGTAAGCCTACGCTCTTCCGAAGGCGTGGATGTGAGCGTTGTAGCCCAGTATTTTGGGGGCGGCGGCCACAAGAGAGCGGCTGGGTTTTCCATGAACGGAACAGCCCACGATGTGATAAATAATCTGTCCAGAAGGCTGGCCATACAGATGAAAAATAGGAGTGATTCATAAATGCTGCACGGTGTTTTGAATATTTATAAAGAAAAAGGATACACCTCCCATGATGTGGTAGCCAAGTTAAGGCGCATCGTAGGGCAGAAAAAAATCGGACATACAGGGACACTTGATCCCGATGCGGTAGGTGTGCTTCCAGTATGCCTCGGAAAAGCAACAAAGGTCTGTGATATGCTGACTGATAAAGATAAGACTTATGAAGCAGTTCTGCTGTTGGGGAAGGTGACGGACACACAGGACAGCAGTGGCCGTATCCTTGCGGAGTCTGACATACAGAATCTGGAAGAGCAGGAGGTGCAAAAGGCAGTCTGCTCTTTTGCCGGTGAATATGATCAGATACCTCCGATGTACTCCGCCCTTAAGGTTAATGGAAAGAAACTGTATGAACTGGCCAGAAACGGGCAGGAAGTGGAGCGTAAGCCAAGAAGGGTTATCATTCATAAAATACGTATTTTGAAAATGGAGCTTCCCCGTGTACATATGGAGGTTACTTGTTCCAAGGGAACCTATATCCGTACACTTTGCCATGATATCGGGCAAAGTCTGGGCTGTGGCGGCATCATGGAATCCCTCGTGAGGACACGTGTGGAGAGGTTTGCGATTGAGGACAGTATACGCCTCGAGGAGGCGGAAGAGCTGATGCAGGCAGGAAAGCTTACAGAACGTATGATTCCGGTAGACCAGATGTTCGAAGGTTATGTGAAACTGTATTTAAAGACGGAGGCCGCAAAGGCCGTCCGCAACGGGAACATTTTTTGGCCCGGCGACATCCTCTGGATGGGCGTGGAAGCTGAGGAGACGTTCATCAGGCCGTACCGCGACAGAGAAAAAGTGCGTGTGTATGATGAGGAGCGGAATTTCATCGCGGTTTATGAATACAGGGAAGAGAAGAAATGTTTTCAGATAGTACGTATGTTTTTCGACGGCAGAGAATGAGGAAAGACTTAAAGAGGAAACAAGATGGACTATATTAAGGGGCTGGAGTTTTATCAGGATTCTAGAGAGACAGCAGTCACATTGGGAAAATTTGACGGATTGCACCGGGGACATCAGAAACTGGTGAACAGAGTGAAAAAGTTAAAGAATAAACATAGAGTACGCTCTGTGGTATTCGCCTTTGATATGCTGCCTCTTTATGAGAAACTGGGCCTTCCAAGAGAAGGCATTATGAGTAACGAAGAGAGAAAGATGCGGCTGCACGGCACGGTAGATGTTTTTTTAGAATGTCCGTTCGTGGAAAGCATCAGCAGTATGACAGCTGAGGCATTTATCAAAGATGTGCTTGTAGGAATTCTTCATGCAAAATATATTGTGGTCGGTACAGATTTCCGGTTCGGACATGGAAAACGAGGAGATGTCCATATGCTGGCGGAATATGCCGGTGCATATGGATATGAGCTTTTTGTGGAAGAGAAGGAGATGTATGGAGACCGTGAAATCAGCAGCACTTATATAAAAGAAGAATTAAGAAAAGGGAATATGAAGGCGGTCAACGAAATGTTGGGCTATCCTTACACGGTAAACGGTACGGTGGAATACGGCAGACAGCTTGGAAGAAGGCTCGGCTTTCCTACTATCAATGTCCAGCCGGCGAAAGAGAAACTTCTGCCGCCGAACGGAGTGTATATTGACTGCGTAGAAATAGATGGGATTTGGTATAACGGCATCGGAAATGTAGGTGTGAAGCCGACTGTGACCGATGAAAACCGTGTGTTGATCGAGAGTTATCTTTTTGATTATGACGGCAACGCCTACGAAAAGGATGTGGAGATTCAAATATATGAATTTCGGCGCCCTGAGCAGAAATTTGCTTCTGTGGAAGAGATGAAAGAGCATGTGAATGCAGATATTGCTTATGGGAAAGAGTATTTTCGTTACAAAAGAAGAGGAGAATGAGAATGAGTGTTACGACTATTTTCCTGCTGCTTGGAGGATTAGGACTGTTTCTATTTGGAATGCAGTTGATGAGTGATGGGCTGGAGAAGGCAGCAGGCGCCCGTATGAGAGGAATATTGGAGTTTTTTACCACCAACCGTTTTATGGGGATGCTGGTCGGTATCCTGTTTACCGCAGTTGTACAGTCTTCCAGCGCGACCACGGTGATGGTTGTCAGCTTTGTAAATTCAGGGCTTATGAATTTGTATCAGGCCTGCGGTGTTATATTGGGTGCTAATATCGGTACTACGGTTACAGGACAGCTGATCGCGTTCAACTTGTCTGATGTCGCGCCTCTGTTTGTCATAGCGGGTGTCGTGATGTATCAGTTCAGTAAAAAAACGAACGTAAAACGTGTCGGTGTCGTGATTCTCGGTTTCGGTATCTTATTTATGGGGCTTAGCACGATGGGAGATGCAATGTCATCACTTAAAAATTCCCCCCATATCATGGAAATGCTGAAGTCGCTCACAAACCCTTTCATGGCGATGCTGGTAGGATTTGTGATCACCTCTATACTCCAGAGTTCGTCGGCAACGGTAGGTATCGTGATTTTGATGGCGTCACAGGGACTGCTTCAATTTGCAATTTGTCCGTTTTTAATACTGGGCTGTAACATGGGTTCCTGTATGTCTGCGCTTCTGGCAAGTCTGGGAGGAAAAAAGGATGCGAAACGGGCGGCGTGGATTCATTTTCTCTTTAATATAGTTGGTTCGACAGCTATCTTTATAGTGCTGGCCGTAGCCATAAATCCAATCGCGGACGCGCTGCTTTCTTTCTCAGGGGGGAATCCCGCTCGTGCCGTGGCAAATGCACATACGTTGATAAAAATTACCGAGGTAATTTTATTATTCCCGTTTATGAATCTGGTTGTCAAAGCTACCTACAAAATTGTCAGAGGAAAGGATGCTTCGCCGGAGGATGAATTTGAACTTTTATACATAGGCGAGAACAGGATCATGACACCGAGTACAGCCGCGGTCGACGTTATCCGGGAGATTGAACATATGGGCAAGCTGGCAAGCGACAATCTGAAACTGGCTATGGAGACGCTGTGTGCGCCCGACGAAGAGAATATCGCCGTGATTTATAAAAGGGAAAAATATATCAATTATTTGAACCATAAAATCACGGACTATCTTGTAAAAGCCAGCGAGATGGAGCTGCCGGTCGCCGATGGAAAGATGATAGGCGGGCTGTTCCATGTGGTAAATGATATAGAGCGAATTGGAGACCATGCAGAAAATATGGCAGATGCGTCGACCCAGATTATGAATGGAGAGGCATCTATGAGCGACAAAGCGAAAGCCCAGCTGAAAGAGATGACGTCTATGGTCGTGAAGATACTTGACTATTCACTGGACATGTTCTCTCATAAGAATCAGGAACACCTTCAGGAAGTGCTGGATCTTGAGGAGGCTATCGATGCCAGAGAGAAAAAGCTGCAGCACTCGCATGTGAAGCGCTTGACTAAGAATAAATGTACGCCTGAAGGGGGTATGATATTCTCGGACACAGTTTCTGGACTGGAGCGTGTTGCGGACCATGCGACGAATATTGCGTTCGCAATTTTGGAGCCTGATGAGTATGATGAAGAAGAGGACTAATAAGGAGCTTCGATGAAAATAAAACGTATTTTGGTCTTTATTATGACAGCAATCCTTTGTGCCGGTCTCGTAGGATGCCGGGAAGAAAAAAAGGATACAAAAAAACATATCACACTGAAAATAAAAACAGCTCCTATGAGTCTTGGAACGATTACCAATCTGGGAGAAGCTGAGATTTATGATTTGTTCATGGCCGCCGCCGAGAAGTTCAGAGAGCAGTATGACAGATATGATGTGGATTTTGAGATTGCGCGGTATGATTTTCAGGAGGAAGAGGAGCAGCTTGTAGATAAGCGTGGAACGGATGACGCGGCGGATATCTTTTATGCCGGTTCTCAAAATGTGCCGGAATACGCTGCGAACGGATGGCTTGCACCGCTAAATGATATGATTGACGAAGAACTCCGCTCAGACATTGACGAGACAATCTGGGAGCAGAATACTATAGACGGTAAAGTCTATACCATGCCGTACCAGCAGCTTCAAAGTACATTGCTGGTAAATAAGGCTATGATGGAGGAAGCGGGGCTTGGGCAGTATATTCCAGAGAAGGATACAATTGCCCAATGGTCTTTGGATGAGTTTGATGTGGTACTTCACTCGTTGAAGGAATCTATCACAGCGGAGAACCGGTATGTATTTCCAATGTATGCCGCCAATGAGCAGGGAGACAGCCATATTATGACATTACTTCGGTCAAGAGGAGGAAACCTGTATGATGATAACGGCAGATTTGCGGTGAATACACCGGAGGGAATTGCCGCGCTGCAGTGGATAAAGACGCTTGAAGAAGAAGGCATTGTACCCAAAGACGCGGAGAACCTTGGACTTTCGGATTGTGTAAATCTGTTTAACAACGGCCAGCTTGCCATTTTGCCGGGAGACATCACAGGCCTGAGAGACGCCAGTGACAGTGGGGTGGAGGCGTTTGCACTGAATTTCCCAAGTCAGGACGGCAAGGGGTATTGTACAAGCAGTACCAATGGTTTTTGTGTATTTGATAACGGGGATAAAGACAAGGTACGGGCCGCAAAAGATTTTATCCGGTTTATCTATACAGATGAGGAACTGATGAAATATACGCTTGGCACATTACCCGTGAATCATTCGGTCATAGAAAAGTTTGGCAAAGATATTCCCATGCTCAGCGCCTACGGCGGGAATATGGCGAACTCTGTAGATAATATCCGTAATAACCAAAATTGGCAGGAAGTCAGGGATGTCTTTTATGTGAATATACAAAATCTGCTGACGGGCAGCAGAGCTCCGGCTGAAGCTGCGGAAGACATAGATCAAAGCTGTAATGAAGCACTGGGGCTGGAATGCAAGAAAGAGCTGCCCAAAAAACTAAGGGGAGGCTGAATAAGGCCTTGACAGTCAAGAGTTGGCTGTGGTATATTAAATAGGTTGAAAACCGGTATTCGGTAGACGGATGACTCCAACCGCTGCTTAATATCAGGCAATTATTATAAGAATTTAAGGAGGTACGTAACAATGATTACGAAGGAAATGAAAGAACAGATTATTGCAGATTATGGAAGAACACCGGGAGACACAGGTTCACCGGAAGTACAGGTCGCTCTTTTGACAGCGAGAATCAATGACTTGACAGATCATTTCAAGAACAATCCGAAGGATCACCATTCCAGAAGAGGTCTTTTGAAGATGGTTGGACAGAGAAGAGGACTTCTTGCTTATTTAAAGAAAAATGACATTGCAAGATATCGTTCTTTAATTGAACGTTTAGGCTTAAGAAAGTAATAACCATTAAAAAAAAGCGGCTTGTGCCGCTTTTTTTTATTGCAAATAATGTCAAAAAATGTTATGTTTACTCTGTAACAATATCACCATTTTTAATTAATAAGGGTAAAAGGAGGGAACATATTGTCACAAAAACGAAAGTTACTGATACTTTCGC
Organism: Bariatricus massiliensis; assembly: GCF_900086725.1. Lineage (GTDB taxonomy): Bacteria > Bacillota > Clostridia > Lachnospirales > Lachnospiraceae > Allocoprococcus > Allocoprococcus massiliensis. Next base: position 6,143 of record NZ_LT574838.1, on the reverse strand, counting down.
TTTTCTTGTGCCTGAGTATATCAAGTGTATTCGGCACGAAAAGCAAAGCAGAAGATGGTTCAGGGGAGCAGACATCTTCGACATCAGAAATGAAGGATGAGAACGCTCAGCGTCTCGAGAGTGTTACCGGTATGGACGAGGACGGTAACATTTATGAAGTGGACGATTCTGAGGGAACTTTAGAAAGCTCAGGAATTGCACGGTATCTGCGTTCTGTATCACTGAAGGTGGTCAATTTCAGGACAAAAGGGAACGCTACTACCAATTATACGGAAGTGGGTACCGGCGTCAGCGGATATACCAACGGAGCCTATGGAGCGGATGCGGCGTATCTGGGCACGAGCGGCGGTAAGGTCAAATTTATGCTTGCCGGTGTAGTCGGACAGGTCGATGAAAGTGAAGTACAGGTAGTCAATTTCTCTGAGGCTAAGTCCGTGAGCCACTATAAAGTTTCCAATGGGAGGCTTGTACACTACATAACACAGAATATGTCCATGACAAGTGGTTCAACGGGCTCAACACTTGACAACGGTCCGGCGCCGTCCTATCTGAGCAGTGGGACGACCTACTACAGCTACGACGGACATTATTTTTACACGAACTATGGGACAATGCTTTCAGACTATCAAAATGACTCACGCTCCCAGTCTGTAAATGCTGACAGTCCATTTTATAACTATTTTCAGTATCTTCCCATGCGGAGCAAGACAGGATATAGCGGCGCTGAATTGAATACAATCGTCAACAACAGAACCAGCGCAGGCTCCAAAATGCGGGATGCGGGAAACCAATTTGTAAGCAATCAGGATATATATGGCGTCAATGCGCTTCTGATGGCCGGCATCGCGGCAAATGAAAGCGCATGGGGAAACAGCAATATCTGCCAGACGAAAAACAATCTGTTCGGCTTGAATGCGGTGGATTCTTCCCCGGAAGCCAGCGCGGATGTATACGCGTCCGTGAATGAATGTATTCGTCAGTTTTCCAATGGCTGGATGTCCAGACAATATCTTAATCCGTCCAATTGGAAGTACAAAGGTGCGTTCTTGGGAAACAAGGCCAGTGGAATCAATGTGAGTTATGCATCGGACCCTTACTGGGGCGAGAAGGCTGCTGCGATTGCGTGGAAATTGGACGGTGACGGCGGAAGCCGTGACAACGGCGCCTATACGTTTGCGGTAAAAGACACGATCTCCACAAGCCATGTCAGTGTAAATGTGAGAAATGAGAGCAATACAAGCTGCTCAGTCGTGTATAAGACCGGCGGTCACTCCAGCTATTCGGTGCTGGTACTTGACTCGAATCCGGTAAATAATTTTTACCGGATTCAAAGTGATGCGGTTCTAAATTCAGGCAGGACGGGAATTGCGTCCGGAGTTGGAGAGTACAATTTTGATAACATGTATGCGTACATCTCGGCCGATTATGTCACTATAGTGAATCAGGGGAATAATGTGCCCGCAAAGAAGGAACTTCAGTCTATCTCCATCAGTACGCCGCCGTCTAAGACAGCGTATACGGAAGGGGAAACTTTTGATGCGGCAGGCATGAAAGTGCTGGCGCAGTGGAGCGATGGCTCCGAGACAGATATCACGCAGTCCGCTGCTTATCCGTCTGAACCACTTGCACTTGGAACGACGAGCATAACAGTCTCATATACTTTCGACGGTGTAACCAAGACCGCCGGGCAGGCTGTTCAGGTCATAGAAAAAGCTGTCATTTCCGGTGTGGAGGTGAATCCGCAGTCTGTAGAAATGAAGCCGGGAGAAAGTTTCACCTTTGGCGTTCTTGTGACGGGTACGGGTGACTTTTCAAAAAATGTGACGTGGAGAGTAGAAGGCGCGGTCAGTGCAGATACAAAGATTGACGGAAACGGTAAATTGGAAATTGCTTCAGAGGAATCTGCGGAGAGCTTGACCGTTAAAGTACTGTCAGACGCTGATGAGACGAAATGGGCGCAGGCATCGGTCACGGTAATAAAGGATTCCACCACCCCTGAGCCGGAAAATCCTGACGACAGTGTAGCGCCTGACCCGGAGAATCCGGATACAGAGAAACCGGACATTGAGAATCCCGGCACTATAGAAGCGAAGGATGAAACAACCGGAATCAAGGTGAGCGGCACGATGCCGGAGGGAGTCAAACTTGAAGTACAGACGATAACTCAGGATGACGAGCATTACGAAGCCCTTGTCAGTGATGAGCGGGTGAAGTCTAATACGATACTCGGAGTCTTTGATATCAAATTGGATAAGGACTTTGATTTCAGCCAGCCTTTGAGTTTAAGTTTTCCAGTAGATACTGCTTACAATGGACAGGAAGTTATCATCCTGCACTATTATGAAGATGACGGTAAAACCTTTACACAAAGCTTTACGGCAAGTGTGGAAGAGGGAATGGCTACGATTGAAGTGAATGGATTTTCACCGTATGTGCTCGCACTAAATGACGCCCCTGTGCCGCCGGCGGATGAACCGGCAGATGAGCCGGCGGATACGATACCACCGGCAGACACTACGCCGCCAGCGGATGAACCAGCAGATGAACCGGCCGATACGGTACCGCCAGCAGATGAACCGGCGGATACGACACCGCCGTCAGACATTACACCGCCGGCAAATACGATACCGCCGACAGATGAGCCGACGGACACGATACCACCGGCAGATACGACACCGCCGGCGTTTGAGTCGAATACACCGCCGACGGGTGAGAATACCGTCACACCGCCGACAGGCGATGGAACAACTGCGGAGAGTACGGATGTGCCGCCCGAAACTGTGATCAAAGAACAGAATAAGCAGTACAAGGGGACATCGGGAGACTCTCAGACTACGACGGTCAAAGAGCAGAGCAAGGCTCCAAAGACGGGAGATACCAGCTCCGCAGTCATATGGGTGCTAGTGCTGGAAGCATCTGCCATTACAGTTTTGACGGCAGGGTACGGCAAAGTAAGAAAAAAATTACATAAATAAGTAAACAATTTTGAGGCGGGGAAATTATCCCGCCTCATTTTTGCAGTAGGATTTAGAAGATTCCTTATCTTGCATGTTTAATGGGATTATGGTATAATAATTCAGATTGCGGGCGAAGGTATTGTCCGAGACCACTGAAAAGTGTATTTAGGAAAATATATTTTTCAGTAGTTTCGGAAGATTTCTGCCCGACGTATAAGATTGAAAAGGAGAACAATATGTACAAGAAGTTTGAAATGGAACTTGCAGGCAGAACACTCCGTGTGGACATTGACAGAGTGGCAAAGCAGGCAAATGGAGCGGCACTTATGCATTACGGTGATACCACGGTGCTTTCCACAGCAACAGCGTCCGAGAAACCGAGAGAAGGGATTGACTTTTTCCCTTTAAGCGTAGAGTACAATGAAAAATTATACGCAGTAGGTAAGATTCCGGGAGGATTCAACAAGCGTGAAGGAAAGGCTTCTGAAAATGCGGTCCTTACCTGCCGTGTCATTGACCGTCCGATGAGACCTCTGTTTCCGAAAGATTATAGAAATGATGTGACACTGGAGAATCTGGTACTTTCTGTAGATCAGGACTGCTCACCGGAATTGACGGCTATGCTCGGCGCAGCCATCGCTACAGCGATTTCCGATATTCCTTTCGACGGGCCGACAGCTACTTCTCAGGTAGGACTGGTAGATGGGGAATTGGTATTCAACCCGACACAGGCACAGAAGGAAGCGTCCGACCTGCAGCTCACTGTGGCATCAACAAAAGAGAAAGTCATCATGATCGAGGCAGGGGCTAATGAAGTTCCGGAAGATAAGATGATTGAGGCAATCTTTGCTGCTCATGAATTGAACCAGAAAGTCATTGCTTTTATAGAAGAAATCGTAGCGGAATGCGGAAAAGAAAAGCATGAATACGAGCATTTTTCTGTACCGGAAGACCTGCTTGCGGCAATCAAAGAGATCGTTCCGCCGGAAGAGATGGAGGCCGCTGTATTTACAGACGATAAGCAGACGAGAGAAGAAAATATCCGTGCTATTACAGACAAGCTGGCAGAACAGTTCGCAGACAATGAAGAATGGCTTGCGAAGCTGGGGGATACCGTTTACCAGTATCAGAAAAAGACAGTCCGGAAGATGATTTTAAAAGACCATAAGCGTCCGGACGGAAGGGCTATCGACCAGATTCGTCCTCTTGCAGCAGAAATAGATTTGATTCCGAGAGTTCATGGTTCTGCCATGTTCACACGTGGCCAGACTCAGATCTGTACAGTTACCACACTGGCTCCGCTTTCCGAAGCACAGAGAGTAGACGGACTGGATGAACTGGAGACATCTAAGAGATATATGCACCATTACAATTTCCCGTCTTATTCTGTAGGTGAGACAAGACCTTCCAGAGGACCGGGACGCCGTGAGATTGGACATGGGGCATTGGCGGAGAGAGCTCTTATACCGGTACTTCCTACTGAGGCGGAATTCCCATATGCAATCCGTACCGTATCCGAGACCTTTGAATCCAACGGCTCTACGTCACAGGCAAGTGTATGTGCGTCATCCTTGTCACTGATGGCGGCAGGAGTTCCGATTAAATCTGCGGTAGCAGGCATCTCCTGTGGACTTGTGACAGGGGACACAGACGATGACTATCTGGTACTCACCGATATTCAGGGGCTGGAAGATTTCTTCGGCGATATGGACTTTAAGGTAGCCGGAACCCACAAGGGAATCACGGCAATCCAGATGGATATTAAGATTCACGGACTGACAAGACCGATTATCGAGGAAGCAATCACACGTACAAGAGAAGCTAGATTGTATATTCTTGATGAAGTGATGAATAAGACTATTTCTGAGGCCAGACCGGAGGTGGGAGCATACGCTCCGAAGATTATCCAGATGAGCATCGACCCGGCGAAGATTGGCGATGTTGTGGGACAGCGTGGAAAGACAATCAACGCGATCATTGAGAAAACAGGTGTGAAGATAGACATCACAGATGAAGGAAATGTTTCTATCTGCGGCGTGGAAGCAGAGAGTATGGAGCAGGCTAAGAAGATGATTCTGACCATTGTTACAGACTTTGAGGCAGGAATGGTTCTGGAAGGTGATGTAATCAGTATCAAAGAATTCGGAGCATTTATTGAGTTCGCGCCGGGCAAAGAAGGAATGGTTCATATTTCTAAGATTGCAAAGCAAAGAATTAACCATGTAGAAGATGTTCTTTCACTGGGACAGCATGTAAAAGTTGTCTGCCTTGGAAAAGACAAGATGGGAAGACTGAGCTTCAGCATCAAAGATGTTGCAGAATAAATGTAAATTTTAAAAGTGAATAGTAATAATATAAAAATGAGGTTCTGTTGTACAGAGCCTCATTTTTATGTAAAGCAGTCAAGAGAATGCAGGTTAGGCTGAATAAATTCCCTTTACTTTGATTGTTTTAAACAGCCGGTTCAATCCTAAAATCACAGTGTCATCCATATTTTTGGGTAGACGGCGCATAAGAACGCTTCCCAGTTCATGAGGAATGCTTTGAAAATGCTCGGTCTTTAACTTTTCCGCTTCTGCCGAATCAACAAACCTTGCTGATATATCCAGACGGGAGCCGCCTCAAGTGTGGCACATCATAGGGGTAATCAGAATGTGCTGTTGATTTTTTTCTTTCATATATTCTTTTAATGGTTGTTCTAATTGGATTGTCATAAAAAATGTCTCCTTTCTTTCTCCTGTTTCTGGTTATAAGATTAAACTATTTTGCTGCATATATTCAGTGACGGAGTCACAATTATATGGAAGGTGGTGTTTCCTTATGGTTGACATTATCAACTGAAATCAACTTCAAATCCATTGCTGAGAATGAGAAAAAGGGTATAATAAGAGATAAGAGGTGAAGAAAACAATGAAAGAACTAAATATTGGTCAGGTAATTACCAGATATCGGCGGCAAAAGGGCGTGACACAGGAAGAACTGGCTTCCTATATGGGAGTGTCCAAGGCGTCCGTCTCTAAATGGGAGACGGGAGTTTCCCAAAGTTAAAGATACCACATCAATCCCACGCGGACTTTTGCTCAACCGATACAGCCGGAGGGCTGGATAACAAGAAAAGGCGGTATGCGCCCCGTGGAGGGGTAGCGTACCGCCTTTTCTTGTGGGGGTTTCCAAAGGGGGCAACGC
>NZ_LT574837.1:922759-1147464 GCF_900086725.1 Bariatricus massiliensis | reverse complement strand
AAGCGTGAAGCCCCCCTCAAGATGAGATATCCCTACGAAAGTAGTAAGACCCCTTGAAGACGACAAGGTAGATAGGGCAGAGGTGGAAGTGCAGCAATGTACGGAGCTGACTGTCACTAATCGGTCGAGGGCATAACCAAGAGGTAGGAAGGGAAATGGATGAATGATTAGATTTGTATGCGGTTTTGAAGGTACACCGAAAGCAACTTAGTGAATGTGAGCCGAAAGGCGAAGCATGAGCTTAGTGCGAGGTGGTTTGCGAACCTTAACGAGGTATTTCCGAGTTTAGCCCCGCGAACGTACCTTAGCAAGGCCCGATGGCTCAGTTGGTTAGAGCGCCGCCCTGTCACGGCGGAGGTCGTGGGTTCGAGTCCCATTCGGGTCGCTGATATTAAACACTTTGTGTATAATATCTACATATATTGTGGGATCATAGCTCAGCTGGGAGAGCATCTGCCTTACAAGCAGAGGGTCATAGGTTCGAGCCCTATTGGTCCCATATATATGCCGATGTGGCTCAATTGGCAGAGCAGCTGATTTGTAATCAGCAGGTTATCGGTTCGAGTCCGATCATCGGCTTGCATCGAACAGCTTAGCGAAACGATGTAAAGTAACAAATAATTTGGATGGATTCCCGAGTGGCCAAAGGGGGCAGACTGTAAATCTGTTGGCACCGCCTTCGAAGGTTCGAATCCTTCTCCATCCATTGTGCATTTTACAAAAATGTGCTATAATAATTGAATATCGCGGGATGGAGCAGTCTGGTAGCTCGTCGGGCTCATAACCCGAAGGTCGTAGGTTCAAATCCTGCTCCCGCAATCAGATTAGTAAACTGTGCTTTCTAATCTTAAAACGCCCAGATAGCTCAGTCGGTAGAGCAGAGGACTGAAAATCCTCGTGTCGCTGGTTCGATTCCGGCTCTGGGCATTTGTCCTGTAGGACAAGTAATATTTGAATGGAGCATTAGCTCAGTCGGTAGAGCACTTGACTTTTAATCAAGTTGTCCGGGGTTCGAATCCCCGATGCTTCATTGAACCAAGAATCTATAACTTTTCAGTTATAGATTCTTTTATGATATAGGAAATTCTTACCAAATGCTATAGGAGGATATATATGAAATCATCAGTTGATTTGGATAAATTATTAATGAACATCAACCGGAGAAGCTATCCGGCATATAAAGATTTGAAGGGCAGTTATCAATTTCCCGGGTATCAGCTGAATATTGATCATGTGCAGGGAGACCCCTTTGCGGCCCCCTCCAAACTTAGTATACAGGTGAAGAAAAGTCAGGCTGGTTTTCCTGAGTCAATGTACAAAAAGGATTACAGAAGGATTGCGCTGCAGGATTATTTGACAAGGCAATTTGGAAAGGCTGTCTCCGAGTATATGTTTCAGGCGAAAGGCTCAGGAAAAAGCGGTCTTATCGGTATCAGCAGATGTGGACAGGAAATATTGGAAAGAACGGCTTTTGAGATAGACAATGGAGATTTGCTGGTACGCTTTGAAGTCGGATTTCCGGCAAATGGCAGGACAATCAATTCGTTTGAGCTAAAGAAAATTTTGTTTGATTATCTGCCAGAAGCTGTGAAGAAATCACTTTATTTTAAAAACTTGAACGTGAATGAAGTAAATAGGGTCATAGAGCTTTCGGAGGATCAATATACAATACGTGAAGAATTGAAGAGAAGAGGTCTGACGGCTTTTGTGGCAAATGATTCCATACTACCGAGGGAGAGTGGTGTATCCCAGCGCCCGATGAGAAATGCGGTAAAGTTTATGTCGCCTAAAAGTATGGAAGTAGAGTTGGAACTTCCTTACCGGGGAAAAATTAAAGGAATGGGAATCCCGAAAGGCATCACTTTGATTGTAGGCGGGGGCTATCATGGAAAGTCTACTCTGTTAAAAGCTTTGGAGCAGGGAATCTACAATCATATAGCGGGTGATGGCAGAGAGTATGTGGTTACTTGCGATTCAGCAGTTAAAATACGGGCCGAGGATGGGCGTGCGGTTTCTCACGTTAATATCTCTCCGTTTATTAATGATCTGCCAAATAAGAAGAATACGGTCGACTTTTCTACAGAGGATGCGAGTGGTTCTACTTCACAGGCCGCAAACGTTGTGGAGGCTGTCCAGTCGGGTGCGGAGGTGCTCTTGATCGATGAAGATACCTGCGCTACGAACTTCATGGTAAGGGATGCGCTTATGCAGGCTGTAGTCTCAGGAGACCAAGAGCCTATTACACCCTTTACTCTGCAGGCAAGAGATTTATATGAAAAACAAGGTGTGTCGGTCATCTTAGTGGCAGGAAGCTCCGGTTCTTACTTCTACATTGCGGATAAGGTCCTGCAGATGGACAATTATCATACTTATGATATCACCGATAAGGTGAAGCGTGTGATTCAAGATGTAAAGAGTGACGCGGTAGAAAAAGCGCCGGTATCTGTAAATATTCTTTTTGAAAAACAAAAAAATAAACGAGTATTTAAAGCAAGAAGGCTGGAAAAGAAAAGAGATCAGGTTAAGATTAAGCAGTTTGGAAAAGATAGTTTTTCTATCGGGAAAGAGAACGTTGATCTAAAATATGTGGAGCAGATATTGGATTCAGAACAGACTACAGCGCTCTCGTATTGCCTCAAAATCTTGTTAGAACAGATGGAGGTAAAAGAACAGGATGCAGGACAGTGTATAGACCGGCTTTGGAAGCAGATACAGGAGCGGGGGCTTCGGTCTCTTTGTACCGGATCTTATCTTCCGGTTTCCATGGCTCAAATCCGCAGGCAGGATATTTATGCATGTCTGAATAGATATAGAGGTATATTAATATAGCATTCGGAGGAAGAGAGTGTGAAAAAGACTGGAAAACTTCTTGCCGTTTTCTTAACGGTTTTCATTTTAACAGGGACAATAGCGGAAGCGGCGGATACAAAGGAAGATGCGCCTGTGGATATGACGGCAACGGGAATTGTACTCACTGATGCTGAAAGGGAAGGGAAGACAGCTGAGGAGATATATGCGCTTGAGGCGGCGAATGAGGAGACTGCGACTCAGAATGCATATAATATGGCAATAAGCTCCAATGGCTTGACAGGCTGGCCTCAGGGGCCGGCTACATACGGAGAAGCGGCTATTGTAATGGAGGCAGAAAGCGGAGCTATCCTATACGCAAAGAATATAGATGGAAAAGGATATCCGGCCAGTATCACTAAGGTGCTGACCGCGTTGATAGCGCTGGAGAACGGAGGCCTCAACGATAAGATAACAATCACACAGTCCTGTATTGATTTTCTTGAATACGGGGATGCTCATATTGGCATGACTACCGGTGAAGAAATTACTTTGAACGATGCCCTTCACGCGCTGCTTTTGGCGTCGGCAAACGAAGTGGCCTACGCCATAGGAGATAATACCGGAGAAGGTTATGAATGGTTTATCAACCAGATGAACGCACGGGCGAAAGAGCTTGGCGCGCTCAATTCTAATTTTGTAAATACCAATGGGCTGAATGATGAGAACCACTATACGACGGCCCGTGATATGGCGTTGATTACGCGGGAGCTTTATACGAAGCACGAGGAGTTCAAGACCATATCACAGACATTACAGTACACCATCCCGCCCACGAATCTCCAGCCGGAGAGCCGGATTTTCCAGCAGAAGCATAAGATGTTCTATGAGAGTAATGAATATTATTATCCTTATGTGACGGCGGGAAAGACAGGGTACACAGAGCAGGCTATGAATACTTTAGTCACTTGCGCGGATGATGGTAATATGAAGTTAATCTGCGTGGTACTGAAGACACATGGAAGGAATGTGTATACGGATACAAAAGCCTTGCTGGAGTACGGTTTTGCTAATTTTCATAAAGTAAATGTTAAAGAAAATGAAAAGTCAAAAGATTTCAAAGAAATAGACAGCAATTCATATGTGGTTCTGCCGGAAAGCGTGACCTTTGCGGATTTGAAACCAGAGATTATCACGGAGAGCAGTCAGGCAAAAACAGGAATCGTGAATTATTCTTATGAGGGGAATACACTGGGAAGCGCCAACGTCACTTTTAGTCAAGCGTATCTGAAAAAAAATGCGCCTCAGGTGGAAGTGAAGGAGACAAAGAAAACGACAGAAAAAGGTATAAGCCTTCCCACATGGGTCAAGTGGCTGGCAATTGGCGTTGTTGTTGTATTTTTCCTGCTCTTTCTGTGGTTCTGTTTTGCACTTTATGTTAGGAAAAAGCGTAAGGAGCAGCGGAAAAAAAGACAAAAAAGACGGCGGAGACGGCGGTAAATGAGGAAAATGCGAGAAACCCTTGACTTTCCAAGGGTTTCTTTATTATAATAATAGGGCATATAGGAAAAACTATGACGAAGACAGTAGGTTATATTTCAAAGTCAAAGCGAGCCGGTGATGGTGTAAGACCGGTACGAGTAAAATATATCTGAATATCACTTCCGAGTTGCAGTTACTGAAAGTTGCAGGAATTCAAGGCCGCAATGTATAAGTGCTGACGGTAATTTCCCCCGTTACAGGGAACTCATATGATAGTATGCAGTAACAGGTGGTTAACGAAGCTTTGGCTTTCGTCCTATTACGGGGCGGAGGCTTTTTTATTATATAGAAAAGTCCTTTGAACTTTCCTATATAACAAAAACCCTCCGGGGGATGCACACAATGTGCAGATGAAAGCTGCTTCGCAGCCGCACATTGGCGCACAAAGTGTACAAGTCCCTCATGAGTGAGGGATATAGGGAGTTGAAGTGGACTTGTCCACTTTGTTCTTTTATTACATCAAGAAAGGGGTACAACAATCATGTACAATAAAGTTTCTACAGATTTGAAGTTTGTAGACAGAGAAAAAGAAGTGGAAAAGTTCTGGGAAGAGCATCAAATTTTTGAAAAGAGCATGGACAGCAGAAAGGAAGGAGAGACCTATACATTCTATGACGGCCCTCCGACCGCCAACGGTAAACCGCACATTGGCCATGTGCTGACGCGTGTCATCAAGGATATGATTCCGAGATATCAGACGATGAAGGGCCACATGGTTCCGCGTAAGGCGGGCTGGGATACGCACGGCCTTCCGGTGGAGCTGGAGGTCGAGAAGCTCCTTGGCCTTGACGGGAAGGATCAGATTGAGGAATATGGGCTGGAGCCGTTTATTGACAAATGTAAAGAGAGTGTGTGGAAATACAAAGGAATGTGGGAGGATTTTTCTGCCACGGTAGGTTTTTGGGCCGATATGGAAGATCCTTATGTCACATACGACAATAATTTTATCGAATCTGAGTGGTGGGCCTTGAAGCAGATCTGGGAGAAGAAGCTTCTTTATAAAGGTTTCAAGATTGTTCCTTACTGCCCGCGCTGCGGTACGCCTCTTTCTGCGCAGGAAGTAGCGCAGGGATACAAGGATGTCAAGGAACGTTCTGCTATCGTGCGCTTTAAAGTAAAGGATGAGGATGCATATATTCTTGCATGGACGACTACACCGTGGACACTGCCGTCTAATATCGGTCTCTGTGTGAATCCGAATGAGACTTATGTGAAGGTGAAGGCAGCGGACGGATATGTTTATTATATGGCCGAGGCGCTTCTTGATAAGGTGCTGGGCAAGCTGGCAGAGGAAGACGAGCCCGCATATGAGGTGCTGGAGACTTTCACGGGAAAAGAGCTGGAATTCAAAGAGTACGACCCACTATTTACCTGTGCGGCAGACTGTGCCGCGAAGCAGAATAAGAAGGCATTTTATGTGACATGTGATACCTATGTAACACTGACTGACGGTACCGGCGTGGTACACATCGCTCCGGCCTTCGGTGAGGACGATGCCAAAGTCGGCAGAAATTATGATATGCCCTTCGTACAGTTGGTAGACGGCAAGGGCAACATGACAGAGGATACACCGTTTGCGGGTGTATTTGTGAAGAAAGCGGATCCATTGGTACTGAAGGATTTGGAGAAGCGGGGACTGCTCTTTGATGCGCCCAAGTTCGAGCACAGCTATCCGCACTGCTGGAGATGTGATACTCCACTTATTTACTATGCAAGAGAATCATGGTTCATCAAGATGACGGAAGTCAAGGATGACCTGATTGCCAATAATAATACGATCAACTGGATTCCTGAGAACATCGGCAAGGGCCGTTTTGGCGACTGGCTTGAGAATGTGCAGGACTGGGGAATCAGCCGCAACCGTTACTGGGGAACGCCGCTTAATATTTGGGAGTGTGAATGTGGACACCAGCATTCCATTGGAAGTATCGAGGAGCTGAAGTCTATGTCAGACAACTGCCCGGATAATATTGAGCTTCACCGCCCATATATCGACGAAGTGACTATCAAGTGTCCGGTGTGTGGAAAAGAGATGCACAGAGTGCCGGAAGTAATTGACTGCTGGTTCGACAGTGGCTCTATGCCGTTTGCACAGCATCATTATCCGTTTGAAAATAAAGAATTGTTCGAGCAGCAGTTCCCGGCGGACTTTATATCAGAGGCCGTAGACCAGACACGTGGCTGGTTCTACTCTCTGCTTGCCATTTCGACGCTGATTTTTAATAAGGCGCCATATAAAAATGTTATCGTTCTCGGCCATGTACAGGATGAGAACGGACAGAAGATGAGTAAGTCCAAGGGCAATGCTGTCGACCCGTTTGACGCGCTGGAGACTTACGGGGCAGACGCTATCCGCTGGTATTTCTATGTCAACAGTGCACCGTGGCTGCCGAATCGTTTCCACGGCAAGGCTGTTACGGAAGGGCAGCGTAAATTCATGGGCACATTGTGGAACACTTATGCATTTTTCGTACTCTATGCGAATATTGATGAATTTGACGCTACCAAATATACGTTAGATTATGAGAAACTCAGCGTTATGGATAAATGGCTCCTTTCTAAGCTGAATACGCTAGTGAAGGACGTGGACGGGAACCTTGGAAATTACCGGATTCCGGAGGCGGCAAGAGCGCTTCAGGACTTTGTGGATGATATGAGCAACTGGTATGTGAGAAGAAGCCGTGAGCGTTTCTGGGCGAAGGGCATGGAGCAGGATAAGATTAATGCGTACATGACACTGTATACAGCGCTTGTGACGGTGTCAAAGGCAGCTGCGCCTATGATTCCATTTATGACGGAGCAGATTTATCAGAATCTGGTGAGAAACATCGACGAAACTGCGCCGGAGAGCATCCATCTCTGCGATTTTCCGGAGGTCAATGAGTCCTATATCGATAAGGAATTAGAGGCAAATATGGATGAGGTCCTGAAGCTTGTCGTTATGGGCCGTGCGTGCCGGAACGCTGCGAATATCAAGAACCGCCAGCCAATCGGAAAAATGTTTGTAAAAGGTGTAAATAATCTGCCGGAATTTTATCAGGATATCGTAAAAGAGGAATTAAATGTAAAAGAAATAGAGCTGACTGACGATGTCCGTGCATTTACCTCATATACTTTTAAACCTCAGCTAAAGACAGTGGGCCCGAAATATGGTAAACTGTTAGGAGGAATCAAGTCAACGCTTACGAATCTGGACGGAAACGCCGCGATGGATGAGCTCAATGAGACTGGTTCTTTGAAGTTTGATGTGAATGGTCAAGAGGTTACCTTATTTAATGAAGACCTGCTGATCGATATGGCGCAGGCAGAAGGTTATGTATCTGAAAATGATTATGGAATCACGGTAGTTCTGGACACGAACCTGACAGAAGGATTGCTGGAAGAAGGTTTTGTAAGAGAAATCATCAGCAAGATTCAGACAATGCGTAAGGAAGCAGACTTTGAAGTGACTGACAAGATTAAAGTTACCTATGAAGGAAGCGATAAGGCGGAGGCTGTCTTTGCCAAAGCTGCAAAAGAGATAGGGGACGAGACGCTGGCAGTCAGTGTGGAGAAGAAAGCTCCGCAAGGGTACGTAAAGGAATGGAAGATTAACGGTGAGACCGTGACAATGGGCGTGGAGCGTTAAGTGCTCCGCCCATGATGCAGAAGGGAAGAATAGAATGTATAGTAAAAGATTCGAAAAAGAGCAGTTTAAGGCAGATGTAAAAGATAACGTGCGTACACTTTACCGTCGTACGATTGATGAAGCGACACCGCAGCAGATATTTCAAGCTGTTTCTTATGCCGTAAAGGAGGCAGTCATCGATGACTGGCTTGCGACACAGGAGACATATAAAAAAGAAGACCCAAAAACAGTGTATTATATGTCCATGGAATTTTTGATGGGCCGTGCATTGGGGAACAATCTTATTAATATGTCGGCGTACAAGGAAGTAAAAGAAGCGCTTGACGAGATGGGAATCGATTTAAACGCCATAGAGGATCAGGAGCCGGACCCGGCGCTTGGAAATGGCGGTCTTGGGCGTCTGGCAGCTTGTTTTCTTGATTCGCTTGCTACCCTTGGGTATGCGGCTTACGGATGTGGTATCCGTTATCATTACGGGATGTTCAAGCAGAAGATCGAGAATGGATATCAGATTGAAACGCCGGATAATTGGCTGAAGGAAGGATATCCCTTTGAACTGCGCCGTGATGAATATGCACGGGAAGTCCGTTTTGGAGGAAATATCCGAATTGAATATGATGAGAATGAGAAGCGGAACAAGTTCATTCAGGAGAACTATGAGTCTGTACTGGCCATTCCATATGATATGCCAATTGTTGGGTATGGCAACCATGTGGTCAATACGCTGCGTATCTGGGATGCGCAGGCCATCACGGAGTTTAAGCTGGATTCCTTTGACCGAGGTGAGTATCACAAAGCTATCGAGCAGGAGAACCTTGCCAAGAATATTGTAGAGGTGCTGTATCCCAATGATAATCACTATGCGGGTAAAGAGCTTCGTCTGAAACAGCAGTATTTCTTTATTTCTGCCAGCCTGCAGCAAATGCTCTGGAAATATAAAGAAAGACATGACGATGTGCGTAAGCTCTATGAGAAGGTGGCCATTCAGATGAATGACACACATCCGACGGTCGCGGTGGGTGAGCTTATGCGTCTTCTCATCGATGAGGAAGGTTTGAATTGGGATGAGGCGTGGGATGTGACAACTAAGACCGTGGCTTACACGAATCATACCATTATGGCGGAAGCGCTTGAGAAATGGCCGATTGATTTGTTCTCACGGCTTCTTCCAAGGGTTTACCAGATTATTCAGGAGATTGACCGCAGGTTTATCGAGAAAGTACGTCAGATGTATCCGGGCGACGAAGGCAAAGTGAAGAGAATGGCGATTCTCATGGATGGACAGGTAAAGATGGCTCATCTCGCCATTGTTGCCGGATTTTCTGTCAATGGGGTGGCAAAGCTTCACACGGAGATTCTCAAGCATCAGGAGCTCAGGGATTTCTATGAGATGATGCCGGACAAATTCAACAATAAGACGAATGGTATCACCCAGAGAAGGTTCCTGCTTCATGGAAACCAGCTCCTTGCGGATTGGGTTACCTCACATATTGGAGAAGGCTGGATTACCGATTTGAGCCAGATGGAGAAGCTGAAGGCTTTGGCGGATAATCCGAAAGCTCTTGCCGAGTTCATGGATATTAAATATAAAAATAAGGAGCGCCTTGCCGCTTATATATTAGAACACAATGGTGTGGAGGTCGATCCCCGTTCTATTTTCGATGTGCAGGTCAAGAGGCTTCATGAATACAAACGTCAGCTTTTGAACATTTTACATGTAATGTATCTCTACAATCAGATTAAGGAGCATCCGGAGATGCCGTTCTATCCGAGAACATTTATTTTCGGCGCGAAGGCCTCTGCGGGTTATGTCCGTGCAAAGCAGATTATTAAGCTCATCAATTCAGTTGCGGATGTGGTAAATAACGACAGAAGCATCAACGGAAAGCTGAAGATAGTCTTTATTGAAGATTACCGTGTGTCGATTGCGGAGCATATTTTCGCGGCGGCAGATGTGAGCGAACAGATTTCTACGGCCTCCAAGGAAGCGTCCGGTACCGGAAATATGAAGTTCATGTTGAACGGCGCTCCGACGCTTGGCACAATGGACGGCGCCAATGTGGAAATCGTGGAGGAAGTGGGGCTTGAAAATGCCTTTATTTTCGGGCTTAGTTCTGACGAGGTCATCAATTACGAGAACAAGGGTGGCTATAATCCGCAGGACATCTATTTCAATGACTGGGATGTCAAGAGAGTGGTAGACCAGCTGATGGACGGAACTTATTCGGGTGGAGACCACGACATGTTCCGGGATTTGTATAACTCACTTCTGAATACGCAGTGCAGCTCCAGACCGGATATGTATTTTATTTTAAAGGATTTCCGGGCATATGCGGAGGCTCAGAAGCGTGTGGAGGAAGCGTATCGGGATACACAGCGCTGGGCTAAGATAGCTCTTATGAATACCGCTTCTTGTGGAAAGTTTACTTCTGACAGAACGATTCAGGAATATGTGGATGAGATTTGGAAGTTGGATAAAGTGACGGTAAAAGTAGAAGAATAAGAAATAATATGATAAAACCTTTCATACATTGTTATGGGAGGTTTTGTTATGCGAAAATTTTTGAGACAGGCAGGGTATCTGCTTCTGATTATTATATTACTGCCCTATGTGATTACGGTTTTTATCAATGGAAATGGTTTGAACACGGGCATGGGGAGCAACAGTCCCTATGTCACCGTGAAGCGGGATAATAAGACGAAGCAGATGCCGCTTGCGGAGTATGCCATAGGTGTACTGGCTAAGGAAATCGATGCGGATATGGAGAAAGAGGCTATCAAAGCGCAGGCTGTCTTGATTCGTACAAGTATTTACAAGACCATTCAGGAAGAGGGCAGCAGTACCACGCTGACGAAAGGGTACTGGACAAGAAGCCAGATGGAGGATAACTGGGGTACCGGGGAATATGCGAAAAAATATGAAAAAATGAAAAAGGCGTGGGAGGAGACGGAGGGTCAAGTGCTGATGTATAATGGGAGCCTTGCACTGACGCCGTACCACAAGTTGAGCAACGGAAAGACGAGAGCCGGGAGCGAGGTCTTTGGCGTGGAGGATTATCCGTATTTGATGGTCAAAGATTGTCCGCAGGATGTGGAAGCCCCGGAAGCGATGACAACGTCCATGATTCAAGGGACAGACATGGAAGTGACGAAGACGGACAGCGCGGGCTATGTGACAGAGGTGCGCTGCGGGCAGGAGACGGTCAGTGGGGAAGAGTTCCGGGACACGTATCATCTGGCCAGCGCCAGTTTTACCTTGCAGCCCTTTGAAAACCAGATTCGCGTCACCTCTGCGGGAATCGGGCACGGTCTGGGGATGAGTCAGTATACGGCAGAAAAAATGGCGGAAGAAGGGAAAACATGTGCAGAGATTCTTACTTTTTTCTTTGAGGGAACGGCCTTGGAGGAGGTTGCGGAGATTGTCACAATGTAGTTTTCTGTGGATGCCTGTGGGTTGATTCGCAAATTGCATGACTGCTCGTTCAGGCATTGGCAAAAAAATATATTTAATTGGAATAAGGCGTACACTTTCTGGCAAAAATACAGTCAGAGGTGATAAATATGAATAAACAGCAGCGACCTTCCAAAAAGGGAAGAAAACAGGCGGCGCTGGGCCTGATAGTTTGTTTTGTAGCCGCCATTGCATTGACAGGTGCCTATACATGGAGCCATTATAAAGACAGAACACAAAAGGAACTTGAATTGGCGCAGGCAGAAGAACAAGCAAGAGAAGATGCACTACAAAAAGCATCCGAGGAAGCAAATAATATCGCTTCCAAAGCAGAAGAAAAAGAAACTGAAACTGACACAGAAGAAAAGAACACGGAAAATGCAAGTAATACCGCAGAGAACAGCACCAGTACTCAGACGGCTGGAAGCACAGGGCAGATTAATTTCTCAGAAGACGACCAGCTTCTATGGCCGGTGAACGGTAATGTAGTTATGAGCTTTAGCATGGATAAAACCGTCTATTTCTCAACACTCGATCAGTATAAGTACAATCCGGCACTCATTATTTCAGGAGCACTGAATGATAACGTCATAGCTTCCGCGCCGGGAATCGTAAAATCCATTGACGTACTCGCACAGACGGGCACAACAGTTACAATGGACATGGGAAACGGTTACGAATGCCTGTACGGTCAGTTAAAAGAAGTACCCCTGAAAGTCGGCGATTATGTAAACGCAGGAGATGTTGTAGGTTATCTCAGCGAGCCTACAAAATACTATAGCGTAGAAGGATGCAATCTCTATTTCGAATTGCGTAAAGATGGACAGCCCGTGAATCCCATGGATTTCATGGCAGAAGAATAATTAGACGGAAGAAAAGCCAAACAGAAAAATAGTCAGGCAATTATAGTGAATTGTAGAGGGGGACAGGTCCCAACGCGTTGGGACCTGTCCCCAATGAGGTAAAGTATGAATTATACATATATTGTACAGTGTCACGATGGCACGTTGTATACGGGATGGACCAATAATATAGATAAGAGAATGAGGGATCATAATGCCGGCAAGGGGGCGAAGTATACGAAGCCCCGCAGGCCGGTTGTTTTGGTGTATTTGGAGATGTTTGAGACGAAGGAGGACGCGATGAAGCGGGAGTATGCGATTAAGCATATGCGGAGGGCGGAAAAGTTAGAATTAACAAAAAAATACCGTCGGGACAAGGCGTAATGCCTGTGGTCTCCGGCGGTATTTTCTTGTGTGATGGATATGATATTACAGGAGTGAGTACATGAGGATAAAATGGCATGCGCTTCCGCCCATAACAAATAAGTGGAATATCTCATGACTGCCAAAATTCTTATGCTTGTTGTTGAAGATTGGCAGCTTTAACGCGTAAATAATTCCGCCTATAGTGTAAATGATACCCCCTGCTAAAAGCCAGCCAAATTCGGCACGTGTCAGAGAATTTAGAATCTGAGTAAAAGCCAATACGCAAGTCCAGCCCATCCCTATATATAGGACAGATGACACCCATTTAGGACAAAATACCCAGAATGCTTTGATGAGAATGCCGATTATGGCGATGCCCCAAACTAGAGCGAGCATCATATTACCTGTCTTGCCCTTCAACACTAAAAGGCAAATAGGTGTGTAGCTGCCGGCAATCAGAACAAATATCATCATATGGTCAATTTTTTTCAAGATAGTATTAACCTTTTCTGACAAATCTAATGTATGGTAAGTGGTGCTGGCGCCGTAAAGAAGAACCATGCTTAACACGTAAATAGTAAGAGAAATCAAGTAAATTCTGCTTGGCTCGTTGGCGGCCTTTATCAAAAGTGGGACTGCTGCAAAAATAGCCATCAACATTCCGATAAAATGTGTAATAGCGCTCCCAGGGTCTTTAATGTGTTTGTTCATGGTGAATCCCTCCTAACAAAAAATACAAAAGTGATATCATGTAGTAATTAAAACTACATTAAGTATATGAGTATATTACAACTTTTATACATAAATTGCAAGCTCTATTTCAAAAAATATATTATGCCATTTTAGAATAAAATAAATTAGTTCAGTAATTAACTTGTAATAATGTGAGCAAATTTTATATAATAGAAATAATATACAAGCGGATGGATGTGGTATGAATGAGAGTAGTCAGATTCAAAATATCTTTTATAATTTTGACAGTTCTAATGTGTGCGGCAAGCGTAGGCCTGCCAAGTCAGGCTAAAGAGAGAAGGAAGGTGACTGTACTTTTCCCGGCGGAGGAGGACAGCCTTTTATATGGAGTCAATGATGACGGGACGCCTACCGGAATGATGAGCGAGTATTTTGACGCGCTGGAGAAATGTACCGGCTGGGATATGGAGTATGTGACTGGAGATATGGATGAACTGTACGCAAAGTTCCTTGCAGGTGAAATCGACATTATGGGGACTGCCGCCTACACAGAGGAGCTGGTGCCTTACGTTGATTATCCTCTGATAGCGAGTGGGGCCAATTATACAGCGCTGGCGGCAAAAGATGACACCAAAGATATTGTTACAGGGGATATTACTTCTATTAATAATAAAACGGTGGCAGTTACCCAAAGGCAGCAACAGTCCGGCAAGGTAGACGAACTTCTAGCGTTTTGCAACGAAAACGGTGCACTCGTAAATATAAAAGTGTATGACAGCCATCAGGAGTATTACACCGCGGTGGAAAATGGAGAAGCCGACCTTATGATGGTTGGCAGCATGGCGATACCGTCCAATTTGCGGGAAATTCTTTGCTTTGGCGAGCAGCCGTATTATACGGTGGTATCAAAAGGCAGGGAAGAGATACTGAATGAATTAAATACAGCCCTATACACTATGCATAGAATGACTGCCGATTATGGTAACACATTATACCGTAAATACTTTTCAATGGAAAGTATGGACTTGGCCTTTGCATTTACAGAGGAAGAAAAAAAGTATCTGAGTGAGAAAAAAACGTTAAAAGCAGCAGTGACGAGACAGTTTACCGGAAAAGAAAAAATAGACGGACAGACAGAATACAGCGGTTTTATGATTGACGTGGCCCAGCGTTTTGGTGAGTATATCGGTGTAGATATAGAGTTTGTACTGGTGGACGGACAGGCAGGGGCACAGAAGGCACTGGCAGAAGGTGAAGCAGACTTTGCGCCGGCATTTCTGACTCTGCAGGGGAATACCAGCCCAGAGAAAATCACGCTCATTCCATATACAAATGTAAAAAAAGTAATGGTTGCTAATCTGGAGGACGAGACAGAAGATCGTATTCTTGCAGCCACAGGCGCTGAATTAGAAGGAATCAATAAGGGCGGCATAGCGCTGGGCGGATATGATGAGGTCCTCCCCTGCAACAGTCTGGAAGATTGTATTGACCAAGTTTATGAGGGAAAAGCAGATGCAACCTATATGGATATGTTCTCGGCCCAATACTATGTGATAACGAAAGGGTATTCCAATCTGACGGTACTGCTGAACGGAGAGAACTGTGGAGAACTGAATATCGGAGTTGCGAAGAATTGTGATGCCGAGCTTTTGACTATCATGGAAAAGGTTAAAATGTATACCGATGAGGATGAGATATCCCAAGTCATCCTGCAAAATGTGATTAACCAAAAATCCCAGATAACGGTCAAGGACTTTTTTAGACAGCATATGGCTGCAATCATAATCGTAGCGTGCGTCGCATTATGTTTCATAATCAGCTGTATCTACTGGGTCATTTATTCAAGGATGAAAAGGCGCAGTGCGGAAGCAGCAGTGAGAGAAAGGGAGGAGAATGAGAAACGTCTCAGCATAGCCCTGACAAAAGCCAATGCAGCGACAGTTGCCAAATCCCGTTTCTTGTCTAATGTGTCCCATGAAATGAGGACACCGTTGAACGGAATTATGGGAATGCTCACGCTTTTGGAGTCGGACGAAATGTCAGAACAGGCGGGAGAACACTTGAATCAGGCACAGATAGCAGCGGAACATCTGATGACACTGGTCAGCGATGTGCTCGATATGTCCAAAATTGAGACGAACGAGAGCCGGTTAAATAAAGAAATATTTGACATTCATTCACTTCTCGAGCAGACGCAGGCGATTCTTCAGATGCGGCTCAAAGAGAAAAAAATCAGATTAGACATCAAGGATGAGTCGCCGGTTCAAAAAATCTGGGGGGACGCGCCGAAAGTACGGCAGATTCTGCTCAATATTGTGGGGAATTCCATTAAGTTCCTACAGGTAGAGGGGATAATTGGCATTGAGGTGAGGCGGCTGCCTGATAGGGGAGACAGAAAGCTCTGGTATGAATTTGTCTGCTGGGATAATGGACCCGGAATCAGCGACGAATATATGGAGCATATATTCCAGCCGTTCACAAGGGCAAAGGAGGCTGAAGAAAACCAGATAAGGGGAACTGGATTGGGGCTTTCTATTGTGAAGGGACTCGTAGATTTGTTTGGAGGCACGATCGAAGTCGCTGGCACAGAAGGAGTTTGTTTTCACATACAGCTCCCGTTTGAGGAGATTCCGGAAAATATACAGCCCAAAGTGGACAAATCCCCTTCTTTGACATTAGGAAAAGAGGAAAATACGGCAGCAGGCAAGCACGTACTAGTCGCAGAGGACAACGAGCTGAATCTACAGATCATGGTAGAATTTTTGAAAATTCTCGAGGTTACGGCCGAGAGTGCAAGAGACGGAGAAGAGGCCGTCAAGAAATATGTGGAGCACCCAGCCGGATACTATGACGCTATTCTTATGGATATCCAGATGCCTAAATGCAATGGATATATGGCTGCTGAATTAATAAGAAAGAGTCAAAAAGAAGACGCGCAAACAATTCCGATTATTGCGACTACGGCAAATGCCTTTACAGAAGATATTGAAAAATCAAAAGCTGCGGGAATGAACGGTCATCTGGCTAAACCTCTAAATATAGAGATGTTAAAAAAAGTATTAAGCTAAAAAACAAAACGAGCAGGCGGATTCTTTTCCCGCCTGCTCGTTCATTATTCGTTACAAATCTTAATAGTTCTCAGCCTTTCTCTCAAAATAAGCCTTCGGATGAGCACATACCGGGCATACTTCAGGAGCTTCGTTTCCACTGTAGATATATCCACAGTTGTTGCACTTCCATCCCAGAGGAGCGTTATCCTTAAAAGTTTGTCCTGCGCGGAAGCTCTCTAATAATTTGAGATAGCGTTTTTCATGAGAAGCTTCTACCTCTGCAACAAGAGCGAACTTTTTAGCTAATTCGTCAAAACCTTCTTCTTTAGCTTCTTCAGACATACGTTTGTACATATCTGTCCATTCGTAATTCTCACCGGCTGCGGCATCTTCAAGATTCTCTGCAACATCACCGATTCCGTGGAATTCTTTGAACCACATCTTAGCATGCTCTTTTTCTTGATTAGCTGTCTCTTCAAAAATGTTTGACATCTGTACGAAACCTGCTTTTTTAGCTGCTGACGCATAGTACGTATACTTATTACGAGCCTGTGATTCACCGGCAAAAGCATCCATTAAATTTTTTTCAGTCTTTGTTCCTGCATATTTTGACATAATTAAATCCTCCATTTTATCTGATGTATTTTTAGAAAATTGGGACGAGGTAAGATTACACTTTCCCAGTCCCAATTCTAAGTCTAATTGCTTCTATAACTATATTTTACAAATCTTAGCCGAAGTATCTCTTAAGAAGTCCTTCGAAAGCTTTTCCGTGACGAGCTTCGTCTCTTGCCATTTCATGAACAGTATCATGGATTGCGTCAAGGTTAGCAGCTTTTGCACGTTTTGCAAGGTCGAACTTACCAGCTGTTGCGCCGTTTTCAGCGTCAACTCTCATCTCAAGATTCTTCTTTGTGCTGTCTGTTACAACTTCTCCAAGGAGCTCTGCGAATTTAGATGCATGCTCTGCCTCTTCGTATGCAGCCTTTTCCCAGTATAAGCCGATTTCCGGATATCCTTCTCTGTGTGCCACTCTTGCCATTGCAAGATACATACCAACTTCAGAACATTCTCCTTCAAAATTAGCTCTTAAATCAGCGATGATATCTTCACTTACACCCTGTGCTACGCCCACAACATGCTCTGCAGCCCATTCTCTCTCACCTGTCTGCTCTTTGAACTTTTCAGCCGGTGCTTTACAGATTGGACATTCAGCCGGTGCTGCCTCTCCTTCATGAACATAACCACATACTGTACATACAAATTTTTTCATAGTTTTAAATCTCCTTTTCTTTATTTAATTTATTGTTTTTAATATTAGTAATTGTTACTGATATTAAATTATCATATTTTTTCTTGGTTGTCAACAGTTATTAAAAAGTTTTTTCATTATTACTGTTTTTTCTTTTTCTTTACCGTTTTGTGTCACGAACGTGTTAAACATTCTCCGCATGTTCCGTAGAACAGAATAGTGTGTGATTCTATTCTACCATCAAAATTCTGGGAAGCGAGTTCATTGATTTCTTCTATATTATTGAAATCCATGTCGATTACACTTCCGCAGTCTTTACAATAAAAGTGATAATGAGGAATTGTCTGCGCATCGAACCGGTCTCCGCCGTCAGGAGTCGTAATTTTTACTGCCTCACCTAAATCAGCCAGCAGATTCAAGTTGCGGTATACGGTGCCAAGGCTGATGTTAGGAAATTCTGTCTTAACATGCATATATACGGTATCCGCAGTAGGATGGGACGTAGTCGAAGCCAAATATTCCTTGATTGCCTCGCGTTGCCTGCTGTATTTTAAAGTAGCCACTGAAGTCCTCCTTTCAATAATAGTAATAGTTATTAAAATCAATATAGTACAAAATATTTGAATTGTCAATAGGATTTCAAAATTTTTATTTGAAAGAAAATGAATAAAATATGGAGAATTGCCAATACTGTTAAAAGAAGTTGTAACAATTTGTAACAATTACAACACACAAATGACGAAAAATATAACCATATGAAACATTATGGCGAACGAAAATAAAGGCATTATGCTTGACAAAGACATATTTGATTGATATAATATCACCGTAACATATGTAACAATTCTGTAACAATTACAAAAGATAAGAATACATAAAGGAGGGAGATTTATGCATTCAAATCTTAGGAAAGGATTGTTCCTGGTTACACTATTAGGAGCAGTAGCAATTCCGGGGATACCGGCGGCAGCGGCGGATTCAAATACATCTGTATCCGATACTATGCCGGGAGTTGGAATTGAAGCGGTATTGAATGATTGTTATTCACAAAATAAAGAAATCAAAGTAGAAGATTATTTGGTGCCGACTAACAAGGGCGAGTATTTAGATATGGCATTTGCCAATGTCACTAGCTACTTATATATAAGAAGCGAGCCAACGAAAGAAAGTGAATGGGTAGGAAAACTTTACCCCGGGTATGCGGCCAAGATTACAGGCCCCGTCGGTGAATGGACACCGATTCGGTCGGGAGAAGTCACCGGATATGTAAAGACTGAGTTCATTACAACCGGAGGGGCGGCGGAAGAGTTCGCTGTGAATCTGGTAAATGAGGCCAAGAGCGAAGGGAAAGAAGAAGTATTCACTTATGCCGAGTCCAAGGAGCAGGAAGAAGCAAGGCTTCAGGCAGAGGCAGAAGCACAAGCGCAGGCGGAAGCAGAGGCAAGAGCAGCGGCAGAAGCAGAGGCAAGAGAAAAAGCCGGAAGTGGACAGGCTATCGTAGATTATGCCTGTCAATTCATAGGAAACCCCTATGTGTGGGGAGGTACTAGTTTGACAAACGGCGCAGACTGTTCCGGTTTCGTGCAATCAGTATTTGCACACTTCGGAGTCAGCATGCCGAGGACATCTTATGAACAGAGAAGTGCAGGAGTTGCAGTTAGCTACGAACAGGCGATTCCGGGTGACATCGTTTGTTACGATGGCCACGTAGGAATTTATATGGGTGACGGACAAATTGTCAATGCAATGAATCCGGCTCAGGGAATTGGCATCTCACCGGCAGCCTATACAACGATAGTGGCGGTCCGAAGAGTACTTTAGCAGAAGGTGTTTTCACAAATGTTTGAAATGTCAGACAAGAAAATCCGGGAATCTTATCCCGGATTTTTTATGTGTAAAAAATAATGTCGAAATATATAGGCAAAATGTACAAAAAAGTAAAAATTGGTATAATATGGTAAAATATAGTTATGAAGGTTATCCACACTAAATTATGAAAAAAACGTGGAAAAATCGCCATTATCAAAAAGTTATCCACGTTATCCACACAAAAACATACGTTTTTGGGGGATTACTCACCTCAAAAAAAGAACAAACGTTTTGGACAGAACACATAAAAATAGAAATTTGTCGAAAGATGGAAAGAAAGTTGTTGACATATAAGTAATCTAAATTAACATCAAATTGACTAGTTAATTCAAGTAATTTTACATGAATATAAGAAAAACATATAAAAATAATAACTGACATATTTATTTTATAGTTTTTGCGGTTGCTAATTCAAAAAAGAGGTATTATAATAATGAACATGTCAAATAACAAAGGAGGAGTAATAATGGCAGTAAAAGTAGATAAGACAATGTCTATTGGTGAATTGCTTGCTACCGCACCAGATGCAGCTCCGATTCTTATGGAAGTAGGAATGCATTGTCTGGGCTGACCGGGAGCACAGATGGAAACATTGGAAGAAGCAGCTATGGTTCATGGAATGGACGCAGAGCTGTTGGTCGAGAAAATCAATGCTTTCTTAAATGCATAGGTTATGCATATGATAAATCAAGAGGCTGTGATATTTCATAATATCAGGGCTTCTTTTTTTATTTCTTATGCGAATAAAAATAATATTGAATAGAACAATATGTTGTGTTAATATGTTTTGGTAATACAATTACTAGTATAGGGGATTGGGAATATGGAAGAACAATATTTTGAAGAGATGTGCGGGTTTTTGGAGACGCTGGCCCAGATAAAGAAAAATTTTACCGGAGAAGAATATAATCTGCAAAAGCTTTGGACAAAATACCGGGCGCTGCAAAGACCGGGAGTCAATGAAGAAGAAAAATTGGACATGCTCGTGCGTGCGGCCGCGGAGCTTACCACGCAGGAAGCACCACAGTGGGAGATGATAGCGGCCAGATTATTGATGTTTCAATTTACACGCGTATTGGAGGGCAATCTGCACCGTCTCTCTATTCATAGCTTTTACGAAAAATTAGTATATCTGACCAGCGAGGGTCTGTACGGAAGCTATATATTAGAAAATTATACAAAAGAGGAGATTGGTACCTTTGCGTCCTACATGAGGGACGCACGTAATGATTTATTTAACTATGCCGGATTAAAGCTCGTGCTGGAGCGTTATATTATAC
This sequence comes from Bariatricus massiliensis, assembly GCF_900086725.1. Taxonomy (GTDB): domain Bacteria; phylum Bacillota; class Clostridia; order Lachnospirales; family Lachnospiraceae; genus Allocoprococcus; species Allocoprococcus massiliensis. The sequence goes on along the minus strand of NZ_LT574837.1, from coordinate 1,126,704 downwards.
GCACAAAAAACGGGATTCAGATGGAGACTCCACAAGAAATGTTCTTGGGCATTGCCATGCACTTGGCAATGAAGGAGAGGAATAACCGGGCGGAGTGGGTGAAGCGGTTCTATGATATGCTGAGCCAGTTGAAAGTGACGATGGCGACTCCTACCATGTCCAACGCGAGAAAGCCTTACCACCAGCTGTCCTCCTGCTTTATTGACACGGTTCCCGACAATCTGGACGGCATTTACCGGAGCGTTGACAACTTTGCCAAAGTCAGCAAATTCGGAGGCGGTATGGGGATGTATTTTGGAAAAGTAAGGGCCAGCGGCAGTGCCATCCGCGGGTTCGAAGGGGCTGCCGGAGGCGTGATACGCTGGATACGCCTTGCCAACGACACTGCAGTGGCGGTGGATCAGCTAGGGATGCGTCAAGGGGCGGTAGCCGTCTATCTGGACGTGTGGCACCGGGATCTGCCGGAGTTTCTCAATCTTAGAACCAATAATGGAGATGACCGCCTAAAAGCCCACGATGTGTTCCCGGCAGTCTGTTATCCGGATTACTTTTGGGAGCAGGCAAAGGATAATATAGAAGGGGACTGGTATCTTATGTGTCCCCACGAGATACTGACAGTAAAAGGATATGCGCTGGAGGACTGCTTTGGCACAGAATGGAAAGAAAAATATCTGGACTGTGTGAAAGATGAACGAATCAATAAGAGAGTGATTCCAATCAAAGATATCATCCGCTTGGTTATAAAAAGTGCTGTGGAGACCGGAACGCCGTTTACATTTAACCGGGACCATGTGAACCGCATGAATCCGAATCAGCACAAGGGAATGATCTACTGCAGTAATCTATGTACGGAGATAGCGCAGAATATGAACGCTATAGAGCTGATAGAGCAGAGGATAGAAACGGTGGACGGCGAGACCGTTGTTGTGACAGTGACAAAGCCCGGTGAATTTGTTGTGTGCAACCTTGCCAGCTTATCACTTGGCCGAATAGAGGTGGAGGACAGCGGGGAAATAAAGGACATTACTGCTAGTGCTGTCAGAGCGCTGGACAATGTAATCGATTTGAATTTTTTCCCAGTGCCTTATGCAAAAATAAACAATCAAAGCTACCGCCCTGTCGGTCTTGGCGTCAGCGGATACCACCATATGCTGGCTAAAAAAGGTGTGGCATGGGAAAGTCCTGAGCATTTGGAGCTTGCGGAAAAGGTATTTGCGGACATTCACTATGCCACAATTGAAGCCAGCTCGCAAATTGCGGCAGAAAAGGGGTGCTATGCATATTTTGAAGGAAGTGACTGGCAGACCGGCGCTTATTTTAAAAAGAGAGGACTGACAGAAGGGCGCTGGGAAGAATTGCGCAAAAGGGTGGCACGCAATGGACTTCGAAACGGATACCTGCTGGCAGCCGCGCCGACAAGCAGTACCAGTATTATCGCGGGGACGACCGCAGGGCTTGACCCGGTCATGAACAGGTACTATCTGGAGGAAAAGAAGAATGGGCTCATCCCTCGTGTAGCGCCGGAGCTGTCTATGGATACGTTCTGGTATTATAAGAACGCCCATTATATAGACCAGACATGGTCGGTGAGAGCTTGCGGCATCCGGCAGCGCCACATCGATCAGGCACAGAGCATGAATCTCTATATCACCAACGAGTATACCTTCCGAAAGGTATTGAATCTATATATTTTGGCTTGGGAGCAGGGCGTAAAGACAATCTATTATATCAGGAGTAAGAGTCTGGAGGTCGAAGAATGTGAGGTATGTTCTTCATAACGGGCCTTGGGATATTATCGAAAATGGAGGAGAAGGATGGCAAACAAAAAATTAACGAAAAAACCGTTATTCAATCCGGGCGGCGACACGGATGTGTTGAAACGCCGGATGATTGGCGGCAATACAACGAATCTCAATGATTTTAACAATATGAAATATGGCTGGGTCAGCGACTGGTACCGGCAGGCAATGAATAATTTTTGGATTCCCGAGGAAATCAATCTTGGAGTGGACGTAAAAGATTATAGAAAGCTGCCAGAGCCAGAGCGGAGGGCATACGATAAAATCCTTTCATTTTTAATATTTTTGGACAGCATACAGACGGCGAACATCCCCAATATCGGGGAATATATCACGGCCAATGAGGTGAATCTTTGCCTGTCCATTCAGGCCTTTCAAGAAGCTGTTCACAGTCAGAGCTACAGCTACATGCTGGATACAATCTGCGAGCCGCAGGAGAGGAATGAGGTGCTGTATCAGTGGAAAGAAGACGAGCACCTTCTGGCCAGAAACGAGTTTATCGGGAGTTTGTACAATCAGTTCCGTGAGAAACAAAATGCCGAAATGCTGGCAAAGACTTTAATCGCCAGCTATATTTTGGAGGGAATCTATTTTTATAGCGGCTTTATGTTTTTCTATAATCTTGGAAGGAATAACCGGATGCCGGGGTCCGTGCAGGAAATACGGTATATTAACAGGGACGAAAATACCCATCTTTGGCTGTTCCGCAGCATACTTTTGGAATTGAAAAAAGAAGAGCCGGGGCTGTTTGGCGTCAAGGAAACAGAGGAATACCGGGCCATGATAAGAGAAGGATGTGAGCAGGAAATCCGCTGGGGACATTATGTAATCGGAGATCAGGTACAGGGACTCACGAAAGAGATGATAAGCGATTATATCAAATACCTTGGGAACCTGCGCAGTGCGAGTCTTGGGTTCGGCGCCATATATGAGGGACATGAAAAAGAGCCGGAAAGCATGGCGTGGGTGAGCCAGTTTTCAAATGCCAATATGATAAAGACCGATTTCTTCGAGGCAAGAAGCACCGCTTATGCCAAGAGCAGCGCACTGATTGACGACCTCTAATTCTTATCAAATATGCACAAAACAGAGACGGTGAAAGTGTACAATACCACTGAATTTACCAAAGATAATTGACATCCCAGTTTTAGAGAATTATAATGAAACTAAGATGTGAAACGGGTTTCACATGTTTAGGATGATTTGGGGGATGAAAATGACAAGTATCAGGGAAGTTGCAAAGATTGCAGGTGTGTCACCGTCCACGGTTTCAAGGGTCATGAACGGGACGGCGAAGGTGGATGAAGAGAAGCAGCAGAGAGTGCTGGCGGCGATAGAGCAGACGGGATTCAAACCGAATGAGCTTGCCAGAGCGCTTTTTAAAAAGTCGTCGAAAATGATTGGGGTGATTGTGCCGAATATAGAGAACCCATTCTTTAACGAGATGGCAAAGGCAATTGAAGAGGAGGTATTTCGGGGTGGATATAAGATGCTTCTCTGCAATTCCAATGACGATGGAGAGAAAGAGCTCGCCAACATAGAGATGCTGAGCCAGATGAAGGCGGACGGTATTGTCATCATGACGAATTGCGACAGTACCGGAAAAGCTATTGCAAATTGTGAAATCCCAGTGGTGGTAGTGGACAGAAAAGTCTCTGGTGGAGGCGAGATTGCCTACATAGAATCAAACCATTACGAGGGAGGGCGTATTGCCATGAACCACCTCCTGCAGTGCGGGTGTAAAAATATCGTCTGTATGCGCGCCCCGCAGGAGCTGTCAAGTGGCCGAAAGCGGTATCAGGGATATCAAGATGTCTGTAAGCAGTATGGAATCAAGGAGCAGTTTGTGGACTGTAAGTACAGTTATGACTCGGGGATTGAGGCGACAAAAAATATTTTGAAAGAATATCCGGAAGCGGACGGGATTATCGCCTGTAACGATATGGTGGCGGCTGCTGTTTATAAGATACTGCACAATGAGGGCCTCCGTGTTCCGGAGGAGATTCAGATTATCGGGTTTGATAATATTGTGTTCAGCAGACTTTTCACACCGGAGTTCACGACGATTGAGCAGCCAATTACGGACATGGGAACACTGGCAGCCCGGATTATTATTGAATATGTACAGGGGAAGCCGTTTCAAAAAGAAAATATATTTGACGTAACACTATTAAAACGTCAGACGACAAAAGTAAAGGAGTGAAAGGATGAAAATTGCAGTAGTAGGAAGTATCAACATGGATATGACTGTCACCGCAGAAAGAATTCCGTTGAAGGGTGAGACATTAATGGGGGACAGTATCAGCTATATCCCGGGTGGAAAGGGAGCTAATCAGGCGGTCGCCATGGCGAAGCTTGGAGCGGAGGTCGAGATGTTCGGCTGTGTAGGTGATGACAGCAACGGGCAGAAGATGCTTGACAATCTGAATCATGTGGGGGTAAAGACAACACACATCCAGAGACTGGAAGGAGTTCCCACTGGAATCGCAATGATTACTGTAGGGGAGAATGACAATACCATCATCGTAGTGCCGGGGGCAAATGGCAGGGTAGACAATGCTTATGTGGACGGAATCAAAGAGGAATTAAAGTCTTATGATATGGTGGTGCTCCAGCACGAGATACCGCTGGAAACCGTGAAATATGTAGTAGACTATTGTGCGGAGAACCAGATACCGGTAGTGCTCAATCCCGCGCCGGCGGCAGAGGTGCCGATGGAGACAATAGAGAAAGTCACTTACCTGACTCCAAATGAGCATGAAGCAGTTTTAATTTTCGGTGACGGTCTCAGTACGGAAGAACTGTTGAAAAAATATCCGGAAAAGTTAGTAATCACGCAAGGCTCAAGGGGTGTTTCCACCTGTTTGAAGACGGGAGAGGTATTGACTGTACCCGCCCGCCCGGCTAAGGTGGCAGACACCACAGGAGCTGGGGATACGCTGAACGGTGCTTTTGCAGTGCAGATCGCCGGGGGAAAAGATATGAAGAGCGCGCTCACGTATGCCAATACGGCAGCCAGCCTGTCAACCGAGAAGTTCGGGGCACAGAGCGGAATGCCGACGGCAGAAGAAGTGGAAAAAGAGCTTGGGATATAAGAAAATGGAGTAAAAAAGAGTGTCCGTTCAATGCGGACACTCTTTTAAAAATGTTATAATTCAGCTAACTTCTGTACTGCGTCGGGCGTCAAAAGCTTATCACAATGCTCTTCCAGAAAAGCTAATGAAGCGCCGGTCCCCTTATCGAAGGAGCCATATTCGGAAAGCATATTGCAGATTCTATTGAAATCAGCGGACGTATGCTGGGACTTTGTCAATGCAAGTATATAAGTCTCGGTATCTACGTCCTTATATAGTGTGTTGGCGCCGTTGTACATCGACTTGAGAAGCCGAGAAGCCCGGATGGCGCTGTCCAAAGATGAGAAAGAGAAAAAGCGGATAGAAGGTGTTTTATCTTTGGTATCTTCTTCCTTACTTTTATCTTCCAGTTCAGGCAGTTCTGTCACTGCATCCTTGACATGTTTTAATAAATCGACAAATTCTTCCGCCCCTTCCAGCTTTTTCAAGCGTTCCAACATCGAAGCTTTTTTCTGGTCGCTTCCGCCCTGTGGTGAGGGAGAAAACTTGGAAAAACGTGTGTCCAGTTCGTCGGGGTCTTCTACTTTCGTTATAATAAGCACGACAGAATCGGATGATGCAGGTATCGCTTCTATCATAAGCGGTATATCGTCTGCTTCAAATCCAAATTCATGCGCGGCCTGCTGCATCATATCATGGAAAAGTGATTTTGCTTTTTCAGTCCCGTAAGCCAGCTCGCTCAGCTTTAATTCACGTTCTACTAAATCGGCATGTGTCAGTGTACAGCGTATCTGGTTGTCGTTTATTTTCTCTATTTTCATGTTGTCATCACTTCCTATCGCAATTATAATTATACTTATTCACTATTAGTATAAACAAAAAAAGAAAATATGTAAACAGATTAAAAAAAATACTTGCAATAAAAGGTTGTATTTTTTATAATACCAGTACAGGAAGATATCATATTTTCTTATAATTTCAATTTGTAGAGTATCAACAGTGACAGTCATACGCCGGCGCATTCCGCACAATCGCCGGGTTCATCAGTCATATCAGACAAATTATCAGCAAAACCTGACTTTTAAAATGAGGAGGAGAAAAGCAAGGCAGAATTGTATCTTCCTGCAGGCAGAGTGGCATAGTATATCACATTTTATCCTTATGGTTCACTCTGTCGTATCATAAATCTGCCTGCTTTTGGGGAACAAGATGGAAAAGTCAGATAAAAATTTTGAGGAATTATTTACAGAGCTTAAAAATTACGAACGCCGAGGTATCCGGATGCAGATTGACGGGTGTCCGGCGAGTCCCCTGCAGATAGTCTCGGCTCATATGCTCCGGGAGGACAATACTTATATGAGGGACTATATCATGGACGAAAACGGAAAAGTACAACAATTGGACTTCTATAAAGTAGAACAGTGTAAAAAGTAGTAAAAGCGGATTTACCCCTCGCAGCGTTTTGAGAATATTCGGTTAGAAATGGTTATTGCAGTTTGTGTAAAATCCTGTAATATGGTATAATAATTGCACATGAGTGCAATTAAAGGCGATTGCATCGCCTTTATGCCGTAAAACGGCATATTATACCGTCAAGCCACCACTTGGAAAGGAAATGTCGCGGAGCGCCGCTTCCTATCCTGCGTTTGTGGTATAATAATCGCACATGAGTGCAATTAAAGGCGATTGCATCGCCTTTATGCCGTAAAACGGCATATTATACCGTCAAGCCACCACTTGGAAAGGAAATGTCGCGGAGCGCCGCTTCCTATCCTGCGTTTGTGGTATAATAATCGCACATGAATGCAATTAAGGGCAATTGCGAATATTATATTAAGCCAGTATATCAAAGCAGGAGGTGCCAAATGGACCAAAGACGAAGGACGGGGAGCGAAGAACGCCCGATGAGAAAAACGTCTGGAACCAGGACACAGGCAGGAGGGAGAACCAGCGCCAGAAGGAGTGCTTCTGATGGTGTGTCAGATACAGAGACCGTAAGAAGGGCAAGGCCTCAGGGAAGAGGGGATGCGGGGACGGCGAAGAGAACAGCAGACCCGTATCAAAGCGGGGAGAGAAGGACCACGGCTTCTCAAAGTGCAGAGAGAAGAAGCCGTACTGCGCCTTCGTCAAGAACGCCGCAGTCTTCTCGGAAGACAGCACAGGTAGCGAGGAACTCCTCATCTGGGAGGCCGCCGGGAGCCGGAAGAAAAAAGAATACAAGACGCAGAAGAAAAATGGGGCTTTTCCTAAAAGTTTTTCTTATTTTTGTATTGCTTGCGGGGATACTTGGAGGAGCGTTTTTGTGGACAAGATACGGGCCGTCAAAGGAAAAATATGATTTGGACAAGTATTTTGGAATCGAGTCCACGGGCCAGATAGGGGTTACCGTTAACAATGAGGTTGTCGGACCAATGGCTATGCAGGTAGACGGTCAGGTGTATGTATCTTATGAGACAGTCAGAGACTATCTGAACAGCCGGTTCTACTGGGATGCCAATGAAAATATATTGCTGTATACTCTGCCCACCGAGATGGTATCAGCGGGGGTGGGGAGCAACAGTTATACCGTTTCTAAAGAAACTAAGAACGCAGACTATGTTATACTGAAGACAGAAGGAAGTACCGCGTATATCGCGCTTGACTTTGTAAAGCAATATACTGATATAGAATATAAGCTTCATAAGAATCCGGACAGGGTCATGATTGTCGGTGACTGGAGCGACACGAAGACAGCGACGGTCAAGCGGGATACGGAAGTCCGTTTGAAGGGCGGTGTGAAGAGCCCGATTCTTACGCCGGTGAGCAAAGGGGACAAGGTAACGGTTATTGAAGATGAAAGCGACTGGAAAAAGGTTCGCACGGCCGATGGAGTTATCGGTTATATAAAGAAGACAAAGCTACGCAAAACGGAGACGGAAGCTTATAGCAGAGATTTTCAAGAACCGGTATTTACAAATATCAAGAAGGATTATACGATTAATCTTGCATGGCATCAGGTGACAAGCCAGACGGCTAACAGCGGTGTTTTGGAGACAATCGCGAGCACGAAGGGATTGACTACTATTTCACCCACATGGTTCACTGTAGCCGATAATTCCGGCAATTTGACATCCATCGCAAGCACCGAATATGTAAATTACGCGCATCAGTCAGGTCTGGAAGTGTGGGCTTTGGTTGACAATTTTGGTGAAAATATCGATCAAATGGAACTTTTAAGCCGAACATCTGCAAGAGAGAATCTGGAGAACCAGCTGATATCTGCAGCCATCCAATCCGGCATTGACGGAATCAATGTGGACTTTGAGCAGATAGGAACGGATGTTGGAGAACATTATATTCAGTTCATCCGGGAGCTGTCTGTCAAATGCCGGCTCAACAATCTGGTTCTTTCTGTAGACAACTATGTTCCGAAGGGATTTAATGCCCATTATCATAGAAAGGAACAAGGGATTGTGGCCGACTATGTGATAATCATGGGATATGATGAGCATTACAGTGGTTCCTACGAGGCTGGCTCCGTGGCTTCCTACAATTATGTAAAAGAAGGGATTCAAGAGACAATCAAGGATGTGCCCGCAGATAAGGTAATCAATGCCGTTCCATTCTACACTCGTCTTTGGAGAATGGTCCCGAAGACGGAGGAAGAGCTGGCGGAACAGGCCGGAACAGAGGCGGCGGACTATCCTATGAATGTTACCAGTGAAGCCATGGGCATGGCGGAGGCCGCAAGAAGAATAAGTGAGGCCGGCGCTGAGATTACTTGGGATGATACTGCAAAGCAGAATTATGCGGAGTGGACGGACGCCGACGGGGCAGTGTATAAGATTTGGATCGAAGATGCCACATCGCTGGAGGAAAAGCTTAAGCTCATGAAAGAATTTAAGCTTGCCGGTACAGCGGCATGGAAGCTGGGATTTGAGAATTCAGATATTTGGGAATTGATTGTCAAATATGTGAATTAGTCCTAAAAGTATGTGGATATATGAAGGGTCGGAGGTAGAATTATGGATTTCGGATTACTACAAACAATAGGGGTAGATGAGCGTGAAGTTATGGCTAGATTTATGAACAACGAAGGTCTGTACTGCCGTATTCTCAAAAAGTTTATGGAAGATAAAAGTTATGATGAACTTAAAATATCTTGGGAAGAGGGAGATTATGAGGCAGCTTTCCGTTGGGCGCATACATTAAAAGGTGTGTCTGCCAATCTGGGGCTTGGAGGAATTCGGGAACTATCGTCTGCCATTACAGAACAGCTGCGGCCGGGGCATACAAGGGATGATATACTCTTGAAGGACAATATGAGCCAGCTTGCAGAGCAGTATGCTGCGGCACAGGAAGTAATCGAGAAGCTATAGCGGATGTATATCAAAGGGCCTTTCCTGCATATATTATAAAAATATATGCAGGGAGGGCTTTTTTTGCGCTCAAAAATAAAATGGCTTTTTGCCTTGTTCCTTCTGGGAGTCGTCATTTACGGAAGTTATACTCTGAGCCAATATGTGGCTGGAAATGAAGTCAATAAAAAAGAGGCGGATGTAATCATTGATGTTGGCCACGGGGGAAGCGATCCGGGAAAAATAGGTGTTAACAAAGCGCTGGAGAAGGACATTAATCTGGAGATTGCTAAAAAGGTGCGGGCGATATTGAAGGAAAAGGGAATTTCTGTCCTGATGACTCGGGAAAAGGATGAGGGTCTGGCATCGGGTTCTGCTTCCAACAAAAAGGTAGAGGATATGAAAGAGAGGGTAAAGCTGATAAATGAGGTGAAACCTAAACTTACGGTCAGCATTCACCAGAATAGCTATCAAACGGAGGATGTGAAAGGTGCTCAGGTATTTTACTATAGTCATTCCCAAAAAGGGGAAGAGATGGCAAAAATCCTTCAGGAAGCAGTGAGAAAAGTAGATAGCACGAATAAAAGGCAGGCAAAAGCAAATGATACATATTACCTTTTGAAGCGTACGGAGGTGCCGACTATTATTGTAGAGTGTGGTTTTTTAAGTAACTGGGAAGAGGCGCAGAAACTAATTGATGAGGAGTATCAGCAGAAGATGGCGGAAGCGGTATGTGATGGGATTCTCACCTGCTTAGGAGAGGATACGGATGAGAAAAAATAAATTTGCCATGGTTTCTATATAATGTTATAATATACGTTATGGAAACGATAATAAAAAAAGTAAATAAAAGCGATATAGATAAAGAAGTAATTGAGCAGGCAGGGCAGATTCTCAAGGATGGCGGACTGGTGGCGTTCCCTACAGAGACCGTGTATGGGCTGGGGGCCAATGCGCTGAATGAAGAAGCGGCAGGAAAAACATATGCCGCGAAGGGACGTCCATCCGACAATCCACTAATTGTGCACATTGCGGAATTTGAGGCGCTGGACAAGATAGTGCAGAATGTTCCGGAAAAGGCAAGGCTGATTGCGGAGAATTTTTGGCCCGGCCCGCTTACGATGATTTTTAATAAGAGTGATGTTGTGCCCTACGGAACTACCGGAGGGCTTGATACTGTTGCGGTAAGGATGCCGGATGACCCTATAGCCAGAGCGCTGATCGCTGCGGGCGGAGGGTATATTTCTGCGCCAAGCGCCAACACGTCGGGACGTCCGAGCCCGACAGCTGCAGAGCATGTGGCGGCAGATTTGAGCGGTAAGATCGATATGATAGTGGACGGCGGAAGTGTGGAGATTGGTGTAGAATCTACGATTCTTGACATGACCGTGGAGCCACCGATGATACTGAGGCCGGGGGCGGTCACAAAGGAGATGCTGGATAAGATTATTGGAGAAGTGACGGTAGATGAGAGTCTTATCTCAGACAAGAGCACCGAACCTCCAAAGGCTCCGGGGATGAAATACAGGCACTATGCACCCAGAGCAGAACTAATCATAGTAGAAGGTGACAGCGGCGAGACTGTAAAAGCTATTAAGCAGATTGCATATGAACAGGTCAGACTTGGTTATAAAGTGGGTATTATTGCGTCCAATGAGACAATAGGAGAGTATACGGTAGGCATTATCAAGAATATAGGTTCCAGAGAAAATGAAAAAACTGTTGCCCGGAATCTATATAAGATATTGCGGGAATTTGACGATGAAGAAGTGGATTACATTTATAGTGAAGCCTTCCCATCAGAAGGAATTGGAACAGCTATTATGAACCGTCTGGGGAAGGCTGCGGGGCATCATGTTCTGGCTGCCGGCGCGATAACGAAGCTTCAGAAATACCGCAGTATTGTGTTTGTCAGCAGCAGTGATAACTGCCGGGCGCCTATGGCAGCGGCCCTTCTTAGACGTCAGCCGCTTCTTCAGGAGTACACCGTGTGTTCGAGAGGGATGATCGTGTTATTTCCCGAGCCGCTAAATCCGAAGGCGGAGGAGATAATGAAGATTCATGACATTGTTTTGGCGGGCCATGAGACCACTGCTTTTTCGGAAGATGTGCTGAACGAGGATACTTTGGTTCTCGCTATGGAAGAAACACAGAAACTGAAAATAAAAAGTGAATATCCACAATTTGAACATGTCTATACGCTGTGTGAGTATGTAGGAGGAGAGCAAGAGATACCTTCTGTGTATGGACAAGCACTGGAGCGGTACGAAGAAATGTACGATATGATGAAAGCGTATATTATAAAACTTGCAGAAAAACTAAATGAGGAGGCAAAACACTAATGGGAAATGTGTATGTGATGGACCATCCGCTGATTCAGCACAAAGTCAGCTATATCCGGCGTAAGGAGCTGGGCTCAAAGGATTTTCGGGCTATGGTCGGAGAGATAGCAATGTTGATGTGCTATGAGGCAACCAGAGATTTGAAACTTCAGGAAGTGGAGATTGAGACACCGATTTGCAAAACCATCGGAAAGGAACTTGCAGGCAAGAAACTGGCCGTAGTGCCGATTTTACGTGCGGGACTTGGCATGGTTGAGGGTATGCTCACTATGATTCCGGCAGCGAAGGTCGGGCATATCGGTCTTTATCGGGATCCGGATACTTTAGAGCCGGTAGAATATTACTGTAAGCTTCCGGCAGACTGTGATGAGCGAGAGGTGTTTGTTGTAGATCCTATGCTCGCCACTGGAGGGTCAAGTGTGGAAGCCATTCGCATGCTCAAGGATAAAGGTGTGAAAAATATTCGTTTTATGTGTATTATAGCGGCGCCTGAGGGCGTTGAGCGCATGAAGAAGGAGCACCCGGATGTAGACATTTATATCGGAGCGCTGGATGAACATCTTAATAGTCATGGTTATATTGTGCCGGGGCTGGGAGATGCAGGGGACCGTATTTTTGGAACAAAATAGGAGAAAAAAATGAGCGGCAAAAGAAAAGATTATATTTCTTGGGATGAGTATTTTATGGGAGTAGCCATGTTGTCTGGCAGACGCTCCAAGGATCCCAGCACACAAGTTGGGTGCTGTATTGTAAGTCCTGACAACAAAATTTTGTCTATGGGATATAATGGACTTCCCAGAGGCTGTTCAGACGACGAATTTCCATGGGAGAGAGAGGGAGACCCTCTTCAGACAAAATATGTATATACGGTGCACAGTGAGCTGAACGCAATTTTGAATTACGGCGGAGGTAGTCTGGAAGGAGCAAAGCTTTATGTTTCCTTGTTTCCTTGTAATGAATGTGCTAAGGCTATTATCCAGTCCGGAATTAAAGAGGTTATATATGACTGCGACAAGTATGCGGATACCGATTCGGTGCTGGCATCCAAGCATATGTTTGATTCGGCAGGGGTGAGGTATCATCAATACCACAGAACCGGCCGTAAGATTGAGATTGAATTGTAAAAGGATGAAAAAAGACTGTTTGTGCGGCTGCACAGACAGTCTTTTTTCATATAATTTATTCGTCTAAGGAGCCGACACTGAACCGGGAGTGTCATGACTAAATCAAATTTGCCTGACGCACTAAAAAGCAGTAACGCTTCCATGCTGCATTTTCTGCATAAATACAGCTGTCGATTAAGTCGGGGTCACAGGCATGTTCAAAGTGCATGCAGGCCGTGTCATAATCTGCCTTGGCGCGAAGGATCTCCTCCTCCAGCTCCTTGCTCCCCAGATGCCGCAGGAGAACGTTTCCCTCCGCGGAGTTGGGTTTTTGTAACAGTCTCATATCTGGATTCTCCTTTATGAATTTTTTCTTAGTATCTCCGAAAACTAGAATAAAATACCTGTTCTGGTATATATATGGAGTAAGGGAAATTTTGTGCAGAATAGATGAAAAGGGGAAAAATTTATGGAAAATAAAAGACCTCCATTTTTAATTAATTTTATAATTCGTGCCATATTGGGGATGGGGCTTATCTTTTTTGCGAACCAATTTTTAGACTATAGAAATATACCAGTTTCTGTAGGACTTAATCTGCTCTCCTTTTTGACATCTGGAACTCTTGGAATTCCGGGGGTTGGGCTTCTTTACGGGATTATGTTTTATAAAATTATGTAGGAGTTGCACAAAATTTATTAGAATTAAAAAAAATGCTGGACAAGAAGAAAAAGAATAGTCTATAATCACCCTTACAAGAAAGACATTGTGTGAGTCATGGATTTTCAATCAACATATTTGTGATTTCAAAAAGTCATTCTGACTATTGAAATTTACATCCAAAGGAATGTGACGACATTCCTCACGCCATATCGGCAGTTATTCAAAACTGAAATTTAAAGAAACAAAAAATCATCTGCAAAGGAGGGATAAGACGGATTCATAAGGACATTATCATTTGCGACACAGAAGAAGATTATGCTGAAAGACTGGCAGAATTTTTGCTGCAAAGAAAAGAGGCGCTTCTTCAAGTCAGGGTCTGTTCTACGATAGAAATAGTGGAAAAGCTGCTGGAAATGAATCATATACAGGTTTTGCTGATCAGTGAAGCATATCCACTAGAAGACAGAGAGCGGATTCATGCAGATAAAAAAATAGTTCTCACTCAAAGTCATTGTGCGGATTTGGGTGAAAATGAAAAAGAAATTATGAAGTATCAGCCGGCAGATAAGCTGACTGACGATATTTTAAAAATGTGTCAGGAAGAATTTCACGGTGCTCTGCGTGCGGGCAGAGGGCGGAGCTTGATTATCGGAGTTTATTCACCTGTCCATAAGACGGGAAAGACAACATTTGCGGTTAAGCTTGGAAAAGCGCTGGCACAAAAAGAAAATGTGCTTTATCTCAATCTGGAGACCTATGCCGGAATCGGTGGTTATTTTCCTGAAGATGAAGGACAAGATTTATCCCATCTGCTCTATTATGCAAAACAGGAAAGTGGGGATATCAGTGTGCGGATATCATCAACTGTCAAGCAGATGGGGGCTCTTGATTACATACCTCCTATGAAAGTTTGGACAGACTTGAGAGCAATTTCAGCTCAGGAGTGGAGCGGGCTTTTGGAGAGGCTCGGCATACAGAGTATCTACAGTAAGATTATACTTGATATTGGAAACTCAGTGGCTGATGTATTTGCGCTGCTGAAGAGTGTTGACCTCTTGTTCGTTCCACTCACGGATGATGTGTATGCCAAAGCAAAAATGGCACAATACCGCTATATGCTGGAGGTGCTTAAGCTGCAGGAGCTGGAGCTCAAGTCTGTCTACATAGATATGACAAGGACCATGCGCCAGTCTGTAAAGGAGGCGCAGGGCGAAGTAGAAAGATGGAAGGGGAAGGTGACGCGGCATGCTGAAAGCAGAGCAGCTCCACGAAGAAGTTCTGGCTCATCTGGACTTGACAGCCGAGGTGGATGACGAGGAACTATTAGAACTGATTCATCAGCTTCTGGAAAAGCGCTCCAGAACAGAATTTATACCCCTTCAGGAAAAAGCGGCGCTTGGAAAGGAGCTTTTTAATGCATTCCGTAAGCTGGATATTCTTCAGGAATTAATTGAAGATGAGTCGGTCACGGAGATTATGATTAACGGAGTAGAGAATATTTTTATTGAAAAAGAGGGAAAGATTTTTCTGTCCGACAAAAAATTTGTCTCCCGCGGTAAGCTGGAGGATGTGATACAGCAGATGGTGGCGGACTGTAATCGTATTGTCAATGAGGCTTCTCCTATTGTGGACGCCAGACTAAAGGACGGCTCCCGTGTCAACGCGGTGCTGTATCCGACGGCGCTGAATGGGCCTATTGTAACGATTCGTAAGTTTCCAAACCAGAGAATTACTATGGAAAAATTATTAAAACTTGGGGCAATAGGATGGGAAGTGGTGGAGTTCCTTGTCCGGCTCGTACGGGCAAAATATAACATTTTTATTAGCGGAGGAACCGGCTCTGGAAAGACCACATTTTTGAATGCGCTCTCAGACTATATTCCTAAGGATGAACGAATCATTACCATTGAAGACAACGCAGAACTGCAGATACGGAGGCTTCCCAATCTGGTGCGGTTGGAAGCACGTAATGCAAATGTAGAAGGTACTGGGGAAATAACCATCCGTGATCTGATAAAGGCTGCGCTGCGTATGAGACCAGACCGGATTATCGTGGGGGAGGTCAGAGGCAAGGAAGCCATTGATATGCTTCAGGCGTTTAATACGGGACACGACGGTTCACTTAGCACGGGACATGGAAACAGTCCCAGAGATATGGTGAGCCGGCTGGAAACCATGGTACTGATGGGGATGGAGCTTCCACTGCCGGCAGTCGAACGGCAGATTGCATCGGGAATTGACATTTTGGTGCATCTCGGAAGACTCCGTGATAAAAGCAGAAAATTATTGGAAATAGTGGAGGTGGCCGGTTATGAAAAGGGAGAGATTCTGCTCAATCCTTTGTTTTCCTTTCGGGAGACGGAAGCGTGCAGCGGAAGAATCCAAGGAGACTGGGTGAAATGCGGAGAGCTCATCAAAAAAGAAAAGTTATTGGCAGCAGGATATTAAGGTAAAAGAATATGTGCTGGCAGCTGCTGAAAGCATATTTTTAGTAAGTGTGACAGCGTATCTGTTCTATGCTGATTTGTGGGCGGCAGTATTGCTGGCCCCGCTGGGAATTTACTATTACCGGCGGAAGAAAAGGGAATCTATAAGGAAGAAGCAGCGAGAATTCAGAGGACAGTTCCGGGACGCGCTGGAGACATTGGCATCTGCCCTAAACGTTGGGTATTCTATGGAGAATGCAGTGAAAGAGGTAGGCAGAGAGATGCAGGTAATGTATCCGGCTAAGGCTCTGATTGTAAGAGAGTTTATATATATGTCCCGCCAGCTTAATATCAATATGACTGCGGAGCAAGTCTGGAAGGAGCTGGCCCGCCGGACACAGCTGGAAGAGGTACAGAGTTTTGTTACAGTATTTACACTTGCCAAAAGAAATGGAGGCGACAGCATAGCAATCATTCGCAGTGCGATGCGGCAGATAGGAGATAAGATGGACGTGGAGAGGGAAATCAACACGATTCTTTCGGCTAAGAAGCTGGAATTTAAAGTAATGTGTGTCATACCGCTTGGGATTGTAGCGTATATGAGAGTCAGCTTTCCAGAATTCATGGGAGTATTATATGGCAATGCTGCTGGCATATTTTTTATGAGTCTCTGCCTTCTGGTTTATTTAACAGCCATCCGGCTGGGGCAGAAGATTATTACGATTGAGGTGTAAGTTGAAATTAAAAGACCGAGTGAAAAAAAGGCTGCTTGATATCTCATGGAAATCTCCGCCTAAAGTTACGGTTCTTGTTGCTGGAGCCACTCTGGCTGCCATGCTCTTTGTCTGTATGACGGACGGTATCAACCGGATAGAAAAGATTGAGCGGAACGGGTATGGAGAAAATGCGAGAAAGGAATCGGTCATGGTTCAGCTTGAGGGAGAGGATACACAGGAGATGGAAATCGAGATTCTTCCAAGAGAGTATACCGAAGAAGAACTTCAATCTATGTTCCGGCAGGCGATGAAGGCTCTTGAGCAGACAATTATAGGTAAAAATAAAAGTCTGGATTATGTCTATCATGATTTAATTCTCCCACAGAAACTATCGGGATTTCCTTTTTCCATTGTCTGGGAATTCAGCCGCTACGATGTGATTGATATGAGCGGAAAGCTGAAACAGGATGTATTGAAGGAGCTAGATAAGAATCAGGAAGGAGTCTTGATTACAATCAGTGCAGTGCTTAAATATCAGGACAAGGAGGCGCTATACAGTACAGCAATCCGAGCGTTTGCAAAAGAAAAGCCGGCAGGGATAAAAGAGCGTATTTTGGAGCTGGTTAAGCAAACAGATGAAGAAACGCGTACAAGTCCTTTTCTGGTACTGCCTGCACAATTCGAAGGGAAGGACCTTAAATGGGGAAATTCGGGCGGCACAAGCCTTCCGGCAGTGCTCCTCCTTGGAATGACAGCAGGGTTCTGTGTCATTCTTATGGATAAACAGAAGAAGGAAAAGAAACGAAAAGAGCGGCAGGAACTAATGCTCTGTGATTATCCCGAAATTATAAGCCAATTCACTATGTTGATGGGAGCAGGCATGACAGCTAAAAATGTATGGAAAAAAGTGACTGAAGACTATCGAGAAAAAAAGAAGCATAGTGGAGAGGAACGGCCTGCCTATGAAGAGATGTTGTATACATGGCAGGAGATGAAAAGTGGTATTGCAGAAGCAGAAAGCTATGAGCGCTTTGCACGGCGGTGCGGACTGACGGTCTACATGAAGTTTGGGGCGCTGCTGTCCCAGAACCTGAAAAAAGGCACGAAAGGGCTGGCAGATATTTTCCGTATGGAAGCAGTACAGGCTATGGAGGACCGCAAAAGCAGAGCAAAAAGGTTGGGCGAAGAGGCGGGAACGAAGCTTCTTGTCCCCATGTTTCTGATGCTTGCGGTCGTGATGGCTGTCATTATTATACCGGCTTTTTGGTCTATACAGATTTAAAAGACTGAGGAGGTGAGAGTATGAGGCATTGGATACGCTGGCAGGCGCTCCGCGTGCGGAACGTACTGCAGGAACAGAAGGGGATTACAGTAATTGAATTGATTTTGATACTGGTGGTAGTTATAGGATTGATTATAATTTTCAAATCACAGCTTACCAGTCTGGTACAGTCAATATTTTCTAAAATAACAAGTGAAAGTGCAGGAATCTAAAGCTTAGAAAACGAAAAGAGAGTACAGATATGAAAAAAATGGTCAAAGGAGAAATAACGGTATTTTTAAGTATGATTTTCTTGCTGCTTCTCACTCTGGTGGGAGCGGTAATAGAAAGTGCTTCTATACAAGTGTTAAAGAATGAAAAGCGGGCCGCCGCTGGGAGAGCTGTGGAGTCTGTGTTTGCAGAATTTCAGACTACGCTTCTGGAGAATTACGATATTTTTGCGGTGGAGGGAACTTATGAGACAGGGCACTGGTCTGAGGAGAATATTTTAAACCGACTGGCCTTTTATGGGGCAGAAAATATGGACTCAGAAATAGAAAAAATCGAGTATCTGTCTGACCACAGTGGACAAGCTTTTTACCAACAGGCCGTAGAGTATGAAAAAGAAAAATACGGCGTGGATGTGGCCGAGAGTCTGGCAGGAGGATTGTCTGTCTGGAAGGATCAAAAAGAGAATGCCGAAGAGTATGAGAAAGAGAATACTAGGACGAGCGCAGAGTTGGACACTCTGTTGAATGAGGCAGAAGAGAAACTTCCGGAGGAGGATAATCCAATTGAGGCTGTCGGTAAAATACGGAATGGTAAAATGCTGGATATTGTTCTTCCACAATCTTTTGTGGTATCCCAGAAAGCTGTGGATGCTTCAGGTATGGTGAGCAGAAGAAGCTTAAATACCGGGCGGGGCAGTTTCCCCGAACCTACAAATAAAATACCCTCCTCCATTTTTTTCAATCTGTATCTTCTTGATAAGTTTATATGCGCATCTGATGAGAGTAACAACAGACCGTTGGCGTATGAGCTTGAGTATCTGCTGGAAGGCAAGGCTAATGATTCGGAAAATTTGGAATCCGTGGTGAAGAAGCTGCTATTACTCCGGTTCGGACCCAACTATGGGTATCTCTGTACCGATACAGCTAAAAAAGCCGAGGCTGAAACCTTGGCGGCGGGGCTTTGCACGCTGCTTACAGTTCCCGGCGTTACGGAAATCGTGAAGCAGGCTATCCTTCTTGCATGGGCCTACGGGGAAGGGATTATGGACGTACGCTCCTTGCTTTCGGGAAGACGTGTTCCGCTGATAAAGTCAAAGGAATCATGGCAGCTTCCACTCACAGGCCTTTTGACGCTGGGAGCGTCCGGGGACATCAATGAAGGGAAAGACTGGGAAGGCGGGTATACTTATCAGCGGTATCTGCAGATGCTTCTTCTACTTGAAAAAAAGGAACTCTTGACAATGAGAGCACTGGATTTAATCGAGACAAATTTGAGAACACGTCTGGCAAAGGACTTTTTTAGAGCAGATACCTGCATTACAAAATTAGAGACAAAGAATAGGTGTTCCATGAGACGAGGAATTACATATAACTTTAAAACAAGGTTCATGTATCAATAGATAACGTGAAAGGAGGTGGATACAGATGCCTTTTCTATTGCCCTTACCCATAATCTTTAGTGGTAAATCAAACAATCCTCACAAACACAATGTAAATAAAATTTCTAGAAAGGAGGGCAGACCGGAATACTCACGCAATATACAATTCTTTCTTAATATAGAAAAGGCATCTGCATCCGCCTCACGAGGAAGCATTACAGTAGAAGCGGCTTTTTGCATTCCGTTGTTTCTGTATGCGGCAGTTAGTTTAATCTGGCTGCTGGAAATTCAGGCGCTCAGGACAGCCGTGATTTCTGGAATGCATGAAGCAGGTAAACGGATAGCCCAAGAAACGTATGTTAATCCTATTTTTACGGCGGCCAAGGCTGAGCATGAGATAGTTAAGAGCATCGGTGCAGACCGTTTAGAGCGCAGCCTTACCGTAGGGGGCAGCAGAGGCTTAAAGTGTGGTAAATCAATCATGTATCCCGACAGTAACATTATAGTGCTTCATGTACAGTATCAAGTTAGAATTCCCATTCCAGTATTGGCCATTCCCTCTGTTTCTCAAGAAGAAAATATGCGTGTGAAATGCTGGACAGGCTATGTAAAGGAAGGATTTTCCTACAGTCCGGATACTACGATTGTCTATGTTACAGAGACCGGAGTTGTATATCATCTTGATTTTCATTGCACCTACCTAGAGCTGTCTATTCGTTCTGTCCCGGCAGAGAAAATCGAGAGTCTGCGGAACGAGAGTCATGGGAAATATCATCCGTGTGAGCGGTGCATGAAAAGTTGGAAGGACGGAGGCACTGTTTTTATCACGAATTTTGGAGACCGATATCACAGCTCGCTGTCATGCAGCGGTCTGAAAAGAAAGGTCTACGCGGTACCCTTAGAGGAAGTAAAGGGAAAAGGAGCTTGTTCAAAATGCGGAAAATAATAGAATTGATGATTCTGCCCTATCTTGTTTTGGGCAGTATATATGATTTAAAAAGGCAAATGATTCCCGTCTGGTATTTAGCACTGGGAACCGTGGGGGCCTTGTGCAGCAGTATATATTTTGAGAGTGCCGGCTGGTATATATGGGCGGCAGGAGGTGCGGCGGGAGTGTTGTTTCTCATTGCTGCGAAGATGACAAAAGAAAGTATCGGATATGGAGACGGGTGGATGATTACGAATTTAGGGATATACTGCGGAATCTGGAAGTTAAGTTTTTTGCTGTTCTTTACATTTGCAGGGGCCGCTTTGGCGGCAGGAATCGGAATGTTCTGGAAAAAATGGTCTAGAAAAAAAAGAATACCACTTTATCCGTTTCTGATTCTTGGATATATAGGAGGCGTGATGCTTTGGTGAAAAAGGGGGATTTAAGAGGGAGCACGGTAGTGGAGGCTGCGTATTTATTCCCAATGATAATGCTGGTGTGGATGCTGGTGCTCTTTGCCTTATTTTATTATCATGATAAGAATATTCTGGCAGGCGCGTCATATGAGACCGCCGTTGTCGGCAGTGAAATCGCACATGAGGGTGAGGTACCGGAAGGAAAGCTGGCACAATATTTTCAAGAGCGCATAAAAGGGAAACTAATTTTCTTTGGGGGCGCCTCCATCTCAGTGAATTCTGGGAAGAACGGCATAGAAGTGAAAGTGAAAGCTAGGGCTAGGAACATGGCATTAACCGTGAATAAGAGTGCAGCTATTACAGAGCCTGAGAAATTAATCCGCAAATTCAGAATAGCCAGACAAAGACTGGAGGAGATTGACAAATGAACGATGAATTACGTAAAGCTGCTCTTAAACATTGTGATATAGAAGGAAAGTATGAACGGAACCTCAATCATGCATGGCTATCGTTAGAAATAGATGAGGTATATAAAGAAAATTATCAAATGAGAATGCTCAATTCAAATACACTGAAACGTTTACTGCCTGTTCAGGGGCAGGGAAGAGAGGAAAGGAGCAGCTACAGGTATGAAATAAGTGGAAAATTATCAATGAAATCTTTTTATGAAAATACGGTTTTGGGATATAGAGAAATGGAAAGTTTTATGAAGCAGTTTGTGGAGGCGCTGAGAGAAGTAGAAAATCTTCTACTCAACCCCAACGGTCTTTTACTAGTCCCTGATTATATTTATCAGTCGGATGGGCAGTTCTATTTTTGTTTTTGTCCTTGCAAATGCGCGGATATATGGGAAGAATTCCACCAGCTTACAGAATACTTTGTTAAGAAAGCGGACTATGCTGATAAGGAGGCGATTTATTTAGCCTATGAACTTCACAAAGCATCCATGGAAGAGAATTATAATATTGAAAAAGTACTGGAAGAAATCTTGGAAAAAAAGGATACAGAGGTAAAGAAAATGTCCGCGGAGAAAGAGCATACTTATGCAGTAGAAGAAGATTATTGGATTGACGATTGGGAAGGTGAGCAGGAAATGCTGGGGAGCAAAGTGAAAGAAAAAAGAAGCATGTGGGGAATGGTAAATGATAAATTAAGGAAAAGGAAGAAAAAAATGTGGGGAGACTGGGATACTTTTGCATGACGTTGGTTACTGTGCACACCCGGAGGATGTGTACAGTAACCGACAGTGGCGGAAGAATAAAGTTTTTAAAAATAAAGTCTTGTAAAAGCCTGATGCATTACCTATAATAATGGTAAGATTATCCAACAGGCAATGAAATTGTGAATTTAGAGCCTTTATGTAGTTCTGATTTTACGCTGACGCTTCCTTGATGAGCCGTAATTACCCGTTTGGCTATAGCTAGTCCAAGTCCAGTACCACCTGACTTACTAGTGAAGAAGGCATTAAATATTTCATCAAGCTGTTCAGGAGAAATGCCGCAGCCAGTATCTGAAATAACAATTTTCAGCATGTTATTTTCTATATATGCCTCGAGACGTATTGAACCGGCAGGTGTTACCGCGTCAAAGGCATTTTTCAGAAGATTCAAAACAACTTCATGAAGCTTAATACGGTCACAGAATATATTTGGAAGATTTTTATCTATTTTCGAGGTGAATTCAATCTCAGTGTCTACGCAGGAAGATGCAAATGACAGACAAATATGGCTTAAGAAATCATAAGCGCATACGGGCTGAAGGTTAAGCCGCTCACCATTATTGTAAGTGGACAGCTCCAGCAGCAGACTGTTCATAAATTCAATATCTTCCCGCATGTCGTTCCAGTGTTTGAAACTTTTCGCTTCTGGATGCTGAGATTCTATCAGTTGTAAGGTGCTGTAGACCAGCGCAAGCGGGTTGCGGATTTCGTGACTGATTTTGCTGATAGTGTATTGATGAGACTCCAGAAGCTTCTCAATCAACTCTCTATTTTCAGGTTTCTCATTCATAAGTTGTTCCAGATTTTCATAGTCTCTGTTTGTAAATGACATAATCAATACCGCCTTTCAGAACATAGTTTAACATTGTGCCTGAAGATATTCAAATACAAATTGTAAAGTGAGGGATAAATTATGAAAGACCAGAATTGTATATTTTGTAAAATCGCAGGCGGAGATATTCCGTCAGCTACCTTATATGAAGATGAAGATTTTAAAGTAATACTTGACTTAGGACCGGCGACAAAGGGACATGCACTGATTCTGCCAAAGGAGCATTATGCAGACTTGTATGAGATTGATGACGAGGTGCTTGCCAAAGCCTATAAGCTGGCGAAGAAGATGGTGACAGTACTTACCGATGTGCTGGAGTGCGATGGTTATAACGTTATACAGAATAATAAAGAGGTTGCCGGGCAGACGGTGTTCCATTTTCATATACATTTAATTCCTAGGTACAAGGGGGACGGCGCTGGGATAAGCTGGACGCCCGGTAAATTAACAGATGAAGTCAGAGATGAGATACTGGCACGATTAAATAAATAAGTGGGTATAGTTACAAAAGAAAAAGGGTAGAGCAGAGGATATCAAAGTGGAAACTCAGGCAAAAGACTGCGAAAGCTTTAATCGCATTTACAATGCGAACAAGGAATTGATATTCAAAACAGCCATGAAATACTCTGACAATTATCATGTAGCACAAGAGATAACACAGGATACTTTTCTTCAGTTATACACTCATTTTAATACTTACGATATGGACTATGCTGTGAAATGGTTATTAAAATCGGCAAAGAACGCGGCTTTGAACTATAACAAGAAGGCCGCCTACGAAATACCGGATGAGAACATTACTTTGACATCTGACTTAAGAGAGTCTGCTGAAGATACAGAAGATGTAATTTTCAAGGTAATACATGACAAAGAGATGATAAGACTGAAAGAAGACATTTTAAGTTCATTGTATAATCTTAATGAGCGTTGGTTTGACGCGGTGACAATGGTATACTGTTTAGAGAGGAGTTAGCAGGAAGTCGCTGATGAACTTGGAGTTAGTATTGAGGTGCTGCATAGTGTATTGTACAGAGCTAAGAAGTGGATTAAAAAGAATT
Organism: Bariatricus massiliensis; assembly: GCF_900086725.1. Lineage (GTDB taxonomy): Bacteria > Bacillota > Clostridia > Lachnospirales > Lachnospiraceae > Allocoprococcus > Allocoprococcus massiliensis. The sequence continues at coordinate 1,102,923 of NZ_LT574837.1, read as the reverse complement.
ATAAGGAACAATATGAAGCAACAAAATACTTATAAACAAACAGGTGCCGATGTGACACCTGTTTCTAGTATGTTTCGTAACATATCAAAATATATCTTAATTTTTCGAAGCGGATTCGATTAGATGAATAATAGTTTCTATGGGATCCTTTTGAGAGGACTGGGACATAGTTTCTATATAAGAATCTTTAGCTTCATATAATTTATTTATTTTAGACAGGAGAAGTTCGTTGGTTATTTCTTCTTCTTCCAAGACAATACTGAACCCCTGATGTTCAAATGAACGGGCGTTTAATATTTGGTCGCCCCGGCTGGCACTTGCGGATAAGGGAATTAATAGATTCGGTTTTTTCAGGGCAAGGAGTTCGCAGATTGCATTCGCACCGGCACGTGAAATTACGATATCTGCAAGAGCAAAAAGATCCTTAAGCTCATCAGAGATATATTCGAACTGGGCATAGCCCTTTAAATTCTTTAAAGAGGAATCCAGTTTGTTTTTGCCACAAAGGTGGATAACTTGGTATTTTTCAAGAAGCTGGGGAAGAATATTTCGCACAGCATCATTGACAGCGGCAGCCCCCAAGCTTCCTCCGATGATGAGGATGACAGGTTTGATTTCCTCAAAACCACAGAAAGCACGCGCCCTTTCGCGGCTGCCGGTCATTAATTCCTGACGGATAGGGGAGCCTGTAAGAACGGCTTTTTCTGGAGGAAGGCACTTTAAAGTCTCGGGGAAGTTACAACAAACTTTTGTGGCCGAGGAGATGGAGAGCTTGTTAGCTAACCCCGGAGTCATATCCGATTCATGGATAATGGTGGGTACATGATTACGTTTGCCGGCCATAACAACTGGGACACTCACAAAGCCGCCTTTGGAGAAAATAACATCTGGTTTTAAACTTTTAATAAGTTTGTTTGCTTCGCCGAACCCCTTAAGTACACGAAATGGATCAGTGAAATTTTGAAGACTGAAATAACGGCGAAGCTTACCGGAAGAGATTCCGTGATAAGGGATACCCTGTTTCGCAATAAGATTTTTTTCCATTCCATTGTAGGAGCCAATATAATGAATATCATATTGAAGCTCCCGCAGACGGGGCAGCAGAGCAATATTAGGTGTGACATGCCCGGCAGTACCACCGCCGGTTAAAATTATACGTTTCATAATCTTCCTCCTGATTTATCTCTAATTAATATATGATGCCAAGGGTCAAAAGGTCATGCGAATGCGTGCTAGCAGGCATTCGTGTGAACTTGGGAGCCGCAAAACATGAGAAAGCAGCCCGAAAGGGCGGAATTCGAATGTTATAGGATTTCGTGAGCACGGAGTGCGGAGAAATCCGTTGGCATCAGAGGTCAAAATTTATTTTGACCTCAACCGCATAATAAAGTGCCAAGGGTCAAAAGGTCATGCGAATGCGTGCTAGCAGGCATTCGTGTGAACTTGGGAGCCGCAAAACATGAGAAAGCAGCCCGAAAGGGCGGAATTCGAATGTTACAGGATTTCGTGAGCACGGAGTGCGGAGAAATCCGTTGGCATCAGAGGTCAAAATTTATTTTGACCTCAACCGCATAATAAAGTGCCAAGGGTCAAAAGGTCATGCGAATGTGTGCTAGCATGTATTCGTGTGAACTTGGGAGCCGCAAAACATGAGAAGGCAGCCCGAAAGGGCGGAATTTGAATGTTATAGGATTTCGTGAGCACGGAGTGCGGAGAAATCCTTTTTGCCTCCAATATTATAATATTAAACAGATAAAGATAAAAGGTCAAGAAAAAGGGGAAGAAAACAAAAAGAATGAGGTTATATGATGAAAAGCGAACAGGAAAGAATGCAGAAGCTTCTCAAAAATGAGTTAACGGAAGAAGCTGACAAAATAATCAAAGAAGTAGAAGCCGATGAGTCATTGAAAGATATCGCCTTGCCGGAAGAACTGGACGCGGGCCTCAAGGCAAAGATTGAACAGTATGAGGCTGAGAAGGCCGCCTACGAAATGCTTTCCGATGAGGACAAAGAAGCAATCCGCATTGGAAGGGAATTTCAGATTAAGAGGGCAAATGACGGCAATGGCGATGACGACAACGGCAATGGAGGTGATAAAGGCGCAGACGGAGGCAGTACAGATGAAGAAAATTATAATGAAAGGAGAGTGGTTCGGTTTAGAAAACGCCGTCGTATGGCGTTTGTACTTGTAGCCATTGTTGCGGTTATGGTAATGGGATTTGGAATGACCAGTTTTGGTGATGTCCCGTTCTTTACTGATATTAAGAATCAAATAATTGGTGATAGACAAATGGTGCAGATAGATTCTAATAAAGAAAATAATAAAGAGAATGTTAATGTTAATTCTGGTATTGATAATGAAGAACAGGCATATCAGGAAATTAAGGATAAGTTTGGGTTTGATGCAGTACAGTTATGGTACTTACCAGAAGGAACTCAATTTGTAGAGAGTATTATTGACCCAGAGTTACAAGAAGCATATTTACTATTTGATTATAACGGTAGTGTTCTTGAGTATCGAATTTTAGTAAATTATACTAATAAATCTTTTGGATATGATATGGAAGATGAGCTGATAGAAGAACAATCACAGATAGTATCTGAAGTTCCTATTACAATAAAACGATATAAAGTGAAAGATAATAATACAGAACAGTATATGATTCAATATGAATATAAAAATGTATTCTATATTATAACTACTACAGTGAATGCAAGTGAAATGTATAAAATTATAAATAATTTAAATTTTTTGTAAAAAAAGCGTTAGTTTTTAAGTTGTAAATTGTTAATATAATAGAAGGGTATAAAAGGAGAAGCGTATATGAAAAAAATTATGGCGATATCTAAATCTTTAGTATTATCAATGATAGTATTATTATCAGTGGCTATGCCGGTAAAAGCAGCAGAAGTAGGAGATTGTATCGATGGTTCATATTTAACATCAGAAAATTCATCAGAAGTCACAATTTTAAATTTATCAAGGGGAGTTTATTTAAGAAGTGGCTCATCAACTATTGCGAAAGCTGGCGAAGGTAAAGTGGCTGCTGGAGGAACCACTATTGCCCAGACAACAGTTTCTAGTGTAGGCGTAAATGTTAGGGTGGAGCGATTAGTAAATGGATCATGGCAAGTATATACATCATGGTCTGCTACAAGATATAATGCAATGTCTGTCAGCTCAAGTAAGACGATATCTGTGCCTTCAGGATACTATTATCGTACACATTGTTTGCACTCAGCTAATTCTGATGCTAGTGGTTCTTATTCAAATGGAATTTGGATATAATGTAATTATTTTATTAAGGCAAACTTTTGTTAATTAGTCAAACAAACACTTAAGTGTTTTATATTACTCAGAGAGACTATTCCAACCACTGCCGTTGTCTGTTATATAACCACTACTATTATATAAAAAATAGGACCTTACATTGAGAAAACCTAGCGTGAATAAGACACGCCATTCAATGTGCAGTGGTTGGAATAGTCTCTCTGGAAAAAAATCATGTCAGGACTGGCGCTCGCCAGTCCTTTAAGTATGTCAAAATTTAGGCAGCTAACACATTAAGAATTAGCTGGTTTGTGATTTGTAAAGTTTTAAGGCTTTGGCCAGCTGGTCTGGACAAGAGGTTCCCTTATAGCCGCATTTGATTCCTTCCATTCGGGTAATTGCCTCGTTTATATCCATGCCTTCTACAAGACGTGAGATTCCCTGTGTATTTCCAGAACATCCTCCCTCGAATTGAACATTGTGAATAACATTGTTACTGTCTACATCTACATGTATATGGCGTGAGCATACGCCCTGAGGTCTGTAATCCATAGTTATACTCCTTACGTTTATTAAGTTAAAATATGTGTTGTTAACGCAAATTATAACAAATGTGTGGAGAAAATGCTAGGTATCCTGTTGAAAATTTGCTATAATAACCGTATTGTAAAATAAGTAAAGTCAGGTGGAGAACAGTTATGGGAGAATATGAAGCGTTTTCTGCGGCTTTAAAAAATCTGCGGGAGATATATAATTATAATGAACCTTATGAAAATATAGTGTTGGCAGGATTTAGCGTACTATATAGAGAATGTGTCAAACGGGCATTGGAACTTATGGGAACGCTGATGGAAAAGAAAGGCTATCCCGGAAAGGATACAGGGTATCCAAGGCAGGTATTAAAAGCCGCGGGTCAGCGTGGGCTGATTAAGAACTTAAGACTATGGTTGAGGGCACTGGATGTAGAGTGTCAGGTGGATTGGGATAACGGCAGTAAGGACATTTCAGATTATGTGGATGATGTTAAAGATAGCTATTTTCCGATGTTCTGTGAGTTTCAGGAAGAGGTTGTGAAACATTGGCTGGTGGAGACTATGAAGTAAAAAGATAAAAGAAGGATAAGGATATACCATGAAATTTAGATTACCGGAAATGGAAGATAGAAGCGAGATTATGCTATATATTCAGGAACATTATTCCAATAATGAGAAGAGTCTGAGTGCAACAAGCAGCCTGCCATTGATGGAGTATGGGGAGTGGGTAAAGAAAATTCATGACAATACTTTTATCTCCGATCCAGTATGGGGGAAATCTTTCACATATCTTGCGTTTAGTGATGAAAATGAGCTTGTAGGATTTTTGAGCATAAGGTTCGATATGCCGGAAGATTTAGCTCTGAAATATGGACATATAGGATATGGGGTAAGACCGCATCAAAGAAGAAAGGGTTACGCAGGCCAAATGCTTCATTTTGCGCTAGACAAGTGCAGGGAGCTGGGAATGGAAAGTGTTACTGTGGGATGCTATAAAGAGAATATTGGTTCGGCTAAGACCATAACAAAGAATGGGGGAAGATTGATCAGAGAGATAAAAGTTGACAAGAAGATAAGTGATTATTGGGAGATACAGCTTGTTGACCAGTTTTACGAAATAGAATTAAATAATAGAGATTTGGAGGATTGAAGATGATAGGAATTATCGGAGCAATGGAACAGGAAGTGGCACAGCTGAAGGAAGCGATGGAGATTGAAGAGACCGTGAGTCAGGCGGCTATGAGTTTTTGCCGCGGAAGACTATGCGGAAAGGATGTTGTTGTGGTTCAGAGTGGCATTGGCAAGGTGAATGCGGGGCTGTGCGCGCAGATTTTGGTGGACAAGTTTCATGTGGATGTGTTGATTAATACAGGAGTTGCCGGTGCGCTGGCAACAGAGCTGAATATCGGTGATATGGTCATTTCTACAGATGCTGTGCAGCATGATATGGATGTCACGAGGCTGGGCTATCAGAAAGGACAGATACCGGACATGGATGTATTTGCTTTTCCGGCAGACAGTGAATTAGTGAAAAAAGCGGAGCAGGCTAACAGGGAGGCGAATCCGGATATTGCTACTTTTGTGGGACGGGTAGCCAGCGGCGACCAGTTTATCGCGGAAAATGATGTGAAAGAGCGGATAATCAGCACTTTTGGGGCGATGTGTACGGAGATGGAAGGCGCGGCAATCGCACAGGCGGCGCATTTGAATCAAGTTTCGTATGTCATCATTCGTGCCATTTCGGACAAAGCCGACAACAGTGCGACAATGGATTATCCTACCTTTGAGAGGCAGGCAATCGCCCACAGTGTAAGGCTTGTCCAAAATTTACTTCCAAGAATTTAGTGGGATTGACCAGCACATTCGGGCGCAAAAGACGTCCGGATTGTCAGAATATGTTGAACGATTAGGGGGTCCAAAATTCACGATTTACGGTATAATGGCGGTAAATCAGTTGAAGGAGGGCTCTTTTTATGTTAGAGACAATAGTAGCACGACAAGTGGTATTTTACATTGTCGGTGCAATAGCGGCTATCGGTATTATAGCAAAGCTGGTCGCCGGCATTTCGCTAAAACGTCTGGTGAGGGCGTCAAGTAACATGAGCAAAAGTAACCATGCATTGATGAGGCTTGTGCGGGCCAAATTTGAACATGCGTGTATGGTGAGCGACAAAGTGCAGAATGTAAGGGCATTCGTAGAAAAGTATGTGTTTGAGTACCGGGTCATAGGTCTCCGTCTTCATTCTTGGCGGCAGCTTGAGAAAGCGACTATCTGGATATACGGTATAGTAAGTGCAGTTGGCGCCGGGCTTGAATATTATGTAAACGGAGTGAGAGATGTTCTGTATCAATACGCTATTGTGGGGGCAGTGGGGATTGTTGTGTTATTTTTATTACATATAACGACGGACGAGCGGTATCAGCTGGAAGCTGCCAAGATGTATATGGTAGATTTTCTGGAAAATACTTATGCCCACCGGTACGAGAAGACAAATCAAAAAGAAATTCAAGTAACTGTACAAAAGGCGGAGGAAGACAGCAGGGGAAGGCAGGCTGCCTCGCCCCAGAAGGCTCCGGTGCGGGAGCCTGACACTAGACAGGTAACGCCTATGGAAGCGCCCGGGGCAGCTCCCCATTTAGTTCCGGGAGAGACGAATTCCGAACCGCCGCAGCGCTCGGACGAGCCACAGCCTGTCCGCACGCCTGTACAGAGACAGGAGTTTGCAGGTGCAGAAGCACAAGGCCAGCAATATGCCAGAGCTCAGGAAACAGGACAAGCATTTGCCAGAGTGCAGGGGCAGAGACAGGCAGTCCAATCCGCGGGAGGACACGGCCAGAGCGCAGTTCAGAGCGGAAAAGCAAGGGTTCAAGAGCCTGCAATGCAGATGAAAGTGCGTGTGCAGGAGGCGCAGCCGGAGCCGTTGACTCAGGCGGCGGCAAGTCCTTACACACAGTCTGTGGGAGTACCACAGAATGCGTCGTCCTATGGCGATGCAGGAAAGGCGCGGCCCGGGGTGGATAGTGCTTCTGGGATGCCGGAATATCAGACGGCGGGGCCAGAGGCACAGGATGGGTATGGGCAGATGAAGGATGAGTTTTCAGGTCAGGAATTTCAGAAGGAGGCAAAAATCAGGGAGATTTTAGAAGAATTTTTAGCATAGAATAGAAAAAAACGCAGGTTTGCGCATAAATATAATTATCTTTTGGAGTTTGCAGAATTATAATGTTACAGTTACAAGCGGGTGTGTGGATATAGAGTGCTGTCCACACACCCGCTTTGTGTTATGCAGGAATGATGAAAGAATAATTAACCTTGAAAACTCCGTTATTTGTTGTAAATATTGTCCATATGCATTATAATATGTTTATAGGTAAAGGGAAAAGAGTGTTTGTGCTGTGTGAGTAGACTTGTACTATATGGATAAATTGACGGAAAGAAAAGCACAAATCACCAAATTAAATATTATGGATGATACGTTCTTTCACAAAATTGTGGAAGACAAGGAGACGTGTGAAGAAATTATCCGGGTGCTGATGCAGAACAAGGAGTTGAGGCTTATCAGTTCCCGGGCACAGTTTTCGTTGCGGAATTCGGGTACTAAATCATCGGTCTTAGATGCCGTATGCATGGATGAAGACAGCAGATACTATAACATTGAGGTTCAGAAGGCCGAGCGGGATGACTATCAGAGAAGAATGAGATATAATTCTTCTAATCTGGATACGTATTTTACAGAAAAAGGAATCAAGTACGCACAGCTGCCGGATGTCTATCTGTTTTTCCTGTCAGATTTTGATTTATTCGAGGCGGGAGAGACGGTATATCATGTGGAGCGGAGGATACGCGAGACGGGTGCAAAAGTAGATAATGGAGTTTACGAAATTTATATTAACACAAAAGTGGATGACGGCTCAGAAATAGCAGAGATGATGAAGTATTTCACAGACAGTAACGGGAGGCATCCTCTGTTTCCTAAGCTGTCGGAGCGGGTCATGTATTTTAAGGAAGTGAAGAAAGGAGTTGCGGAAATGTCTGGTGTTGTAGAGGAGTATGCCAAAGAGTATGCCAAAGAGTATGCAAAAAAATGTTTGGAAGAGCGTGAGCGTCAAATTGTGGAAGAGATGCTGAGGACGGGAGCAGCATTGGAGTACATTTCTAAGGTGACGGGATATTCTATAGAAAGAATCGAAAAGATACAAGAGGAATTATTTGCTTGTGTTAATTAGTTTGCAGAAGTTATGAGGGTAACATATAGCGAAAAGGGCGGAGCGTGCATGTAAATGCAGGCTCCGCTTTTGGATGATACGCATTTATAGTTTTATCTGCATGACATCGACTTCCAACTCCCACAAAAACTTGTCCAAATCTTTATAAGAAAGGAAAACAGTGGCAGTGTTTTCCAGTGGGTGGATTCCCAGACTTTTGCATCTGGTCAAATCGCGGTCGATGAAGAATTCAACGGCGTGGCCGGTATCGTTTATCAATCCGAAGGGGGTGACGCTCCCCTGCTTCAGTCCGAGGTACTTCTCTAGCCTGTCCTCAGAGGCAAAGCTGAGACCGTTTGTGCCGAGCTGGCGGGCCAGAGATTTCAAATCTACTTTTTTCTTTTCATCACAAGTCACGAGAAAATGACGTTTTCCCTTGGAATCGCGTAGGAAGAGATTCTTGCACAGGGTTCCTTTCTGGGGCAGTCCAAGACGGTCCATGTCCTCCATGGTGAAGACCGGCTCGTGTTCTACAGCTTCGTATTTAATATTCAGCCTTTTCAGTTCATCGTATATCCGTTGTTTTAGATTTTCCATAATCGTCCTCCAATTTTTCACGGTAAGCTGGTAAAGTTTTCTATAAGTATAGAATATTTGAATATAAATGTAAAGATGCCAAATGGCATAGGGCGGACTGCGCAAGGTGTGAACACAAAAAAAACACACATTTCACGCAGAACTTTCACAGTTATTTTTTATACTGTGATATGCATGATGTTAGGATTTCGGGAGCACGAAGTGCGGAGAAATCCGTAGGCATCGAGGGTCAAAACGAATTAGGAGGGAACGCAGTGATTGAGGTAAGAAATCTTGTGAAAAAATATGGCGCGCATCTGGCTGTGGACCACTTGGACTTTACAGTGGACACAGGACAGATATATGGTTTTCTCGGTCCCAATGGCGCCGGAAAATCAACGACTATGAATATCATGACGGGATATTTGGGCGCGACCGAAGGAGAAGTCCTTATTAACGGCCACAATATTCTGGAGGAGCCAGAGGAGGCGAAGAAGTGTATCGGCTATCTTCCCGAGATGCCGCCGCTTTACATGGAGATGACCGTCTGGGAGTATTTGAATTTTTCAGCGGAGCTGAAGAAGATACCAAAAAAGGAGCGCAGTATTCAGGTAGAGCAGGTCATGGAGCTCGTGAAGATCGTTGATGTACAGAACCGTCTGATCAAGAACTTGTCCAAAGGTTACCGGCAGAGGGTGGGCCTTGCACAGGCGATTCTTGGTTTTCCGGAAATCATCATACTGGATGAACCAACAGTAGGGCTGGATCCGAAGCAGATTATTGAGATACGGGAATTGATACGGGAACTGGCAAAAAAGCATACAGTCATACTGAGCTCCCATATACTTGCGGAGATTCAAGAGGTGTGTGACTATATCATGATAATCTCCCATGGAAAGCTGGTTGCCAGCGATACGCCGGAGAATCTGGAAAAACTCATGAGCGGGCAGCAGACGGTAGAGATTATCGCCAAAGGGACAGAGGATGTGGTGAAGGACGTTGTGGGCCGAATCGGCGGAATAAAACATGCTGTATATGAGAACGGAATTGAGAAAGACGCAGTGGGTGTGAGTCTGACACCGGAGGCTGGGCTGGATATCAGGGAGCAGGTATTTACGGAGTTCGCGAAGTCGGAATGTCCTCTTCTGATGCTGAGCCACAGCCGTACGACACTGGAAGATGTCTTCCTTGAACTGACGCAGGGAGCGATAGAGGAGGTGCAGACGAATGAAGGCGATATATAAACGAGAGCTGAAGGCGTATTTCCAGTCTATGACCGGGTATGTGCTGATTGCCTTTATGGTTATTTTTACAGGAATTTATTTTATGGCCTATAATTTGAATTCCGGCTATCCTTATTTTTCATATGTTTTGATGAATATTAATTACATATTAATCATTGCAGTCCCTCTTTTGACCATGCGCTCCTTTGCGGAGGAGAGAAAGAATAAGACAGACCAGATGCTCTTGTCGGCCCCGGTGAAGCTTTTTGACATTGTCATGGGAAAATATTTGGCCATGACTACAGTCTTTGCTGTTCCATGTGCGGTATTCTGCCTGTTTCCACTGATTATCAAGAGCTTTGGTACAGCGTATTTGAAAGTGGATTATTTGTCGATTCTAATGTTTTTCCTTATGGGATGTATTTACATAGCAATTGGAATGTTTCTTTCTTCTCTGACGGAAAGCCAGATAATTGCGGCGGTGACAACGTTTGGCGCGCTGCTGCTCATTTATCTCTGGGGTGGGCTGATTGATTTTCTGCCGACATCGAATGTAAGCGGCATCATCGGGACAGTGGTATTGATTACACTTTTGGCGTTTATTATTTACCGGATGACGGGGAACTGGATCATGGCAGGGATTACTGAGCTGGCAGGGGTTATTATCGTAACCGTGCTGAGCTTTGCCAAGGCTTCTTTGTTTGAGAATCTCCTTGTAAATATGATGAAGCGGCTCTACATTGCGGATGTATTTGACAATGTGGCTGTCAATCATTTGTTCGATGTGAGCGGACTTATCATGTACCTGACGGTGGCTGCGGTATTTGTATTTCTTACCATGCAGTCTATTGAAAAAAGGCGTTGGAGTTAAGGAGGAGATAACATGGAAAAAATAAAAAAGATGTTCAAAAGTGTGTCCTCCAAACACGGCTCCTACAGTGTGGGTCTGGCGGCGATTGTCGTCGCAATAGCAATTGTAGTGAATTTGGTGGCAGGGCAGCTTCCTGAGAACATAAGAAATATAGATATCAGCGACAACCGTTTGTATGAAATTACGGATGTGTCTAAAGATATGCTGGGGAAATTAGACAAGAAGGTAAAGCTTACGGTGATTGCGGAGCTGGATTCGGTGGACACAAGAATTGAGACTTTCGTGAAAAAGTATGCGGCCTTAAGTAAGAAGGTGGAAGTGGAGTGGACGGACAGCGTCCTGCACCCAGCCGTTCTTCAGGAATATAATACGGAAGGAAATGTGATTATAGTTTCATGTGAGGATACGGGAAAGACATCCACGATTAACTTTTCCGATATTATTCAATATGACCAGTATTCTTATTATACAACAGGGCAGGTGTCCGAGAGCGCTTTTGACGGTGAGGGGCAGCTGACCAGTGCGATCAACTATGTGACAAGTGAAGAGACGAAGAAAATCTACCGCACAGCAGGACACGGAGAAGGCACATTCTCCTCCTCTGTGAGTGATTTGCTTACCAAGAATAATCTGGAGACAGAAGAGATTAATCTGAGCATGAATCCGGAGATCCCGGGCGACTGTGATCTGCTGTTCTTATATGGCCCCACATCCGATTTGACCGATGATGAAAAGACAATCATATCTAACTACTTAAGTGACGGCGGAAAGGTGTATCTGATACTGGGAGATACGACGGCGGAGACGCCGAATCTGGACGCGGTCATGGCGGACTATGGACTGAAGAAATTGGATGGATATATCGCGGATACGCAGAGATGCTATCAGGGAAATTATTATGCGATTTTCCCGCAGCTATCCATTTCAGGCGGGCTGGCAGACGGCATCAGCAATGAGATGGTATTGCTATTGAATTCTCAGGGGCTGGAACAGACGGAAACGGACAGTGAGACTATCGTGACAACGCCGTTCATGAAGACTTCTACGGACGGATATTTGGTCACGGAGGAAAACCAAGCACAGGGACAATATATTGTAGGCGCAGTTGCAACAAATACAGTAAACACAGACGGTGATGAGGATACGGAAACGGAAACGTTGGAAGCACGTCTCACCGTGCTGGCTTCCGGTTCTCTGATTGACTCTAATATCACAGATCAGCTGACGACGTTAGATAATCTGACTTTATTTGTAAACTCTGTGACAGAGAACTTCGACGATGTGGATAATGTGGCTATCGAGGCTAAGAGTCTGGGTACGGAGCGCAATACACCGCTTCATGCCAGTGCGTTCAGCCTGCTTGTCATCTTTGTTATTCCGGCTGCAATTCTGCTGATTGGATTCGTATTATGGTGGAGAAGAAGAAAGGCGTAGCCGCTGGAAAGGACAGGTGTGGGATGAAGAAAAAATCAAAACAGAAGACAGTGTGGCTCCTCTTGCTCATTCTTGTTGTGTTGTTAATCGTCTTTTTTGCTATGAAGAGCATCAATGAGAAAAAAGTGGAGGAAGAAAAGCAGAAGCAGGCCGAAGAAACAGTCCAGATCTACAAAGCGGACGGTTTAAAGGAGATTTCTTATGAGGACAGCGAAGGGAAGACTATGGAATTCCAAAAGGAAGGCGGGGAATGGAAATATAAGGACGATACAACAATCCCCCTGTCTGAGAGCGTCATGTCCTCCATGGAAAATGCATTTATAAATATTACTGCGGTGAAGGAGATTGGAGAGCCTGATGATTTGGCTGATTATGGTTTGGAAAAGCCGGCTTACAAGCTGCTTCTGACTGCGGAAGACGGAAAGTCGGATCTGCTGCTGATTGGCTCGGCGGCAGGGGATAACTATTATCTTATGCATGAGGATGATGAGAAGGTCTATACCGTTTCGGCGGAGCTCCTCTCCCAGCTGGCCTGGGATTTGGAAAATATCGTGCAGAAAGAGAACTTTGTGAGCGTGACGGAGCAGAATTTTGTGAAGCAGGTGGTTACAAAAGCCGATGGGACAGAAACTATATTTGACGCGGCGGACGAGGCACAGAAAGATGCGGTGACGGCCGTGAGCGGAGGGTATTCGGGATTTTATTTCACGGCATGCGCAGATTATCATGTGACGGAGAAGACGCTGGCGGACTATGGTTTGGACGAAAAGAGCAGGATAAAAGTTGTGCTCACTTATAAAGAAACCAATGAGGACGGCGATTCGGAGGAAAAAGAGCTTACGTTTTATGTGGGCAGTAAGGACTCCACGGGCACATACTATTATGTACAGCTTGACGGCTCGCAGATGGTAAATACAGTGACCGTATCTAATGTGGAGACAGCATTAGGGTTATAGGTGGAAGCGTGCGGAAAAGAGAGAAAGGTTCCTGACATGGGGCTTTCTCTCTTTTTTACTTTCAACTGTTCTCTTCGTATTTTTTATGTCTGGTTATTTTCAACAATAAAATAGCAACGGTCAGTATAAACGGGAAGATGCTGCCTGCAAGCATCCCGGTCTTCATATTGTCCCCTGCACGCTGAGCAATATTTCCCACAATTCCGGGACCTAGCGCTCCGCCAAGATCACCTGCCATTGCAAGCAGTGCAAACATTGCGGTGCCCCCTGTCGGCATATTTTCAGAGCATACGCTTATACTACCCGGCCACATAATTCCCACTGAAAAGCCGCACATTATACAACCAAGGAGTCCGAGCACCGGAAGACTTGACAGAGAGGCAGTAATATAACACAATAGGCAGAGGAAACCTGATCCAAGCATGAATTTCATCAGGTCAAGTTTATTACCGTATTTACCATAAATTGCACGGCTAATCCCCATAGTCACAGCAAACATACAAGGGCCTGCAATATCTCCTATTACCTTGGACAGACCAAGAGCAGACTCTGCAAAAGCAGACGCCCACTGTGCCATTGACAGTTCCGATGCCCCTGAGCACACCATCAGAAGAATAGCTAGCCAGAATAACGGCACTTTCAGTAAATTCCTGATTTTCATAGCCTTTCCGTTTTCGACAGACTGTTCAATCGGACATACTGCAAAATTATATATATTGAAAAGTGGAACAGCCGCCCATATACAAGCAAGAATTCTCCACTTTTCTACTCCAAACACGACAAAGAACAGGGTCGATAGCATAATAACTACCACGGAGCCCCAACAGTAAAAAGAATGAAGCAGGCTCATTGCCGCTTCTTTGTGCTCTGTTGGGCAGGCCTCCACAATAGGACTGCACAGTACCTCTGTCAAGCCGCTTCCAGTGGCATAAATTATTGTGCTCAGAATTATTGCAACGAACGGATCGGGGAGCATTTCCGGTAAAAATGCAAGTCCGATGAATCCTACTGCAGAAAATACTTGCGAGCCAATAACACATTTACGGTAACCTATCTTGTCCGCAAAACGTGCACATAAGACATCGACCACAAGCTGTGTGATAAATAATACTGAAGAAATCAGTGCAACTTTTCCAAGCGGTATATTATAATAATTGTGGAATATCAAAAACAGCAGCGGTGCAAAATTTGCTGCTATTGCCTGAGTGATAAGGCCAAGATAACAGGCTACTAGTGTTCTCTTATATTTATTCATTATATTGACATCTCCTTTCTAGAGCGATATGATTATATCACAAAGCAATGATAAATCAATGTAGAAAATCCCAATTTTATTGTAATATATCGTAATAGAGGTGCAAATGTAAAATGGACAATGAATATTCAAAGACAATTACAGACCAAACTTTGAGGGAAGTGGTAAATCATGGCAGTGAAGAATATCCATTTCAATATTATTATGAGGACATATGGGATTTTGACCTTCATTGTATCGACTGGCACTGGCACCCAGAAGTAGAGTTTGTTTTTGTGGAAAAGGGAACAGCGATAATTTTTATTGGCAGTGAAATATATACGCTTCATGCAGGCAGTGGTATATTTATTAACACGCGGGTGATTCACCGATTTGAGGCGAAAGAAAGCACGATTATACCGAATATTGTATTTTTACCAACACTGCTTGCGGCTCACGATAGTCTGATTTTCCGCAAATATATAAAGCCTGTGCTTGATTCTTCAGTGGAATGCATCATACTTTCATCGGAAAATAAAATTCAAAAAGAGATAATCGATGTGCTTGTATCAGTATTTTCTATTCAGAATTCCAAGAAGAACAGTGAAATCATTACTGTGGAACTGATTATAAGATTATGGAGGATAATGTTTGACAATATCTGTTTGACAGACAAAGAGAATATTTCTGAAAAATCTATACAAATACGCGGCAGGCTGCAAATTATGATGCACTATATACAAAGAAATTATCGCTATCGTATTACGTTAGATGACATTGCGCAAACTGTTTCAATGAGTAAGAGCAGCGTACTGAACATATTCAAAGAATATCTCCACACGTCGCCAGTCAGCTATTTGATTAATTACAGATTAAGACAAGCGACAAGGCTTCTTTCCAACACTGAAGACAGTATTGCTTCTATAGCAAATGAAACGGGCTTTGAAGATGCAGGATATTTCTGCCGCAAGTTCAAAAATCTTTTTGGCATGACGCCAAATGAGTATAGAAAAAAGGGCCAATTTCTTTCTGAATGAAGTACATGGATGAAATGCCTATAGGAGAGGTTTATGTCAACAAAGAGATTATATGACAGGTTAACAGAATACAGAGACAGTGATTATTATGGGTTCCACATGCCGGGACATAAGCGCAACGGTGACCTTATGGGGCTTGGGCTTCCCTATGAGCTGGATATCACGGAGATTGAGGGGTTCGACGACCTGCACCATGCAGAAGGAATTTTGAAGGAGGCGCAGGAGCGGGCGGCGGCAGTATTCGGCGCGGAGGAGACACATTTTCTGGTGAATGGCAGCACGGTAGGAATCTTGAGCGGGATTTTGGGATGTACCCACAAGGGCGGGAAGATTCTGATTGCCCGCCACTGCCACAAGTCCGTGCATCATGCCGTCTACTTAAATGAGCTTGTTCCCCGGTATGTGTACCCGCAGTTTGACGGTCAGGTACATATGAATGGAGAGATACGTGCAGCGGATGTGGAGGTGGAACTTTTAAAGGAGCCGGATATTCAAGCCGTTGTAATCGTGTCCCCCAATTACGACGGTGTAGTGTCGGATGTGAAGGCGATCGCGGAGGTTGCCCACCGCCATAGGATTCCGCTCATTGTGGATGAGGCCCATGGGGCACATTTTGGTTTTCATCCTTATTTTCCTGAGCGTGCCAACAGTCTGGGGGCCGACGTTGTAATCAACAGCCTTCACAAGACCTTGCCGTCATTGACACAGACGGCGCTGCTCCATATCAATGGCCCATATGCGGACAGAGGCAGGATAAGAAAATACTTGGATATGCTCCAGTCCAGCAGTCCCTCTTATATTTTCATGGCCAGTCTGGATGCCTGTGTGGATTGGCTGGAAAATAGTGGGGTTATGGAGTTTGAACGATATGTGAAGCGTCTGGACAGGTTTCGGGAAGAATTGAAGGGGCTGCGGAAATTACGCATTTTGGAGACCCCGCACTATGATAAATCTAAATTGGTGATATCGGTGGATAAGACCGATATGATTAGTAAAGAATTATATAACAAACTATTTAGTGACTTTCATCTACAAATGGAAATGACGGCGGGGACGTACGTGCTTGCCATGACATCGGTGGCCGATACAGAAGAAGGGTTCCGCAGACTGCGGGATGCGCTCTACGAAATCGATTCGGAGGCCGGAGCAGCGGCGGATGGAAGTGGCGAGGAGGTCAGCGGGGAGCTGCCCCGTCTCAGACAGGTGTATACACCTTATGAGGTGGAGTGTCTACGTCAAAGCCATAAGAGTGAACTGCTTCGCTGGAGAGATGCGGCAGGCAGAGTGTCGCTGGAATATGCGTATCTTTATCCGCCGGGAAGTCCGGTCATTATCCCGGGCGAGGAGATAAGCGAGGCGGCGGCCAGCCTTTTGGAATATTACGACAGGAAGAGATTTCAAGTCGAGGGAATCGAGGAGAAAGGGAAGATAAAGGTGTGGAATCATGGGTAAGATATTTTATCTGATGGGGAAAAGTTCTTCGGGAAAGGATACCATATACGGGAGACTCAAGGAGCAGTTTCCGAAGCTCAGAACGGTAACGTTGTATACGACCCGCCCCATCCGTAAAGGAGAAGAGGAAGGGCGGGAATACCATTTTACGAATGAGGAAGGCCTTAAGCGCTTTCAAGAAGCCGGAAAGGTCATAGAACTTCGTGAGTATCATACGATTCACGGGATTTGGAAATATTTTACCGTGGATGACGGACAATTTGATTTGGTAAATGATAATTATCTCATGATTGGAACGTTAGAATCCTATGAGAAAATGAAAGAATATTTTGGAGAGGACGCGCTGGTGCCGGTGTATATAGAAGTGGAGGACGGCCGGCGCCTTCTAAGGGCTATCGAGAGGGAGCAGAGGCAGAGTGAGCCAAAATATGCGGAATTGTGCAGAAGATTTCTTGCAGATACGGAGGATTTCTCAGAGGAAAAACTGAAGGGCGTGGGCAAGGATGACCGTTTCATCAATGATAATCTGGAAGACTGTTTAAGAAAAATTTCAGAAAGAATTCAAAGTTTTGTCAATCATAGAGAGGAATTATAGATTATAATAGAAAGCAGATAAGGAAATTTTGCTAGGTATTCGGCCTAAATTATGTTATACTAGCGTATAGTCGGGTATATTCTGCCCGGCAGTGAAAGAAACAGGAAGAGATAAAAGAAGGTGAGACATATGTCAGGATTTAAAGATGTCGTAGGACATAAAGATATCATTCAATATATACAGACTGCAGTAAAGCAGGACAAGGTTTCCCATGCTTACATTTTGAACGGTGAGCGGGGCTCCGGCAAAAAGCTTTTGGCTAAGCTTTTTGCGCAGACTCTGCAGTGCGAGAACGGGGAGGAAGAGCCATGTTATGAGTGCCATTCCTGCAAACAGGCCGTCAGCGGCAATCACCCCGATATTATTAAAGTGACTCATGAGAAGCCGAACTCCATTGGTGTAGATGATATCCGTGTACAGATCAATGAGGACATTCAGGTTAAACCGTACAACGGGAAGTATAAGGTTTATATTGTTCCGGACGCGGATATGATGACGGTTCAGGCTCAGAATGCGCTGCTAAAGACGATTGAGGAGCCGCCGGCTTACGCGGTGATTCTTCTGTTGACCGAGAATGCAGAGAGCCTGCTCCCCACGATCTGCTCGAGATGTGTAATGCTAAAGCTCCGCAATATTAAAGATACACTGGTGAAAAAGTATTTGATGGAGAATTTACAGATACCGGATTATAAGGCGGATGTCTGTACCGCGTTTGCACAGGGAAATATTGGAAAAGCAATCATGCTGGCCAACTCTGAACATTTCAATGAAATTAAAGATGAAGCGGTTTCGCTTTTGAAGAATATAGATGATATGGAACTGCCGGAGCTGGTGGAGGCCGTAAAAAGGGTGTCTGTGTATAAGATTGAGATTACCGATTATCTGGATATATTGATGATCTGGTATCGGGATGTACTCCTCTACAAAGCAACAAAGAATATTGACCGGGTCATTTTCGGAGAGCAGATGGAATACATCAAAGAGCGGGCGAGAAAGAGTTCTTATGAGGGAATCAGCACGATTCTGGAGGCGATTGAAAAGGCAAAGACCCGCTTGAAAGCCAATGTCAACTTTGATCTTGTTATGGAACTTCTGTTATTGACGATAAAGGAGAATTAAACGATGACGAAAGTGATTGGAGTCCGTTTTCGGACCGCAGGAAAAATATATTATTTTTCTCCGGGCAAGTTCCCTATCGAAAAGGGTAATCAAGTGATTGTGGAAACTGCGAGGGGCGTTGAATTCGGCGATGTAGTGATGGGGCCGAAGGAAGTACCGGATGAAGAGATTATGCAGCCTTTGAAGGCGGTAATCAGAATTGCCACAGAGGAAGACAAAAAGACAGAAGAAAAGAATCGGAAGAAAGAGAAAGAAGCATTTCAAATCTGTCTGGAGAAGATTCACAAGCATGGGCTGGAGATGAAGCTGATCGACGCAGAATATACGTTTGACAACAACAAGGTACTCTTTTACTTTACGGCGGACGGAAGAATTGATTTCCGTGAACTGGTAAAGGATCTTGCGGCGGTTTTCCGTACCAGAATCGAGCTGCGTCAGATCGGTGTCAGGGATGAGACGAAGATACGGGGAGGTATTGGCATATGTGGACGCGAACTTTGCTGCCATACCTACCTGTCCGAGTTTGCGCCGGTGTCTATCAAGATGGCGAAAGAGCAGAACCTGTCTCTGAATCCCACGAAGATATCTGGCGTTTGCGGAAGGCTGATGTGCTGCCTGACCAACGAGGAAGAGACCTATGAGGATTTGAACAGCAAACTTCCCGCCATGGGAGATACGGTGACGACGCCGGAGGGGCTTAAAGGCGAGGTACAGTCTTTAAGTGTACTTAGACAATTAGCGAAAGTAATCGTTACATTGGACAATGATGAGAAGGAAATCCGGGAATACCGGGCTGATGAGCTGAAGTTCCGGCCGCGGCGCAAGAAAAATGATATGAAGCTTTCTAAGGAAGAATTGAAGCAGCTGGCGGCGCTGGAAAAGGGTGAAGGGGCGTCAAAGTTAGATGACAATTAATTTAAGAGACGGTGAGCGGTTAGATGACCTGCAGATAAAAGGATATCGGATTATTCAGCATCCCGGGCGGTTTTGCTTTGGGATGGACGCAGTGCTTCTTTCCGCTTTTGCCAAGATAAAAGAGGGAGAATATGTTCTGGACTTGGGGACAGGTACGGGGATTCTCCCTATTCTTTTGGAAGCAAAGACAAAAGGAAGACACTTTGCCGGGCTGGAGATACAGGCGGACAGTGCCGGGATGGCGGCGCGGAGTGTCAGTTTGAACGGATTGGAACAAAAGATTTCCATAGTAGAGGGTGATATCAAAGAAGCTTCTTCCATATTCGGAGCAGACTCTTTTGATGTGGTCACGACCAATCCGCCTTATATGATCGGGCAGCACGGACTCTCGAATCCGGAGAGTGCAAAAGCGGTTGCACGGCATGAAGTCTTATGTACACTGGACGATATTCTGAGGGAGAGCGCAAGAATACTGCGGCCCAGAGGGCGGTTCTATATGGTGCACCGTCCGTTTAGGCTGGCGGAGATATGCAGTAAGATGTGCGCGGAAGGGATAGAGCCGAAGCGTATGCGGCTGGTCTATCCATATGTGGATAAAGAGCCGAATATGGTGCTGATTGAAGGGATGAGAGGAGCGAAATCCAGAATGACGGTGGAGCCGCCTCTGATTGTTTATGAAAAGAACGGGGATTACACAGAAGAGCTGCTTAAGCTTTATGGAATGTAACCCGGAAACGGAGTAGAATATGGCAGGAACCTTGTATTTGTGCGCTACGCCTATAGGGAATCTGGAAGACATGACCTTCCGGGCGGTGCGTATATTGAAGGAAGTTGATTTGATAGCGGCGGAGGATACGCGCAACAGCATTAAACTATTGAACCATTTTGAAATCAAGACGCCCATGACCAGCTATCATGAATATAATAAAATTGAAAAAGGAAAGAGGCTCGTGGAAAAGCTTCAGGCGGGCCTGAACATTGCGCTGATTACGGATGCGGGAACTCCCGGAATCTCAGACCCGGGAGAAGAATTGGTCAAGATGTGCTGTGAGGCCGGTGTTGAGGTGACTTCTCTGCCGGGGGCGGCGGCGTGTATTACGGCGCTGACTTTATCGGGACTTTCTACCAGACGGTTTTGCTTCGAGGCATTTCTTCCCGCAGACAAGAAGGAGCGGAAGGAAATACTGGCAGAGCTTGTGGAGGAGACACGGACCATCATTGTCTATGAAGCGCCCCACCGTTTGTGGAAAACGTTGCAAGAACTATGGGAAGTGCTTGGGGAACGAAGAGTGACCGTGTGCCGTGAACTTACAAAGAAGCACGAGACCGCTTTTAGGACGACCTTGGCTTCGGCTGCTGCTTATTATGAGTTACATGAACCTAAGGGCGAGTGCGTGCTGGTGATTGAAGGAAAGTCTAGGGAAGAGATACGTCAGGAAGAGCAGAGCCGATGGGAAGAAATGACCATCGCGGAACATATGGAGTATTATCTCGGACAGGGAAAGGAAAAAAAAGAGGCCATGAAGCAGGTGGCAAAGGACAGAGGGATGCCAAAGCGGGATATCTATAAGGCGCTGCTGGATGAATAATAAAAAGGGATGGACAAGGCATGTATCAGAATGCCAATGTTCATCCCTTTTAAGGTGTAGAAAATTTCAGTTTGGTCTATGGTGATCGGAGCTTCCGGCGAAATAGATAATCCCGGTATGCCTTATGCACCTCCTGCTTCATCTTGGCCGCTATAGGGACCCGGATGCCGTTGTGAAGAACAAAGTTACGGTCTTCAATCATATTTACTTTATCCATATTTACTGTGCAATTTCTATAGCAACAAAGAAATTGCGAATAATCTTTCAGCATTGGCTGAAATTCCCCAAAGGACATGTAAGAACGTATCAAGGAAGTCTGTGTGTGTATCTGGATATAGTGGTTATAATAGTCGGTATATAAGATATCTGATATAAGCACTTTCGTGTAAGTACGCCCTTCTTTGACTTCTATATAGTGGTTGTCGCAGGGGAGCTTTTCAATACATAAATTACAGGTTTCCACAAAACGCTGATAAGAAATCGGCTTTACCATATAATCAAATGCGCGGACTTGAAAGCCTTCTATGGCATAATCGGAGCTGGAAGTGGAAAATATAATAAAACAATGGGAATCCTTTTTGCGGATTTCTCTGGCAAGAGAGATTCCGTCTATTTCCTGCATCATTATATCCAGAAAAACGAGGTCATACTTGCCTGGGTGAAAATTTTCAAGGAAACTGGGAGAATTGCTGTATGTATGGATAGAGCCGGCAAGCCGGGCGGACTCACAATATTGGAGCGCAAAGCCCTTAAGAATCTCAAGGTCAATGTCAGAATCGTCAACAATCGCGATTTTCATAATGTTGTACCTCCTTTTTGTAATTAAGGATACATTATAGTTATCTTAGCATAATGCATAAAAAAATCGACTATTATGTAAGAAACAGACAATAAAATGGTAAAAAATACATGCAATCAGTAAAAATCTGAGAAATTAAACTTTCGTCAACTTGCATAGAGAAATTAAAAATCTTTGTTCAAGTCAGTCATAGACCAAAGTATTTTTTTTTATTATACTTGATTACAGATAAGGCGGTAAGCCGCAGATGGAAAGAAAGACATTTTAGGAGGAAAGAACCAATGGCAAGTTTATCATTGAAACATATCAACAAAGTTTACCCGAACGGTTTTGAAGCAGTAAAAGATTTTAACCTCGAAATTCAGGACAAAGAATTTATCATCTTCGTAGGTCCTTCCGGATGTGGTAAGTCCACAACACTGCGTATGATTGCAGGTCTGGAAGAAATCTCCAGCGGAGAGTTAAAAATCGGGGACAAAGTAGTAAATGATGTGGAACCGAAGGACAGGGATATTGCGATGGTATTCCAGAACTACGCTCTCTATCCTCATATGACTGTATATGATAACATGGCGTTCGGATTGAAGCTGAGAAAAGTTCCGAAACCGGAAATCGATAAGATGGTTCGTGAAGCGGCAAAGATTCTTGATTTGGAAAGCCTACTCGACCGTAAGCCGAAAGCTTTATCCGGTGGACAGAGACAGCGTGTTGCCATGGGACGTGCTATCGTGCGTGACCCGAAGGTATTCCTTATGGATGAGCCTCTTTCTAACTTGGATGCTAAGCTGAGAGGACAGATGCGTATTGAGATTTCAAAGCTACATCAGAGACTGGGGACGACAATCATCTATGTAACACATGACCAGACAGAGGCTATGACTCTTGGTACAAGAATCGTTGTTATGAATGCTGGTATCGTTCAGCAGGTGGATACACCGCAGGTATTATATGATACTCCATGCAACTTGTTCGTTGCAGGATTTATCGGATCTCCGCAGATGAATTTCCTTGACGCTGTATGTAATGTGAAAGGGGATAAGGTTACTCTTAAGATTGGACCGTCCGATATCGAGCTTCCACCGTCAAAAGCGAAAAAGCTTATAGACGGAGGATATGATGGAAAGACTGTCGTACTTGGCATTCGTCCGGAAGATGTGCATGATGAGCAGATGTTCATTGAATCTTCTCCTAACACTGTAATTGAGGCGACTATCCGTGTATATGAGATGCTTGGCGCAGAAGTTTATCTGTACTTTGATTACGAAGGAGCAAGCATGACTGCGAGAGTTGACCCAAGAACAACCGCAAGGACAGGCGACACAGTTAAGTTTGCTTTTGACGCAGAGAAGATACATGTATTTGACAAAGAGACAGAATTGACGATAACTAACTAACATAAACTAATTAGTGCCCTGCCGGCTGAGTTCCGGTGGGGCGCTTCTTATATTCTTCTTTATTATTTTTGAATTTGAGATTGACAAAGGTGGTAATAATGCGTATAGTAAGGGTTAGTAAGAGGGAGTAACCTACGCTGTATGCGTTCGCGGTGTCGTCAGTACGATGGGCACATCCGGTACCGTGAAGAAGTGGTGAGACTTTTATTGCAGGACGTTCATGCAATAGGGGTCTTTTTTTTGTATAACGTCTTCTGTGAGGTAAATACTAAATTAGGAGGAGACATATTATGAAAGAATTTTATCAATTGTCAGCCACGGAAGTAAAGCGGGAGCTTAACGGATACGAGGAGCCGCTGACATCAGACGATGTTGAAAAACATAAAGAAAAATATGGGGCAAATGAGCTGGCTGAAGAAAAAAAGAAGGGAACCCTTGCTGTGTTTTTGGAGCAGTTCAAGGATTTTCTGGTTGTTATTCTGATTTTTTCTGCCATAGTTTCCGGATTTTTGGGTGACGGAGAGAGCGCCGCAGTCATTCTCGTCGTGATTACGATTAATGCAGTGCTGGGGACGGTGCAGACGAAGAAAGCGGAGCAGTCGCTCGCGGGGCTTAAGAAGCTATCCGGACCGGAGGCAAAGGTTCTCCGGGGTGAAGCCGTAGTTTTGCTTCCTACAAGAGAGATTACCGTTGGGGATATCGTCCTGCTTGAAGCGGGAGACTACGTGCCGGCCGACGGAAGGATAATAGAAAATGCAAGCTTGAAGATCGATGAGAGCGCTTTGACGGGGGAGAGCGTGGGTGTAGACAAGACATCGGACGTTATTGAAGAAGAAGTTCCATTGGGAGATAGGAAGAACATGGTGTTTTCCGGCAGCTTTGTCACCTATGGACGCGGTTCTTTTGTCGTTACCGGAATCGGCATGGGAACCGAAGTGGGTAAGATAGCCGGGCTGCTTAAGACGACTTCGGAGAAGAAGACGCCGCTTCAGGTCAGCTTAGATCAGTTCGGCCAGAAGCTTTCTATAATTATTTTAGTCTTCTGCGGTATTCTGTTTGGCATCAGTGTATTCAGGGGTCAGGATATAGGGAACGCATTTTTGTTCGCGGTGGCGTTGGCTGTGGCGGCTATTCCGGAGGCGCTCAGCTCCATTGTTACAATTGTGCTTTCATTCGGAACACAGAAAATGGCGAAAGAGCATGCCATTATCCGCAAACTGCAGGCGGTGGAAGGCCTTGGCAGTGTGTCGGTCATCTGTTCAGATAAAACGGGCACCTTGACACAGAATAAGATGACGGTAGAGGACTATTATGTGGAAGGGAGAAGGATACGGGCGGCAGCCATTGATGTGGAGGACCGGGCACAGAACCAGCTTTTGACATACAGTATTTTATGTAACGATTCTACTAATGTGGATGGAGTGGAGCTGGGGGATCCGACGGAAACGGCTCTTATCAACCTTGGAAGTACACTGCACAGGGAAGCAAAGGAGATTCGGGAGAAATATCCGCGTCTGAGTGAGATCCCGTTTGACAGCGACAGGAAGCTAATGTCCACATTGCATAAATTAGACGGTAAATATATAATGGTCGTAAAAGGCGCTGTGGACGTGCTGCTGGGCCGTATGACGGCAATACAGAAGCAGGGAGCTGTGTGTGCGGTTACAGAGGAAGAGATAGAGAAGATCGTGGCCCAGAACGAAGCGTTTTCACAGGAAGGGCTCCGGGTACTGGCATTCGCTTACAAGGAGATGCCTCAAGCGGCAGACAAGGCCTATGAACCCGGCCAAAAGGACGGACGGCTTGCGCTGGAGGATGAAAAGGAATTAACCTTCCTCGGACTTATCGCTATGATGGACCCGCCCAGAGAAGAGTCAAAAGCTGCCGTGGAAGAATGTATCAGGGCAGGAATCAAGCCCATTATGATTACCGGTGACCATAAGGTGACCGCGTCGGCCATCGCCCGTAGAATCGGTATCCTAAAGGATGACAGTGAAGCCTGTGAAGGCGCGGATATTGAGTCTTTGACGGATGAGGAGCTGAAAGATTTTGTGGAGGGGATCTCGGTGTATGCAAGGGTATCGCCGGAGCACAAGATTCGTATCGTGCGGGCATGGCAGGAAAAGGGCAATATTGTGTCTATGACGGGGGACGGAGTGAACGACGCCCCGGCTCTAAAACAGGCGGACATCGGTGTTGCCATGGGCATCACTGGCACAGAAGTGTCCAAGGACGCGGCGGCGATGGTATTGACCGACGACAACTTTGCTACTATTATTAAGGCAGTAGAAAACGGCAGAAATGTCTATCGCAATATAAAAAACGCAATCCAATTTTTGCTTTCCGGTAACTTTGGCGCCATTTTGACTGTGCTGTACGCTTCCATCGCAGGGCTTCCGGTACCATTTGCCCCAGTACACCTGCTATTTATTAACTTGCTGACGGACAGCCTTCCGGCTATCGCGTTAGGAGTGGAACCGCATACGAGCAGGGTGATGGAAGAGAAACCCCGCCCGGTCAATGAGTCCATTCTGACGAGAGACTTTTTGATTAAAATAGGGACGGAGGGGCTCGTGATTGCCTGTACGACGACTGCGGGGTTCTTGATTGGATACCGGCAGGGCGGAGGGGCGCTGGGAAGCACCTTTGCCTTCGGCACGCTCTGTCTGTCCAGACTGGTTCATGGATTTAACTGTAAGTCTGAAAGACCGGTAGTGTTCACGAAAAGATTTTTCAATAATTTATATTTAATTGGTGCGTTCGTGATAGGGTTTGCATTGATCACGGCAGTCTTGACAGTCCCTGCTTTGAATGGGATTTTTAAGGTAGTAACTTTGCGCATGCCTCAGATGATGACGGTATATGGGCTTGCAGTCATGAACCTGCTTGTTATACAAGTTCTGAAATGGTTCAGGAGGTTCAACAGAAGATAGATAGGAGAGTGATACGTTTATGGATTGGAGTCAAGTGACTTTTAAGAAAATCAGAGGGCTCATTGTATTTACCATGGTTCTTCTCGTGGGTCTGTGGAAGTTTGATATTGTGCTTGACGCGCTGGTGTTCATATGGGGAATCGTGTTCCCCTTTGTCCTTGGGGGCGCCATTGCGTTTATAATAAATGTGCCTATGAGTTTTTTGGAAAGTAAAATCTTTGGCAAAGATAAGGAGAGGAGGAGTGCGGCAAAGAATAAAATTGCCCGTCCTTTAAGCTTGATCGTCACTATTGCCCTTGTTATCGGCGTGATTGTGCTGGTCATGTTTGTCCTTGTACCACAGCTTGCCGAGACGTTTTCAAACCTAGGGCAGAGTATTGCCGCGTTTATTCCTAAGATGCAGGAGTGGGTAAAAGAATTTACGAATAATCCTGATATCATGGCGTGGGTCAATCAATTGGAATTTGACCCGGATAAGATGATTCAGTGGGGCGTGGATTTTCTTGGAAACGGTGCAGGGAACATGATGAATACAACGCTTTCTGCCGCGATGAGCATCGTCAGTGGATTTGCGACGTTTTTCATTGCATTCTCCTTTGCGTGTTATATTTTGGTACAGAAGGAAAAGCTGCATGTACAGGTGAGGAAAATAATTTTTGCCTTCATACCAAAGAGAAAGGCGGAGGCAGGCCTTGAAGTATGTTCGCTTACTTATAAGACTTTTTCTAGCTTTCTGACTGGCCAATGTGTGGAGGCTGTCATATTGGGGAGCATGTTCGTTGTGTCAATGACTTTGCTCCGCATGCCATATGCACTATTGATAGGGATAATTATTGCTTTCACTGCGCTGATTCCAATCTTCGGCGGCTTCATCGGATGCATATTAGGATTTTTCCTTATATTTATGGTCAACCCAAAACAGGCGCTCATATTCGTCGTTCTGTTTTTAATTTTGCAACAGATAGAAGGGAATCTGATTTATCCTCATGTAGTTGGCGGCTCCGTCGGACTGCCGTCTATTTGGGTATTGGCGGCTGTCACCATCGGCGGTAACTTGATGGGGATTGTGGGAATGCTGATTTTTATTCCTATTGTGTCTGTGATATATACGCTTTTCAGAGAAATCGTATATTTGGAGTTGAAGAAACACAGAATTAAGAAGGTTACGGCCCACACCGTGGAGGAGTATACGGAAGAGGAAGTAGAAAAGATGCAGGAAGCTTTCAAGAGAGAGCATGCAAATGACTGATGACAGGCCCGGCAGAATGCCGGGCTTATTTCATTATATAGGAAAGTCCTTCGAACTTTCCTATATAATAAAACCTTCCGGGGGTTGCACACAATGTGCAGAGGAAAGCTGCTTCGCAGCCGCACTTTGTTCTAATATTAGGAAAATTCGTCCTATGAAATAAAAACTAATGAAAAGGTGTGGAGTGTGTGCTATAATAAGCATATTCAAATAGTAAAGTGTAATGGAGTATAATACTTTTCTATACGTTATATTTCGAGAGGCCGTGAAGTCAGATGAAAAAGATAGAAAATGAGAGAATATTTTGGGAAAAAGTCAATCACGACATCAGAACGCCGTTAAACGGGATTAGTGGATTACTATATCTGATGAGACAGAACCTGCATGATCCAAACAAGATGGAAGAATATTTGGATAAGATTGAGGCGTCGGCGGAGGAACTTAAGTACCAGCTCGCGTTGCTGTTGAATCTGGAGGGTATCATGGAGCCCGGACTTTATGAGGATAAAGTAGATGCAGCGGTCATGGCGGAGGATGTCCTGCACGGCAAAAATATATTGATTGTGGAAGACAATGAGATTAACCGAGTGATTGTACGTGAGATTCTCGAGAGCTGGGGATGCACGACTCTGCAGGCCGTCGATGGACTGGAAGCCACGAAGATATTTGAAGACAGCGGCAATGGAGAGATAGACTTTATCCTTATGGATATACGCATGCCTTATATGAATGGCTATGAGGCGGCAAAAAGGATTCGCGGCATGAGCCGGGAAGATGCCGGAAAGGTGGTTATCATAGCGTTGACGGCCAATACCTATCAGGCAGAAATAGAAAAAGTAAAAGAAGCGGGGATGGATGGGATTATCACGAAACCACTGCATGTAAGCGCGCTGCGCCATTTGATGATGTCAAAAGCCGTAAATGACCGTAAATAAATATACTGAATTAAAGTGGAGCACACTACTCCAGAGACATGGTTCTAATCAAACTTTTGATTAAAGGGTACAATAATTATAGACCATATCAGAGGAGAGGTGTATAATGCTTGCGCGTAGAGGACTATGTTGCGGAGCGGATCAAAGAATTATGTGATAAACATGGATTTTCGAAATACCGGCTTGCACGGTTGACAGGAATGTCTCAGACGGCCTTGGGAAATATATTTGCAAAAACCAGTATCCCCACGATTCCAACTTTGGAGAAAATATGCGAGGCTTTTGATATCTCGCTTGCCCAGTTCTTTGCTGGGGAAGGTGACAGGCCTGATTTGACAGATGCCCAGAAAGAAATACTGGAATTATGGAGCGAACTAAATGCAGAGGAGCAGAAAATATTGCTTAAATTTATCCGCAGTCTGGAGAGCTAGTGTCACGTCAGATTACGAATGTCCGGTGGATGTCAAAGGAAATATCCGCTTTGTTGACAAAAATAAGGGAACAGTTCAAGTAGTATTGAACTGTTCCTTTTCATATATATAGGTAGAATAAGTATAATGGGAGTGGATATATGTTAAATTATCTCTGGGCAGGTATGATAGTGATTGGGGTTGTATTTGCCGCTTTTACCGGGAAAATGCCGGATATTACGAATGCTGCGCTGGATTCATCTAAGGAGGCTGTCACGCTCTGTATCACCATGCTGGGCGTGATGTCCTTCTGGGTGGGATTGATGGAAATTGCTAAGAGAGCAGGTATTATGGAGAGCGCCGCACGGAGAATGCGGCCGTTGATTCGGTTTTTATTTCCAAGCCTTCCCAAGGGACATCCGGCGGAGGAACATATTACGGCCAATATCATTGCTAATGTACTAGGGCTTGGCTGGGCTGCCACACCTGCGGGGCTTCGGGCGATGGATGAGCTTGGCAGGCTGGAGGAGGACAGAAGGCGGGGAAGGCTGCCGGGGCCGGTGCGCGAGAAAGGCGTGGCCAGCAATGAGATGTGTACGTTCCTGATTGTGAATATTTCTTCCCTCCAGTTGATTCCGGTAAATATTATTGCTTACCGCAGCCAATATGGAAGCGTGAATCCTGCGGCCATTGTGGGAGCCGGGATTATTGCTACATCGGTGAGTACACTGGCGGGGATTATATATTGCAAAATGAGGGACAGGGGGCGGAGGGTGTAATATATATACCTCTGCAATCTGACGAAAATGTATGATAATAGCTATCGTTTTTTGGAAATCTCCCCATTGAATTTCATGTTTCAATTTTATATAATAAACGTTCATATATAAAATTGAGATGGAAGAGGGAAAGCAATGAAGGCATTACAGAAAGACATGACATCCGGGAGCCCGGCGAAAATTATACTTGATTTTACCCTGCCCATATTTATCGGGAACGTGTTTCAGCAGTTTTACAATATGGCGGATACCGTGATTGTAGGAAAGTTTGTGGGAACTAAGGCCTTGGCGGCCGTCGGAAGCACAGGGACGATTATGTTTTTGATTATCGGCTTCGTACTGGGGATGACGGCCGGCTTTACCGTGCTGACGGCGCAGCGGTTCGGGGCGGGAGATATGCCAGCTATGCGGCAGACGGTGGCAAGTGCAGTTCTCTTGTCGGCAGGTATGTCGGTCATCCTTACCGTTGTCAGTATGGTCTTTATGAAGCCGCTGCTGGAATTTATGCATACACCTGCCGACATCTTTGAGGATGCATACGCCTATATCATGATTATCTGTGCCGGCATTTTCGCGCAGATGCTTTATAACCTGCTGGCAAGTGTCCTGCGTGCCCTCGGCAACAGTAAGATACCTCTGTACTTTTTGATTATGGCAGCGCTCTTAAACATTGTGCTGGATTTAGTGTTCATCATCGCGTTCGGGCTTGGGGCTGCGGGCGCCGCCTATGCTACGGTAACGGCACAGGGTGTTTCGGGAATATTATGTCTTGTATATATCGTAAAGAAAGTACCGGTTCTGCATTTGGAAAGGGAGGACTGGAAGCCTAAGGGACACCTGCTCAAGATTCAGCTAGCCGTGGGCTTTCCTATGGCGCTACAGTATTCTATAACGGCCATCGGCACGATGATGGTACAGACATCGCTGAACCTTCTTGGTTCTATTCAGGTTGCCGCGTTTACGGCAGCCAGCAAGATTGAGCAGATTGTGACGCAGGCATATATCGCGCTGGGAACGACTATGGCGACCTACTGCGCCCAGAACATCGGGGCAGGCAATATACCGCGGATCAGAAAAGGATTTAAGGTGGCTACGATTATGGGGTGTGTTTACTCTGTGATTGTGGCGGCAGTTATTATGACCGTGGGGAAATACATGACCTATCTGTTTCTCTCCGGCGATGTGGCGGACATTATGAAATCGGTGGATATCTACTTGAAATGTGTGGGTATCTTCTTTATTCCGCTGACCGTGGTCAACCTGTACCGGAATGGGATACAGGGGATGGGATTTGGCCTGCTTCCCATGATGGCGGGTGTGGCAGAGCTGGTGGGGCGCGGTGTCGTGGCGGTCATTGCTTCACGGCAGAAAAGCTTCGTGGGAGTGTGTCTCGCAAGCCCTGCCGCATGGGTACTTGCCGGAGCCTTATTGTTGGTAATGTATTATTACGTCATTAAAAAGTGCGAAAAGAAATTTAAAAAGTATTATACTAATTAAAATTCTTGTCTCTCACCAATTTCAATCATTTGCCGCCGGGCAGATGAATAGAATGATAGAGAGGATATTCAGCGGAGTTTTTCGTATGAAGGCATTTTTGTATATAGCTGATTTTATAGTACCGTTCTTAATCCTGAGCATTGTAATCTATGGATTGAGTATGAAGGTCAATGTATATGACACGTTTATTAAAGGGGCTAAGAGTGGTTTTTTTACGGTCATCAAGATTATGCCCACCTTGATTGGACTGATGGTCGCGGTGGGGATTCTGCGGGCTTCGGGATTTCTGGACTTTCTCTCCAGACTGATCGGTCAGTTTACGGGGGCGTTTGGATTTCCCGGTGAGCTGGTTCCGCTTACCGTTGTAAAAATGTTCTCCTCCTCGGCGGCGACCGGACTTCTACTTGATATATTTAAAGAGTTTGGGACGGATTCATACATAGGGCTGATTGCGTCCATATCGATGGCATGCACGGAGACCATTTTCTATACTATGTCGGTCTACTTTATGACGGCGAAAGTGACGAAGACCAGATACACTTTGACAGGAGCGATGATTGCCACATTCGCCGGGCTGGCGGCCAGTGTGGTTATGGCAGGTATGATGTAGCGGTATGATGAGGGCAGAAGGATAGATTGAGAAAGCGGGGGAGCTAATGGAAATGGAACCCTCGCTTTTTGCTTGACGAAATGCCGGGGAATGTGGATAATAGTCAATAAATGGTAGAGGACGAAGGAATGAGATACGGAGGAGGAACTTATGAAGGAATTTCTAAAAAAGAAAAATGTTATATTTTCGGCAAAACGATATGGGATTGACACGCTGGGGGCTATGGCACAGGGGCTTTTTGCCTCTCTTTTAATCGGGACAATCATCAGCACATTGGGGGAACAGTTAGGGATTGAGATATTGGTAACGGTGGGCGCTTATGCGAAAGGGGCTACCGGTGCCGCTATGGCTGTTTCTATCGGATATGCATTGCAGTGTCCGTCACTCGTACTGTTTTCGCTGGCAGCAGTGGGGATGGCGGCCAATGAATTGGGGGGAGCAGGTGGCCCGTTGTCCGTGCTGGTAGTGACTATATTTGCAGCAGAATTCGGGAAAATAGTTTCTAAAGAAACTAAAATAGATATTATTGTAACTCCTCTTGTGACAATCAGTGTGGGTGTACTTTTGTCCCTATGGTGGGCGCCTGCCATAGGAGCGGCGGCCAGCAGTGTGGGCGGCGCGATTATGTGGGCCACGGAGCTGCAGCCGTTCTTCATGGGAGTGCTGGTATCTGTCATCGTCGGCATGGCGTTGACACTCCCCATCAGCAGCGCGGCCATCTGTGCAGCGCTTTCGTTGACCGGGCTTGCCGGAGGCGCTGCCGTGGCGGGATGCTGTGCGCAGATGGTGGGATTTGCAGTGATCAGCTTCAAGGAGAACCGCTGGGGCGGCCTGTTTGCGCAGGGCATCGGAACCTCTATGCTGCAGATGGGCAATATTGTCCGCAATCCAAGAATATGGCTCCCGCCTACGCTGGCCTCCGCCGTCACCGGCCCCATCGCTACCTGTGTCTTTCAACTGAAGATGAACGGTCCCGCTGTTTCGTCCGGAATGGGGACCTGCGGGTTCGTGGGGCAGATCGGTGTGTATACCGGCTGGATGAATGATATTGCGGAAGGGACAAAAGCTGCGGTGACGGCAATGGACTGGGCAGGCCTTGTGCTTATCTGCTTTGTGCTGCCGGGTCTCCTTTCTTGGCTGATAGCGGTACCTATGAAGAAGAAGGGCTGGATAAGAACAAATGATTTGAAGCTGGATATGTAAAAACCGGCTTACTGTTTTTCCAGCAATTCTTCTTTCACATAGTTCTCCAAGACGTCAAATGGAGCGGGGCCCACATCCAATACAGCCTTGTGAAACTCTTTTTGTTTGAAATCGCTGCCTAATTCTGCGGCGATTTCTTTTTTTAATTGAAAGATTTTGACATAGCCCAGATAGTATTTTAAATAATTGCCCGGATCGCCCACGATCAATTCATAAACACGTTGTATCGCGTTGATATCGGTAATTCCATAATCTTTAAAAAACTTAATCGTGTCAGTCACGCTCCAATTATCGTAATGGATACCCATATCTGCCAAAGCATAGAGCCCTAGGATGACTGAGCTGTTTTTTTGGAGCAGAGTCGCATCATTTTTGGAGAGTGGGGCCATGTAGTATGACATCATCTCGGCATAGGTGGCCCAGCCTTCCACATAACCGCCGAAGTCCAATATATTGCGGACCGGGTCGGCCTCCTTGGAGGCAAAATAAACGGTTTGGTAGAGATGCCCCGGGTAACCTTCATGGGCCAGAGTGGTGTATAAGTTGAGTCCTTTCACGGTCTGCCCTTCGTTGATATAAATTACATTGTCGGTTGAATTGTCAATGGCAGGAATCATGTAAAATGCGGGACTCAAATATTCCTGCATCGCTTCGGGAACGTATTTTACGTTTACGTTGACCGAAGGTATAGAGGGGAACGCCTCAGTTATTTTGCTCTTTAGGTCATTGAGCATGGAAGTGGGCTCTGTTGTCTCGAGAATAGAGGCAGCCTGACTGTCGGCCGTACTTCCAGAGGTGTAAAGAATATTCTGCATGGCCTTCAAATCTTCCGCCATCTGTTTTTTCGTCATTTTCTGTAGTGTAGGAATGCTTTCGGATATTCCCGTACTGTGTTTGACCACATATTCATAGTAAGCCTTCCCATCGGGAAGGTTGCAGAGACCTTTTTCATTTTTGCCGGTTCCTTTTAGCTTTGTCAACTCTTGTATCAAGTTTTCATAGGCAGGAAAGATTACGGACTGAATGCAGGAGGCGTTTTTGGAGGTAAACGTTTCCTTCTGCTTGTCGGTAATGCCGTCCACTGTGTTAAGGCGCTCTTGAAAGGTAGTGTAAAGATAATTGTTGTCCCCCATATCTATAAACGAGCGGCACTGTTCGGTGACGGAGTCTACTTGATAATCGGGCATAAAGAGCCCGGAGTCGGATTTGGTCTGCTCAAACAGTATGAGCGAGCCAAAATAATCTCCTGTCTTTTCTAACAACTGGAGATAGATGTCTACATCTTCCGCGGAGTGGAACTGGTATTCAGACAGTAAGACCGGAAGCTGGGCATGAAGCCCGGTGACGGGACTAAGCGGCTCTTCGTAGAGAAGGAAGCGGGCGCCCGACGAGGCGGTTTCCAAATAAGAATCCAGAACATCGTAGGTGAGCCGGTTCTCTTTCGAGAGTGCGGAATCTTTGAATTCGTGCAGGGCCGCAGAGCAGTTTTCCAATGCCGCGTGTGACATGGCCGGGTCGGTGGAAAAGCTGCCGTATGTAATGGGATAGTCCAGAAGCCCGTAGTCTGATGGATTCTGCAAGGTATAATGGAGGCTTATGGTGCTGGAGGATACCTCCTGTTGAAATAATCGGTTGGTAAAAGTCTCGAAGGATTTGTCATCAGGGCTTGTTTTGGAAAACGCTTTGCAGCCGCTGAGGACTAGAATCAGAACGGTTGTCGTCAGGAGGAGCCGGTAAAGGCCTCTGCGGTAAGATGAGAATGAACTGCGCATAGAAACTCCATAAGGGTGTTTTTTATTAATTTATGATAATAAAACCAATAGTAGACGAACAATTTTTGTGTTTTCATGTGTCTTGTCACCTGTAAATATATATGCTATAATGGTGTAACTTTAACGGGAAAGGTGAGTTATGATGACGATAACAGAAGAGATACAAAAATTAAAAGAGGAAAAGGACGCCGTGATATTGGCTCATTATTATGTAGAGCCGGAGGTACAGGTCATTGCCGACTATGTAGGTGATTCGTTCTACTTGAGCAAAGTAGCGGTGGGGCTCAGTGAGCAGACCATTGTATTTTGCGGGGTATCATTCATGGGGGAGAGCGCCAAGGTGCTGAATCCTGAGAAGACGGTTCTGATGCCGGATGCAGAGGCCGACTGCCCGATGGCGCATATGGCAGATGCGGATACGATTCAAGCCATGCGGGAAAAATATGAGGATTTGGCGGTGGTCTGCTATATCAATTCTACTGCGGAGCTGAAGCGTCATTCGGACGTGTGCGTGACCTCCGCCAATGCGGTACAGATAGTGAAGGCGCTGCCGAACCAGTACATATTCTTTATACCAGACCGTAATCTGGCGCATTACGTCGCAGGACTCGTGCCGGAGAAGACCTTTGTATACAATGAAGGATACTGTCCTACACATGAGCGCATGCAGACAGAGGAGATCCGAAGGGCAAAGGAAATGCATCCGCAGGCGGAAGTGCTTTCCCATCCGGAATGTCCGCAGGCCGTTCTTGCCATGTCCGATTATATTGGCAGCACTACCGGTATCATTAATTACGCGAAGAAGAGTGATGCCAAGGAGTTCATTATCTGCACGGAAATCGGCGTACGTTACCAACTGCAGCAGGACAATCCCCAGAAGAAATTTTATTTTACAGAGACTGAGCCGGTCTGTCCGGATATGAAACGGATTACATTGGAAAAGATTCTCCATGTTCTGAAAACCGGCGATAATGAGGTTCAGGTAGATACGGGGCTTAGGGAGGAATCAAGGAAGCCGCTTGAGAGGATGCTGGAGCTGGCAAAATAGGTCTGCGAAAGGACAAGTTATGGAAATGAAAACAGACATAGTGATCGTGGGAACTGGCGTAGGCGGTCTATTTTCTGCGCTGAACCTGCCCCGCGATAAGCAGATTGTGATGATTACTAAAGAGGATATGCAGAGCAGCGATTCCTTTTTGGCGCAGGGCGGCATCTGTGTACTGCGTGGAGAAGAAGATTATTCCAGCTATTTTGAGGATACGATGAAGGCCGGGCATTATGAAAACCGCAAGGAATCCGTAGATATTATGATACGCAGTTCACGGGAAGTGATAGACGATCTGGTAGACTGTGGCGTTGAATTTGAAAGGCAGAACGGAGAGTTTGTCTATACGAGAGAAGGCGCCCATTCAAAGCCCCGGATTCTTTTTCACGAGGATATTACGGGAAAAGAAATTACCAGTAAACTGCTGGAACAAGTAAAGAAGCTCCCCAATGTTGCGATTTATGAGTATACTGCTATGACGGACATTCTGGAGCGTGCCGGAAGGTGCCACGGTATTGTGGCGAAGACGAAAGCTGGCGAAGAGATGGAGATTTGGGCCGATTATACGATATTGGCCAGCGGGGGTATCGGCGGCCGTTACCGCCACTCAACAAATTATCCCCATTTGACAGGAGATGCCATTGAGATAGCGAAAAAGCACGGCATCCGTCTGGAACATCTGGATTATGTCCAGATTCATCCCACCACACTTTATTCTAAAAAGTCCGGGCGCAGATTCCTTATATCGGAATCTGTGCGGGGAGAAGGGGCGGTGCTCTATAACAAGAGAAAAGAACGGTTCGTGGATGAACTGCTTCCGAGGGACGTGGTCACCAAGGCCATCGAGGAAGAGATGGAGAAAGACGGAACGGACTTTGTGTGGCTCTCTATGGAGCATATTGACAAAGAGACAATTCTAGGGCATTTTCCCAATATATACCGGCATTGTCTGGAAGAAGGCTATGATGTGACAAAGGAATGTATCCCGGTAGTGCCCGCCCAGCATTATTTTATGGGCGGTATCTGGGTGGACTGCGACAGCAGGACTTCTATGGACAGGCTCTTTGCGGTAGGGGAGACCAGCTGCAACGGTGTCCATGGCGCCAACAGGCTAGCCAGCAACTCCCTGTTGGAAAGCCTTGTCTTCGCAAAACGTGCGGCCGCGGCCATAGATGGAGAAATCAAAGGGAAAGGATGTAGACGAGATGAATGATATAACAATGACACTGCAGGCAGACCACCTGATTTTGCAGGCGCTTGAGGAGGATATTTCAAGTGAGGATGTGACTACGAATTCGGTGATGAAAGAAGCTGTGGACGGCGAGGTGCAGCTCATCTGTAAGCAGGATGGCGTAGTGGCCGGGCTCTCCGTGTTCCAGCGTGTGTTTGAGCTTTTGGATGGTACGGTCAAGACGGAGCTATACTGCAAGGACGGGGATGAGGTGAAGAATGGGCAGCTTATGGGCATTGTGACCGGAGATATCAGAGTCTTGCTGTCCGGTGAGAGGGTAGCCCTAAACTACCTTCAGCGGATGAGCGGGATTGCCACGTATACACATGAGGTGGCAGGCCTCCTTGTGGGCAGCAGGACGAAACTTCTTGATACAAGAAAGACGACGCCGAATATGCGTATCTTCGAGAAATATGCGGTGCGGGTCGGCGGCGGTTACAACCACAGATACAATTTGTCCGACGGAGTACTTTTGAAAGACAATCATATCGGTGCGGCCGGCGGCGTGCGTGAGGCGGTTCTGGCGGCCAAGGAATATGCGCCCTTCGTCCGTAAAATAGAGGTGGAAGTGGAGAATCTGGATATGGTGCGCGAGGCTGTGGAGGCGGGGGCCGATATTATCATGCTGGATAATATGACTCCTGAGCAAATGGAGGAAGCGGTTGCGCTGATTGACGGCAGGGCAGAGACAGAGTGCTCCGGGAATGTGACAAAGGAAAATATCGGCCGGCTTACCGCACTTGGCGTGGATTACATTTCCAGTGGCGCTCTGACACATTCGGCACCTATTTTGGACATCTCTTTGAAAAATCTACATGCGGTATAGGAGGAGAAAAGAATGACAGGTGCTGAGCGCAGGAACGACATGTTGAGCCGTATTAAGAGCAGCGCTGTCCCGGTCTCGGGGAAAGAGATGGCGCGGATTTATGAGGTGAGCCGTCAAGTGATTGTACAGGATGTTGCCCTGCTGCGTGCGGCCGGCAATGATATTATATCGACAAACAGAGGTTATATACTCCATGCCGTACCGGTGGCAAGCCGGGTATTTAAGGTCAGCCATACGGATGAGGAGCTGGAGGAGGAACTTTGCTCTATCGTGGATTTGGGCGGAAAGATAGTCAATGTCATGATCCGCCACCGTGTCTATGGAGAGATGGAGGCGGAGCTCCAGATTAATTCCAGACGGAAGGTGATGGAATTTCTGGAGGACTTAAAGAGCGGAAAATCCAGTCCGCTCAAGAACATCACCGCCAACTATCATTATCATAAAGTTGAGGCAGAGAATGAGGAAACGCTGGATCTGATTGAAAAAATGCTTCGGGAAAAACGCTTCCTTGTGGAAAATTAGCTGTGTCAATTATATGAAAAGCAGTCCCTATCTGTTGGACAGAGGGGACTGCTTTTTTGAGCAATTTGAAGGTTATCTTTCCGGCATTTTAAAGTCGGCCAAAGCTCTGTTCAGGAAATCATTGAACGGCTTCATCCGGCGGCAGATATCTGCCGCAGTCTTGACGAAGCCCTCTGCGTCTTGGAATTCCTCATCGGTGATCGTGTATTCCAAATACCAGCTTTTATTTTTTAGGTATTCTGCCTGAGGGTGTTCCCTGTCATAGCCTTTGGGGACATTTTTGAGTGCCGTGCCCTTCACTGTAAAATAATCCTTAAAATCATCTGCCGTAATAATCTGCTCCCACTCGGACGGGTGCGCCGCAATATAGTCCCTTATCATGGCAGTTGCATCTTTGAACATATCGGCAAAAAGTCCTCCGCCTATGAAAGAATTTCCGCCCGGTTTTATTACAAAATAGTACCCAACAGGAATGGGGAGCTTCCCCTTTGACGCTATATGCGCACGAAAAGCGGGATTATAAGGGGATTTGTCGTGACTGAACCGGGTATCCCGCACTAACTTAAAGGTCAAGTCTTTTGGATTGTTGTGCAGGATATCGGAATCGTTCTTGCCAATCTCCAGAATTAACTCCTGCAGAAGAGACTCAAATTCCTGTACCGCCGTTTTGTAAGTTTCTTTGTTGGCGTGATACCATTCCCGGTTGTTGTTGGCTGCCAAGTCTGACAGATAAGTCAAAATAATCGAAGTATTCATTTATACCCCCTCCGTTCCCAGATTGTTCACAATGGAAATCTGTGTAGAGCTCAGGAAATCTCTGATAAATCTGCGTGTGCGCTCCGGAGATTCATAGGTTTTGCAAAAATGAAATC
The DNA here is from genome assembly GCF_900086725.1 of Bariatricus massiliensis. Taxonomy (GTDB): domain Bacteria; phylum Bacillota; class Clostridia; order Lachnospirales; family Lachnospiraceae; genus Allocoprococcus; species Allocoprococcus massiliensis. Next base: position 1,063,834 of record NZ_LT574837.1, on the reverse strand, counting down.
TGCCGGCCAAGTCGTCGATCTCTTCCATGGCATTTTTTACACCGGTTATCTCCTCTGTTGACACTTCTTTCGAGGAGGTGTATTCCAGATGGGCAGGATGAAGGCGGTGGCTTTGGATTGCATAGTTGAGCCGGTCTTTGCAACGGCACTTCCCACCGCCAAATTCGCCGCAGTAAGCTTCCAGAAAGTCAGCCATCTTCCGGCGGACTCTCACCAGACGCTGGCGGTAAGCCTCGGGAGTGATGCCAAGAATCTCTCCGGCAATACGGCTGTCCACTTTGAACATGGTACCCAGTATAAAAATACAGCGGCTCTCGGTATCCAGACATTGCAGCATGACGTTGGTACAGGACAGTTTGAGCTCTTCCGCCAGAATCGCCTTCTCTACATTCTGAGTCAGGTCGGGGATGTCCTCGGCCCCACCGTTTTCAATGTCATAGCCATAGTACTCAAAACTCAGCGGATGCTGTGAAAACATATTTTTCTTATAATCTTTTAGATGATTGGCCGCGATTCGAAATACCCATGTGGAAAAAGCGCTCTCTTTCTTGAAAGATGAAAGGTGGGTAATCACTTTCAGCAGAATTTCTTGTGAGGCGTCCTCCGCGTCGGGAAAAGTTCCAAGCATCCTGAGAGACAGGTTAAATACCAGATCCTGCACACTGAGGATGATGGTCTCCAGAGACTTTTCGTCACCGGCAATTGCTTTGTCAATTAAATCTGTAAGGTCTTTGTTCGTTGATTTATCCATATTTTTTTACCTCCTATTTCATTAGACATCAAGGAGCCCCTGCTTGTGACAAAAAAATTAAAATTATTTTATGCAATATTCGAGCAGAGGTTTTAAATCTTCTTTCGAAGCGCAGTCATAGGAGGATGCAATAGCACGATAGGACTCGCTGTTCCCTTCTTGCTTTTTCAGCATACTGCGGAACATGGACATCATAATCCGGCTCCCCAGACTCATTTTTTCATAGCATAGGCCGCCCTGAAAATAGTAAGCTTTTATTTGGCTCCATTCATCATCTGTGAAGTTTTGCCGTAAACATTTTGCGGTCTCAGCAGAGTCGGCAGGAGTGGCGCCGCTGGCGAATACAACAACTTTTTTGCCGGCCATTGCAGGCAGTTTTTCTTTGAACCATTTCAAGCCTCCAATGCTTCCCGCGTAAATACCACCGCCGTATATGACTGTATCATACGCGTCAAAATTGATGGCGCTTCTCCTTGCGTAGGGAATGACATCGCAGGACAGTTCTTCTCCTATCCATTTGGCGAAGCGTTCTGTAAAACCGGTTTTGCTTTTATAGATTACAATTGAATTGTGGCTCATATCGGGCCTCCTTTATGATTGTTTTGCTTGGGACAAAAATGTTTGATATGCATGTTCCAGCTGTTCGGTTACCTCGTGGACGGGAATGCCCGGCTCTGTAGTGGCGAGGATAGTCCCGATTCCGGTAGTGTAAATGAGCATATCCATATGGAGCTGTTTTGCTTTTTCCGTACTGATTTGAAGTTCCTTGGAGATAAAATCCGCCATATCGGAGCTGGCCTCTGTTTCGTAAATATCATGCAAGGAATGAATGTTACAGCGCCTGTGAAGTATGAACATCTGGAAAATATGGGGTTCTTCCTCTGCCAGCCGGATATAAGCGTACCCGGTGCTGCGGAAAATATCTGATTTATCAATGTGTTCCGTGATATAACGTTTGACGAAACCTCGTGTCCGTGCAAGGACATCCTGATGAAGCCCCTCCATATTTTGGCAGTATGTATATATGGGCTGAACGGAGCAGCCTAATTTGCGCGCAATATTTTTTACTAGAACTTCATGCATTCCTCCGCTGCGGGCAAGCGAAAAGGCGGCGTCCACTACCATATCCTTGGTAATCCGTTGCTTTGGCATTTGTAATACCTCCTTTTATATTATATAAATAGTTTATATAAATAAGTTATATTAAAATTCACAAGAAGTCAAGAGGTTTTTGGATGAAGTCAAAGATTTATAAAAGACATGCCGGCGGCTCGGATTAGATTTGGTATGTTGAGTCAAAGTCTAATCCGGCCGCCGGCATCTGTGAAAAGGCGTGGAAAGCACATATCGTAAGGACTCACATCATCTTTTCTGTTATGATTTGAGATGTTTTCTTTTTGTTTTCAAGTGCTTTGCCGCCTAACTTTTTGTAAGCTTCGGCATACAAAATATCAATTAAAAAAAGCTGCGCAGTTTTTGCCGCTATGGACCCACCCTCCATTGGGCCTTCGTTCGCGCCGCACAGCAGCAGTACGTTAGAATACTGGGCTGCCGGAGTCTTTTGGAACATAGTCACGAAGACGACAAAAGCTTTTACACTATGGCATATGCGGGCAATCTCGATACAGTCTTTTGTAATGCCTGAGTTACAGAATATAATTGCCAAATCGCCCTCACCAAGCAGTGCGGCCTGTGTTAGCTGCATGTGTGCGTCAGTGTTGAAGATTACATTGGGCAGAATCTTCATGAACTTGTTGCGGGCTTCGCTGGCGCTGGTCCCTGAGCCGCCGAAGCCGAAAAGATTGATACTTCTGGCCGAAACGAGTACGTCAGTCACTTTGGGAATGGCGTTGTAGTTCATTGTGTCGAACGCTTGAGTCAGGGCCAATTGGTAGGCCTCCAGTACTTTGGTCGCCGTATCCTTACAATTGTCAGTGTCAGTTACATTGATTTTATCCTTTTTATAGGTTGTATCGGGGCCGGAGGTACTGAGCGCCAGCGATAACTTGAAATCCTGATATCCCTTTAAAGACAGCGTGCGGCAGAAGCGGAACACACTTGTCTCTCCAACTTCGCATAACCGCGATAAATCAGTGATTGTAGAACTGAGGGCTGCCTGAGGGGATGAAAGTACAAAATCGGCAACTTTTTTCTCGGCTTTTGTCATCTTTGAATACCGGCTTGTTATCTCTGTCATAAGATTAGTGGTGGCCACGGATAACACCTCCTTCTCATGTGATATGCCACGGTGGATGTTAGAGTTTCCGGACATACTTTATAACAATATTTTACAGTAAAAAAAATTTCCTGTCAATTGTGAAAAAAACAGTTAAAATATAGTTTGATAATTAAAAATGGAATAGAATAAATTAAAAATAAAAAAAATTTTTATTTTATATTTTTGGAAAACATACATGGAAAAGAATGGATAAATACAAAAGATTAGTAAAATGAAACAAATAAAACCTAGTAAATATAGAGAATATGCACAGTTGACAATAGAGTAGCACAATGATAATATTATTTCAAAAGATTAACAAAAAATGCCATTTCTCTAAAAAGAAAAATCATATTATATAAAATAAAAAAATTTCTTTCAAAAAGAGAAAGGCGTATATCAAAGGAGGAGAAAAATGAAAAAGAAAGTATTAAGTGTTCTTCTGTGTGCAGCTATGGTGACCAGCCTTGTAGTTGGGTGCGGAGGGAAAAAAGACGATGGAGATGCTGCTAAGACGGACAGCGGAAAACCGTTTGCGGGGGAAAAGTTGACGGTACTGTACATGTCTAGTGTCTATGCGGATGCGGCGAAAGACATGGTGGAGGAATTCGAGGAACAGACGGGGGCGACAGTCGAGGTAGTAGACTTCCCGTATACCACACTCCATGAGAAAGCGCTGCTTGACTTGACCAGTGGAACCGGTTCTTATGATGTGATTGATGTCGCAAGCCAGTGGGACGGTGAATTTGCCCCTTACATGACGGAGCTTACAGACTTCATAGAAAAAGACAATTACAATATGGATGAATTTATTGAGAAGGTATTGGAGAACTCCGGAACTTGGCAGGGGACGGTAACCGGAATCCCTAATGCCAGCACACCTCAGCTTTTCGCTTACAGGACAGACTTGCTGCCCGACGGACTTCCGGATACATGGGAAGAATACCGGGAGATGGCAAAAGCACAGACAGACCCGGAAAAGGGTATGTATGGTATTTCCGTGTCAGCTACAACGGGACAGCTGGGCGGCGTGTTTGACTATGTGTTATGGTCGATGGGCGGCGCATGGGCCGATGAAGACTGGAATGTGACAATCGACTCACCGGAAACAAGAGCAGCTTTAGAACATTTAAAAGAGATTCAGAAGTATGCTGACCCATCCATTCTGTCATGGGGGACGGAGGAGTCTATTAAAGCATTCTTGGACGGCAATGCGGCTGTCTGTGAAACATGGCCTACATTGGGACTGGTGCAGGCTGCGGACGATGAGGCACAGTCAAAAGTTGCCGGAAAATGGGCTTTAAGTACTATTCCATATGGCAAGACGGGAACAACATTGTTGAGCGCATGGGATTTGTCTATCCCATCCAGTTCTAAAAATCAGGAGCTTGCATGGGAATGGGTAAAAATGTATACAAGCGCAGAAAAACAGAATGAATTTTATGAAAAATACGGCATCCTGTCACCTAGAAAAGCCTTTTGGGAGCAGGACGGCATCAAAGGAACTTATATGGATACAGTCAGAGAAGCCTTGGATACAGCCAATTTATGGTGGAGAATCCCCGCTTCCACAGAGGTCGACACTATGCTCAACACAGTAGTAAGCGAATATATGTCAGGTCAGATCGAGTTGGAAGAGGCTGTGAAAAAGATGGACAAAGGAATTGAAGACGCCTTAAAGAATGCTCCTCCGGAAGAGGGAACGAAAAATTATAATCTTTAATCAATCTGACAATGTAAAGGTATGGGAGGAAGTTACCTGCGGAGTGTTCATCTGCAGGTAATCTTCTTTAAGGAAAGGGATGTAGACGGATATGATGAAAAAAAATAAAGGGAAAAACCCTGCGCCAGTGATGCATAAAAGCAAAGGAGATAAATTTGCATCATGGATGTTTTTGACTCCTACCATGATTTTTCTTGGTATTACGGCGCTGCTCCCACTGCTGTATTCTCTGTACTTGAGTTTTTTTAGACTGAAACTGAACTTGCCTAATGCAGTCCCGGAATTTGTTGGGCTTCAGAATTATATAAAAATGTTCAGCGACCCGGCGCTCCTTACAAGCACGAAAAATACACTGTTTTTTGCGGTGATTTCTGTAGCTCTGGAGCTGGCAATTGGAATGCTGCTCGCGATGGCGCTTTGTTCCGACAAGATGTGGGCCAGAATATGCACCTCCATTTTCCTGATACCGATGATTATGGCACCCGTTGCCGTCGGTACACTGTGGCGTATGATGCTGGATTCGACTACCGGGATTATCAATTATCTGCTCGGCTTTTTGGGAGTTCCCAGTATCACATGGCTCAGCAGCCCGAAGACCGCTATGCTGGCCGTTATCTTGGTCAATGTCTGGCAGCTGGTTCCCTGGGTTACGATTATCTGTGCGGCCGGATTAAAGGCATTGCCGGGGGATTGTCTGGAAGCCGCTACAGTGGACGGCGCTACAAACGGGCAGATTTTCAGAAAAATCGTTCTGCCGATGATGAGCCCGGTGCTGACAGTAGTGGTAATGCTGCGTTTTGTTGACGCATTTAAGGTATTTGACACGGTCTATGTAATGACCAACGGCGGGCCCGGAAGCGCTACAGAGATGCTTCCCAACTACATTTACAAACAAGGCCTTAAGTTTTTTGACGCCGGATACTCGGCATCGCTGGCTATTATTTTCGTAGTTGTAATGACGCTGGTCACGATGGGATTTTTGAAACTGAGGGACAGAATGGAGGAGAACATATAATGAAAATGAAAAAGCAAAGGAAGCTGCCGACACCTGATAACATTATCGGTAATTTTGCCGGGCGGCCTGTCCGGGTGATTTTGGTAGTTTTGAGTATGATTCTTATTTTGTTTCCTCTGTACTGGCTTCTGACGAGTTCGTTCAAAGTGAAGGCAGAGTATTTGGCTAACCCGCCGGTACTGTTTCCGAGCAGTTTAACTTTAGACAGTTACGAGAGCGTATTCGGGAAGGACCAGTTGTTCAACAATTTTCTGAATACGATGATTGTGGCGGCGGTGTCTACTATAATCTCCGTACTGCTGGGAAGTATGGCGGCCTATTCGGTGGCGAGGGGGAAAATCGGCAAACGGGCCAGAAAATACTTTGGACTATGGTTCATGATACAAAAGATGTATCCTGCCATTGCTACTGCTATTCCGGTCTATCTGGTCATGAGGACACTTCATCTGATCGATACTAGAACGGCATTGATTATTATGAATACAAGCTTTAACCTGCCATTAGTTATATGGCTCATGATGGGATTTTTCGAACAGCTACCATATGAACTGGAAGAATCGGCCATGCTGGACGGGTGCGGCTTTACGAAGCGTTTCTTCTATATTATTTTCCCGATTACAAAGCCGGGTATTATTGCCTCTGGAATTCTCGCATTTATTGGTGCTTGGAATGAGTTCTTATTTGCAGTCATCTTAAGTGTAAATAAATCAAAAACACTGCCGGTGGTCATTGCCGGTTTTATCACGGACAGAGGACTCGAATGGGGGCCGATGGCGGTAACGGCAGTCATTACGCTGGTGCCTGTTCTGCTCATTGTGTGGGCGGCCCAGAAGAATTTCGTGCAGGGTCTGGCTATGGGCGCCGTCAAAGGATAAAAATAGTGAGGGAATAAGGATGAAAAAGAGGATTGTTTGTTTTGGAGATTCGAATACTTGGGGATATGATGCGGTAACGGGCGGCAGATTTCCGGATGAAGTGCGCTGGACGGGCGTGCTCCAAGAAATATTGGGAGCTGGGTATGATGTGATAGAGGAAGGACTTTGCGGCAGGACGACGGTGTTTGAAGACCCGCTCAACGAAGGCCTGAGTGGGCTGGAATATCTGCTCCCATGCCTGATGTCGCACTCGCCGGCTGCCTATCTGGTAATCATGCTGGGGACAAATGACTGCAAAGAGAGATTTTCGGCTACGCCGAAAAATATTGCCGACGGAATGAAACGTCTCATCGTAAAAGCACGCCATACAGAGGCTTGGTCCGACGAGCCGAGGATACTGGTCGTGGCGCCCGGCCCCATTGAAAAAGAGTGCGAACAGTCGCCGGTGGCGGGAGAGATGGGGATATGCAGCGAGAAGTCAGAGCGTCTGGCCGAGGAATATAGGGTATGCGCAGAGGAGCACGGCTGTGAGTTCTTGGATGCGGGCCCTGTTGTGCGAATGAATCGTATTGATTATATGCATCTGGATGCCGAAAGCCATAAAAGATTAGCGTCGGAAATCGCTGCTGTAATTAGAAGGAGGATATGATATTGGAAAAGCATATTGAAAACTTACAGGGAAAATTGATTGTCTCCTGTCAGGCCCTGCCCAGCGAACCACTACACTCTTCGTATATCATGGGGAGAATGGCGGTGGCCGCGAAAGAAGGAGGTGCGGCGGGGATACGTGCAAATACAAAAGAAGATATCGCCGAAATCAAAAAGAATGTAGATCTGCCTGTCATAGGGATTGTAAAAAGAGATTATGAGGACAGCTCGGTATACATCACTCCGACTATGCGGGAGATTGAGGAGTTAATTGAAGTAGGACCTGAGATCATAGCGCTGGATGCCACGCAGGCCCTCCGCCCGGGCGGGAAGACTTTGGAGGGATTTTACAGAGAGATTCGGGCTGCTTACCCGAAACAGCTCCTGATGGCTGACTGTTCTACCGTGGAGGAGGCCGTGTACGCGGACTGGCTTGGGTTTGACTTTATCGGCACGACGCTTGTTGGATATACAAAACAGAGCAGGGGAATGCGCATTGAGGAGAACGATTTTTCCATAATCCGGCAGATGATAGATAAGGTTTCCCACAGAATCATAGCAGAAGGGAATATCAACACACCGGAAAAAGCAAAAAGAGTGATAGACATGGGAGTGTTCAGCGTGGTGGTAGGTTCCGCCATAACACGCCCACAGATTATTACAAGAATGTTTACTGATATTTTGGATGAATAAAGACTGTATAGGTGGGGGATTAGATGAAACATTATGTAAGTATCGACATAGGAGGCACCTATATTAAGCACGGCCTCATCGCGGGTGAAGGCGTGATAACTACAAAAAGCTGTATTCCAACTGAGGCATGGCAGGGAGGGACCGGAATTTTTCAAAAGGTAAAGGAAATCATTGAAGCCTATTCTGCCGGTCATGAACTTGCGGGAATCTGTATTTCCACTGCGGGGATGGTAGATTGCGAAAAGGGCGAGGTATTTTTTTCGGGAGAATTGATACCTGATTATTCGGGGACGAACTTTAAGCAAAGGCTGGAGGCGGAATACGGGATACCGTGTGAAGTGGAGAACGATGTCAACTGTGCCGCGCTGGCTGAGTATCAGGCGGGAGCGGCCGCCGGGAGCAAGACGGCGGTCTGCCTGACTTTGGGTACAGGGATAGGCGGATGCATACTGATTGACGGGAAGGTGTTTCACGGGTTTGGAAACAGTGCCTGCGAGATTGGATATATGAAGATGCGGGGCAGTGATTTCCAGACTCTTGGGGCCAGCAGTATTCTGAGTAAAAAGGTATCTCAGATAAAAGGAGAGAACTGGGATGGCCTTCGGATTTTTGAAGAGGCGAAAAAGGGAGATGCAGTCTGCCTGAATGCAATCGATGAAATGGCGGATGTACTGGGAGAGGGTATTGCCAATATCTGCTATGTTGTAAATCCTGAGGTGGTGGTGCTGGGCGGCGGCGTTGCTGCGCAGGAACAGTTTCTTAAACCGAAAGTAGCCGAGAGGCTGGAAGTGTACCTAAAACCAGTCATTTTTGAAAGAACAACGATAGCCTTTGCCCGGCAGAGAAATGATGCGGGCATGCTGGGGGCTTATTATCATTTTCATGCTATGCGCTCAGGCGGTTAGGACATAGGCGTAAGAAATAAGGAATGCTCCGCGGGGGAGTTCTACCCGCAGAGCATTCCTTTTGAGTTTGAATTGAAACAATATAGACTTTATTTGACCGGAAGCAATTCAATATAGCCTCTTGTCCCGACAGGCTCCAGCTGAATTTTGGGATTGGAGTTATCCCATTCAAGCCCGGCCGATGCTGGGTCGTATTTCTGGATAGCGGCTTGAACTTCTTCGATTGCCTGACAATAATTTTCCTCTTCAAATGGTTCCCCTTGAAATTTAATATATTTCGCAGCAGGCAGCTCGATGACATCGAACCCTTCTGGAATCTCTCCGCTGTAGTCGGCGGATACTTCTACGCCTTGAACATATTCCGAAGTTTGCGGCTTGATGTATTTGGGAGGAAGCCATAAGCATACAGGCTCGCCTTCCAGAGCTTTGATACTTTGAAGCAGGCCCCACACGTCACAGCCCACTTCTTCGCAATAAGAAAAATAGTCGGCGGCTTTTATTCCTCGTTTGATAATAACTTTGCGGGCCGGTTTTTCTGTAATTTGAATAAATACATTTCTTAGATTTTCCATAATTGGTCTCCTTTCAATTGTACGGTATCTTACACCGTATGGCGTGAAAAGATAAAGCGGAACAGGCCGTTGTGCGTATTCCCGGGGATTGCAGTTGAATTCACGAAAAAATGCGCGCTGGTATCCGTCAACACTGGAAAATCCCATCTCAAAGGCGACATCGGCTATTTTGCAAGAAAAATCTCTTAGCTTTAAGGCTGATTTTGACAGCCTGAGCCTGCGGATGTAATCAGCTGGGGTGAGTCCCGTGTGTTCGCTGAACAAGCGGTAAGAATACCACGGAGAATACAGAGATATCTTCGCTAAATCTGCCAAAGTGATATTCTCGGTAATGTGTGCTTCAATATAGTCCTGCATACGCTGGACGGCGTCAATATGCGGTTGTTCCTGCATTTCTTTTCCCTCCTTACACGTGATATTATAGGCAGAACCAGCAGAAACTTCTCGACTATTTTTGCTGAGAATATCGTGTCAGCCTCTCTTTCAATGTCCCGGTATGCAGCTCGAACAGATGATTGTCAAAGTCATAGAAATAAATAGACTGTCCCTCACCTTCCACGCGGGGGCGTCCGGGTAAGAGCTCCACTCCCACAGACTGAATACGTTTTATATAGTGCTCGACTTCGTTTTCATCTATTTGAAAGGCGATGTGGTTATAGCTTTTTTCGGTAAGCGGCTCCCCTTCCATCAAAGAAATCCATAGATTCCCAATCACAAAAAACTTTTCCCGTGCAATGGAAAAAGTGTAATCACCGCTTGAGTAGACTTCTTCTGCGTCAAAAATTTCTTCAAAAAATACGCTGGAACGAGTTAAATCTTTCACGATAAATGTTAGGTGATTTATTCCTGAAATCATACCGGACCTCCTGAATATGTGGTTATTTTTATTGGAATGATGCTGGGGTAAAATATTTTTTATTCCTCCGATGTCTACGGACTACAGATATCATAACAATTTAGAGGGATGAAAGCAATAAAGAATACCGATATGCTTGTTGTATTACAATTAAATTCGGAAAATAAAGCACACACTTTAATTAAAGCATATACTATAAAAAGTACACTAAAAACAAGGCGATTTTCTTCAAAAATTGGACGAAATTTGACGAAATGACGAAAATTATATAATTTCACGTACAATATTGACGTTTAATAAATATAAAATTATAATAAATACAATAAAATTATCAATAAAGAGGAGGCGTAAAGGTGAAAAGATTTATTTTTAGGAGGGTGCTGACGGGTATATTGACAATAATTATAGTATTTGCACTAAATTTTGTCATTATTAAAATGGCTCCGGGCGATCCGATTACGACGCTTATGGGAAAGGAAAATTCAAGTCCGGAGATGCGGCAGGCTCTGGAAGAGAAATACGGTCTGGACAAACCTTTGCCGCTTCAGTTTTTTAGCTATCTGAAGACAGCTGCCACCGGAGATTTGGGTATTTCAATCATATATAACCGCCCGGTTTCGGAGATGATTAGTGAGAAGGTAGGCGCCACGGTATTACTTGGATTGACTTCGGCGATATTGGCAGCCGTCATTGGGACATTTATGGGAATTGTGGCGGCCCGGCGGGAGGGCGGTGCGTTTGATGCGGTTTCATCGGGCGTTTCCTATGCGTTTAACTCTATGCCGGCTTTCTGGCTTGGACTGATGCTGATCATCCTGTTTTCCTCCATGCTTGGATGGTTCCCGTCGTTCGGCATGACGGACACCCGGGCGGGATTTACGGGCGCGGCATATGTGCTGGATGTTTTAAAACATATGTTTTTACCGGTGCTGACTTTGACATTGGTGCTGCTTCCACAGTATTTCAGGATTGCGAAGTCTTCTGTGCTGCAGACGAAGAATGAAGAATTTATCATGACGTTCAAGGCTACGGGAATGAGCAAAAAGAAAATTTTCAATAAGTACATATTTCGCAATGCAATCCTGCCGACCATTACCATATTTGGTATTTCCATGGCGTATTTGATTACAGGTGTAACTTTGATTGAGATTGTGTTTGCATGGCCGGGAATGGGGCGGCTTGTGATGACCGCCATTACCCAGCGGGATTACCCGACTTTGATGGGAATCTATCTGATTATGTCCATATCGGTGGCGGTAGTTATGCTGATTGTGGACATTGTGTATGCACTGCTTGACCCGAGAATCCGTTATGAATAGAGGTGGATTATGAAGAAACTATCAATCAAAAAAATTTGGAAAACAATCACCGGTGACAGACAGCTCTTGGCCGGTACGATAGGACTTGCGCTGCTGCTTTTGCTCGCTGTGGCCGCAGCGGCGGTGGCGACGGAGAATCCCTACCATTACGGAAAGGATATGCTGGTCGGGCTAGGAGAAAACGGGCATATTTTGGGAACCAATCATATGGGGCAGGATATCTACAGCATGATTATCTATGGAATCAGGACGTCTCTTAAAGTCGCTGTTATCTCTGCGCTGATTTCTGGGGCGCTGGGTGTTTTTATCGGTGGGATCGGCGGATTTTTTGGCGGTAAAGTTGACACATTTATCTCCGAGCTCATCAATGTATTTATGATGCTTCCCAGCTTCTTTTTAATATTGTTGATTATCGCGATGTTCGGAAATAGTATCACCAATGTCATGATTGTCATCGGTATTACGACTTGGCCGAGCAACGCCAAACTTATGCGGGCACAGGCATTGTCGCTCAGAGAGCGGACATTTGTAAAGAGCGCGGTCGCCATGGGCGAGACAAAGCGGCAGATATTGTTCAAGTATATCATTCCCAACGGAATCTTTCCGGTCATAGCTAATACGACGATGGGAATGTCCAATGCGATTCTAACAGAAGCAGGTCTTTCATTTTTAGGTCTGGGCGATCCCGGCATCATCAGCTGGGGGCAGATGATATATACAGGGAAGCAGTACATAACGAGCGCGTGGTGGATTTCCGCCTTTGCGGGCGCTGCGATCGTAGTTACAGTTCTGGTGTTTTATCTGCTGGGAGATGGGCTTAATCATGTCCTTGACCCGAAATATTCGAGAAAGAGGGGGTAGAACATGGAAAGGTTGTTAACGCTAGAAAATGTTAATGTCTCTTATGTCAATAAGGACAAGAAGGTATATGCCGTAAAAAATGCGGGATTCTCTATCAACAAGGGAGACTCTCTTGGAGTCGTGGGAGAATCTGGCTCCGGGAAATCCACACTTGCCATGGCGCTGCTCAGGCTTCATGATGAGAGCCGGACAGAGATTACCGGGAAAGCGCTTTTTGAAGGAAAGAACCTGCTGGAATTGACACAGGAAGAGATGAACGCTCTTCGCTGGAAGGATATCTCTGTTGTATTCCAAAAGGCCATGAATTCCTTGAGCCCGGTGCACCGAATCAGCGAACAGGTGGAAGACATTTACCGTGTCCATGAGCCGCACGCATCCAAGAAGGAAATTGAAGAGCGGATGATCTATCTGTTGAAATTAGTCAACCTCCCCGAGAGGGTGTACCGTCTGTATCCTCATGAGATGTCAGGCGGAATGCTCCAGAGGACTGCAATCGCGGTCAGCCTGCTTCACAGCCCGAAGCTGATTATCTTTGACGAGGCTACGACGGCGCTTGACGTTGTGACGCAGGGACAGATTCTGGAGGAAGTGGTGCAGATGGAGCAGGAAATCAGCATGACCAGAATTATGATCACGCATGATATGTCCGTGGTCGCTGCCTCCTGTAATAAAGTGGCTGTTATGTATGCCGGAGAATTTATGGAGATTGGTTATGTGAAGGATATCTTCAAAAATCCGATGCATCCGTATACAAAAGGACTTCTCAATTCCTTCCCTTCCCTGAAAGGTGAGAATGAGACGCTTCACGCCATTCCGGGATTCCTGCCGGACCTCTCCAAACCGGAGCCGGGCTGCGTATTCGCGTCTAGATGCCCGCAGGCTTCCGAACGGTGCAGAAGGGAAAAACCTGCTTGTCAGGAGTTGAAGGACGGAAGACAGATTGCCTGTTGGCTGTATCAAGGAGGTGAGACGCATGAATAAAGAAAACCATACCCCCTTTGTCTCGGTGAAGGACGTTGCCATGTGGTATCCCTATCACGGCAAGAGGCAGCAAAAAGGGGAGAAGGATTGGATAAAAGCGGTCGACGGCGTGAGCATAGAGATTGAGCATGGGGAGATACTTGGAGTTATAGGGGAATCTGGATGTGGTAAATCTACGCTTGGCAAGATTCTCACAAGACTTGAGAACCCTACGAGAGGAGACTGCCTTATCGACGGGGTGTCTACCAAAGAGATGATTAAAAAGGATGCTAAGAAGTTCAGAAGTACGGTACAGATTGTATTTCAAAATCCATTTGACACTTTCACGCCGAGGGATACTATTGAAAAGATTTTACTCCGGCCTCTTAAAAATTATAGTATCGGCACTGACAATGAAGACAGACGCCGCATCTGTATAGAGGCGTTGGAAGCCGGAGGGCTTCGGCCTGCGGAGGACATTTTGAAACGGTTCCCACATGAGCTTTCGGGAGGACAGCTCCAAAGGATTTCTATCATCCGTTCCATGTTCCTGAACCCGGGTTTTATTGTTGCGGATGAGCCAGTGTCCATGTTGGATGTCTCGGTCAGGGCAGACATTATTAATATGTTGATTGAGCTTAGTAAGTCGAAGGACGCGGCGGTCATGTTTATCAGCCACGATATTGCGCTCACAAGATATATCTCCGACAATATCGCGGTGATGTATCTGGGCAGGATTGTAGAATACGGTTCTGCCGACGAGGTGGTGAAATCACCTATGCATCCGTATACACAGGCGTTGATTTCCAACTGTGCCTCCATCGACCCGGAGGATAAACAGGAGACCATCTCTATAGAGGGGGAACCGCCCACTCCGCTCAACCCGGGGCCGGGCTGCTATTTCGCCCCTAGATGTTACATGGCTTGTGAGGAATGTTATAAACGGTATCCGGAACCGGTTGTGTCGGAAACGGGACACTGGGCGGCATGCGCCCGAATCGGGGAAAATGGGAAATAGACAGAGAAAGCTCTGTTTATATAGGTTTTAAGAAAAAACAAAAAAGGAGGAAGTATTATGTTGAAAAAGAAATTAGCTGCCTGTATGGCAGTAGTTCTCGGACTATCGCTTCTGGCGGCAGGCTGCGGTAAAGGGAAAAGCGATTCTGGAACAGAAGGCGGAAGCGGAAAGAGTGAGGGCGGCGGAACCTTTATTATCCGTGCCACGGGGGACCCGATGTCCTTCAATCCCGTAATTAATGCGGACGACAATGGGTTTCCGATTTTCCAGAATATATACTTAAGGCTTTGCGCTCTGGATTCCAGCAAACAAAATCTGGTTCCCGAGGCAGCAAAGGAATGGTCATATAATGAGGAGGCCACCGTATTGACTTTTAAACTGCGTGAAGACCTGAAGTGGACGGACGGAGAAGCATTGAACAGTGAAGATGTGAAGTACACATTTGACACTATCAAAGAAAATCCAAGTTACTACTTCAGCTCCAATATGCAGAATGTAGATTCCATCGAGGCTCCCGACGATTATACCGTAGTGTTCAATCTGGTGGAACCGGATCCCTCTTTTGTGAAACTGCTGGGCTGGTACGCTACATTTATCGTACCGGAGCATATCTACAATAACGGCAGCGACTGGGCGGAAAATCCAGCTAACAGTGAGCCGGTATCCTGCGGGCCGTTCAAATTGGAAGAGTATAAGCAGGGCGAGAGTGTGACTTTGGTCAGAAATGACGATTACCCGGAACCGGCTAAACTTGACAAGTTGATTTTCTCGATTATTCCAGACGAGGCTACTGCGCTGCAGGCAATCAAGAACGGAGAGATTGATTTTTATGAGAATTTCCCAACTTCTTCTTTGAAGGAGATGGAGGCTGACACAAATCTCCGTGTTGTTATCAATGAATATCCGTCTCCGATCAGAATGGTATTTAATGTGACAAAGGATAAGGTTTCCGATGTCGCTGTGCGCAAAGCGATTGCCACTGCTATCGACAGAGATGAGATATCAGAGAAGGTATTTAACGGTGTCCAGAAGCCGGAGTACAATTTATATCCGTCCTTGATTGAATGGGCTTCCAACTCAGAAGATACCGCTCCGAAGTTTAATATCTCCGAGGCGTCTAAGATTCTTGAAGAAGCTGGGTATACTAAGGACGCTAATGGCTTCTATGTATCAGGACTTACCATTGATGTTTTTGAAGGGGCAGGATATCCGGATACAGCAAAATTGATTAAAGCGACACTGGAGGAAGCAGGAATCGGCGTGGAGATTCAGGTTCATGAATACAACGCTTGGAATCAGAAGGTAGGAGACGAGAGAGACTTCATGATAGAACTTCAGGGCGGCTTCATGGGGCCTGACCCGGCTGCGCTTGCCACAAGAGTCCAGTCTGGCATGACGTTTAACTGGGGCGGCTACAGTAACACACAGGTGGATGAACTGCTGAAGAAGGGCGCGTCTACCAGTGATGAGGACGAAAGAGCCGGATATTATAAAGAAGTACAGAAGATTCTCGCAGAAGAGCTTCCATATGTGAACATCGTAACATTTGCAGGGCCTGAGGTGAACAGTACCCGTTTTGTGAACCTGCCGTACGACGGACAGGGCAAGTGGGGATGGGCCGACTATTCCCATGTAGAGATGGTTGAATAGGGTTAGTGTGAGGAAAGAGGAGCGGGCGTATAACGCCGCTCCTTTTAAGAAAGGAAGGAAACGTGCATGAAACAGATTTATGAAGAGCTATTAAAAAATGTCCCGGATTATAAGACCTTCTTGACATTTGATGAGATGGAGGCCAGCTCCAGAGCGCTGGCGGAGAAATATCCGGCCAGTACAGAACTGTTTGAGATAGGCAGGACAAGGGACGGCAATATACTGAGCTGCCTAAAAATAGGAAACGGCAGCCATACGGCTCTGATGTTCGGCTGCCCACATCCGAATGAACCCATTGGAACAATGATGCTGGAGTATTTTACGGAGCAGCTTGCCAAGGATGAGGTCCTGCAAAAAGAGCTGGACTATACTTGGTATATTGTGAAAGTATGGGATATTGACGGGTTGAAACTGAATGAGAAATGGCTGAAAGGCCCTTATACACTTTATAATTACTCAAGAAACTTTTTCCGGCCTGCAGGGCATCAGCAGGTAGACTGGACTTTCCCAATCGATTATAAAGAACTGCATTTTCATGATACGATACCGGAATCCGAGGCGATGATGGGGCTCATCGATAAGATTCGGCCGGAGTTTATTTATTCCCTGCACAATGCGGGATTCGGCGGCGTTTATTGGTATCTTTCCAGACAGACACCGGAAATCTACGAGGAGATGCGTGAAGCGACCAGAAAACAAGGAATACCGATGCATTTGGGCGAGCCGGAAGCGCCGTACTGTGTAGAGTGGGCGCCGGCTGTATATCAAGCATTGGATATTAAGTCGGACTATGACTATATGGAAAAATACGGGAACGTAGATATGAAGGAGGCAATGATATATGGGACGTGCAGCGCGGCGTACGCAAAAGAAGTGTGCGATGCATTCACACTGCTTACAGAAGAACCGTATTTTTATGACAAGCGAATTACCGATATGAGCGAATCCGATATTCTGAGGAAGGATGCCGTTCTTGAAAAGCTGAAAGCAAATGAGGAGAGCAACCGTTTTATAAAAAGCGTTCTGGAACCTACCAGACAATATCTGGACAGCCGCAATCCATTTCTTATGGCGCTCGACGCATTTTCGGAAGACAGCAGTGGAGACGCCACAAAGAAAATGGTGGCAGAGAATCCGGAATATCAGAAGAAAGCGACCGTTGCCGAAAAGTTCGATAATCTTCTTGTCTCCAAATTTTATAAACTGTTGAGTTATGGTATGCTGATTCGCGCACATGAACTTGAGCTTGAGAAAATGAAGGATAATGAGGAAGTCAATCCTGAGAAAAGGGAGGCGCTTTTAAAGGCGGTTGAGACTGCAGAGAAGGCACACAAAGAGCTGGCGGATTATCTGGAAGAGAAGATAGATTATGAAGTTGTTCCTATTAAAAAACTGGTTTCAATTCAACTAGAATGTGGTATTATTATGGCAGAGTACCTAAAAGGGACCTGCTAAAAATACAAAAGAAAAATTCTATAAGGGGATAAACCAAATGGATATGATTACCAACATCAGAAATAAGTATTCCGGCCTGACACGGAAACAGAAGCTGATAGCTGATTACATGCTGGAGAACATCGAAAAGATGTCATTCTTAACCTTAAAGGAGCTGAGCGAGGAGCTGGATATCACGGAAGTTACCATTCTGAATGCGTGCAGCGCACTGGGATTCTCCAGCTTTAATGAAGTGAAATATGAAAGCCGCAAATACATCAGTTTGATGGAGAAGGTGAACCTTCATCGGGAAAAGGAGTATCTTTCGACCTATGTCCCCGAGTATGAACTGGTGAACCAGAAGGAGCTTTTGAAGAATATTGTTCAGGAAGAACTGGCACAGATGGAGTCCTTTGTGGAATCCCTTGACATAGATTTGATGTTTTCTTCAGCAGAATTGTTTATCTCCAATCCAAAGATTGTTTTATGTGGGAGAGGCATCTCCAAGTTGTTGGCGGAATTTTTAGCTATCAGGCTGGCGGGGACGGATATTGCGTCCACGGTGATGGATACGGAGCTGAACGACAGTATCCATGCTGCGCTTCCCATGTTTGATGAGATGACGCTGGTGGTGGCAATTTCTTTTCCGGATTATTATTTTATGACAGACAAAATTGCCGAGCACGCCGCGAAAGAGGGATGCAAGGTTCTGGCAATCACCGATTCTCCGAATGCGCCGATAGTGAAATTCGCGAATCAAACACTGCTGGTGCCAAGCAGCACCAGACTGTTCCTCAATACGGTCTCCATTCCCATGGCTTTAGTCAATGTCCTCACATCTGCGCTCGATATTATAAACAGCTACCGGAAGGGGGAAACGGAAGGCGGGCCGGAGCGCTTCAGCAGCCTTTTCCGGGAGGAAGCCCGTGTTTAAAAATCTCTTTTGGTAACCCTTGACAAATATTCTTCAGGTGTGTTACAGTTTTCTACAAGTATAAAGTAAATGCAGTGATGAAGAGAGTATGTTTTTGGAAGTCTTACAGAGAGTTCCCGGAGGCTGAGAGGGAATGGCGGAAGAAGGCGGAATATGGCTTCTGAGCGGCACACCGACCATTGACGCTTCGCTAAGTGCAGACGGGAAACATCGTGGTCACTAGGCTCGAGAGAACCTCGCCAAGTGAACCAGATGTACTTTCGCACTAAGCTCGTGAAATACCTCACTAAGTGCTCAATGCAGGCTGTGAAGGGTCCGCCCTTTAACGCGGAGAGTGCTCATAGGCACTTATGGAGGTTCTGGCCGTGAGGCCGGGGCAAATAGAAGTGGTACCACGGATTAATACCCGTCTTCTTGCAGATGCGAGAAGGCGGGTTTTTTATCATATAGGAAAGTCCTTTGAACTTTCCTATATGATAAAAACCCTCCGGGGGATGCACACAATGTGCAGAGGAAAGCTGCTTCGCAGCCGCACATTGGCGCGCAAAGTGTACAAGTCCCTCATGAGTGAGGGATATAGGGAGTTGAAGTGGACTTGTCCACGTTGTTCTCACTGTATATGATACGACAAAAGGAGAGAGAAAGATGGCAGATAAGCAAAAATACTATATTACGACGGCGATAGCCTACACGTCAGGCAAGCCGCATATCGGCAATACCTATGAAATCGTGCTGGCGGATGCGATTGCCAGATATAAGAGAAGTCAGGGATATGATGTTTTTTTCCAGACAGGAACTGATGAGCATGGACAGAAAATTGAACTGAAGGCGGAAGAAGCCGGGGTCACACCGAAGGAATTTGTGGATGGAATTGCCGCGCAGATTCAGGGGATATGGGATTTGATGAATACGTCCTATGACAAATTTATCCGGACAACGGACGATTATCATGAGGCCGAGGTTCAGAAGATTTTTAAAAAACTGTATGAACAGGGAGACATTTACAAAGGCCATTATGAAGGAATGTACTGTACACCGTGTGAGTCATTTTTCACGGAATCCCAGCTTGTGGATGGCAAATGCCCGGATTGTGGAAGGGAAGTGCAGCCGGCCAAGGAGGAAGCTTATTTCTTCAAGATGAGTAAATACGCGGACAGACTGATCGAACATATCAATACACATCCTGAGTTCATTCAACCGGTGTCCCGCAAAAATGAGATGATGAACAATTTCCTCCTCCCGGGGCTCCAGGATTTGTGTGTATCCAGAACTTCTTTTAAATGGGGAATTCCGGTTGACTTCGACCCGAAGCATGTAGTCTATGTCTGGCTTGACGCGCTGACCAACTATATCACCGGAATCGGATACCATTGTGATGGAGACAGCACGGAGCTGTTCCAGAAGAATTGGCCAGCGGACTTGCATCTCATTGGAAAGGATATTATCCGTTTCCACACGATTTACTGGCCTATCTTCCTGATGGCCCTTGATCTGCCGCTTCCGAAACAGATATTCGGGCATCCGTGGCTGCTGCAGGGAGACGGCAAGATGAGTAAGTCAAAGGGAAATGTGCTCTACGCGGATGAGCTGGTAGATTTCTTTGGCGTGGATGCTGTGCGTTACTTTGTTCTTCACGAGATGCCGTTTGAAAATGACGGTGTCATCTCTTGGGAGCTTATGGTGGAGCGGCTTAATTCTGATTTGGCCAACACGCTTGGCAATCTGGTAAATAGAACTGTCTCTATGACGAACAAGTATTTTGGAGGCACGGTGACGGACAAAGGCGTGGCTGAGGATGTGGATTCGGAGCTGAAAGAGTTGATTGATAAAACTCCGGCACTCGTAGAAAAGAAGATGGAGGATCTCCGTGTGGCAGACGCGATTACAGAGATTTTCAATCTATTCAAACGCTGTAACAAATATATTGATGAGACAATGCCATGGGCATTGGCAAAAGACGAGGAGAAAGAGGACCGCCTCGAAACGGTACTGTGGAATTTGATTCAGGGGATTTCAGCGGGCGCCAGACTCTTGGAATCTTTCATGCCTGAGACATCCGAAAAGATTCTCGCACAGCTTGGAGAGGGGCATGTGACTGACAAACCTGAAATATTATTCCAGAGGCTGGATTTGGAGGAAGTGTTGAAAAAGGTGGAGGAGCTTCATCCGGCTCAGGAGGAAGAGACGGTTGAGGAGCCAGTGGTCGATATAGAAGCAAAACCGGAAATCAGCTTTGAGGATTTTGGAAAAATGCAGTTTCAGGTGGGAGAAATTATCGCCTGCGAGGAAGTAAAGAAGTCGAGAAAACTGTTATGCTCTCAGGTGAAGATTGGAAGTCAGGTGAAACAGATTGTGTCAGGAATCAAGGGGCACTACTCTGCAGAGGAAATGGTGGGCAAGAAGGTCATGGTACTCGTCAACTTGAAACCAGCGAAACTTGCCGGCGTGCTTTCAGAGGGAATGCTGCTCTGTGCGGAGGATGCCGAAGGAAATTTATCTCTTATGACACCGGAGAAGTGCATGCCGTCTGGTGCGGAAATCTGTTAATTCTACTAAAAATAAGGTTTTTTTACCAGGGCCCTGCATTGCAGGGTCCTCTTTTACGTGATACAATAGAGTGATATATAAAATTGGATAATAATGGATTTTATACTGTTATAGAAGGAGCAGAAAATTATGAAAAATTGGAAGAGAGCTGCCGCGGCAGCAATGATTATGACCTTGACGGCGGCCGGATGTGGAAGCGGCGCAGGTACTAAGAAGGAAAAAGAGACTGCACTTGACCCGGAGAAGCCGGTTACAATCACGGTATGGAATTACTACACTGGCGCTCAGCAGACTGCTTTTGACGGACTGGTGGAAGAGTTCAACCAGAGCAGGGGAAAGGATTTGGGAATTACGGTAAAGGCATCTAATGAAGGCGGAATTACGGACTTGGAGGAGAACGTACTTGCCGCGGCGGAAAAGAAAGTGGGGGCGAAGGAAGTGCCTAACATATTTGCCGCATACACCGACACAGCGTACAATGTTGATAAGATGGGCATTGTCGCGGACCTAAGCGAATATTTTACGGAAAAAGAGAAAGAGGAGTACATAGACAGCTATATCACGGAAGGCAGTTTCCCGGACGGAGAGAGCCTTAAGATACTGCCGGTCGCAAAGGCCACGGAAGTATTTATGCTCAACAAGACTGACTGGGATAAGTTTGCCTCAGCGACGGGGGCGGAACTGTCCGACCTCGAGACGATTGAAGGACTTACTGAGACAGCGGAGAAGTATTATGAGTGGACAGACAGCCTGACAGAGGAGCCGGATGACGGCAAGGCATTTTTTGGAAGGGACGCTATGGCCAATTATATGATTATCGGAGCCATGCAGTTGGGAACCCAGATAATCGAGGGCGACGGCACAGGCAAGGTGAAGATTAATTTCCCGGAGGAGATTGCGCGCAAGCTTTGGGATAATTATTATATTCCATTTATTAATGGGCACTTTAGTGCGGCAGGAAGATTCCGAAGCGATGATATTAAGACGGGAAATATTATTTCTTTTGTAGGCTCTTCCTCTGGCGCGACTTTCTTCCCAGATAAGGTGATTTTAAATGATGATGAAAGTTATTCTATAGAGACTGAGATTCTACCCGCGCCCCAGTTTAAAGAGGGGGAAGGCTACGCGGTCCAGCAAGGGGCCGGCATGGTCGTCACAAAAGGAAGTGAGGCTGAGATAGAAGCTTCTGTTGAATTTTTAAAATGGTTCACTGATACGAAGCAGAATACTTACTTTTCAGCGGCATCCGGATACCTGCCTGTAAAAAAGGTGGCAAACGATGCAGAGGCTATGCAGAAGGAGACAGATGGAAACGAGACTGTCGGTAAAGTAATTGAAGTATCGATAGAGACAGTGAATAACAATCACTTATACACGACGCCGGCTTATGATAATGGTACTACTGCCAGAAATGTACTGGAGTATTCCATGTCTGATAAAGCGGCGGAGGACCGGCAGGCTATTGAGGCAGATATAGCTGCAGGAACGCCCAGAGGGGACGCGATTGCTAAATATGATACGGATGAGAATTTCAAGGCATGGTATCAAAGCACGAAGGAGAAGCTGGAGCAAACTGTGAAATAGCCGATGAATGGAGAGACCAAGATGACAGAGAAGCAGAAAAAAACGGTTAAAAAGAAATCTATCTTCAAAAAAATTCTTATCCCGCTCATGGGTCTGCTTATTCTTGAAATTTTAATATTGGTCTGCAGTGTATTTGGACAGGGAATTATTACAGAATTAAATAATAATGAGAAAGCTATTATCAATGAAAAAGTAGAAAGCCGCAAGAATTATCTGGAGAATGAAATGATTGGAAGCTGGATGAATCTGACCTATACGGCGGAGCTTATCAATGATAGTACGGAGAAGCTGCTGAAGAGCGGCGCAATCACTATGCAGACACTGGATAACGGTTCTGACTATGCGGTTCCGCTTCTCTCGGAAGCCGCCGAGCCTCTGCTGGCTATGATGCGCACCAACCATGTGACTGGGGCATTTATCATATTGAACACCGGAGATTTGAGTGTGGATAAGATAAATGGGCAGCTAAAAGATAAGCCCGGTATATATCTGCGGGATTCCAACCCGCAGGCCCAGCCGTCGTACCGCAATCAGGATATCCTGATAGAGCGGGCGCCCATAGCGCTTGTCCGGCAGATGGGAATTGCCACAGATACTGCCTGGAATCCAAAATTTGATTTTCAAGACAGCGGCCAGTCTTATTATGATTTTCTGTATAAGCCTTTTCAGGCTGCTTATGAGAATCCGGAGTACAGTATGGAGGACTGCGGTTACTGGAGTCATGTGTTCAACTTGTTTGGCGAGGGGAAACGGGCAATAGCTTATTCTATACCTTTAAAGCTTTCTGACGGAAGCGTGTATGGCGTGCTGGGCATTGACATCACACAGGATTATCTGCGGGAGTTCATTCCCAATGAGGAGATTGCGGACAGCGGGACGGGGGCGTATATTTTGGCGCTGGAGCAGGAGGATGGT
This sequence comes from Bariatricus massiliensis, assembly GCF_900086725.1. GTDB lineage: Bacteria > Bacillota > Clostridia > Lachnospirales > Lachnospiraceae > Allocoprococcus > Allocoprococcus massiliensis. Next base: position 1,040,356 of record NZ_LT574837.1, on the reverse strand, counting down.
ACGCTGAGTGACGCGCTTGTCAATGGGGCTGCATATACCAAGGAGGCGGAAGAAGGGAAGAAGATTAAGATTGACAGTTCCCAATATTATGCCTATTCGGAGACACTGAACCTCTATAACAGTAACACGCCTTTTTCCGATGAAAAATGGGTGCTGACAGGTGCTGCGCCACTTGACAGTATCATGGACTTTGCAAAAAAAGTGGAGCTGGCTCTTATGGCCGCGGTGACTGTCACAATAATTATAGGCTTGCTTGGAAGTTTCCTGATCAGCTATAAGGTGCAGAAACCTGTTTCTGATTTGTCCAAGGAGATACGGGAGAAAGACCCGACGAAGCGTATCCAGCTTTGCCAGACCGGAATCGAGGAGATCGACCAGATGACGCAAGCTATCGAGAAGCTTAGTCTGGATGTGATAGACTCAGGCCAGAAATTCACCAAAATTATCGAGATGGCCAGTGTAAGGCTGGCTGGATTTCAAATTGACCGTGCGGAACGGCAGCTGTTCAAGACGGAAAATTTTTTTGATATTTTCGGGTGTCCTGAGGCAGATGGAATCGAGATGAGCATAGAGGACTTTGATGCGAAGTTCAAAGAGTTCAAACATTATTTTGTGGAGAAGGATGAACTTGCGGACAGCTATATTTACAAGATTCCCGATGGAAGGGGAAGCCGGTTTTTAAAGTTGAAATGCCGGATGACGGAAGACAGTTGTTACGGGCTTGTGGAGGATGTAACACAGTCTTTGCTGGAAAAAAAGGTGCTACAGCATGAGCGTGATCATGATCCGCTCACGAACTTGTTCAACCGCCGGGCTTTCCGCCGTGAAGTTCAGGAGCTTTTCGAGGAAAGGCAGGAAGAACTCAAGACGGCAGCTCTGATTATGATAGATTTGGACAACTTAAAATACATTAATGACACGTATGGCCATGATTACGGGGATAAATATATAATCAAAGCGGCTTTGGCTTTCCGCTATTATTTGCCGGCAGGCGCTATCACAGCCCGTATCTCAGGAGACGAGTTCAATATTTTTCTCTATGGGTATGACAGTGAAAAAGAGATTCAGACAGTTATAGATACTATGAAAATGGGACTGGACAGCATGGTCCTGACACTGCCGGGAGATATTCTCCAGAAGGTGCAGGCGTCGGGGGGCATAGCGTGGTATCCAAAGGATTCAACGAGTTTTGAAGTACTGTTGAAATACGCAGATTATGCGATGTATATGGTGAAAAACAGTACAAAGGGAGAGATCTTAAGTTTTGATAAAGAGCACTATCTCTCAAAGAATTCACTGATACAAAATAAAGAAGCGCTCACAAGGCTCATTGAACGGCGGGCGGTAAAATATGCATTCCAGCCGATTGTGGATGCCCGGACGGGGAAGGTGTTTGCTTATGAAGCGTTGATGCGGCCAGAGATGGAAGAGTTTAAGTCCGTACTGGATGTACTTGAAATTGCCAGATATGAAGGTAAGCTAAACCAGATTGAGGAGATGACATGGTTTGAAGCAATGAGAGCCTTTGTGGGTCATATTAAGGCGGGCACAATAGCGGAGGACGCATACATATTCTTCAACTCTATTCCCAATCAATATCTTTCCATGCAGGCGGAACGGACATTTGCCGATGAATACCGGGAGTATCTTGGGCAGATTGTTGTTGAGCTTACAGAGGAAGAACGGATTGACCGGGAGGCATGGGATGAGAAAAGGACTCATGGCAGGGAGCTTAGAAGAAAGATTGCGCTTGACGACTATGGCTCCGGTTATAATAGTGAAAAGATGCTCATTACCATATCACCGGATTATATCAAGGTGGACATCGCTATAGTCAATGGCATTCATCAAAGTTCAGACAAGCGTGCAATTGTAGAATATATTGTGAATTATGCTCACGAGAGAGGAAAGTTTATTATTGCGGAGGGCGTTGAGACGGAGGAAGAGACGGAAGAAGTAATCCGTCTGGGCGTGGATTATCTGCAGGGGTATTATGTCGCGAAGCCTACATTTACTCCGGCAGGCATCCTGCCGCAGGCTTTGGAGACCATTGAGAAGATGAAAAATTAATTGTCAGAGATGAAAAAACGGACACGATTACAGTTGGCAGTGCATATGTAGCACTGGTGGTTGCAATCGTGTCCGTTTTTTTGTGGGAACAATTAATAATTCCAAATCACCATTATAAAAAAATTCTTGCTTTTATCTGAATGCCGCGCTATAATTACTGTATTAGATAAATAATACAGTAATGCAGTAATACAGAAAGGACATTAGGGAGAATGCAGCCGCTTATACGAATTGAAAATATGAATAAAGTCTATAACCCCGGTGAAAATGAGGTCAGAGCGCTGGACGGAGTAAGCCTTCAGATTATGCAGGGTGAGTTTGCCGCTATTATCGGACATTCTGGTTCCGGCAAGTCTACCTTGATGAATATGATAGGCTGTCTGGACGCTCCTACATCGGGAAAGTATTTTTTGAATGGCAGAGACGTATCAGGAATGAATGACAGAGAACTTTCGATTGTCCGCAATGAGGAGATTGGATTCATTTTTCAGGGGTTCAATCTGATTGCCAATCTGGATGCCATCGGCAATGTTGAGCTGCCGCTTATTTACCGGGGAATCGATAGGAGAAACCGCAGGGAAGTGTCAAAGGAAGCGCTGCGTCTGGTTGGGCTTCAGGGCAGGATGAAGCATCGGCCTGCGGAGATGTCGGGGGGACAGCAGCAGAGGGTGGCTGTGGCAAGGGCGATAGCCGCCAAGCCGCCAATCATTCTGGCGGATGAGCCTACCGGGAATCTGGATTCACATTCCACGGAAGAGATTATGAATATACTCAAGGAATTGCACCGGAATGGGAGAACGATTATTGTGATTACCCACGATGCCGATATCGCGTCACAGGCGAAACGGGTAATCAAGATCAAGGACGGCAGGATAGAAGCGGATTCCTTGAATTCTTAAGCGGAGGAGGAGCAAGATGTTTGGAAAGAAGAAAGTAGTTGAAGAAGAGGAAATAGTGAAAAAGTCCAAGAAAAAGCTTCCCGGGTGGGTCATTGTCCCTATACTTGTAGTGCTGGCACTTGGGTTCTGGGGCATATCGGCGCTTAGCTCACCGAAGTCGTCTGGCACAGAACTTTCTGTGGTAACTGTGAAAAAAGGGGATGTGAAGGAGACTTACTCGGCGTCTGGAAAGGTGGAGAGCGAGAAGGAGAAGGTGTTTTATTCGCCGGTCAACGCGCCCATATTGGATTGTAATGCCAAGGTGGGAACGGCTGTGAAGGCGGGAGAGCTTCTGGTAGCCTTTGACACCAAAGATTTGGAGCGGGAGAATCAGAAGTCGGAATTGAGCGAACAGTCCACAAAGTACACGAATCAAGATGCGCTGGAGCAGAGCCGGAGAAGCGCGGACGCAGCGGCACAGGCTCAGGTTCAGGCGGCAAAGAGCACGGAGACTTTAAAGCAGCAGATCGCCGATAAGCAGGCGCAGGTAGCGAAGCTGCAGACAGCCTACGATCAGGCATCGGCGGACGCCGGGGCAAACGCCGAGAAAGCAAATGCACTTCAGTCTCAGATGGAAGACAATCTGAAACAGCAAAGTGCAAAAGGGGTAGAGAAGGAAAATTCTCAGAGAAATCTAGACAATATCGACGCGGTGTATCCGGATTTGGACGTTGATGAACGGGCAGCCAAGAAGCAGGAGCTTGTCAACACTATCAATACACTGACGCAGGAGATAGAGGATTTAAAAAATACATACCGGGAACTGGAGGGGCAGCTCAATTCCGTAGGAGGAACAGACATCACGGGAGCCGCTCAGGCGCTGTCCGCTGCCCGGCAGGAGCTGGAAGCGCTTAAGACCAGCTTGAGTCAGGCAGCATCAGGCGGTCAGGCTGCGGAGACCGGGGTGACAAAAGCTCAGCTCAATAATATGGCAGTATCCGAAAATCTGGCGGAACTTGCCACCCTGAGCACAGAGGAGCTTGTAGCAAAGGGAAAAGAGGGAATCAAGGCAGAATTTGACGGCATTATCGCGGATGTGAAGGCTGTGGAAGGCAGCGCCGCGGTACAGGGAGGCGAGCTGTTCACGCTGGTGAGCAATCAGGATGTTTCTGTAAAGCTTCAAGTATCTGCCAATGATTTTGATAAGATGAAGGTGGGGAATGAAGCGACGATTAAGCTGGGGGACTCCAACTACAAAGGAGTACTGAAGGAGATAGACAAAATTGCGCTTCCCAACGAAAAGGGGAATCCGGTCATCGGTGTGACGGTTCATATTGAGAATCCGGATGAAAATATTTATATCGGTGTGACGGCTAAAGTATCCATGATTGTGGCGGAGAAGAAAGATGTATTATATCTGCCGAGCGAAGTTGTAAATACGGGGACGGAGGGAGATTTTGTCTATATCGTTTCGGGTGGAACGGTTAAAAAACAGATGATTGAGCTGGGCGTAAATTCAGCCAGCCGTGTGGAAGTCACGGCAGGTCTGTCGGAAGGCGCTCAGGTTGTAGCGGACACGATGGGAACGATAAAGGATGGCATGAAGGTATCGGCAGTGAAGGAAGATACCAAGTAAGAGGGACTGAGGCGGCAGGAGGAGCAAAGACATGGGACAATTTGGTGAATATGTAAAAATGGCGCTGTACAGCATCCGTTCCAATAAGGGGAGATCCTTTTTGACCATGCTTGGTATTATCATTGGCATCTCATCTGTTATTACGATTATCTCTATCGGCAGTGGACTGAAAGCGGATGTGATGGCTGAGACCAATGAGAAAAGTGTGGGAATTATGGTGAATCCCGACGAGACGGCCAACACGGAGCTGATTACACCAGAGGACATTGCGGCGTTAAAGGAGCAGCTGGGGACGCGGGCACGGGGAATTATATATTCTGCCAGCGTGGCGGGCGGGGTCAGCACAAGAAAAGGGTCATTTGACGCATATGTGACACTCACTACACCGGACGCGCAGTTCGATCCAGCCCAGAAGGAGATTTTTCGGGGCAGCTACTTTACGGAGGATGATGCAGCCAACGCAGCGCTGGTCTGCGTGCTGGATAAAGGAAGCGCCATCTACCTTTTCGGGACACCGGAGGTGGAGGGAATGGAGTTTGACTTAAACATAGAAAATACGATTCAGACCGTCAAGATATGTGGTATCAGAGATATGGATGACGAGCTGATGGCGGCGAATGAACAGGCCATGAAGATGTTTGGCATGGAGATGCCGATTATGCTGGAGATGCCCTACAGTGCGGCGGAGAACTGGGGAGAGAGCATTGAAAATTTTCCGGCGGTCACCGTGTATCTTGGGGAGAACGCCAAAGCAAATCAAGTGACGGGAGCCGCCATAAATCTGCTGAATGCAAGGCATTTGAGTGATGGAGAGAATCTTTTCCAGAAGCAGCAGTCTATGGACATCAGTAATTATATGGGGACCGTGCTGGACGGAGTAACTGCGTTCATAGCCTTCGTGGCGGGAATATCACTGCTTGTCGGCGGTATCGGGGTCATGAATATCATGCTGGTATCTGTGACGGAGCGGACAAGAGAGATTGGAATCCGCAAAGCGCTGGGCGCAAAGACCGGCTCTATCGTGGCACAATTTTTATGCGAGTCGGCAATTATTTCGGGTATCGGAGGCATCATCGGGATTCTCATCGGAGCAGGCTTATCCGGGCTAGTAGGACTGCTCAATATCGGAGGGCTGTCGGCGAGGATATCACCACTGGCGGTACTTCTTACCACATGCTTCTCCTGCGGGGTGGGAATTATTTTTGGCATTTATCCCGCAAGAAAGGCTGCCAGATTAAGCCCGATAGAGGCATTGAGACAATTGTAAAAACAGGAGGGAAAAAGATGTTCAAACCAACAAAATTATTGAAAGTAGTATCTGTTATCTTAATCGTGCTGAGTATACTGGGAGTCTTAGTCATGTTCGCGGGTTATGCGATGATTGGACAATTGAAGGGCATGGAAGTGCCCGGCGTAGATATGAATGTACTCTACGATGCGTATTCTCCGCTGTCGATGGGACTCGGAGTCGCAAGCTCCGCAGTGATGCTGGCGGCAGGAGTATTGGGAGTAAGGGGAAAGGCATTTAAGGCAGCGCTTGTATTGATGGTCGTTTATATTATTTATTGCGTAGTGTCTCTGGTACAGAGCGCGTCATTGGCGGCAATTACACCCCTTTCATTTGTCAGCTTCGTACTTCCGATACTATATTTATGGGGGCTCTATCAGTCAAAGGAGTAACAGGACTTACATAAAAAGACAGAATCCAAAGGGGCCGTACTTAGACGCGGGGCAGTTTGGATTCTGTCTTTTTTCTTCATTTTCAACAACGATTAAAGTAATGTAAAATTAGCTCAATTCAACTTTTACAGCTTCTTCTGGTTTGAAGTCATTGTAAAGGTCATAAATATTATGTCCGGTTGATTCACCCAGCACTTTACCCTCCAGAGAGTAGCAGCGGATAAACTTTTTATTGTCGATGGAAGACCAATGCTCCACGTCCCAGGACAGGTAGCCGTCAGCATCCGTTTTCTTTTCACTTAAGTACAGATCGACTTGACGTCCGTCCACCATAATATCCACAAGTTTCTTTGTGTCGGCTTCCAACTCCACCTTATTGATTGTATCATACACTTTCATTGTAAATTCCTCCTTATTTGATTTGTAACGTAAGTGCTAATTATAGTATACATAAGCAGTCTTTTGGGGGCAAGCATAAAATATAATTTTACCTGAGGGGCAAGTGTGATATACTGGGAGTACAGTGAAAATGATGTCATAAAGTTTGGAAGGTGATTATATAATGATTTTTGATACACATGCTCATTATGATGACGAGCAGTTTGAACAGGACAGGGCCGAGCTTCTGGCTTCCATGAGCGGGCAGAACGTGGGGACAATCGTAAATGTAAGCGCTACATTGGACTCCTGCAGGCGGTCCATCGCGCTTGCCGGGCAGTACCCCTATGTATATGCGGCGGTAGGTATCCACCCAGACGAGGTAGGGGCGCTGAATGAAGATACGTTTGCGGAGATGAAAACCTTGTTCGGCCATGAAAAGGTAGTGGCTGTGGGGGAGATAGGCTTGGATTATTATTGGGACAATGAGCCGCATGAAGTGCAGAGAAAGTGGTTTGTCCGGCAGCTGGAGCTGGCGAGGGAGTTGGAGCTTCCGGTGTTGATTCACAGCAGAGAGGCGGCTTCCGATACCCTCTATGTGATGAAGGAATGTGCACAGGGCCTGCAAGGAGTGATCCACTGTTTTTCCTATTCAAAAGAAATCGCGCAGGAATACGTGAAGATGGGGTTCTATATAGGAATAGGCGGAGTAGTCACGTTTAAAAACGCAAAGAAGTTAAAAGAAGTGGCGGCGGCTGTGCCTATAGAGCGGATTCTGCTCGAGACGGACTGTCCGTATATGGCCCCGGAGCCATACAGAGGGAAACGCAATCAATCTGGTTATCTGTCTTACGTGGCAGAGCAGATTGCGGCAATCAAGGGAATGCCGGTGGAAGAAGTGATAGAGCAGACTGAAAATAATGCAAGAGCGATGTATAGGCTATAAAGGAGGGCAGTGTGAAGGAACCAACATTAGGAAACCCGCAGAATACGATTGAGATTCTGCAAAAATATGAGTTTAACTTTCAAAAGAAGTTCGGGCAGAACTTCCTGATCGATACGCATGTGCTGGATAAAATTATCAGCTCCGCCGAGATTACGAAGGATGATTTTGTATTGGAAATCGGGCCGGGAATCGGGACTATGACGCAGTATCTTGCCTGTGCGGCAAGAGAAGTGGCGGCGGTGGAGATTGACAAGGCTTTGATTCCTATATTGGAGGATACCTTGAGCGGCTATGAGAATGTTACGATCATCAACGACGATATTCTCAAGGTCGACATTGCCGGACTGGCACAGGAGAAGAACGGTGGAAGGCCAATTAAGGTGGTGGCAAATCTTCCCTACTATATTACAACGCCTATTATTATGGGGTTATTCGAGAACCATGTGCCCCTTGACAGTATTACGGTAATGGTGCAGAAGGAAGTGGCAGACCGGATGCAGGTGGGGCCGGGCTCTAAAGATTATGGCGCTCTGTCTCTGGCGGTACAATATTACGCCCAGCCTTATATCGTGGCAAATGTGCCCCCCAATTGTTTTATGCCTCGGCCCAAGGTAGGGTCGGCGGTCATACGGCTGACGAGACATGAGAAGCCGCCGGTGCAGGTGGAGGATGAGAGGTTCATGTTTTCATTGATTCGGGCATCCTTTAATCAGAGGCGCAAGACATTGGCCAATGGACTTAAGAATGCAGGCACACTGGGACTTAGCAAAGAGAAGATTATTCAGGCGATTGAGGAATTGGGGAAAGGCGCCAATGTGAGAGGGGAAGCCTTGACTTTGGAGGACTTTGCCGCACTCAGCAACATTATATTGAAGAAGGAGGACTAATTTTATGCAATATCAGATTAAGGGAGAAACACTACCGGTTGTAATATGCCAGCTTGAGACCGGAGAGAAAATGGTGACAGAGCGGGGTTCTATGGCATGGATGTCACCGAATATGAAGATGGAGACATCCACCAACGGAGGCGTTGGGAAGGCATTCGGCAGGATGTTCTCCGGTGAGTCCATGTTTCAGAATATTTATACTTCACAGGGCGGCAGCGGGCTTATTGCCTTTGCGTCAAGCTTTCCGGGCTCTATCAAGGCATTTGAAATTGGGCCGGGCAAGGAGTATATCTTCCAGAAGAAAGCCTTTCTCGCCTCTGAGGCAGGGGTGACGCTGGCGGTACATTTCCATAAGAAGGTAGCCTCAGGCCTGTTTGGAGGAGAAGGATTTATTCTCCAGAAGGTATCCGGGTATGGCATTGCTTTTGCCGAGTTTGATGGACATGTGGTCGATTATGACCTGCAGCCGGGGCAACAGATTGTGGTAGACTCTGGTTATTTAGCGGCCATGGAGGCAAGCTGCCAGATGGATATCCAGACGGTTCCCGGACTTAAGAATATTGTGTTCGGCGGAGAAGGGCTGTTCAATACCGTGATTACAGGGCCGGGCCGGGTATGGCTTCAGACAATGCCTATTAGCAGTGTGGCAGGAGCCCTGCGTCCATATTTCCCGGGCAGCAGCAGCTAGAAAACTCAGGATTGTTTTTTATCGAACAATTTAGTATAATGAAGCAATAGAGCGATTGTATGTTCTGAGATAATGTAGATGAAAGGAGAACAAAGTATGACAAATGGCAACAACAGTAATGTAGAAAAGATTTTATTTGATATTACTCCAAAGATTCAGGAACTGGCAGACCTTTGTGAAAAGAATAATGAGATAGACAAAGAGCTGTTTACAAAATATGAAGTAAAGCGTGGACTGCGTGACTTAAATGGAAAGGGCGTCCTTGCCGGGCTCACGAACATCTCCGATGTCTGCGCCACCAAGATGGTGGACGGCAAAGAAGTTCCCTGCGCGGGCAATCTCTACTACAGAGGCTATAATATTAAGGACATTGTCAAAGGATTTTTGGAAGCCAATCATTACGGGTTTGAAGAAACCGCTTACCTGCTTCTGTTTGGCGATCTTCCGAATCCGAAAGAGCTGAGTGAATTCCATGAGACTCTGGTGGAGAGACGGACGCTTCCGCCCAATTTTGTGCGGGATGTGATAATGAAAGCGCCAAGCTCTGATATGATGAATAGTCTTTCACGTTCTATTTTGAATCTGTATTCTTATGACAGTAAGGCGGATGACACGAGCATCCCCAATGTACTGCGCCAGTGCATGAATCTGATCAGCCAGTTTCCAATGCTGATGGTCTATGGCTACCACGCGTACAATTACCGTTTGGGAGAAGACTTGTATATTTATGCACCGTCTCCTGAGCTGTCTACGGCAGAGAATATTTTGATGATGCTGAGAGAGGACAGGAAATACACGGAGTTGGAAGCCAAGATACTGGATATGGCTCTGGTTCTCCATATGGATCACGGCGGTGGTAATAACTCCACCTTTACGACCCACGTTGTCACATCATCCGGAACGGACACCTATTCTACGATGGCGGCGGCTATGGCATCCCTGAAGGGGCCGAAGCACGGCGGCGCCAACATTAAGGTGACTCAGATGATTACCGAGATGAAAGAGGTCGTTAAGGATTGGGAAGATGATGATGAAGTGAGAAATTATCTGGAAGGCCTTCTGGATAAAAAATATTTTGACAAAAAGGGACTTATCTATGGGATGGGACACGCGATTTACTCCGTTTCCGACCCACGTGCCGATATTTTCAAGAAGTTTGTAAAGCAGCTTGCGCATGAGAAGGGGTATGACAAAGAGTATGCCCTCTATGAGAAGGTGGAGCATCTGGCGCCGGAAGTTATCTCCCAGAAGCGGAAGATGTACAAGGGCGTCAATGCCAATGTAGACTTTTACAGTGGCCTTGTGTATGGAATGCTGGGGATTCCTCAGAAACTGTATACCCCCATATTTGCTGCCGCCAGAGTAGTAGGCTGGAGCGCGCACCGTCTGGAAGAGCTGAAGAACGTGGATAAGATTATCCGCCCGGCCTATAAGCCGCTGGCTCCTTACAGAGAATACATAAAGATGGAAGACAGATAAGTTGAATAACATGAAGAAAGGTTAAGAAGGTCCGCCCTGTGGTAAGGGGCGGGCCTTTAGAGGGAAACGACAATGAAAAGGCATTTTACCTATCCATCCAGAGACGGCGTGACACAGATTCATGCCATAGAATGGAAGCCCGAGGGCGAAGTGAAGGCGGTTCTGCAGCTTTGCCATGGTATGGTGGAATTTATTGACCGGTATGATGATTTTGCCCGATACATGGTAGAAAGAGGTTTCTGTGTGGTAGGAAATGATCATCTGGGGCATGGAGAGTCCGTAGTAAGTGATGAAAAGCATGGATTTTTTCATGAGAAGCGGGGAAATGAATGTGTCATCGGGGATATCCATAAACTCCGGGAAATCACGCAGAAACAGTATCCGGATGTGCCCTACTTTATGTTGGGGCACAGCATGGGCTCCTTTCTTATCCGCCAGTACATGAAACTGTACGGGCAGGGGCTTGCCGGGGTGATTGTCATGGGTACCGGTTATCAACCCCCTGTTGTCGTGGCGGCAGGAAAGGCTCTTTGCAGGATAATCGCGGCGTTCAAAGGATGGGATTACCGGAGCAGGCTGATTGACAATATGGCTTTTGGCTCTTACAATAAACGTTTCGAACCGGCAAGGACATCGAAAGACTGGCTCACAAAGGATGAGAAAATTGTGGATGAGTATCTGGCGAACCCTTGGTGTACTTTTACCTTCACGGTCAATGCGTATTACCATATGTTCCGGGGATTGCAGGTGATTTCCAAAAAAGCAAACCTTGAGCGGATTCCCAAAGAACTGCCAGTATTTTTCGTGGCGGGAGCGGATGACCCGGTAGGGAATTTTGGAAAAAGCGTGCAGAAGGTCTTCAAAAAGTATCAGGCCTGCGGCGTCCGGGATGTCAGTATAGAGTTATATGAGAATGACCGTCATGAAATACTGAATGAGACGGATAAACAGTCTGTATATGCAGATTTGGCGGCCTGGATGGCGGCAAGGATGGAATAGAATTATTTAGGTGAAATGAATAAAAGGTCCGTGCAGCTCATAACATGCACGGATCTTTTATAATGCGGCGAAAATGTGATTACATATTGACCTTAATCAATATTAGATGTAAAATTGTTCTGTATCGAACAGTTTTATGACTAACAATAAGAAAGGAAATATAAAATGGTGGATTCACGTAAACGGATCGGATTGGAAATCCGCAAATTGGATCATATGCTTTCACGGAACCTTACGGCAAATGTCAAAGCCTCCGGGATTGATGAGATAACGCTGATGCATGGATGGATTATACGGTATCTTTATGAGAACAGGAATGAGGAGGTTTTTCAGAAGGATATAGAAAAGAATTTTTCTGTGGGCCGTTCTACCGTGACTAACATTATTAAGCTGATGGAGAAAAGGGGATATCTCTGCCGGGAAGCTGTGGAGAAAGATGCCCGTCTGAAAAGGGTGCTGCTTACCGAGAAAGGAATTCATACCCATGAAGCCATAGAGGCTTTGATCGACAGGATGAATGAACGGACCCTTGAGGGAATCTCCGACGAGGAACTTGAGGTGTTCGACCGTGTCGTAGAAAGGCTGAAGGAAAATATACGGCGGCAGCAGGAAGAACAGGCTGTGGAAGGAGAGGAAGTTGATGATTAGGACACTTCTAAAGGAGGTCAGGCAGTATAAAAGAGCGTCTATTGCAACACCGGTTTTTATGATTCTGGAAGTGCTGATGGAGACAATGATTCCGTTTCTGATGGCTTCTATCATTGACAACGGAGTCAATGCGGGAGACATGGGGCATATCTATAAAGTAGGCGGTGTTATGGTAGTGGCGGCGGCTTTCGGCCTGCTTGCCGGGGTGGCAGGTGGAAGATATGGAGCCAAGGCTTCGACGGGGTTTGCCCGGAATTTAAGGCAGGCTATGTTTTATAAAATACAAGATTTTTCCTTTGCGAATATTGATAAATACAGTACGGCAGGTCTGGTGACCCGTCTGACTACAGATGTGACGAATATCCAGAATGCGTACCAGATGACGCTTCGCATGTTCACTAGGGCGCCGGCCAGCCTTCTATGTGCGATGATAATGGCTTTCCGCATCAATATGAGGCTTGCCAGTATTTATCTGATAGCAGTCGTTTTATTGGGCTGTGTTTTATTTTTTATTATGAATCATGCCACAAAGTATTTTCAGCAGGCATTTCCTAAATATGACGATATGAATGCTTCTGTGCAGGAGAATGTTTCGGCTATCAGGGTAGTGAAGGCATATGTGAGGGAGGAGCATGAGACTTCAAAGTTCAGAAAGACCAGTGAGAACATTTACCGCATCTTTGTAAAGGCGGAGTGCAACCTTGTCTATAATGCGCCGCTGATGCAGTTTACGGTCTACACGTGTATTTTGCTTATCAGCTGGATCGGAGCCAAGATGATTGTGGCGGACAGCCTGACGACAGGGGAGATGATGAGCCTTCTGACCTACTGCATGAATATACTTATGAGCCTCATGATGCTCTCCATGGTGTTCGTCATGATTTCTATGAGTACGGCAAGCGCAAGGCGTATCTCGGAAGTCTTGAATGAGACCAGTGATTTGAAAAATCCGGAAAATCCACTGCGGGAGGTGGCGGATGGAAGTATTTGCTTCCGCCATGTAGATTTTGCCTATAAAAAGGAGAGTCAGGAGCCGGTGCTTCGGGACATCAATCTGGATATCCGTTCCGGTGAGACGATTGGTATCATCGGCGGCACAGGGAGCGCAAAGACCAGTCTCGTGAATCTAATCAGCCGCCTCTATGATGTGACGGCAGGAGCCGTACTTGTCGGAGGACGGGATGTGAGGGAATACGATATGGAAGTACTGAGAAACCAAGTCTCTGTGGTACTGCAGAATAATGTTTTGTTTTCCGGAAGCATCTTAGATAATCTGCGCTGGGGAAACCGGTATGCCAGCAGAGAAGAGTGCGAGGAGGCCTGCCGTCTGGCCTGTGCGGATGAGTTCATAAGTAAATTCCCTCAGGGGTATGACACCCATATTGAGCAGGGTGGGAGCAATGTGTCAGGAGGACAGAAGCAGAGGCTGTGCATTGCGCGGGCGCTTTTGAAGAAGCCCAAGGTGCTGATTCTGGATGACAGTACCAGCGCGGTGGACACGGCGACGGATGCGAAGATACGAAGGGCGTTCAGGGAAGAACTTCCCGAGACGACGAAATTAATCATAGCGCAGAGAATCACCAGCGTTCAGGACGCAGATCACATTATTGTCATGGATGAAGGGCGGATTCACGGATTTGGAACCCACGAGGAGCTGCTCGCCGGAAATGAGATTTACCGGGAAGTATATGAATCTCAGACGAAGGGCGGCGGAGATTTTGATGAGAAGGCAGGTGAGTAGAGATGGCAGGACCAATGGCAATGAGAGGGCCCCGCGGGAGGAAACCGAATGTGAAGAATCCGGGTATGCTTTTTAAACGGCTGCTGGCTTATGTGTTCCGAAAGTACCGTATCCATTGTTTTTTTGTGGTTATTTTTATATTTGCCGGGGTGTTGGCAAACGTACAAGGGACGATGTTCACGAAAAATCTTATCGATGATTATATTACGCCGCTCTTGACAGCGGACGCGCCGGACTTTGGCCCGCTGGCGGCCGCGATTTCGAAAGTCGCTGTGTTTTACGGGCTGGGGATTATTTCCACTTACATCTATAACCGGATTATGGTAAATGTGACACAGGGTGTGCTTAAAGATTTAAGGGACGATTTATACGCCCATATGGAGAAGCTTCCCATCCGGTATTTTGATACCCATTCGCACGGCGATATTATGTCAATTTATACGAACGACATCGATACACTGCGCCAGATGATAAGCCAGAGTATTCCGCAGGTAATCAACAGTGCATTTACGATAGTGAGCGTGTTCGTGAGCATGCTGATTCTTAATATTCCACTGACGGCAGTGACACTGATCATGGTGACCATTATGATTTTCAGTTCGAAAAAAGCGGCGGGACAGAGTGGAAAGTATTTTATGGAGCAGCAGGTGAATCTGGGAGCGGTCAACGGATATATTGAAGAAATGATGAATGGGCAGAAGGTAGTCAAGGTATTCTGCCACGAGGAGGAGAACAAAGAGAATTTCCGCGCATTGAATGATAAGCTGTTTGCCAGTGCGGACAAGGCAAATACTTTTGCCAATATGCTGGGGCCTATCAATGCCCAGCTGGGAAATATCAGCTATGTAGTCTGTGCCATTGTTGGAGGTATGCTGGCGCTGAACGGCATAGGGGGCTTTACGCTGGGAGGGCTGGCAAGTTTCCTTACCTTTAATAAGAGCTTCAGCATGCCGATCAATCAGGTCAGCCAGCAGCTCAATGCGGTGGTTATGGCTTTGGCGGGCGCCGAGCGTATCTTCCGTCTTTTGGACGAGGAGGAGGAGACAGACGAAGGGTATGTTACATTGGTGAATGTAGTAGAAAAGGACGGTGTGCTGACAGAGAGCAGCGCACGTACCGGAAGGTGGGCGTGGAAACATATTCATCAGTCCGACGGCTCTGTGGACTATGTGGAGCTGAAGGGGGATGTTATATTTAACGGTGTGGATTTTGGTTATACAGATGAAAAAATTGTTCTCCACGATGTGAAGCTGTATGCAGAGCCAGGCCAGAAAATAGCCTTTGTCGGCTCGACCGGGGCTGGGAAGACGACGATTACGAATCTCATCAACCGTTTTTATGATATTCAGGACGGAAAGATACGTTATGACGGAATTAATATCAATAAAATTAAAAAGGCGGATTTGAGGCGTTCTCTTGGAATTGTACTGCAGGATACGCACTTGTTCACCGGGACAGTGAGGGATAACATCCGTTATGGCAAACTGGACGCAACGGACGAGGAAGTAACGGCAGCAGCAAAACTTGCAAATGCGGACGGATTTATCCGCAGACTGCCGGATGGGTACGATACGATGCTCACCGGAGACGGGGCAAATCTAAGTCAGGGACAGAGGCAGCTTCTCGCCATTGCCCGGGCCGCTATCGCAGACCCGCCGGTGCTGATTCTGGATGAGGCTACCAGCTCCATCGATACGAGGACAGAGCGGATTGTTCAGGATGGTATGGATAAATTGATGCAGGGCAGGACCACCTTTGTAATCGCACATAGGCTGTCTACGGTCAGAAATTCGGACTGTATCATGGTGCTGGAGCAGGGACGGATTATCGAGAGGGGGACACATGAACAACTGATTGAGGAAAAGGGAAGATATTATCAGCTGTACACCGGGCATGCAATCAGCGCATAGCGTAGGCAGAAAGGAGCCGGAGGGTCAGGAGACCTTCCGGCCCTTTCTGTATTCGAACCGGTTCATGATTTGGGCAAGGAAATAATTATTCATTATTGACAAAGAAAAACAGATATGGAAGCGGATTTCAATAATTTTCTTAGACAAAATCCATAAATTTAATTGAATTAAATCAGATTAATTGACAAATCAGATATGGGAGAATATAATGATATTAAATTAATTTAATTAAATTAAAATAAGGAGATGGAAAGGGGACTGAATATTATGCCATTAGTAACAATGAGCGAAGTGCTAAAAGAGTCAATCGACAAAAAATATGCGGTGGGTGCATTTGACACAATGGACAGAGTTTTTACAGAGTCAATTTTAAATGCGGCCGAAAAGAAGGGGGTTCCGGTTATTCTTATGATTGTCCCTCCGGTGCTGGATGCTCCGGACGCAGACTTGTTTATGAGCTATGTGGT
This sequence comes from Bariatricus massiliensis, assembly GCF_900086725.1. Taxonomy (GTDB): domain Bacteria; phylum Bacillota; class Clostridia; order Lachnospirales; family Lachnospiraceae; genus Allocoprococcus; species Allocoprococcus massiliensis. The sequence continues at coordinate 1,023,949 of NZ_LT574837.1, read as the reverse complement.
AGACAGATGCCGGAGAAGCCCGGTTCCGGTGGCTCTTCATCTTGACCATGGGCCGAGTTTTGAATCTGTTGTTAAGGCGATTCATTATGGATGTACCTCCGTCATGTTTGACGGGTCTTCGCTGCCTTACGAAGAAAATGTGGCAATTACTCGCAAGGTTGTAGAAATCGCTCATACGTGTGGTATTACAGTAGAAGCGGAAATTGGACATGTGGCGGGACATGAAGGGAATATGCTGGATGGTAATGTGGCGGATGAAAGCGCGTATACCACGGTGGAGGAAGCCTTGAATTTTTATAAAGACACAAATGTGGACTGCCTTGCAGTTGCGGTAGGGACAGTACATGGAGTGTATAAAGGGACGCCGAAACTAGATTTTGAAAGGCTTCAGGAAATAAGAGACGCATTGCCTATACCGATTGTACTCCACGGCGGTTCCGGCCTTACAGCGGAAGATTATAAGAATTTAGTAGCACACGGTGTCAATAAAATTAATTTCTTTACCGCTATGACACTCGCTGCTTCCGAGGCCGTCAGAAAACTGATGGAAAAAAATAAGAAGTTAATGATGACAGACATCATTATGGCAGGACAGAATGCAGCGGAAGAGATTGTTAGCGAACATATTGATATTTTTGGCACTCTGCCATTGTCCTGTTAGTCTATGTGAGAAATTTTTATGCTGAACGCTATATCATACAAGTTGAAATTTACGAAAGAGGAGGTAAGTTTATGAAGAAAAAGTTGGTCAGTATTTTGTTGTGTGCTGTGATGTCAATTGTTTTGACAACGGGATGCAGTGACACGTCTAAAAAAGCAGATGCTCCTAAAGACGATGCAAAAACTGAAAAAGAAAGTTTAGGCGGTTCGGGAGAGGCTTTTGATGATTTTACGAGGCCGGGAATCAATAAGGATGGGAAGCTGAAAATAGCTTGCATCCACCCAAAACCGGAAGTGGAATCTCAAAAAAGATCTATTCTACAATGTGAGCTTGAAGCGAAAAACCGTGGATGGGAGTTTCAGGACATCGTATATCAGTCGGATTCTGAATGGGCTGACTTATTTAAAAATGTGATGAATCAAGGGGTAGACGCAATTATTCTCGGCTCTACAGAATCTATGGAGGCAAAGGTAGACTTGATACAGGAGGCACGAAATAAAGGGATTGGCGTTTATAGTAATGACAATCAAGTAGTCGATGGCGTTATCATGAATTCTACGATGCCTAACGGTGTTGCGGCTATGAGCTTAATCTACCAGATTGGCAATGACGTGGGATGGACAGGGAAGTTTGCTTTTGCGACGGCGGGCACCATTCAGGTTCATAATGAAAGAATTCTTCCAATACAGTCAGTGTGTGACATTTATGCAAACCTTGAGACTTTAGATACCGTAGATTCCACAGCAGGCGGGGCGGATCCGGCTACTTACGTGGCAGATGCGGCTAAAGCTTGGTTCCAGAAATATGGGACAGAGCTTACCGGTGTGATCGGTTCCTGTGATTTTCTGGCTATGCCATGTGCAGAGGCGGCAGAGCAGAGTGGGGGACTTGTGAATCCGGATTTGTTTGTAGCCGGTATCGACGGCGGTTCTGACGCATGGAATTACATTCGCAGCGGCGGCTATTTCAAATATAGCTATGCACAGCCATTCGAAATGTTTACGCATAAGGTGTTCGAGGCCATTGAGCAGATTCAAGTGAAAGGTCTGAACCCCGGAGACGAGGGATGTATATTAGCAAAATCCGGCGAAGTCCTGTATTCAGAAGGGCTGGTTATTTCACAGGAGAACGTGCCTGAGGTCGGGGCGAACATTAACAGTGCATTCGACTATTATGATGATGACCCGGACGCGTGGTACAACTGGGAAGGAACTTATACAGTAAGTGAATAATAAGGAAGATAAAGTATGATAGTTTCAGCATAACTATGAAGCAATGAAAAGAAACCGTGGGGATATCAAGTTACAGGATGTCCCCTTTTCTTAAAATAAAACGAGGTGATAAACGTGTCAAATACCACGCCATTGTTAAGTATTAAAGGGATAACAAAAAGATTTACAGGGATTACCGCCGTTGACCACGTCAGCTTTGATATTCACAAGAATGAGGTCCATGCTTTAATAGGAGAAAACGGTGCGGGAAAGAGCACTCTGTGTAAAATGTTGACGGGTGCTTACAGTATCGATGAAGGCCATATTGAAATTGACGGGAAAAAAGTGAATTTTAAAGGGCCTGCTGATTCCATGAAGGAAGGAATCAATATGGTTTATCAGGAGAGAAACCTTATAGGCTATATGACAGCGGCACAGAATATAAGCCTTGGGACAGAGATAATGAAAGGGATTATTATGGACCAGAAGGCCATTATGAAGAGAGCGGAGGATGTGAGGGAGCGTCTCGGCGTTGACGTCCCTCTTGATGTTCCGGTGGAAAAACTGGGAGCAGGTGCCCAGCAGCTGGTAGAGATTATGAGGGCGGGTTCCACTATGCCTAAGCTTTTAATTTTAGATGAGCCGACGGCGTCTCTGGGGGAAGGAGAGATAGAGCCTTTCTTGAACTTTGTTAAGCGCTTGACCAAAGAGCTTCATATTTCGGTCATCTACATTACACACAAGCTGGAGGAAATCTTCACGATTGCCGATAAAGTTACTGTGATGGCCGATGGGAAAAAAACAATGACAGCGGATATACCCCAAATCACACAGGAAGAATGTGTGAGAGCCATGATCCGCAGCGACAAGATCAAGGCGGTGGAAGTTCCAGAAAAGGACTTTAGTGAACTGGAAAAAAATAAGATTTTGGAAGTTCAGGAACTCACCTATGACGGAAGAAAGCATGCGGTGCCGTTTTTCGTTTGTAAAGGTGAGGTGGTAGGATTTTATGGACTAGTCGGAGCGGGGCGGACAGAGACTATGGAAGTTATTTCAGGTATCAGAATGGCGGACAAGAAAGAGTTCACGTTTGACGGGGAAGTGATAACAGGCGGGGACAGTTATAAAATGATTCAAAAGGGTATGATCTTGACGCCGGAGCTTAGAATCAACGGTATCTTCCCGACGCTCAATCTAGTAGAAAATGTTTGTACTTTATTTGTCAGAAAATTTGCCACAAAAATCGGGATGGTCAAAGGAAGAGAAGGCAGAAGATTTACGGAAGATGTGCTGAAGAAAAACGGCACAAAGTATACCAGCAAAAATCAATTAATCTCTGAACTGTCAGGTGGAAATATGCAGAAGATTATTATAGGACGCTCGGTGGAAGTGGAGAATCTGAAACTGCTCACCGTAGATGAGCCGACAGCCGGATTGGATTTGGGTGCTAAAAGTGAGATATATCTTAAAATTCGTAATCTGGCAGATAAGATGCAGAAAAGCGTGGTTTTTATTTCGTCAGAATTGGAAGAATTAATGAAAGTCTGTGACAGAATGTATATTTTTTATAACGGGGACGTTGTAAAAGAGTTAAAGAGAAAGGCATTCGATAAAGAGGCTATCTTGGGATACGCGTTAGGAGGTGTTGGCAATGGCAGGTAGAACCAAATCAATTTCTACAAAAAAGGGTGAGGCTGTTACAAAATATTTTTTGCTCATTGCGGATGTGGTGTTGATTGCTTTTTTCGGCATAATGCGGCCGGGATTCCTGCAGGTGGGAAATCTTCTTGATATTCTGTCTACGGCGGCATTGGTAGGAACAATGGGGCTTGGAGCAAGCATTGTAATGACTGTAGGCGAGATGAACTTTGGCGTCGGGGCAGAGGCGACCCTCACGGCGGCGATGCTCGGCTGGATTCTTGGAAAGGGGAATGTATCCGTCTATATCATAGGGGTTTTGCTAGTACTTCTGATGGCCGCGCTGGTGGGCGTGATTGATTCTTGCTTTGGCGTAATCATTGGCGTTCCGGCCTTTATAGCCACACTGGCAATTTCTAAGATCAATGACGGGTTTGTCAATTTACTGACCGAAGGAAAGACCATGTTCTACAGCAACTGGCCTCCGGCATTTAAGTGGCTGGGGCAGGGATATATCGGGCCGATTCCGGTACTTGCCCTGATATTTGTGATTATCGCATTATTACTGTGGTTCTTAATGGATAAGACTAGGCTCGGCGCTCACATTCAGGCGGTGGGGAACAATAAAAACTGTTGTAAGCAGGTAGGAATCAATGTGACTAAAATTAAGATTATTGCGTTTATTATCTGCTCTCTGGTATGTGGGTTCGCCGGCATCATGGCATCCTCCAAAACGAGTAATGTCATGAATACACTGGGAAGTGGAATTATGATGGACGCGATGGCGTCGGCGATGCTTGGCGCTACATTTTTAAGACCGGGACGCTATAATGTGCAGGGAACGGTGGTCGCGGCGGTGCTGACCGCAATTATCAGCAATGGAATTACATTTTGTGCTTATCCGGACTATGTCCAGAATATTGTGAACGGCATCATACTGCTTCTGGCGGTGGGCTATATTGCAATGACGAGAAAAGAAGGTCTTCCTTCTGTGAAGATGGGATAGGGGGGAACGAAAATGGAGAATGTCAAAGCGAAAAAAAGTATCAATATAACATCTTATGCACTACTTATTTTTACAATCGTGATATCAATTGTTTTTACCATCTTACAGCCAGCCTTCATAGGAGTTGGAAATGTCATGAACATCGTAAGCTCTACAGTGGTTCTATGTATTGCAAGCTTAGGACTGTCTCTTGTCATGATTACGGGAGAAATCGACTTTGCATGCGGCTCTGAGCTGGCAGCCGGTGCATGTATCCTTGCAGTGCTGGCGAAGGCCGGGGTAAATTACTTTGTGGCCCTGATTGCCGGACTCGCGTTCTGCGCCATTGTTGGATGCATTAACGGTATTCTACATACGAGAATCGGTATTCCCGGATTTATTGCCACAATGGGAGTGTCTTTTATTTTGGACGGGCTTAACAAAATGATTACAGGAAGCAGCCGGGTATTCTCTTCTTCATGGGGGAAGATATTTGTGGCAATTGGCCAAAAAAGAATCGGCGGCGTAGTTCCAGTCTCGGTTATTATTCTCGTTGTTGTGGCAGTTGTGATTCTTATTTACACAGAAGGTATGACAAGCGGACGCAAATTATATGCCGTTGGCTCTAACAGTGAATCATGTAAATATGTTGGGATTGACGCCAGAAAAGAGAAAATGAAGGCGTTTATCATCAGCGCCGTATTGTGCGGGCTGGCGGGTATGATCAACGCGTCCCAATTAAACGCGGCCTCTCCTTATTTGGGGGAGACGACGCTTGTAAACCTGCTGACCATGCTGATGCTTGGAGCAACCTTTTACAGGGTGGGCGTGTTTAATGTGCCGGGAACGATTGTAGGCGCGCTTTTGGTAAATATTATAAATAATGGCATGGTGCTGATTGGCGCGAAGACTTGGCAGCAGTATTTGGTTCAAGGGCTTGTCATGCTGGTCGCGGTCACACTTGTTACCCTGTTAAAACTAAAGGCAAAGAAACCGGCCTAATACATTAAGGAGGAAGAAAAATGGTGGAGAAAATGGGAAAATTGGCAGTAAATACCGGATATTATGGGATGGAAATAAAAGAGTATCCTGTTCCGGAGGCCCGGGAGGATGGGCTGGTAATCAAAATTGAGACATTCTGTATCTGCGGGAGCGACCAGCATTTTGTAAAGCTAAAAGAAGAGCACCCTGTGGGCGTGGAGGGGCATGAGTTCATGGGACGTATTATTTCCATGGGCAGCCGTGCTAACGAAACGTTAAAGGTCTATGGCGGTGATTTGAAGGTGGGGGACAGAATCGTAGTTTATCCTCATATCACCTGTGGCAAATGCGATACGTGCAGGACTTATGGCGACGGTGTGTGTGGTGTCTGTGAAAATGATTTTATCTACGGCGGTGTATTTGAACAGAATAGAGAGATGCTGAATCATAATGCGGATGTCTGGCCCCATTTTAAAGGTGGTTTTTCGGAATATTGCTATATCTTTCCGGGGACTTACGTGTGGAAGGTTCCGGAGGACATGCCGGGGGAAATTGCCGCGCTGCTTGACCCATGTGCAGTGGCAATGAGGGCGGTAGAGCAGACAATGACAAATATCGGCGGTCTGGCAGAGGGGCTAAGCACCTCATCTAGATGCCTTGTGATCGGCGCGGGAGCTATCAGCATCATGACGGCGATGATATTGAGGCAGATGGGGGCACAGCAGATAATTATCACTGATTTTGTGGACAAAAAGCTTGAGAACGCAAAAGAAATCGCAAATGTGGATGTGGCGTTAAATGTGTCTAAAATGACATCCGATGAGAGAGTGGCAAAGATTTTGGAGCTGACAGAAGGAGGAGCAAATATTGTTATCAACGGAGCCAACCACCCCTCGTCATGTGTTGAAGGCCTGCGTATGGTACGTAAACTCGGGACTTATGTAGAGATTGGAAACGCGATGGATTTCGGCGCCGGAATTGTATCGGAAATCAATATTCCAGCGGTCGTTTTTGAAAAAAATGCGCATATAACAAGCGTTGTAGCAAATACGCCATCCTGCTTTGACCGGGCGTTCAAGTTTTTGAAGAGATATAAAGAACTGCCTTTTGAAAAATTGATAACACACCGGTTCACAAGTCTGGAAGAAATCATACCTGTCATGAAAAAGATGGCGGACTCTGATTTTATAAAGGCGGCGTGCACATTTGAAGAATAAATTAGACAGAGATAAAAGGAGTGGCAAAAATGAGTAAAAAGATAGTAGTGATGGAAGATTTTACAGTCCGGGGAACAAAAATGATGCACAGATATGACATTTTAGCGCAAAAGTATGGGGCTGAAGTAAGGTATATCCAAGTACAGAAGGACATAAAGGATGGGGACGCGTTTGCAAAAATGTTCTTGGAAATGGAAAAAAATGGGCCGGATGTATTGGAAGAGGAAAGTGAGCTGCTTGAAGCCGTGAAAGACGCCGATATTCTTATTTCTCATATAAGCGCTGTCAGCACCGCGGCAGTCAATGCAGCCGAAAATTTGGAGGCAGTATGTATTATGCGGAGCGGTGTAGAGAATATCAATCTGACAAGCGCGTCCCAAAAAGGAGTGCAGGTAATCAATGCCCCCGGACGTTTGGCCGTACCTGTTTCAGAGTTCACGGTAGGGCTTATGATTGCGGAGATGAAAAATATAGCAAGATCTCATCAGCGTATGCAGAGAGGAGATTTTGATAACCAATTTGTCAATGCAGATTATTCTGTGAATTTGAAGGGTAAAAATGTAGGACTTATTGGCTGTGGCGCGGTGGGTTCCAGAGTGGCAAAAATCATGAAGGCATTTGAAGCGAATGTCCTAGTGTATGACCCTTATATGGAGGACGCGAAAATCGTAGAGGCGGGATATCAGCCGGCAGAGCTGAATGAACTTTGCCAAAAAGCGGATGTCATTTCCATCCATTACCGCTTGACACCAGAGACAGAAGGCTTGGTGGGAGCGGAACAGTTTGCACTCATGAAACCAACTTGTTTCCTCATTAATACAGCGAGGGCAGGACTGGTAGATGAAGCCAGCTTGATGGATGCGCTCCAGAATCACAAAATCGGAGGAGTCGGTTTAGATGTATTTCATCAGGAGCCTCTGCCGGAGGATCATCCGCTACTCACTCTCGACAATGTAACAATTACGAATCATCTTGCGGGGCACTGTTCTAATATTTTTGATATGACAATGGATATCATGCTGGGTACGCTGGAGCATTATTTTGAAACTGGTGAGTGGAAAAATGTAGTAAATCGATAGGAGAATATGATGAAAAAAGAAGTCATTTTGGTCGTGGACTATGGGACTTCCAATGTACGTGTAAATGCAATCGATACTGACAATGGGGATATTCTTCATTCCGCCTCAAAAAAATATCTGGTCAAATCTATAAAATCCGGGTATGCAGAAATATCCGTAGACCATCTATGGGATTTTTCTCAGGAGTGTATGGGGAGGGTAATGGAACAAATGGCCGAATATGAAGAGCCGGCGGCTATTGCATTTTCATTTTTTGGAGATAATCTGATTCCCGTAGATCGCAAAGGGAATGCACTGAACGACTGTATCCTGTGTACGGATTCGCGGGGGGCAGAAGAGGCGGAATATATCTGTAGTATGATTCCCGAGGAGGAACAGAAGAAAATCATCGGGGATACTTATATGCCATACAAATTCGGCGCCAAGCTATTGTGGTATAAAAATCATGTGGAGGAGGCAGACAAAAAGGCCGTGGCCTACGATACGCAGCAACAGTATATTTTTAGAAAGCTGGGGCTCTCCCCCGTCAATGACTATACGATGGCGGCCAGAAAGCAGCTGTGTACATTAGAAAATCAAACTTGGTCCAAACGCTTTTTGGATGTACTTGGTATCTCAGAGGAAGCTTTGGGGACGGAGATTATTGCGACAGGAGAGATTGCAGGCTATGTGAATACTTATGGGGACGTAAGATTTAAAAAAGTACTGCCTGTCATTGCCGGAGGGCATGATTGTGACGTGGGCTTAATCGGTATGGGAGTCATTGACGAAAGTTACAGTATTCTGGGAGATATCACGGGCACCTTTGACCATGTGGGATATTTGTCGGCAGGAATTGTGAATCTGTCCATAGAACGGCCAGAGTCGCCGCTTCGTTCTTATAACGGGCCTCTTCCTAATACTTCTGTATGTCTGGGAGCGATTCCTACTGCAGGAGCGACTTTGGAATGGTTCATGAGAGAGATTAATGAGGACACAAGTCAGGAGGCTTACAGAAAATACTGGGACAGTGTTCAATTTGAAGGCGGCAGCACCGTATTGGTACACCCCACACTTGACGGAAACCGAGGAAAGATAGAGGGGATAGGAGTTACCACGACAAAAAGGGATATGTTCCAAGCTGTAATAGAAGCATTGACGTTTGAGAACCGGAGATTGATCGAGGACTGTGAAAGCTGCCGGAAAACCAAAGTAGAGAGTGTCAGAATCGGTGGGGGCGCGGCAAATTCAGACGAATGGATGCAGCTTAGGGCTGACGTTTCCGGGAAAAGGATTGAAAGAATGAAAAATATTCAGATATCGTCTCTGGGAGCCGCTGTTCTTGCCGCGGTCAGGATTGGGAAATACCAATCACTGGATGAGGCGGTAGAGCATATGGTACACGTAGCTGATGTATTTATCCCCGATTTAGAAGTACATGAAAAGTACGAGAAAAAGTATAAGGGATTCATGGAAAAAATGGGTTATACAAAGGAGGAAAAAAGTTATGAGATATAAACAATTTGGAGCGACGGATATGAATGTGTCTGCATTGACAGTGGGAACATGGGCGATTGGTGGGGCAAACTGGGGAGAGGTCAATAAGTCGGATTCTATCAGAGCGATTCATGCCATGCTTGACTGTGGCGTCAATAGTATCGACACGGCGCCGGGATACAATTTTGGGGAGTCTGAAAGGGTCGTGGGCGAGGCGCTGGAAGGAAGAAGAGATAAGATATATATTACAACGAAGACCGGTGTATACAATGATGAGAAAGAGGGGTTCGTAAAGGACGCCAGAAAAGAGACGGTTTTCAGACTTTGCGAGGAATCGCTCAGGAACCTGAGGACAGATTATATTGATTTGATGGTGATCCATTGGCCGGATATCCAGCACAATACACCCTTCGAGGAAACAATGGAAGCTTTAAATACCCTCAAAAGGCAGGGTAAAATCCGGTATATAGGAGTCTCCAACTTTGAACAGGAACAGATTGAAGAGATTAGAAAATATGGGCAGATCGATGCCTTCCAGCCGCCCTATTCTATGGTGAATAGAAGTCAGGAAGAGCTGATGAAATGGACTTGCTCCAACGGAATTGCAAACATGACTTATGGCTCACTGGGGGCAGGAATATTGACGGGAGCTATCCGTGAACTTCCCGATTTTGCGCCGGACGATATGAGGTTAGTATTCTATGATTTCTTTAAAGAGCCTAAGTTTTCTAAAGTCATGCAGTTACTGAAAGTACTGGATGAGATTGCCGGGAAGCATAACGCTCCGGTGGCTCAGGTGGCAGTGAACTGGAATGCCCAAAAGGAATATGTACATACCTCTCTTTGTGGAGTAAGAAACGAAGCGGAGGCAATTGAAAACTGCAGTGGTTTTGAATGGGAACTGTCTGATGAGGAAATGAAACAGATTGACAGTGCGATTGACACCTATTTGTAGAAGGAGAAAGAATGGACTTAAAGTTAGCAGGACGGACGGCGATAGTAACTGGCGGGGCAAAGGGAATCGGAGCAGGTATCTCGGAGGTACTGGCAGGCGAGGGGTGTAATGTAGCCGTCAACTACCGCTCACGGCAGAAGGAAGCGGAGGAATTTGCCCAGAACCTCAAGCGGAAGTATCAGGTAGAAGCGGTGGCTGTCCAGGCGGACGTATCAAAAGAGGAAGAGGCGCAAGCCTTGTTCGATGAGACAGTGCGGATGTTTGGCCGGGCGGAGATTCTCATAAATAATGCCGCAGGAGGCTACGCTCCTAATGCGTTTCAGAACATTTCAGCGGAAGAATGGAGAACAGCAGGCGAAGGCCTGCTGAATCCAGCCTTCTATATGAGCAGGGAGTTTGTGAAGTACTGTATTGGCCATGAACAGGGAGGACACATCGTAAATATTTTATCTAAATCTGCTATTTTATCCAGCAGCGTCAACAACTTGGCGTATGTGGCAAATAAGGGGGCGCTTACTGCATTGACGAGGGGAATGGCGAAAGAGTTTATCCAGTATGGCATCTATGTAAACGGCATTGTTCCCGGGTATGTGAGAACTGAGCGGTTGCATATAGACGGGGAGGAGCGGACTGAGAGGGTGAAGAAGCTGCTGCCGGCAGGAGAATTTGCGCAGCCTCAGGACATCGGCCGTGCAGCCGCGGTTCTTGCCTCACCATTGTTCAGCCAAATGATAGGGGCGGTTGTAGACTGTACAGGAGGTACTTTGATATAATCTGAAGGAGGTAAAGGTTTATGAAAAAATCAGGTGTTCTAAACGCAAACTTAATGTATGAGTTAACCAAATTACGTCATTTAGATAAATTGGTTATCTGTGACGCGGGTTTCCCCATTCCTAAAGGCGCGACTGTTGTCGATGTGTCTCTAGTCGCAGGAATTCCTACATTTATGCAGACATTAAAGGCGGTTTTAAATGAAATGATTTTTGAGGAATATATTATTTTTGACTTTATGAAGGTACATAATAAAGAATATTATGACGAAGTAAAGGAAATATTTGTCAATCAAAAATCATCTGAAATTTCCATGGAGGACTTTATAGAAGTTTCAAAAGAAGCGAAGTTATTTATAAGGACAGGGGAATTAAAGCCGGCTTCCAATATTCTCCTTACCTCCGCTACGGGCGTGAGGGAAATGAATGAGACATTGAACATAAGCTTTGATGTGGTATAATTTACCAATAAAGTGCAATAGTTGCATACAATTAAAAAACTTTATGTTAAAATAATAATAATTAAAGCTATGCATAATGGAAAGGAGACTAAATTGTGTCTAGAGTTCATACATATGACCCAAGGTTTTCGGCGATTAAAAAAATGCAGAAGAATGGTAAAAATGCATCGACAATGCTGCAGGATAATAGAAATCTAATACTTCAATTGATAAGAGAACATGGGGAGATTTCAAGAAAGCAGTTGGCCGAGGAATCTGGTCTACAGCAGGCTACTGTGACGATTATTATGAAAGAGCTGCTGGAACAGGGACTTGTCCGTGAAAATGGAATGATAGACGGCGGAAACGGACGGCGCGTGAAATCTTTTACCATGATGCAGCAGTTTTATACAATTGTGGTCCGGCTTACTGGAGTATATATAAAAATTGCCTTGTTTGATTTACACATACAGCCTTTATATGTGCAGAAGATATTTTTTGAGACGGAAGATTATATAGAAGAAGTGCTGGGACTTATTGAAAAGCATATAAAGGAAATAGAAAAGATAGTAGACAAAGAAAAGATACTCAGTATCATTATTGGCGTAGAACATCTATACCGGCTGATGAACAATGATTATGCTATCTGGGACGAACAAAGGCAGCAGTATTGCCCCATAGGCAAGCTTGTTTATCAGAAGATTGGATATAAGACCTTTGTCAACAGGGCAATTAACTTTTCTTCCTATGAAGCATGGGATAGATATAAAGAGTATAAACATATGGATGATGACTATGCCATGATGGTCAACGTACAGTTGAGCTATGATTTAGAGGGGGCTATTATTGTCAACAATGAACTGCTCTATGGCATGGAGGGATTGTGCGGACAGCTGCGGGATCTGCCGATAGACCGGAATAGTGGTAAGACTTATAAAGATGTTGTAACGGTGCCCGCACTTTTGCAGCGGGCGAAGGAATTGCTCTATGAGTATCCGGATTCTTGTATAGCACAGAAAGAGGAGCTTAATGTCCGTGATATTATAGCAGGATACGGTAGGGGCGATGCGCTGTGCAAAAAAGTATATGAAGAAGTAGTCTACTATCTTGGGTATTTGTTTGCACAGATATTGAATCTGCTGGATCCGGACGTTATTTTGATTGGAGATGAGATTCCCGCTCTTATGGGTTTTGTGGAAGAACTCCAAAAAGAGGCGTCTAAATATACCAGTGAGGATAAAGCCAAGCGCATCGGCACCTTTTTGGCGGAGCGCCAGACAAAAAATGATCCGGCTTTGGTGGGAGGCGCCAAGTATGTGTTTGACTTATTATTTAGTGATATTGGAATCTTTTAAATGGAATTAATAATCCTCCGCTTTTTGATTTCTAATCGTCGAAGCGGAGGATTATTTTAATAAGAATCTGCCAGATCAATCGTGTCCGTTGGAATGCCTGCCATTGTGCCGGTCTTCTTTTTTATCATGATTATCTTCAGTATGTGCGCCGTCCCTCACTTTGGAAGAAGCGTTTGGAGACAGGGAGTCTATCAAATCCCATATTTCCCTCATCGTCATCCCCTGTATATCTTCTACGGTAATATCGGGGTCAAGAGCCTTTAATTCTAAATATGCTTTATACTTGCCACAGGACAGGCCGGACTCATGAGCGCCTTCCACTTCTTTAGAATCAGCCGAAGAACAATGCGTGTTCTCATGCTCTGACGTACAGGCTTCAATGTGGGAAAGCATCTGCTCATTTCGTGTCTCGTCCGAGCTTATCACGGCGATGGACAATAATTCATCACGTGACAGATAGGCTTCAACATCATCATTTTCCAGTATTTGTTTCAAGGCTTGTGTGTAGTTTAAAAACCGTACATTCAACGAATCAGCCAATCGGTCGCCGTCTTTGTTATAGCCTTGAATGGAGACGATTCTGTCAAAACGGTTCACTCCAAGCTCAAAGGACGGATTGATGTCAATGCTTATAAATGAAGTGGGAGTGAAATAAACATGGTAGCCTCCAAATCCTATCAATACAAATAAGAGGCACACCACGGCGGGGATGAAGCGCTTATAAGCATAAGTCCTGCGTGTTTTCTGGGCAAGAAATACCCTCGTTTTGTTTTTCAAGTCCTCTTCCGCATGTATGTTGTCGAAGGCTTCTTTTAATCTCTTATTCAAATTCTTCACCTCCCAGCTTATCCTTCAGCATCTTTTTGGCACGTGTCAGGAGCGTATATACTGTATTGACGTTTTTTCCGAGAATCTTGCTGATCTGGGGAGCAGGATAATCTTCATAATAATGGAGATAAATGACATCCCTGTACTTTGCGGGGAGGGAAAGAACGGCCTCCAGAACCTCTCTGTTGTCAGGAGGGAGTTCAGCCGGCTGTTCGATTACCTCATCTATAGAAACAGTATGACTGCGGAAAAAACTTTTAATCAGGTCTTTACAGGCATTGATTGTAACACGAATGAACCATGCCTTCTCGTGCTCTGCGCTGGAGAATGAAACAGAACTAAGGACATACTTCAAAAATACTGTTTGAAATATGTCCTCCGTATCGGCATAGTTTTTTAAATGAATCATACAAATCCGCCTCACGGTATCAGCGTACCGCTCAATTGCTAGGGTAACCTCTCGTTCACTCCGCATAATCAGCCCTCATTTGCTAGTTGTGATGATTTCCCCCGTGGCCATGCCTTTGAGTATGGCCGTCTTGCCGGCAGTTACTTGCATTGTGGTCAGAATGATGGTTTTCCTCTACATGATTCCTGTCGTTATCGCAAGTTGTACCAAGGTTGTCGCAGATACCGGCACTGTTCTCATCTGTGTATCTGCATGCCGCAGACAAAGTATTGCAGTTTACAGAACATCTGTCCGCACTCGGACATACCTTATCCTTTGAATCGGCTGCCATGACGCCTGCTGTGCCGGCGGTAAGCAGTAACACCGTTGTAAAGATACCAGCTAATAATTTTTTCATTTCTTCTCCTCCAATAATTAGGATAGCCATATATGACTTCATATATAATACGAATGTGAAATGAAAATCCATTCAATTTTTTTAATAATTATATTTTACTATAATTCACAGTTCATGTAAAATGATTTGAATGGGTATAATTTAAAGTATTGGTTTCGATAGTTAATGAGTGGAGGTGCACATGAAACGACTTGTCAAATGTTCTTTAGATATTTTACTTAAAAATTGGCCAACGCTGTTACTTTTCAATCTGCTGTACAAAGTTTTCTGTTATTCTGGCATTTATGGAATAATAAGCGATTTGCTGTCACTAATATTAAAAGTGATAAGAGTGCCATATTTAACGTCTGAGAATTTATATTTAGTTTTGATAAATCCGGCCGCCGCTGTTTTATTTACCGGCATGATTTTGGTGGTCACTTTTACGGTGTTTTTTGAAACTGTGGCATTGTACGTCTACTGTGAAGCGGGATGGCAGAGACGGCGGTTGTCTATTGTAACATTACTGAAGGATACACTGCGCCAATGCAGAAAGCTATTTTATATAAAAAATATATTGCTGTTCGTAGGATTCATCCTTACGACGATACTGACGGCCCTGCCATTTACTCCCTATATTTTGCAGTGGTTACGTATTCCTGAGTTTGTGATGGACTTTATCAAGCAAAAGCCAATATTATTTTTTGCTTTTATTATTATTGCGGCCATCGCGAATATTATTTATTTTTTGTTTTTATTTTTTCTGCCACTCACTTTATTTCAAGATGAGCCTATTAAGAAGGCGTGGCAAGGGGGGATGCGTCTCTTAAAGAAGCGTAAAACAGCCACGGTTGGACGTCTGCTGGCAGCTTTTGCTATTTTTGGCGCTGCAGTGGCGGCTATTCTTGGCGTTGCTGTGATTGGACTGGTTATTTTTACAAAGTTTTTGAAATCTCCGGCAGAAGCCGTCAGCTCTTTTGTGACTTACTTTACAAGAGCTGTGCCGGTAGTTGTTTTAGTTATCAGCATTATTGGTGTGGTTTGGTTCTTTTCTATATTAACTACATTGCTTCATCAATATAGAGAGGATATCAGGCCAGAGCGGAATGTCTGCAAGAGGGGCGGCAGATTCCACATCCTAAAACGGATTGTAACGCTGGTGGCCGCCGTTGTTATTCTGACCATGTTTACCGAGACTGAGCTGGGAGGAAGCTTTATTTACCAGACATACACCAGACCGAAGATTGTGGCCCATCGTGGAGGAACTATATTTGCACCGGAAAATACTATGGCTGCGTTGGATAAGGCTATTGATGTGAAAGCCGATATGGTGGAAATCGATGTACAGCAGCTCAAGGACGGCACTTTGATTCTGCTGCATGATGATAATTTTAAGCGTATTACTGGACATAACAAAAAGGTGTGGGAAGTAGAGTATTCGGAAGTGCAGGGGTATGATGCAGGAAGCTGGTTCGGGCCCGAGTTTGCCGGTGAGCCGGTCGCGAAGCTGGAGGATGTCCTACAGCGCGCAAAGGATAGAATTCAAGTGATGATAGAGCTAAAGCTTACGGGCCATGAGGATAATCTGGTACCAGAGGTGATGAAACTGATTCAAAAATATGATATGACCGACCAATGCAATATCGGTTCCTTAAATCTTGACATTTTAAAAGAGGTAAAAGACATTCAGCCTAAAATGGAGACTGTTTACATTACGCCCCTCATCTTTTCCGGGCAGTATGATATTAATTTTGTTGATGCATTCAGTGTGGAAACCACATCTATAACGAGAGAGATGGTCAGCATAATGCATCTGCAGGGGAAAAAGGCATATGGCTGGACGGCAAACTCAGAAGAAACAATCAATAAAAACCTGCAGTGTCAGGTCAATGGTATTGTGACAGACAATCCGGAATTGGTGCAGTATTATACAATGCAGACTTGGGATAGCCTTGTGCTGAATGGAATCCTTGAGATGTTCTTTGATACTGGTTCAACGATTAAGTGAATTGAGAGAGTACGGGAATGAGCAGTATGACTTATGTAGTATCTGAAGAACAGCGAAAACCCGCTAACCTTATGGCTGGCGGGTTTTCGTAGTTTTTATAGTTATTTAAAGGAATGAGAGTAAAGTGTGGCAATCGGGAAAACCCGATTGCTTTACTTTATGAGGGGGGAGATAGTTGTGTGTTAATCAACTATCTGATTATCAGTATAATAGGAAAATGTGTTCAAATTATGTTCAAAAAATTAAAGAAAACGAAAAAATCTTAAAAACGAATTAAGATATTCGTTATCCGTAAAATGATTATTCAGTTCTATGTTGTAAAACAGAGCGGGCTATATTATAATAATTTGGGTAGGGTACCAAGAAAAGGAGGGATAAGCATGAAACAAAAAAAATGAAGAGTATTTCCGTTAATTTCATTGATTGTGGCTGTAATTCTCCTTTTGTCTATCGGGTATTGGATCTATCAGAAAAATATTCGAGATGTGATTCATGAGACAACGGTTTCTTTTATGGAGCAGATTGCCGAGCATGACCAGCAGAACATGTTAAATCAAATGGATAGCATGTGGATGTCACTTACAACAATCACGGATCGTTTCGGAGCATCCAGAGAATATACGATGCCAGAGGCGTTAAATGATTTGAAGCTTAACGTTGTTGCGGGAACGTTCCAGAGATTATATTTAGTTACTGAACAGGGAGTGGTATACTCTCATACAGCATTAAGAACCAATCTGGAAGAGATGGGTTGGAGCGATGATTACATAAATGCAGAAGGCTCTTTTGCGTCGATTTATCGAGAAACGACTCGTGAACATTGGGGAGAATATATGGTGTGCGGGACTCATCTGGCCGACGCTATCCAATGTGGACAAGAATCTATTGTGGGTATTATCGGTCTGGTTCCCGTTACTTTCATTGCTGAGCACATGCGGCTGGAAAGCTTTGATGAGATGGGGATGACTGTTATTATGCAGTCTACCGGAGAAATTATTACTTCCAGCACCGTTTATGACAACACCTCGGCGAATAACTATTTGGAGTTTTTAGAAGGCGTTACATTGCAGAGAGGATTCACACAAAAGGATATACAATCCGGCATTCAAAGGGGAGAGAAACAGCTTTTCCGATTTTCTATGGATGGAAAAGGGTTTTATACGCTGATTGAACCTTTGGACGATCCGTATCACTCGGGATGGAATCTGGTAGTCCAGTTCTCTGATAAGATTACAACAAACCAAGTAAACCGCCTGCTCATGCAGTCGCTGGTATTTTTTATCATAATCGGAGTCGCGTGTCTGGCAATCGTAATCTTTATTTATCGGAAAATGAATGAAGTAAAGACGCTTCGCATTGTCGAACAAACGAAGACCAAATTTTTGACCAGCATGAGCCATGAGATTCGGACGCCGCTCAATGGTATTTCCGGACTTTGTTATCTTATGCTGCAAAGCTTGGATAATAAGGAAAAATTAACAGAATATCTACAAAAGACAATGGTTACGACTACATTTTTGAAGGATATTATTAATGACGTTTTGGACATGTCTAAAATAGAAAGCGGACAGCTAGAACTCATTTACCGTGATTTGGACTTGAATGAACTTTTGTCTGAGGTGGAAAAGTTGTTGGAGACACAGGCCCATGATAAACGTATAGCATTTACAATGGAATATCATGATTTGACGCAAAACTGGATTATAGGTGACCAGATTCGTATTAAGCAGATTCTCATGAATATTCTTGGCAATGCTATCAAATTTACGCCGGAAGGCGGGACTGTTACTTTGACAGCTGAACAAAAGAAAGAAGGAGAGGTCGTATACACCACCTTTGTAATCAAAGATAATGGATGTGGGATGAGCTTGGACTTTCTGGACAGAATTTGGCAGCCTTTTGAGCAGGAGAACCGGAGAATTTATAAAAATGGAACAGGACTTGGAACTACAATCAGCAAGAATCTGGTAGAGAAGATGAAGGGAACTATTTCCGTGGAGAGTAAACCGGAACAGGGAAGTATTTTTACCATCACGATTCCATTTCTTATCTCGAAGGAATCTGGTGCAGTAAAAAGGGAAAGCGCTCAGGAAGAGGTCATTGACATTAAAGGTACACATATTCTGGTAGTTGAAGATAATGAGCTGAACAGAATGATTATAACAACGGTTCTAGAAGAAAAAGGATGTCTTTTGACAGAGGCTGTCAATGGCAAAGAAGCTGTGGACATTTTTGAGGCCAGTCAGGAACATTCCTTTGATCTCATTTTAATGGATGTGCAAATGCCGGTGATGAATGGGTACGATGCTGCCCGGTGTATTCGGCAGAGCTCCCACTCGGACGCCAAGACAATTACGATTTTTGCAGTAACTGCCAATGCTTTTCAAGAGGATTTGGACAAAGCACTAGAGTCAGGAATGAATGATGTGATTACGAAACCGTTGAATATAGAAAAGCTTCTGAAAAAAATCGGACATATAAAATCGGAGGGAAAATAAATATGAAAAAGAGGGTATTGTGTGCGCTCCTGACATTTGCCATAATTTTTTCTGTGGGAGGTTGTAAGAGTCAAACATCCCAGAGCGAGAAGTTAAGCCCTGTCACCCTTAATATCACAACAACGCCTATCGGGCTGGGCAACATACCGGGGATAGGGGAAGCGGAGGCGGCCGATCTGCTGGAGGCGGCTGCCGAACGTTTCAGCGCACAATACGAAAAATGTGAAGTAAAATTTAATTTCAATCGCTATAACTATATCGACGAGAAGGAGCAGCTATTGGATAAAGTCGGCACGGAGGAAGCGGCAGATATATTTTTTGCCGGTTCTTGGAATACCTCTGCCTGGGCGGAGGAAGGGCTGCTAGTGCCGTTGGACGATATGATTGACGATAAACTGCAGGCAGATATCAATGACACAATCTGGAATCAGAATACTTACGAGGGGCATGTGTATGTAATGCCTTACCAGCAGCTTCAAAATACGCTGGCTGTTAATAGAGCGATGATGCAGGCTGCCGGTCTGGATGAATTTATTCCTGAGCAGGATTCGATTGCGCATTGGTCGACGGATGAGTTCAATAGAGTACTTGAAGGGTTAAAGGCATCCTTTACGGATGATACGACCTATGCTTTTATGATGTATGCCAATAATAATCAGGGTGACAGCCATATTATGACTCTGCTTCAAGCTATGGGAGGCAGCTTGTATGATGAGGACGGAAATTTTTCGGTGAATACACCTGAGGGAATCGCGGCCCTTACATGGCTCAAATCGCTGGATGAGAAGGGATATTTACCTGACGATGCCGAGAATCTTCAATTTATTGATTCGGTCAATCTCTTCTATAACCAACAGCTGGCAATCTGTATGGTCAATCTGACAAATTTGTGGGACTGCCGCAACCGGGGCTTAGATGTGTTTCTAGTGAATTCACCGAGTCTGGATGGCAGAGGCTACGCTACCACCACTACGAATGGTTTTTGTGTATTTGACAACGGAGATACGGATAAAATCCAAGTGGCCAAAGACTTCATACGTTATATATACACGGATGAGGACTTGATGAAATATACATTGGGAACACTGCCGGTAAATCAGTCAGTCATCGACCAGTACCGGGACGATATCTGGATGCTGGACGCTTATAGTAAAAATGCTGAAAACCTGACTACCATTGTCCGGCTTGACAACCTGAACTGGCAGGGCGTGCGGGATGTGTTCTACCTTAATATACAGGATTTGCTGAAAGGGACGAAAACTCCGGCTGAAGTTGCGGCCTCTATCGACGAGACCTGTAACGCCGCATTGGAGAAAGGACGGCCACATTAAGCGGTTAGGATACATAGACCTTAAATCCGCTCCACTTTGCAAAAGAGTGAATTTATGTTAGTATATACTTACTAAGAAATATGAAAGGTGAATGTGAGTATTGAAAATACACCAAACAAAATTATTAGAGAAATTACAAGAGTCATCAGGAGCCGTGCTGCCAATTATCGGAATCGTTCTTTTCTTGTGCTTTACAATCGCACCGGTTCCAACCGGTATTCTGATGGCTTTTATTATTGGAGCCGTACTGCTTATCATTGGGATGATGTTCTTTACTCTTGGGGCAGAGATGGCAATGACTCCAATGGGAGAGCGTATTGGAACACGGATGACGCAGACTAAGAAAGTCAGCATTGTCGTGACCCTTTGTTTTGTCCTTGGCTTTATCATCACCGTGTCTGAGCCTGATTTGCAGGTGCTGGCAGAACAAGTGCCGTCCATACCGAACTATACGCTTATTGTGGCTGTGGCTGTGGGAGTGGGCTTTTTTCTTGTGGTGGCGGTGTTGAGAATGCTGTTCGGTATCCCTCTGTCATATATGCTGATTGTCCTTTATCCGGCAGTGTTTATATTGGCTTTTTTTGTGCCTGCTGATTTTCTGGCGGTGGCGTTTGACTCTGGCGGAGTTACGACAGGCCCTATGACGGTGCCCTTTATTATGGCTCTTGGTATTGGTTTCTCCGCGGTTCGGAGCGACAAACATGCAGAGAATGACAGTTTTGGTCTTGTTGCTCTTTGCTCAGTAGGACCAATATTGGCGGTCCTTATTCTTGGCATGATATATAATCCCACAGGGAATTCCTATACAAGTACTGTGATTCCTGATGCCGAGAATTCTGTGGAAATGTGGCGTTTGTTTTCTTCCGGTCTCCCCCACTATATGAAAGAAATGATGATTTCTTTACTGCCTATTTTATTGTTTTTTGTGATTTTTCAGATGATATCACTTCGTCTTAAAAGAAAGATGCTGGTAAAGATAGGCATAGGCATTATTTTTACATATATAGGACTGTTTTTATTTCTCACAGGGGTTAATGTAGGATTTATGCCGGCAGGTAATTATCTGGGACAGATTATAGCGGGATTGCCATATCGGTGGATTATCATTCCCATTGGCATGGTGATTGGCTACTTTATTGTAAAAGCGGAGCCGGCAGTCTATGTATTGATGGAGCAGGTGGAAGAATTGACTTCCGGGGCTATATCAGGCAGAGCTATGGGATATAGCTTATCGATAGGAGTGGCCGTATCGCTGGGACTTGCAATGGTCAGGGTATTGACCGGCATATCTATTCTTTGGTTCCTGATTCCGGGATATGCGGCGGCAATCATACTGTCATTCTTTGTACCAAAGATATTCACAGCCATTGCATTCGACTCCGGCGGTGTGGCGTCCGGTCCCATGACGGCCACATTTTTACTTCCATTTTCTGTAGGAGCATGTGAGGCGGTGGGCGGGAATATAGTGACAGATTCCTTTGGCGTGGTGGCGATGGTTGCCATGACTCCATTGATTACAATTCAGATACTTGGTTTTATCTATCGGATACAGGAGAAAAAAGCGGCAGGGGTGAGAAGCCCAGAGGAAGTTGTACTGGTGATGCCTTTGGAGTCATTTGATGATAATGATATTATTGAACTGTAGGGAGGAAATGATGAGTAGGCTATATATGATGGTTGCAATAACCAACCGCAGTATGAAATACAAATTCGAGGAATTTTATAAATATAATGAGCATATGGTAGTCTTTGAAACTCTTGGCCGGGGGACGGCGAATAGTGCTGTTCTGGATTATTTTGGTCTGGAAGCATCTGAAAAGATGATTTCCTTTTCTATAGTGACAGACGAGATGTGGAAAAAGTTAAAGCGTGGACTTATTATAAATATGAACATTGATGTTCCGGGCACGGGGATTGCCTTTATAATTCCACTCAGCAGTATTGGAGGGAAAAAAGTACTTCAATATTTGATTCAGAGTTATGAATACGAAAAAGAGGAGGAGGCAACTTTGAGAGAGACAGAGTATGAGCTGCTGGTTACGATTGTAAATCAGGGGTGTATTGATTCAGTTATGGATGCGGCACGAAGTGCAAATGCCGGCGGCGGTACGGTGATTCATGCGAAGGGCACCGGAATGGAAAGTGCGGAAAAGTTTCTGGGAGTATCCTTGGCTGCAGAGAAGGAAATTATATTTATCGTTACCCGCTCTAAAAATAAGAATCAAATTATGAGAGCAATTATGGAAAAGACTGGTCTTAATAATAAAGAAAAAGCAATTGTGTTTTCGCTGCCGGTGACAAGTGCAGTTGGTCTCCGCATGTGGGAAGAAGAAATTGGAGAGTAAAATAAAGTGTGAAAACAGCGAAAACCCGCTTGGCCGTAGGGCCAGCGGGTTTCGTTGTTGTTATAGTTATCTAAAGGAATGAGAGTAAAGTACGGCAATCGGGAAAACCCGATTGCTTACTTTATGAGGGGGGAGATAGTTGTGTGTTAATCAACTATCTGATTATCAGTATAATAGGGAAATGTGTTCAAATTATGTTCAAATAATTAAAGAAAACGAAAAAGTCTTAAAAACAAATTAAGACTCCAATCGACATAAATTCTCAGGGCAAGGCCGGAATATTGACCGGACGCGTAGTGACATTAAAACAGACGGATGATATAATGAACACAATGAGCCAAGCGCGAAGCATTTGGCGAATGTGCAATAATCATGAGCTATGCTCATGATATAATATAGATAGTAAGAAAAATCGGATAACAAGAGGATAAATTATGGAAGAAGCTTATATTGCTCATTTCCGTGAGGAAAATGAAGAAGTTATTATCCAAACCGTTTCAGAGCACAATTCTAACGTCGCTTTCTTGTCAGAAAAAAACAGTTCTTTAGATAGATTATCACCAATTGGACGGTTGATTGGTTTTTATCATGATGCCGGAAAATTTCGAGATGAATTCCTCAACTATATGAAAAAGAATATGGAAGGTGAAAGAACCTACCGGGGCGAGGTGAATCACTCTACGGCGGGTGGCTATCTATTAGAGCAATTAGCGCCCAATTCTATTGAGGCACAGATGATGGAGTATCCCGTATTCTGTCATCATGGAATCGCTGATGCGCTGTCGGACAGCGGGAGGCTGCTCATTGAGGACAGGCTGAAGCAGGAGGAGAATGTCCGGCAGGTGTCGGAAAGATTTTACGAGTATCACGACAGAAAAGAGCTAGAGCACTGTTTTCGTGAGTGCAGGAAAATCCTGCATGAGCTGTTGAATGCATTGCAAGAGTATGCCGGTCTTATAAATGAAAAGGAAAGAAACCTGCAGAAGAATTTTTTTGTGGGGATGTATGAGCGCATACTGTTATCTCTGCTGATAGATGCGGACTGGACAGATACCGCATGTTTTATGCAGAATCAAAAAATCGAGGAGCGGCTGCAGGATAAGGACGGAAGAAAAGCGGTGTGGGCCGGCTGTAAAGAATATTTTATGGCCTATATGAGTAGATTTCCTAAGGATTCGAAGCTTAGCGGCATAAGGAGCGAGATTCTGGAGCGGTGCATGCGGCAGGGGGAAGGGGATGGCACTTTGTATCGTCTGACTATTCCCACCGGCTCCGGCAAGACGCTTAGCTCTCTGGGGTTTGCCTTGAGCAACGCACAGGCCCACAACAAAAAGCACATCATTTATGTCGCCCCATTCACCAGTATTTTGGAGCAAAATGCGGAGGAAATAAGAAAAGCAGTTGGAAATCCGGATATAGTATTGGAGCATCACAGTAACATTTTTTATGAGCGGGAGGAGGAGCGAAAGAAGCAGGAACTGCTGGCGGAGAATTGGGCAAGCCCGATTATTGTTACAACGGCAGTCCAGTTTTTGAATACACTGTTTTCCGCCTCGTCCAAAAATATCCGGCGGATGAACAATATCTGCAACAGTGTTATTATTTTTGATGAGATACAGGCATTGCCGGTAAGGACGATTAAGCTGTTTAATCTGGCCGTCAACTTTCTTTCCACGTTCGGAGAGTCTACGATTGTTCTCTGCTCCGCGACACAGCCGCTTTTGGACAGAATCTTGGATTGCAGGCTGAATCGGCCGCTGAATATGATAGAAGCGGATAAACGGTATGACGAGGTATTTGAAAGGACGACCATCCATGATAAAACAACTTTGACTAAATCAGGTTTTACAGCGGAGGAGCTGGGGGATTTTATTTTAGAAAGGGCAGAAGAGGAAGAGCGGGTACTGGTCATTGTAAACACAAAAAAATGTGCTGAAAATACGTATAAGTATCTTAAGGAGAAATGTAAGGGCTCGGAATATTTATTGTTTCATCTGAGTACAAATATGTGCCCCCAGAACAGGCAGGATATTTTGCAAGAAATAAAAGAGAGCCTGAAGGATACGGATAAAAAGATTATCTGTATCTCCACTCAATTAATCGAGGCCGGGGTGGATATTTCTTTTCAATGTGTCGTCCGTTCTCTTGCGGGGCTAGACAGCGTTGTGCAGGCGGCGGGCCGATGTAACCGCCATAAGGAAGTAAGAAACGGAAATGTATATATTGTAAAAATGTCAAAGGAAGCGGAACATGTATCCATGCTCAAAGACATTGTGAAAGCGCAGGTGGCGATGCAGAGCGTGCTGCGTAGGTTTGGGCAAGAACCGTCCTCATTGGACGGGCGTTTGGACTCTACGAAGGCGATTGAATTGTATTATGGCTTATATATGGACAGCAGAAAAGAGGAGATGGGCTACTTAGTCTCGGTAGCCGGAAGGGATGACACGTTGCTAAATATGCTGTCGGGCAACGCAAAGGTATGGTCTGCCGTGAAGAGCCGCCACGGGGGCAGCCATAAATTTTTAAAGCAGGCGTTCAAAACCGCGGGAGAACTGTTCGAGGTGATACCGGAGGATGGAAAAGTAGATGTGGTTGTAGAGTATGATGACGCGGCAAAGGAACAGATAGGGGTGCTGAGTAACTCGTATCTTACGTTAAATGAGCAGCAGCAGGCAATTAGAAAACTGCAGAAGTATACCGTGGGTATTTCCGAGTGGCTGAAACAGGCGCTTGGCAATGCCATCACATCGGTCTGCGACGGTAAAATCTTGGTTTTGAGCGAGAACTATTACAGCCGGGAAACAGGCGTTTCTGAAGAACCGGTAATGGAATTGATGAATTTTTAAAGGTGGTGAAAGAGATGAAGTACAGAAATACGGTAGAGTTTCAGGTAGAAGGGGCGTATGCCCTATTTTCCGACCCGGTGACGAGGGTAGGCGGGGAGAAGTGCTCTTACCATATCCCTACCTATGAAGCGCTAAAAGGAATTTTGCACAGCGTGTACTGGAAACCCACGTTGATTTGGATCGTGGACGCGGTGCGGGTGCTCAATCCCATTCAAACAGAGACAAAGGGAGTCAAGCCAATCAACTATAACGGCGGCAATGATTTGTCTTATTATACTTATTTGAAAGATGTGAAATATCAGGTGAGGGCACATTTTGAGTGGAATGAGAACCGCCCGGAGCTGGAACAGGACCGGAATGAGCATAAGCACCACAATATTGCGAGGCGGATGATAGGAAGAGGGGGACGAAGGGATATTTTTCTCGGGACGAGAGAGTGTCAGGGATATGTGACCCCTTGTGTGTTCGGCGAAGGGGAAGGATATTATGATGATATGCAGGGAGAAATCGGTTACGGATTTACGTACCATGGGCTCACGTATGCGGATGAGGCTATATGTGAAGAGGACAAGGGCAAGATGACGGTACGGTTTTGGTTTCCGGTCATGCGTCAGGGCGTGATTGAATTCGTGAGGCCGGAGGAATGTGTGGACAAGCGTCATTTGAAAGCGATGGACATCAAGCCTTTCGGCGAAGAACTGCATAACTTTACCGTTTTGGATGAATTTAGCGGAGAGGAGGGTGCTTGTGAACTGGACGAATGAGCTGCTTGATTTGTATGAGCGGAATCAGGACATTGCCGGCGAGGTGAAATATAAAACCGTGAAAGGGAAAAAGGGAGAAGAACAGACTCCACTGATTCTCCTGCCGGTTTTTCATACCACAGTGACAGCGCAGATTACAGTCACACTGGATGCGGATGGGAATTTTCTGGGTGCTGAGACGGTGGATAAAAAGGACAATCTTACGTTGATTCCTGCGACCGAGAAGTCCCTGAGCCGTACAGCCGGTACGGAGCCCCACCCGCTCTGTGACAATCTGAAGTATCTGGCTGGTGACTATATGGCGTTTTACCGTCAGGGGAAAAAGCCAAAAGACTATTCAGAGAATTATCGGTTATATGTAGAGGCGCTGGAAAAGTGGCATGAATCGGAATATACACATAAAAAGGTGGACGCCGTCTATGTGTATGTCAAGAAGGGTACTTTAATAAGCGACCTTGTGGAGCAGGGGATTCTTAAGCTGGATGCGGAAGGAAAAATGACGGAGGAAGAAAAAATTCAGAATATAGCGCAGACCGACGCGTTCGTGCGGTTTAAAGTGGAAGGCAGCTTGGCTTCCGGAGCAGATGTTATGGAGGACACCAGCGGACAATATCGTGGAGAGTGCTGGCTGGATAAGACACTGCAAAAAGCATATATAGATTATTATTCTTCTATATTACCGGACAAGGCTTTGTGTTATCTGACCGGGAAAAGGGAAGCGGTTTCTTATCTGCAGCCAAAGAAAATCCGAAATGAAGGAGACGGGGCAAAGCTTATATCAGCCAACGATGAGGCGAACTATACTTTCAGAGGACGTTTCCGGGATAAGACAGAAGCATTTGCCATTGGATACGAAACCTCCCAGAAAATACACAATGCTTTAAAGTGGATTATTAGAAAACAGGGCTATAGCTGGGACGGTCTCTGCGTTGTCATATGGGAATCCGGTATGAACCCGCTCCCGACGTGGAATGCAGATACGGACGCGGTAGTCGACGAATATCAGGACCAGTGGGACTGGGATGAGGATGAGCTTCTGGAAAATGAGACCGGGGAGGTGCAGGCTTCTGGATTTCGCAGCGCCATGAGGGGCTATGGGAAAAAGCTGGGAGATACATCCAGAGTCGTACTGCTGGCTTTTGACGCGGCTACTACCGGAAGGCTGGCAATGACCGAGAATAAGACCTTTGACAGCAGCCGTTTTTTAGAAAACTTGACGTATTGGCATGAGACTTGTGAGTGGCAGCAGGTAAAATATAAAGAAGGACACAAATATGAATATATGGGCATGGCAGGGGTCAGTGATATCGCGGAAGCTATCTATGGAACGGAGCAGAACGGAAAGCTGACGTTAAATAATAAAAGAATGTATGCGCAAGTATGCAAAAGGCTTCTGCCTTGTATTTCGGAGCGCAGAAAGATACCGATGGATATGGTAAGACAGGCCGTCCAGAAGGCATCTTCCCCGGTGTGTTATGAAAAGAGATACAACTGGGAGGCTGTGCTTGGGATTGCTTGTGCCTTGGTAAAGAAGGAGCGGAAGGAGCAGAATAAGGAGGATTGGACAATGGCGTTAGATAAAGAGTGTAGAAACAGGGATTATCTCTACGGGCGGCTGCTTGCTGTGGCCGACAAGATAGAGCGGAGAACTTTCGACAAAGAGGAGGATGCCGGCAGGGAGACAAATGCAGACAGACTGATGAACGCATTTTCCCAACACCCCTATCAGACATGGGAAATGTTAGAGAAGAAAGTACGTCCGTATTTAAACAAATTAAAGCTTAAAGAAAGAAATTATTATAAAATGATGCTGGATGATATCTGCGAGTTGTTCGATATAGACAGCTTTACAAATAACGACCGGTTAGAAGGTGTCTTTCTGTTAGGATACCATAGTCAGATGAGCGCAATGCGATATACAAAAACGGAAGAGATAAAGGAGGACTAGAGATGAGTAATTTAAAAGGGAAGATTGATTTTGTGGCGGTAGTGTCGGCGACTAATGCAAATCCAAACGGAGACCCGTTGAACGGCAATCGGCCGAGGGAGAACTATGAGGGGTATGGAGAAATCTCAGATGTGTGTATCAAACGGAAGCTTCGTAATCGTTTTCAGGATTTAGGCGAGAAAGTATTTGTTCAGTCCGATGACAGGGCAGATGACGGATTTACAAGCTTAAAAGACCGTGCAGACGGCTGTGAAGAACTGGCTGCTGAAATTAAAAAGGGGAAACGTGCCAGCAAAGAAGTATGTGCAAAGATTGCATGTGAACAATGGCTGGATGTAAGGGCCTTCGGGCAAGTGTTTGCGTTTAAGGGAAGCGAGGTATCTCTCGGTATCCGAGGACCGGTCTCCATGCATCAGGCTGTCAGCTGCACGCCTGTGGATATTATCAGCACCCAGATAACGAAGAGCGTAAACAGCGAGCCGGGAAAAGACAGCAAAGCGTCTGATACGATGGGAATGAAACATCGGATTGGATTTGGCCTATATTTGGTAAAGGGCAGCGTAAATGTTCAGCTTGCTGAGAAAACCGGATTTTCACAGGAAGACGCAGAGACTTTAAAAGAGGCATTAAAAACATTGTTTGAAAATGATGCATCGTCCGCCAGACCGGAAGGAAGTATGGAGGTGTGCGATTTGTTCTGGTGGCAGCACGAGGATAAGACCCCGGCTGTGTCAAGCGCAAAAATACATCGAAGCGTTCAAGTAGAGGCATTGAACGAAAGACCAAAATCATATGAAGATTACAGAATTATATTGAAACCGATAGAGGGATGCGTGAAAGCGGAGGAGTATCATTTTGTATAATGAAGAAGATTATCTTCAGCTGTCGGGAATCCAACATTTCGCTTTCTGCAGAAGGCAGTGGGCGCTTGCTTATATTGAGCTGCAATGGTCGGAGAACGAAAGAACGGTTGACGGGAAACTTCTTCATGAGAAGGCTCATGACGTGACCAGCGAAGAAAAGCGAGGAGACCTGATTATCAGCCGCGCCATGCCGATACACTCCAGAGAGCTTGGAATCAGTGGAGAATGTGACATTGTAGAGTTTCACCGGGGCGAAACCGGAATCACATTGACAGGAAGAGAGGGCAAATATGAGGTGGTTCCCATAGAGTATAAACGAGGGCGTCCTAAACAAAATGATGTCGATATTCTTCAGTTGGCGGCGCAGGCTATGTGTCTGGAGGAGATGCTGTGCTGTGATATTCCGTATGGTTTTCTCTATTACGGAGAGACAAGGCATAGGAGCAAAGTAGTATTTGAGGAACCGGTTCGGCAAAAGGTCAAAAGTTCCTTTCAGGAGATGCACCAATATTATGAGAGACGGTACACACCGAGAGTCAAAAGGACGAAAAGCTGCAATGCCTGTTCCCTAAAAGACCTGTGCCTCCCTGCCCTTGGGGTTGGAAAATCTGCATCGGCCTATATTGAGAAAGCACTGTCACAGGAGGAATAAAGTGAAGAGATTATTGAATACGCTGTATGTCACATCGACAAACCGATATCTCTCCTTGGACGGAGAAAATGTGGTAATTCTTGAGGAACAGCAGGAAATCGGCCGTGTACCCCTGCATAATCTGGAGGGAATTGTAACATTTGGTTATACAGGCGCCAGTCCTGCACTCATGGGGGCCTGTGCAAAGAGAAATATTGATTTGTCCTTTATGAGCGGAAACGGACGCTTTCTGGCACGGGTGTCGGGGGAGGTCCGGGGTAATGTGACGCTTCGAAAAGAACAGTACCGGATAAGCGAGCAGAAAAAGGAGAGCATGAAGATAGCGCGCAACTTTATTACCGGAAAGGTTTATAACGCAAAATGGGTTTTAGAACGGGCGGCAAGAGATTATCCGCTGCGGTTGGATGCAAAAAAATTGAAAGAAAAGTCTGCGTTTATGTCTGAGAACCTTAAAAGTATAAGGGAGTGTGAAATGGCAGAAACGTTGTTGGGACTAGAGGGGGAATCTGCGTCTCTTTATTTTTCTGTGTTTGATGAGTTGATTCTGCAGCAGAAGGAGGAATTTTTCTTTAACGGCAGAAATAAACGTCCGCCGCTTGATAATGTAAATGCGATGCTTTCCTTCGCCTATACTTTATTGACCGGGATGTGCGCGTCCGCGTTGGAGGCGGTAGGGCTGGACCCGTATGTTGGATTTTTCCATACGGACCGTCCGGGAAGGGTGTCACTTGCATTGGATCTTATGGAAGAATTGAGAAGCGTAATGGCAGACCGGTTTGTACTCACATTAATCAACAAGAAGATAATTGATGCTTCTGGATTTGCGAGAAAGGAGAGTGGCGCTGTCATTATGGAGGATGAAACCCGAAAGCAATTTCTCACCCATTGGCAGAATAAAAAGAAAGAAGCCATTACACACCCATTTTTGGCTGAAAAGATTGAGTGGGGGCTTGTTCCTTTTGCACAGGCTATGTTGCTGGCGAGATATATACGGGGAGATATTGATGAGTATCCGCCGTTTCTCTGGAAGTAGGTGAGGGGATGCTTGTTTTGATTACATATGATGTGAATACAGAAACCGATGCCGGAAAACGTCGTTTGAGAAAGGTTGCAAAGCAATGTGTAAATTACGGGCAGCGGGTGCAGAATTCTGTATTTGAGTGTAACCTTGACGCTGCAAAATTTAGGCAGGTGAAGGCTATTTTAGAGGATATTATTGATAAAGACAAAGACAGTCTTAGATTTTATAATTTGGGAGACAAATATAAAAATAAGATTGAGCATATCGGAGCAAAGAAAAGTTTTGATGTGACGGAAACTCTAATTTTTTGAAGTGTTTGGTCGCCGAATAGTTCAAGGAGGAGATTGGTGCGAATCGGATGTGAACATGAAAACGCTGGGAGATTCGCACCAAGATTTATGGAGAATATTTGATATTAAGTCTAAAAAGGATTATAATTAACTGATTTGAAAAATAAAAACTATGCAATTAGCATAAATTATATATGTCTTTTTGACTATCTTTTTATATCTTCTCAAATGTCCGCAAAGCCTTATTTTATCGGCTCTACGGGCATTTTTTCTTTTGTGGTAAACCTCACATATCTAGGTCTATCTTCTTATATTTTCGCTATCAAGCGTGGTTAAAATCGTGGTAAATACTTCTTATGCGATTAGACGCTGAACCTCTGATTTTGCGGTATCTATCGACGCATGAGCGTACCAGTTCATTGTGATACTGATATTTGAATGCCCCATGATATACTGTAAATCTTTCGGGTTCATGTTCTTGCTTGCCAGTCTTGTGCAGAACGTATGGCGTAGCGTATGCGGTGTGATATGTGGCAAGGGATTGTCCTTATGGTGCTTGTTGTATTTCTTTATCATACGGACAAATAAGGCGTTATAATCAATGGCAACTTTGGGCTTGCCTTTCTGATTGACAAATAGGAAATTGCTCCGTCCGTCTATCACAAATGGTTCTGCCTTTGGGCGTTTCTTCATAACCCGTTGAAATGCCTGTATTGTTTCTCTACTTAATGGCACTTGCCTTATTCCGCTCTTTGTTTTAGGCGTTTCAATGTAATAGCCTTGTTCCTTGCTCTTTAATAACTGGTGGTCGATAATCACAACTTCATTCTTGAAATCAATATCGGCTACTGTCAGTCCGCACAGTTCCGAGATACGAAGTCCAGTCTTTAACAGTATCAGCACATCATCATAATACTTGTGATACACATTGTCCGTCTTGATGAATGACAGTAGGGATTGTTCTTGTTCCTCTGTCAATGCTACTTTCTCTTTGGTATCATTTTCTAGGACTTCACTTAACTTGAAATCAAAGGGGTTCTTCCTTACACAATCGTCTTGTATGGCAATATAGAATGACGCTTTTAACGAGCGTTTATGGTTGTTAATGGTATTGTAGGAAAAGCCTTTTTCTTTCATGCGTAACGCCCATTCTTTAGCGTCAGAGGGTTTGATTGTATCAATGCTCCTAGCACCTAACTTGTCCTCTTTCAATAACCGCATGAGCTGTTCCCGTTGTTTCTGTGTGCTTTTCTTCACGTTTGCCCTCTGTGCGTTCTGTTTGGCGTAGAGTTGGCAAAGCGTCATTTTCTTGCCTGTGCTGTCGATACCGTCCTCAATATCCCGTCTTATCTGCTGTTCCAGTTCACGAAGTGAGGGTTTTTCCCGTTTTCCCTTTGGTGTCGGGTCTGTGGGTGTCAATCTCCAAGCATACACATATTTTGTGTTTCCAAATGCGTCCACATATTTATATAAGTATTTTCCGTCTGTTCGTTGGCTCTCTCCAGTATGCAGGATACGTCCTTTGCTATCCCGTCTTTTTTCTTTCATGGTATCTGCTCCTTTCCTTGTTGGAAAGAGCCTTGATATGACTTGTGTTCATCATAACACATACAAGGCTCATTTGCATTAGATTGCGTCCAATTTATCAATGACCTTTTCAAACTGTCGGCGTTTAATCTGTATGCGGTTGCCATTCATAATGAGCCAGCCAGCGTCCTTGTTTTCCTCTGCCAAGCGTCTTAACTTGTTTTCTCCGATACGGAAATACTTTGACGCTTCTTCAATGGTAAGGGTGTATTTTTCCCATACAGGAATATCGTTGTTATTCATCAGATACCCCCTTTCCCATGTTTCGTGTCATACTGGATATAGGGGATAAGGTCGGTGCGGTCTATCCTCTGTAAGTGGGCGGTTAGTTTACTGGAAAGGGAATTGCTGTATCTTGCCTTATCAAGCATAGTTCCCACTTTTTCCAGTCCACCTAATGCGTCATGTTCTTCCAAGAAGTAAAAACTTTTGACAGCGGAAATCACGCCACCCTCTGTGAGCCATTGTTGTGTTTCTTCAAGGGAATTTTGCTGTTTTGGTACTTGCAGTTTTAAGACTTCCACAGCCCCTAAAAAGCGTTCCCAAAACCGACACGTTTTCCATCTGCTTTTATTACTTTCGTTTCTGTTTGGTACGACAAAGCGTAGGTTGTTTGCCAATAGCCCGAAAGCCAGTTCTCCCAGTTCCAGCGGTCTGTCCTTGAATGTCATGGCAAAAGCATGAGCCTTATCATCACGCAGTTGCATTTCTGTCCGTTTCCAACTGCCGACTTCCTCAAGTGTCTTATTATGTTTTGAACAGACTTCCTTATCCTTGTCATAAAAGCGGTAGGACAATCCCGATTTCCCAGCACCGATATAAACGGTCTTTGCGGTGTCGAAATCGTCAAACTTGCTTTCGTCAAAGTGGTAGCCCTCACTATTGGAGATAAATTCCTCTTTTTCGCATTTCTTCTTTATCTGCTCTATGGTAAAAAATGGCTTTTCGTTTTTATCATCAATGGCAATATCCAGTCTAGTGAAATGGAAGTTATCCAGTCCATATCTTCGTTCACAGCGTCGGAACATATCCCCAAAGGTATAATTCCTACTGTCGAGAATACGGAAAATATCATCACAGCCTCTGCCGGTCATAACAAGATAACAGCCTAACCCTTGTGGGTTATCCTCTGTTTTTCTTGCGTCCCCCGATACATAAATATCTCCAATCTGCCAGCGTGCTTGATAGGTTTTGTATTTAACGCTTGCCGGATAGATATTGAAAATATCAGTCGGTAAACCTAAAATGTGCATGATGACATCTTCAGCGGTTGCCGTATCAAATACAATACTGATGTAATCAATCTTAACGGATAAATTTTTGTGTGTAGTTATAGTGCATTACTCCTTTCGTACTTCCCGTTTTTTTGCGGGGTAAAAATCGTGTTTTGTCCTTTATTTATCACAGTTTCTAGGTACTATGACATGTATGCGCAGGGCGGTGTTACATATACGCCCTATGCGTTCGCCTAAAGGCGTTCCTTTTCTTCCTGTGTCTGATCCGTTCTTAACGCTCACGAGCCTTGTAAGGCTCGTGGCTAAACGGAACAGCCCCAGTCAGAAACCTTATTTTCGGTCTGATAGTCCATGCTTATTCATGCTATCAAAATGAAAATACATCTTTTCTATGCTTACTCAAGCGTGTGATTGACCCTAGCGTGCTTAATCACTTTATCTGATACGATAATAACGCCATTAGAATTACTTGTCAAGAAGTTTTTGTTGACTTTCAGATATATATTAAGTATGATATGCTTATAAACACCAAGAAAAGCAACGAAAGGAGCGATTATACTAAGTTATGGAGCATTATGAAAAGAAAATCAGTTTCTTAGGAGAGAACATACAAACCATAAGAAAACACAGAGGAATGAAACAACAGGAACTGGCGGACAAAATCGGTATCAATATGCAGAGCCTTTCCAAGATTGAACGAGGTGTGAATTATCCTACCTTTGATACATTAGAAAAGATAATGGACGTGCTGGACGTAACGCCTAATGAATTATTATCGGGAGAATGGAAGTATATTGACCACACAGAACCTTACATCATGGATATTATCAAACGGGAACAAGACTTTAATGTTTCCTTAGATTATCTGTCTGAAAATGAGTTTTTCAATGATGAAAAAGAATACAAATTTTACATGGAAACCATATTGATTAGATACATCAGCAATTATCTTTCTAATGAGGTTGTGGAAATTGAAGAACTTATGGAAATCAAACAGTTGATACAGCGTCAAAAAATAGAACGTATGATGAAAGTACATAAGGAAATGCGAGGGTTAGACCGATACAGAGAACAACCGAAAGAATACAAATATCACAACCCTTATGATGATTGGATATTCCGTCAACTTGCAGATATTGACAACAGAAAAAACATTCCTAATACTTCTCCACAAGTAGACTTTAATGAGGGAGATTATGAAGATTATCTAAAGGCGAAATGGAACAGAGGTCTTTAATTTCCTCTTGCATGGAAGATACAGCAAATAAAAAGCCCAGTAAAGAGTGCAAAGCACCACCAATGGTGGCAAGGCTCTTGACAGGGCTTTTTCTTTTCTGTGCTGGGTAATCAAGAGGAAGAAAGGGATAAAATCTGATTTGTGGTAAATCAGACAAAGGCAACGCAGGTGTCGCAGTATGAGCTTGTATTACATAAGGATAGTAACTGGAAGATTATAGGGTAAATGAGAATAAACCGTACATTTTTTATCGGATTTGTATGCTTGCTCATTTTAATTTTCAAAATACAAAATTCATTCTTTGTTTCATATCTCTTATAAAATAAAAATAAATATAAAATTTATATTGACTTTAATTTTATTTATGTTATATTTAATATAGTTAAAGTACAAGTGAAAGGAGGATGTAAAAATGGAGATTGATAAAATACCTCAATGGATACTGTCTTTAGAACAAGAAGATGTTACCTTTTTAAAAAATTTTGTTTTAAAGTCTGGGTCATTAAAAGAAATCGCAAAAACGTATGGTGTTACTTATCCAACGGTACGATTAAGATTAGATAAGCTAATACAAAAAATCGAAATGTCTGACCAAAAAGAAGAAGAACCATTTACGACTTTTGTGAAAGGTCTTGCGGTTGATTCACGAATAGATTTAGAAACCGCAAAAATTATTATCGAAAAATATAAAAAAGAAAAGGAGAGATGATTATGTCTATTTTATTAAATTTTTTCAGTACGCTTATCATTACTATTATTATTGTTTGTATGCAAAAATATCTTAGTACAAAAAAAGCATGGCAATTAGGTGCGATTGTCCCTTTGATTTCAATTATCGTTTTTGCATACATATACTTTGTAAGTTCTATACAAATTGCTGAATTTCTTGTTCCATGCACAATTATTCTTGTTTTGGAACTTGTTATATGGATAGACGGAAGACATCAGTATCGTAAAGAGGAACTTAATAAAATGAAGGTCAAAGATTTATAAAGTATTTTGCTTTTATAAAGGAAGAATTATATGGTTGGACTAAAAAAACGTGATATTAAAAAGGCATTAAAAGCTGGTGCTATAAATGATGAAAACAATCTTAAAATTTGAAATAAGAGCGAATAATCATATTGCGTGAATGAAACATGGGAGATACACAGATGCTTTGTGTTATCTCCCATGTTTATTTTAGTGTCATATCAAGGCTCATTCAATCGTGGTATATTCGTGGTAAAATGAGTGTTTTTCTATACTTCAAAATGCTTAGAAATATAGTATTTATACGGATAATCAAAAATTAGATATAAAATTTTGCTTAAATAACGATGAATTTAAAATGGATGTTTGTGCATGATTGCTGTCTCTACCCTTGTCGGTAGAGTGGATTGAAACGCTATCTCCTTTCTTTGGAATTGAAAACAGATACGGTCTCTACCCTTGTCGGTAGAGTGGATTGAAACCTCTTGTTACCTTGCTATTCTCATGTCCGAGGCGTCTCTACCCTTGTCGGTAGAGTGGATTGAAACAAAACCGGATATCCTAATACACGGTAGCCCGTGCGTCTCTACCCTTGTCGGTAGAGTGGATTGAAACATTATGGAAAACATTTCAAAATCCGGTATCATAGTCTCTACCCTTGTCGGTAGAGTGGATTGAAACAACCTGGTCAATCCTGAAAATTCCGACAGTTGGAACGTCTCTACCCTTGTCGGTAGAGTGGATTGAAACGTCGTATAGATTCATTACTATCTCAAAGGGACTGGTCTCTACCCTTGTCGGTAGAGTGGATTGAAACACCCATTCAATTACGGTTTGTTCGAAAATCTCCCCGGTCTCTACCCTTGTCGGTAGAGTGGATTGAAACACGTATCAAGCGTGGACAGAAGATGGTAACATCTGTCTCTACCCTTGTCGGTAGAGTGGATTGAAACATTCGTGAAAATTGTGATATGTTCAAAAGAGCAGGTCTCTACCCTTGTCGGTAGAGTGGATTGAAACATTCGTGAAAATTGTGATATGTTCAAAAGAGCAGGTCTCTACCCTTGTCGGTAGAGTGGATTGAAACGCTGACGGGGTCATGAGTGTCGATTGGCTGTCGGTGTCTCTACCCTTGTCGGTAGAGTGGATTGAAACACCGACAGGAATTTGCCAACGGGAAAACGGCACATAGTATCTATCCTCGTCGGTAGAGTGGATTGAAACGCACGTTCAAGCATTGCAAGGTATGTATTTCGGTGTCTACCCTTGCCGGTAGGAGGAGCTAGAAAATGAAAGGAATAGTGAGTTATTTGTCGCGAGAGATTTGATATTAGACGTAGTACAGCGAAAACCCCCGCAATTTTGAATACGAGGGTTTCGTTGTTTTTATAGTTATCTAAAGGAATGAGAGTAAAGTGCGGCAACCGGAATATCCGGCTGCGTTTACTTTATGAGGGGGGAGATAGTTGTGTGTTAATCAACTATCTGACTCTTAGTATAATGCGCAAATGTGACAAAAGTATGATGAGTCCATAAAAAGAATGGAAAATTTCTTAAGCGATTATTAAAAAATAATTGAATTCCTATGTAGCTATACATAATCTGTATTTTTGCTGTCATACTAATATAGAGGTGATAAACGTGGATAAAAAAGAACAAGAACAGCAGAACAGGCAGAAGAATCTGAACAAGTTTAATAATATAACTGAAAAAGTAAAACCGGAGAATCAGAATCAAAACCACAATGCCAGAAAAGAAGCAGTGGATGTGAAACTAAGGCAAGTTTAGCAAAAGGGCAAAAAACCGAAAAATCCTCAGACCGAAGTCTGAGGATTTTTTTGTTTCTATAGTTATCTAAAGGAATGAGAGTAAAGTGCGGCAATCGGGAAAACCCGATTGCGCTACTTTATGAGGGGGGAGATAGTGAGTGTTAATCAACTATCTGACTCTAAGTATAATGATAAAATGTGGCTAAAATATGATGAGTTTATAAAAGAAAAAGAAAGAATCTTAACCATTTCTTAAATTAATTATTTCACAAAGTTTTTCCTGAGTTTACAAGGATTCTTATAAAAAATCCCTCAACCATGCGGATTTGAACAAGGTTTCATAAGATAAAATGAAGCAACAAAAAATACAAAATAATCATTATTAATTGAAACGGTTTACAACACGTTTACAACAAATTAATGGGTAACTGTATCTTCTCAATTTCTTTCCGCAAGTCCTCCAGTTCTCGGTGGCCATATACCCGATTCGTGATATCCGAGAAGGAATGCCCGAGCATCCGCTTCCTATCATTTTCATTGACGCCATATTTTTCGCAGAGCGCAGAGAAAGTATGGCGGCAGTCGTGTGGGGTGTGTTTTTTGATTCCTAGCGCATTGAGCCGCTCATACATGGCAGTTCGGAACTTATATGGAGAAATACTCATTAAAGAGCCATCTCGTCTTAAACGGCGTTTTACGAGTCCGTAAATTGAGCTGTGGATTGGTACAACACGGTTCTTTCCTGCTGTTGTTTTAATTCCACCCTGAAAATATTTCTCTTTCAAATTAATATCTAACGTTTTATAGGCAGAAAAACGAAATCCGGAGTAGCACATAATTAAAATCATCTCCGTGGCTGGATGGTCTTTATCGTTCCAGAGTTTTTCCAATTCAGACTCAGTAAAGGCTTCGCCATGTACATCATCATCTTCCTTCTCTATCTTCACATAATCCGCATAATTACGCTCACACAAGTTGTTGGGAATCGCATAGTTGTATATCTGATGAAACAGGGTGACAATGAGTTCGAGGGAGGCGTGCTTCAGCGGACAGGCATCTATCACGGCCTGCAAATCATCCAGTGTCAGATTGGCAAATTCCCGGTCGTGCAGAGACTTTGTGTTTTTGAATGCGGCGCACATGCTCTGCTCCATAGAACTTTTCTTTTCCCGATGTCCGTAAGAGCGCTTGAATTTATTCTCATAATACCGCTCAAATACCTCCTTGAATGTAGGGAGCTGCTCCCGAGGTTCTATGTTCTGAGACTGGTTATAATCTGCCAGTAGCTTTTGTATCAGGTCACTGGCTTTTTCATCATTCTTTGACTCTAGTGTACGCTCATCACCCGGGGTGTAGGTCCCGGCCCGGTAGGAAGTCAGAACCGCAAAGCCGGTTATCCAGTTCTTCACATAGCAGATTGCCGGAGGAGTTTTTGGGCGGCCAATGTCATCGACTTCGGTGGAGGGGGGATACACACCGTAGGGGTTGCGACGGTTTTTACCGAGGTAACGGATCTGACCATAACCATTTGGGAGCTTTGGGTATTTTTTTCGTTTTGCCATTAGTCATCTTCCTTTCTTTGTGCGACATCGCACATTTTGGGGCATAAAAATAACAGCCACCGAAAATATGTTTCGATTGCAAAGCTGTTCCGAAGATGATACAATATATACGTGAGTTATTGTCTGCTCTTCGGAGTTGACATTGTGTTGTGAGGCCGTCCGGTATTCCAGTACCGGGCGGTTTTTATTTATTTAAAAGCATTTTTTACATGGTTCATAATGCCATGATTGAGCTTCTGAAAGAGTTACTTCACGTGCAGTGTTTGGGTTCATTCTTCCACAATTTGGTATGCGATGATATTTCTCTCCAGTTGCAGAGAGCCATACAGTAGTTTCATTTACTGTTTGCGAAGCGGCATTTTCAGCAGCTTGAGCTTCTTCCTCGGCTTTGATGCGAGCTTCTTCTTCGGCTTTTGCAGCAGCTTGCTCCGCAGCAATTCGTTCTTCCTCGGCTTTTCTGGCGGCTTCTTCTTCCGCTTTCTTTTTAGCCTCTTCCTCAGCTTTCTTTTTAGCTTCTTCTTCCGCCTTTTTCTTAGCTACAGCAGCTTTTTCTTTTTCGATGGCCGTTTTATCTTCTGTTTTTATTGAAATAGTATTACTTTTGATTCCCCCATATTCTAACCAGATTTTGTATGAGCCGGCTTTTGGAGCTGAGAATACTATAAAATCGTCAGAAATTTTTATTTTACCCCCGGAAGATTTAAAAGCACTGTCTGGAATGTCATAATCTGAAGGCAATATTTCAGCAGTTATTTTAATATTTTGATTGATGTCATATGTTTTAGACGTATCAGCCGATAATGACATACTTTCAAGTTTGGGAGAAGTCATAGCGCTTATGGTTACAAAAGCAAAAAGCGCTGTGATAATAACTTTTATTGGCTTTTTCCAGTTCGTATACTTCCACATCAAAAATAATCCAACTGGAAAGAATAAAATCAGAAGAGCTATAATCCAACTAGTTTTTTGATACCATTTGCCCTTGTCTGGGTCGTCCGGTGTTTGACTGTTTGGACTTGAAAACGATGAATTATCTTGGAAGTTATCAGTGCCATATTCTGTACGTCCCGAGGTGCTTGATGTTTTTGTGTACGAAATACCAGTGCCCGGGATGCCAACAGTAGCCGTTTTCTTACCCTTTGGATTTACAGTATAGTGGGCACCTTTTGAACCGACAGTTGCGCTCATACTGTTTTTGTTTAAATTGATTTTTACTCCTGGAGCAATTTTAATGCTTTTTCTGAATCTTAGCCCCATATTTTTCCCTCTCTTCCTTCGTTCCTTATATTGAGAAAACCACTTTATATAAACGCCGAAGCATCTATATTAAAAATCATAAAGCCAATTATTTTCCAGACGTAGTAAAACTTTTCTGTCGTCGGCAGAAAGTACATCAAACATAGGTGTCCGTTTAGGTTCATCATGAAGAGCACACGCACCCTTGCAGTAAGGCATCTTTTCATTATAAACTGTAGCACCACAAAATTCACATTTCTTTATCGAATATACGAAACCATTATATACACTGTTATAAAAATGTGCATATAGACTTCTATCATAGTCATGCATCCCAGACTGGCATACTTCGTTACACCACTCAGAGAAATCTTGGGCAGCATAGTAAGCAGCAGAAGAGGAAATTTCAAAAAGTTCACTGACATCAGCAACTGTTTTTAGCTTTGCATAATACATTGCGATTCTTGGTGCAAGGATATTACTGGCAAAATAGTTAGCTTCTTCTTCATTCTCAGGGGTATCATTTTTGTGCCCTAAAATGTGATGCCCTAATTCGTGCATGAGTGAAAAACGGATTCGTTTTGGGGGCTTCTTATCGTTATAGGCAATTATATGCATATTTCCAATTCGAAAAGCATCTTCAGAATATGAAACACACATTTTATACAATTCTAAATTTCGTGATTGAAGTTCAGAATATGTACACACCTTATAGTCGAAGCGATTTAATATATTAAAACAATCTATTGGGAAAGTACTTATATGGCATTTAATTATCGTATCTGTGACAGCCTGTCTTATATAGTTGTTATTCAAGTAAACCAATCCTTACAAATCTATTTCGGACAAAAGCTTGATTAATTTCATTTTTTGCTCTGTAGAAAAGTCTTTACCATTGCGAGCTATAAGAGATTCAACATCTTCAAAAGATGGTTCTATAGTTCGTGCTTGAGGTTCATCGTCAAAATCATCTAGCGTACACCCAAGAACTCTGGCAATAGCTTTTAAGGTTTCGAGTTTGGGGTCTTTAGTTACACCAGATAAAATTTTGTCGAGGGTGCCTTTGGGTACACCGGATTTTTCTGCCAATTCTGCCGTAGTCATTCCAAGTCGTCTTTTATATTCTTCTATCTTTTCTAATCCCATTCTCCAATCCTCCTTATAAGTAGAGAATAGCACCGTCAACGGATAGAGTCAAGAAAAATATTTCCGTCAAAAGTTACAAAATAATAATTAACGGAAAAAACATTCTAAAATTGTGTTGACAATAGTAATTAACGGCTATATAATACACACATGATAACCGTTGACGGAAAAGAAAGGAGTGATTTAATGTATAGAGTACTTAGGGGAGAAATGGTAAAAGCCGATATTACTATCCATGAATTAGCTTTAAAAATAGGTATCACAGAAAGAAGTCTAAGAAATAAAATAAATGGCGCTACGGCATTTACTTGGAACGAAGTTCTTGTCATTAGAAAAATCGTTTCTCCCAATATGCAACTTGAGGAATTATTCAAGGCAGCATAAAAACAAACTAGTGTTCGATAAAATTACTATAGCATTTCTTAATGGGGAAATCAATTGGTAATATTGGACAAAGAGAAGGGGGTGGTGTGAGAGGTGAAAAGATTAACCATTAGAGATGGAAATATATATTTAGATGATGAAAAAATGGAATGTCTTAAGAATTACAAAATTGTCAGTTCCACAAAAAATAAAGGGATTGCAGAACTGACTCTTGTAATGGATGTATCTATAGCCCAAGTTGAGATTTGATAATTGCCGAGACAACACCAGTTGCTATCTGTTTCAAAGCATCAAGAGAGTTAGAACCAGCAGATTTTGCAATTTCCTTAGTTTTATTCCAATTTGTATCTTCGCGGATGTCGGCAAGAAATTTGTGTCCTTCTGGTAGAAGATATTTAATCAAGCAACCACCATCTAAGTACCAAGATGGAGTTTCAATAAGAGAAGATAATTCCGCTTGTTTTATATGATACATTACTTCGTCAGATGAATACTTTTCTAGTTCAGTAGGCAGGTTTGACGGAGAAATAGATATAAAATGTCTTAAATCGGAATTTAATTCCACGTAAAGCAGGATATCTCTTATACAATCTGGATTGAGTTTCATACAATCATTCCTTTCATCATTTGATTAGGAAGATTATACCAAAAATATAAGTTACAAACAAGAAGAGGAGGTGTAACAAAGTGTATGACATTCTTAGAGCGAGTCAAGCTGCGCGTGTAATTGGCTGTGGCGCGCCGGAAGTCCGTCATAAGCTTCGTATTGGAGTGTGGAAATTTGGGCGGGTCATCAGTCCCAAGGAATCTGGAACGTCACAGTGCTCTTATGAAATCAATAAGCGTGACTTAGCAGATTTTCTGAAGATAAGTTTAGAAGAGTTAGAGGGGAGGTTAGAATCACAGTGACACAATTAAGAAAAAGAATCCGCAGGCGCCACATGAAGGAACTTGCCTGTGAGATTGCACAGAGGGTATGTATCGGGATTAGCCTATTCGGCTTAGCGTTATGTATATTCGCCGAAGCTGTGGCCAAAAATCCGGTCAGTACATTAGTTCTGGCAATCGTGTATGTTGTGCTGGGCGCATTGCTGGCAGTTGCAGGCTATGTATGGTATAAGTTCTTCGCAGGATTGGAAAGGATGGTGGGAAGGAATGGAAGAAGTTAATTATGAAGAACTTCGTGAAAAAGTACAGCATGAGCTCGAGAAGTGTGCAGAACATGATAGGAGAGGGACAGCGATGTATGTCCTTGTGCAGACATTGGTTCCGGAGCTGAGCCCTCATCAGGTCGTACAGCTGGTAGATATGGCTGCGGACTACATGAAAAACGCGCCCGGGAGCGGGAACTCCAAACAGGCGCATAGTTAATCAATCATCTTCATTATCGGACAAAATGGAGAAAAAGTCAAATAATTAAAATTTTAAGGAGGATTTCAAAGATGGATGTACATGTAACGA
This sequence comes from Bariatricus massiliensis, assembly GCF_900086725.1. Classification (GTDB taxonomy): domain Bacteria; phylum Bacillota; class Clostridia; order Lachnospirales; family Lachnospiraceae; genus Allocoprococcus; species Allocoprococcus massiliensis. The sequence goes on along the minus strand of NZ_LT574837.1, from coordinate 980,413 downwards.
TCAAGGTAGACGAAGAGGCGGTCTCTGCAATAGTGGCTGCAATCACAGGGCTGGCTGGACGTGCCACTCGGGCAGATGATAAGACGGTGGCGCAGAATGCTCAGCCGGCAATTACAGCTGTGCCGACAGTATCCCAGACGGTTCCGGTAGCTCAGCCGGCTGTACCGGTGACACCGCAACCGGCGCCGGAAGTTCCACGACCGATACAACAGGCAGCAACTCAGGCGACAGCGGTTCCCACGACCACCCGTGCCTATACCGCGGAAGAGCTACGGCAGGCGGCAATGACCTTAATGGACAAGGGGATGCAGGCCCAGCTTCAAAGCCTGCTTGCAGGATACGGCGTGGAAGCGCTTCCCATGCTGCCGCCAGAGCAGTACGGTAATTTCGCGACCGCACTTCGGGGATTGGGGGCACAGATATAATGGCGCAGGAAGAGAGGGCGCATGCACTATTGAGTGCATCGAGCGCCCACAGATGGCTCAATTGTACTCCCAGCGCGAAGCTGGAGGAACAGTTCCCGGATACCTCATCAGAGGCGGCGCAAGAAGGGACTATCGCGCATGAGCTCGCAGAACTGAAAGTAAGGCATTATTTCCACCCTGTGGATTTTGGAAGGCAGAAGTTCACCCGGCGGGTGAATAAACTGAAAAAGGAAGAATTGTGGCAGAACGAAATGGACGGATATACGGAAGAGTATCTCGATTACATCAAAGTTCTCGCCAACGGTCTTGCCAGCAAACCTGGTGCAGTGATTGAACAGAAGTTTTATTATGACGCATGGGCGCCGGGAGGCTTTGGCACGGCGGACTGTATCCTGATCCATGGTGATACCATACATATCATTGATTTCAAATACGGAAAAGGGGTTCCGGTCAGCGCAGAGAAGAATCCACAGATGATGCTGTACGCGTTGGGAGCCTACGACACTTACAAGCTGCTGTACCCTATACAGAATATCAAGATGACCATCATCCAGCCGCGGCTCGATAGTGTATCCGAATGGGGATGTACGCTGGAGGAGTTGCTAGAGTTCGGTAAGTATGTAAAAGAACGCGCAGTTCTCGCTATAGACGGGAAGGGAGATTTTGCGCCGGACGTATCAACTTGTAGGTTCTGCCGGGCAAAGGCCCAGTGCCGCGCTCGGTCGGACTATAACGTGAAGCAGGCATTTGACCTTGGAGAGCTTCCGCCGCTCATCACACACGCAGAGGCGGGAGAACGGCTGGCAAGATTGGCCGATGTGGCAAAATACCAGAAGGACTTACAGGAATGGGCGCTGGCCGAGTGCCTTGCCGGAAACGAGGTGCCCGGATGGAAAGCCGTGGAAGGCCGCGGCTCCCGGGATTGGATAGATATGGACAAGGCATTCGAGGCATTGCAGGCCAGTGGGACGCCGGAAGCACTTCTGTGGGAAAAGAAGCCGCTTACCCTTGCACAGATTGAGAAGATGCTGGGGAAGAAGGAATTTGACACCTGTGTCGGCAGCATGGTGGTCAAGAACCCCGGGAAGCCGGCACTGGTAAAGGAATCAGATAAACGGGACGCAATTACGAATAAAATAACAGCCGCAGAGGCATTTAAAGAAGGAGAATAAGGATATGGAAAATTTAAGTAACGTAACAACAGGAAAAGTGAGATTGTCTTATGTGCATCTATTTAAACCTTACGCGTATCAGCCGGGGCAGGAAGAGAAGTATCAGGTGACGGTTCTTGTGCCAAAGAGCGACACCGATACGATGGGGCGCATTAACGCTGCTATCGAGGCGGCAAAGCAGAGAGGGATATCCGAGAAGTGGAATGGACAGTGCCCGCCGCTCGTGCCTACTCCGGTGTATGACGGGGATGGTGTCCGGCCGTCTGACGGCATGGCTTTTGGCGCGGAATGTAAAGGCTGCTGGGTGTTCACTGCCAGCGCGAAGGTGGATTATCCCCCGGAGGTCGTAGATAAGATGGGGAACCCTATCATCAATCAGTCAGAGGTCTACAGCGGGATGTATGGACGTGTCAATGTGACATTCTATCCCTACGCATTTGGCGGGAAAAAGGGTATTGGCTGCGGACTCGGCCCTGTACAGAAGTTGGAAGATGGAGAAGCACTTGGCGGCAGTGCCCTGAGCGCTGCACAGGCTTTCGGGACACCGCAGGCAGCACAGCAGCCGAATCCTTATGCACAGCCAGCTTACGGACAGCCGCCAGTGCAACCGGCTTATACCCAACCAGCACAGCCACAGCCGGCGCAGTCTAACATCAATCCGATTACCGGATTGCCATTTTAAGCAGGAGGGGCGTTCACGCCCCTTTCATTGACAGGAGAGATTTATGGCGACACATCATCTGAGTATAGATATTGAGACAAAAAGTAGTGTAGACATCGGAAAAGCAGGTCTATATAAATACGCCCAGTCCGAGGATTTTGAGATTCTCTTGTTCGCATATAAGCGGGATTCACAGGAAGTACAAATCGTAGACCTAGCATCTGGAGAAATAATACCGGAACATATCCTGAACGCACTTGGGCGTCCGGATGTCATCAAACATGCATATAATGCGGCTTTCGAGTGGTACTGCCTCAATCGGGCCGGATACAGCACGCCCCTTGAACAATGGAGGTGCACGATGGCGCATGGCCTGTACTGCGGCTATACCGCAGGACTGGACGCCACCGGAAAAGCAATCGGCCTACCACAGGACAAGCAGAAGCTGACGGCTGGGAAAGCGCTCATCCGGTATTTCTGCGTGCCATGTAAGCCGACGAAATCTAACGGGAATAGGCGGTGGAATCTGCCAGCGCACGCCCCTGAAAAATGGGAGCTGTTCAAAGAATACTGCAGGCAGGACGTAGTGACAGAGCATGAGATCCTGAGACGGCTGAAGCAGTTCCCTATGCCCGAAGAAGAGATAAGGCTTTGGCAGATGGACATCAAGATGAATGCTTTTGGGGTACGTGTGGATTCAGAACTGATCGCTGGTGCGCTGATGATCGATGCGGTCAGCACCAATGAACTGGTGCAGGAGGCATACTGCCTTACGGGACTGGCGAACTCGAACAGCACCCAGCAGCTTCTTGCATGGTTACAGAAAGAGGGCGTAGATGCGCCCAACCTGCAGAAGGCAACGGTGGAGGAATTGCTCCAAGGGAAAGGACTTTCTGAGAAGGCACGGCGGGTACTTGAAATTCGTCAGCAGATGGGGAAGACCTCCATAAAGAAATACGTTGCTATGGATACCGCAAAGGGCACGGATGAGCGTGTCCGGGGACTGACCCAGTATTATGGTGCGAACAGGACCGGCAGGTGGGCCGGAAGATTGGTACAGATGCAGAACCTTCCAAGGAATTACCTGAAAACGCTGGATTATGCAAGGAATTTGGTAAAGGCTCAGAATTACGACGGTCTGAAACTGTTGTACGGAAATGTACCGGATACATTATCACAGTTAATCAGGACTGCTTTTATACCCTCAGAAGGTCATAAGTTCGTGGTAGCGGATTTCAGTGCCATTGAGGCGCGGGTAATCGCATGGCTCGCAGGGGAACAGTGGGTCAATGAGGTATTCGCCACTCATGGAAAGATTTATGAGGCCACGGCTTCACAGATGTTCGGCGTACCAGTGGAGAAGATAATAAAGGGAAATCCGGAGTATGCCCTCCGACAGAAAGGCAAGGTGGCCACGCTGGCCCTCGGTTATCAGGGCGGGGTCAACGCCCTCATTACGATGGGGGCACTGAACATGGGGCTGTCAGAAGAGGAGCTTCCTGACATCGTGCAGCGGTGGAGGAACGCGAATCCAAGAATCCGGGATCTATGGTATGCGGTAGAACAGGCTGCGTTGACGGTGATGCAGACAGCACAGCCGCAAGGCATCCGCGGGCTCATCTTCGCTGTAGAGGGCGACTTGACCTATGGGCAGTCCTTTCTTACGGTGCAATTGCCCAGCGGCAGGAAACTGTTCTACCCCAAACCGTTCCTTCAGGAGAATCAGTTCGGGAAGATGGCCATCCACTATTATACGGTCGGACAGCAGACGAGGAAATGGGAAGTCACATCCACCTATGGCGGGAAGATGACCGAGAACATCATACAGGCGGTCGCCCGCGACTGTCTGGCCGAGACCTTGAAGCGTATCGATGCCCGAGGCTTACAGGTCGTCTTCCACGTACATGACGAGGTCATCATCGATGCGCCCATGGACGTGACCGTGGATGAGATATGTGACCTAATGGCAGAACCGATATCTTGGGCGCCGGGGCTCATCTTAAAGGGCGCAGGATTTGAAAGCAATTATTATATGAAAGACTAAGGAGGCAGGGGAGTGGTAAACAACAGGAAGATGCTTATCAGCATGGCTGGAAGCCGGAATATGAAGCATTGGCCGAGAACTGAAATCCTCTGGTCCGAGTTCACGGATAGATTAAGGACTCCAGTCAGGAGCACGGAGACTTTGGAAGAGTATCTGGCCATGACGAAGCACCAGCAGTCCGAACTAAAGGATGTGGGCGGGTTCGTGGGCGGCACTTTTGCGGGAGACCGGAGAAAGGCCTCCCATGCAGAGGGCCGGGACCTTCTTACGCTGGATATGGACAATATACCTGCAGGAGGCACAGAGGATATCTTAAAACGAGTTTCAGGACTTGGCTGTGCTGCGGCAGTCTACAGCACGCGCAAGCACGCAGGCTATGCTCCGCGGCTGCGAGTTATCGTGCCGCTTGACCGGACAGCGACGGCAGATGAGTATGAACCGGCTGCACGGAAACTGGCATCCCTTCTCGGGATAGAATTCTGCGACCCGACTACGTTCGATGTGTCGCGGCTGATGTATTGGCCGAGCTGCTGTAAGGATAGCGAGTACATATTTGAAGTATATGACAATCCCTTCTGCAGCCTTGAAGGCCTGCTTTCCATGTATGGCGACTGGCATGATATCCAGCAATGGCCTCAGGTACCCGGGGCGGATGCCGTAGAGCGGAGGCGTCTTGCTAAGCAGGAGGACCCGACGACAAAGAGAGGAGTCATCGGCGCGTTCTGCCGGACTTACAGTATCACGCAGGCTATGGAGAAGTTCATACCGGGGATGTACGAAGAGACCACTATGGAGGGGCGCTATACCTTCACAGGAGGCTCTACGATTGGGGGAGCTATTGTCTATGACGGGGACTTATTCCTATACTCCCATCATGCGACAGACCCCTGTTCCGGACAGCTCGTAAATGCTTTTGACATGGTACGGCTGCATATTTATGGCGACAAGGATGCCGAATCAAAAGAAGGGACCCCGGTCAATAAGCTGCCGTCTTTTGTGGAGATGAGCAAACTGGCCTTATCCGATAAGACCGTAGCAGACCTAATAGCAAAAGAACGTTATGAAAAAGCACAGGAGGCTTTTAGGACTGAGCCGGTGCCGGGGACAGGACCGGCACGGGAAGAATACGACCTTGACTGGATAGGGCGTCTCACGAGGAATAGCAATGGCCAGATAGAAAAGACCATCAACAATGCGGCCCTTGTCCTAGAGAACGACCCCTTGCTGAAAGGAAAGATAGTGACCGATGAATTCGCCAGCTGCGGCATGGTGCTGGGAAGGCTGCCGTGGAGCAGGGAAGAGGGGAAACGGCGCTGGAAGGACTTTGACGATGCCGGATTCTATAATTATATGGAACTGTTCTACGGTATCACTGGAAGAGAGAAGCTTGATAATGCACTTATGATCGTCGGCCAGCAGCACAGAATCAACGATGTGAAAGAATACCTGCAGGGACTCTCATGGGACGGCGTGAAGCGTCTGGACACGTTACTTGTGGACTATCTTGGCGCAGAGGATACGGCTTATACCCGTGCGGTCATGCGGAAGTCATTATGTGCCGCAGTGGCAAGAGCCGTCATCGGCGGGGTGAAATTTGACTATATGCCAATTTTTACAGGGCCACAAGGAATAGGAAAGAGCACGTTCTTAAGCATCCTCGGGAAGGATTGGTTCTCGGACTCCCTGACGACGTTTGAGGGAAAGGAGGCTGCTGAGCTGATACAGGGGACATGGCTCAATGAGGTGGGGGAACTTTCTGCATTTACTAAGCAAGAAACACAGGTTATCAAACAGTTCTTAAGCAAGACACATGATATCTATCGTGCGGCATATGGTCGCAGGACAGACAAGTATCCCCGCCGGTGCGTGTTCTTCGGGACTTCCAATGACAGCGAGTTTTTGAAAGACGCAACAGGAAACCGGCGCTTTTGGCCGGTGGATGTGGGAATACACCCGGCAGGGAAGTCCGTGTGGGAACAGCTGCCTCAAGAGACAGACCAGATATGGGCGGAGGCATATGCGTACTGGCAATTAGGGGAGACATTATATCTATCAAAGGAAATAGAAAAGATGGCCGAGAGGGCGCAGGACAGCCACAAGGAGTCTTCAGGGAAAGAGGGACTCATCCGGGAATTTCTGGATAAGAAGGTCCCGGATAACTGGGGCAAGATGAAACTGTCAGATAGGCGGATGTACTTGAATGGGAATCTGAAATTATCAGATGACCGTAGACTGACAGAGAGAGTACATGTATGCGCAGTAGAGATATGGTGTGAGTGCTTTGGGGGAGACCCCCGGCTTATGCAGCGCCGGGATAGTGTGGAAATCAATAATATCCTGCTTGGGTTCAAGGACTGGAAAAGGCTGGAGACACCGAGGAAATATGAACCATATGGTTCCCAGAGATGTTTCGAAAAAGTAACTACAAAAGAATGTAGTTGAGCAGAAAAAGTTTGTAGTACGTAGTTTTTTCAAGACTACACAGTCTACATAAAAAACACAATGTAGTCGCTACTTTGTAGTCAGGGAAAACGCCATAAAATCAACAAAAACTAATATATAACTACATAAACTACAAACTTTCTATATAAGTAAAAAAATAGATAATAAAATAGTATACCGCGCTACCTAAATCGCCTAATACGGACACATCATATACGCGTATGCGCACGAAGGTAGGCGGGAGGAGGAATTATGAGGGAAGCAGAAATTGAAAAAATCTTGGTAAGGGAAGCCAAGCGGCAGGGAGGTCGGGCCTATAAGTGGGTGAGCCCCGGGAACGATGGTGTCCCAGATAGGATAGTTATCTTTCCGGACAGGGTGCCGGTCTTCGTCGAGCTGAAGTCGGATACCGGGAAACTGAGCGCCCTACAAAAAGTACAGATAGACCGGCTGAGAAAACTTGGCCAGCAGGTGGAAGTAGTCAAGGGCATCGATGGAGTCAGCCAGTTCTTTCAGGATTACGGGTATGGGGAGGTAAGCAAAGAAATTGATAGCAAATACGAGCTGTGAAGGAGAACGTGTGATGGTTAAGGACATTGCAGGATATGAGGGACTTTACGGTATTGATGAAATGGGAAATGTTTGGTCATACAGGAATAACCTAATTCTTAAGCCATATGTGAATACCGGAGGATATCTGAGAGTTAATCTTTGTAGTCATGGGAAAGTAGAGCACAGGTATATTCATAGACTTGTGGCGGAGGCTTTTTTAGATAACCCCATGGGGTATGAAATTGTGAATCACATTAACGTAGACCCTCGGGATAATAGATTGGTTAACCTTGAGTGGTGTGACCAAGGCTATAACATTCGGTATTCGAGGGATATGGGAAACCAGAACGATATACCTGTTAGAGCATTTTCACCAATTACTGGAGAAATTAAGGAATTTAAAAATTTAAGAGCCGCAGGTGAGGAATTGTTCGGAAAGTGGTGGGCATTAAGATATCTATGTCGGAGGCATGGGAAAAATTTAACAAGGGCATGTGGATGTTTGAGGTGATTGAAAAATGAAATTTGTACCACATGAGTATCAAAGATTTTGTATTCAAAAAATTATAGACACCAAAAAAGTTGGTATTTGGCAAGATATGGGTTTAGGCAAGACAGTGACCACGCTGACGGCTGTCAAAGAGCTGAAGTATGACCGGTTCCAAGTCAGGAAGGTGCTCGTGATAGCACCGAAGAAAGTGGCGGAGGGAACATGGGCAAAAGAGAAGGATAAGTGGGACCATACAAAGATGCTGCGCATATCATCGGTCCTTGGCAGTCAGGCAAAGCGTATTCGTGCCCTCAACACTCCTGCGGATATCTATGTCATTAACCGGGAAAATGTGGTGTGGCTGGTAGACTATTACCGGAACAGCTGGCCCTTTGACATGGTGGTCGTGGATGAGTCCAGCAGTTTCAAGAGCCACAAGGCGAAACGCTTCAAGGCATTGGCCAGCATCGGGGCGCACATAGAGCGGCTGGTGGAGCTTACTGGAACTCCGTCGCCAAATGGCCTTGACGACCTGTGGAGCCAGATATATCTGCTGGACGGCGGTGAACGGCTGGGCAGGAAGTATACGCAGTTCAGGGAGCGGTATTTCGACCCCGGGGAACGTGGGCAGAACGTGATATACAACTACAAGGCGAAACCCGGTAGTGAAGATAGTATTCTGGAGAAGATATCGGATATCTGCATCAGCATGAAGGCAGAGGATTATCTGCAGCTTCCTGATGTTACATACCATGAGATACCCGTTGTTCTGGATGATAAGGCCTCGAAGGCTTACCACGAACTGGAGAGGAAAATGGTGCTGGAACTTCCAGAAGCAGAAGATGATATCAGTGTTACCAGTGCAGCGGCCTTAAGCAACAAACTCCTGCAGCTTGGGAACGGGGCAATCTACGACGAAGGCCATGAAGCCCATGAAGTTCATGGCTGCAAGATAGAAGCCTTTCTGGAATTGATAGAATCCCTGCAGGGAAAACCGGCGTTGGTGTTCTATAATTTCCAACATGACAGGGCGCGTATCCAAAAGGCTTTGGAGAAATCGAGATTACGGGTCCGTGAGCTGAAGACGACACAGGATGAGGATGCGTGGAATAACCATGAGGTCGATATCCTGCTTACCCATCCTGCCAGCAGCGCCTACGGACTGAACCTGCAGCAGGGCGGCAATCACGTAATATGGTTCGGCCTGACTTGGAATTATGAGCTATACACACAGGCCAATAAAAGGCTGCACCGTCAGGGACAGAAGGAAAAGGTCATCGTGCATCACCTGATCTGCACGGGTACCCGTGACGAGGATGTCATGGAAGCCCTAAAGCGAAAAGAAGATGTGCAAGAGTGGGTGATGCAGAGCCTGAAAGCAAGAATCCGAAAGATCAAAGATGAACATAAAGCATAAGAAGGAGCTGAACAAATATGAAGTATAGAACAGAAAAGCATATCGTTGGAGACGATGGAAAGAGATTTAGAGTGGGCGATACGGTCAGCTTTTACCATCCTAACGGTGCTGGATGCTGCGGCGTGCAAATAACAAAAATCACAGATACTGGATTTCATTACAGCGCTGGCGGTAGACGGGAGAAGAGCGTGCAGTATAAGGACTTGGAAGAAATTGATTCGTTAAATTAACCTTTAAGGAGGAAAAGCATGGATGAATATGTAGTCATATGTCCATATTGCGGGGGTAAAATGCAGTGTACAGAACCGCATATACACACTAATAGAAATGGAATTGGTGTCAAATTGCAATGTCATTTTTGGTGTCCCGATTGCCGTTCTGGTGCACCGTGGGTTGACAGAGATTTTGCATCAGGCGATGAGTGTAGAGAAGCTGCATATAAAAAAGCTCTTGGGCGCGTAAACTGAGATTTGACGGAGGTAAGAAATTGAAAAATAAAATCATAGTAGCGGCTATTATGCTACTTACGGTAATACTTATTACGGCATGTTCGGACTTGGTCCGAGGAACATCGAATGATAACGAGGAAGTTCGAGAGGAGGATGAAACAGAACAAACAAATCCTTCTCCGGACGAGCCTGCGGTCAGCATTGATACGCACAAGCGATTAGAGGGCTGGACGATTACGGTATACGCAGAAGAGGAACGAGTCTTCCAGTACACAGGCGATATAGAGCTGGGCAGGCCCAGAGAAATTATTGTTAGGATAGAGGAGGGTGTGGATGTCGGGGAGTAATAAATTCAGTCAGGTGCGACACTTGGACGAACTGGAGACAATCAATCCCGGAGCTGATGCCAAGCGTTGTTTTGAACGTACACCATATCAGTATCCTGATGTGTCTGAGATAATTAAAAAAATGAGGAGAGGGGATGCCAATGGAAAAGTCAGTCCTGAGCGATTACATAGATGCTTGTGAATTCTTGAAGGAGACAGAAAAGGAGATCAAGAAACTCGAAGGTAAACGAAGGATAGTCCAAGATAAGGTCAAGGGCAGCAATCCGGAATGGCCCTACGAGGAGCGTTCCTTCGCGCTGGGGGGAGTAGTAGAGACAGATGAAGACTCGGACCGGCTACGGCATGAGAGAAGGCTTCGGGAAATACAACGGGAGGCTGCAGAAGAGTTGAAGCTTCGGGTCGAAGAGTGGATGATAAATATTCCATTCCGGATGCAGAGAATTATCAAATATAAGTTTTTTAATCGATTGTCATGGGATGAAGTAGCGGTGTTATTGAAGGCAAAGTCAGGAGAGAGTATCCGCAAGGAATTTGAAAATTTTATGAAACAATGAAAGTTATTCCGCTTTTTCCGTTTTTTCCGTTTCCAAAGTGCTAATATGATATTAAGCCGAGTTGGAAACAACAGTGCATGATTTTTTTGGTCTTCAATGACCCTCCTCACGATTGTTTACTTTACAGAAATGCCCTATTCGTCAAATGTCGACAGATAGGGTGTTTTTGTTGAATATTGCCAGAATATGGAGTATTATGAGAATATACATTGTGTGGAGGGAGATTTTATGGGAGATATAAATTTATATAAACCTGAATTTAATTTGGAAAGAGATACTTTTCTAGGAACTAAAGAGGTAAAAACTAAAAAACTATTTTATTTGTCTAAGATGGCGCAAGATGAACAATGGAATTATTCAGGGGAAAATGAAAACAAAATATTATATAATTATTTGTGTTATACATATGATAGATTAAAGCAGGAAGATTCTATCAAGCGGAACGAAGAACGTTATAAAATTTTAGTGTGTGATAACGATGAGTATATGTGTTTTAACACGGGCTTATTAACACGTAGTAATGGTACAGATATTTATGCATACTTTGGGAAAAATACAAGTGCTTATGCTAGGTCAGGGCAAAATTGGTTTCTGATAGGATTTTATCAAAAGACTGATTCAGAGATGTCAAAATTTAAATATTATCCAGAAATTGCAGATTATTTTACAAATCCAGCAGACTTTATATATGATAAAAAACTTCAGTTGTACATCGATTATGATCATATCATAGATGATAACTATGAACGATTTGAAAAATTAGGTTTGAGTGATAAGCATATTATTAAGGCTTTATTGGAAAATGCTGTAAAAACTATAACAGAAAAGGTAAAAAGAAACTACAAATTAGCTATACCACAATTCTATACAGATAAAGGAACTATGCAATCTAAAATACAGCTATTGCTTCCGCTATTTCTATTTGGAAGGGAATATGCCGATTTAGCTTTAGTTGTTGATAAGTCAGAATATAGATATGTAGGAAAAACAATATTAACTTTGGAGTGGGCTTATGTGAATTCAAGAAGAATTGTGAGACCGGATGCAGAATGGTTAAAAATATAAAAAAAATGTAAAAAAACTATTGTAAAGCGTAAAAGGATGGGGTATATTAAAGGTAGGTTAATGAGGAGGTTAATTGAAGACTAAATAGGTTATTTATTTTGTTTTAGTTGTTTATAAAAAAAGGATATAAATTATAGGTTGATTAATATGTTAATATATTTATAGAAGAGCACCCTCCGGGGTGCTTTTCTAATGCAATAAAACAGGTTAAAGAGCCGAAAGGTTTTTTAATATATACAACCTCTTGAAATAATACCCACGAACAGTATTACAGAAAGAGGGTTAGACATGAATAGTTTTATATCTTGGATTGGCGGCAAGAAGCTGCTAAAGAAGAAAATCATTGAACAATTCCCAGAACACTTTGACAGGTACATCGAAGTATTTGGAGGTGCAGGCTGGGTGTTGTTCGACAGAGAAAAGCATGCAAACATGGAAGTATACAACGACATCAATGGGGATTTGGTAAACCTATTTCGCTGTGTCAAGTATCATCCAGAAGCGCTGCAGAAAGAACTTGAGTGGAGCTTCGTATCCCGTGAACAGTTCTTTGACTATATTTCCCAGAATGATATCCGGGGAATGACAGACATACAGAGAGCCGCAAGGTTCTATTGTAGAATCAAGTTAAGCTTTGGTGCGGACCTTCGGTCGTTTGGTGTGCGGTCACGGGATATGCAGAAGACAATATCTTACCTGCAGGAAGTATCAGAGCGATTGAACAGAGTAGTAATTGAGAATGCTGACTTCGAACGGTTGTTGAAGACATACGACCGGGAGTCGGCATTGTTTTATTTGGATCCACCCTACTATGAAGCAGAAAAATATTATCCTGATAGATTTCAGCCGGAGGACCATACACGTTTGCGGGATGCGCTTTCCCGAATTACGGGGAAATTCGTGCTATCTTACAATGATTGTCCGGAAGTTAGGGAATTATATACAGGATATCATATTGTTGAAGTAGAAAGGCTGGATAACCTTGCAACGAAAACTAACCCACGTCGTTACAGGGAGTTAATCATAAAGAACTATTAAATTGATGTGGGTATTATTTTGAGAAAGCCAGAATTGAAGGTGGTGAAGTGGCCGGCTATGATAACATAAAGGATGCAAATATGAATCGAACTCCGGAGGAACGCCGGGAATTAGCACAAAGAGCAGGAAAAACATCTGGTGAGGCAAGGCGGCGTAAGGCCAACTTCCGAAAGACCCTGAACCTGCTTTTAACAACAGAAGTGAATACGGATATGACACCGGTATTGAAGGCGCTGGGGGTAGACAGTACCCTTGAGTCAGCAATGCTGATGTCCATGATACGGGCAGCACTTGAGGGAGACGTTAAGGCTGCCAATTTTGTTGCCCAGTATGCAGGACAATCACAGCAGACGGAAGCTGATGAGGAAGAGCAGCGTATCCGGACTGATAGAGCTAAGAGGGCAAGAGAGCAGGAGGTTGGAGATGCTAACGGGGCGGAGGAGAATATACAATCCTTCTTGAAGGCTATGAACCCAACACAAGAGGAGCTTGATAATTTGTTTGCTGAGGAGGTTGAGGACGATGCCAAAGAAGCAGAAGAAGCCGACGGCATTTAAGTTTATGCCCTTTTCGAATCAACAAAAACGGCTTATGCACTGGTGGAGGCCCGGACTTGTATCTGCAAATAATGATTTTGTTATTGCGGATGGAGCAATCCGTTCGGGAAAGACAATAGCCTGCATCATTGGTTTCCTTACCTGGTCACAGGAAATGTTTTCGGGAGAGTCCTTTATCTTGGCAGGAAAGACGATGGGGGCGCTGAAAAAGAACGTCATCCGACCTATGCTCCAGATACTGGAAGCGTGGGGGTGGCCATATACATATATCCGTTCTGGAACTGATGCAAGAGTAGAGATTGGCAGTAATGTTTACTATCTATACGGTGCAAATACAGAAGCCGCACAAGATGCATTGCAGGGATTGACGGCTGCAGGAGCTTATCTGGATGAGGCGGCACTTTTTCCAAAGTCTTTTATAGACCAAGCCATTGGTCGATGTTCGGTAGAGGGATTTAAAATTTGGATGAATTGCAACCCGGTCGGTCCTCACCATTACATCCGGGAAGAATACATCCTGTGCGCAAAAGAAAAAAGAGTATATCATCTGCATTTTAAAATGACCGATAATTTAACATTATCCCCTAAGATGCTTGAGAGCTACAAGAGGCGCTGGGCACACGGAAGTGTATTTTACAAGCGTTTTATACTCGGGTATTGGGTGGCGGCAGAGGGGCTTATTTATCAGCAGTTTGCGGATAACGTGGCTGATTATATAATAACCAGCAAGTGGCTGCTGGACAATGAAATCATGTATGCAGTAATCGGGGTCGATTTCGGAGGTACGAAGTCGGCTCATTCTTTTACTTTAACAGGATTTACGAAAGGCTATAAACAAGTAGTTGTTCTGGATGAATACTACTGCAAAAAACGTATCAATCCAAAGCAGTTACAGGATGACTTTGTAGGTTTTGTTCGTCGGGCAAGGATAAAGTACAAGGTATATGAGGCATATTGTGATAGTGCAGAGCAGACTCTGATTGCCGGACTGGAATCTGCCTGTATGCAGGCGCATGTAGCTATTGATATCAAAAATGCGATTAAGGGGCCAATTAATGACCGAATTGCTTTTTATAACAGCCTGATAGCACAAAACAGGTGGAAAGTCATGAAGCATTGCACTCACATCATAGAAGCATTTGAACAGGCTGTGTATGATGATAAAAAGCCGCATCAGGATATCAGGCTTGATGATGGTCTGATGAATGTGGATAGTTTGGACAGCACAGAATACAGCACAGAAGCGGTGCAGGATGACATCTTGTATATCGCTGCATAAGAAGGAGGTGATAGAAATGGGAGTAATACAGAATTACTTACAGAAACGCAAGAGCTTTGGAACAGTTGCCGATTCCACGTACAATCATATTTCGGACTGGCTTGCGTGGTATCGGGGCAGTGTCAAGAAATTCCATACATACTGGATATATGACGGCATCCAGAGCAAGAAGCAGGAACGTTATAAGCTGGGAATGGCGAAGAAGGTCTGTGAAGACTGGGCTAACCTCTTGTTGAATGAAAAGGTGGCAATAAAAGCTGGGGATTTTGATGAGAAGTTATTAGAAATCCTAGAGACTAATAACTTTTTTGTGCGTGCCAACCAGCTCATAGAAATTACGTTTGCGCTAGGTACAGGGGCATTGGTTGAATATCTGGATGCAGACGAGAATCCGATGATTGATTATATACGAGCAGATATGATTTACCCACTATCTTGGGATAACGGGGATATTACTGAGTGTGCATTTGGAAGTATTAAGACAGTCAATGAGGAAGAAAGAATCTACCTGCAGTTACACCGAAAAGGGATAAGGGAAAAAGGAGAGGACGCAAATCTATACTATATTGAAAATAAGTATCTGGATGCGAAGACAGGAGACGAGGCGGAGCTTCCAGACGATATTAAGGAAATTGTCCCCACAAAGTGTGATAAGCCTCTCTTCCAGATTATCACGCCGAATATTGTTAATAACTTAGAGCTTGATAGTCCCATGGGAATCTCCGTATTTGCAAATGCCGTTGACCAAGTCAAAGGTAGCGATTTGGTCTATGATAGCTATATGAATGAGTTTGTGCTCGGACGTAAGAGAATCTTAGTACCTTATAGCCAAGCAAAAATAGATATGCAGAAGGCTGGTAATGCAGAACCAGTATTTGACCCGAATGATACAGTCTATTTTGTAATGCCGGGAGACAGGCAGGGTGATATGAAGCCCACAGAAGTAGATATGAGTATTCGGGCGGCTGAGCACGAACAGGGCATTAATAAATGTTTGGACCTAATGTCTTTGAAATGTGGTATGGGTACGGGCCGGTATAAGTTTGACAAGGGTGGTGTAAAAACTGCAACAGAAGTCATATCAGATAAGGATGACCTATATCAAAATCTACAGAAACATAAAACACCTGTAAGTACGGCACTGGTAGGCATGGTAAAAGCACTGTATTTTCTTGAAAAAGGTTCAGGGGATATAGAGGTTACAGTGGACCTTGATGATTCTATCATTGAAGACACCAATACTACGGTCGACCGGAATATCAATCTTGTACAAGCCGGTCTGCGCTCAAAGATAGCCGCAATTATGGAGATTAATAAGTGCGGCGAGGCTGAGGCTAAAAAAGAATTAGAACGCATTAAACAGGATAATCAGATAACCGGACAGGATATCGATTGGACAGAAAGCGAAGAAGATGAAGAGGCAAATGATGAAGTACCAGAGTCCGGAGGTGATGATGTAGATGAATCTTCTGGAGAATCAACAGGCGGCAGAGCGGATTGACAGTGTATACATAGATTTGGAATCTTCTTTGATGCAGAACATTGTCCGGCATTTAAAAGGCTATGAACAGCCTATTGCGTCGGACAAGTGGCAGCTTCAGAAACTTGCGGAAATCGGGAAGTTGAATCAGGAGAATATTAAGCTTATCTCTCAAATGGCCGGAATCAGTCAGACTGCAGCTGAAAGGATGCTGCAGGATATGGCAGAGGAAGCAATCAACGCGATTGACCCGGGACTGCAGTATCTTGCAAAGCGGAACCTTGCCGGAGAAGCCGTTGCGGCATCTAAAAGCAGGAATGTGGAACAGGCGGTCAAGGCCATGAACAGGCAGGCAAAAGATGTTCTAAACAAGAGTAATACGACGATGTTGTATAAAGCTCAAGAAGCGTATAAAGGGCTTGTGAACAGCATTGTTAAGACTGCAGAAGAAATCGCTGATAAGCAGAGCTTTATTGACTTATTAAATAAACACGCCACCGCAGCTACGATTGGAACTGAGTCTCGCCAGCAGGCTATGAGGAAGTGCATCCGGGAATTTAGCGAGAAAGGAATTCCTGCGTTTGTGGATAAGAAGGGCAGGAACTGGACACCGGAGGCTTATGTTAATATGGCCATGCGGAATACGGCTAAGAACACAGCGGATGAAGTGCAAACGGCGCGTTGCAGAGATGCAGGTGTCAATCTGATTGCCATAGATAGCCATTCCGGGGCACGTCCCAAGTGTGCAAAGGACCAAGGAAAGATATTCTCGCTGGATAATACCAGCGGATATACGGAGGATGTAAACGGGAAGAAGATAAAGTATTATCCTTGGAGCTCATCCAGTTATGGAGCTCCAGACGGTATCCTTGGAATCAACTGCGGACATCATAAGCGGCCATTTGTTCCCGGAGTGAATATTCAGCGTTATTTTCCCACGGAGGACATGGATGCAAACAATGCACTATACAAAGAAACGCAGGTACAGCGTGCGCTCGAACGGGATGTCCGGAAACAGAAAAGGGAATGCATGCTGTATGATGAACTGGGAGATGAGGAAGCATTTGAAAAAGCTGCAGTCAAATTGAAACAGGAAGAGGCACGACTGAAGAACTATGTTGACGGCAAGGAACATCTGCACCGTCGTAAGGACAGGGAACAGGTCGTCGGATTTGATAAGGGAACAAGCGCAAGAGCGGTATCTGTTAATAAGGGGGTACAGAAGAAGTATGCCAAACAACATTTGAATTCCGTTTCCTTGCAGGATACAGCAAAACAGGGTATAATAAAAGCAGAGAGATTTGAAAGTAGAAAATTTGCCGATAAATTACTCCGTCCAGAAACAGAAAAACTCTGGCCGAAGCTCACTCCGTTAGAGAAGGATTCAGCTTTTCGCTATACCGAAGGTTCAGGCAGATTCAATCGACCACTGAGAGGATATGATGGGAGCTGGGATAATTTTGTTGGAATAGGGAAAGTTTCGCTTGATAATGAGGGGGCAGAGAAATATATACGCGGCTTAAAGGATGCAATCAATAAGTCTGAACTGCCTAAAGACATGTGGCTGTTCAGAGGTTCTGACGTGCAATCACTTGCGGGCCTTCTCGGTATTGATAAAAGTAAAATTGTTCCTTCAAATATATCTGCTATAAATCGAAAATTTGCAGGTATGCCAATTACTGACCAAGCATTTTTCAGCACCGGTGTTTCAGCAGATTCAGGATTCCGGGATAAGATATCATACGAGATATTGGCACCTAAAGGAACGAAAGGGATATATGCAGAACCATTCAGTGCCTTTGGTAATACAAATACATGGGGAGAATGGGATGGCAAAGAGAAAGGCGTGTCAGTAGGAACAGAAGCAGAGTTTATATTACAGGCAGGTACGAGTTTCGTAATCAAAGAAATAAAAGAAGTATCTGGAAAAGTAACTGTTGTTATGGAGGTTATCAGGTAGAAAGGGGCAGGTGCTATGAGTAGATTAAATGGATTAAGGCCCATGTCGGGAATGCAGATGCCAGATGTCGAAAAGATTAAATGCAGGACGTGCAAATTCGCAGAAAAGGAACACATAGGTAGGGCTTGGTGCGAAAAGTATCCTCAAGGCACGTATAAACCGTATGAGGTATGCTTTGATAATACTGATTGTCCCGATTATGAGGAAGGGGAAGACCTCTTACCATACGAAATTGAAATATAAGTACCACTTAATCAGAAATGGTTGGGTGGTATTTTTATGCCCTAAAATACGGGTTGGCAACCGGAGACAGTCGCACAGACTATAAACGGTGAAAGGAGCAGAGAAAATGAAACACATGAATCTAAGAAAGAAATTAATGCCTATGAACATCCAATTTTTCGCGGAAAGTTCAGAAGAAGGCAAGGACGGCCCAGATGCTGGGGGTGACGACCCGGACGGTGATGACCCGGACGAAGACGGAGAAGAGGATTCTGAGGAGAAGAAATATACGCAGAAAGATATAGACGATGTCGTAGAAAAACGTCTGGCAAGAGAAAAACGCAAGTGGCAGCGTCAACAATCTCAGAAGCCCAAACAGAAAACTGATAGTAAACCCAAGGAATCAGACAATGATGTCGAAGAGACCGAGGCAAGTGAAAAAATCAGGAAAGCAGAAGAAAAGGCAGCCGCACTTGAATTAAGATGGACATGTCTGGAGCACGATGTTAAAAAAGATTGTGTTGATGATGTTCTGGCACTTGCGAAAGTATACCAGAACAAAGACGATAATCTAGATATCGAGGATGCGATTGATAAGGTTCTGGAAAAATATCCACAGTTCAAGGATGGAGATACTTCTGATGACGACGACGGTGAACCTGATAAAAAAGGTTGGGGACAACGCCACGGAAAGCCACCTAAAAAAGAGAAGACTGTGGACGATGTATTAAAAGAACAACTATTTGGTAAATAAGAAAGGATGATTACTATGGCAGCATTCACATTAGCGCAGGCTAAAAATTTAAGTCAGGATAAACTGACGAACTATGTAATTGATGAGTTTAGAAAGTCCCCCTTGTTGGACGCAATGGTATTTGACGATACTGTGAAGCCTCAGGGAGGAAACACAATGACCTATGTGTACAACAGGCTAAAAACAATGGCAACTGCGGAGGGAAGAGCACTCAATACTGAGTACAAGCCACAGCAGGCGGACACAGAACAGGTGTCGGTAAATCTTAAAGTATTTGGTGGCTCATTTCAGATTGACCGAGTTATTGCAAACTATGAAAAACAGGTTCTTGATCTGGTGAAATTTCAGCTTGAACAGAAGACAACGGCGGTCCGTACCTTATTTCAGGATTGGTTCATCAATGGAGACAGTGCAAAGGATACAACTGCATTTGACGGAATGGCGAAGGCCCTCAAGGGATCCAGTACCGAAGTAACATTAGACGCAAGCTCCCTTTTACAGCTTGATTCTGCGGCGAACGTAAAAGCAAACTGGCAGTCCTTCCTGTACGAGCTTCGGCAGGTGGAGAAGCTACTGGATGGAGAGCCGGGAGTTATTGCGGTTAATAACGATTTGTTTGCTGTATTTCAGTCCGTTGCAGATTTTTCTACCCAGTTCCAGCAGACAAAGACGGAGTTGGGAACTCATATTGTGAAGTACGGAAATGCGACAATCATGAAGATGGGCGATAAGCCGGGAACATCTACGCCGATTATTGAGACGGATGCTACAGCGGGTACCACAGATATGTACTTATTCCGTATTGGTTTGGATGCGGTTCACGGTGTAACGCCTGAGGGCACGAAAGAGCCTAAGATATTTCTTCCGGATATGACAAGGCCGGGAGCGGTGAAGACAGGAGAAGTTGAGATGGTGGCAGCTATGGCGCTTAAAGCTACCCGTTCCGCTGCTGTTCTACACGGTATTCAGGTTGCTCCGGCACAAAAAGTAGGGGCATAAATGAGGATTGGGGGCGAGGGAATGCCTTATGTAACACAAAATTATTATTATGATGCATTTCATGGGGAGCCGGTAAATGAATCCGACTTCCCATCGCTTTTAGAGCGGGCTTCTGAGCTAGTGGAAGAGATGACCATGTATCGCATATCTTCTCATCGTATGGAAACTTACGGATGCGAGATACAGGAGCGTATAAAAAAGGCCGTGTGCGCCCAGATAGAATATTTGGATGCGAACGGTGGTAGCGACATGGACAATGGTGCAGACTTCCAGAGCGCTGGCCTTGGGAAATTTAATTTTTCCAAAGCATCGGGGGCGTCTGGAAGTACAGAACAATCTATATACGCACCGCGTGCGCTTCGTCTGCTGGCACCTACGGGACTTCTTTATAGGGGAGGTGGCTGCTATGCGCCCTATACCTAAAGCGCTTCTTATACACACTGTTACGCACGCCAAGGAAGAAAGAGTAGACCGTTGGAGTGAAGGATGCCTTACTGACGAGCAGACATTACAGCGAGTCCGAATAGAACCATCAAGCAAGGTAGTACGAGATAGTAATAGTGCCGAAATCCAATTAGCAGCGACATTGTTCTACGATTGTAAGAATAGCCGGCCGCGAGGAGTGGCGTTCACCGAAGATGATATCATTATTTTTAACGGACAAAAACATAAAATCCAGCTTGTTGAGCCACTTTACGATGAGGGCAGGTTGCACCATTACGAATTGGGGCTGATTAAACATGCCTAAGATAAGTACCAGAGTAACTTTTAACAGACCAGCAGCTGTAGCACGCATTAAGGCGGCCAATAATGCGGCGCTTACTGATATGGGAAATCAGGCGCTTGAAGATGCTAATATGCATGTTCCAGTAGACCAACATATTCTGAAAAATAGTGGGTTGGCGTCAAGTGATAAAAAAGCGGTAGAAGGGAAGTTCATGTTGCGTTGGGCCACGCCATATGCACAGTATCTTTGGAATGGTGACGTAATGTATGGAAACCCCACGAACCGGACGTATGGTCCAAAGAAACTATCTTTTACAAGCGCGTTGGCGCAGGAAGAATGGGCGAAGTACGCCAAGGAAGTTTACGGGGAGGAATGGAAGAAAGTATATCAGGCATCGTTGAAAAGGAGGTTGAGACAGTGACACCGCAATTTGAATTTTTTGATATGCTGATCAGCATTATAGAAAAAGAGTGTAATGTCCAGATTGACGTTGATGAACTTAAGGCACAGGGCGGCATTTATGCGGAGCTGGGCGAGGGATTTACTGGCACTACCTATTATAACAAGCAGACTGTGAAAACTCTGCCGGTGCTATTCCTGTGTCGGCATAAGAGCCAGAAGCAATGCTTAGAATGGCTATCTTCCATTAGTAATTATTTACAACGGTTGAAGGCATATCCTAAAGGAGACACTTTTAGCTGGCTTGATTCCACTATTGCGAAAGAGCCGTCTAAAATCGGCAGGGACGAGGACGGGACGTATCATTATTCCTGTATCATAAACAATATGATTCACTGTTAAGAAAGGACAAAAAAGCATGAAGTTAGATATTCAATTTTTCGCAGAGCCGGCACTACCTAAAAATACAATCACGCCGGAAATGAACTATGAAACAGAAGCATTTATAAATACTGCGCCAGAGGGCGATGTGGCAGCTTGGGCAAGCCTTGCAGAGCTTACTAAGAACATGGCTCAGTCACTCAACGAAGTACTGTATCAGGCAACTTATTACGCAAATAAGGGCTGGGGAAGTACCGAGGTGACGGGTGCGCAGATGACTCTTACCCTTACAGGGGATGTAAAAGCGGGTGATGAGGCTTGTAATTACATTTTGAGTGATAAGGTCATGTACGAGCTTGGAAATGCAAGAAAGACACATCTGAAGCTACAGAAAGGCAAGAAGGTAATTATCTGGCCAATAACATTGGCGAACATCACGCCGGCTTACGGTGACTCCGGAGCTGTTAACGCTCTTACAGTTACAATTCATGGAAATGGCCGTCCGGCAATCAGTACAACAACGTAGGGAGAGCTAGAGGTGCTCTCCCTTTTTGGAGGTATAAATATGGCTTATCAAGCAAAGCGGCATAACACATACACAGAAGAGTTTGAACTTGTAAATGAATTTGGTGAGGTAGTACACACTCTTCATGTCAGTATAGACCCCGGAAGTATGGTAGAAAAATTAAGCGGGCAGTACACAGAATTGCTTAGAACACAGACGGAAATCCAGAGTATAGACCCAGAGGAAAAGGGGGAGTTGATTGGTGCATATCAGAAGTTGGGCAATGCAGTGATTGCTATTTTGAAATCAGTTTTTGGGGATGATGACACAGAAATAATCCTCGAATTCTATAACAATCGTTATAATGAGATGGCTCTTGAAGTCATGCCATTCATTACGGACGTTGTGATACCTAAAATACGTGAAATAACCCAACAAAACAGAAAAAGTATCCAGCAGAAGTATAACCGAAAACAGCGGCGCGCATTTAAGAAGGTGAAGTAAATGGGGTTCCTTACTGAGATACCCAGACGGGAGATTGTTACCAGTAAAGGGAAATTAATTGTAAATCCTGCATTTGATACAATTCTTGAGATACAGAAACTATATCGAGAAGAAGGTCTTACTGACTATGAAAAAGCAGAGCAGGCATTAAGGATGCTTGTAAAAAACGACTGGAATCTTAGGCTATATAGTCCCGGCGAAAAACTCAAGGTATTGAATGAGATCTATCGGTTGCATGTGAATGTAAAGAAACGGCCGGAACTGAGGAAGTCGCCAATTCCAATTCTTGATTTTGAAGAGGATGGCGATTATATCTATGCTTCGTTCATGCAGGACTATCATATTGACTTAATAGATGAGCAGGGGCGGCTTCCTTGGAAGAAGTTCCTTTTTCTATTCAATGGTCTGTCTGATAAGACCAAGATTAAGCGGGTGATGCGCATCCGGGATATGGAGATACCGCCCTTTAATGGTAAGAATCAGAAGCAGGTTCAGGAGATAATTGAACTAAAATCATATTACGCGCTGCCTGTTCGAGGAGGCGGGGGACAGTCAGGATTGGACCGCTTGTTCAGCACGCTGGAAGGGATGGCAAGACATTGAAAGCTGACGGAAAAAAGATTAAAAAAGTGCCGTGCCCGTATTGCGGTACTGGACAGAATGTTTTTTATATTGAAGGAGCTAAGTGTAGCAAGCTCTATATCAAGTGTAAGAATAAAGACTGTAGGAAAGAGTTTGAGATAAGACTATAACAGCCATTGTGCCACTGTGCCGGCGTTTCAATAAAAAGGCAGGTGGGTATATGTGGCAAAAGAAGGCGAGGTAATCTATGAACTGCGGGCAGATGACAGTAAGGTAGAAGCAGATCTCGCCCAAGCGAATAAGAAAGTAGAAAAGTCTGTCAAGAAGTCTGCGGATGAGACTGTAAAAATAGAAGAACAGAAGACGAAGAGTATAAAAGCAGAGTCCGATAAGACAGTAAAAAATGCTGAGAAAGCAGCCGATAATGTCTCGGAAGCATGGGAAGAAGCTGGCAAAGACGCTGAGCAGGCAATGAAATTCGAGGTCGAGGATAAAGCGGTAGACATCAATGTAGAAGCTGATATTTCTAAGGCTGAATCAGACATAGATAGCCTGAGTGCTGATGATATGGAAGTAGATGTCAATGCTGACACCGGAAAAGCAGAAAACAAGATAAAGAATGTGAGCCGGGATAAAAACATTGATGTCGATGTAAATGCTGACATAGCGGATGCCGAAGAAGGAATTGAAAGTCTGGCAGATGTGGCAGATGACGTAGGTGAAGAAATAAGTAATGGACCTCTTGGCAATATAGGAGGTTTCCTATCATCATCCTTTGCAGATGCTGCATCCGGAGCGGTTCCGCTACTGGGCAAAGTAGGTGAACTGACAGAAGGACTGTCGGGTTCCGCTATTGCCGCTGTTGGTATTGGCGCGGCATTTGTCGGTGTAGGAGCACTTGCGGTAGGTACTGCGGATAACATGCAAAGTGCTATGAATCAGTTCGCTGCTGCTACGGGAACTAGTAAGGAAGAGACTGAACGCTATCAAGCGGTGCTTGAAGATATCTATGCCGATAATTATGGAGAAAACTTCGCAGATATTGCGGACGCGATGGCAAGGGTAAAGCAGAATCTTGGGGATATGGACGATGCCAGTCTGCAGAGTGTTACTGAATCCGCATTTGCGCTGCGGGATACCTTTGAGTATGACATAACAGAATCTACTCGGGCGGCCAAGGCAATGATGGACAACTTTGGGGTATCAGGCGATGAGGCAATGAATCTAATCGCGGCGGGGGCCCAGAATGGACTTGACTATTCCGGTGAGTTACTTGACAGTATCTCCGAGTATTCCGTACAGTTCGGAAAAGTCGGACTTGATGCAGATGACATGTTCGCAATCTTTCAAAAAGGCGCTGAGACCGGAGCATGGAATCTGGACAAGATTGGCGATGCCGTCAAAGAAATGTCTATCCGTGTGATAGATGGTTCTGATACCACGCGAGAAGGATTCGAGACAATCGGTCTCGATGCGGATGAAATGGCGGCTAAGTTCGGGCAGGGCGGGGAAGCTGCCAAGGAAGCCTTTCAGCAGACGATTGAGGCGTTGGCAGAACTGGAAGACCCGTTGGAACAGAATACGGCGGGAGTCGACCTGTTCGGGACTATGTGGGAGGATCTTGGGCCCGAAGTTGTTACGCAGTTGGCCGATATACAGTCAGGAGCGTATGATACCGCTGATGCCATGAACCAAATCAAAGATGTCAAGTACGATGACCTTGGCGCTATGTTTGAAGAATTAAAGCGCAATGTAGAAGTGCTGCTGGTTCCATTGGGAGAAGCACTCCTTCCATTGCTGTCTACGTTGATAGAATCGGTGCTTCCAGTTATTACAGACCTTCTTGGCCCGCTCATAAGTCAATTCGCGGCGTTGCTTGAGCCAATCGTGACATTGATAGGAGCTGCAGTACAGCCATTGATATCTGCGCTCGTAAGCCTTGTGACAACAGCGATTCAGCCACTTATGCCGGTCCTGAATGCCTTGATGGGAGTGTTCAGTGCAGTTTTCGGGAGCATAAGTGGAACAGTCACAAGTATTATAGGGAACATCACGAATATCTTCCGGAATTTAATTGATTTCGTGAAGAATGTCTTTACCGGGAATTGGAAAGCAGCATGGAACAACGTCAAGGAAATATTCTCTAATGCAGTCAGCGCCTTGGTTGGTATATTTAAAGCGCCGATTAATGCGATTGTAGATGGTTGGAATAGTCTGGCAAGCAGTATCGGTAGTGTAACAGCACCGGACTGGGTTCCGATTGTCGGTGGAAAGTCATTTAGCCTACCCAAGATGTCACGTCTGAAAATAGGAATGGACTATGTTCCCAATGACATGTTCCCGGCGTGGCTGGATGAGGGTGAAGCGGTGCTGACCAAAGAGGAAAATGCACTGCTGAGGTCGCACGGTGGACTTGAGGGCATGATAGGTAAGATAGAGCGTTCTAGCCAAAATGAAATAAATGTTTCAGTGACTGGTGGTACAGATATAGATTATAACAAAATAGGAGAAGCTACAGCAAACGCCCTGATACGAGCAGAAGTAGGCTTTATGTGTGATGAACGTATATTTGCAAGATTGATAAAGGATTTGATTAATTATGATTGATATATATTACGAGAATAATGCCCGCGAAAAAATCAGTTTTGTCAAATGGCCGTATATGATTTTTGATGGAGATATCTTTGATTCTGAATGGGATGAGATTGAAAATGATGACCATATACAAGGATTTGAAAAGAAGATAACTGAGAAAAAAATCTCTCTAACAATCTCCGAGTATGGCCCCAATTTCAAGAAATCCATGGATGCGTTAGAGGATGTTCCAGAGAAAGATATTCTGGAAGGAGTGCCGGGGAAGCTGTGGGCAGGGAACTGTTATTTAAAGTGTTATATAAAGGCGACTGAAAAAGATAGATGGGTAAATGATTTGCAGCATATAGATGCAGAACTTAAGATTATAACGGATTATCCTTATTGGATAAATGAGGTAGAACACCGATTCTTGAGGAACTCTGGCTTTGCACCGGGGGATAGCATCTGGCTTGAGTATCCGTATGAATACCCATACGAATACGCAAAAGATAGGAATTCTCAGTATCTTGTGAACAGTAATTATACTGGAAGTGGCTTCAAGATGATTATATATGGGCCATGTATCAACCCTATAATTCGTGTTGCAAACCATGTCTATGAAATACGGACGACTTTATACGAGGGAGAATACGCGGTTATTGATTCAAGCTCTCGTAATGCGGTAGACCGGTCTATCATAAAAGTCTTGAATGACGGCACCAAAGAAGACCTATTTAATAGTAGGAACAAAGACAGTGAGATATGGGAGAAGATACCACCCGGAAGAAATACGGTTACATGGAATGGAAACTTCGGATTTGATATCGTACTTTTCAATGAAAGGAGCTCTCCACTATGGAATTCATAACAACAAATAAATATGGAGAAGAAAATGGGTATTTGAGGCATTGTGGTGTGGAGCTAAATGTGGGGCAAGATAATGACTTTGAAATCAAAGTTCAGAACAAATATTATGACAAAGAAAAACATTGGTTTGGTTGTCTGTTCTACTGCCCTGATACGGAATATGGTGGCATTATTCGTGGAATAAATCCAGTTACGGAAGACGGTATTGTAAAGCTTACAGGGCCAATATGGAGAGGGATGCTTGCGAAGAAGGCAATCCGGCCAGACGTGAACGATTACCTATATCTAAATGGGGAGGCTAATCTGGTATTAAAAGGTTTGATAAAATCCCTGTCGCTAGATAGTCTGTTCGCAGTTTCGGATGATGATAGTGGGATAGTGTTTCATAACTATCAAGTGCCCTTACAAGAATATCTGTTAACCGGTTTTACGGATGCGCTCGAACGTTATTCAGGCCGCGTAGAGATTAAGTATATAAGTGGTGAGGCTAATGGTAAGGGATATGTGTTACTGCAGGTAAAAAAGACGGTGGATTATTCGGAACAGATTGAAATAAGTGAGGATGGTAATGTCAAGCTCAACATCCTTGATTATCGAGATGGCGTGAACCATTTGATATGTCTTGGAAAAGGGGAGCTTGCAGAACGCCATCGAGTTGATTTGTACGCATGGCCAGATGGAAGTGTACGAAAAGAACAGTATTACACAGGGCTCGAAGAGAGTGTACTCTACTATGAGAATACCAGCTCTGAGAGCGTGGATGACTTAGAAGCAGATGGTAGGGACAAGTTTGAGGATGTGAAAAATTATAAACAGCTCCGCATCGCTGTCTCTGATATGGACCTTGAGCTTGGAGATATTGTTGGCGGTCGAGAAAGAATAACAGAGATTACCATGAAGAGTCCGGTAGTGCGAAAGATTATCACTGTCAATGGAAAAGGCAAACTTAGCATAGATTACAAATTGAAGGGAGAGAATTAGATGATAAAATCTGAATTGGTCGATGGCTTCAAAGGCGATGGGCATGTTGAAGTCGAACAGCTTGGTGATATTAACATTGGTACTTACGGTCCAGATGATTATGTGCTAGAGACCGGTAAGCAATTACAAGCTCAGGTCATTACGAATAATAAAGTTCGTATATTTGATGGCGTGATGGTCATTCAGGGCAGGCGTGATGTAATTGCGGCCAATGCTTATACAGATGTGCCAATTGACAATGGGGCGCAGGGAGTAAAGCGAAATGACATTATTGTAAGGAGATACACAAAAGACTCTGCGTCAGAGATTGAAAACACTGAATTTGCTGTAATAAAAGGAACTCCGGGAGCTGCCGCAACAGATCCGGTGGTTACAGTTGGGAATATCAGGAATGGTGACACATTGCATAACATGAAACTGTACCGTGTGCGAATTGAAGGACTTAATATTGTTGGGGTAGATAAGCTCTATAAGACAAACATGAGTTTGTCCACGTTAAATAGCAATTTAACGGCTTTAAATAATAATTTAGGATATGAATTAGGAAGTAGCGGATATACATATTATAAAAAGTATAATGACGGTACGCTCCTAATGTGGGGTATCGTAAGTATTGGCTACACCACTGGCTCGGGGACTATTAATTTCCCAATTGCTTTCAAGGATACTCTTTCTTATCAGCTCTTTGTGCAGCAAAAGTATGTGAGTTCGGCGTATGTATTTGAGATTATATCAGCGCAAAAAATGACCGGAAGTTTAGCAAACGTGTACAGCCGGAAGTATCCTACCACAACTGATAAGGTTGAGACACATGATGCCGACTGGTTCGCAGTAGGCCGTTGGAAATAACGCATAAATAAAATTTACTTCCAGCGACCGACCGCTATAATACTGATATCAGTCAACAATCCTGACGTACTTACCGGGTTGCAGAATGTCAGTCCTACCGATTGTAAGTCACTAGATGCACGTATGCTCGCCACATATGTCATACCTGCGGAACCGGCAGAAGCGGCTATCGAAGGTTTTGTAATGAATGCTTTTTCAAACTCGAAATATTGGGCTCCTGTGTGATACACAGAACCATATGCCGTGCTGTAGTTGTATGTTGCGCTCTTGGCAATCCAGCATAGTTGCGTACCATCTCTATAACGTACATAACCGGCGCCAGATTCTACGATGCCTCCGGTGCCTAAATTGCTATTTAACTGTGCTAAACTCATGTTTCTTATAGAGATTGAAAAGATGTTACCTGTTAATCAAGAGCCTCAAATAGGCTCTTATTTTTATGTGCGACGTCGCACAGAAAGGAGATTCTATGAAACTTATTTTTAATGATGGCGCCGAGCTGACTATTCAGCAGGCTTATGTCGACTCGGCCGGTGCTCTTCGAATCAAAACAATCAGCGCCACACAGGAACAGCTCCGAGCACTGTTCCAAGACACTGTCAAAACGGCAAAAATGACTGTCGAGGAGATGGGGCAGACTCAAGCCGTGTATGAGGGATACACGAGGTATGACGGAACAATGGTCTATACTGGTGGGATTCTTGAGCCCTGTTTGTACAAGAAGGGCGAAACGCCGGCGGAAATCATGGCGAAACTTCAGGCTGAAAACACAGAGCTAAAAGCACAGAGCGAAATGCTCACAGCTTGTATGCTGGAAATGTCAGAGCTGGTATATCAGTAATGGTAACTCTATTAACCAATTTAATCATATTATTCACACGAAAGGAAGGTATAGAAATGATGGCAATGTTATGGGCACAGCAGATTATGTTAGGTAAGAAAACTTATGGACAGGTACCTCGATTGCTGAAGGAGCAGGTACGCGAGATTCTGGTAGACTCTGGAATGGAAGAGCTAACAACAGAAACTACACAGTAGGAGGCAGCATGCAGGTTGATTTCGGAACGCTATTAACGGTTGTATCCGTTTTCTTTGCGGTATATTTTGCCGCGAAAAATAATAACAGACAACAGGACGCGGATGTCAGCCACAGGGCATCCGAGACGGCGATGATTAGTCAAAAACTAGACAATATTAATGACGACACCAAGGAAATCAAGAAAGAACTCACGGATGTGAAAAGGAATGTAAGTGAGCTTTCAGAGCGTGTAATTATTGTGGAGCAGTCCACGAAATCGGCGCATCACCGAATAGATGATATGGAAGGGTACGATGAAAGTGGACGGAAAATAAGAAGGAGAAGAAGGCAATGAAAAATAATCAAAAGAAATGGTTAAAAGCGGCGGCGGTACGAGCTGTTAAAACGGTAGCACAGACCGCTGTAGCAACAATTGGAACCGCAACGGTACTCGGAGAAGTAGATGTAATGATGGTTGTTTCAGCATCCGTATTGGCCGGAGTGCTGTCCCTGCTGACAAGTGTGGCAGGCTTGCCAGAAGTAGAGGAGGAATAGAGGCATGGCAATAAAGATAGTTCAGGTCACATTGAATGGACAGACCTATGATGCAACCTATGACAGCGCATCGGGAAAGTATAAGGTCACGCTCACAGCTCCGTCTACGACATCTTACAATCGGGATGGACATTATTATCCACTTACCGTAAAAGCAACGGACACGGCGGGAAATATAACCACTAAGGATGATAAGGACAGCACCCTTGGCAGTAGCTTGAGGTTAAGAGTCAAGGAGACGGTCAAGCCAGCCATTTCCATTACATACCCAACAGCAGGCGCGGCTATTATCAATAACAAGCCAGCATTCTCGTGGAAAGTCACAGATGCTGGAGCCGGAGTCAATCCAGACACTGTCGGAATCACAATTGACAGTGGCGTCCAAATTACAGGTTCGGCTATTACCAAAACTGCAATATCAGGCGGCTATCAGTGTACTTATACGCCGTCTACCGCACTCTCTGACGGAAGTCATACAGCCAAGTTCGATGTATCAGACTACGATGACAATGCGGCTACGCAGAGTAGTGTAACGTTCAAGATTGACACTGTACCGCCGACTCTGAACGTTACAGCACCGACGGATAAGCTAGTCACCAAAAATACAGCCTGCCCTGTAACAGGTAATACCAATGACATCACTTCCAGTCCAGTATCTCTAAAGGTTAATGGGACGACAGCAACAGTCAACGCGGATGGTACGTTCTCAACAACCGTCAATCTGGTTGAAGGTTCTAATACAATTACGATTGTGGCCACAGACAGTGCAGGAAAGAGCACGACAGTAACCCGTCAGGTAACACTGGACACCAAGGCCCCCGTCATCAAGTCTGCGAGCCTATCCAAGAGCACATGTACAACCGGAGAGTCCATTACTATCCTCATCGAAGTAGAGGACTAGCTATGGTTGCGAGGGTGTTCGGTAGGATAGATGGAGGCATAGAAGTGGCTTTTAAGCGGGAAGGGAGCTCCTATATATTGGAGTTCCCTAAAAAGCTCAATAGCGGGAACTACATCGTAGAGGTGTATGCAGAAGATACGGCAGGGAATGTGGGTTACTATAGTACACTGCTATGTACAATTGACCCAAGCGGAGCATGTGTACATCTTTCACCGGCCAGATTCTTTTTATGCCCAGAGACAGAGTCGGTGATATTGAAACCAATGAAAGAGCAAGTCCACTTAGAAGCTATTTCACCGGTACAATGTAGAGGAGAAGGATAATGATTAAGTTTTTGAAAGGCGAAGATAAGCACGTAAAATTCCGTGTCCACTCTGCAAAGGGAGAGGACATGATTGTGGAGAGTGCTTTATATAGATTCGCACGGTATGGTGATGAAGAGGCATCCGGGAAGTGTGAGATACTTAACGACGGCCAACAGACTATTCTGGACATGAAACTGTATCCTCGCGAGATTGGCATGTATGAGCTTGAGATAACATATATCGTGGCGGACGAGACACTGAAGCACAGGGAAGAGGTGCAGGTAATATAAATGATTGAGATAACGGAGGTTAATCTGTCAAAGCAGACGGCTGAAACCGGTGAAATGGTAATTGTCACAATCGGGGTACGGGAGACACTTGACTATCCATACGATTATCCTCATGATTACCCGATTGTGTATGTGGGAAATGGACAATAGGATATGTGCGGTGGCGCACAGAAAGGGGAAAAGTTATGGCAAAATTATTTTTGATTGCAGGCCACGGAGCAGGAGACCCGGGAGCCTGCGGAAACGGGTACACGGAAGCGGAAAGAGTAAGGGTACTTGCAGAGCGGATTAAAGTACTTGGTGGTGGCAATGTTATGCTTGCCGATACGAGCCGGAATTGGTACAAAGACAATGGTATCAGTCATCTGACTATCTCGAAGGAGTATCAGATTGCAGAATTGCACATGGACAGTTCCAAATTTAAATCAGCGCGCGGGGGTCATGTTATTATCAACGGTAATTATCCTGCGGATAAATACGACAAGGCTTTAGCTAATTTCATAGAAGATATTTTACCGGGAAGAGCTGAGAAGATAGAGCCAAGAACGGACCTTGCAAATCCTAAAAGAGCTGCGGCTAAAGGGTATAGCTATCGGCTTGTTGAATGTGGTTTCATTTCTAATGCAACAGATGTGGGAATTTTTAATAGTCGTATGGATGACATTGCGCGAGGTGTGCTGAATGCATTTGGAATACCCCCTTTAGGCTCGAATGCTGGGAACAATACGGCTTCCCCGGGGAATGGTACAGGAAGTTTTCTTGTCAGAGTCCTCTGTGACCTCAATATCCGGACAGGACCCGGAGTCGGATATACAATCGCAGGATGCATCAAGGACAAGGGTACATACACCATTGTAGAAACCAAAGATGTTAACGGCGTACCATGGGGCAAGCTCAAGAGCGGAGCCGGCTGGATAAGCATCCACCAGAAGTATGTACAGAGAGTATAATAGAACACCCCCTTCTCCGTAATGGATTAGGGGGTATCATTGTTGGTTTTTGCCCTTTGAATTTGAATTTCTCGCCCTATACGAATTGCTTCTTTGTCCTTATCAGAAAGCATTTCGTAGGCGGCTTTCTCAGCCTCGTATTGCTCAATCTTTGTTTTGAGGCCCGTGTCCAGTTCTTCCGGCAAGGCGATATCTTTCAATGACTCATCGGCTTCTACTTCTTTGATTATCTTGTCAGCTTCTCGCGTCAACTCATTTTTGAGGAGCTTTTCCATACGTTCATGTTCATTCTCCATGTTGACCACCACCTTATATAACAATTATATATCCGTAGATGGGAAAAAGAGATGGAAAATATTGGCAAATAAATTGGTCTATATTGTATCATCTACATTGAAAAAAGTTATAAAAAATCAATACCGTTTGCAACACGTTTACAACAAAAATGCCTGCAAATGGCGTATTTACGTTGAATATCGTTAACCATTTCTTAAATCAAAAAATTAACAAACAATTTTGAAAAATAAAAATCAAAAAAGCCGGGTTTTTGGACCCGGCAGAAAAGAGAAAATTATGAAAAAGAAAATTTATGTGAAAAAGCATTTCGCTTTGTTAGATACTAATATAAAAGGGAAATGTGAGAGAATTGTGACCTTAATCTAAAGTATTTGTAAAAGGATTCTTATAGAAATATGAAGAGACATTTAATGTCAATTTGCACTTGATTTCATATAATAAAGTGAAGGAAGGTGACTACTATGAGTTTAAATGGAATTGATATATCTGAATATCAAAGTGGAATTGACCTAAGGCTAGTGCCATGTGATTTTGTAATCTGCAAAGCGACTCAGGGCACTAGTTATGTGAACCCAGACTGTGACCGTGCTTATCAGCAGGCGAAAGGACTTGGGAAAAAACTTGGGGTGTATCACTATTTTAGCGGTGGAAATCCTGTCAGTGAAGCACAGTATTTTGTAAATAATATTAAAGGATATATTGGAGAGGCACTTCTTGCCCTTGACTGGGAACAGAATGAAAATGTCAGCTTCGGCCAAGGAGCTGCTGTTGCGGTACAGTTTTTAAATGAAGTATTCCGGCTGACTGGCGTCAGGCCGCTCATATATATGAGTAAAAGTACGTGTAGGAATTATAATTGGAGCAGTGTAGTAAATGGTAATTATGGGTTATGGATGGCGCAGTACGCAAATAATGACCCGACAGGATACCAATCCAATCCATGGACGGATAATCTGGGAATAGGGGCATTCAAATTTTACGCGATACACCAGTATTCCTCAACGGGAAGGCTGGCAGGTTATGACGGTAATTTAGATCTCGACATTTTCTACGGAGACAGAGGAGCATGGGACGCGTATGCGAAAGGAAGGAGAACCGAGAATGAAACGGAACCTTCGACGCCGGAGGCGGTTACGTATATTGTCAAGCGTGGAGATACACTGAGCGGAATTGCGGCAATGTTTGGAACAACTTATCAGCAATTGGCAGCCGAAAATGGCATTACAAATCCAAATCTGATTTATCCGGGGCAGGTGCTGAGAATCAGAGGCGGTTCACAGCCATTATATTACACTGTAAAAAGAGGAGATACTCTCTCGGAAATTGCGGCTAGGTATGGAACGACCTATCAGCAGCTGGCCCAGTTGAATGGAATAACGAATCCAAACTTAATTTACGCGGGTCAGGTAATAAGAATAAGATAAAATAAATTATAGGATGAACAAAATATACGGCGGTAAGGTCAACTTATAGACATTACCGCCGAATTAATGAGAGTTGGAGACAGGTTTTGCTATTTATTCAAGCAGTGATATGGGTGACGGTAAGGGAAAGTAAAATTCCGGTATACCTGTTGAATAGGGTGCAATGTCATACTGTTGATAATAAATTACGATTTTATTATCTTGCAAATAAAAATTTGCTAGGTCAAAATTATCCAATAATAAAGAACTGTAATCGTCAAAATATGAGCCGGGGGAAAGCGTAAGGCGTTCCCTGATTTGCTGTGCTATGCACTGGTGGAGGTTATGCAGGGATATGGATGAAAGCTGGAGGATGTCATTAAGTGTTATTGCGCTTCCGGTATGGAAATCCCATGTGTCTGATGTGCGCTTTGTCTCTCCGTGGGCTCCACCCATAAAACGATACGTATCTATATATAAGCTGGTAATACATCCTAAGTTATAGGTTATCTCATAAACTACATCAAAGGTATAACTTTGGACGGGCCCGTCAGGCTGTCTGTAGCGTAAATTTTTTACTGTCTGATTATAGAGTTCGGTGCGGCAGAATGCTTCCGCAGCTCGAGCGGCTCTGGTATAATGTTTGTTTATCTTTTGCGCTGCCGCTTTGCTGCATGTAGTACCGAAGGAAGGGTAATTGATTTTGTAGATGAAGACGGGCATATTATGGTAATACATGGTATCCTGTAAAATATTGTTTATGATAGTCTGCATGTGGACCTCGAAGAATTCAAGAAGTTATATTAATGTATGCGGCAAAATAGAAAAGGACCCGCAAACGCGGGTCAATTTTCTTGAGACTTTAAATGGCAATAAAGAATATCTAAAAATTCACCCGCAGACGGCTGACGCTCCAGATTGTATCTTGTAATTTGGATAAGATATCTTCTATTTCCCCGTTTCCAACAGTTTGCTATTGCAGTTCGGATACAGCTCTCAATATTATCGGCGGCAGTGTTGAACTTTTCCCCTGTTGCCTCATACAGGCTGGTGATATGAAGCAGATAATCTTCATCTTCCAGACATAGCTGCAAGATAAAGACAAGATACCGGAAACCTTTACAAGTTTTATGTATGCCCAGCTTTAGTAACAAATCAGATACTGCATTCATGCAAATCCTCCTTCCGCTTATGCAGTTGTTTGTTAATTATTCTACACACAAAGTTCTTTGAAAAGAGAAAATAGGAGAAAAAATTAGAATAAATGAGTAAAAGATATAAGCAACAAACAATTTCGACATATTATGACAGAATAATATAAATTTTTTCCTGCAGAATATTAATGACTTCTTAAGAAAGTACATACTTGGGTCTTAAAAAATCTTTGTTAATCTTGTATACTATAAGGGAGGTGATGAAAATGTCAAAAATTTTAGTATGTGATGATGACAAAGATATAGTGGAGGCTATCGATATTTACTTAACGCAAGAAGGATACGAAATATTAAAGGCCTACAATGGGGAAGAAGCAATTAAAGTATTAAAGGAAGAAGACGTAGATCTTCTTATTATAGATGTTATGATGCCGCGTTTGGACGGTATCAGAGCGACACTTAAGATTCGTGAGGAGATGAGCCTTCCGATTATTATTTTATCGGCGAAATCCGAAGACGCTGATAAAATACTGGGTCTTAATATTGGGGCAGACGATTATATGACAAAGCCCTTTAACCCTTTGGAATTGGTGGCTCGTGTCAAATCACAGATGAGACGTTACACGCAGCTTGGGAGTACTGCAAAAGAAGCGAATAAGAATGAATACAAGACAGGCGGTCTTGTGATCCGGGACGATTTGAAGGAAATTACAGTGGACGGGGAACCGGTTAAGCTTACTCCTATCGAATATAACATTTTATTATTACTTGTTAAAAATCAAGGAAAGGTTTTTTCCATCGACCAGATATATGAAAATATCTGGAATGAGGAGGCGATTGGCGCTGACAACACGGTTGCAGTGCACATCCGGCATATCAGGGAGAAGATTGAAATTAATCCGAAGGAGCCGCGTTACCTAAAAGTAGTATGGGGAGTTGGCTATAAGGTGGAAAAAATCTAGTTAGGAGGATGTATGAATAAATGGTACCAAAGTGCACCGTGTAAAGGAATTCTCGTGCTCCTTGAACACGTGTTTGCGGTGGTCATGGCCGTCTGCCTTGTGTGGACGCTCACATATCCGGCAGGAGGACTTAGTGCGGCCGTGTTAGAGAAGCCTCAGAAGAACTATTCTGATTCAAAGGGATTCCAACGGCAGCTGCAGGACATTGCGGGGATGATAGTTTGGTCAGTACCCGTATCAGAGCAGTTCGAGACGGACGGTGTGTACGATAAAACAAAGATTGTTGATATTAAGGAATACACAGAGAATCAAACAATTTCGGGAGAAAATAAAAGTGGCCTTGCGTATACGTTAGAATCTATGATTGCGATTGGCGGTCTGAGTGCTGGATATACTAGTGCAGAATCGGATTATAATGATATTATTGTCTGTAAAAAGCCCGACGGAAGCTTTTATTACTACTATGGGACAGATTTTACGCAGGAAGTGGAGGCAGGGAATCTTGTCTTCGGCAATCTGGATAAAGCAAAGGAGCTTTACGCCATCAGCAGTAATACGGAGATGGTATCCGCGATACTGGAGGGATGGTTAGGAAATAGTGACTCAGTCTTTGAGAATATTCAGGACGGTGAGGGGCAGACGGTATATGAACGCTGTTGGAAATATGACGGGTATCAGATGATAGAGGCTGCAAAGCCTGTAGGAGCAGAGAATATTCTGGAGATTGTCAATGAAAATCCTGAATGGAACGGAAAGCTATCGGAGGCACTCAGAGACATTACGAGTGCGGCCAGCAATATTGCCACTGCGGATATGGACTATCAGAATACGCTGGATAGTTGGTCTGAGGGTAATACTAATATAGTGTACCTGTTGGTAGATTTAGACGCGAACCATGTATTTACAAATAGAGCCGCGTATCAGAGCGCGGCAGAATGGAAAAGCAGTCTTAAGGAATTAAAGAAACTAGGGAAATACGTTGTCATAGCGCCAAAGCTTGCAGATTTTGAGAGTAATATGGAGGACGCTTCAGCCGAACAGTGGCGGACCCTGATTAAGAATAATGCTTGGACGGGGAATTATATTTGTGCCTTTGCCGTAGATACAGATTATCCGATTCAAGACCGGTTCTATCAGGAGAGCAAGATATATGGGCAGTACGCGCCGGCTGTACGTGGGATTTTTGTCGCCGGGGTCGTATCGGCCGCCATGTTTCTCTTTATCTTAATATGGCTGACAACTATCGCGGGCCGTTCTAATAAGGAAGACGGCGTCCGGCTTATGGCTGTGGATAAACTTAAGACCGAGATATTTCTGGCATTTTCCGGTGGATTTCTTGCGGTGACAATTTACGGAGGAATCCAAGTTTTAGAGAATGCATTTGGTGGTACTTATTACAATTATACGGTGAGCACATTAACGTCATCTACAGGATACAGTATTGCGGATGGAAGCAGCACGCTCAATGCAGAACAGCTCTTCTTTATTGGCGCCGCCGCGCTGGGGATATGTGCTGCAGGACTTATTTTGTGGCTTGGAATTGTGCGCCGGATGAAGGCTAAGACTTTATGGCAGAACAGTGTTTTGAAATGGGCCGGCAGCTTTCTTAAGATGGTGCTTATGCATATAGGAATTGTCTGGAAAATAATTCTGGCCTTCGGGGCATTTGTCCTGATTCATTGGATTGCCATGATGGTGTGGGATCCGGGAATCTGGTTTTTCCTGATGCTTCTGGCCGAGGGGGCCGCGTTTGTATATCTTATGCGCGGAGCTATCGGAAAGAGCCGCATCAAAAGAGGTGTGGAAGCGATTGCCCGGGGGCAAGTGGAATATCAGATTCCGTTGACCGGTTTACGCGGAGAACAGCTTGAAGTCGCCAAGTATATTAATAAGATTGGGGACGGACTTGATAAGGCGTTAGAGGAGAGCATGAAAAATGAGCGCTTAAAGACAGATTTGATTACCAATGTTTCTCACGATATTAAGACGCCGCTCACCTCCATTATTAATTACGTGGAACTTCTTAAGAGGGAAAATTTTGAGGACCCTAGAATACAGAATTATTTGAAAGTGTTGGAGGAAAAGGCGTTCAGGCTGAAGACTCTGACGGAGGACGTGGTGGAAGCGTCGAAAGTCAGCAGCGGCAATATCAAACTTGAGATGATGAACTTGAATCTGATTGAACTTATCAATCAGACGAGCGCGGAATTCGATGAAAAGTTTGAGGCAAGAGATTTACAGTTTATTCTTCATACACCGTCCGAACCAGTTATTATATATGCTGACGGACGGAGAATGTGGAGGGTGTTCGCCAATGTTTTCAGCAATGCTGCCAAATATGCGATGGAGCACTCCAGAGTGTATGCAGACTTGTACCAGAACGACAGGGAAGTATTTTTTACAATAAAAAATATATCAGAACAGCCCCTTAATATTTCGCCGGATGAACTGACGGAACGTTTTATCCGGGGGGATGTATCCAGAAGTACAGAAGGAAGCGGGCTTGGCCTTTCAATTGCAAGGAATTTGACGGAGCTTCAAGGCGGAAGTTTTGAGTTATATTTGGATGGTGACTTGTTTAAAGTCATGATTCGGTTTCCACGGGTCAGGACGGAAGAGCAGGATTCCGACGAAGGAGAAGCAAAGGCAGCTGATAATGGCCCCTTGGAGGGCAACGGTTATTCGTACTGTGGGGATATAGGCAGAAAAGATATATAATGGAGAGGGAAGAGACTTCAGAAGGGGTCTTTTCCCTTTTTTCCTTATTTATCTTGCGTTTAGGAAATGCAGGCTTTAAAATAGACAGAGAAGTTTATGTCAGGAGCGTATAGATGAATACAATTAAGCAAATAGTAAAAGAAAGTTTTACGATAGAGTTCTTGTCCGCGGTGTTGAGCGGCCCAAGGACGAAGGATGGAAATACTAAAATCAAGATTCGCCCAGTCAAGAAAAGAGATGAGCTTGTCTATCAGTGTGAAGAGCATAGAAATAATCAGGTGTATCATCAAAATCTAACTGCCAAGGAAATAGAGACATATATAGAGAAGCAGATGGATAACTTTCGCCAGATGCAGGTGGAGACGAAAAAAAGCCGTTATCACATACTTGTCAGTAAAAAGGGAAAGGTTACAGTACAGAAAAAATCTCAGGCGGCCACTCTCAGGGAGGTAGACTATTCCCATAATAGAAAGAAGCGCTATATACTTGAAGAGGGGATAGAGGTTCCCTTTCTGCAGGATTTAGGGGTTATGACGCAGGACGGGGCGGTTGTGAAATCTAAGTTCGATAAGTTTCGCCAGATTAACCGTTTTTTGGAGTTTATCGAGGATATCCTCCCCAAGCTGCCTTCCGATAGAGAAGTCACGATTCTGGATTTCGGCTGTGGAAAGTCATATTTGACTTTTGCTATGTATTATTATTTACATGAATTGAAAAAGTATGATGTGAGAATTATAGGTCTGGATTTGAAAAAAGATGTAATCCGTCATTGTAACCAGTTGGCAGAGAAGTATGGCTACCATAAGTTAAAGTTTCTTGAGGGCAATATTGCAGATTATACAGGGGTGGAGGAAGTGGATATGGTAGTGACACTTCATGCCTGTGATACCGCCACAGATTTCGCCTTGGCGAAAGCGGTCGGCTGGAAAGCTAAAGTCATTTTGTCCGTGCCGTGCTGTCAGCATGAGCTAAATGCGCAGATGGAAAATGATGTTTTGGCGCCTCTCTTTTCTTATGGATTGATTAAAGAAAGAATGGCGGCTCTTGTGACAGATGCCATGAGAGCTGAATATCTAAAAAGAGAAGGCTATGAGACCCAGATTCTTGAATTTATCGATATGGCGCATACGCCGAAAAATATTCTTATCCGGGCAGTGTACACCGGAAAACGAGGAGCCAACAGTGAGACGATCGCGGCCTGTGAGGAGATGCTTCATATAAAGCCCACATTAGCCACGCTTCTTGCACAGGATAAGGATACGGGGAAGTAGCATTCAAACAATAAAGGGGATACAATATGATAAAAAAGATAGCAGTCCGGGCAGGGGTGCTCACCGCAGTATTCATTGCGGCTGTCATTCTGTTCAGTTACCTTACAAATCGTGGAAATACCGATATGAGCGCAGACATGGGCTCGGCGACGCTGCCCAGAATTTCTTTTACGACAGAAGGATATGAGGTTAATTCTCTGCCGGGTTACAAAGAGGATATGGTCATCTCATCTATGAGAGATACAGTGACTCCGGTCAGCGATTATATGCTTGATATGAATGTTGAAAAATATGACGCCAAGGTGGACAGCGTGACATGGCAGGTGTATACGCTGAATGGTGAGGAGTGCCTTCAGGAGGAGACGGTCAAGGATGTAAAAGACACGGTTTCCATGCAGTTTTCCGCGGAGAAGACGATGACGGCAGAACGAGTTCTGAAGGTCATACTTCATCTGGAGGATCAAGATGTCTATTACTATACTAGAATTGTAGATGCCGCGGAGGCGAACTATAGGACATGTCTGGATTTTGCCCAGAATTTTTTGGAAACAGAGATGGTGAAGGACAAGGCGGATTCGCTGAGTGATGTCATTGAGCCAAGTTCAGAAGGGGATAATACTACACTTCAAACGGTAACGATACATTCTGATGTAGATCATGTGACATGGGGAGACCTGAAACCAGCCATTTCTGGAGATGTCCGGTGGGAAGTACTGGAATGTAATGAGAATTATAC
Organism: Bariatricus massiliensis; assembly: GCF_900086725.1. Lineage (GTDB taxonomy): Bacteria > Bacillota > Clostridia > Lachnospirales > Lachnospiraceae > Allocoprococcus > Allocoprococcus massiliensis. The sequence continues at coordinate 939,577 of NZ_LT574837.1, read as the reverse complement.
TTCCATTCAGTTGAACTACAGTGTAAAGTGCGCCGGAGTGACGGAGGATCCGGATGCCTTATATACGGTAAAGGAATTTTTTCGAATTCGTGTGGTTGGAGATAAGACGTATCTGCTCGATTATAACCGTACCATGAATCAAGTGTTTGACGGTGGGGAGAAAGCTCTGAGCCAGAAAGGGGTTTTGCTAGGAATTGCGCCGGCAGATTTAGAATATAAAAACAATTCCGAAGGCACGATTGTTTCGTTTATACAGAACAATGAATTGTGGAATTATAATAAAGATAATGATGAGATGTCTCTTGTATTCAGTTTTGCCAGCTCTGAGAGCCGGGATGTCAGGAATCTATACGACCAGCATGATATACGGATAGTTTCCGTCGATAAAAATGGAAATACGATTTTTACGGTTTGCGGGTATATGAACAGAGGGGCACATGAGGGGCGCTCGGGGGCTGCGGTCTACTATTTTGATGCTGAAAAAAGTTCTGTGGAAGAAAAAGCCTTTGTTCCGAGTGCCAAAGGGTACTCTGTGATTAAGGAAGAGTTCGGAAAGTATGTCTATTATAGCAGTAAGTCTGAGAGACTGTATGTAATGATGGACGGAACCCTATACTGTGTAGACATGAAGGAAGACACAAGAGAGGTATTGGTGCGTGGCTTGACATCCGGACAGTACACGGCTTCGGAGGACGGGCACCTGCTTGCATATCAGAGCGGCGGAGATTTGAATCAATCTCAGAAGATTACTGTATTGAACCTGCAGACCGGTGATTCTTTCGATGTGGCGGCTGAGGGGGAAGAATATATCCGTCCCATCGGATTTATCAAAAATGATTTTGTTTATGGGACACTGCGCGGAGCGGATGCGGGGCATACGACTGCAGGGCAGAGTGTCTATCCGATGTATAAATTGGATATAGTGAACCAGAAACAGGAGATTGTGAAAAATTATCAAGTACAGGAGCTCTATATTCTGGATACGTTTATCACCGATAATATGATGACAATCAACCGGGTCTCCAAAAATGAAGATGTTTACACACCGGCGGCTGCCGATTATATCACGAATAACGAGGAAGCGGCGGAGAGCAATATTAAACTGGAGACCTATTCGGATGAAGTGAGGCAGAAGGTAGTGCGCCTTGCCTATGAAGATGGAATACGGGATACGGAAGCCAAGCTTCTGAAACCGAAGCAAGTTCTGTTTGACAAGCCAATGATGGTGCACTTTGATGAGGCCGAGACAACAGGTAAATATTATGTTTTTGCGCTTGGGGAACTTCAAGGGGTCTATGATAAGGCGGCCTATGCGGTACAGAATGCAGATGATTTGAATGGTGTTGCGGTTTCTTCCAAGCAGGCCTATGTCTGGGAGAAGAGCAACAAACCGTCTATCTATGAAGTGGACAATATGGAGCCATTCACTGCCGCCGAGGGGGAGAACACGCTGGCGGCCTGCTTAAGGCAGATGCTTACAAAGGAAGGGAAAGAGGCAGATGTAGTTAATGAACTGGCTAATGGGATGGCACCGGAAGAAATATTGAGCGGCCATATCGGCGGGGAAGGCTTGGATTTGACCGGATGCACAACGGAGCAGATACTGTATACAATCAGCCGGGAGACGCCGGTAATCGCGATGACAGGCGGAGACCACGCAGTCCTGCTGATAGGTTATAATAAGACCAATGTAGCGTACCTTGACCCGGCGGACGGACAAAGATACTCCGTGCCAATTACTGATTTAGAGAGTATGGTGGAACAAAACGGCAATACGTTTATTGGATATGCGATTTAGGAAGTACTTGTGTTGGGCGTTGATATTAGAATTACAGAACTAATTGATGAGAAAGTAAAAAATACCGGATAAACAGTCTGTTAAAAATCAGTTGTTTTTGTTCTACCTAAATTGCGGTTATTGGTAAGTCGGAATCACACATGCTGAAAAAACTTGAAAAAATTTGAGGTATCTGTTATGACATAAGCATAAAAGGAACAACCGCCCACGAGTGGTTTGACCTGTGAAAGAAGTAGAAAACACCACCCTGACACCTAGCCAAAGTTTCAAGGGTGGTTTTTCTATGCGGTACTAATGACTAATCAAGTATATGAATGTCAGTAGCTTGCTTCACAATCAGAGTGTAGTCCCTTGTAAATTCACTTAAGGGGCTGTCAAACAAGCCCCTTAAAAAACATTGCGTTAGTTTTATTTGACTTGAAATATTCAGGCCTATGAAATGATTTTATTTTTCAGTATGTCTATTTCTGTCTTAGACACTTGACAGTTAAGAAGATAATTTTCGGCGGTGCCGTAAGTCTTATGCAGATGGGCCAGCGTTTCTTCCATGTTTTGGGAATCGGCGTGGAGCATAAAATCAGGGACGTCAAGGCCCATGGATGCGAGCTGGGCTTTTTGCCCTGCTATGATGTGTTCTGTAAATACTTCTGTGGCGGCGTAGTCTTCGATAATGGTATCATCGGCGACGCCCGCGAGGGAAAGGAGCAGCATAGTGGTCACACCGGTTCTGTCCTTGCCGGCGGTGCAGTGATAGAGGGAAGCGCCTGTGTTTTCTGCAAAGAGGCGGAACATTTTTCCGAACTGTGCTTTGCCGGTCTCCAAGAACTGGATGTAAAGCTGTCCCATGGTGACGGGGATGTTTTCCCGTGTGAACTGGGAGTGGATTCCGTCTATCAATTGGATGTTTTCATAGCGGATGCCGGGCACGTGGACAAAGGCGGATGCCTGCCGCCCGGTCTCGTCTGCGGAGCGCAGGTCGACGGTGAGAGTCACCCCTTTATCAATGAAAAATTGTACGTCTTTTTCTGTGTATCCGGCTGTGTTGTCGGAGCGGAAAAAGACGTTTTCTTTTGTCAGACATCCGTCCTGTGTTTCATAGCCCCCGATATCCCGTACGTTGCAGGCCCCTTCGATGGGGAGCAGATGAGAATAAATATCGTTCATAAATAAATTCCTCCGTCTATTTTGTGAGTACTTCTGCGCCGTCTTCGGTGATCAGTACCATATATTCTATTTGGGCGGACAGGCCGTCATCTTCTGTGTACACTGTCCAGCCGTTATCTTCATCAACAAAGAAGTCTGGACTGCCTTCGTTGATCATAGGCTCAATCGTAAATATCATGCCGGGTACCAGAAGCATTTCGCTGCCTTTGGGGGTGACGTAGCTTACCCACGGGTCTTCGTGGAATTCCAGTCCAATACCATGTCCGCCGATTTCTTCTACGACGGAGTAGCCATTTGCCTTGGCGTGGCTGTTGATGGCGTAGGCGATATCCCCAAGGTGGTTCCACGGCTTAGCCTGCTCCAGCCCAAGCTTCACACACTCTTCTGTGACGCGGACCAATCTTTCCGCGCGCTCACTTGTCTTTCCGATGATAAACATGCGGGAGGCATCGGAAAAGTATCCGTCAAGTATCGTAGACACATCTACATTGATAATGTCTCCTTCTTCTAAAAGAATGGTATCATCCGGGATTCCGTGGCAGATTTCGTTATTTAGGGAAGTGCACACACTTTTTGGGAAACCTTGATAGTGGAGGGGGGCTGGGATGCCGCCGTGTGCCACTGTATAATCGTAGACAAGACGGTCGATTTCCTCCGTACTCATTCCTGCGTGAATATGGGATTCTACATGGTCGAGAACAGCCGTGTTTAATTCGGCGCTCTTTTTTATTTGTTCAATTTGAGAAACGGTTTTTAAAATGTCCCGTGTGGGAACGATGTCCCCTTTTTCTTTGTGATATAAAATTTTATCTTCGATGATGCGGTGGCATTTTTTGTATTTCTTTCCACTTCCGCACCAGCACATTTCGTTGCGCTCCATATTTTTACCTGACTTTCTTTGTATTTATTACAATCTATAGTATAGCCATTTGTCGGAGAAACGTCAATGAAAGCGGATGTTTTGATTGTTTAGAGGGAAAGAATAAGTTATAATAGCAGTAGAGCGATGACAACAGAAAGGACGTGGGACATATGTTAAGAATAGGAATGCTTACCAGCGGCGGTGACTGTCAGGCTTTGAATGCGGCCATGAGAGGCGTTGTAAAAGGTGTATTTTCTGAGCGTGATGATGTAGAGATTTATGGATTTCAAGAAGGATATAAGGGACTGATCTATTCGAATTTTAAGATGCTGACATCCAGAGATTTTTCGGGGATTCTGACAGTTGGCGGCACAATCCTTGGGACGAGCAGACAGCCGTTTAAGCTGATGCGGGTTCCGGGGGAGGACGGGCTTGATAAAGTGGAGGCTATGAAGCATACTTATCATAAGCTGAATCTCAATTGTCTTGTTGTCCTTGGAGGAAACGGCACGCATAAGACGGCCAATATGCTCCGTGAGGAGGGGTTGAATGTGATAACCCTGCCGAAGACGATTGACAACGATCTCTGGGGGACGGATATGACCTTTGGTTTTCAGAGTGCGGTGGATATTGCAACGGATACGATTGACCGGATTCATACGACGGCGACTTCCCACAGCCGGGTGTTCATCATTGAGGTGATGGGACACAAGGTTGGCTGGGTGACGTTGCATGCGGGGATAGCGGGCGGCGCGGATATCATTCTGCTGCCTGAGATACCTTATGATCTGGATGTAATCATCAAGGCCATTAACGGACGGGCCAAAGCGGGAAAGAGATTTACCATCATAGCAGTGGCAGAGGGGGCTATTTCTAAGGATGACGCTGCGCTTCCGAAAAAGAGGTTGAAGGAGAAGCAGGCTAAGAAGACGTATCCTTCCGTGGCTTATGAGCTGGCGGAGAAGATACAGAACCGCACGGATCAAGAAGTGCGTATCACCGTGCCGGGGCATACGCAGCGGGGCGGTTCTCCGTGTCCCTATGACCGGGTTCTGGCTACCAGACTTGGGGCAGCCGCAGCGGGCCTGATCTTGAAGGAAGATTATGGATATATGGTGGCCATAAAGAACGGGGAAATCAAGAAGGTGCCGCTTCAGGAGGTTGCCGGTAAGCTGAAGAGCGTCGATCCTAAAGCGGATATTATTAAAGAAGCCAAGCTGACAGGAATCAGTTTCGGCGATGAATAGGAAAGAACCTTGGAGGAGTGAAACACATGTCGTATACTGCCTTATACCGTAAGTTCCGCCCTGCGGAATTTGCGGACGTGAAGGGACAAGATCATATTATTACAACATTGAAGAATCAAATTAAGGCACAGAGAATCGGCCATGCCTACCTGTTCTGCGGGACAAGGGGGACTGGAAAGACGACGGTGGCGAAAATATTCGCGAAAGCGGTGAATTGTGAACATCCGGTGGACGGCAGTCCTTGCGGTGAGTGCGAGATGTGTAAAGGCATCGGAGCGGGGATATCTATGAATGTGATAGAGATTGACGCCGCGTCGAATAATGGTGTCGACAATATCAGGGAGATTCGGGATGAAGTATCCTACCGTCCTACGGAGGGAAGGTATAAAGTTTATATCATCGATGAGGTGCATATGCTTTCCATCGGGGCTTTCAACGCGCTGCTGAAGACACTTGAGGAGCCGCCGGATTACGTCATCTTTATTTTGGCGACTACGGAGGCCCATAAGATTCCGATTACGATTCTGTCCAGATGCCAGCGTTATGACTTCAAGCGTATTACAATAGATACGATAGCCGCCAGACTCACAGAGCTGATGGAAAAAGAGCAGGTTGAGGTTGAAGAGCGCGCTATCCGGTATCTTGCCAAGGCTGCGGACGGTTCTATGCGTGATGCGTTGAGCCTTCTGGATCAGTGTATTGCATTTTATCTGGGGCAGACTTTGACTTATGACAATGTGCTTGAGGTGCTGGGAGCTGTGGATACCGAGGTGTTCAGCCGGCTTCTGCGGGAGATTATAGCACAGGATGTATCCCGGGTGCTGAAGACGGTGGAAGAGCTGGTTATGCAGGGGAGAGAATTGTCCCAGCTTTCTGCGGATTTCACATGGTATTTAAGGAACTTGCTTCTTGTGAAAAGTTCTGATAATATGGAGGATGTGCTGGATGTATCTACAGAGAATCTTGCGCAGTTGAAGGAAGAGGCAGCGATGATAGATTCGGAAGTGCTTCTCCGCTATATCCGCATTTTTTCGGAGTTGACGAACCAGCTCAGGTACGCGACGCAGAAGCGTGTGCTTCTGGAAGTGACGCTTATTAAGATGTGCAAGCCACAGATGGAGAGTTCAAAAGACAGCCTTTTGGATAGGATACGTGCGCTGGAAAAGCAGGTGGAGGAAGGGGTTACGTCCGCGCCTGTGGAGCAGAAGGTCGTCTATGTGAATGGCGAAGCGCCGAAGCCACAGCCCAAACCGGAGCTGCCAAGGGCGCTCACGGAAGAGGTGAAGCAGGTGGCGTCTAATTTCCGGGGAATTGCAAACGAGGCGTCGGGTATGCTGCGTAATTATTTAAAGCAGGCCAAGTTAAGCGCTGGGAATCAGGACCAGCTGCTTGTTGTACTTCCCGATGAAATCAGTGCGGGAGTTGTAGGAACTGCGGATCATGTGCAGGAGCTGGAACAGCTTATTGAACAAAAGGTAGGCAAGCATATTCCGGTAGAAGTGCGTCAGCTGGAAACAGGGCGGCGGTTCGAGGAAAGCTTTGTAGATATAGAGAAGATGATTCATATGGATATTACCATTGAGGACGAATAAAGGAGGATTAGTATTATGGCAAAACGTGGAGGATTTCCGGGCGGAGGGATGCCCGGCAATATGGCTAATTTAATGAAGCAGGCTCAGAAAATGCAGCGCCAGATGGAAGAGCAGGCGAAAGAGATGGAGACGAAGGAATTTACGGCTACGGCAGGCGGCGGAGCGGTAGAGGTTACTATCAACGGGAAGAAGGAAGTGCAGAAGGTGAAGCTTTCTGAGGAAGTTGTGGATCCGGATGACATTGAGATGCTGGAAGATTTGATTGTGGCGGCTGTCAATGAAGCTATCCGTCAGGCCGATGAAGAGAACGCATCCGCTATGGGCAAGCTTACAGGCGGTATGGGCGGCGGAATGCCGGGATTATTCTAGGAGTGCAGGCATGGATTATTATAGCAGTCAGATAAGCAAGTTAATTGATGAATTTTCGCGACTGCCCGGAATCGGAACAAAGTCAGCCCAAAGGCTGGCTTTTCATATGATAAATATGCCGAAAGAACAGGTGGAAGAGATGGCGCGCACCATGGTAGAGGCACGCAATAATGTTCGCTACTGCAAGGAATGCTGGACTTTAACGGACCGTGAGGTGTGCCCGATTTGTGCGAGCAGCGAGAGAGACCATAAGACCATTATGGTGGTAGAGACAGCCCGTGATCTGGCGGCCTATGAAAAGACAGGGAAGTACGAGGGAGTCTATCATGTACTGCATGGCGCCATTTCACCGATGCTGGGTATCGGGCCGGGAGATATAAGGCTGAAGGAGCTGATGGAGCGGCTGCAGGGGGATGTGGATGAAGTCATTATCGCCACAAACTCCAGTCTCGAGGGTGAGACTACGGCTATGTATATCAGTAAGCTGATCAAGCCCACCGGAATTAAAGTCAGCCGTATAGCCAGCGGCGTACCTGTGGGCGGTGACTTGGAATATATAGACGAAGTGACATTGCTGAGAGCACTGGAAGGAAGAACAGAGCTTTAAGCAAGGGGCAAAGGGGACAGGTCCCAACGCGTTGGGACCTGTCCCCGTCTACAATTTTGAGAATTGTCTGGAAATTCTGGAGGTGTGAATCGGGATGAAAAGGAATAAGGTTACGTCTTCTGATATTGCGAAAGCCGCAGGGGTATCGCAGTCCACGGTCTCTATGGTTTTGAATAGGAAGTATAATGTTTCTTTTTCGAAGGAGACTATTCGGAAGGTGGAGCAGGCGGCGAAGGAGATGGGATATGAGATTCCGAAGCGCAAGAAACCTAAGGAGAGTAAGAGAGACAAATTAATTGTTGTTTTTTGCTCGAACCTTACGAATCCTTATTATGTGATGCTTCTGCAGGGGATTGAATCCCGGGCGAAGGAGCAAGGGTATGGACTATTTGTCTGCAACACGCAGCGGGATCTGCGGATGGAGGAGCGGTATCTGAAAATGATGCCGGAGCTTCGGCCGCTGGGCATTATCTACACCTGTAATCCCAGCCATTGTTTTATGGATATGGTGGAGGAATTGGCGGGAGAGATACCAATTGCGATTATTAATAACCAGAATGAACATTTGAATGTTGACGCGGTGGAGCTGGACAACTCAAAGCTGGGGCGTCTGATGGCCCGCCATCTGTTGGAACTGGGGCACCGTAAGGTGGCGTATATAGCGCCGCCTCTTACAACACGGCAAAAGCAGCGCTCTAAGAGAGTGGAAGGATTCTTAAAGGAGTTTGACGCCAAAGGGCTGAAGGGGAATGTGATTATCAAGGCGGCAAGTGAAGAGACGGACGAGGATGTGCCAAATATTGATTCGGAATATAAAATCGGATATGACCTGACAAAAGAAGTGCTCAAGGAAGAGAAAGATGTGACGGCGATTGTGGGCCTCAACGATATGATTGCATTTGGAATCCTTGACGCCCTGCACGAAGAAAAATACAAGGTTCCTGGCGACATTTCCGTAATGGGATGTGATAACACGCTGTTTGCGAGGATGCACAAAGTTTCTCTTACTACGATTGAGCATTTTGTAGTCTTCAAAGGACGGGACGCCTGCGATATTATTATGAAAAAAATTATGTCCCAGAATAGTACCTATTCCGATATTCAGCCGATCAGCACTTACCATGTAGAATATGAACCGAAATTGATAGCCAGAGGGACGACCTCCTATGCAAAAACAAAAATTAGTTCATTTTCGAAAAATATTACTAATAATTCTAAGAGAAAGAACAATAAATAGACGTATTAGTGTGAATGAATGAAGTAAATGTCTAGAATATTTATTAATAAAATGATAATATTAATTGAGAAAATTACTAATAAATAATATGCCTATTGACCAATTTCTAATAAATAGGATATAATCTAAGCAAATCGGGCAGTTGGCATATAGACGCGGGTAAATGCTGTCAGATTGCGGGAAAATATAACGATTTCTTAAAATCAAGGAGGAAAAGAAGAATGAAATTTTTCATCGACACAGCGAACGTGGAAGACATCAAAAAAGCGAATGATATGGGCGTAATCTGCGGAGTAACAACAAATCCGTCTTTAATCGCTAAAGAAGGACGTGACTTTGCAGAAGTTATCGCAGAGATTACTTCTATCGTGGACGGGCCAATCAGCGGGGAAGTGAAGGCGACCACAACAGACGCTGAGGGCATGATTGCAGAAGGAAGAGAGATTGCCAAAATCCATCCGAACATGGTTGTTAAAATTCCGATGACCGTCGAAGGCCTGAAAGCTTGCAAAGTATTAAGCGCAGAAGGAATCAAGACGAATGTAACATTGATTTTCACCGCAAATCAGGCACTGTTGGCAGCAAGAGCAGGCGCAACTTATGTATCCCCATTCCTCGGACGTCTGGACGACATTTCCGTGCGCGGTATTGACTTGATCAGCGAAATCGCGGAAATCTTCGCAGTGGCAGGGGATATCGACACCGAGATTATAGCGGCGAGCGTGCGCACGACCATGCATGTGACAGACTGTGCACTTGCGGGAGCACATATTGCGACAGTACCATATAAGGTAATTGAACAAATGACACACCACCCACTGACAGATGCTGGTATCGCTAAATTCCAGGCAGACTACAAGGCTGTTTTCGGAGAGTAGGGAGAATAAGCGCCGTGGCGAATGGTGAGGGCAATCATTCAAGCAAAAACGGATACATAGAACTTAATCACTTATTATTAGGAGGCAAATTTCATGAACAAGCTTGAACTTATGAAGACTGCAAATGAAGTGCGCAAGGATATCGTGACAGCAGTATATTCTGCAAAGTCAGGACATCCGGGCGGATCTTTATCAGCAGCAGACATCTATACTTACTTATTTTTTGAAGAAATGAACGTTGATCCGGCAGAGCCGAAAAAGGCAGACCGTGACCGTTTCGTATTATCCAAAGGGCACACCGCTCCAGGATACTACTCAGCACTTGCCGAGAGAGGATTTTTCCCGGTAGAAGACTTAAAGACACTTCGTCACGTGGGCTCCTACCTTCAGGGACATCCGGATATGAAGCACATCCCGGGTGTCGATATGTCAAGCGGCTCACTTGGACAGGGCGTATCCGCAGCAGTAGGAATGGCTATCTCCGCTAAACTTTCTGGCGACGACTACCGTGTATACACACTGGTGGGCGACGGCGAGATTCAGGAAGGACAGGTTTGGGAGGCTGCTATGCTGGCAGGATTCCAGAAGCTGGACAATCTTGTGTTTATCATTGACAATAACAATCTTCAGATTGACGGACCAATCGACGAAGTGAACTCTCCATATCCAATCGACAAGAAGTTCGAAGCGTTCAACTTCCATGTAATCAACATTGATGGTCACAATTTCGATGAGATTGACGCTGCATTCAAGGAAGCGAAAGCAACCAAGGGTATGCCGACCGCTATTATTGCTAAGACCGTAAAAGGAAAAGGTGTTTCTTTCATGGAGAATCAGGCAGGATGGCACGGAAAAGCTCCGAGTGAAGAAGAATATAAGACAGCTATGGCAGATTTAGAGAAAGTAGGTGAAGCATTATGTCAGAAGTAAAGAAGATCGCAACAAGAGAAAGCTACGGTAATGCTTTGGCAGAATTAGGTAAATTACATGACGACGTTGTTGTATTGGACGCTGACCTTGCAGGCGCAACCAAGACGGGCGTTTTCAAAAAAGCGTTCCCTCAGCGTTTTATCGACTGCGGTATCGCAGAGGGAAATATGATTGGCGTTGCGGCAGGTATCGCTACAACCGGAAAAGTTCCGTTTGCCAGCTCCTTTGCAATGTTTGCAGCCGGACGTGCGTTTGAACAGGTTCGTAACTCCGTTGGATATCCGAAGAACAATGTGAAAATCGGTGCGACCCACGCCGGAATCTCTGTAGGAGAGGATGGGGCTACACATCAGTGTAACGAGGATATCGCATTGATGAGAACAATTCCGGGAATGGTAGTAATCAGCCCGTCTGATGATGTAGAAGCAAAGGCAGCAGTATTTGCAGCTTATGAGCATCAGGGTCCTGTTTACCTTCGTTTCGGAAGACTTGCCGTTCCGGTAATCAATGACACACCGGATTATAAGTTCGAAATCGGAAAAGGTATCGTACTTCGGGAAGGTAAGGATGTGACAATCGTTGCCACAGGCCTTGAAGTGAGTGAATCCCTTACGGCCGCAGAAAAGCTTGCGGCAGATGGAATCGAGGCCAAGGTCATCAATATCCATACAATCAAACCGCTGGATGAAGAATTGATTCTCGCGGCAGCAAAAGAAACCGGAAAAGTGGTTACAGTTGAAGAACATTCTGTAATCGGCGGACTTGGAAGTGCTGTCTGCGATGTCCTGTCTGAGAACCTCCCGACACCGGTTCTTAAGATTGGTGTGATGGATGTGTTCGGCGAGTCCGGCCCGGCAGTAGAATTGGTTAAGAAATACGGTCTTGATGCTGATAGCATTTATGAGAAAGTAAAAGCATTTGTAAAATAGTTTAATATTATGACATCAGGGTCAAAAGGTGCTTTGACCTCAACATTGTATAATGGAGGGAGTCCCCGTCTCATAAGAGGCGGGGATTTTCTGTTTGAGGATAAGCTATATTCACAAATGAAAGAACTTTGACATGAATAGTTCAAGTCAGAAATCTTAATAATTCTCCTGTTCCCTGCGATAGCGGGATACCAGCCAGCGGAGCTGATTCTCGCTGACATTTAATTTGCATGCAGTCTCTGAAAAAGTCAGTGCCTTACGGCGCCACAGTAAATAGTACTTTTCAAATCCATCAGGATAAGGTTTAGGGTAACGGCCCAAATGCTTGCCCTGAGCCTTGGCCGCGGCGATGCCTTCAGCCTGACGCTGACGGATATATTCTCGTTCGGTCTGCGCTACATAAGAGAGAAGCTGCAGAACGATGTCCGAGATCAATGTTCCGATTAAATCTTTTTTTGTTCTTGTATCTAGAAGTGGCATGTCAATAATTACAATGTCTATATTCTTTTCTTTGACTAGATAATTCCATTCCTTTTGTATCTCTTCATAATTACGGCCCAGCCGGTCTATGCTCTTGACGACCAGAATATCACCCTCATGAAGTTTTCGGCGGAGCCGCTTGTATTGCGGACGCTCGAAGTCCTTTCCAGAAATCTTGTCTGCGTAAAGGTTGTGCTTTGAGATTCCCCATTTTAGAAGCTCGACACGCTGTCTTTCATCATTTTGTTCTGCTGTTGATACTCTCATGTACCCATAGTATTTTTTTCCCAATATAAAAACACCTCCTGACGTTATTATCCATCGGAGGCGCTGAATTATTACTACTATTTCAAGAAACCTATACCTTTTTTGCAAAAAAGCAACTAACAAAATACCAATATAATATTAACATCTTTAAAAGCTTCAGGCAAGGGATAAATACAAGATAAATTAATAAAACTACGCTAAATTGATTGGAATAAAAAGGTATACATTAACAAAAATGGAAAATTATGAAAAATATAATTTGGAAAATTTTTTCTTTAAAGGTATACATTTACAGTTACGAGAAAGGACTTAAGAGGATGGTAGAGTACAAATATCTAAAAAGCGAGGAAATGGGACATTTGTGCAGAGAATGTCTGAACCACCGGCATGGGTTGAACCTGAAGCGGCAGGATTGTGTATATGGCTATTATTCGGGACAGTGTGAACGCTGTGGAAAAATGAAACACATTGTAATTGCAATTTCTTTAAAGGCAAGGTGGAAGCTGCTTTTTGGCAAGAAAGGCAGATAATAGAGTAATACTTTAAACCACTGAGAATGTTGGTATAATATTTTAAATATCAGCATGTACTATATTTGATCTTCTCATCGTTATTTATAACGAGTTAAAAGCCGTCCTTTAGGGCGGCTTTTGGCTTGCCAGAACTAGAAACTTGTTTAAATAAAACCTTAATTTTTTCAAAAATTCATACAGCAAGTTAAAAAATTTGCTATACTATTATGGAAATAAAATAGTATTTGTTGAAGAAGGAGATAGATGGTTTGAAGAATTTCAGGGAGAGGGCGGCCAAAAAGCTGCTGGAACTTCGCCGGGACTGGAACGAAGAGTTCAATGATTGTATAAAGGATTTGGCCAGTCATCCTGTGGTACTGCGTATGAAGCTGTACCCTCATCACGGAAAGACCAATTGTTACCAGCACTGTATGCATGTTGCCTACTATAATTACCAGTGGTGCCGGTTCCTGAAGCTGGACGCACGTTCAGCGGCTAGAGGTGGGATGCTGCACGATTTGTTTCTATATGACTGGCACACCCATGCAAAAAAGACTGGTGACCGTTTCCACGGTATGACTCATCCAAAAGAGGCGCTGAAAAATGCAGAAAAATTTTTTGAACTAAATAAGACGGAGAAGGATATTATTCGTTCCCACATGTGGCCCGTGACATTATTTACGCTGCCTCATACAAAAGAGGGATGGATAACGACTATCACAGACAAATATTGTGGGAGCTGCGAGACGAGCAGGCGGGAAAATGTCGATACCACAAGAATACGACGGGATTTATCAAGAGTTGTCGAGCGGTTTTCATATCTGGCTGACATAAAGCGATAAAATTGGTGGTTTTCATATGCTATCATAAGCAAAAATATGCAAAATGAGGTGAGAGTATATGGAAAACCAATTTCCGAAAAATGTACGGCAGATAGGTAATGTTAGTGATACTCCTAGAATTTATGTTGAAGATTATGTCGATACATTTCTAAACCAACTTTGCGATAAAGCGGATGAAAATCCGACAGGGGCCTTTTTGATTGGACATACAGTACGTCAGGAAGAACAGGACTGCATCTATATCTCTGGTGCGGTGCAGATGGAGGAGATAGATACAGAAGGACCGGATATAGCCATAGGGGAGGAAACGTGGAAAAAGGCCGGGGAAGACTGCGAAAAATATTTTGAAGGCGGTAAGATTATAGGCTGGTTTATTTCCCTTCCGGGACATCCTCTTCTATTAAATGGTAATCTTACTAAAATTCATGAACAATATTTTGCGCATACGGGAACGGTATTTATTATGAAGGATGCCGCCGAGAAGGACGAGCTATATTTTGCCTATAAATATAAAGAGCTTATGCAGATGGGCGGGCATTACATATATTATGAGAAAAATCCATCCATGCAGAATTACATGGTGACAAGGCGTAAAAAGATTGGCGTGACTCCCAGTGAAGTTGTGGAGGATAAGGCTGCAAAGAATTTTCGTAGTATCGTGAAAGAGCGGTTCGAAGTTCAAGAGCAGCGGCATACCTCCAGAGTGATGTACGCGGCAAGTGTGTTTCTTGTTTTGGTGGTACTTATTATCGGAGTCACGACCATGAATAATTATGACAAAATGAAGTCGGTACAGTCGTCGCTGGATTATATAAAAGAAACCGTATCGCCCGGCAAGGAGGGGCAGACGGTGGAGACCAGCGCTCAGCCAAAAAGCGGGACAGAGGACTCAGAACCCCAAGAGGATCAAGGGGAAGGCGATACCGATGACGGCGGAAGCGTTGGAGGACAGACAGATGGACAAGCCTCTGGTCAGGACGCTTCCACTCAGGGGAAAACTGACACAAATTCCGGCGGCGATACAGCCGCCAGTACGATGAAAGAAATGAGTGAAGATATCTATATTGTAGAGAAGGGGGACACACTCGCCAGAATCAGCAAGAAAGTATACGGCGATACAAGTCATGTAGATGCAATCTGCAAAATGAACGGTCTATCCGACGGCAACTTAATCTTCATAGGACAGAAATTATTGCTTCCATAGAAAAGTGTGATATAATGAGCGCATAGCCCTGAGGTGGCGTTCGGAGCGGAAGTATGAACGCGGATTGAGAGAAACTCGTTTACCGCCCCGCAGTCGAAAGAAATAAGACAAGAAGAAAAAGGATATAATATGGGTGTTATTATAGAAGTACGGAATCCGTTAGAGGATTTGGAAGAAAAAATTAAAGCGCATAAGCGGCGATTCTGGAGAAAAGTCATTTTGACTACAATTACGTTGCTGGCGGCCGCCGCCAGTACCTATCTGTTGGTGGAGCTGCAGACATATAATGTGGCGAGGACGGTTCAGAGTTACCAAGATGCAGGCAATGACAAGAATAGTTACATGCAGTTTTCGAATGGTGTACTAAAATACAGCCGGGACGGAATTGCATTTTTGAATAGAAAAGCGGAAGAGCAGTGGAACCAGTCTTATCAAATTAAAAATCCTTTTTTAAATATTAATAAGGATTCTGTCGTTGTGGGAGACCGGGGAGGAAATGATATTCTAGTTTTTAATAAAAAGGGACTCAGGGGGGAGGTGCATACCAATTATCCTGTAGAATCGCTGGCGGTGTCGGAGAATGGTATTGTGTGCGCGCTGCTTAAAAATGAAAATACATCTTTAATTGTGTGTTATGATGCGGCAGGAAATATGTTGGTGGAACACAGAGCCTCTATAACCGGGACGGGATATCCGATAGGAATGGCAATTTCTCCTGACGGAGGTATGCTTCAGGTATCTTATCTCTGCGTGGTGGATGGGGTACAGGCTACCCGGATTATCTACTACGATTTTCATAATGGTGGAACGGAGGAGTCAGAACAGCAGGCTGCTGAAGAAGTGTATAAAAATGAAATCATTCCAATGTCCTTTTTTGTGGATGATAATACGTCTATGTTAATCAGCGAGCAGGCTTTTTACATATATAAAGGGAAAGATAAACCGGCTTTATCAAAAAAAGTGGAACTTAATAAGGAAGTAAAAAGCGTGTTCTATGATGACGACTATATAGGGTTTGTATTAAAAGACGACTCTCAGGATAAAAATGAACTAAGGCTGTATAATATGTCAGGAACAGAAAAGCTTTCAAAAACATTCGAGGGAGAATATAGCAATGTAAAGATTGCGGACGGAAGCGTTATGATGTTCGATGGCAAACAGTGTGCTGTGTTTACAACATGGGGTGTGCAAAAGTTTGACGGTGAGATGGAAGAAAATATTCTCGATATTTTACCCCTTTCCGGAATTAATAAATATCTGGTGATGAGTGAACGTGGAATTGAAGAAGTACGATTTGGAAAATAGGAGTTAGTATGAATTGGTTACTGATAAGTGTTAGTGTAATTATAGGAATTGGAGCTATAGTGGGTTTTGCCAGAGGAGCGGTACGCATTGCGGTTTCTCTTTTGGCGACTGTGCTTACGCTTGTGGTAGTATTTTTTGCAACACCGTATGTCAGCAAAGCGATAATGTCTTTTACGCCATTGGATGATATGATAGAGGAACAATGTTTAAAAACAATGGCGGGAGCTGTGGGTGGCAATGCATCGTCGGGCACGGGGCTTACCGAGGAACAGGTGCGTTCATTTCTTGAAGGGGCTGGTGTGTCAGAGGAACAGCTGGCGGCCGCAGGCATTACGGTTGAAGACATTGTGAATGGGAATGTGTCAGGGTCCGACTTAGAAAAGTATGGTATTTCCGCTCATATATTGGAGGGGAAGGGGCATGCTGACGAGGAAATAAAACAGTCCATATTAGATGCTGAGGTGCCGAGACAACTGCAGATTTCCGCTATAGAGGGAGCCGACATTCCAGATGTTTTTAAAGAGTTGCTGCTCAGCAATAACAACAGTGAAGTTTATAATAGTTTAGGAGTCTCTACATTTGCGGAATATCTGAG